>JBMOQN010000035.1:0-84619 GCA_049322835.1 Pseudomonadota bacterium | reverse complement strand
GGGTCGCGGCGATCGCGGCCCCCGCGCTCCGGGCTGCCGCCGTCGCGCCTCGGGCCGCCCGGGGCGTGACGAGGCCGGTCGTCTGGCCACTGGCGCTGGGGAGGCGCCTGCTGTGCCTCCTGCTCGGCCTGGGCCAGCAGGGCGTCCAGCGCCTCGGGCGTCATGCCCTTGAGCGCGCAGAAGTTGTCCTTGGTCAGCGTGGTGCTGCGGAAGGCGCGCAGCAGCAGCGCGCGCTCGCGCCGCTGGCCTTCCTCGGCCTGTCGCTGCTGGTCTTCGGCCTGTCGCCGCTGGTCGTGCAACTGACGGCGCCGGGCCAGCTCATCGGCTGCGGCCTGGCGGTGCTCTGCGCTGATCTCGCCGGCCGGTTGCCCGTCGAGGTCGAGCCGCTGCGGGGCCTTGGTCAGCGCGATCAGGTAGCCGGTGCTGCCGGTATGGCGACGCAGGAAGCCGGACAGCGCGGCCTTGGTGAACTCGCCGGCGGCACGGGCCTGGATGTCGGCCTGGATGCGCAGCTTGATCGGCTTGGCCGGGCCGGCGAAGAGGGCCGGGAAGAGTGCGCGCAGGCGCTCGGCGCAGGCGGCGGGCGAGAGCTCCACCTTGGCGGCCCCTGCGGGTGCCGGAACGGGCGATGTCTCGGCAGCGGCGGCGACGTCCTGGGCTGCAGCAGCCGCGGTGTCGTCGGCCGCGACGGGCGCGTTCATCACCGGCGCATCCTGCGGGTCCGGGGTGGGGGTGGGGTCGGTGGCGGTCATGGCGCGCGGCAACGGGCACGGGTGGCCCTGTCGTGAAAAAGCAGCCGCGATTGTGCCGCCGCTTGACCCCGCGCAGATGACCCTGCCGGCGGCTGCGAATCCGCGGTGACGTGCGGGCGGTTTGGGTGCATGATCCCACTGTTCAAATTCACAGTCTTTCGATGCCGCCTGCCCGGCTGCCGCCGGGCACGGCTTGCCTTTCTCGATTCACCATGAGCAGCACCCGCCCCACCAGCCGCCCGCCGACCACCTCCCGCCGCCCCGCGCTGCCGCCCCAAGCCATCAGCGCCGAGGTGCTGGCCGAGAAGTACGCCAAGGATGGCGAAACCACGCTCGACGAGGTGCGGCGCCGCGTGGCGCGCGCGTTGGCGGCGGTCGAGGCGCCGGCCGTGCGGGCCGAGTGGGAGCAGCGATTCCTCGATGCGCAACGGCGTGGCTTCGTACCGGCCGGCCGCATCAACTCGGCGGCGGGCACGGCGCTCAGCGCCACACTCATCAACTGCTTCGTGCAGCCGGTGGGTGATTCGATCGCCCAGCCCGAGGAGGGCTTCCCCGGCATCTACACCGCGCTCACCGAGGCCGCCGAGACCATGCGCCGCGGCGGCGGCGTGGGCTACGACTTCTCACGCATCCGGCCGCAAGGCGCCTGGGTGGGCTCGACCCGCTCCAGCGCCTCCGGCCCGGTCAGCTACATGCGGGTGTTCGACCGCTCCTGCGAGACGGTCGAGTCGGCCGGCTCGCGGCGCGGTGCCCAGATGGCGGTGCTGCGCTGCGACCACCCCGACGTCGAGGAGTTCATCCGCGCCAAGGACGAAGGTGACCTGCGCAACTTCAACATCTCGGTCGGCGTGACCGACGCCTTCATGCAGGCCGTGCTCGACGGCGGCGATGTCGAGCTGGTGCACAAGGCCGAGCCCGGCCCGGCGCAGAAGGCGGCCGGCGCCCACCGCCGCGGCGACGGCCTGTGGGTCTACCGCCGCGTGCCGGCCACCCGCCTGTGGGACGCCATCATGCGCTCCACCTACGACCACGCCGAGCCGGGTGTGCTCTTCCTCGACCGCATCAACAACGACAACAACCTCGGCTACTGCGAGAGCATCGCGGCGACCAACCCCTGCGGCGAACAGCCGTTGCCGTCCTATGGCTGCTGCTGCCTCGGCTCGATCGACCTGACCCACTTCGTGACCACGCCGTTCGAGCCCGGTGCGGGCTTCGACGACGCGGGCTTCGCCGAGGTGGTGAAGGTGGCGGTGCGCATGCTCGACAACGTGCTTGACGTCACCGTCTGGCCGCTGGCGCAGCAGGCGGAGGAGGCGCGCAACAAGCGACGCGTGGGCCTGGGCTTCACCGGGCTGGGCGATGCGCTGATCATGCTGGGCTTGCGCTACGACACCCCCGAGGCGCGCGAGATGGCGCGCCGCATCAGCGAGGCGATGCGCGACGCGGCCTACCTGGCCAGCGTCGAGCTGGCGGCCGAGCGTGGTGCCTTCCCGCTGTTCAATGCCGACCTCTATCTCTCGGGCGGCAGCTTCGCGTCGCGCCTGCCCGTGGCGGTGAAGGAGCGCGTCCGGCAGCACGGCGTTCGCAACTCGCACCTCCTGTCGATCGCGCCCACGGGCACCATCAGCCTGGCCTTCGCCGACAACGCCAGCAATGGCATCGAGCCGCCGTTCTCGTGGGCCTACACGCGCAAGAAGCGCATGCCGGACAACAGCTTCAAGGAATACTCGGTCGAGGACCACGCCTGGCGCCTGTACCGCCACCTGAAGGGCGCCGACGCGCCGCTGACCGACGCCTTCGTCACCGCGCTGGAGATGAGCGCCGAGGCCCACGCGCTGATGGTGGCGGCGGTCGCGCCCTGCATCGACACCTCGATCAGCAAGACGGTGAACGTGCCGGCAGACTACCCCTACGAAGACTTCCAGGGCCTGTACCTCACCGCCTGGCGCTCGGGCCTGAAGGGCCTGGCGACCTACCGGCCCAACTCGGTGCTGGGCTCGGTGCTCAGCGTCGACGCGCCCGTGGCCGTGTCACCGGCGCCGATGACCACCGACAACGCCAACCAGCGCCTGCAGCTGGACAAGCTGCCGGCGCCGGTGCTGACCAGCCTGCGATGGCCCGGCCGGCCCGAGCTGAAGGCCGGCAACCCGGCCTGGAGCTACCTGATCCAGCACCCGCACGGCGACTTCTCGCTCTTTGTCGGGGAGCTGCCCGCCGAGGCCGGGCCGGGCACCGGCCTGTTCGGCACCACGCTGCCGTTCGAGGTCTGGGTCAACGGTGCGGAGCAACCGCGCGGCCTGGGCGCGCTGGCCAAGACGCTGTCGATGGACATGCGGGCCAACGACCCTTCGTGGCTCAAGCTCAAGCTCGACGCGCTGGCCACCGTGGCCGAAGAGCGCTCGTTCGAGATGCCCTTCCCGCCGGCCGGCGAGAAGCGGCTTTTCCCCGGGGTGGTGGCCGCCACGGCCAGCGTGATCCGCTGGCGCTGCGAGCAGCTCGGCGCGCTGCAGGAAGGCGGCCCCACGCCGGTGCTCGACGCGATGTTCAGCCGCGACGAGCCGCGCACCACCACCGACGGCACGCTGGCCTGGGCGGTGGACGTGGACAACCCGGCCACCGGCGAGGCCTTCACGCTGACGCTCAAGGAGGTGGCACTGGCGTCACCCGACTCGGCGACCGGTTTCGTGACGCGGCCCTGCGCGCTGGGCTTCTCGGGCAACTACCCGCGCGCCTTCGACGGGCTCGCTCGGCTGTTGTCGCTGGACATGCGCGTCATCGACCCGGCGTGGATCGGCATGAAGCTGCGCAAGCTGCTCAACGTGGGCGAGCCGCTGGGCCACTTCATGGCGCCGCTGCCAGGCCAGCGCCGCCAGCAGGTCTGGCCCAGCACGGTGGCCTACGTGGCCCGGCTGGTGATCCACCGCTACGCCATGCTGGGCGTGCTGGACGAGGAAGGCTTCCCGCTCCACGCCATGGGCATCCTGGAGTCGCCGGAGCCCAGGCTCGCCGGCGCGATGACGGCGGCCCCGGTGCTGGCCGGCCGGCCGTGCCCGGAGTGCGGCAACGCCACGCTCATCCACAAGGACGGCTGCGACTTCTGCACCGCCTGCGGCTACGTGGGGCAGTGCGGTTGATCAGCCGAGCAGCTTGGCCAGGCACGCGCACTCGGGCCGTGCAGCATAGGGGCCGTAGCTGGGCGTGTCGGTGAAGCCTTGCGAGCGGTAGAAGGCGAGGGCGCCGGTGTTGGCGTGCCGGGTGCAGAGAACCAGCCGGCGGTAGCCGGCAGCCCGGGCCTGCTGCTCCAGGAAGGCCAGCACGCGGCCACCGATGCCTTGGCCCGGCCGGGCAGCGTACATGCGCTTGACCTCGCCGCAGCCTGGCTCGCCGGCCAGCGGCAGCAGGGCGCCGCAGCCCACGGCCAGGCCGGCAGCGTCTCGTGCGACGGCGAAGAGTGAGCCGTCCGAGCCGGCCGTGAAACCGGCGAAGCCCGCCTTGCCGTCGCTGCCGTAGGCCGCCTTCAGCTGGGCCGACAAGGCCTCCTGCAAGGCCTGGGCGTCGGGGCCATCGTGCGGCTCCTCGACCACGGTGATGTCGTGGCGGGCTTCAGGGGTCATGGGCTACTTGCCGTTCTCGATCGTCGGGTCCAGATCGAGCGGCTGGTTGTCGCTCGACCGGATCACACGCACCACGTACTTGTAGCTGTTGCTGTCGCTGTTCACGTCGAACAGCGTGGCCTGGTTCGGCGAGACCGTCTGCGATGGGTCGGGGAACTGGTTGGCTGGGGTCGGCACGACGATCGCCGCGTTGGCAGGGAAGGTGTAGCCGGTGGTGACCAGGTTGAAGGTGATGGTGGCGTCGGCCCCGCTGACCGGGACCGGGTCGGGGCTGCAGGCGATGACGCCGAGGGTGCTGACGCTGACGGAAACGGTGGGCATGGAAGTGTCCTCACTGATCGTGGAGGCTGGTGGCGCCCGCGCCGCTCGCCAGCCGTTGTTGCAGATCGGCAAGATCGGGGTGCCGATACCCCGTGGCAGCGACGCGCTGGAGCAGCGCGCGCGCCTCGGTGTTCTTGCCCAGGCGAAGCAGCGCCTGGGCCAGCGCGATCCCGGCGGCCGGGTGGCCGGCCGCGGCAGGTTCGCGCAGGCGTTCGACGGCGGCCTGCCACGCGCTGTGGGCCGCAGTGGTCTCGCCCGTGCGGGCGAGCAGGTCACCCAGCCCCAGCTCGGCCGTCGCCGCCAAACCGGCCAGTTCGGCGTCGAGCACGAGGCCGCCGGCCTCGCTCTGCTTGATCTGCAGCAGATAGTCCTCGAGGGCCTGGCGCGCGGGCGGCCACGGGTCGCCCAGCAGCAGCCGCAGGCGCAAGGCCGCACCCTGTTGCCGCAGGCGCCAGGCGTTGCGCCCGCCGCCCGCAGCGACGAGCGTGGCGCTGACCTCCTCGGCCTGGCGCATCGCGTCCCGAGCAGCCTGGCGCGCCGGGGCGCCGGGTTGGCCCAGCCAGACTTCGGCCAACGCCAGCCGGGCGAGGTTGGCCTGGGCATGCCAGTCCATGTTCTGCGGGTCCACCACCAGCAGCGCCTCGAAGCGGGCGAGTGCGTCCTGGGCGCTGGCCAATGCGGCCTGCAGCCGGCCGAGCGCCAGCTGCAGGCGCCCTTGCTCGTAGATGGCGTTGGCCATCAACCGCTGGGCATGGCGGTCGAGGTCGGCTGCCGGGCGGCCTCGCAGCAAGGCCAGCTTCTCGCCCTGCGCGGCCAGGGCGCCCGGCAGGTCGCCCTGGGCCTCCCGGGCCTTGGCGATCCAGCCCAGCGTGTTGGCCCCATCGAACACCAGGTCGCTGCGCTCGCGGGGCGCGGCGGAGAAGATGTCCCGGCTCTCCATGAAGGCCTTCAGGGCCTCGGCGGGGCGCGCTCGCTCCAGCTGCAGTATCCCCAGGTTCTGGCTGGCGTATGCACGCTCGATGCGCCAGTCGAGGCGTGACGGGTCCAGCCGGACCAACTGCTCGGCGATGGCCAGGTAGCCCCGGAAGGCGCGCTCGGCCTCCTCGGCCTGGCCGCGGCGGCGCGCGACATAGCCCACCCAGTACAGGCTTTGCGAATGGTCGAACAACCGCTGCCCATCGCCCGGGTGGCGTTCGACCAGGGCGGCGGTGCTTTCGGCGGCGCGGGCGAAGGTCCGGGTCGCTTCCTCCAGGTCGCCGCGGTCGTCGGCGATCTCGCCGATCAGGTGCAGGGCACGCGCCCGCCGGCCGAGCGACCCTGCATCCAGCCGGTCGGCGTCCTGTGCGGCGTAGTAGCCGAGTGCGCGTTCACCCACCGCGTCCAGTGCATCCAGCCGGCCCACCGGTTGCAGCCTCCTGCGCAGGTCGCCCAGCATGAACTCGATCAGGCCCTCGGCTTGCTCCTGCTGCCGGCGGGACTCGTTGGCTTCGCGCACGGCGATGCCGGCACCGGCCGCCAGTGCCAGGGCCGCCAGGGCGCTCGCGCCCACCCCCGCCCAATGGCGCCGCATGAACTTGGACAGCACATAGGCAGCGCTGTCGCGCCGCGCGGCGATCGGCTCGTGGGCCAGGTGGCGCCGGATGTCGTCGGCCAGGGCCTGGGCGTTGGCGTAGCGTTCGTTCGGACTCTTCTTCAGTGCCTTTGCGACGATGTTGTCGAGGTCGCCACGGAGTGCGCGGGCCCGGCGCGCGGCGTCGGGGCCGCCCTGGCGCAGCACCGTGTCGGACAGGCGCCTCGGTTGCTGCTCCAGCGTGGCCCGCATCTGGTCGACCGCCGCATGGGTGGCGGTGGCCGTCGGGTGGCGGCCCCCCAGCAGCACATACAGGAGCACCCCGAGTGCGTAGACGTCGGTGGCCGTGGTGACCTCACCGTCCTGAAGCTGCTCGGGTGCCGCGTACTGCAGGGTGAAGGCGCGGCCGACGCGGCGCGTCAACTCGGTCGGTGCGTCGCCGGGCGCGGTGTGGCCGGCTGCATGGCTGTCGCGCAGCAGCTTGGCGATGCCGAAGTCCAGCAGCTTGACCTCGCCGGCGGCCGTGACCAGGATGTTGCTGGGCTTGATGTCGCGGTGCAGGATCAGTCGGGTGTGGGCATGGGCGACGGCGGAGAGCACGTCGAGGAACAGCGCCAGGCGGGCGTTCAGGTCGAGTTGATGCTGCTCGCAGTGGTGGTCGATCGGCACGCCGTCGACGTACTCCAGCACGAGGTAGGGCTGCGCGATCAGGCCGGCTCGGCCGCCGGCATCGGCCCCGTGCACGCCGGCGTCGATCAGGCGCGCGATGTGCGGGTGGGCCAGGCGCGCCAGGATGCGGCCTTCGCGGGCGAAGCGCTCGGCATCGGCCCGCGGCACCAGGCCGGCATGCAGGAACTTGATCGCCACCTGACCCTCGAAGCGCCCGTCGGTGCGGCGGGCGAGCCAGACGCTGCCCATGCCGCCTTCACCGAGCTCGCGCTCGATGGTGTAGGCGCCAACCTGCTCACCCTGCAGTGTGGGCCGGCGCGGCATCGCGGGGGCGTCGAGGAAGGCGCTGTTCTCCAGGGCGTCGAGCCGGCCGAGCAGCATGTCGAGGTCTTCGCCCAGCGCCGTGTCCTGCGCCCGCAGCTCGGCCAGGCGAGTTGCGCGCTCGGCAGGCGGCAGGTCGAGTAGCTCGTCGAGGTAGGGGCTCAGCACCGGCCAGCGCGCCTTGTCGACCTCGCGCGGTCCGGCGGTGGGGCTGACGTCCGCGCCGTTCACTTCAGGACCAGGGAGAGAAACAACCGCGCCTTCTGCCAGTCGCGCTGTACCGTGCGTTCGGTGATGCCCAGGCAGTCGGCGATCTCGGCTTCCGACAGCCCGCCGAAATAGCGCATCTGCACCACCTGGGCCACGCGTGCGTCGCTGTCGGCGAGCTCCTCCAGTGCCTCGTGCACGCGCAGCACTTCGTCCTCGTGCTGCGACAGGGAGTCGCCGATCTCGGTATTGAGCGTCACGTGCCAGGCGCCGCCGCCGCGCCGGTCGGCTTGGCGCGCACGCAGCAGGTCGACCACGATGTGGCGCATCACCTGCGACGCATAGGCCAGGAAGTGGCGGCGGTCGGCGAATTCGGCGCCCTCGCCGCGCACCAGCCGCAGGTAGGACTCATGCACCAGTGAGGTGGTGTCCAGCAGGGTCATGTCGCCCGCCCGGCGCAGGCGGCTGCGGGCCAGGCGCTGCAGGTCGTCGTACAGCAGTGCGACCACCCGGTCGGCGGCTTGGCGGTTTCCTTCGGCGGCGTGGTGGAGCAGGCGGGTGATGTCGTTGTCGTTCATGCCCTATCCGGGCGGCCGTTGAGGGCCTGGCCGCCAACGGGCGACTCTAGCCGGCGCCGAAGTCAGCGGCAATGCAAGTCTTGTGCACATGGTCGACCGCGACGCGAAGAAATTTTCTTGGCGTCGATGTCGGGTTTCGCGGCGAGAGCTCGTTCTAGAGAGTAGGAAGCCCAGGGTGGCTGCAACCGCCGGTGCATTGGGCAGCGGGGGTGAGGCATCACGACAAAAGGTGCTCAGGGAGCGAGTGCAGGGCCGGCCGGCAGTGCTGGTCGGCCCAGCCTCTTTGGATTCATGTCGGAGGGAAACCATGCCGGACCGCCGCGGCGACCGCCTGGCCGCCAGGATCACCCATCGTCGCGCGCAATGCCGGCGGGACCGGTCGCCCCTGGCGCTGCTGCAACTGCAGGTGCACGACCTGCCGGCGTGGCAGCAGCGCCTGGGCCCGGGGGTGGTCCGGGGCTGGTGCGGCGAGGTCGTGCAGCGGCTCAAGCGGCGGGTGCGCGACACCGATGAGGTGCTGGAACTCGATGACGGCAGCTATGCGGTTCTCCTGCCCGGGGCAAGCCCGGCCGACGCGGCAGACGTGGCCACCCGGTTGCAGGAGGCGCTTTCTGCGCCTTACCGGATCGGGCCGCTGCTGCTGGCACCGCGCCTGACTGTCGTCCACGAGCACTGGCCCGCCGACGCGGCGGGCGTGCCGGCCGCCGCAGGCTAGGGCCGTGCGAGGCCCTGGAGCCGATCGAGCTTGGCGGCGTACAGGTCGTGGTCGCTGCGGGTGGTGCTGTTGGCCACGGCTTGCTGGAGATGCCGGCGCGCCGACCGCGAGTCGCCGATGCCCCGGTATGCCTGCGCCAGCCAGAAATGCACCTCGTGGTAGTCGGGGTCTCGCGACAGCTCACGCTTGAGGAACGCGACACCGGCTTCATGGTCCCCGCGCTGGACGGCGGCCTTGCCCAGGTCGAAGAAGTGGAATGGCGGGAAGGCCTCCAGGCGGGCCAGCTCCAGCCTCAGTTGCCGGGCTTCCGCCTCCCGGCCCTGGGCCGACAGCGTTGAAGACAGGTCTGCCAGGGCCTGCGTGTTGTTCGGCTGGGCTCGGAGGGCGTGGCGGAAAGCGGCTTCTGCCGACGCCAGCAGGCCACGTTGTTGGTAGATCACGCCGAGCGTGATCTGGGCGCTCGGGAAACCCGGATCCTTCAGCACCGCCGCCCGTGCGTAGGCGTAGGCTTGGTCGAGGTCGCCGGTGGCCAGCGTCTCCGCGGCGCGGTTGTTGAAGTACATCGCAAGCACCCGTTGCTCGCTGACGGGGGTGACGTGGCGGCGGCGCAAATCCTGCGGCGCCAGGAAATCCACCGTCATGTTGAAGCTGGTCCCGAACCCCCGACCCCGGTCCAGCAGGCGCTCGCCGATGACCAGGTTGACGTGGCCGGCCACGAACATCAGGCCTTGAGACCGGCTCCAGCTGTCTTCGACTTCGACCGACTGGAAGGTCACCGGCAGCGACAGGTGCTGCGCCAGTGCCGCCGTCAGGATGACCAGCGAGAGGCAGTTGCCGGAGCGGGCCTGGAAGGCCTGGCGTGCGTTGCGGGTGATGCCGCCGTCGTACTCCAGCTTCAGCAGGTTGCGGTCGTACATCGCCTCCATCAGCGCCTGCTGTCGACCGGCGCGGCGCAGGTGCCGCGCCAGGCCGTGATCGATGTAGTGACGCATCTCGTCGTCGAGGGCGAAGACATCCTCCGCCTTCACCGGCTGTTCGGGAGCGCCGAAAGCCTCGTCGTGCAGCAGATGCGCCACGGCCTCGGGAACGGGCGGAGGCGGCGGGGCAGAGGTGGCGCAGCCGCAGGCCAGTGCCATTGCGGTGATCAGCGTCAGCGCGAGGGCTCCCCGGCTGGCGAGATGGCAAGAGCGGGTGAAGCAGGGCATGGCGGTCTCCGGCCAGGCAATGGTGGCATCGTAGGCCTCTTTGCCCTGTTCTGCAGGGCGCCCCGCCGCCCCCGGGTCAGCGCAGGAAGAGCTGGTACACCGGGTTGTCTGTCTCGTCGACGCAGGGGTAGGCGAGCGTGGCGAGGAACTCCTTGAAGGCCTTCTTGTCGGCTTTGGGCACCTGGATGCCGACCAGGATGCGGCCGTAGTCGGCGCCCTGGTTGCGGTAGTGGAACAGGCTGATGTTCCAGCCCGGGTGCAACGTGTCGAGAAAGCGCATCAGCGCGCCCGGACGCTCGGGGAACTGGAAGCGGTACAAGCGCTCGTCACGCGCCAGCTCGCTGCGGCCGCCCACCATGTGGCGGACGTGTTCCTTGGCCAGCTCGTCGTCGGTCAGGTCCACCGTGGAGAAACCGTGGCGGTTGAAGTTGCGCGCGATCTTCTCGGCCTCTTCCCGCCGGCTGATCGAGATGCCGACGAAGACGTGGGCCACCCTGGCGTCGGAGATCCGGTAGTTGAACTCGGTCACCGAGCGGGGGTGGCCCTTGGTGCCGATCAGCTCGCAAAACCGCTTGAAGCTGCCGCGTTCTTCCGGGATGGTGACCGCGAAGAGCGCTTCGCGTTGCTCACCGAACTCGGCCCGCTCGGCCACGAAACGCAGGCGGTCGAAGTTCATGTTGGCGCCGCACGTCACCGCGATGAAGGTCTGGCCCTTCGGCTTGTGGGTCTCCACGTACTGCTTCAGCCCGGCCACGCCGAGCGCGCCCGAGGGTTCGACGATCGAGCGGGTGTCCTGGAACACGTCCTTCATCGCTGCGCAGACCGCATCGGTGTCGACCACCACGTAGTCGTCGACCAGCTCGCGTGCCAGGCGGAAGGTTTCCTCGCCGACCAGCTTGACCGCGGTGCCGTCCGCGAAGAGGCCCACGTCGGCCAGCTGCACGCGCTTGCCGGCCTTGACTGAGCGCAGCATCGCGTCGGAGTCGGTGGTCTGCACCCCGATGACCTTGATCTCGGAGCGCAGGGCCTTGATGTAGGCCGCCACGCCCGAGATCAGGCCGCCGCCGCCGATCGCCACGAAGATGGCGTCGATCGGGCCCTGATGCTGGCGCAGGATCTCCATCGCGATCGTGCCCTGCCCGGCGATCACGTCCGGGTCGTCGAAGGGGTGGACGAAGGTCAGCCCCTCGGCCTGCTCGATCTCCAGCGCTCGCAGGTAGGCGTCGGAGTAGCTGTCGCCGTGGAGCACGACCTCACCGCCCAGCGCGGCCACGGCGTCCACCTTCACCTTGGGCGTGGTGGTGGGCATCACGATGACCGCGCGGCACTTCAGCCGGTGCGCGCCGAGCGCCACGCCCTGGGCGTGGTTGCCGGCCGAGGCGCAGATGACGCCGCGCGCGAGCGCTTCGGAGGGCAGGTGCGCCATCTTGTTGTAGGCCCCGCGCAGCTTGAAGCTGAACACGGGCTGGCAGTCTTCTCGCTTGAGCAGCACGGTGTTGCCCAGGCGGCGCGACAGGGCCTTTGCGCTGTCCAGCGGCGTCTCGCGCGCCACATCGTAGACCTTGGCGGTCAGGATGCGGGGCAGGTAGTCGGCTGCGCTGGGGTACGGGACTCGCGCCGTGCGGCGCGGCTTGCGGGCGGCGCCGGCCATGGCGTCTCTCCTCGTCGGACTGCGGGGGGGGGGGGGGCCAGCGACGCGTGCTCAGGCGTGCTGCAGCGCCGCATGATATGCGACCCGTCATCAGTGAGCCGGCCAGAAAAAAGCCCGGGTCCTTGCGGGCCCGGGCTGAATCCACCTGAGGGGTGGAGGAGACAAGCGGCGCATCCGTGTCGACGAATGCATGCGAAGCAGTCTAGCCTGGGTCTTGCTGCACTGCAATAACCTCGCAGTGGAGTGCGCACACTAGAGGCCGATAATGTGTGCACCGTTCCGGCGCAAAGCAGGTGCAGCAACGGTGCATGCAACAAAGGATCGAGCGATGGAATGCACGGTGCATTGGGTGGCAGATGCGGGCATGGCGATGCTGGCCGAAACGGGTAGCGGCCACGTCCTGACGATGGATGGTGCCCCCGAGGGCGGTGGCCGCAACCTGGCGCCCCGGCCGATGGAGACCTTGCTCGCAGGCGCCGGCGGCTGCACCGCCTATGACGTGGTGCTGATCCTCAAGCGCGGGCGGCATGCGGTCAGCGGCTGCCAGGTCAAGCTCACCGCCGAGCGGGCGGAGGCGGACCCCAAGGTGTTCACCGCGCTGAACATGCACTTCGTGGTGACCGGCCGCGGTCTGCCACAGGCGGCGGTCGAAAGGGCGGTCGCCCTGTCCCACGAAAAGTACTGCTCGGCGACGGCGATGATCGCCCACACCGCTCGCATCACCACCAGCGTCGAGGTCCGCGAAGCGGCCTGAGACGGGCGGCCCTAGACGTAGTGCGCGGTGGTCGTCATGACCTTGGCGGCGCCGCGCATCAGCCAGCGCAGCGGCAGCGGCAGCGGCGCGCCGCCCGCGGAAAGGGCCAGGTCGGCATGCGCGGCTTCGTCCGTCTTCATTTGCGCCACAACAGCGCGCGACGCGCGGTCCTGCTCGGGCAGGCGTTCCAGGTGGCTCGCCAGGTGCTCCTCGACCTGGCGCTCCGTCTCCACCAGGAAACCCAGGCTCCAGCGGTCTCCAGCCCGTCCTGCCGCCAGCCCGATCGCGAAGGCGCCGGCATACCAGAGCGGGTTGAGCAGGCTGGGGCGGTCCCCGAGCGCTTCCAGGCGGTCGGCCGTCCAGGCCAAGTGGTCGGTTTCCTCTCGCGCCGCCTGCTGCATCTGCGCCCGCACCGCCGGGCTGCGGGCGGTGAGCGCCTGCGCCTCATAGAGCGCTTGAGCGCACACCTCGCCGACATGGTTGACCCGCATCAAAGGCCCCGATCGGCGCCGGTCCTCCAGGCTCAGGGGGGCGTCGAGTGAAGTGCGGGCGGCGTCGGCCGGGGATGCGCGGCTGGCCTGTGCCCCGCCGCTGACAGTGCGCAGCGCCCTGTCGGCGCTGACCAGAAGGCGATCGATGAATTCGGACATGGCAGGCTGAGCATACTCCCCGGCTCAGCGGGTTTGCCCGGGGGTCTTGAACAGCGGTTTGTCGGCATTGCGACAGTGCGCCATCTTGGTGCGCAGTGGCAAGGGTAACTCGTTGTTGCCGGACAACATTTGCCGTCGGCCCTGCCCGTTTTCTTTGCAGCCCCCAAAGCGCTCTGGTGCAATAGCGGCAACTTCCGAAAAGGAGGTTGGCCTGATCGGCCCCACCCGCCGCGGTGACCCGGGTTCTCCCTCGATCGGGACCTCTTGTCAAACCTAGGAGATCTCTGAAATGAAAAAATCCCTGATCGCTCTCGCCGTGCTGGGTGCGTTCGCCGGTGCTGCGTCGGCGCAATCGTCGGTCACCATCTACGGCTTCCTGGACGCCGCTGCGACCAAGTCCTACGGCAATGAAGACAAGCGCATCGTCGACGGCGCCCTGTACGGCGGCGGCAGTCGCCTCGGCTTCCGTGGCGTCGAGGATCTCGGCGGCGGCCTGAAGGCAGTTTTCGGCTTCGAGCATCGTCTCGATGTCGACACCGGCAATGCCAACTCCGGCACCTTCTGGGCGGGCTACTCGACGGTGGGTCTGGTCACGCCCTACGGCATGATCAACCTCGGCCGCCAGTACACCCCGGCGTTCTTGATGGTCCAGAACCAGATCGATCCGTTCGGTGGCGAGACCGTGGCCCAAGGCCGCGAAATCGGCATGCGTTTCGGTAGCACTGCGGTGGCCAACCCTGCGACGGGTCGCCCCGTCGGCGAGAACGGCCAGACCTCGTCGACTGTCTACAAGACCCGCTTCGCCGATTCGATCCGCTACGACATCAGCGCGGCTGGCTTCAACTTCGGCGCTTCGGTCGGTGAATCCAGCACCGCCAACGGTGTTGGCAACAAGGCCTGGTCGGTGGCTGCCAACTACGCCGCCGGCCCGTTCTGGATCGGTGCCGGCTACGAGAACCCGGGTGCTGACGAAGACAAGGGCTGGAACATCGGTGGCCGCTGGAACGCTGGCTTCGCGACCTTTGCCGCGGGCTACGGCCGTGGCACGACCGCCAGCGCCCTGGACGCCACCAGCTGGCTGGTCGGCGCCACCGTGCCGGTCGGCGCGCTCGACATCAAGGCGGTGTACGCGACGAGCGACATCGATGTCCTGGGCACCTCGCGCAAGATCGGCGTGGGCGTTCACTACAACTTCAGCAAGCGCACCAAGATCTACGCCGACTTCGCCCGCTTCGGCGGCGATGTCACGGCTCTGGGTACCGCCGTGGACGACAACAAGTCGGGCTACGACTTCGGCCTAAAGCACAGCTTCTGATCGACGCGCCTCGGCGCAGAGACAAAAGGCCACCTTCGGGTGGCCTTTTTCATGGCCGCATGATGGGCGGCCCCTCGGGCAAACGCGGGCCTGGGCACTGCGACGCCGTCGATACACTGCCGCGGTCGGGCCGCTGAACGGGCTGCTTCGACGCGCCCTGCGCCACCACCGTGGCCTCGGGCACGCCGCTTGCGGAGCCTTCACACAACATGCTCGCCTTCATCATCCGCCGCCTGGCCCAAGCCGTGGTCGTGATGCTCACCGTGGCCTTCATCGCGTTCACGCTGTTTCAGTATGTGGGCGACCCGGTGACCAACCTGCTCGGGCAGGACGCCACGCCCGAGCAGCGCGCCCAGCTCCGTGCCGACCTCGGCCTTGATCAGCCGGCCTTCGTGCAGTTCGCGAATTTCGTGGGCAATGCCGTGCGCGGCGAGTTCGGCCTCAGCCTCCGCCAGGGGCGCAAGGTGTCCACGCTGATCGCCGAGCGCTTCCCCGCCACGCTGGAGCTGGCGATGGCTGCAGCGGTGATCGCGCTCGTGCTGGGCATCCCGATGGGGGTGGTGGCCGCGCTGCGGCGCGGCACCTGGTATGCGCAGGTCCTGATGGGCTTTTCGCTGGTGGGCGTATCGCTCCCCACCTTCCTGATCGGCATCCTGCTGATCCTGCTGTTCGCGGTGCAACTGCACTGGCTGCCCAGCTTCGCCCGCGGCGACGTGGTCGACCTCGGCGGTGGCTGGACCACCGGGCTGCTCACGGTCGACGGCTGGAAGCATCTGCTGCTGCCGGCCATCACGCTGTCGATCTACCAGCTCACGCTGATCATGCGGCTGGTGCGTGCCGAGATGCTGGAGGTGCTTCGCACCGACTACATCAAGTTCGCTCGCGCCCGGGGCCTGAGCGAGCGCACGGTCTATTTCGGCCACGCGCTGAAGAACACCCTGGTGCCGGTGATGACCATCACCGGCCTGCAGCTCGGCGGGCTGATCGCCTTCGCGATCATCACCGAGTCGGTTTTCCAGTGGCCCGGCATGGGGCTGCTGTTCATCCAGGCGGTCCAGTTCGCCGACATTCCGGTGATGGCGGCCTACCTCTGCCTGATCTCGCTGATCTTCGTCGTCATCAACCTGGTGGTGGACCTGCTCTATTTCGCGGTCGACCCGCGGCTGCGCATCGACCGCTCGGTGGCGGCCCACTGAAACCGCGCACCCACCATGACAACCACGACCCACACGGCCGCGTCCCCGCCCAGCGCCTGGCGCCGATTCTTCGACGGTGACCTCTGGTACAGCTTCCGCCGTGCGCCGGTGGCGCAGGTCTCGGCCCTGCTGGTGCTGGTGTGCGGGTTCTGTGCCCTGTTCGCCCCTTGGGTGGCGCCGCACGACCCCTTCAACCTGGCCACGCTGGAACTGGCGAACTCCCATCTGCCGCCCGCTTGGCAGGAGGGTGGTGACCCGAGGTTTCTGCTCGGCACCGACGACCAAGGCCGCGACATGCTTTCGGCCCTGATGTTCGGCGCCCGCATCTCGCTGTTCGTCGGCCTCGCTGCGGTGGCCCTGTCGTTGTTGCTGGGCGTCGGGCTGGGCCTGCTTGCGGGCTTCGTCGGTGGCCGCACCGATGCCTTCATCATGCGGGTCTGCGACGTGATGCTGTCATTCCCGGCCATCCTGATCGCGCTGCTGATCGACGGTGTCGGGCGGGCGATGTTCCCGAATGCACACGACACCCTGGCCTTCACGGTGCTGATCATGGCGATTGCACTGACAGGCTGGGTCAAGTACGCCCGCACCGTGCGCGGCTCGACCATGGTCGAGCGCCACAAAGACTATGTGCAGGCGGCCCGGGTGATTGGCGTCGCGCCAGTGCGCATCATGTGGCGCCACGTGCTGCCCAATGTTACCGGCCCGGTGCTGGTGCTGGCGACGATCGACGTGGCTGCTGCAGTGATCATCGAAGCCACGCTGTCATTCCTCGGAGTGGGCGTGCCGCCGACCCAGCCCTCGCTCGGCACGCTGATCCGCATCGGCAACGACAACCTTTTCTCCGGCGAATGGTGGATCACCGTGTTCCCGGGGGCGATGCTGATGATCATTGCGTTGAGCGTGAACCTGCTGGGCGACTGGCTGCGCGACGCCCTGAACCCGCGCCTGCAGTGACTTCGCTTTCGCCCATGACCCCCACGCCTCTGCTCGAAGTCAAGCACCTGCGCGTCGAGTTCCCGACCCGCCGCGGCACGCTGCTCGCGCTGGACGATGTCAGTTTCTCCATCGCGCCGGGCGAGATCCTGGGTGTCGTCGGCGAGTCCGGTGCGGGCAAGTCGCTCACCGGCGCCGCCATCATCGGCCTGCTGGAGCCGCCCGGGCGCATCGCCGGTGGCGAAGTGCGCCTGAATGGCCAGCGCATCGACAACCTGCCGCCGGCCGGGATGCGGCGCGTGCGGGGGCGGCAGATCGGCGCGATCTTCCAGGATCCGCTGACCTCGCTCAACCCGCTCTACACGGTGGGCCGGCAGCTGGTGGAGACCATCCAGACCCACCTGCCGCTGAATGCGGCCCAGGCGCGCGAGCGCGCGATCGACCTGCTGCGCCAGACGGGTATCCCGGCGCCCGAGGCCCGCATCGACCAGTACCCGCATCAGTTTTCCGGCGGCATGCGCCAGCGCGTTGTCATCGCCATGGCGCTGGCCGCCGAGCCTCGGCTGATCGTGGCCGACGAACCGACCACTGCACTGGACGTGTCCATCCAGGCGCAGATCATCGCGCTGCTGCAGCGCCTGGCGCGCGAGCACGGCGCCTCGGTGATGCTGGTTACCCACGATATGGGCGTGATCGCTGAGACCTGCGACCGCGTGGCGGTGATGTACGCCGGCCGCATTGTCGAGATCGGCCCGGTGCAGCAGGTGATCCATCATCCGGCCCACCCCTACACGCGGGGGCTGATGGGCTCGATCCCGGCGATGGACGAAGATCGGGAGCGGCTGGCGCAGATCGACGGTGCGATGCCCCGACTGAACGCCATCCCCCCCGGCTGTGCCTTCAACCCGCGCTGTGCCCGCGTCATGCCGCGGTGCCGCGAGCAGCGGCCCGAACTGCTGGACGCCGGCCCCACGCGCGCGGCTTGCTGGCTGCACGACCCGGCGAGCGCTGGGCTGGCTGGAGGTGCAGCATGAAGCCGTTGGTCGAGGTGAAGGACCTGGCCAAGGTCTTCGACGTGTCTGCTCCCTGGCTGAACCGCGTCGTCGAGCGGCAGCCGCGGCGCTATGTGCATGCCGTCGATGGGGTCAGTTTCTCGATCCAGCCCGGCCGCACGCTGGCGCTGGTCGGTGAATCGGGCTGCGGCAAGAGCACCGTCGCCCGCCTGTTGGTCGGCCTGCACGGCCCGACGCGCGGCGAGGTGCTGTTCGACGGCCAGCCAACGAAGACCACGCTGGCGTCGAACGGCGCCCGCGCGCTGCGCCGCCGCATGCAGATGATCTTCCAGGACCCGTACGCCAGTCTGAACCCGCGTTGGCGGGTGCAGGACATCGTCGGCGAGCCGCTGCACGAGCACGGCCTGGCCCGGGAAGGTGCCGAGCTGGATGAGCAGGTGGCCGGGCTGCTTCAGGCGGTGGGCCTGTCGCCGGCCGATGCTGGCCGGTACCCGCACCAGTTCTCCGGCGGCCAGCGCCAGCGCATCTCGATTGCGCGCGCGCTCGCCACGCACCCCGAGTTCCTGGTGTGCGATGAACCCACGTCCGCGCTCGATGTCTCGGTGCAGGCCCAGGTGCTGAACCTGATGAAGGACCTGCAGCGCCAGCGTGGGTTGACCTACCTCTTCATCTCGCACAACCTGGCGGTGGTGCGGCATGTCAGCGACGAGGTGGGCGTGATGTACCTGGGCCGGCTGGTCGAGCTGGCGCCCAAGGCTGCGCTCTTCAGTGCGCCGCGTCACCCCTACACCCGCATGCTGCTGGACGCGATCCCCGACCTGCACATGAGCGGCCGGGCGCGCACGCCGGTGCAGGGCGAGGTGCCCAACCCGCTGAACCCGCCCAGCGGCTGCGCGTTCCATCCGCGTTGCCCCCATGCGAATGCACGCTGCAAGGCCGAGCGGCCGCGCTGGCAGGCCATCGGCAGCGTGCAGATCGCCTGCCACGCTGTCGAGGAAGGGCGGATCTGACCGGCGCTCAGCCGCTCAGCTGATCAGGCGCTCGAGGGCGAACAGGTCGGCCGTGGTTTCGCGTTCACGGATCAGGTGGACGCGGTTGCCGTCGACCATGACCTCCGCGGCACGCGCCCGGGTGTTGTAGTTGCTCGCCATCGTCATGCCGTAGGCGCCGGCGGAGAGCACGGCCAGCACGTCGCCGGCCTCCACCGCCAGCTTGCGGTCACGGCCCAGCCAGTCGCCCGATTCGCAAACCGGGCCGACGACGTCCCAGGTGCGGCCGGCACCTTCACGCTTCACGCAGGGCTCGATGCGCATCCACGCCTGGTACATCGCCGGGCGCATCAGGTCGTTCATGGCGGCGTCGACGATGCAGAAGTTCTTCTCCTCGCCGGGCTTCAGGTAAAGCACCGAGGCCAGCAGCACGCCCGCATTGCCGACCATCGACCGGCCCGGCTCGAGCAGGATCTCGCGGTGGCCGTGGCCGCGCGCATCGATGCGCACGAGCATCTGCCGCACCAGGTCTTCCGCGCTCGGCGGCTCTTCGTCGGTGTAGGTGATGCCCAGGCCGCCGCCGAGGTCGATGTGGTGCAGGTCGATGCCCTCGGCCTGCAGGGCGTCTACCAGGTCGAGCAGGCGGTCGAGCGCGTCGAGGTAAGGGCTGGCGCTGGTGATCTGGGAGCCGATGTGGCAATCGATGCCCAGCACCTCGATGCCGGGCAGGGCCTTGGCCTGGCGGTAGACGGCGAGCGCCCGTTCGTGGGCGATGCCGAACTTGTTGCCCTTCAGGCCGGTGGAGATGTAGGGGTGGGTGCCGGCGTCGACGTCCGGGTTGACGCGCAGGCTCACCGGCGCGCGCCGGCCCAGTGAAGACGCGACCTGCGACAGGGCCAGAAGCTCCGGCTCGCTCTCGACATTGAAGCAGCGCACGCCGGCTTCCAGTGCGAAGCGCATTTCGCCACGAGTCTTGCCGACCCCCGAGAACACGACGCGCTCGGCGCGGCCGCCGGCCGCCAGCACGCGTTGCAACTCGCCACCCGAGACGATATCGAAGCCGCAGCCAGCCTCGGCAAAGGTCTGCAGCACCGCGAGATTGGAGTTGGCCTTCATCGCGTAGCAGACCAGATGCGGCCGCCCGGCGAGTGCGCCCTGGTAGCCGGCCGCGGCGGCGCGCATGGCATTGCGCGAGTAGGCGTAAAGCGGTGTGCCGTGGCGGGCCGCGAGTTCGGCCAGCGGGACGTCTTCGAGCTGAAGTTCGGCGCCGCGCTGGGACAGGAAGGGGTGGCCGGGCAGGGTCATCGGGCGGGGGCGGAGGACTCGGAAGGCGGCGCGGACGCCGGGGCCGCTGTTGCGGTTGGCTTCGCCTTGGGCAGGACCAGCGGGCCACGCTGGCCGCATCCGGTGAGCAGGCCGGTCGGCAAGGCCAGGGAGGCCAGCACGATCAAGGTGCCCAAGACCCTGGCGGAAAGGCGCCGGTCGGGCGCCACTACACTCGACGCGGCGCGGTACGGCATGCCGCGAAGTGTACCGACGACCATGAGTGTTTCCCCCTTCTCCGATGCCGAGTACCACCAGCGCGCATCCGCCGCGTTGGCGGCCATCGAAACCCAGGTCGACCGATGGCTCGACGAGGACGTGATCGACATCGACAGCCATCGCACCGGCGGCCTGCTCGAACTGGCGCTGCCCAATGGCAGCAAGCTGATCATCAACACCCAGCCGCCCTTGCACGAGCTCTGGCTGGCAGCCCGGGCCGGCGGGTTCCACTTCCGGCTCGACGCCACAGGCCGCTGGCTGGACACCAGGGACGGCGCCGAGTTCTTCCAGCGGCTGTCAGAGCAGGCCAGCAGCCAGGCCGGTGTGTCTTTGCGCTTCGGCCCGGCCTGAGGGTCAACGGAAGAGGTCGAGGATGCCCTTCTTCTCGTCCTCGGTCGGGGGCGTGGGCAGGGTTTCCTCGCCTTCGAGGGTGCTGATGCCCTGGCCGGGGCTGTACTCGTCGTAGAACCACTCGCCAGACACACTGACGACGCCCTCCGGCGCGTTCGGCTCGGTGACAGGCACCCCCTTGAGGGCCTGGCTCATGTACTCGATCCACACGGGCAGGGCGAGCCCGCCGCCGGTTTCGCGGCTGCCGAGCTTGCGCGGGTTGTCATAGCCGATCCAGACCACCGCGGCGAGGCTCGGCTGGTAGCCGGCGAACCAGGCGTCCATCGAGTCGTTGGTGGTGCCGGTCTTGCCGTAGAGATCGGGGCGCTTCAGCGTGGCCTGGGCCCGCGCGGCCGTGCCCGAGCGGGTCACTTCCTGCATCAGGCTGCTCATCACGAAGGCATTGCGGGCGTCGATCACCCGCTGCGACTCGTCCGGGCCTTTCAGGTCGACCTGGTGCAGCAGCTTTCCGCGTGCGTCGGTGACACGCGCGATCAGCACCGGGTTGACGCGGTATCCACCATTGGCGAAGACGCTGTAGGCCGACGCCATCTGCATGGGCGTCACCGAGCCGGCGCCGAGCGCCATCGTGAGGTAGGGGTCGTGCTTGTCGCGGTCGAAGCCGAAGCGGGTGACCCAGTCGCGGGCGTATTCCACGCCCACCGATTGCAGCACCCGGATCGACACCATGTTCTTCGATTTCGCCAGCGCGCGGCGCAGGGGCATCGGGCCGTCGAAGGTGCCATCGTAGTTCTTGGGCTCCCACGGCTGGCTGCCGGTGGAGCCGGCGTCGAAGAACAGCGGCGCATCGTTCACGATGGTCGCCGGGGTGAAGCCCTTTTCGAGTGCCGACGAGTAGATGAAAGGCTTGAAGCTGGAGCCAGGCTGCCGCCAGGCCTGGGTCACATGGTTGAACTTGTTCTTGCCGAAATCAAAGCCGCCCACCATCGCGCGGACGGCGCCGGTGTCGGGCTCGATCGAGACGAAAGCGCCCTCGACCTCGGGCTGTTGGGTGAGTGTCCAGTCGCCCTTGGGCGACTTCAGCGCCCGCACCACCGCACCGCGGCGGATCTGGCGCTTGGCGTCGGCGTTGGCGGCCAGACCGGATGTGACCGGCCGCAGGCCCTCGCCCGTGACGGTGATGCTTTCGCCTGACTGGAGCACGGCCACCACCTTCTTCGGCCCGGCCTCCAGCACCACGGCAGCCTTGAGTTCGTCGTTGTCGGGATGCTCGGTCAGGGCCTCGGCGACCCGCGCGTCCACGGCCTTCGGGTCGGCCGGCAGATCCACGTAGGCCTCCGGGCCACGGTAAACCTGACGTCGCTCGTAGTCCATCAGACCCTTGCGCAGTGCGCGGTACGCCACCACCTGGTCGTTCGCGCGTACGGTGAGCTGGACCTGCAGGCCTCGCGTGTAGGTCTCAGGCCCGTATTGGTTGTAGATCAGCTGGCGTGCCACTTCGGCCACATACTCGGCATGCACCGGCAACTCGGTGGGCACGCGGTACTTCAGCGTCTCTGCCTTGGCCGCGTCGTGTTGCTCGGCGGTGATGAAGCCGTTGTCCAGCATGCGGTCGATGATGTACTGCTGGCGAACGGTCGCCCGCTTCTGGTTCGCGATCGGGTTGTAGGCCGAGGGCGCCTTGGGCAGGCCGGCGAGCATGGCGGCCTCGGCGATCGTGATGTCCTTCAGCGGCTTGCCGAAATAGATATCGCTCGCCGCTGCGAACCCGTAGGCGCGCTGACCCAGGTAGATCTGGTTCATGTACAGCTCGAGAATCTGGTCCTTGCTGAGCTGGCTCTCGATCTTCAACGCCAGCAGCACCTCGTAGAGCTTGCGGGTGAGCGACTTTTCCGTGGAGAGATAGAAATTGCGCGCCACCTGCATGGTGATGGTCGAGGCGCCCTGGCTGCCTACCGAGCCGAACTGGGCCAGGCCAGCGCGGATGACGCCGAGGTAGTCCACGCCCCGGTGCTGGTAGAAGCGGGCGTCCTCGATCGCCAGCACGGCGTCCTGCATCACCTTCGGAATCTGGGCGATGGGGGTGAAGGTGCGGCGCTCGTCGCCGAATTCGCCGAGCAGCGTGCCCTCTGCCGACAGCACCCGCAGCGGCAGGCGCGGGCGATAGTCGGTGACCGACCCGAGTTCCGGCAGGTTGCGAGATGCCACCGCCAGCGCGATGCCGGCACAAATCAACAGCGCCAGCAGCACCGCCCCGATCGCACCGAGGGTGCCCAAGGCCAGCCGGGCCAAACTGCTCCACCAGGGGGTGGCGCCGCGTGGCGGCGGGGAGGTCTCGGCACGGTCGTCGTCGCTCATGGGGCTCCTGCAAAGGCGGGCCGATTATAGAAATCGGGGGGATTCCGCCCGGCCAGTATCGGTCCGGCCAAACGCCGCCCGTTTCACAGTTGCTTTCGCCGGCAAACGCCTTGTCACAGCATCTGGTGAAAACCCTTGGTGGGGTGGCGGTGATATGACCGAAACACGTGTGCGAAGCGCAACGACCAGGGGGTTTTGCCGCCTGTTTTTCCTTTGTTGCTCAACAGTCTTGCTGCTAGGATTGAAGTGCTTTGTTAACTTTGCGTCCTGTTGTGGCGCCGCTGGAGCCTCGACTCGTGGGTTTTCTTGATCGCCTGATGGGCCGGTCTCATCCGCAGATGATTGGCCTCGATATCAGCTCCTCCAGTGTCAAGCTGGTCGAGTTGTCTCAGTCCGCTTCCGGTGAGATGGTTCTGGAGCGTTTGGCGAGCGAGCCCTTCGAAAAGGGCTGGATCGTCGACGGCCAGATCGAAAAATTCGATGAGGTGGCCGATGCGGTCCGCCGCGTCGTCAGCCGCAGCGGCACCAAGACCCGTCACGTGGTCATGGCCATGCCGCAGTCGGCCGTGATCACCAAGAAGATCGTGCTGCCCGCCGGCTTGCGCGAAGACGAGATGGAGCTGCAGGTCGAGTCCGAGGCCCATCAGTACATCCCGTTCTCGCTGGACGAGGTGAGCCTGGACTTCTGCGTCATCGGCCCCAACGCCAACTCGGTGGGCGATGTCGATGTGCTGATCGCGGCCTCCCGCAAGGACCGGGTGCAGGACCGGCAGGGCCTGGCCGAGGCCGCGGGCCTGACGCCGGTGGTGCTGGACATCGAATCGCATGCCTCGCGTTTGGCGATGGCCCGTCTGATCAACGCGCTGCCCGACCAGGGCAAGGATTCGCTGGTCGCGTTGTTCGAGATCGGCGCCGACACCACCAGCCTCAAAGTGCTGCGTGAAGAAGAGATGCTCTATGACCGCGACCAGTCGTTCGGCGGCTCGCAACTTACCCAGTTGATCTCCCGCCAGTACGGCTTCTCCTATGAAGAGGCGGAGCAGAAGAAGATCAGCGGCGAACTCCCCGAAGACTACGAATCGACGTTGTTGGTTCCGTTCGTGGACAGCTTGGCCCACGAAATCGGCCGGGCTCTCCAGTACTTCTTCACCAGCACGCCGCACCACAAGGTCCACTATGTGATGTTGGCGGGCGGCACCGCCGCCATGC
This sequence comes from Pseudomonadota bacterium, assembly GCA_049322835.1. GTDB lineage: Bacteria > Pseudomonadota > Gammaproteobacteria > Burkholderiales > Burkholderiaceae_C > Ideonella. The sequence goes on along the minus strand of JBMOQN010000035.1, from coordinate 60,703 downwards.
CGGGGTTGCGCGAGCGGGTGAAGGACGTCACCGGGTTTGCCTCCAAGGTGGTCAACCCGTTCGAGAGCATGAAGCTCGGCTCGGCGATCCGTGAAGCCAAGCTGCGCCGCGAGGCGCCGTCCTACCTCACGGCGTGTGGCCTGGCCATGCGGAGGTTCGTGCAGTGATCCTGATCAACCTACTTCCGCACCGCGAAGCGCGTCGCCAGGAACGCAAGCGGGCCTTCTTCACCGCTTTGGGCCTGGCCGGCCTGGTGGGTGTCGGCATCATCCTTCTCTGGTTCGGCGTCTTGCAGCAGATGATTTCCGCCCAGGAGCGCCGCAACAGTTTCCTGAGCGCCGAGATCAAGAAGCTCGAGGAAGACATCAAGAGCGTGGCCACGTTGCGCGCCGAGATCGAGCAACTGAAAGCGCGGCAGAAGGCCGTCGAAGACCTGCAGACCGATCGCAATGTGCCGGTCTACCTGCTGGACGAACTCGTCAAGCAGACGCCAGATGGCGTCTTCCTCACCGCTGTCAAGCAGAACGGCAACATCGTCACGGTCAACGGCCAGTCGCAGACCAACGAGCGGGTGTCCGAACTGCTTCGCAACACGGCCTACAACTCCCCCTGGCTGGAGCGGCCGGAGCTGGTCGAGATCAAGGTGGCTGCACCGCCCAAGGGCGAGAAGAACCCGCGCCGCCTGTTCGATTTCTCGATGCGTGTGTCGATCAAGCGCCCGCAGGCAGCGGCCGACGCGGCCAGCGCCGCGGCTTCTGGCGTCAAGCCTGCCGCCCCCGCCGCCGGCAAGGCGTCGAAGGTTTCTTGAGGCGCATGATGGCCACCAGCAAGTCTTCCTCCCCCAAGATCGACGTTGGCGCCGCGCTGCGCCGCGCCGCCGCCCAATTCCGCGAGCTGAACCCGAAAGAGCCGGGGCAATGGCCCGTGCTGCCCAAGCTGGCCTGTTGTCTTGGCGTCACCGCGCTCGTGGTGCTGGCAGGTTGGGTCCTCGTGCTCAGCGATGCCGACAAGGGCCTGGAAAGCGCCCGCGCCAAGGAGCCCAAGCTCAAGGCCGACTACCGCGACAAGCTCGCCCAGGCGGTCAATCTCAAGGAGCTTGAAAAGCAGAAGGAGCAGGTCCAGGAGTTCGTGACCCAGCTCGAAAAGCAGTTGCCCGGCAAGGCCGAGATGGACGCGCTGCTGTCTGACATCAACCAGGCCGGCATCGGGCGCGGCCTGCAGTTCGAGCTCTTCCGGCCCGGCCAGGTGGTGGTGAAGGACTACTACGCCGAGCTGCCGATCGCGATCAAGGTCTCCGGTCGGTACCACGACGTGGGCTCCTTCGTGGCCGACGTGGCCAACCTGTCACGCATCGTCACGCTGCACAACCTGACGATCGCCCCGCCACCCAAGGACCCGACCGGTGCCTTGGTGATGGAGGCGACCGCCCGTACCTACCGCTACCTGGATGCGGCCGAGGTCGCCGAAGTCAAGCGCGCCGCTGAGGCGGCCAAGAAGGGCAAGGGCAAGGACGCGAAGGGCAAGGGCACCGCCGCCAAGGACAAGGACAAGAAGTCATGATGCGCCTGGGAATGTGGCTGCTCGTCGGCGCCGGCCTCGTGCTGAGCGGTTGCGGAGGTCAGAACGAAGAGCTGACGCAATGGATGGAGCAGCAGAAGGCTGCGGCCAAGCCCAACGTCGAACCCATCTCCGCACCGAAGAAGTTCGTGCCCCAACCCTATGCCGCGATCACCGGCATGGAGCCTTTCAGCAATCAGAAGATCGGCACCGGCACCAAGCTGGAGGGCGGGCAGTCGAACGCGATGCTTGCCGCCCAGCTGCGCCGCCGCAAGCAGCCGCTCGAGGCCTATCCGCTGGACGCCATGAAGATGGTCGGCACCGTGGTCCGCCAGGGGCGCCCCCATGCCCTGATCGAGGTCGACAAGCTGCTCTACCACGTTAAGACGGGCGAATACCTTGGCCAGAACTACGGCGAGGTCACCAAGATCGACGAGACGGAACTGGCGCTGCGCGAACTCGTGCAGGACGCGGCGGGCGAATGGATCGAGCGCACCACGACCCTCCAGCTTCAGGAGAAGGCGCGATGAATTACAAGTTGGAGTCACGCAAGATGCGGAGTTGGACTGTGGGAGGGCTGCTGCTGGCCCTGGGCCTGGCGACGCCGGGTTTGACCTGGGCGCAGAACCTGATTCGCTCGATCACCAGCAACCAGCAAGCCACGGGCGAGGTGGTTCGAGTCGAGTTGAGCGAGGCACTCGCGACGCAGCCCACCGGCTTCGCGATCCAGGCCCCGCCGCGCGTGGCGATTGATCTGCCCAACGTGAGCAACGGGCTTGGCAAGTCCGCTGTCGAGATCAACTCGGCCAACGTGCGCAGCGTCAACATCGCCAGCACCGGTGATCGCAGTCGCGTCGTGCTCAGCCTGAAACAGCCGACCAACTACCGCACCGAGATCCAGGGCAAGACCCTGCTGATCCTGCTGGACGCCGCGACGGCCCCCGTGGCGAGCGCTGCCTCGCCTGGCAGCGGCCAGCCGGTTCACTTCGCGAGCAGCCAGAACGCAGAGCAACTGCCGCTGCGCGAGATCGACTTCCGCCGTGGGCCTGACGGCGCCGGCCGGGTGATCGTCGGCCTCGCGAGTACCCAGATCGGGGTCGACCTCAAGCAACAAGGGCAGAACCTGGTCGTTGAATTCCTGCGGTCCACACTGCCCGAGTCGCTGCGTCGGCGCCTGGACGTGTCAGACTTCGGAACGCCGGTGCAGGGCATCTCCACAGTGCAAAGTGGTGACCGTGTCCGCATGGTGGTGGAGCCGCGCGGTGCCTGGGAGCACAGTGCCTACCAGACCGATACCCAATTCGTGCTGGAAGTGCGCCCTGTCAAGCTCGACCCGAACAAGTTGACGCAAGGCCCGGGCTACCAGGGCGAAAAGCTGTCGCTCAACTTCCAGAACATCGAGGTCCGCTCGTTGCTGCAGGTGATCGCAGATTTCACCAACTTCAACGTGGTGACCAGCGACACCGTGACCGGCAATGTCACGCTGCGCCTGAAGGACGTGCCCTGGGATCACGCGCTGGACATCATCCTGCAAGCCAAGGGGCTGGGCATGCGCAAGTCCGGCAATGTGCTGTGGATTGCGCCGAAGGACGAACTGGCCGCCAAGGAGCAGGTCGACCTGGAAGCCAAGAAGAAGGTGGCCGACCTGGAACCTGTGCGCACGCAGTCCTTCCAACTGAACTACACCAAGGCCGAAGACATCGCGCGGGCGCTGTTGGGTGAGATGGTCGGCACGGGCGGTTCCCGTAGCCGCAGCGCGCCCCGGTCCACCGGTTCGGGCAGCAACAACAGCAACATTCGCATCCTCTCGCCGCGCGGCACTGTGCTGGCCGAGGGCCGCACCAACCAGCTCTTCGTGTCCGACATTCCGTCGAAGCTCGAAGAGGTGGCGATGATGATCGCCAAAATCGACATCCCGGTCCGCCAGGTGCTGATCGAAGCGCGCATCGTCGAAGCCGACGACACGTTCAGCCGCGCGCTGGGCGTCAAGCTGGGCGCTTCCGACGTGCGTGGCCTGCAGGGAGGCACGCCAGGCTACAACGTGGGCGGCAGCAACTACGTCACCATTGGCGGCAATTACAGCGCGGTGGGCTACCAGACGTTGCAGTCGCCGCAGGTTGATTTCTCGAACACCCAGTTCGTCAACCTGCCCGCGGCGACGGTGGGTACGGCCACCCCGGCCACTTTCGCGCTGTCGTTGTTCAGCGCCACGGCCAACCGTTTCCTGAACCTCGAACTCTCGGCCCTGGAAGCCGAAGGCAAGGGCAAGATCCTGTCGAGCCCGCGCGTGATCACCGCCGATCAGGTCAAGGCCTTGATCGAGCAGGGTGAGCAGATCCCCTACCTGGTCGGCACGACGGCAGGCAACACTTCGATCGAGTTCCGGGATGCCACGCTGAGGCTCGAGGTGACGCCGCAGATCACGCCGGAGGGCAATGTGATCCTGGACGTCGACGTGAACAAGGACAGTCGTGGCGAATTGACGCCAGCTGGCCCGGCGATCAACACCAAGCATGTCAGGACGCAGGTGCTGGTCGAAAATGGCGGCACGGTCGTGCTGGGCGGCATCTTCAGTCAGGTGGACCGGGACGAGGTGAACAAGGTGCCGCTGCTGGGCGACATTCCCTACCTCGGGTATCTGTTCAAGAACAAGGTCCGCATCAGCAATCGCACGGAGCTGCTGATCTTCATTACGCCGAAGGTCGTGACCGACCGGGCCTCGGCACGCTGATCGCCCCGGCACAAGACGCTATCTGGAGTTTTCAATGATTCGATGGATCAAGGCGTGGGCGGCCGGTTTGGCGGCCAGCGCGATGTTGGTGGCCTGCGGTGGCGGGGGTGGTGATTCCGGTAGCTGCATGTTTGATTGCGCCGGCGGTGGTGGGGCCAATGTGGCTGAGCTGATCATCACCGGCGTGCCGACTTCGGTGGCCAACGGCTCCACCGAACCGGTCGAGATGACGGTGACGGCGGTGAATTCGTCGAATCAGGTCGTCGCCGACGCGCCGGTCACCATCACGGCCGACAATGGCGCGGTGGTCGTCGTTGACGGCAGCGCGACCGGATCGGACGGCCAGATCACGGCGACTGTCGGTATCGGCGGCGACACGACACCGCGCATCATCACGGTCACTGTGCAGAGTGGCAGCGTCACCCGCACCCGCAGCTTCCAGGTGGTGGAGGGTTCCGGCGGTGGCAATGCCGAAATGGTGATGTCGCTGTCGAGCCAGACGGTGACGGCCACTCAACCGGCCACCGTGACGGTAACCGTTCGGGACGAAAACGGTGCGGTGGTTCCGAACGCGGTGGTGTCGTTCACCACAGTGCGGGGCCTGGGCACGTTCAGCGCGCCGTCGGCACTCACGAACAATCTTGGAGTTGCTTCGGTCGCGCTGTACCCAACGTCCAGTTCCACTTCAGGGGCCGACGAGGTCAGTGCGAGCGTGACCGTCGATGGGTCGCTGGTCACGGCGTTGTCTGGCTTCCAGATCACCGCGACGTCGGTGACCATTGCGTCCTTCACCTCCGATCTGGGTGGTGGCGCGCTCAGCGCCTATGGGCAGGCCAACCTGACTGTGACGCTGCAGGGGGCCGCCCCCGGCACGCCGGTGGCGCTGTCAATCGTCTCGCTGTGCGCCAACAAGAGCAAGGCGTCGATCACACCGTCCACCGTCACGACCACCAACGGCACAGCAAGCTTCACCTACAAGGATGCGCAGTGCGGCGCCACCGACGCCAACGACACGGTGCAGGTGACGATCACCGGCACGACGACCACGTCGTCGTTGACGATCCCGCTGTCGCCGCCGACGGTGAGCAGCCTGGGCTTTGTGTCGGCGTCGCCCGAAACGATCTACCTGAAGAACTCCGGCTTCAACGAGACCTCGACCGTGACCTTCGTGGTCAAAGACGAAGCCGGCAAACCGCTGCAGAACACGAATGTCGTCATGGAGCCGACCACCCTGGCCGGCGGCTTGACGATGGATGGCGGGACTTCTTCGGTGACGAAGCTGAGCGATGCCGACGGTCAGGTCACCGTGCGGATCAACTCCGGTACCGTGCCGACGCCGGTTCGCATCAAGGCGACGATCCAGGGCACCAACATCTCGACGGTGTCGAGCGACCTGAGTGTGGCGGTGGGTCTGCCGTCGCAGCTGAATTTCTCGCTGTCGCTGGGGACGATCAACATCGAAGGCATGGACCGGGACGGAACGTCCAATACCGTGACCATCTTCGGTGCCGACCGCTTGGCCAACCCGGTTCCGGATGGCACCTCGATCAACTTTGTCTCCGAAGGCGGTCAGGTGCAGTCCATCCGGCAGACGGCGGTGGTCAATGGCATTGCCAGCGCGACCGCTACCTTTGCGTCACAGGAGCCCCGACCGATCGATGGCCGTGTGACGGTGCTGGCGTATGCGCTGGGCGAGGAGTCCTTCCTCGACCGGAACGGCGACAACGTGTTCAGCAGCGCCTCCGAGACCTACCAGGATCTTGGCAATGTGTACTTGAGCCGCGACTTCGTCGATCTGTACAAGCCGCTGGTGGACCAGTTCATCTCTCTCGGCATCTCAGGCGACCAGCCCTGCACGACGGCGAACGGAGCCCTGGATCCGCTCGGGCTGCTGACGCTCAACCGTACGATCCCGTCCGTCAAGGGCAGTACCTGCGATGGGGGGTGGGGCCGGGCCTATGTGCGGCGCGCGGCTGAAATGGTCTTCTCGAAGTCGACGTCGCGGCTGATGTGGAACCGCAGTGGAGACGCTTTCTCAGGCTCCCTCACGGGGGTCACCTCTGGCGTCAAGCTGAGCAGTGCGTGCTCGGTGGTGGCAGTCAACAACGCCCCGCCGGGTGAGACGGAGGATCTCAGGCGTTTCTACCAGATGGGGGACGGCATTCTCTACAACATGCCGATCCAGGGCAGCCTGCAGTTCACCGTGTCGGACGACAACCCGAACCGATTGAACCCGATGCCCGCTGGCACCACCATCGCCGTGAGCGCTACCACCGGCATCACCGTGACCGTGGGTGGAGGCTCGCCCGTCCCGAGCACATCGACGGCCGGGACGGCCACCGTGGGCTACAAGTTCACCGATGCCTCTTCCGGCACCATCTTCATCCGGACTACGTCGCCGCTTGGGGTGACCACGCCGTTTGCGGTGGAAGTGACCCTCGACACCGCGCCGAGCGGCGTGACCGAGTGCACCAAGTGACGACCCGGTGACCGTCGTCCTCGTCGGCATGCCCGGCTGTGGCAAGACCACCGCCGGGCGCCAGCTGGCGCGGCAGCTGGGCTGGCGTTTCGCCGATTCAGACGCCGAGATCGAGCACCAGATCGGTGGCTCGATCCGGGCTTACTTCGATCGGCACGGAGAAGAGGCTTTTCGCGAGTTGGAGCAACTGGCCATCGAACGATTGGCGGAGCCGTCTGAGCTGGTGCTGGCCACCGGCGGCGGGGCGGTGCTGCGCCCGGCCAACCGTGCGGCGATGGCGCAACCTGGCAACTTGGTGGTCTATCTGCGCGCCACGCCCGAAGACCTGGCCCGGCGCCTGCGCCACGATACCCATCGCCCGTTGCTGCAGGTGGGGGACCCGTTGCGCAGGCTGCGCGAGTTGTTCCGCGTGCGCGACCCGCTCTACCGCGAGGTCGCCAGTTTCGTGATCGACACCGGAAGGACCTCGGTGCCGACCCTGGTCAATCTGCTGAGCATGCAGCTGGAAATGGCCGGGTTGAGCCGCCGCGGGTGACGTCTTTCGCCCGGGGCGGCCCGTGCCGTCCACCAGCGGCTCGCACTGGTGGTCGCCCAACCCGCGCTCGGCCCACCCTTTACACTCGCCGGCGATGGAACACGTCGCCAATTCCGCCTCAGCTGCCACTGCCGCCGCTTCTTCTCGCGAGCTTCCCACCGAACGCGTCAGGGTCTCGCTCGCCGAGCGCTCCTATGACATTCTGATCGGTCCAGGATTGCTGGCTGGCGATGAGTCGTGGGTCGGGCTGCCTTCTGCGGCACAGGCGTTGATCGTGACCAACGAGACGGTCGGGCCGATGTACGCGGCGGCGCTTGGCGCAAAGCTGACGGCTTGCTATCGCAATGTGCACCAGCTTGCACTGCCCGACGGCGAGTCCTACAAGGACTGGGCCACGATGAACCGCATCTTCGATGCGCTGCTGGAGCGTGGTGCCGATCGCAAAACCGTGCTGTTCGCTTTGGGCGGCGGCGTGGTCGGTGACATGACGGGCTTTGCCGCCGCCTGCTACATGCGAGGGGTGCCCTTCGTTCAGGTCCCGACCACGCTGTTGGCGCAGGTGGATTCCTCGGTAGGCGGCAAGACCGCGGTCAACCATCCCTTGGGCAAGAACATGATCGGCGCCTTCTACCAGCCGTTGCGCGTGGTATGCGACATCGACACCCTCTTGACGCTGCCCGAACGGGAGCTCAGCGCCGGCCTGGCCGAAGTCATCAAGTACGGCCCGATCGCTGACGCCGGCTTCCTCGCGTGGCTGGAAGAGCACATGGATGGCCTGCGACAACGCGAACCGGCCTTGCTGGCCCACGCCATCCGCCGCTCCTGTGAGATCAAGGCGCAGGTGGTCGGGCAGGACGAGCGCGAAGCTGGCCTGCGTGCGATCCTGAACTTCGGCCATACCTTCGGCCACGCCATCGAGGCCGGCCTGGGCTTCGGGGTGTGGCTGCATGGGGAGGCGGTGGCGGCCGGCATGGTGATGGCGGCCGAGCTCTCCGAGCGGCTGAGGCTCTCGCCGCCGGGCTTGCGCGCGCGGCTCGCGCGCCTGATCGAACGCGGAGGCCTGCCGGTGAAGGGCCCCCGACTCGGTGCGAAGGAGTACCTGAAGCACATGCGGGTCGACAAGAAAGCGGAAGACGGCGACATCCGATTCGTCCTCATCGAGGGCGTTGGACGGGCGGTGGTTCGGGCCGCCCCGGATGCCCTGGTCGCCGAGTGCATCGAGGCCCACTGCGCCTGAGCGGGCCGGCTGTGCCGCAAGCGAAGTGATGACCGGGTCTGGCGCGTCCTTCGACTTCGAGCCTGCCTCGCGCGACCGGCCACTGGCCCCTTGGGCCTGCCATGCCGAGCGCAGCAGGGGCCGGCGTCGACACGAGCCGCCGGCACCGACGCGGACCGTCTTCCAGCGTGACCGCGACCGCATCGTCCACAGCAGCGCGTTTCGTCGCCTGGTCTACAAGACGCAGGTCTTTCTGAATCATGAGGGCGACCTGTTCCGCACCCGCCTGACCCATTCGCTGGAGGTGGCGCAGCTCGGCCGCTCCATGGCACACAGCCTCGGGCTCAACGAGGACCTGGTCGAAGCGATCGCGTTGGCCCACGACCTGGGGCATACCCCTTTCGGCCATGCCGGCCAAGATGCGCTCGACGCGTGCATGGCGCCGCACGGTGGCTTCGAGCACAACCTGCAGAGCCTGCGTGTTGTCGATCGCCTGGAGCAGCGCTACCCTGAGTGGGATGGCCTGAACCTGTGCTTCGAGACCCGCGAAGGCATCCTCAAGCGCTGCCCGCTCGCGCTGGCCCAGCGGTGGGAGGCCCGAGAGCCCGGCGGGATCGGACGCCGCTTCGTGCTGGGGCAGCAGCCTAGCCTGGAGGCGCAGCTCACCAACCTGGCAGACGAAGTCGCCTACAACGCTCACGACATCGACGACGGCGTTCGCTCCGGGCTGCTCAGCCTCGCCCAGCTGCGCGAAGTTGCTCTTTTCGACCACTTCGTCGAACAGTCGCTGGTCGACCACCCCCACTTGGCCGTCCAGCCCGAGCGGCGGCTGCTGGCTGAGGCCATCCGGCGGATGCTCTCTGCCCAGGTGTACGACCTGATCGACGCGACCAGGGAATTGTTGGCGGCGGCCCGCCCCGGTTGCCCCGACGAAGCGCGGGCCGGCGGTCCGCTGGTGCAGTTCAGCCCCGACATGCGTGCCGCCAGCACTGAACTGAAGCGCTTTCTCTTTCGCGCCCTGTACCGGCACCCACGGGTTATGGCCACGACCCAGGCGGCCAAGCAGGTGCTGACCGAGCTGTTCGAGACGTACGAAGCGCGGGCAAGCGAGCTGCCTCCTGAGTACGTGAGGCGGGACAAGCCTGCTCGGGCGCTGGCGGACTACATCGCCGGCATGACCGACCGATTCGCGATTCGCGAGCACCAGCGTCTCACGGGCCGGCGCCTCTTCGCCGACTGAGGTGCAATGCATCTTCGACCCTCAACCCAACTGGCATTAAATAGGGTCGGAGTGGAATTGATAGAATGTCAACATGGCAAGACAAGCTCGCCTGGCACTGCCGGGGCACCTTCACCACGTCCTCGTTCGAGGCAACAACCGCCAGGCGATCTTTGTCGATGACGACGACCGACGCCGCATGCTCGAGCAGCTGGCCGGTTGTGTGCGCGAGCAGGCTTTGGCGCTGCACGCCTACGTCCTGATGCCCAATCACCTTCATCTGTTGGTCACACCGGCAGCGGGCGGGACCATCGGCCGCGCGATGCAGAGCCTGGGCCGCCGCTACGTCAGCGCCTTCAATGCCCGCCACGGCCGCAGTGGCACCCTGTGGGAGGGGCGCTATCGGTCGCACCTGGTGGGGCCCGACGAGGCCTTGCGCTGCATGCGCTACATCGAGTTGAACCCGCAGCGCCACGGGCTGGCCTCCGGCTTGCATGAGCCCGCTTGGTCCAGCTTGCTGCACCACCTGGGGGCGCGTCGCGACCCGTTGGTCACAGAGCCCTCGGCCTATTGGCATTTGGGAAACACGCCATTCGAGCGTGAAGCGGCCTATCGGGGCTGGCTGGAGCAAGGGGTATCGAGCGTAGATGTTCGCGAAATAGGGGCATGCCTGATAAGTGGGCGTCCACTTGGAAACGCTGACTACCTGGAACAGGTGAGTCAACTCACCGAGCGTGACTTGGCACCCCGGCGACGCGGGCGCCCCCGCAAGGTGCAGGTCGACTCGTGAGACTGTCCCCATTAAATTTGCGACAGTCCATGGCGCCATCTAAAAAAATCACTGACCCTATTTAATAACGCTTGGCGCAGCCTGGGCTTTCCCTTACTCTCGCGGTTCCCCCTAAGTCAACCGTCGAGGAGCGTTGCCCATGTCCAAGGCCACGCCAGGGGCCCTGCCGGCCCAAGCCCCCCAAGCTCCGTCCCACCAAGAGATCCAGTCGCTGGCTGCGCATGGCCTGTACGACCCGCGCAACGAGAAAGACGCCTGCGGCGTCGGCTTCGTGGCCCATATCAAGGGGCAGAAGGCGCATGCCATCGTCGCCCAGGGCCTGAAGATTCTGGAAAACCTCGACCACCGCGGCGCGGTGGGTGCCGATGCGCTGATGGGCGATGGGGCGGGCATCTTGATCCAGATCCCCGACGACTTCTTTCGCGCCGAGATGGCGGGCCAGGGGGTGACCCTGCCTCCGCCTGGAGAGTACGGCGTCGGCATGATCTTCCTGCCCAAAGAGCACGCCTCGCGCCTGGCTTGCGTGCAGGAACTGGAGCGTGCGATCAAGGCCGAGGGCCAGGTGCTGCTCGGCTGGCGCGATGTGCCGGTGGACACCGAGATGCCGATGTCGCCCACCGTGCGGCTGACCGAGCCGGTGATCCGTCAGGTCTTCATCGGCCGCGGTGCAGACGTGATCGTGCCGGACGCGCTGGAGCGCAAGCTTTACGTGATCCGCAAGACAGCGTCGGCGGCCATCCAGGCGCTCAAGCTCACGCACAGCCGTGAGTACTACGTGCCCAGCATGAGCTGCCGCACCATCATCTACAAAGGCCTGCTGCTGGCCAACCAGGTGGGCCAGTACTTCAAGGACCTGGCCGATCCGCGGACCGTGTCGGCCCTGGCGCTGGTGCACCAGCGCTTCTCGACCAACACCTTCCCCGAGTGGCCTCTGGCCCACCCGTACCGGATGGTGGCCCACAACGGCGAGATCAACACCGTCAAGGGCAACTTCAACTGGATGCGGGCCCGAGAGGGCGTGATGAAGTCGCCCGTGCTCGGCGACGACCTGAAGAAGCTGTACCCGATCAGCTTCGAAGGGCAATCGGACACCGCCACTTTCGACAACGCGCTCGAATTGCTGACGATGAGCGGCTACCCGCTCGCCCACGCCGCGATGATGATGATCCCCGAAGCGTGGGAGCAGCACGAGATGATGGACGCGCGCCGCCGCGCGTTCTACGAGTACCACGCGTCGATGATGGAGCCCTGGGACGGCCCGGCCGCGATGGTCTTCACCGACGGCAAGCAGATCGGCGCCACGCTGGACCGCAACGGCCTGCGCCCTGCGCGATACATCGTCACCAACGACGACCTGGTGGTGATGGCCTCGGAATCCGGCGTGCTGCCGATCCCCGAGAACCGCATCGTCAAGAAGTGGCGCCTGCAGCCCGGCAAGATGTTCCTGATCGACCTGGAGCAGGGCCGCATCGTCGACGACGAGGAGCTGAAGAACCAGTTTGCCAGCGCGCGGCCCTACCGCCAGTGGATCGACAACGTCCGCGTGCGGCTGGATTCGATCCCCGCCGGCGAGGCCCCGGTGCCGGAATTCAGCGAAACGCTGCTCGACCGCCAGCAAGCCTTTGGCTACACGCAGGAAGACATCAAGTTCCTGCTCGCGCCAATGGCCACCGCTGGCGAAGAGGGCATCGGCTCGATGGGCAACGACTCGCCGCTCGCGGTGCTGTCGGACAAGAACAAGCCGCTCTACAACTATTTCAAGCAGCTTTTCGCCCAGGTCACGAACCCGCCGATCGACCCGATCCGCGAAGCGATCGTGATGAGCCTGAACAGCTTCATCGGCCCGAAGCCCAACCTGCTCGATATCAACGCGGTCAACCCCCCGATGCGGCTGGAGGTGGCGCAGCCGATCCTCGACTTCAAGGGCATGGCGCGCCTGCGCAACATCGAAGGTGCAAGCGGCGGCAAGTTCAAACCCTATGAAGTCGATATCACCTATCCGTTGGACTGGGGCAAGGCCGGTATCGAGGCCAAGCTGGCTTCGCTGTGCGCCGAGAGCGTGGACGCGATCAAGAGCGGCCACAACATCCTGATCATCACCGACCGGCGCATGGACCGCGCCAACGTCGCGATTCCTGCGTTGCTGGCGCTGTCGGCCATCCACCACCACCTGGTGCGGGAAGGCCTGCGCACGACCGCTGGCCTCGTCGTGGAAACGGGTTCGGCACGCGAAGTCCACCATTTCGCCGTGCTGGCGGGCTACGGCGCCGAGGCCGTGCACCCTTACCTCGCGATGGAAACCCTGGCCGCGATGCACCAGGAGCTGCCGGGCGAGTTGTCGGCCGACAAGGCCGTTTACAACTACGTCAAGGCGATCGGCAAGGGCCTGTCGAAGATCATGTCCAAGATGGGCGTGTCGACCTACATGTCCTACTGCGGTGCGCAGCTGTTCGAAGCCATCGGCCTGAACAAGGACATGGTCGGCAAGTACTTCCGCGGCACTGCGACACAGGTCGAAGGCATCGGTGTGTTCGAGGTGGCGGAAGAGGCGCTGCGCAACCACCGCTGCGCCTTCGGAGACGACCCGTTGCTGGAAAGCCTGCTGGAAACCGGTGGTGAGTACGCCTGGCGGGTGCGCGGCGAAGAGCACATGTGGACGCCGGACGCGATCGCCAAGCTGCAGCACAGCACGCGCTCGGGCAAGTTCGACACCTATAAGGAATACGCCCAGATCATCAACGACCAGAGCAAGCGCCACCTGACGCTGCGCGGCCTGTTCGAATTCAAGTTCGACCCGGCCAAAGCCATCTCGGTCGACGAGGTCGAGCCGGCGGCCGAGATCGTCAAGCGTTTCGCCACGGGCGCGATGTCGCTGGGCTCGATCAGCACCGAGGCGCACTCGACCCTGGCGATCGCGATGAACCGCATCGGCGGCAAGAGCAACACGGGTGAGGGCGGTGAAGACCCGGCGCGCTACCGCAACGAGCTGAAGGGTATCCCCGTCGCTGCCGGCACCAGGGTGTCGGATGTGCTCGGCAGTGGCGTTGTCCAGGCCGACTATGAGCTGAAGGAAGGCGACAGCCTGCGCTCGAAGATCAAGCAGGTCGCGTCGGGCCGCTTCGGTGTCACCACCGAGTACCTGGTCTCGGCCGACCAGATCCAGATCAAGATGGCGCAAGGCGCCAAGCCCGGCGAGGGCGGCCAGCTGCCGGGTGGCAAGGTCAGCGACTACATCGGCTTCCTGCGCTACTCGGTGCCAGGCGTGGGCCTCATCAGCCCGCCGCCGCACCACGACATCTATTCGATCGAGGACTTGGCACAGCTCATCCACGACCTGAAGAACGCCAACCCGCGTGCTTCCATCAGCGTCAAGCTGGTGTCGGAAGTGGGTGTGGGCACCATCGCCGCCGGCGTCACCAAGTGCAAGGCCGACCACCTGGTGATCGCCGGGCACGACGGCGGCACCGGTGCCTCGCCGTGGTCCAGCATCAAGCATGCGGGCACGCCGTGGGAACTCGGCCTCGCGGAGACGCAGCAGACGCTGGTGTTGAACCGCCTGCGCGGCCGGGTGCGCGTGCAGGCCGACGGCCAGATGAAGACAGGCCGCGACGTGGTCATCGGTGCCCTGCTGGGCGCGGATGAGTTCGGCTTCGCCACGGCGCCGCTGGTGGTCGAGGGCTGCATCATGATGCGCAAGTGCCACCTCAACACCTGCCCGGTGGGCGTGGCCACGCAGGACCCGGTGCTGCGCGCCAAGTTCGCCGGCAAGCCCGAGCACGTCGTCAACTACTTCTTCTTCGTGGCCGAGGAGGCGCGCCAGCTGATGGCCCAGCTGGGCATCCGCAAGTTCGACGAGCTGATCGGCCGCGCCGACCTGCTCGACACCCGCAAGGCCATCAGCCACTGGAAGGCCAAGGGGCTGGACTTCAGCCGCATCTTCCATCGGCCGGCGGCGCCGGCCGAGGTGGCCCGCTACCACGTCGATGAGCAAGACCACGGCCTGGACAAGGCGCTGGACCGCAAGCTGATCAAGAAGTGCAAGGACGCGCTCGAGACCGGCGAAAAGATCCAGTTCATGGAAGACGCGCGCAACGTCAACCGCTCGGTGGGCGCGATGCTGTCGGGCGAGCTGATCCGCCGCCACCCGCAGGGCCTGCCGGACCACACGGTGTTCATCCAGATGGAAGGCACCGGCGGCCAGAGCTTCGCAGCCTTCCTGGCCCAGGGCATCACGCTGTACCTGATCGGCGAGGCCAACGACTACACCGGCAAGGGCCTGTCCGGCGGCCGGGTGGTGGTGCGGCCGAGCATCGACTTCCGCGGCGACGCGACCGGCAACATCATCGTCGGCAACACCGCGCTGTATGGCGCGACCAGCGGCGAGGCCTTTTTCCGCGGCGTGGCTGGCGAGCGCTTCGCGGTGCGGCTGTCCGGCGCCACGGCAGTGGTCGAGGGCACGGGTGACCATGGCTGCGAGTACATGACCGGCGGCACGGTTGCGGTGCTCGGCAAGACGGGGCGCAACTTCGCGGCCGGCATGTCGGGCGGCGTGGCCTACGTGTACGACGAGGACGGCCAGTTTGCCAAGCGCTGCAACACGTCCATGGTCACGCTCGAAAAGGTGCTGAGCGCCCAGGAGCAGGAAGACACGGTGGACCCGGCGATCTGGCACAAGCAGCAGACCGACGAGGTGCTGCTGAAGAAGCTGATCGAAGACCACCACAAGTGGACGGGCTCGCTGCGTGCTCGCGAGCTGCTCGACCATTGGGCCGACTCCCGCGCCAAGTTCGTCAAGGTCTTCCCCACCGAGTACAAGCGCGCCCTGGGCGAGCTGCATGCGGCGCGCGAGACGATCGAGGCCCTGGGCAAGGCGGCCGAGAAGAAGGCGGCCGCCAAGGCCGGCAAGTCGCTGACCTCCAAGTAAGACATCGAGCCAACCATGGGAAAAGTCACCGGCTTCCTCGAATACGAGCGCATCGAAGAGGGCTACGCGCCTGTCGGGCAACGGCTGAAGCACTACAAGGAATTCGTCATCGGCCTCGCGGCCGACCAGGCCAAGGTGCAGGGCGCGCGTTGCATGGACTGCGGCACGCCCTTCTGCAACAACGGCTGCCCGGTCAACAACGTGATCCCGGACTTCAACGACCTCGTCTACCGCGGCGATTGGAAGAACGCGATCACGGTGCTGCACAGTACCAACAACTTCCCGGAGTTCACCGGCCGCATCTGCCCGGCGCCGTGCGAGGCTGCCTGCACGCTGAACGTCAACGACGACGCAGTGGGCATCAAGTCGATCGAGCACGCGATCATCGACCGGGCCTGGGAGGAAGGCTGGGTGAAGCCGCACCCGCCAGCGTTCAGGACGGGCAAGAAGGTGGCGATCGTCGGCTCTGGGCCCGCGGGCCTCGCCGCCGCCCAGCAGCTGGCGCGTGCCGGCCATGCGGTGACGGTGTTCGAGAAGAACGACCGCGTCGGCGGCCTGCTGCGCTACGGCATCCCCGACTTCAAGATGGAGAAGTCGCACATCGACCGCCGCGTGTCGCAGATGGAGGCCGAAGGCGTCGTCTTCCGCACCGGCGTGATGGTGGGCGAGTTGCCCAAGGGGTCCAAGGTGACGAACTGGGCCAAGTCCAGCGTCACGCCCGACGAGCTGAAAGCCGGGTTCGATGCCGTGCTGCTGTGCGGCGGCGCCGAGCAGAGCCGCGACCTGCCGGTGCCGGGGCGAGACCTCGACGGCGTGCACTTCGCGATGGAATTCCTGCCGCAGCAGAACAAGGTCAACGCGGGCGACAAGCTCAAGGGCCAGATGCGGGCCGATGGCAAGCACGTGATCGTGATCGGCGGTGGCGACACCGGCAGCGATTGCGTGGGCACCAGCAACCGGCACGGCGCGGCCAGCGTGACTCAGTTCGAGCTGATGCCGATGCCCCCCGAAGAGGAAGACCGCCTGCTCACCTGGCCCTACTGGCCCTACAAGCTGCGTACGTCGTCCAGCCACGAAGAGGGCTGCCAGCGCGAGTTCGCCATCGCGACGAAAGAGTTCGTCGGCGAGAAGGGCAAGCTGACGGGGCTGAAGACGGTGCGGGTCGAGTGGAAGAACGGCAAGATGGCCGAGGTGCCCGGCACAGAGCAGCTGCTGAAGGCGGACCTGGCCCTGTTGGCCATGGGCTTCGTCAGCCCGGTGGCGTCGGTGGTGCAGGGCTTCGGCGTCGACCTCGACATGCGCGGCAACGCCAAGGCCGGCACCGACGCGGCGCTGGGCTACAGGACGAATGTCGACAAGGTGTTCGCTGCCGGCGACATGCGCCGAGGCCAGTCGCTCGTCGTCTGGGCCATCCGCGAGGGGCGCCAAGCCGCGCGGGCGGTCGACGAGTACCTGATGGGCGCGTCGACGTTGCCGCGCTGAGGGCCTGACGGCATCTTCCTTAGCACACGGCGGCGAAAGCCGCCGTGTTGCTGGCGGGTGTCCGGACGTGGCGGCCGGGCAAAGCCGGAATGAGTCTGAAAAGCCCATGCGACAATCTTCGGGAAATCCCTGCCCGAAATGAGCGACGCCTTCATCGAGATCGACCACGTCACGTTTGGGTATGACACCAGCCGGACGATCCTCAACGACATCAGCCTGCGCTTCATGCGCGGCAAGGTCACGGCCGTGCTCGGCGGCTCAGGCTGCGGCAAGACCACGCTGCTGCGCTTGATCGGCGGCGTTCATCGCGCCACCCAGGGGCGTGTCATCTTCGACGGCGAGGTGGTCAATGTCGGCGACCGCGCCCAGTTGTACCGGCTGCGCAGGCGCCTGGGCATGCTGTTCCAGTTCGGCGCGCTCTTCACCGACCTGACGGTCTACGAGAACGTCGCCTTCCCCTTGCGGGAGATGACCGACTTGCCCGAGCCGTTGATCCACGACATCGTGCTGATGAAGCTCAATGCGGTGGGGCTGCGTGGCGCATCGCACCTGAAGATCAGCGAGGTGTCGGGCGGCATGGCCCGCCGCGTCGCCCTGGCGCGTGCGATCGTGCTCGACCCCGAGCTCATCATGTACGACGAGCCCTTCGCCGGGCTCGACCTGATCTCGATGGGCGTGGCTGCCAAGCTGATCCGTACCCTCAACGACGTGACCGGTGCCACGTCGATCGTGATCTCGCACGACGTGCCCGAGTGCATGGCAATCAGCGACTGGGTGGTGCTGATGGCCGCCGGTGGCCGGGTCGTCGCCCAGGGCACGCCCGCCGAGCTGATGAACAGCACCGAGCCCGAAGTTCGCCAGTTCGTGCGTGGCGAACCCGACGGCCCTGTCAAGTTCCATTACCCCGCGGTGCCTATGGTGCAGGATTTCGGCCTGAAAGGGGTGGCATGAATCCGCTGGCATGGCTGGGGGCGCGTGGCCTGCGCATGCTGCAAGGTTGGGGCCGCGCGGCGTTGTTCTTCAGCGACCTGGTGGCGGCGTCGCCCGCCGCATTGCGCCGCTTCGGCCTGGTGGTCGGGCAGGTTCACGCCATCGGCAACCGCTCGCTGATCATCATCCTGGCCTCTGGCGCGGCGGTGGGCTTCGTGCTGGCGCTGCAGATGTACTACGCACTGGTCACCTACGGTGCGGCCGAATCGCTGGGCCTGGTGGTGAACCTGTCGCTGGTGCGCGAGTTGGGCCCGGTGGTGACGGCGCTGCTGTTCGCCGGGCGAGCCGGCACCTCGCTCACCGCCGAGATCGGCCTGATGAAAGCCGGCGAGCAGATCTCGGCCCTGGAACTGATGGCGATCGACCCCCGGGAGCGGGTGCTCGCGCCTCGCTTCCTGGCTGGCGTGATCTCGATGCCCTTGCTGGCCATCATGTTCTCGGCAGTCGGCATCGTCGGTGCCTGGCTGGTGGGCGTGGGTCTGATCGGCATCGACCCTGGCAACTTCTGGTCGATCCAGCAAACGGCGGTCGACGTCTGGCGCGATGTCGGGAACGGCATTGTGAAGAGCGCGGTTTTCGGGGTGATCTGCACCGCTGTCGCGCTGTACCAGGGCTATGTGACCGAGGCGACGCCCGAGGGCGTCGCCTACGCGACCACCCGCACCGTCGTCGTCTCCTCGCTGGCGGTGCTGGGAATGGATTTCATCCTCACGGCGCTGATGTTCTCGACGCGCTAAGGAACCACAACGATGGCAAAGAAAAGCATCGAAATCCTCGTCGGCCTCTTCGTCCTGCTGGGCGTCGCTGCGCTGCTCTTCGTCGCGCTGAAGGCCGCCAACCTGGCCAGCTTCAGCAACGGCGAGACTTATCCGCTGGAAGCCCGCTTCGACAACATCGGCGGCCTGAAGGTGCGCGCACCGGTGCGATCGGCCGGCGTGGTGGTCGGCCGCGTCACCTCCATCAAGCTCGATCCCAAGACCTACCAGGGCGTGGTCAAGATGCAGATCAATGCCGGGGTCGAGTTTCCGAAGGACTCTTCTGCCAAGATCCTGACCTCCGGCCTGCTGGGCGACCAGTACATCGGCCTTGAGCCTGGCGCGGACGACAAGAACTTCACACCCGGCACGATCATCACGCAGACGCAGTCGGCCGTGGTGCTCGAGAACCTGATTGGCCAGATGCTGTTCAACAAGGCGGCCGAAGCCGGGGCCGCTCACGGCACCGAGGAAGGCAAATGAGGGCCTGCGCGGCCTGGGTGCTGACGGCGGCGCTGGCGGTCACCGGCCCGATCGCCAGTGCACAGGGCATCACGCCCGAGCCCGCTGCGGCAGCGGCGGCACCATCGAAGAAGGACCCGTTCGAGTCGTTCAACCGATCGGTGTTCTCCTTCAACGATGCCATCGACACCGCCGTGCTCAAGCCGGTGGCCCAGGCCTACCAGGACGTGGTGCCGGAGTACGTTCGCACGCTCGTCAGCAACGTCTTCGGCAACGTGGCCGATGCGTGGTCGGCCGTGAACCACTTCCTCCAAGGCAAGTTCGAGAGCGGGGCTCAGATGAGCTTTCGCGTCGCCACCAACAGCGTGCTGGGTTTCGGCGGCCTGCTGGACATCGGCAGTGAGATCGGCCTTGAGAAGCAGTCGGAAGACTTCGGCCAGACGCTCGGCCGCTGGGGCGCCACTTCCGGCCCTTACCTGGTGCTGCCGGTCCTGGGTCCGTCGACGGTGCGCGACACCTTCGCGTTGCCGGCTGACATGTACTTCGGCCCGAGCCACTACATCAACGACACCCAGGCCACCCTGATCGGGGTGACCGTGCTGCAGACTGTCAGCACGCGGGCAGGCCTTCTGGGTGCCAGCAAGGTGCTCGACGATGTCGCGCTCGACCGCTACAGCTTCCTGCGGGACGCCTATCTGGCCCGACGCCAGAATCAGGTCTACGACGGCAACCCGCCGGAAGCGCCCGAAGAAGACGAGGAGCCGGCCGCGGCGAAGTGATCGCCGGTGCGCCTGCCGCGCGCGCCAGATCTGCAATTTGTCACCGATGGCGGTGAACCGGTGCCCGCCGTGCCGCGTTGTCGGCAGGTCGGGATCGGCGCCAACCGGGCGCCCCACCCAATGAAGGAAGGACCCTCATGTTTTCGATTGCCCTGACCCGTCGCGTCGCTCTGGCCGCCCTGGCCGCTGCTTCGCTGGCGAGCCCGCTGGCCGTGCGCGCCCAGGCCGCTTCCGGCCCTGACGGCCTGATCAAGCAGGTGTCGACCGAAGTCATCGACACCATCAAGAGCGACAAGGCCATCCAGGGCGGCGATGTGTCGAAGATCGCTGCGCTGGTCGATGCCAAGGTGATGCCGCACGTCAACTTCCAGCGCATGACGGCCTCTGCCGTCGGTCGGCACTGGCGCAGCGCCACGCCCGACCAGCAGCAGCGCCTGCAAGCCGAGTTCAAGACGCTGTTGGTGCGCACCTACTCCGGTGCCCTGTCGCAGGTGCGTGACCAGACGGTGCAACTGAAGCCTTTCCGCGCCGATGCGTCCGCCAACGAGGTGGTCGTTCGCACAGAGGTCAAGGGCAAGGGGGAGCCGATCCAGCTCGACTACCGTCTGGAGAAAGCCGAAGCCGGCTGGAAGATCTACGACGTCAACGTCATGGGCGTGTGGCTGGTCGAGCAGTACAAGAACAGCTTCTCGCAGGAGATCGGCTCGATCGGCATTGACGGCCTGATCGCCAAGCTGGCCGAGAAGAACAAGGCCGGGGGCAAGAGCTGATGCCCGCCGAGGCCACGACGCTCGCGCTGCCGGCGGCGCTGACGCTGCGCGACGCGCGCTCAGCGCTGGCCTCCCTCGGCCCCGCCATCGCCGGCGCCAGCGAGCCGGTCATCTCGATCGATGCGGCCGCGCTTGTGCACGTCGACTCGGCCTCGCTGGCGGTGTTGCTGCAGTGCCGTCGGCTGGCGGAGGAGCGCCAGCGGGGTTTCGAGGTGTGCAATGCACCGGCCAAGTTGGTCGACCTGGCCCAGCTCTACGGCGTGGCCGAGCTGCTGAACCTGAACGGCGGCCGGGCCTGAGCGCTGCCCGGGCAGGTGCCTATTCCGGGTAGTTCGGCGCGTAGCGCCGCGTGCGCAGGTTGCGCTTGATCTCCTGCAGCACAGGGCGCATGCCCGGCCCCAGTCGCAGCGCCACACCGGTCGTCAGGATGTCGACGATCATCAGGTGCAGCATGCGCGACACCATCGGGCTGTAGCGGTCGTAGTCCTCGGGGTGGTCGGCCGCCAGCAGGATCTGGCCAGAGCCTTGCGCCATCTGCGCCAGCAGTGAGCCGCTCGCCGTGATCACGATCAGCGTGGCACCCTTGCGCTGGGCGATCTCGGCCACCCCCAGCAAGTCCTTGCTGCGGCCGGAGTTGCTGATCACCACGGCGCAGTCGTGTGCCTTCAGCATGGTGGCGCTCATCACCTGGACATGCCCGTCGCTCATTGCGACCGCGTTCACGCCCAGACGGAAGAACTTGTGTTGCGCGTCCTGCGCGACGATGCCGGAGTTGCCGACGCCGTAGAACTCGACGCGACCGTTCTGCTTCGCTGTGTCGACCAGCGCCGCCATGGCCCGCTCGAAGGCATGGCCGGCGGCGTCGTTGCGGTACTTCAGCAAGGCGCTGACCGCGTTGTCGATCACCTTGACGATGATGTCGCCGGGCTTGTCGTCCTCGTCGACGGCACGGTGCACGAAGGGGACGCCCTCGTTCACCGTGCCGGCCAGCTTGAGCTTGAAGTCGGCCAGCCCGTCGTAGCCGACGCTGCGGCAGAAGCGCACCACGGTGGGTTTGCTCACATGCGCCCGTTCGGCCAGCTCGCCGACCGGCATCGAGGCAAAGGTGCGCGGGTCGCTCAGCACCAGCTTGGCCACACGCTGTTCGGCGGGTGGCAGCGCCGGGATGGAGGCTCTGATGCGATCAAGCATGGTGGCCCCTGTGACCAAGGCGGGCCGCAGCGCCGGGCCGCTCCCGAGCAAGGGCCGATCCCCCCGGGGGATCGAACCATGTACCCATGGGGCGAGGGGCGGTCATCACTGCTCCTCGGCCCACGCGAAGCCGTCGCGCGCGACCATCGCGCTGGCGGCGGGTGGGCCCCAGCTGCCGGCGGTGTAGGTCTTCAGGTCGCTGGCGTCTTCGGCCCAGGTGTCGAGGATGGGCTCGACCCAGCGCCAAGCCTGCTCCTGCTCGTCGCTGCGCACGAAGAGGTTCAGGCGGCCGGCGATCGCGTCCAGCAGCAGGCGCTCGTAGGCGCCGACACGCTCGGTCGGGAAAGCCTTGTCGAAATCGAGATCGAGGAAGACCGGGCTCAGCGCATCGCCCTGACCGGCGCCCTTGGCCGCCAGCAGGTGCAGTTCCAGGCCGTCTTCGGGCTGCAGCTTGATGACCAGCTTGTTGGCCCGTGGCGAACCGGGAAAGATGGGGTGCGGCACCTCGCGGAAGTTGACCACGATCTGGGCGTCCCGCGCCGCCAGCCGCTTGCCGGTGCGCAGGTAAAAGGGCACGCCGGCCCAGCGCCAGTTCTGCACCTCGGTGCGCAGCGCGACGAAGGTCTCGCAGGTGCTGCCCGGCGGCACCTTGACCTCGTCGAGGTAGCCGGGCACGGGCTTTCCATCGACCGTGCCGGCCTTGTACTGCCCGCGCAGCACGTCGCGCGACACGCTGGCCGGCGTGAAGGGCTTGAGCGACTTCAGCACCTTCAGCTTCTCGTCGCGGATCGCGTCGGCATCGTTGGTCGACGGCGGCTCCATCGCGATCATCGTCAGCAACTGCAGCGCGTGGTTCTGGATCATGTCGCGCAGGGCGCCGGTGCGGTCGTAGAAATCACCGCGGGTTCCGACGCCGAGCGATTCGGCCAGCGTGATCTGGATGTTGGCGATGCTCTGCCGGTTCCACAGGGGCTCGAACAGCGCGTTGCCGAAGCGCAGGGCCATCAGGTTCTGCACCGAGGGTTTGCCCAGGTAGTGGTCGATGCGGAAGGCCTGGCGCTCGCTGAAGACCGAGCGCACGACGCGGTTGATCTCCTGCGCGCTGGCCAGGTCGTGGCCCAGCGGCTTCTCGAGCACCACACGCACCTTCGGGCCGTTCAGCCCGGCGGCGCCGAGCTGCTCGCAGATCACCGGGAACAGGTGCGGGCTGGTGGCGAGGTACAGCACGGCGGTGTCGGCGCCGCGCTCGTCGATCCAGCTCTTCAGGCCGGCGTAGTCGGCGGGCTGGGAAAGATCCATCCGGCGGTAGTGCAGCAGCGCGGCGAAGCGGTCGAACTCGTCGTCGCTCGGGCGCTTGGAGCTGTCGACATCGACGAAGCGCTCGCGGATGAACTGCCGGTAGTCGGCGTCGCTGCGCTCGTCGCGGGCCACTGCCAGGATGCGCCCGCCGGCGGGCAGCTTGCCGTGGCGGAAGGCCTGGAACAGCGCGGGCATCAGCTTGCGCCAGGTGAGGTCGCCGGTGCCACCGAAAAATACGAGGTCGAAGGACATGGTCAGCGATGTGAAACAAAGTTACACTGTTGATGATGCATGAGTTTCTTCCACGGGTCAATGCGGGTTGCCGCCGCGCCGGGCCGGCGGCCCGCTTCGTAACCGTGTCGTCACCATGCCCGCCGGCGCTGGCGTTCTAATTCGGGTTGCGCCGCACTGCCCGTCGTCCCGGCGGGCCCCAAGACACTTCGGACCATGAACCAGCTCGACCAACTCAAGGCCTACACCACCGTCGTGGCCGACACCGGCAACTTCAAGCAGCTCGCGCAGTACGCGCCGCGCGATGCGACGACCAACCCGTCGCTGATCCTGAAGGCGGTGCAGCAGCCGGACTACGCGCCGCTGCTGAAGGACACGGTGGCCGCGCACCGTGACCAGCCCCTGCACAGCATCGTCGACCAGGTGCTGGTGCGCTTCGGTCGCGAGATCCTCGAGGTGGTGCCCGGCCGGGTCTCGACCGAGGTCGATGCGCGCCTGTCCTTCGACACCGCCGGCACCATCGCCCGGGCCCATCACCTCATCGGGCTGTACGAGGCGGCCGGTGTGCCGCGCGAGCGGGTGCTGATCAAGATCGCCTCGACCTGGGAGGGCATCCAGGCTGCGCGTGTGCTCGAGCGCGAAGGGATTTCCTGCAACCTCACCCTGTTGTTCAGCTTCAGCCAGGCGGTGGCCTGCGGCGAGGCGGGCGTCACGCTGATCAGCCCCTTCGTCGGCCGCATCTACGACTGGTACAAGAAGCAGGCCGGCGCGGCCTGGAACGAGGAAGCGATGGCCGGCGCCCAGGACCCGGGCGTGCAGTCGGTGACCCGCATCTACAACCACTACAAGAAGTTCGACATCGAGACCGAAGTGATGGGTGCCAGCTTCCGCAACGTCGGCCAGATCGTGGCGCTGGCGGGCTGCGACCTGCTGACCATCAGCCCCGACCTGCTGGCGCAGCTGCAGGCCAGCGAGGCCCCGGTCACGCCGCTGCTGGACGCGCAGGAGGCTCAGGGCATGGACCTGCACCCCGTGGGCTACAACGAGACCGGCTTCCGTTACGCCCTCAACGAAGACGCGATGGCGACCGAGAAGTTGGCCGAAGGCATTCGCCTGTTTGCGGCCGACGCGGCCAGGCTCGACAGGCTGATCCAGGAAGCCTGACATGGCGATGCTGCGCTGCGACGAAACGGTCGCCTGGGGCGCCTTGCGTGGCCACTTCGAGGCCCACGGGCGCGAGTTCGACCTGCGCCAGGCCTTTGCAGACGACCCGGCCCGCTTCAGCCGCTTCGGGCTGCAGGCGCCCGAGGTCTTCGCCGACCTGTCGAAGAACCGCTGGGACGAGAATACCCGCCGCTTGCTGACCGAGCTGGCAGGGGAATGCGGCGTGGCGGCGAAGCGCGACGCGATGCTGGCCGGCGAGCCGATCAACACCACCGAAGGCCGCGCCGTGCTGCACACCGCGCTGCGGGCACCGCGCGGCCAGGGCCCGTTCACCCAGGACGTGCACGAGGTGCTCGACCGCATGCTGGCCTTTGCCGAGCGCGTGCGCGCCGAGGCGGGCAGCGGCTACACCGACATCGTCAACATCGGCATCGGTGGCTCCGACCTCGGCCCCCGCATGGCGGCCCTCGCGCTGCAGCCCTTTTGCCACCCCGGCCTTCGGCTTCACTTCGTGTCCAATGTCGACGGCCACGACATCACGCCGGTGCTGAAGGGCTTGAAGCCCGAACGCACCCTGTTCGTGATCGCCTCCAAGACCTTCACCACGCAGGAGACCATGGCCAATGCCGCGGTCGCGCGCGAGTGGTTCGTCTCGAACGGCGGGCGGGACACGGCCCGCCATTTCGTCGGTGTCACCACCAATCTGCAGGCCGCCGCTGCCTTCGGCATCACCGAAACCTTCGGCTTCTGGGACTGGGTCGGCGGCCGCTACTCGCTGTGGAGTGCCATCGGCCTGCCGCTCGCCATCGCCATTGGTGCCGAGCACTTCCGCGCCTTTCTGGGCGGCGCGCATGCGATGGACACGCACTTCGCCGAGGCGCCGCTGGCGCAGAACCTGCCCGTGCAGCTGGGCCTGCTCGACGTCTGGTACCGCAACTTCCACGGCTTCACGAGCCGCTCGGTAGCGCCTTACCACCAGGGCCTGGCCCGGCTGCCCGCCTACCTGCAGCAGCTGGAGATGGAGTCGAACGGCAAGGGTGTCGACCTCGACGGTCGCCCGCTGCCCTACGGCACCAGCCCGGTGGTCTGGGGCGAGCCGGGCACCAACGGCCAGCATGCCTATTTCCAGATGCTGCACCAGGGCACCGACGTGGTCCCGGTCGAGTTCATCGCGGTGAAGCAGCCCAGCCATGGCCACGGCGACCTGCACACCAAGCTGCTCGCCAACTGCCTGGCGCAAAGCCAGGCCCTGATGCTGGGCAAGACGGCCGATGAGGCGGCCACCGAGCAGGCGCCCACCGCCTCGTCCACCCTGGACCGCGCAGTGCTGGCACGTCACCGCAGCTTCCCAGGCAACCGGCCCAGCACCACGCTGCTGCTCGACGCGCTGCACCCGCGCTCGCTGGGGGCGCTGGTCGCACTGTACGAACATCGCGTGTTCGTCAGCGGCGTGGTCTGGGGCATCAACAGCTTCGACCAGTGGGGCGTGGAGCTGGGCAAAGCGCTGTGCAACCAGCTGCTGCCCCGGTTCGCCTCGGGCGATGTGGCGGGCCTGGACAGCTCGACGGCCGGCCTGCTCAACCACCTGCGTGGCTGAGCAAGGTATGGTGCAAAGCAAGCCGACGGCCGTGGTGTTCGACTTCGGCCGCGTGGTCTTCGACTGGCAGCCCGAGGCCCTGCTGAGCCGGGTGCTGCCCCATCGCGCCCATTCAGCCGAGGCGGCGGTGCACTGGACAGCGCAGATCTTCCAGAGCTACCAGGGCGACTGGGGTGATTTCGACGCCGGCCGGGTCGAGGTGCCGGCGCTGGTGTCGCGCATTGCCGGCCGCACCGGGCTGGGCGAGCACGAGGTGCAGGCGGTGGTCGACGCGGCGCCGGCCTCGCTCACGCCACTGGCCGGCACGGTGGCGCTGATGGCACGTCTGAAGGACGCCGGCCTGCCGCTGTACTTCCTCTCGAACATGCCGCTGCCCTTTGCCGAGCACCTGGAGCGCAGCCACGACTTCATGGGCTGGTTCGCGGGTGGTGTGTTTTCGTCTCGTGCGAAGGTCAACAAGCCCAGCCGGGCCATCTACGACCATGCCTTGCAGCAGTTCGGCCTGCCGGCGCCGCAGGTACTTTTCATCGACGACCATGGCCCCAACATCGAGGCCGCGCAGGCCCTCGGCTGGCAGGCGGTGCAGTTCACCGGCGATGTGGCGCTGGAGCGTGAGCTGAGCGCACGCGGCCTGCTGGGCTGAGCTTCGGGTTCGGCGAGCAGGCGTCAGGACGCCGCCGCGGCGCGGCCGCGGGCCCGGCGCCATTGCCGGTCCGATCGGAAGCCCGCCAGCTCGATGGCCCGCTGGGTCTGCAGGCCGGCGCTTTTCGCCTCGTTCGCCAGCGCCAGCCGCACCTGCTCCACATGCTCGCGCGGTGTCAGCCCGGCATGCTCGCGGAACAGGCGCGAGAGATGGCGCGGCGTCACATGGGCCAGTGCCGCCATACGTTCCAGCGACCAGTCCTCGCCAGGCGCCTCCAGCACCGCGCTCTGCACCGCGTGCACGGCGGGGTGCAGGTGGCTGCGACCGGTCAACAGCGGCGAGCGCTCCGGGTCGTCACCACCGCGGCGGTGGAACACGACCATCACCTGCGCCACAGCCGAGGCCAGGGCGTCGCCCAGCTCCTGCGCCACGAGGTGCAGGGCCAGGTCGATGCCGGCGGTGATGCCGGCGCTGCTGGCCAGAGGCCCGTCCTCCACGAAGATCCGGTTGCCCAGCACACGCGCCGCCGGGGCGAGGGTACGCAGGTCGTCCAGCAGCTCGTGGTGGCTGGTCACCGCGCGCCCGCCGAGCAGGCCGGCGTCCGCGGCCAGCAGCGCGCCCACGCAGACCGTGAGCAGCCGGTGCGGGCCGTCCGCGGCTTCGATGGCCGGTGCCACGGTGCGCGACAGCCAGTCGCGTGCCGCCAGCCACGCGCGCTGTCGGCGCAGCACCTGCGTGGCCTCGCCCGGCCGGCCGAGCAGCACCACCCAGGCGCGCCCGGGCAACTCGGCGGGCAGTGGCTCCAGGCCGCTGAGCACCAGACCGACCGATGAGTTGGCGCTGGGCTCCGGCCCGACATAGCGCAGGCGGAAGGCGGGCGGGCGGCCTCGCCGCGCCAGTTGCTGGTTCGCCAGCCGGAAGGCCTCGGCCGGGCCGGCCAGGTCCAGCAGCAGCGTGTCCGGCAGCACCACGAACAGCACGTCGACGGGCGGGCGCGCCATCAGCCGCTCCAGGGCACGTCCAGCTGGCGCGCCGTGCGGCGGGCCAGCTCCGGGTCCACCAGCCGGCCGACCAGGTGCAGGCTCATGTCGATGCCCGCGGCGATGCCGGCCGAGGTGACGATGCGGCCGTTGTCCACCCAGCGCCGCTCGGGCTGCACGCGCAGGTGCGGGTGGCGGCGGGCCAGTTCGCTGGCGTCCTCCCAGTGCGTCGTGCACTCGGCGGCGTGCAGCAAGCCGGCGTCGGCCAGCACGAAGGCGCCGGTGCAGATCGACGCGGTGATGCGCGCCGCATCGGCCCGGCGCCGCAGCTCGGCCAGCAGCCGCGCATCGGCCAGCAGGCCATCGACCACACCGCCCGGCACCAGCAGCACGTCGGCCGGCGTGGCCTGGGCGAGCGCCGCATCCGGCTGCAGCACCAGCCCGGCGCGGGCGGTGGCGGGGCGGCCGTCGGGCGATGCGGTCTGCAGCGCGAAGGGCGGCGGCGCCGCGCCGTCGCGCCGGGCCGCCATGCGGTTGGCGGTGGTGAAGACCTCGTAGGGCCCGGCGAAGTCGAGCAGCTCCACCTCATCGAACATCAGCAGCAGCAGGCGCGTGGTCATCGCGTGCCGCCGGCGCGCTGAAGCGCCTGCTCCACCGTGCAGATCGTGGCGAAGCGGCCGGCCAGCACGGTCTCGGTGCGCTCGCGGATCTGGGCGGCCGTCAGCGTCTGGCCCGAAGGGGTGGGCATGTCGAAGGTCAGCGTGGCTTCGGTCACGTAGTCCACTTCCCAGCCTTCGTCGCTGGCGTGGCGGGTGGTGGTCTCGCAGCACTGCTCGGTACGGATGCCGGCCACGATCAGGCGGCGGATGCCGCGCTGGTGCAGCCACACCGCCAGGCCGGTGCCGACCAGGGCGCTGTGGCGGTGCTTCTCCACCACCAGCGTCGGCTCGAAGGGCGCCAGTCCGGCCAGCGGCTTGACCAGCCCGCTGGCGTGCGAGAAGGCGTTGTCGGTGCTGTTCGGGCCATCGGTGTGGAACACCTGCACGACCGGGATGCCGGCTTGCGCCGCGCCGGCCAGCAGCGCGTTGGTGCGGGCCAGGAAGGCGGGGACCTCGTCGTCGCGCCAGTAGGGGCGGGCGCGGAAGGACTCCTGCACATCGATCAGCAGCAGGGCGGTGGCATGGGTGGAAGAGGACATGGCGGCGCCTTCGTTTCAGTAGCAGAGGATGCCATCATCCTCTCGGCCACGAGCCTCCGGTAGCCCGCATCCGGACGGAGTGCGGTCGTTTCAGGACATGCCGTGGTGCACTCAGGCGGCCGACAGGAAGCGCTCTGCCAGTCGCACCCACAGCGCCGCCCCCGGCGCGATCAGCGCGTCGTTGAAGTCGTAGCTGGGGTTGTGCAGGGTGCAGGGGCCCATGCCGTGGCCGCCCATGCGGTGGCTGCCGTCGCCATTGCCGATCACGAAGTAGGCGCCGGGCCTTTCAAGAAGGAAGTAGCTGAAGTCCTCGGCCGTCATCGCAGGCTCGAACTCCAAAGTGTTGGCCTCGCCCACCAGATCACGCATCACGCCGCGCAGGAACTGCGCTTCGCGTGCATGGTTCACCGTGGGCGGGTAGTTGCGGTGGAAGGTGAAATCGGCCGTGCAGCCGAAGGCGGCGGCGGTGTGGCGGGTGATCTCTTCCATGCGGCGCTCGATCAGGTCGAGCACATCCAGGCTGAAGGTGCGCACCGTACCCTCGACCACGCAGGTGTCTGGCACCACGTTGGTCGCTTCGCCGGTGTGGATCATCGTCACCGAGACCACGGCCGTGTCCAGCGGCTTCTTGTTGCGGCTGACGATGGTCTGGAAGGCCTGCACCATCTGGCAGGCCACTGGCACCGGGTCCAGGCCCAGGTGGGGCAGGGCTGCGTGGGCGCCGCGGCCCTTGATGGTGATCTTGAACTCGTTGCTCGATGCCATCGCCGCGCCGTCGCACACCGCGAACTGGCCGGCTTCGTAGCCGGGCCAGTTGTGCATGCCGAACACCGCGTCCATCGGGAAGCGGTCGAACAGGCCGTCCTTGACCATCTCGCGCGCGCCGCCGCCACCTTCTTCGGCGGGCTGGAAGATCAGGTAGACGGTGCCATCGAAGTTGCGGTGCTTGGCCAAGTGGCGGGCCGCGCCCAGCAGCATGGCCACGTGGCCGTCGTGGCCGCAGGCGTGCATCTTGCCGGGGTGCTTGCTGGCATGGGCGAAGGTGTTGCGCTCGGTGACCGGCAGCGCGTCCATGTCGGCCCGCAGCCCGATGGCGCGCGGGCTGCTGCCGTTCTTCACGATGCCCACGACGCCGGTCTTGCCCAGGCCGCGGTGGATGGGGATGCCCCAGTCGGTGAGCGCCTTGGCGACGAGGTCGGCGGTGCGCACTTCCTCGAAGCACAGCTCCGGGTGGGCGTGGATGTCGCGGCGCAGCGTGGCGATGGTGTCGGCGTCGGCCTGCAGGGTGTCGATGAGCGTCATGGTGGCGGTGGACTGGGCCTTCGGGGCGTCGGGGCATGTTACTCGCCGGCCCGGGCGGGGATGCCCAGGCCAAGGGCCCGTCCACGCCGGGGGCAGGGGCGCTGTGACATGATTTCAGGATGACCGCCGCCGCCTTGTCTTCCCCGGCCTCGCCCGCCGCCGACACCCGCACCGTCCACGCCGCCTGCCCGCACGACTGCCCGGACACCTGCGCCATCCGCGTGACCGTGCAGGGCGAGCAGGTCGTTCGCCTGCAGGGCGACCCCGACCATCCGCCCACCCATGGCGCGCTGTGCACCAAGGTCTCGCGCTACGCCGAGCGCGTCAACCACCCCGAGCGGGTGCTGACGCCGCTCAAGCGGGTCGGCCCCAAAGGCGCGGGCCAGTTCGTGCCGGTGGGCTGGGACGAGGCGCTGGACGACATTGCCACGCGGCTGAGGGCGATTGCGGCGCGTGATCCGCAGGCCATCCTGCCCTACTCGTACGCCGGCACGATGGGCCTGGTGCAGGGCGACGGCATGTCGGCGCGCTTCTTCCACCGGCTCGGCGCCTCGCTGCTGGACCGGACCATCTGTGCATCGGCTGGCGGAGAAGCGCTGCAGATGACCTACGGCGGCAAGCTCGGCATGCACCTGGAGCATTTCGCCGAGAGCAAGCTGATCCTGATCTGGGGCAGCAACTCGATCGCCTCGAACCTGCACTTCTGGACCTTCGCCCAGGCCGCCAAGCGCAGCGGCGCGAAGCTGATCGCGATCGACCCGCGCAAGACCGAGACGGCCGAGAAGTGCCACCAGCACCTCGCGCTGCTGCCTGGCACCGATGGGGCGCTCGCGCTGGGCCTGATGCACGAGCTGATCGTGAATGACTGGCTGGACCACGACTACCTGGCGCGCCATGTTGAAGGCTGGCCGGCGCTGCGCGAGCGGGCGCTGCAGTGGCCGCCCGAGCGCACCGCGGCCGAGTGCGGCCTCACGGCCGACGAGGTCAGGGGCCTGGCGCGCGACTACGGCACCACGAAGCCCGCGGCCATCCGCCTGAACTACGGCATGCAGCGCGTGCGTGGCGGCGGCAACGCGGTGCGGCTGATCGCGCTGCTGCCCTGCCTGACGGGCGCCTGGCGCCACCGCGCGGGCGGTTTGCTGCTCTCGGCATCGGGCTGGGCCAAGGCGGTGAAGAACAGCGCCTGGCTGGAGCGGCCCGACCTGCTGGCCGGACGGACGCCCCGCACCATCAACATGAGCACGATCGGCGACGACCTGCTGCGCGAGGCCTCACTGGCCTTCGGCCCGAAGATCGAGGCCATCGTGGTCT
This sequence comes from Pseudomonadota bacterium, assembly GCA_049322835.1. Lineage (GTDB taxonomy): Bacteria > Pseudomonadota > Gammaproteobacteria > Burkholderiales > Burkholderiaceae_C > Ideonella. The sequence continues at coordinate 29,098 of JBMOQN010000035.1, read as the reverse complement.
ACAACAGCAATCCGGTCGCGGTGGCGCCCGAGTCGCCCAAGGTGGTGGCGGGCTTCCGCCGGGAAGACCTCTTCACCGTGGTGCTGGAGCATTTCCTCACCGACACCGCCGACCACGCCGATTACGTGCTGCCGGCCACGACCCAGCTGGAGCACTGGGACGCGCACACCAGCTACGGCCACACCTACCTGCTCGTCAACGAGCCGGCGCTGGCGCCGCGCGGTCAGGCCAAGTCCAACGCCGAGATCTTCCGCCTGCTGGCGGCACGCCTGGGTTTCGACGAGCCCTGCTTTCACGACAGCGACGAATCAATGGTGCAGCAGGCCTTCAGCGACAGCGTCGATGCCGAGGCGCTGCGGCGCGACGGTTGGCACAAGCTGAGCCTGCCCGAGGCGCCCTTCGCCGAGGGTGGCTTCCCCACGCCCAGCGGCAAGGCCATCGCGGAGGCGCCCGGCGTGCCGCTGCCGGACCATGTGCCGAACTACGAGAGCGCGGCCAGCACCCCCGAGCTGGCCGCGCGCTACCCGCTGGCGATGATCTCGCCACCGGCCCGCCACTTCCTCAACTCCACGTTCGTCAACGTCAAGAGCCTGCGCGACATCGAGGCCGAGCCGGTCGTCGAGCTGCACCCGGCCGATGCAGCCACCCGCTCGCTGGTCGACGGGCAGCCGGTGCGCGTCTTCAACGACCGCGGCAGCTACCTGTGCACGGCCCGTATCAACCATCGCGCACGTCCCGGCGTGGTCAATGGCCTGGGCGTGTGGTGGCGCAAGCTCGGCCGCAACGGCACCAACGTCAACGAGCTGACCCACCAGCGGCTGACCGACCTCGGCAACGCGCCAAGCTTCTACGACTGCCTGGTCGAAGTGGCTGCGACCTGAAGTGCGGCTCAGGGCCTGGTTGATGGCAAGCGCTGCCACTGTTGTCGGCCTCGTGGCGATTGCCGCCGGCACGGTATGCGTGACCAGCGGCTGCTCGTCGGTGGGCTACCTCACCCAGTCGGCCCGGGGCCACCTCAACCTCATCGGAAGCGCGAGGTCGGTCGACGACTGGCTGGCCGCCCCCGACACGCCCGAAGCGCTGAAGACGCGTCTCGCCTTGAGCCAGGAGATGCGCGACTTCGCGGTCAGCGAACTCAAGCTGCCCGACAACCGCAGCTACCGCACCTATGCCGACCTGAAGCGCAGTGCGGCGGTGTGGAACGTGGCCGCAGCGCCTGAGCTGTCGCTGAAACTCGAGACCTGGTGCTACCCGGTGGTGGGCTGCGTGGGCTATCGCGGCTTTTACGACCAGGCGACGGCCGAGGCCGAAGGCCAGGCCTTGCGCGACCAGGGCCTGGAAGTCACCGTCTATGGCGTTCCAGCGTATTCCACCCTCGGCAAGGTGAACTGGCTGGGCGGCGACCCGTTGCTGAACACCTTCATCGGTTGGTCCGAGCTGGAGCTGGCGCGGCTCATCTTCCACGAGCTGGCACACCAGGTCGTGTTCGCGCACGGCGACACGCAGTTCAACGAGTCTTTTGCCACCGCGGTCGAGCGGGTGGGCAGCCAGCGATGGGTGGCCCGCCGGGGCGGTGGCGCCGGGCTGTCGGCCCAGACCCAACTTGCCGAAACGCGGCGCGAGCAGGTGCGCGACATCACCCGCCGCGCCCGGGCGGCGCTCGACGCCCTGTACCGGTCCAGCGAGAGTGACGAGACCAAGCGCGCCCGCAAGGCCGGCCTCATGGCGGCGATGCGCGCCGAGTACGAGGCGCTGAAGGCCGGCGAGTGGGGCGGCTATACAGGCTACGATGCCTTCTTCGCCCGGCTGAACAATGCCTCGCTCGGCATCCAGGGCGCTTACCTCGATTGGGTACCGGCCTTCGAGGCCTTGTTCGAGCGCGAGGGGCGCGATTTCCCGCGCTTCTACGCGGCCGTTCAGGCGCTGGCCGACTTGCCCCGCGCCGAACGCGACGCGACACTGTTGACCCTGGCGCCCCGCGCCACTGCCACGAACCCCCGCTAGAAACTCAACATGCCCGACATCAACGTTCGCCGTGACCACACCCTCGGTTTTGCCCGCGCCCGCAAGGTCGCTTTCAAATGGGCCGAGCACGTCGAGAAGCAGTACGAGATGGAATGCACCGTCCTCGAAGGCGAGACGAGCGACACCGTGCAGTTCAAGCGGGCCGGCGTTTCCGGAACGATGATCGTCACCGGTGACCACTTCGCGCTCAACGCGAAGCTCGGCCTGCTGATGGGCGCCTTCTCCAAGCAGATCGAGGCCGAGGTCTGCAAGCAGCTCGACACCGCGCTGGCCAAGGAGCAGGCCAAGGTCGACGCCAAGAAGGCCTGAGCGCGTTCCCGCCGCCCTGTCGGGGATTTTCCCGAGCGCCCGGGAAACTGGCGCGCACCTTTGTTGCAAGCGCTTTCAGATCAACTGAAATCGCTTGCATAGCATCCGCCTCGATCAGAAAACCGACGGTGCCGCCTTCCGCGGCCGGGTGACCGAGGAGCATGCACATCATGAGAGTGATCCACCGCCTGTGGGCGTTCCTGTTCCTGGCCTGCCTGTCGCCACTGGCCCTGGCGCAGAGCTGGCAGCTTGTCTGGCAGGACGAGTTCAACGGCAGCATCGGCCCGGACTGGGTCTTCGAGACCGGCAACGGCGCCAACGGCTGGGGCAACAACGAGCTGCAGTACTACCGGCGCGAGAACGCGACGATCGAGAACGGCAACCTGGTGATCACTGCCCGGCGTCAGGACTACGGCGGCTTCCGCTACACCTCGGCCCGCATGAAGACGCAGGGCAAGCGCAGCTTCAAGTACGGCAAGATCGAAGCGCGCATCGCCATGCCCTCGGCGCTCGGCCTGTGGCCAGCCTTCTGGATGCTGGGCAGCAACATCACCCAGGTCGGCTGGCCGGCTTCGGGCGAAATCGACGTGATGGAGCACGTCAACACCGAGAGCGACGTGCACGGCACCGTGCACTGGCAGGCCGACAACGGCAGCTACGCTTCCTATGGCGGCCACACCAACGCCGGCGGCGTCACCGGCTACCACCTCTACACGGTCGAGTGGGACGCCAACTTCATCCGCTGGTTCATCGATGGCCGGCAGTACCACGTCATCGACATCACCAACAATGCGGGCGGCACGGACGAGTTCCACAAGGACTTCTTCCTGCTGCTGAACATGGCGGTGGGCGGCAACTGGCCGGGTTTCAACGTCAACGAGGCCGCACTGCCGGCCAAGATGTACGTCGACTACGTGCGCGTCTACCAGCGCAACGCGGGCTTCTCGACCACGGTCCAGGCCGAGTCCTGGGCCAACATGATGGGCGTGGCCACCGAGGTCTGCTCCGAGGGCGGCCTGAACGTCGGATGGATCGACGCCAACGACTGGATCGTGTGGGACGTGAACCTGCCGGTGGCGGGCAACTACAAGGTCGAGTACCGCGTGGCCAGCCTGAACGGCGGCGGCACGCTGCAGCTGGAAAGGGCAGGCGGCGCGCAGGTCTACGGGAGCCTGGGGGTGCCGCGCACCGGTGGCTGGCAGAACTGGACGACCGTGTCGCACACGGTGAACCTGCCCGCCGGCCAACAACAGATCGCCATCAAGGCCCTGGCCGGCGGCTGGAACATCAACTGGCTGAAGATCTCGCGCTGAGCGCGCGAGGCTGGCGGGCTTGCGGCCCGCCAGTGGCTTACTTCAGGGATTCGATGAGGTCGATGTACTCCTGCATCGCCTCGTCGGCGGACTTGCCCTTCAGCTCGTTCCAGGCGTCCCACTTGGCGCGGCCGACCATGTCGGTGAAGCCGGGGCGCTTGCCGTCCACGTCGCCGGCGGTGGCCTGCTTGTAGAGCGAGTAGATCTTCAGCAGGGTCATGTTGTCCGGCTTCTCGGGCAGTTGCTTGCTCTCGGCCACGGCGGCTTCGAATTGCGCCTTCAGGTCTGCCATCGCGGGTCTCCTGGGTTTGTCAGTGGGTAAAGTCGGGAATTGACGGGCGGGATATTAACCAGCATCGTCGACCAGAAGAACGACCCCGCTCTAGAGGGAGCCCCCCATGCCTGCCAGCCCCGCCGTGAAGACCCAGCGCATGTCGCGCGTGGACACCGCCTGGCTGCGCATGGACACCGAGGCCAACCTGATGATGATCATCGGGATCTGGCTGGTCGAGCCCGCGCTGTCGCTGGCCGACCTGCAGGCACGCGTGGAAGGCAGCCTGCTCAAGTACGACCGTTTTCGTCAGAGGGTGGTCGAAGACACGATGGGCGCGAACTGGGTCGAGGACGGCAGCTTCGACATCGCCGACCACGTGGTGGCCGAGTCCCTCTCGCCAGCGCCTGGCGAGTCGGCGCTGGAGGCGCTGAAGGCGCGTGTCGGCGAGCTGGCCGCCACGCCGCTCGACCCGAGCCGCCCGCTGTGGGAACTGCGGCTGGTCGAGCACCTGGAGCCCGGTCGCAGCGCCATCATCACCCGCATCCACCACTGCATCGGCGACGGCATCGCGCTGATCTCGGTGATGCTGTCGATCACCGATGGTGGCAAGCCGCCGCCCGAACGCCAGCGGCGCGATCCCGAGCCCGAATCCGACACCGACCTGTTCGCCGAGTTGCTCAAGCCGGTGACCGACGTGACGATCAAGGCCATCGGCCTGACCGGCGAAGGCATGGCCAAGTCGTTCGAGCTGATCTCGCAGCAAATGGTCAACCCGGTGCAGCCGCTGGCCGGCGGCGTGGAGGCGGCGCGGGTCGGCTACCAGGTCATCAGCGACGCCGCCGCGCTGGCCTTGATGCCCGACGACTCGCCCACCCGGCTCAAGGGCAACGCCACGCCCGGCAAGAAGGTGGCTTGGGGCGAGCCGCTGCCGCTGGACCAGGTCAAGGCGGTGGGCCAGGCCTTCGGGGCCTCGATCAACGACGTGCTGCTGACCTGCGTGGCCGGCGCGATCGGCGACTACTTGCGCGCCCACGGCGAAGACCCGACCGGCAAGGAGATCCGCGCGATGGTGCCGGTCAACCTGCGCCCGCTCGACCAGGCCTGGAAGCTCGGCAACCGCTTCGGCCTGGTGCCCCTGGTGCTGCCAGTGGGCATCGCCAACCCGGTCGAGCGCCTCGGCGCGGTGCGCGCGCGCATGAACGAGCTCAAGGGCGGCTACCAGCCTGTCATGGCTTTTGCTTTGCTGGCGGTGGCGGGTCTGCTGATCAAGCCGATGCAGGCCGCGTTGCTGAATCTGTTCGCGAAGAAGGCGACGGCGGTGATGACCAACGTGCCGGGGCCGCGCGAGCCGCTGAAGTTCTGTGGCCGCACGGTCAAGCAGGTGATGTTCTGGGTGCCTCAGAGCGGCGACATCGGTGTCGGCGTCAGCATCCTGAGCTACGCCGGCGGCGTGCAGTTCGGCCTGATCACCGATGACGTGCTCTGCCCCGACCCTGACGACATCGTCGCGCGGTTTCAGCCCGAGTTCGAACAACTTCTTTACCTGGCCCTGATGCTCCCCTGGGAAGCCTGATGCAGTAGTTGTCTCCCCCGGGGCGCCACAAGACAGAGGGATGGCGCCACGATGGACCTGATTTCCGTCCTCATCGTCGAGGACGATGAACGTTTTCGCGAAGCCTTTGCCGCAGTCGTCAACGACGCGGCCGACCTACGCCTGGTCGGCACGGCGGCTGACCTGCCGCAGGGGCTGCTGCTGCTGCGCGAGCTCAAGCCCCAGGTGCTGCTGGTCGACCTGGGCCTGCCCAGCGGAAGCGGCATCGAGCTGATCCGCTACGCCCACGACCACCTGCCGCAGACCGATGTGATGGTGGTCAGTGTGTTCGGCGACGAGCCCCACGTGATGGCTTCGCTCGAAGCCGGCGCCACCGGCTACCTGCTGAAGGACACCCAGCCCGCCGACCTGGCCGAGCAGGTGCGCACCCTGCGCGCCGGGGGCAGCCCGATCAGCCCGGTGATCGCGCGCCAACTGCTGCTGCGCCTGGCGCCCGAGGCCGGACCGTCCCCGACGGCGGCCGACGAGGCGCTGCTGTCGCCGCAGGAGCGCCAGGTGCTCACCTTCTCGGCCAAGGGCTTCAGCTTCGAGGAGATCGCCCGCATGCTCGGCGTGTCGCGCCACACGGTGATGACCTACGTGAAGCGCAGCTACCGCAAGCTGCAGGTGCACTCGAAGACCGAGGCCATCTACGAGGCCCGCAAGCTCGGGCTGGTGCGTGACTGACTCGGCCTCCGCGCCGCCTGCGCGTGCGGTGCAGGGTGGCGGCGACGGGCTCACCGAGGCCGCGGCGGCGCAGGCACCCGAGCCAGCGGCAGCGGACGCGCCCGAGCTCGACATCGCCGGCCGCCCGCGCAGGCTGTCGGGTGCCAGCCGAAGCTGGCTCACCCCCTCGCGCCTGAAGCTGGCCTGGGGGCTGGCCATGTTGGCGGTGCTGGCGGCGGCGCTCGGTCTCTTGTCGCGCTCCAGCCTGCCGCTGGGGCACGTGGCGGAGCAGCGTTTCGACGCCGCCTGGGCGCACTCGCGCGTCTTCAACCCCGCGCTGCTGCGCGACAACGGCCGGCCGCGGCCCCAGGTCGACGCGCCCCAGCCGAGCGACGCCGCCTGGCGCCTGGTGACACTGCCGCGGCACGAGGCGCGCCGGCCCGACCTGCCGGCCCAGGCGCAACCGCGGCCCTTGCGCATCTGGTGGTATCGGGTGGACTACCGCGTGCCCGAGGGGGTCGATGGCGCGCTGGCCCTGTATGTGCCGCGCATCACCGGTGGCGCGGTGCAGGTCATCCAGTTCGACGACGGCGGGCACTGGCGGCTGCTGTGGGACGGGGCCGAGCGCTGGCGCGAGCAGTGGAACCGGCCGGTGTTCGTCGACCTGGGCGCGGCACCTGCCGCCGGCAGCACGCTGCAGCTCGCCGTGGGGCTGATCCGCTATGACAGCGGCGAGCACCGGGTGGCGCCCATCAGCGTCGGCCCGCGCGAGGCGCTGGCCAGCCGCGACGGCTGGCGGCGCGCCCTGCAGCTCACCGGCCCGCAGGTGGTGTCGCTCACCTTCCTGGCGCTGGGCCTGTTCGCGCTGCTGTTCTGGCTCAAGCGGCGCCAGGAGCAAGCCTACCTGCTGTTCTTCATCAGCTCGATCGTCTGGTCGCTGCGCAGCCTGCATTACTTCATCGACCTGCCGGCCGACCGGGTGGCCTACACCTGGTTCTGGTGGGCCACGCATGCCTCGCTGTCGTGGGTGATGATGCTGATCTACCTGTTCGCGTTCCGCTTCGACGTGCGCAGCTACCCCCGCGTCGAGCGCTGGCTGGTGGTCTTCGTGGTCGTGATGTCGGTCGCCACCATGCCCTTCGAGTGGTCGCCGCTGACCTCGCTGGTGAAGCAGCACACCGTCAATGCGGCTGTGGCTTTCGCCGTCACCGCATGGCTGACGGTGCTGGCCTGGCGGGGGGGAGGGATCGAGTTCCGCGTCATCGCCGGCGTGCTCTGGGTCTGCGAGGTGCTCGGTGCGCACGACCTGTTGCTGATCGCCGGCGAGATGTCGGTCGAGTCGGTCTACCTGCTGCCGTATGCGACGGTGCTGGTGCTGATGTCGTTCCTCTTCGCTGTGCAGCGCCGCTACACCGCGGCGATCGATCAGGCCGAGCGGGTCAACGCCGGCCTGGAGGCGCGGCTGGTTGCCCGCGAATCCGAGCTGCGCGCCAACCACGAGCGCCTGCGCCTGGTCGAGCGCGAGCAGGCGCTGCTGATCGAGCGCCAGCGGCTGATGCGCGACATGCACGACGGCCTGGGCTCGACGCTGATGTCGTCCCTGGTGCTGGCCGAGCAGGGCAAGCTGCCGCCCGAGGCGCTGGCGGCCATGCTGCGCGAGTGCGTCGACGACCTGCGCCTGGTGATCGACTCGCTGGAGCCGATCGAGCACGACCTGATCACGCTGCTGGCCTCGCTGCGCCACCGCCTGGGCCGGCGCCTGGAGGCGGCCGGCCTGGCGATGCGCTGGGAGGTCGAAGACCTGCCGCCCTTGCCCTGGCTGAACCCGCCCGATGCCTTGCAGGTGCTGCGCATCGTGCAGGAGGTCTTGACCAACGTGCTCAAGCACGCCCACGCCCGCACCGTGCGCATCTCGACCCGCCACACCGCCGAGCATGTGCTGGTGCTGGTCGAGGACGATGGCTGCGGCTTCGACGCCGCGGCGGTCAACGGCGGCCGCGGGTTGCGCCACCTGGTGCAGCGAGCCGCGCGCCTGGGTGGCAAGCTGGTGATCGACAGCGCACCTGGCCGAGGCGCGCAGGTCAGCCTTTTCCTTCCTTTACAGCGGGGATCCCGCCCCTGAAGGAAAATCCTTCTCAGCCCATGCTGAAGCAACGCACCCTCAAGTCCCTCACCCGCGCCGTCGGCGTGGGCCTGCACAGTGGCCAGAAGGTCGAGATGACGCTGCGCCCTGCGGCGCCCAACACCGGCATCGTCTTCCGCCGGGTCGACCTGCCGGTTCCCGTCGACATCCCCGTGCGGTTCGACTCGGTGAGCGAGACGCGCATGGCCTCGACCATCTCGCCCGGTGGCCAGCCCGGCGGGCCGAAGGTGCAGACCATCGAGCACCTGATGTCGGCCTGCGCCGGCCTGGGGCTGGACAACCTCTACGTCGACATCACCGCCGACGAGGTGCCCATCCTCGACGGTTCCTCGGCCAGCTTCGTGTTCCTGCTGCAGAGCGCCGGCATCGAGCTGCAGAACGCCCCCAAGCGCTTCCTCAAGGTGACCAAGCCGGTCGAGGTGCGCGAAGGCGAAGGGGCCAGGCTGCTGTGGGCGAGGCTGGAGCCGTACCACGGCTTCAAGCTCACCTTCCAGATCGACTTCAACCACCCGGCGGTCGATGCGACCGGCCAGGAGGTGACCTTCGACATGGGCTCGGGCCGCTACAAGCAGGAGATCGCCCGTGCCCGCACCTTCGGCTTCACCAAGGACGTCGAGGCGATGCGCTCGCGCGGCCTCACGCTCGGCGGCAGCATGGACAACGCGATCGTCATCGACGACTACCGCGTGCTGAACAGCGACGGCCTGCGCTACGACGACGAGATCGCCAAGCACAAGATCCTCGACGCGATCGGCGACCTCTACATCGTCGGCAGCCCCCTGCTCGCGGCCTACACCTCGTTCAAGGGCGGCCATGCCCTGAACAACAAGCTGCTGCGCAAGCTGCTGGCCGACGCCAGCGCCTACGAGTACGTCACCTTCGAGGACGAGTCCCTCGCCCCCACCGGCTTCACCGAGCTCGCCCCGGCATGGTGACCCCTCGATGATGATCTTCCGCCTCGTGTTCGGCCTGCTGCTGCTGGCCGGCCTGATGTGCCTGGCCACCTACGTGGCCACGAAAGACCCGGTGTGGCGGCGGCGCGGGCTGGTGATCGTCAAGTGGACGATCCTGGCCGGCATCGGCGCGCTGGCGGTGGTGCTGCTGGAGCGGCTCGCGCTGATGCTGTAGCGCGCGGCGCGCATGGCCTCAGACCCGCGCGCGCAGCCCTTCCACATAGGCGCTGACCGCCACCTCGCCGCTGGCCATCAGGTCGTAGCGGCCGGGGTCCAGCGTCCAGTTGTGCATCAGCCCGTCGACCAGGGCAAAGAGGCCACGCGCGACAGACTCGGTGGCCAGGCCGGGCCGCAGCAGCCCCCGGGCCTCGGCCCGCAGCAGCGTGTCGACCAGCTGGTGCTGGAACTCGCCGATGCCTTCCTTGTAGCGCTGCTGCACCGGCTCCAGCTCGGCGGTGTACTCCGTCTGGTGCATCGCGATGCGGAACACCCGCTGCACCTGAGTGCTGTCCGCCAGCACGCGCAAGGGCCCCAGCGCCATCTCCGTCAGCTGGGCCAGCGGGTTGTCGCCGGCCACTTCCAGCGCCCTTTCGGCCGCACCCTCGCAGGGCAGCAGGGCGCGCTCCATCATCGCGTTGAACAGCTCGGCCTTGTCCTGGAAGTGCCAGTAGATGGCGCCCCGCGTCACGCCGGCGGCGGCCGCCACGTCCTGCAGGCGGGTGTGGGCCACCCCGCGCGCCAGGAACTCGGCCTCCGCGGCATCGAGGATCTGGTGGCGGGTGGCCTGGGCGTCGGCTTTGGTACGGCGAACCATGGTGCAGATTGTCGGTGCTGAATGCCCCACTATTTGCAAGGGCAATTGTTGCCTAGTCAAATATCACGTTGCCGCTGGTTGACAGAGGGTGAAAACGGTTTCGGCTGCGATGCTGCGTAGCATACATACATGATTGTATGTATACTTTCGGCACCTTGCAGCCGACGGCTGGCCCCCAGCCCACCGTTGCCAGGGCCTTCATCTGCAGGCGTCGCCGGGCGGCTCAGGTTGCCCCAGTCCGAATCCCGTCGAAGCCGGCCACTTTCATTCGTCGTCATGGCGTGAAGCCCGCCGAGGCCCGCTTCTTTTGTCAGTCAGAACACCAAGGATCCCCATGCGCCGTCCTTCTTCACAGCCTTCACGTCCCGCGGTGTCATGGCGCCTGCCCACGGCCCTGGCCTTCGCCGCCTTGCTCGCCGCCTGCGGCCAGGGTGCCGATGGCGCCCAGGGTGGTGGCCAGATGCCACCGCCCCAAGTCGGCGTGGTCAGCGTGCAACCCGCGAGCCTGACCGTCACGGCCGAGCTGCCCGGCCGGCTGGAGGCCTGGCGCACGGCGCAGGTGCGGGCCCGCGTCACCGGCGTGGTCAAGAAGCGCCTGTTCACCGAAGGCGGCACGGTCAAGGCCGGCCAGAGCCTGTTCCAGGTCGACGACGCCACCTACCGCGCCGCGCTCGACAGCGCGCTCGCCACCCAGGCCAAGGCCGAAGCAGCGCTGGCCCAGGCCAGCGCGCTGCTGGAGCGCAATCGCCCGCTGGCCGAAGCCCGCGCCATCAGCCAGCAGGACTGGGTGGCGACCCAGGCCGCGCACAAGCAGGCCCTTGCGGACCAGGCGGCCGCCAAGGCCGCCGTGGCGCAGGCCCGGCTGAACGTCGACTACGCCTCGGTGCTGGCGCCGATCGCCGGCCACATCGGCCGCGCCCAGGTCACCGAAGGGGCTCTCGTCAGCGCGGCTGAAGCCACGCTGCTGGCCACGATCCAGCAGACCGACAAGCTCTACATCAACATCACCCAGTCGGCCACCGAAGCCCTGCGCCTGAAGCGCCAGCTCGAAGCCGGCCAGCTGCAATCGGCCGGCCAGGCCATGGGCCGCGTCGTGCTGGAAGACGGCAGCGAGTACCCGCACCCTGCGAAGCTGCTGTTTTCGGACCTGCAGGTCGACGCCACCAGCGGCCAGGTGCTGCTGCGCGCCGAGCTGCCCAACCCCAAGGGCGACCTGCTGCCGGGCCTGTATGTCAAGGTCAAGCTCGACCAGGGCCGCACCGGCGCGGCGATGCTGGTGCCGCAGCAGGCCGTCACCCGCGGCGCCGCCGGCGACACCGTGCTGGTGGTGGGGCAGGACAACCAGGTCGGCCCGCGCACCGTGCAACTCGGCGGCACGCAGGGCAGCCAGTGGGTCGTGCTCGGCGGCCTGAAGAGCGGCGAGCGCGTGGTGGTCGACGGCTTCCAGAAGATCCGGCCCAAGGCGCCGGTGACGCCGGTGCCTTGGCAGCCCGTGGGCGCGGCGTCCGCGCCGGGAGCGGCCTCGGCCCCGGCTTCGGCCGCCAGCCGCTGATGCCGGAGTTGTACTGACCATGAACTCCCGTTTCTTCATCGACCGGCCCATCTTTGCGTGGGTCATCGCGCTGTTCATCGTCGTCATCGGCGCAGCGGCGATCACCCGCCTGCCGGTGGCGCAATACCCCAGCGTCGCCCCCCCGGCCATCGTCATCACCACCGCCTACCCCGGCGCCTCGGCCAAGGTGCTGGAGGACTCGGTGCTGTCCGTCATCGAGCAGGAGCTCAACGGCGCGCCCAGCCTGATCTACATGGAGTCCAGCGCCGACGCCACCGGCACCGGCACCATCACCGCCACCTTCGAGCCGGGCACGGACGTGTCCATCGCCCAGATCGAGGTGCAGAACCGCTTGTCGCGCGCTTCGCCCCGCCTGCCGAGCGCGGTGGTGCAGCAGGGCGTGCGCATCGACAAGTCACGCAACAACTTCCTGTTGTTCGTGATGATCAATTCCACCAACCCGGCGCACGACCCGGTGGCGCTCGGCGACTACTCGGCCCGCAACATCGTGCCCGAGCTCCTTCGCGTGCCCGGCGTCGGGCAGGCGATCCTGTTCGGCACCGAGCGGGCGATGCGCGTCTGGGTCGACCCGGCCAAGCTGGTGGGCTACGGCCTGTCGACGGCCGACGTCAACGCGGCCATCCGCGCCCAGAACCTGCAGGTTTCGGCCGGCACCATCGGCGGCCTGCCGGCGGCCACCGGCCAGACGATGTACGCGACCATCACGGTCAACGGCCAGCTCGGCACCATCGAGCAGTTCGGCAACATCATCGTGCGCAGCAACACCGACGGCTCCACGGTGCGGCTGAAGGACGTGGCCCGGATCGAGCTCGGCGGCCAGGCCTATTCCAGCTCGTCGCGGCTGAACGGCGTCACCGCCAACGGCATTGGCGTGCAGCTCGCGCCCACCGGCAACGCGCTGGCCACGGCCACGGCGATCCACAAGCGCATGGCCGAGCTGCAGCAGTACATGCCCGAGGGCATGGGCTACGACGTGCCGTACGACAGCTCCAAGTTCGTGCGCATCTCGATCGAAGAGGTCGTCAAGACGCTGGTCGAAGCCATCGCGCTGGTGTTCGTGGTGATGCTGGTGTTCCTGCAGAACATCCGCTACACGCTGATCCCGACCATCGTGGTGCCGGTGGCGCTGACCGGCACCTTCGCGGTGATGCTCGCGCTCGGCTTCTCGATCAACGTGCTGACGTTGTTCGGCATGGTGCTGGCGATCGGCATCCTGGTCGACGACGCGATCGTGGTGGTCGAGAACGTCGAGCGCATCATGGCGGAGGAAGGCCTGGGCCCGCGCGAAGCCACCATCAAGGCCATGGGCCAGATCACCGGCGCCATCATCGGCATCACGGTGGTGCTGGTGTCGGTCTTCGTGCCGATGGCCTTCTTCAGCGGCTCGGTGGGCAACATCTACCGCCAGTTCTCGCTGGCCATGGTGTCGTCGATGCTGCTGTCGGCCTTCATGGCGCTGTCGCTCACGCCGGCGCTGTGCGCCACGCTGCTCAAGCCCGTGCCCGCCGGCCACCACGAGAAGAAGGGCTTCTTCGGCTGGTTCAACCGCGGCTTCAAGCGCACCGCCAAGGGCTACGAGTCGGTGGTGGCGCGCATCCTGCCGCGCGCGGGGCGCTTCCTCGTCATCTACGCCGCCATCGTGGCTGCGGTGGCGCTGATGTACACGCGCCTGCCGACCTCCTTCCTGCCCAATGAAGACCAGGGCTACCTGATCGTCAACGTGCAGCTGCCGCCTGGCGCCTCGCAGACGCGAACCGAAGCGGTGATGAGCCAGGTCGAGCAGTTCTTCCTCGCGCAACCCGAGGTCGACAAGGTGGTGGGCGTGCTGGGCTTCTCGTTCTCCGGCTCCGGCCAGAACGCGGGCCTGGCCTTCGTGCCGCTGAAGCCGTGGGAAGAGCGCAAGGGCCAGGAGCACAGCGCCCAGGCGCTGGCGGGCCGAGCCTTCGGTGCGTTGATGGGCATCCGCGATGCGTTCATCTTCCCGCTCTCGCCGCCGCCCATCCCCGAGCTCGGCACGGCGACCGGCTTCAACTTCCGCCTGCAGGACCGCGGCGGCAACGGCCACGCCGCACTGGTGGCCGCGCGCAACCAGCTGCTGGGCATGGCCTCGCAGAGCAAGCTGCTGTCGGGCGTGCGGCCCGACGGGCTGGAAGACGCGCCGCAGCTGCAGCTCGACATCGACCGCGAGAAGGCGGCGGCGCTCGGCGTGGGCTTCGACACCATCGGCTCGGTGCTGGCCACGGCGCTCGGCTCGACCTACGTCAACGACTTCCCCAACGCCGGCCGGCTGCAGCGCGTGATCGTGCAGGCCGAGGCCGCGGCGCGCATGCAGCCGGAAGACATCCTCAAGCTGTACGTGCCCAACAGCAAGGGCCAGCAGGTGCCGATGTCGTCGTTCGCGTCCACGCGCTGGGTCGAGGGCCCGCTGCAGACCGTGCGCTACAACGGCTACCCGGCGATGAAGATCGCGGGCGACGTGGCGCCGGGCGTGTCCACCGGCGAAGCGATGGCCGAGATGGAAAGGCTTGCCGGCCAGCTGCCCCCCGGCTTCGGCTTCGAATGGACCGGCCAGTCGCGCGAGGAGAAGCTCTCGGGCGCGCAGGCCACCATCCTGCTGGCCTTCTCGATGCTGGCGGTGTTCCTCTGCCTGTCGGCGCTGTACGAAAGCTGGAGCATCCCGGTGGCGGTGCTGCTGGTGGTGCCGCTGGGCATCGTCGGCTCGCTGGCCGGCGTGTGGCTGCGCGGCATGCCGAACGACGTGTACTTCAAGGTCGGCCTGATCACCATCATCGGCCTGTCGGCCAAGAACGCGATCCTGATCATCGAGTTCGCCAAGGACCTGCAGGCCGAAGGCAAGAGCCTGCTGCAGGCCACCTTGGAGGCCTGCCACCTGCGCTTCCGGCCGATCCTGATGACCTCGTTCGCGTTCATCCTCGGCGTGTTGCCGCTGGCGATCGCGAGCGGCGCGGGCTCGGCCAGCCAGCGCGCCATCGGCACCGGCGTGATGGGCGGCATGCTGACGGCCACCTTCCTCGCGGTGCTGCTGGTGCCGGTGTTCTTCGTCGTGATCCGGCGCCTGTTCCCGGGCGGCCACGTGGCCGGCCATTCCACCTCGATCTCGTCGGCGGCGACCGACGCCGCAGCAGAAGAAGCGATGCACACGAAGGGAGGCCACTGATGTCTGGCCGTTTGATCCCGGCGCGCGGCCTGGTGGCTGCGTTGATCGGCGCCGGCCTGCTGGCCGGCTGCATGAACCTCTCGCCCGACTACCAGCGCCCCGCGGCCCCGGTGCCGGCCAGCCTGCCGGCGGCCGACGCGCCGGCCCCCGCCGCCTGGCCGGCCTGGGCCGATCTGCTGCGTGACGAGCGCCTGAAACGGCTCGTCGACCAGGCGCTGGCCAACAACCGCGACCTGCGGGTCGCGCTGCTCAATGTCGACCGCAGCCGCGCGCAGCTGCGCCTGGCGGACGCGGACCGCTGGCCGACCATCGCGGCGGCCGTCAACGCGAGCCGCGCGCCTTCCACCACCAACGGTGACCAGGTCAACAGCTTCCAGGCCGGCCTGCAGGTCACCAGCTACGAGCTCGACCTCTTCGGCCGCGTGCGCAACCTGAGCGACAGCGCCGCCGCCAGCCTGCTCGGCAGCGAGGCCGCGGCACGGGCGGCGCGCCTGGCCCTGGTCACGCAGGTGGCGCAAGCCTGGTTCACGCTGGCGGCCGACCAGGAGCAACTCGCGCTGGCTCGGCAAACCCTGGCCGGCCGCGAGCAGACGCTCAAGCTCACCGAGCTGCGGGCACAGGTGGGTTCGGCGTCGGACGTGGAGCTGCAAGGCACCCGTGGCCTGCTGGCCCAGGCCCGCGCGAGCGTGGCCGTGTTCGAGCGCCAGGTGGCTCAGGACCGCAACGCGCTGGCCTTGCTCGTCGGCCAACCGGTCGCCGCGGCCGACCAGCCCGGCACGGCGCTCGACGGCATGGGCCTGGCGGCGGTGCCGGCGGGCGCGGCCAGCGAGCTGCTTTTGCGCCGGCCCGACGTGATGCAGGCCGAGCAAGCCATGATCGCGGCCAACGCCAACATCGGCGCGGCGCGTGCGGCGATGTTCCCGCGCATCACGCTGTCGGGCAGTGCCGGTGTGGTGAGCGACACGCTGCGCGGCCTGCTCGAATCCGGCACCTTTGCCTGGACGCTGGGCGCCAACGCGGCACTGAGCATCTTCGACGCCGGCCGCAACCAGGCCAACGTGAAGGTGGCCGAGGTGAACCGCGACATGGCGGTGGCGCAGTACGAGAAGGCCATCCAGGTGGCCTTCCGCGAGGCGGCTGACGCGCTGGTGGCGCAGGCGGCCTGGCGCGACCAGGTCGGCGCGCAGCAGCAGCTGCAGGCGAGCGAAAGCGAACGCCTGCGGCTCACGCGCATGCGCTACGAGGCCGGCGCCGCCAGCCTGATCGAGCTGCTCGATGCCGAGCGCTCGCTGGCGGCCGCCGACCAGGCGCTGGTTCAGGCCCGTCTGGGCGAGCTGCTCAACCGTCTGGCGCTCTACAAGGCCATGGGCGGCGAGGAGCAGGCGCCACCCACCCGGCAGGCATCGCAGGCACAGCGCTGACCGCCGCCAACCCGCCGGCACGATGAACACCCGCACCTTCGACCACCACGCCGGTTGCCGGCCCTCGCCGCTGGCGCCCGCGCGGGACTGGCCGAGCGCGCTGGTGCTGGTGCTGATCGGGCTGTCCATCTGGCACGCCTGGGTGGTCACCCATGTCGATGCCGGCCTGCATGTCGACGAGGCACAGTACTGGCTCTGGTCGAAGGACCTCGATTGGGGCTATTTCTCCAAGCCGCCGATGGTGGCGGCGCTGATCGCGCTGTCGACCGACTGGCTGGGCGACAGCCCACTGGGCGTGCGCGCGTTGGCGATGCTGTGCTACCCGCTGACGGCGGCCGTGATCTTCAGCTGGGTGCGCGACGTGGTGGCCGATGTGGCCCCTGGGCCGCAAGCGCGGCCGGAGCGCGCGGGGCAGTTCGCCGCGCTGGTGTTCATCGCCTCGCCGGTGGCGGGCCTGCTCGGGCTGGTGGCCACCACCGACGCGCCCTTGCTGCTGGCCTGGGCGCTGGCCTCGCGCGCACTCTGGCAAGCCTGGCGCGACGGGCGCCGGCGCGACCACCTCTGGCTCGGCCTCTGGCTGGGCCTGGGGCTGCTGTCCAAGTACACGATGGCGGCCTTCGCCGCCTCGGCGCTCGGAGTGCTGCTGCTGGTGCCGCGCCGCGCGCCGCGGGCGCTGCCGGTATGGCAGGGCCTGCTGTGGACGGCCCTGCCGGCCCTGCTCTGCCTGCTGCCCAACCTCTGGTGGAACGCGGCGCACGGCTGGCCCACGCTGCGTCACACCGCCGAGATCACGCTCGGCGCGAGCGCCACCAACCCCTGGCGCACCGAGGGCGAGTACCTCGCCGGCCTGCTGCTGCTGCTCGGCCCCATCGTCGCGCCTTGGGCGCTGGCCTGGCGCGGGGCGCGGGGCAAGGCCACGCTGCCGCTGGCGCCGGGCGCCACGGTGGCGCGGCGGGACGCGCGCCGCATCGCCGCCTGGCTGATGCTGCCGCTGGTGACGCTCGGCGCCTTGCAGTCGCTGCACGCCAAGGCCCAGGTCAACTGGACGGCGCCTGCGCTGATCGGCGGGGTGTTGGCGTTGGCGCTGTGGGTGCATGCCGAGCAGCCGAAGGCGCGCCTGCGCGGCTGGTACATGGCGCTGGCGGCGCAGGTGCTGTTGGTCGGTGGCATCACGCTGAGTGGAGACCTGGCGCATGCGCTGCACAAGCCGTTGCCGCGCCAGCTCGATGTCTGGGCGCGCATGCGCGGCTGGGACGAAGCCTTCGCCCAGCTGCGCCCGCAGGCCGAGGCCTGGTTCCGGCAGCAGCAGGCGGCCGACCCGCAGGCGCCCCGCCGCGTGCTGGGCAGCGACCGCGCCATCATTGCCAACGGCGGCTACGCCTGGCGCACGCTGCAGCCGCAGTGGCTGGCCTGGCGCGACCCGGGCCGCCCGGCGGCCGACCATTTCCAGCTCACGGCACCCCTGGAGCCCGGCGACGCACCACAGGCGCTGCTGATCGTGAGCGACGGCCCACCGGCGCTTTCGCTGCGCCCCTTCCTGGCGGGTGAGCCCCGGCTGCTGGCGGTGGCCGAGGTCGAGCAGACGCCAGGCCGCCTGTTGCGGCTGGAGCTGTGGGCGGCCGAGGTGGCGCCGCGGCCCCGTGTCGAGGCGAAGGCCACGCGGGGCGCCGGCCCAGCCCGCAGGGCCTGAGCGGCCGCGTTGTCAGAACAGCCGCTCGGCCAGGAACTGCAGGCTGCGCCCGTGCGCCAGCGCGGCGGCCTCCGGCCCGTAGCTCGCCCGCGCCCAGCAGTTGAAGCCATGCTCGGCGCCGGGGTAGACGTGGAACTCGGCCTGCTTGCCGGCGGCCTTGACCGCGGACTGCACGGACTCCACCGCACTCAGCGGGATGTGGGTGTCCTTCTCGCCGTAGTGGAACAGCACCGGGCAGGCCAGCCGGGGCGCCAGGTCCAGCTGGTTCTGGATGCCGCCGCCGTAGTAGGCCACCGCCGCATCCACGCCGCACAGCGCCGCGGCGTTGTAGGCCAGCTTGCCGCCCATGCAGTAGCCGATGGCGCCCACCTTGCCGCTGAACTCGGGCCGGGCCCGCAGCACGCCGAGGGTGGCGTTCATGTCGGCCACCACCTGCGCGGGCTGGATGGTGTTCATGAGCTGCACCGCACGCTCCCAGTCGGGCCCCGCGTAGCCCAGCTCGATGCGCTCGCCCTGGCGCCAGAACAGGTCGGGTGCAATCACGGTGAAGCCGGCCAGTGCGTACTGGTCCGCCACGCCGCGGATGTGGGGGTTCACGCCGAAGATCTCCTGCAGCAGCAGCAGGCCCGGGCCGCGCCCGGCGGGCGGCCGCGCCAGGTAGGCGCCGAAGCGGCCGTCCGGGCCGGCGACATCGATCCACTCGGTCGTCACGGGGGAGTTGCTCATCAGGTGCTCCTTCTGGGGGTCAATACGTTCTTCCCTTGCGGAACTGCGCATGGGTGCGGCGGTTGAGTGCGGTGGCCTGGGCCATCGCGGCAAACGAGCCGCCTGCGTGGGCATGGGTGATGGCCAGGCCCAGCGCATCGGCGGCGTCCTTGCCGGGCAGGCCGGGCAGGCGAAGCAGCCGCATCACCATCTCCTGGATCTGCGACTTGGCGGCGTGGCCGTGGCCGACGACCGACTTCTTCATCTGCAGCGCGGTGTATTCGGCCACCGGCAGGCCGGCGGTGACCAGCGCCGTCAGCGCCGCGCCGCGCGCCTGGCCGAGCAGCAGGGTGCTCTGCGGGTTGACGTTGACGAACACGATCTCGACCGAGGCGTCGGTGGGCTGGTAGCGCTCGGCCACCTCGCGCACGCCGTCGAAGATGATCTTCAGGCGGCCGGGCAGGTCGCCCTGGGCCACGCCAGCAGCGGCCCCCGTGGTGCGGATGGTGCCGCTGGCCACGTAGTGCAGCAGCGTGCCTTCGCGCTCCACCACGCCGAAGCCGGTGCACTGCAGGCCGGGGTCGATGCCCAACACACGTGTCATGGCGTGAGCTTGAAGTACCAGCGCACGAAGTGGAAGAAGACCGGAGCGGAGAAGGCCAGCGGGGCGACCCGGTCCAGCAGGCCCACCGCGCCGGTCACCGCGGCCTGGTTGCCCCAGTAGGCCACGCCGGCGTCCTTCTTCAGCGCCTTCATCACGAACTCGCCCAGCGTGCCGGCGCCGGCGGCGATGAGCGCCATGGCCATGGCCTGGGCCAGCTTGAAGGGCGTGATCCAGAACAGCAGGCCGCCGGCCAGCATGCCGGCCGCGCAGCCCAGGCCCCAGGCGCGCCAGGAAAAGTCGCGGCTGATGGCGCGCGCCAGCGGCCGGCGCCGCAGCCAGCGGCTGGCCGCCTCCTGCCCCACCTGGGCCACCAGCGCCACCACGACGAGGAAGAACAGCAGGAAGGCACCACGCCCCTCGGCCCGGGGAAAGTTCAGCAGCAGCAGCGCCGGTGCGTGCGACAGGCCGTACACGCAGACCATGATCCCCCATTGGATGGTGGCGTTGCGTTCCAGGTAGCGCTCGGGGTCGCCGGCCAGGGCGCTGATCACCGGGATGGCCAGGAACACGTAGACCGGGATGAAGACCGAGAACAGGTCGAAGTTGCGGTTGCCCACCAGCAGGTACTGGATGGGCAGCACGATGAAGAAGGCAAGGATCAGGCTGCGGTGGTCGCCATGCCGCGTCGGGCTCAGCGTGATGAACTCGCGCAGGGCCAGGAACGAGAACACGCCGAACAGCAGCGTCGCACCCACCGGGCCCGAGATCCAGGCCAGCCAGAACACCACCGTGCCGATCCACACCGCGCGCAGATCGCGGGCGAAGCGCTCGTGGCGCTGCATCCATTCTTGGGTGTCGTGGCGCAGGCTGAGCAGCAGCGCTGTCACGCTGACGAGCAGCAGCGCGCCGAAGACGATCACGAACAGCAGTGCAACCTGCTGGCTGGCGTCGAGGTTCTTCAGTGCGTGGAGCATCGTGTCGCCTGCCGCCTCACAACACCAGCGGTCGCAGCGCGACGACCGCCTCGCGCGCCCGCGCCAGGAACGCCCGCTTGTCCTCGCCCGGCTGCAGCGCCAGCGGTGCGCCGAAGGTGACCGTGCACAGGATGGGCACCGGCACCACTTCGCCCTTGGGCATCACGCGCTGTACGTTGTCGATCCAGGCCGGCACCAGCTGCACCTGCGGGAACGCCTCGGCCAGGTGGTACAGCCCGCTCTTGAAGGCCTGCGGCTCACCCAGGTTGCTGCGCGTGCCCTCGGGGAAGATCACCAGCGAGTCGCCGGCGGCCAGGGCCTGCATCAGCGGCTCCAGCGGGTCCTGGTCATCGGTGCGCTGTCTGTTCACGTAGACGGCGTTGAAGACCTCGCGCGTCAGCCAGTGCTTGAACGGCGTCCTGGTCCAATAGTCCTTGGCGGCGATCGGCCGCGTGCGGGCCCGCAACTCGCTGGGCAGCGAGGCCCAGATCAGCACCCAGTCGAGGTGGCTCTGGTGGTTGGCAAAGTAGATGCGCTGCAGCGCTTCCGGCGGGCAGCCCTTCCAGTGCCCCTGCGCCCCGGTGATCAGGCGCGCCACGAAGGCCAGCAGCCGGCCCATCAGATCGGCACGGGTCATGGGCGGCAATGGTAGCCGGTTTGGTTCGGTTGGCTGATGCAGCCAAAACGGCGAAGATGGCTTGTACTTGGGCTACTTTGTCATCTCGCCAGATGAAAATTTCATAGGAAGATCGGGTTTCTCACGGCTTGTGATGATGGTGTAGTTTTGCTACCTTTCGATTTTGACGATCCGGCACAACCGGGCACAGGCAGGAAGAAGACAAACAGTGCAATCTCCTCTGATCGGCGCAGCGGCGCCCGAGGCCCCCGCGCCCGCTCCTGCGAGCTACCCGCGGCTGGTGGCCGACATCGGCGGCACCAACGCCCGCTTCGCCTGGGTCGAGCGGCCGGGCGGCGCGCCCCGGCATGTGCGGAAACTGTCGGTCCCCGACTACCCGGGCCCGGCCGAAGCGATGCGCGCCTACCTCGCCGGCCTGGCCGCCGAGTTGGGTGAGTCCTATCGGCCGCCCCGGCATGCGGCCATGGCCGTGGCGACGGCCGTGGTGGATGACCGGGTCGCCTTTACCAACAGCCATTGGGCCTTCTCGCGCCTCGGCCTGCAGGCCGACCTGGGCCTGGACGGGCTTCAGGTGCTCAACGACTTCGAAGCGCTGGCGCTGGCGCTGCCACACCTGGGCGCCGCGCAGCTGCGGCCTCACGGGGCGCTGCCCGCCCCGCACGGCACGCTGGCGGTCATCGGCCCGGGCACCGGCCTGGGCGTGGCCGGTGTGGTGGAAACGCCGCGCGGCTGGCTGGCGCTGCCCGGCGAGGGTGGCCACAGCACGCTGGCGCCGGGCGACGACTTCGAATCCGATGTGCTGCGCGTCGTGCGGCAGGAGTTCGCCCACGTCTCGGCCGAGCGGCTGTTGTCTGGCATCGGCCTGCCGGTGCTGCACCGGGCCGTGGCGCGCGTGCTGGGCGCGCCGGTGGAGGCGCTGTGGCCGGCCGAGCACGTCATGGAGCGTGGCCTGGCGCGCAGCGACGAGGCGGCCAGTCGCAGCCTCGACGCCTTCTGCTCGCTGCTCGGCGGCTTCGCCGGCAGCGTGGCGCTGGTGCTGGGGGCTCGAGGCGGCGTCTACATCGGCGGCGGCATCGTGCCGCGCATGGAAGAGCGCTTCTTTGCGTCGGCCTTCCGCGAGCGCTTCGAGGCCAAGGGCCGCTTCCGGCCCTACCTGGAGGCCATCCCCACCGCCCTCATCACCGACACGCTGGTGGCGCTCACCGGTGCTGCCGCCGCCATCGAGCAGCAGGTGGGCGAGTGAGCTGATCCTCCGGTCCCGGCCGCCGCCATCGGCGGCCACACCAGAACCCCGCCGGGCGCGAGCCTCGCGGGGTTTCGTTTTTTGCGGACGGGCGATCCCGCCCCGCGCTCATACCTGATCCGGCGGCTTGGCAAGCGCTGGTAGCGCTCTCACGGGTAAACACGGAGCGGGGTGTGGCGAAATGCGCAAAATGTAGTCGCACTACAGCATCACTACATCGGTGCTTCGCCCCTTTTGAGGGCATCTGCGGGCCCGGTCTATTCTCCCTCGACACCGGACTTTCCATTGGTAAGACGAGACTTCCTCACGGCGCAGTCATGCACCACTAAGGGATTGCCTGAGGTGGTCTGTAATCTAGTTTTAGTACAGAATTCTTTACAAGCTGCAAATTCGGTGCTTCTGAGCTTCCAGAGAAGAGGCCAGCCGGATGGGCTGTGGTGCGTGTGTCCGTAGAGCTTGAGGAGTCCTCCCATGACAATGACCAACAAGAAGCGTCGAGCGAGCCAGCAGGCCGCCCCGCGCGGCGTGTTCCAGATCAACCCCGTGGCCGCGGCGTGTTCGGCGCTGGCCCTGGCCGCCGCCGGCTCGGCATTCGCCCAGGCGGAGCCGGCCAAAGAGCCGGAGAAGAAAGACGAGCAGGTCCAGACCGTCACGGTCACCGGCATCCGCAAGGGCATCGAGAGCGCGATCTCGGTCAAGAAGAACGCCGACAACATCGTCGAATCGATCTCGGCCGAAGACATCGGCAAGCTGCCCGACGCGTCGATCGCCGAGTCGATCGCCCGCCTGCCCGGCCTGACGGCACAGCGCAACCCGCAAGGCGGCTCGGCGCAGGTCATCAGCATCCGCGGCATGTCGCCCGACTTCTCCACCGCGCTGCTGAACGGCCGCGAAGTCGTGTCGACCGGCGACAGCCGCACGGTCGAGTTCGACCAATACCCGTCGGAGATGCTCGCCGGCGTGAACGTGTTCAAGACACCCGACGGGGCGCTGATCGGTCAAGGTCTGGCCGGCACGGTGGACATGCTGGCCGTGCGCCCGCTGAACTTCGGCCAGCGGCAGATCGTCCTGAACTATCGCCAGGAGAAGAACGGCGTGGGCGCCGCGGCCGAGGGCACCGGCAACCGCTACAGCTTCTCGTACATCGACCAGTACCTTGACCGCACCCTGGGCCTGGCCATCGGCTACGCCAAGACCGACCGCGATCTGGGTGCCCAGACCCGTGGCGGCTGCTGGGGCCTGGCCGACTACACCTACCAGGGCAACGCCATCCGCACCTGCGGCGGCTTCGAGTTCTGGACCGACTCGATCACCGAGCAACGCGAAGGCGCGATGGCGGTGCTGGAGTGGAAGCCCAACAAGGACTTCAGCAGCACGCTGGACCTGATGTACTCCACCTACGACAAGCAGCTGGACAAGAAGGGCTTCCAGGGCGGGCTGATCTGGGGTGGTGGTGATTCGCTGCCGTATGGCCAGCCGCGCGTGCTGCGCGACGCCACCGTCGTCGACGGCGTGGCGGTCAGCGGCACCTGGGACAACTTCCGCGGCATCATCCGCAATGATGCCCAGAGCATCCAGGACGAACTGCAGGCTTTCGGCTGGAACAACAAGCTGAAGCTGGCCAACGGCTGGAGCGTCGGTGCCGACCTGAGCTATTCGCATGCAGACCGCAAGGAAGCGGTGGTGGAGACGACCGCCAGCACCGCGACCTTCATGGCCGACACGCTGACCTTCGACAGCACCGGCGGCGGCTTCCAGGCGACGCCCGGCCTGTCCTACGGCAACCCCGACGAGATGGTGCTCACCGACGTGATGGGCTGGGGTGGTGGTGCGCAGGCGGCGCAGGCGGGCTACACCAAGCTGCCGCACGTGGAAGACGAGCTGAAGTCCCTGCGCCTGTCCGGCCGCAAGGAGCTCGAGGGCAGCATGTTCACCGGCGTGGATTTCGGCCTGAACTTTGCCGACCGCAACAAGAACCGCGAGTTCATCGAAGGCCAGTTGCGCGTCAAGGGTGGTGACCCGTACGGCGTGGCTGCGATGCCCGGAGGCGGCACCGTGACCGCGGGCGACAGCGGCATTCCGATCGCCGTGTTCGACCCGGTCTCGAACCTGAATTCGATCTACGACATCGCCTCGAAGCAGCACCCGGACATCTACAACAAGGACTGGACGGTCAAGGAGAAGCTGACCACGCTGTACGCCAAGGCTGACATCGACACCGAGCTGTTCGGTGTGCCGGTGCGCGGCAACGTGGGCCTTCAGTACGTCCATACCGACCAGAGCTCGACCGCTTTCGTGGTCGACCGCACGGATGGCGGTGGCAATGACGCCGACCGGCCGGTACAGGAGGTCACCGTCGGTGCCAAGTACGGTGATGTGCTGCCGAGTCTGAACCTGGCCTTCGACCTCGGCTCTCAGAACATCGTGCGATTGGGTCTGGCCCGCGTGATGGCCCGTCCGAACATGCAGCAGATGCGGGCCAGCAACTCGCTGAACGTCACCCAGACCAACGCCGGCCTGATCTACACCGCCAACGGTGGCAACCCGTGGCTGCGGCCCTTCCGCGCCAACGCGATCGACCTGTCCTACGAGAAGTACTGGGGCAACAAGGCCTACGTCGGCGCGGCGGCGTTCTACAAGGACATCAAGAGCTACGTCATCAACGAGACGATCGTCTTCGACTTCGCCGACTACATCACGCCGGACATGCCGGTGCTCGATTCGACGATCGGCACCTACGAAACCACCGTCAACGGCAAGGGCGGCTCGATCAGCGGCATCGAACTGTCGGCCTCGCTGCCGCTGGACATGTTGTGGAAGCCGCTGGCCGGTTTCGGCCTGGTCGCCAGCTACTCGAACACCGACAGCTCGCTGAACCCGCCCGACACCACCGACGGCGGCTCGGGCCGCATGCAGCTGCCGGGTCTGTCGAAGGAGGTGAGCAGCATCACCGCCTACTACGAGAACAGCGGTTTCCAGATCCGCTACTCGCAGCGCCAGCGCTCCGACTTCGTCGGTGAGCGCCGGAACGACGTGGGCGACCGCCAGCTGGTCTACATCAAGGGCGAGACCATCAGCGACGCCCAGATCGGCTACGAGTTCCAGTCGGGCTGGCTGAAGGGCCTGGGCGTGCTGCTGCAGGGCTACAACATCGGCAACACCAAGTACAAGCGCTACGTGGAGACACCGAGCAACGTGGTCGAGACGGTCAACGTCGGCACCACCTACCTGCTGGGCATCAACTACAAGCTGTAAACCGGCTTCGCTCGGTAGAAGGCCCCTTGTCGGCAACGGCGAGGGGCCTTTTCATTGGCAGACCCATGAACACTCCCACCCCCGTGAAAAACATCGTGGTCGTCGGCGGCGGCACCGCCGGCTGGATGAGTGCCTCGGCACTCTCCCGTGTGCTGCAAGGCCGCTACAGCATCCGCGTGGTCGAGTCCGACGAGATCGGCATCGTCGGCGTCGGCGAGGCCACGATCCCCGCCATCCGCCTGTTCAACCAGGTGCTGGGCATCGACGAGAACGAGTTCGTGCGCCAGACCCAGGGCAGCTTCAAGCTGGGCATCGAGTTCGTCGACTGGGGCCGGCTCGGCAGCCGCTACATGCACGCCTTTGGCAAGCTGGGGCAGGACCGCTGGACGCTGGACTTCCACCAGTTCTGGCTGCGCCAGCGCCTGGCGGGCCGCGCGCTGCCGCTGGAAAATTTCTCCATCAACCGCGTGGCCTCGCTGC
Organism: Pseudomonadota bacterium; assembly: GCA_049322835.1. Lineage (GTDB taxonomy): Bacteria > Pseudomonadota > Gammaproteobacteria > Burkholderiales > Burkholderiaceae_C > Ideonella. The sequence continues at coordinate 3,250 of JBMOQN010000035.1, read as the reverse complement.
GCAACAAGTTCATGCGGGCCACCACCGAGGTGCCCAACTCGCCGCTCGCCGAGATCACCCACGCCTTCCACTTCGATGCGGGGCTGTACGCGAAGTACCTGCGCCGCTACAGCGAGGCCCACGGCGTGCAGCGCACCGAGGGCAAGATCGTCGATGTCGAGCTGCACCCGCACAACGGCCACGTCGCCTCGCTGCGGCTGGAAAGCGGCGAGGTGGTCGAGGGCGACTTCTTCATCGACTGCTCGGGCTTCCGCGGCCTCTTGATCGAGCAGACGCTCAAGACCGGCTACGAGGACTGGTCGCACTGGCTGCCTTGCGACCGCGCCATCGCGGTGCCCTGTGCTTCGGCCGGCGAGTTGACACCCTATACCCGAGCCACCGCGCGCTCGGCCGGCTGGCAGTGGCGCATCCCTCTGCAGCACCGCACCGGCAACGGCCATGTGCACTGCAGCCGCTACATCAGCGAAGACGAAGCCACCGCGGTGCTGATGGCCCACCTCGATGGCGAGCCGCTGGCCGAGCCGCGCACGCTGCGCTTCGTGACCGGCAAGCGGAAGAAATTCTGGAACAAGAACGTGGTGGCGGTGGGCCTGGCGAGCGGCTTCCTGGAGCCGCTGGAGTCGACCAGCATTCACCTGATCCAGAGCACCATCGCGCGGCTGCTGGCCTACTTCCCCGACGGCCGCTACGACCCGGTATTGGTAGACGAATTCAACGCCGAAGCCGACTTCGAGATGGAGCGCATCCGCGACTTCATCATCCTGCACTACCACGCCACCGAGCGCGACGACACGCCCTTCTGGCGCCACTGCCGCACGATGGAGATTCCCGCCACGCTGCAGCGCAAGGTCGACCTCTGGCTCGCGCAGGGAAAGCTGGTGCGCGACAACGGTGAGCTCTTCACAGAGCCCGGCTGGCTGCAGGTGATGGAAGGCCAGGGCCTGCTGCCGCGCGCCTGCCACCCGATCGCCGGGCTGATGACCGACGCAGAGCTCGACGAGTTCGTCGGCCGCGTCGGCCAGGTGATCTCGAAGTGCGTGGACTCCATGCCGGGCCACGCTGAGTTCATCGATCGGTTCTGCAAGGCGCCCGCGGGCTGACGCGCCGCGGGCGCCCGCACGAGCTCAGGGGGCGCTGATCTGCTTCTTCACCCACTTGGCGTAGGAGCCCACGCGGGCAAAGTAGCCCGGCACGTCGCCGCAGACCTGCGGGCCGCCGCTGACGACGCCGATCTGCACCACCGCACCGTTGTCGTCCTTGCCGACCAGCGGGCCGCCGGAGTCGCCATAGCAGGCGCTCTTGCCAGCCGCCTCCAGGTCCCCGGCGCAGACGTTGTTCTCGGTCAGCCGGCCCGAGTACAGCGGCACCGTGTTGCACTCGGGGATGGTGTTGCGCACCAGCCCGGCCTGGTGCAGCACCTCCGGCCCGCCCTGGTTCCACTCGAGCGCGCCCCAGCCCATGACGGTGGTCTTCGAGTTGTCGGGCGACACCAGGTCGTCGGCCGCCTTGGTGGCCGCATAGGCCACGGGGGCGATGTCCGTCACTGCCGAGCCCAGGCGCAGCACGGCCACGTCGGCCTGCAGGAAGGGCGTGGCGGCGAAGTCGGGGTGGATCGTCACGCGGGTCACGTCGACACGCCGGCCGCCGCTGACCAGGCTGTGGGTGCCGACCAGCACCTGGATCTGGGTGGGGCTGGCGCCTTCCACGCAATGGGCCGCGGTCAGCACGTGGTTGTCGTCGATCAGCGAGCCGCCGCAGAACTGCGCGGCGTAGTTGTCGGGGTTGCTCTTGCTGACCAGCGCCACCATGAAGGGCCACTTGCCCGGCTTGGCGGGCTTGCCGTCGACGACCTCGGCGCCGTTGCCCGCGGCCTGATGCTGGGGCACGGTGGCGAGCAGGGCCTGGACGCGCGCGCGGTCCGGGTTCGCGGCCCGCGCAGCCACCTGCTCAGCGGATTGCGCCAAGGCGGGCGCAGCGAACAGCACCGTCGCAGCACCCACGGTGCTCACGGACACGGCGCAGCGTGCCCACAGGGACATTCCATTCATGCTTCTCTCCTGAGATCGGTAATCAAAAAGTTGAGTCGATGCCGGCGAGGTGCAATGTAGGAAGCGGCCGCGTTCTGCGATAGCGGGCGGCCGTCGAATTTGAAGCTTATTGACGGTTGCCACCGAGTTACCGACGGTCTAGGGGGATGGCTGCCGAATCTTCGGAGGGGCCCCGGCGATCACCCTGGCCGACGTCAGGCGGTGGCCACTGTGACGGCCTCGGCCCGCAACCGCCGCCGCACCGCACGCGCATGCGGCACCCAGCCCAGCGTGGCCCAGCGGCGCCACATCAGCAGCCCGCGGATCCACTCGTCGGCGGTGTAGGCGACCCAGATGCCGACCAGGCCCCAGCCGAGGTGCGCGCCCAGCAGCCAGCTGCCGCCGGCCAGCACGATGGCCATGCTGGCGGCGCCGGCGGCCACGGGGTAGCGCGCGTCCCCCGTGGCGCGCAACGCGTTGATGACGACGAGGTTGAAGGTGCGGCCGGGCTCCAGCAGCACCGTGATCCACAGCAGCACCTGGCCGGCGCGGATGATCTCGGGGTCTTGCGTGAAGATGCGCAGCAGCCAGGGCGAGGCGAGCGCCACCGAGCCGGCCACCGCCACGCTGACGACCAGCCCCACGCCCATCGCCCGCCGCACCAGCCGGTGCGCGGCGTGCCACTGGCCCGCGCCGATCAGATGGCCGACGAGGATCTCCACCGCCAGCCCGGTGGCCAGACCGAAGAGCAGCACCGCGTACATCAGCGACGAGGTGTAGGCCTGGGTCGCCAGGGCCTGCGTGCCGAGCTGTGCCGCCACCGCCACGCTGACCATGAAGCCCAGGCGGTAGGCGATGTTCTCGGCCGCGCCGGGCAGGCCGATGTGCAGCATCGCGGCCAGCTCGCGCCGCGGCGCGCGCCACCAGTCGTGCCACTGCGGCACCAGCTTCAGCCGCAGCCGCCACAGCCACAGGTGCAGGCCCAGGCCCAGCACACGGCTCAGGCCCAGCGCCAGTGCGAAGCCGGGCAAACCCAGCGCCGGCAGCGGCCCCCAGCCCAGCATCAGCGGGAAGGCCAGCAGCAGGTGGCAGGCGTGCATCGTGATGACCACCGCCAGCGTGTCGCGCGCATGCAGGTGGGCCCGCATGACGCTGGCCATCGAGGCGTTCCAGGCGTCGCCCAGCATGGCCGGCGCCAGCGCCATCAGGAAGGGCGCGGCCAG
>JBMOQN010000034.1:0-90535 GCA_049322835.1 Pseudomonadota bacterium | reverse complement strand
GGTGGGGCGATTTAGGGAGCGCCGAGTAGCGCAGGGCTTGGGGCCAGCGCGCGCAGCGCGCCTCGTCATCAAACTGGGCGCGACTGTTCGAGCGCACGAGCGCAGCGAGTGCGGCGAGTTAAGCGCCCGGCCCCGAGCCCGAGCAACGCAGGGAACCCTCGGCCGCAGGCCGAGGGCGCGGACTCATGAGCCCCGCCGCCTGCCCCCACCCGGCCGCACCCGCCACCACCTCAGCAAGCCAATCGGAGCGCACCACCATGTTTGACTGGATGGTCTGGACGACGCCAGTAGCTGTCTTCTTCACCTGCATCGTGCTGATGCTCGCCGGCATGACGCTGTGGGAGATCAAGAGCCCGACCACGCTGCGCAAAGGCTGGCTCCCCATCGCCACCACAAGAGGCGACCGCCTGTTCATCGGCCTGCTCACCGCCGCCTACATCAACCTCGCCTTCATCGGCCTGGCCGGAAAGATGGCCGAATGGTGGTCGCTGGAAAGCGAGCCCAGCATCTGGATCAGTTTCGTCGTCTCGATGGCGGTGCTTGCGCTCATCATGCGCAAGGGCTAGCGAAGCGACGACAAAGCGTGCGAGGGAATCCGGCCCGGTGCGTCCCCGGGGCCTGGTCAACCCAACCGAATCGGGGACGCGTGCAAGAGGAGACAAGCAAATGAAGGTGCGCTATTCCGCACTCGCCCTGGCCGCAGCATGCGCGATGGCTGGCCAGGCCGGGGCCGGCGAGGCCGAGGCCAAGAAGTGGATCGACAGCGAGTTCCAGCCCTCGACCCTCAACAAGGACCAGCAGCTCGCCGAGATGAAGTGGTTCATCGACGCCGCCGCCAAGCTCAAGGCCAAGGGGGTCAACCAGATCTCGGTCGTCTCCGAGACCATCACCACCCACGAATACGAGTCGAAGACGCTCGCCAAGGCCTTCAGCGAGATCACCGGTATCACGGTCAAGCATGACCTGATTCAGGAAGGCGACGTGGTCGAGAAGCTGCAGACCTCGATGCAGTCGGGCAAGTCGATCTACGACGGGTGGATCAGTGATTCCGACCTGATCGGCACCCACTGGCGCTACGGCAAGATCATGAACCTCACCGACTACATGGCCGGTGCAGGCAAGGAGTTCACCAACCCCGGGCTGGACCTGAAGGACTTCATCGGCACCAGCTTCACCACCGCGCCCGACGGCAAGCTCTACCAGCTGCCCGACCAGCAGTTCGCCAACCTCTACTGGTTCCGCGCCGACCTCTTCGCCCGCAAGGACCTGCAGGACAAGTTCAAGGCCAAGTATGGCTACGACCTGGGCGTGCCGCTCAACTGGTCGGCCTACGAGGACATCGCCGAGTTCTTCACCAACGACGTGAAGAACATCGACGGCAAGCCCATCTACGGCCACATGGACTACGGCAAGAAGGACCCGTCGCTGGGCTGGCGCTTCACCGACGCGTGGTTGTCGATGGCCGGCACCGCCGACAAGGGCATCCCGAACGGCAACCCGGTCGACGAGTGGGGCATCCGCGTGGACGACAAGAAGTGCGCGCCGGTCGGCGCCTCGGTCGAGCGGGGCGGCGCCACCAACTCGCCGGCTGCCGTCTACGCGCTGACCAAGTACGTCGACTGGATGAAGAAGTACGCGCCCAAGGAAGCCACCGGCATGACCTTCGGCGAAGCCGGCCCGGTGCCCGCGCAAGGCCAGATCGCGCAGCAGATCTTCTGGTACACCGCCTTCACCGCCGACATGACCAAGGCCGGCCTGCCGGTGGTCAACGCCGACGGCACGCCGAAGTGGCGCATGGCGCCCGGCCCCAACGGCCCGTACTGGAAGCAGGGCATGCAGAACGGCTACCAGGACGTCGGCTCCTGGACCTTCTTCTCCGGCCACGACGCCAACAAGACGGCCGCGGCCTGGCTGTACGCCCAGTTCATCACCGCCAAGACCACGTCGCTGAAGAAGACCATCGTCGGCCTGACGCCGATCCGCGAGTCGGACATCCAGAGCAAGGCCATGACCGACCTGGCGCCCAAGCTGGGCGGCCTGGTCGAGTTCTACCGCAGCCCGGCGCGCGTGGCGTGGACGCCGACCGGCACCAACGTGCCCGACTACCCCAAGCTGGCCCAGCTGTGGTGGAAGAACGTGGCCCAGGCGGTGACCGGCGAGAAGACCCCGCAGGGCGCGATGGACAACCTGGCCAAGGAAATGGACGACGTGCTCGCGCGGCTGGAACGCGCCGGCATGGCCAAGTGCGCGCCCAAGCTGAACAAGAAGGAAGACCCGAAGAAGTGGCTCTCCGACAAGGGCGCACCGTGGGCCAAGCTGGCCAACGAGAAGCCCAAGGGCGAGACCATCGCCTACGACAAGCTGCTGGGCGCTTGGAAGGAAGGGCGGGTGCGCTGAGCTAGCTCTTCATGCGCTGCAAGTGGGCCTCGCGCCCCTTGCAGCTTCAGAGAAAAGGGCCGGGGCGCGCCGCACAGACGTCTGGGCTACCTGCTTGCGGGCTGGTCGCCATTGGCAGTTTCTGGGCACCCGCTGATTGGTTCAACCCGTTTAATTTCAGTCTTCCACGGGTCCACGGCGGTCAGAGATTCGTGTCGGGCTACCAAGTAGTACCGCATACATGGTTGCGCCCTCAACGGAAGCGTGAAGTCATACGTGGAGCGCTTTTCATCCTTGCGGGTCGTGCGCGCCATGATCACGTGAAACCCCGGCCGCAGCGGGACGGTTGTAGTTCCAGAGCGGACCCGCCCACCGCTGATCGCGGTGATGCGGACCGGTTCTTCATATCCGTCGCCACTCTTCTGCGATTCAGCGACCACTTCCACGTAGGGGCCTACCGTGGCGCACGCGCTCAGGAATACCGCTGTAGGAACTACCATCCAAACACGTAGGTACATTGGTCTCTTCCAATCAGTTAGGTAGCTGAACAAGCCCGAACTTCACTTACACGTGCATATCACGTTACGTTGAGACGGTCTCCAATCAGGCCCGATCACCGGGCCATCTCTCTCGACAACCCCGACTTTAGGCGCACACATCCGCATGCACCTCTTTTCGAATGACTCGCGGGGATTATTGATGCCATAATATATTGTTGCCACAATCGCGGCAAATAATATAAACAAGAAGCATAATAATTGCCGGCGCGTGCTCAATTCAGCCTCGGACACATTAGAGGAATCGGAATCGTCCCTCGCCTTCACGCTGCTTGCCAGTCGGATTGACGAGGGGTTTTGCAGACCTTCCCTAGCTTCAGGCGCAGTTAACTCAGAGGCCGAGAGATTTCGCCGTCGGAATTCACCCGCGAATCCGGTGTTCCTGCGAACAGCAGGATGCTTTGCGAGGCATACTACATTGAGTGTGTAATTCTCAGGACCTTACCATCCTTCTTGGAGAGATCTATTTCAGCCACTCCTCCAAGCTTGTGACGTCCGCTCAGGGTTCCCGAGACTGTCCAAATATCCCCGCTGAGTCTTGCTACCAAAGGAAGCTGCTGCTCAATCTGCTTGGTTCCGTAAATCGCGGACAAGTATATTTTTGCCACGCCTTTGGCGATCTCCTGACTGGCAACAACTCCCTGAGGAGGCGTGTATGAGTGTCCCTGCCCGGCCGCAATGCTCGTCGCAAGAGTCAGAAGGAAAACTACAACGCATTTTCTCATCATCTCATCTCCTATCTGCACGAGCATGAAGATCGGCTCAAAGACAAAACTCCTGCGCCGCGACCCGGAATAAATTTAAGGCGCTTTCCTCCGGGCGTTCCCAAATAACCAGGAATTCGCTCATCAACGGAAGCGCGCATATCGCTACCACTAAAGTTCTCAGTATCGTGGGTGGCGAAAAGAGGTGGGTGGGTGTGCCATACCCCAGTTGCAGTTTTTATGATAGGCCCACCTCCGATATCAACAGAAGTCTGAAACCCCCGGTTAATATCGGCAGAGTATGTTCCGTTGAAGTTCTGGTAGACCCAGCCGCCATACTCCATTCCATACTTCATTGTTGAAGGCATCGCATAGTCAATAGCATCCATTGCTGCCGCCTCAGAACTACAGAATTCATCGCCCGGCTTTAAACCGGAAGCATCAACTGAATGGATTGGATTCCCACGCACGTAGCCATAAGTATTAACACCCCCTGCGAGCCCGACGGGGTCTGATTGCAGATACATCCGCCCTGACGCGAGTCCACCGTACAAGTGGGTTGGCGCCAGAGGCGAGTTTGCGAGGGCGAGCGGCTGGAAGAAGGCGCTTCTCCTGGGCGGCTAAGGGATCGGATCGAGGGGCATTCTCACGCGCGAGCGCGCACGCGGGAAGTCATTTTTAGCTGCTGGCTGTTCGCGGCCGCGGGTGTGCTCGGGCGGTGAACGGGTCAAGGCCGCGAAGCTCCCCGCAGGGGCTTGGCCTTGACGCGCTCGGACCCCAAGACGACGCTGGCCGGTGCGGTGCATGCCGAGACTTCGGCTTGCACCGCATCGGAAGCTGCGGGAGTTGTTCAGCGCGGGCCGGGAGTTCTTCAGCGTGCGATCGCGGGGTAAACCCTACCAGTGATGGCTCTTTCATCGCACGAGTTCTTCGCCATGGAGTTCCCCGAACGGCTGGCCACGCTTCGCAAGGAGCGCGGCATGACGCAGCAGGCGCTGGCTGACCAGGTGGGCTTGGCGGTGCTGCAGATTCGCCGCTATGAAGGCGGCACTTCGCAACCTACCCTCGATGTGATCCGCCGCCTAGCAATCGCGCTCGGCTCAAGCGCCGACTCGCTGGTCTTCGACGACCACGAACGCGGGCCGTCCGAGACGCTGCGCTATCAGTTCGAGGCGATCTCGCGCATGCCCGAGCAGGACCAGGACGCCATTCGCGTGCTGCTCGATGCGGTGATCGTGAAGAACCAGGTCGCCGGCGCCATCGAGCGCGTGGCCAAGCAGCCAGCGGTGCCCGTCAAGGCCGAAGCAAAGGCGCGGCGTGCGCAGGCCGGCGGTGCGCGGCGATGAGCAGCACAACATCAAGCACGCAACTGCTCGCCCCCGAAGCCATCACGCTGCGCATCACCGCCGTGCGCGGCCAGCGGGTGATCATCGACGCCGACCTGGCCGCCCTCTACGGCGTGCAGACCAAGCGCTTCAACGAGGCCGTCAAGCGCAACCTGGCCAAGTTCCCGGGGGATTTCATGTTCACCCTCACCGCCGAGGAGTTCACCGCTTTGAGGTCGCAATTTGCGACCTCAAACGATCAGAGCCCCGGACGCGGCGGCCGGCGTTATGCGCCGCGCGTGTTCACCGAGCATGGCGCGCTCATGGCCGCCACCATCCTCAACAGCCCGCGCGCCGTGGAGGTCTCGGTCTACGTGGTGCGCGCCTTCGTGCGGCTGCGCGAGCTGGCCGCCACGCACGGCGACCTGGCCAAGCGGCTCGATGACCTCGAGCAGAAGACCGAGGCGCTGGCCATGAGCCACGACACCTTCAGCCGCAACACGCGCAATCAGCTCAAGCAGGTGTTCGATGCGCTGCGCGAGTTGATGACGCCGCCCGATCCGCCCAAGCGACCCATCGGGTTCGTCACCCACGAGGACAAGGGCAAGAAGGGGTCAGCGGCTGCAAAACGCGGGACTTGACCACCGGAGCAGTAACTTCCAGCGCATGATCAATGCGGCGACCTTGCTTGCTCGGTCTACCACAGCCAACCCGGCGGACGTGCAGTCAACAAATACGTTAGGCCCAAGACGAGCGCTACCAGCATTGCGATCAGCATCGCTCGCCAAACTTTGACCCTCGACTGACCGTCAAAGGATTCCAAAGCGACGAGCACTGATACGGAAGTGCCGACAACCATTCCCAGGCTGATTGCAGCGAGCCAATTCGCACGCACTGCGAGCCCGTGTATGTCGGGCGAGTCAGGCACCTCCTGTAGCGCCACGACATCTATCAGCGCCTTGGCAAACATCAGCAAGGGAAAGCCAATGAGGGCGCCACACTTCAAGTAGAAGGCCTTCATCTCTTTGCACACCCACACGAGCCCGGGCCACCATTGAGAATCTTGCTTTTCGCGCGCGCTGTTCGGCTCGCCGCCTGCGATCGAGCCTCCCACTCACTTGCGCCTGGCGCAAAGATGCGACTCGACAGTGACTGGCCGGCATGCCAGTTCTCGTGAACGATCGTGTCGTACAGATCAACCCGCATTTCCGGCGATAGCACTCCGCCGTACCGGTAGGAGTTAATTTGAGGTGTCGCACCGGGCAGGGTGTTCGTCCATCCCGCGTCATAAGCCCCGTATCGATCGGGTCTTTCGAAGAACCAGTTTGGCGACTGAATCTTCATGTCAGGGTTTTCGGACCTTGCCAAATTCGTCATGTCATCGACGTCGCACTGCGCCAGTCCCGTTGGATCAACCGAGCTGATCGGGTTCCCACCAACATAACTGTAAGTATTGATCCCTCCTGCAAGCCCGATGGGATCAGATTGGACATAGCGGCCAAGATTGGCATCGTAGTAGCGATTCCAGTTGTAGTAAAGACCAGATTCGGCATCAAAATACTGCCCAGGGAAACCGACATTCAATTCAACTGTGGAGCCAGGTACCACCTTGCGATCAAACGCCGAGTTCTCCGCCCTCCAGACAATCGTCTTGCTTGAATTGGTCATCACCTCAGGCCGGACGAGGTGATCGTTGTGAATGAAGTAAATGCTTCCGTCACGGAACATGCCCAGTAATTCGCCACCAATCCAAAGATAGTCCGTGCTAGACCCCCCAATCTGCCGCTCATGCAGCAATTGGCCGGTGGCGGCATGAACAAAATGCTTGGTGAGACCGCCTGCCGTTTTCTGCACGCGCTGGTTCAATGCGTTATGTGCGTAGTTCGCGGTTACCGCCCCATTGAAGCGCACCTCCGCCATTCGACCGAAATAGTCGTAGCCGTAGCTTTGGGTGCCGCTTGGCCGAACATCTTGGTAGATGTTGCCCACCGCATCGTGGGCAAACGAGCGGGCGTTGACACCGGAAACGCCGTCCAGACGATTGCTGGATGTTGATGTGGTGTAGACATCTGAAGCGCCTGCTCGAACCAAGCCCGTTCGGTTGCCCGACAGATCCCAATCAAAACTTTGGTTGTCGCCGTTATTGCGGCTCACCGTGCTGAGCCGGTCCGCACCGTCATAGGTGAAGGTCTGGGTGAGCGTGTTGAAGCGCACATCGCCGATGCGTTGCACAGTGTCGGTGTTGTGGTATGCGATGTCGACGTTGTGTGCATCCGGGCTGAAGAGTTTCGTCACGCGGCCGTCGGCGTCTCGCGTGATCAGGCGTGCGGTGGCGTTGCCGTAGAACCACGCAAAGAGGCTACCGTCCACCGGTTGGAAGAACGGGCTTGTCAGCACGTTTGACCAGTTGCTGCCGTTTTGTCGATGAATGGCGGACAGGTAGCCGCTATCGCTGTAGGAGTAACGAAGGCGGAGGGTGCTGGGGTAGGTCATGTAGTTCACCCGGCCCACACCATCGTATTCCCAAGCAGTTGTGTACACCGCCCCACTGGGCGCGCTCATTGACTGCTGAATAACCTGGCCATCCAGCGCATAGTCCCACCTGGTTTCGCCGGTGCTGTCATGGATCCGAGACAGGCGCCCCACGGAGTTCGTGCTAGTCGCCTCGTCGTACAAATGCCATTCGGTTGCGCCTCGCACGGTTCTCGACACCATGCGATCCAGCGCGTCCCAGCCGTAGGTGAAGACTTCCCCGTTTGCACGGGACTCGGTCAACAACCGGCCTGCGATGTCGTAGTCGAAAGTGGTCTGGCCCGTGTCAGGGCTGGTGCGCTTCAGCACCTGACCCTTGCCGCCGTAGTCATAAGTTGTGGCCTTGGAGCGCGGGTCGGTGACCTTCGTCAGATTGCCGTCGGCGTCGTATTCGAACGCTGTGGTCCCGCCATCAGGCAGACGAATGGTCTTCGCGCGGTTGAAGGCGTCATAGGTCCAGGTGGTGACGCGGTCTTGGGCGTCGGTACGGGTCAACACGTTCCCGTTGTTGTCTCGGCCATGCGTGTAGATTTGACCGTTGTTTCCCAATTGCTTCCACAGCCGGCCAAGCGCGTCGTACTGAGCGTGACTCGAAAAACTTCCCGACAAACTGGCCGTGATCGCGCTGCCCGTCCACCCCGGCACGTGGCGAGGTCGGCTCCACGATTCCGTCTTCGTGGTCGCATTCCAACTGCGTGTTGACCAGTTGGATGCATCACCAACTGCCTTCAGCTTGCCAGCAATGTCGTAGTCGAAACGTTTGATTGCGCCACCCGGGCTGGCAATCTGTGTCAGTTCGCGGTTGGTGTTGTAGGTGTATGACGTGGTGCGGGGCGCGACGCCCGAAAGAACCGTCGTGGTGGCAAGCTGATCGTTGTTTCCCCAACTGTAGGCAGTCACCGCACCATTCAGATCGGTATGTGTTCCCGCCTGACCCAAGGCATCATGACCTGCCCACAGCTGGGTCTGCCCCAAGCGATTCCTGTGCGAAGTCAAGTTGCCTGCGGCGTCATACGTCCAAACTTCCGAGACGAAACCCGATGGCAGCTGTATCTCAATGGTCTTGGAACTGAGCACGCCGGTGGAATGAAAGGCGTACGTGTATCGCATTTCTTGCGATGTCCCCTTCAACAGATCGTAGTCCTTGACGCTGTTGATCCAGCCGGTCGCCTTGCCGGTCTTGACGTAGTCGTAGACTTTGCGTCGATAGGCGATGCCAGTTCCATGGTCAAAGTATTCGCTTTGGGTCAGGTCCTCACCCGTCCACGTGTTGACCGTTCGTCGTGGTTTGGTGGACGTGGCCGCCTCGACAATCGTGGTGAGGTTGCCTTTGGCGTCGTGGGTGTAATCGGTGCGGTTCCCATTCCAGTCCAGCGTGTACCAGACGTAACCGTTCGCGTCGTAGTAGGTTTGTGCAGCGGCTGTCGAGCAGCTCGCTGGCCCCCCGTGTGAAACCGATGTCGGCTTGTAACCACTCGATGCTGTCCCTGTGAACTGATGGGTGATTGATTGCCCAAAAGCCGATTTCACCGTCGTGGTCAGCCCGGCGTAGGTGAAGTTGTCGTCCATCTCGCCCGTGCTTGAGTAGACGCGTTTCACCTGCTTTCCCGTGTACTCGTAGGTTTCCCTGCGCGTTCCATTCACGCTGTAACCGGTCAGCAGCGACGTGTCGGCAGCCACATCGTAGTGGTAAGTCCTGACGTACGAGTCGGGCGCTGTAACGGTTTCCAGCCGGCCTGCGGCGTTATATCCATACTGCCAGGTCCTGCCCTTCGGGTCCTTGATTTGGGTGACTTTTCCGTTGGTCCACGTCAGGTCGATGGATTGGCCCGTCACAGAAGTGATTTTCGTAAGCCAGCCGCCGGTGTACCCAAAAGTGTAAAGCACACCCTGCGGGCCATACATGCTGGTTTGGCGGCGAGAAACGCGGTCGAATCCGAAGTTTAGTTTCCCTTGGTGCAGCGTGGTAAGACCGGTTGCAGGCACATACATCACATACCCCAGTGCCGACGCGTTTTTCACCCGATACGTGCCGTCTTGGGAATTCATGTCAAGTGTGTATCGGTATACAGCCCCTCAGGGATACGCTACGCTCAAATCCGGCGGATAGCAGCCCGACTCGGTCGGAATGCAGGCACCTTGCGAGATCGTGATGTGGATCGGATCAAAACATGTGGTCCAGTTGGGCCCGAAGAAATAGCCGCGTGTGCTTTTGCTTCGGTACGTCCTGGTCAGTGACAGGCCATTGGTCTTGAGGGAGCGGAAGTCGGGCTGAGTCAAATATTTCTCGCCCGTCGCCAACACCACCTCGCCGCATGCAGACGGCGTGTCATTACTGGCAATGTCGGAGTTGCCTTCGGCAGTCGGCTTGGCTTTCAATGGCTTGCCGCTGCCTGGAGAATCCTGTTCTTTCCAATGGATTAGCTTGAATTCATCTTCATCTAAAAGAGCAAACATCTCTTCGAGATAGTTCCCGAAGTCGGTACTGAATGATCTGGCAAAATTGATTAACGAACTGCGCCCACTGGTGGGGCCTCGTGGATCCACAAAGTCGGCGGCAGTGAAAAAACTTCCAGGATCGGACTCGGAAATTTCATTCCATGTAAGGTCCGACGTCAAAGAACCCCCTCCTGGGCAATCCTGGGCGCTTGCGGCTTGAACGCTCAAAGCTGGCAAGCACGGTGAAAACTGCGCGAAGAAGCGCGAGCGGAATTGTCATGAGGCCTCCCTTTTTGTGGCGAGACTCTAGCGATTGCCGTGCCAGGTTTGCTCACGGGTTTCTACGAGCAGGGAGGCTGCGAAGCAGGGCGTGGCGCAGGCGGTGACCGGCGAGAAGACCCCGCAGGGCGCGATGGACAACCTGGCCAAGGAAATGGACGACGTGCTCGCGCGGCTGGAGCGCGCCGGCATGGCCAAGTGCGCGCCCAAGCTGAACAAGAAGGAAGACCCGAAGAAGTGGCTGTCCGACAAGGGCGCGCCGTGGGCCAAGCTGGCCAACGAGAAGCCCAAGGGCGAGACCATCGCCTACGACAAGCTGCTGGGCGCTTGGAAGGAAGGGCGGGTGCGCTGACCGGCGGCTGACCCCCACGACTCCTCGAAACCGCCGGGTCGAGCGCGCCCGGCGGCTGTTCCGGCCGCACGGGTGCGTCTTGCACAGTGCGGCCTTTTCCACGTCTGCCGGGGCCAGGTCGGCAACGAAACGCGACGCACTCTCATCTGGGTGGGTGGGCTGCGGCAGGGGGCCGTGATGGTCATCACAGCCGGCGGGAACGGGCGGTAACCCGGCTGCAGTTCGGCCGAGCGGGGCCGATAAGGCTGGCGACAATGCCGCATTCCCGCGCCGGCCTGGCCTGCGCTCGCCCGTCTTTTGCCCTCTTCATGCCGTTCGCCGCTATCGCCGCCATCTTCGACCGTTGCCGACGCCCGCTCGCCCTGGCCGCTGCCATGGCGCTGGCCGCCTCCGCCGCCCAGGCCGACGAGCTGACCGACCTCCCACTGGAGCGCCTGCTCGAGACCGAAGTCGTCAGCGCGGCCCGCTTCGCCCGCCAGGTCACCGACGCGGCGTCGGCCGTCTCGGTGCTCACCGCCGAGGACATCCGCATCTTCGGCCTGCGCACCTTGGGCGAGGTGCTCGACCACATGCGCGGCATCCACATCAGCCACTCGCTCGACTATGTGTACCTCGGCTCGCGTGGCGTGGGCGGCGACAGCTTCGCCAGCCGCGTGCTGATGCTGGTGGACGGCAACCCGCCGCCCGACAACCTCTACGACCAGCTCTACCTCGGCCGCGACGCGCTGCTCGATGTCGACCTGATCGAGCGCATCGAATACGCGCCGGGCAGCGGCTCGGCGATGTACGGCAACAACGCGCTGCTGGGCGTGATCAACGTCGTCACCCGGCGGGGGCGTGACATCGATGGCCTGCAGGTCTCGGGGGCCTTGGGCGACTGGAGCCAGCGCACCTGGCGCATCAGCGCCGGCCGGCGCCAGGCCAATGGCCTGGAGTGGCTGGCCTCCGTCACCGGCCATGCCGACACCGCGCTGCCCTCGCCGCAGATCGGCGACCAGTTCCAGCGCAGCCTCGGGCACAGCCAGACCGTGCTGCTGAAGGCGCAGTGGGAGGGCTTCAGCGCATTGATGATGACGGCCCAGCGCCGGGTTGCCACCGACTACCGCGACGTGCCTGGGGAGCAGTTCTGGTACACCACCTACCTGGACCGCAACGAGCTGCTGGCGCTGGGCCACGACAGCCGGCCGGCAGAGCACTGGCGCCTGTCGCTCAAGGCCCAGACCGGGCGCTACGCCTACCGCTACCACGACGACGATTCGCTCTGGGGCCACGACCACACTTTCAACGACGGCCGTTGGTGGGCGCTGGACGGCCAGGCCGGCTATGACGGCTGGTCGGGCCACCGCCTGGTGCTGGGGGCGCGCCTGCGCCACGACCCGGTGCAGCACTTCCACAGCGTCGGTTATGAAGGCGACGTCTACCACTTCGCCGCCAAACGCCGCAACCTCGGCTTCTCCGCCGAAGACGAGTTCACGCTGAACGAGCAGTGGGCCTTCACCGCCGGGGTGCGGGCCGACCACCGCGACCAGCTGCCGTGGACGTGGAGCCCGCGGGTGGCAGCCGTCTGGCTTCCCACGCCGGCGTGGTCGGTCAAAGCCTCATTCGGCCGCTCGGCGCGCTACCGCTCTGCGGCCGACACGCCGCAGTCCATGAGCTCGGACGACGAGCTCGCGCCGCCGCGGGAAGAGGCCATCACCGCCACCACCAGCGAGCTGGTCTCGGAGTACCGCGAAGGCAACCTGCGCCTGCTGGGCTCGCTCTACCGCTTCAACCAGCGCAACCGTGTCGGGCTCGACGGCGAGGTCGCCAGCTCTCGTGGCCGTGGCCTGGAGCTCGAAGCCGAGTGGCAGTGGCGCGGCTGGCGCGTGCGCGGCAGCCAGGCCTGGCAGGACGCCGAGAGCGGCGACGACATGCCGCTGGTCTACTCGCCCCGGCACCTGACGAAGCTGCAGTTGTCTGCGCCGTTGGCCGGCGAGGCGCTGCGATTGAGCGCCACCTTGCGCCACACTGGTGCCATGCAGAACTACGCGGGCCCGGTCCCCTCGCGCAACCTGCTGGACCTGACGCTGGTGTCGCAGAAGGCTGTCGACGGCCTCGACCTGCGCCTCGGCTGGCGCAACCTGCTGCAAAAGCGCGAGGCCGCCACCGACGAGTACTACTGGGAGCCGCCGACCGGCGTCGCCACCCGCTCGGCCTGGATCGAGCTCACGGGGACTTTCCGATGAGCTGGCTTCGGCTGCTGACCCGTGCCGCCGGCCTGCCGCTGCTGGCGCTGGCCCTGCACGCGCCCACCGTGCACGCGCAGGCCGACGAGCGCGCGCTCAAGGCCGCCTACCTCTTCAACTTCATCCAGTTCACACAGTGGCCGGTGCCGCCGGAGGAGCCCTTCCGCCTGTGCGTGCTGGGCCGCACGCCGCTGGACGATCAGCTTGCCAAGCTCGAAGGCAAGCAGGTGCTGGGCGGCTTGCACATCGCCGTGCGCCACCTGGGGCTGCGAGAGTCCTTCGCCGGCTGCCACGCGCTCTACCTGGACGACAGCCAGCGCGGGCAGGCCGACGAGGTGCTGAGCCGCCTGGCCGGCGCACCGGTGCTGACCATCACCGACGGCGACGGCCTGGCCGACAAGGGCATGATGATCGAGATCCACAAGCGCGAGGCGCGGCTGGGTTTCGAGGTCAACCTCAAGGTGGCCCGGCGCGCCAACCTGGCCTTCAGCGCCCGCATGCTGAAGCTGGCAAGCTACGTGGCTGGGGCGATGTAGGCCCCAGGCACCCCCCATGCGCCCGCTGCCTCAGCCTGCCCGCCAACGCTCGATCCAGCGCCAGATCACGACGCTGGGCCTGGCGCTGACCGCGCTGGTGCTGGCCGCGTTCGCCTTCGGCATGGTGGTGCACGAGGCGGCCAACCGGCGCCAGGCGCTGGAAGCCAGCATGACCACCGAGGCCGAGATCATCGGCGCCAACAGCGCGGCGGCCATCAGCTTCGGCGCCGAGGCCGAGGCCAACGAGATCCTCGCTTCGCTCGCCGCCTCGCCGGACGTGCTGCAGGCCCGCATCTTCCTGCCCGATGGCCGCACGCTGGGCCGCTACGCGCCGCTGAGCACGCCGGAAGACTGCCACCAGCTTCACCCGCAAGGCCAGGGCTGGGACTGGCGCTGGTGCGGGGCCGCGCTGTACCGGCCGGTGCTGCTGCACGGCAAGGTGGTGGGCACGGTGGCGATGGAGGTCGGCCTGCGCTCCACCTACCGCGCGGTGGCGGGCACCATCGTCGTCAGCCTGGTGCTGGCGGCGCTGGCTTTCGGCGTGTCGATCCCGCTGTGGCGGCGCGTGGCGGTGCGTGTGGCCGAGCCGTTGACGCGGCTGGTCGAGATCACCGAGCGGGTCAGCCGCGACCAGGACTTCCGCCTGCGTGCGGTGGCCACCGGCAGCCGCGAGGTCGACGCGCTGGCCAGCGGCTTCAACCAGATGATGAGCCAGCTGCAGCAACGCGACGAGCGGCTCAACCACGAGCTGCACCAGCGCCGCCAGGCCGAGGTGCGGCTGAACGACCTGGCCTATTTCGACCCGGTCACCGGCTTGCACAACCGGCACTACTTCCTGGAGCGCATCGATGCCGCTGTGGCCCGTGCTGCCCACGACCGCGGCCGCTGCGCGCTGATCTACATCGACCTCGACGGCTTCAAGCAGGTCAACGACACCATGGGCCACGACCGCGGCGACGAGCTGCTGCGTGAAGTGGGCCGCCGGCTGACCGACACCTTGCGCCGCAGCGACGGCGTGTGCCGCCTGGGCGGCGACGAGTTCGCCGTGATCATCGACGACGACAGCCAGGGCGACCAGGTCGAGAAGGTGGCCGCCAAGCTGGTCGAGGTGCTGGCCGCGCCCTACCGCCTGCGCGACCGCGGCGCGCAGGTCTCGGCGAGCATTGGCGCCTGCCTCTTCCCCGACGACGCCGACGACCGCGACAGCCTGATGCGCCACGCCGACAGCGCCATGTACCGCGCCAAGGAACGCGGCAAGAACCGCTACCACCTCTACCACGCGGGCGGCGCCGAGCCGCCCAGCCGCCACCAGCTGCTGGAGCAGTCGCTGGAGGGCGCGCTGGCCCGCGGCGAGCTGTACCTGCTGTACCAGCCGCAGGTGCTGCTGCCGGCCTCCGGCGGGCAGCCCGAGGTGATCGGCTTCGAGGCGCTGCTGCGCTGGCGCCACCCGACGCTGGGGCCGATCGGCCCGGCCGAGTTCGTGCCGCTGGCCGAGTCCTGTGGCGCCATCCTGCCGATCGGCGAGTGGGTGCTGCGCGAGGCCTGCCGGCAGCTCGCCGACTGGCGCGCCGACCACCCGGGGCTGCAGGTCAGCGTGAACCTCTCAGCCCGTCAACTGGCCAGCGCAGAGGCGATCGCGGGCCTGACCCAGGTGCTGGCGGCCAGCGGCCTGCCCGCCGGCGCGGTCGAGCTGGAGCTGACCGAATCGCTGCTGGTCGACCGCAGCGAGACCATGCTGGGCCGGCTGGGGCAGCTGCGCGCGGTCGGCTTCGGGCTGGCGATCGATGACTTCGGCACCGGCTACTCGTCGCTGGCCTACCTCGACAGCTTCCCCATCACCACGCTGAAGATCGACCGCGCCTTCGTGCGCAATCTCAGCGGCGCCGGCCACGGCGACGCGATCGCGCGCGCCATCATCGCCATCGGCGCGGCCATCGGCGCCGACGTGATCGCCGAGGGCATCGAGACCACTGCCCAGGCCCATGCGCTGCGCGCCCTCGGCTGCTTGCGCGGGCAGGGCTACCTCTACGCGCCGCCCCTGGCCGAAGCGGCGGCGCGCGAGCTGCTTCGCCTGCTGCCGACGGCGGCGCTGGCGGCGGTGTAGCCCCCGCGACCGGCCGCCGGGCGGCCGCTCGCCTCTCCCTCACGGCGCTGTCTCGCACCCTAGGGCTGGCCCCAGGTTGCGACTGAAAGCGCTTTCAATCTACATTGCGCCGCCTGGGGATGCGGTCTCCAGTCAAGTCGTCGCTGTGGCGCGAGGTGCGCCGCCGCGGCGGGTCGTGTTCCGTGGGCACTGGAGTGAGACACCACATGGCAAAGCTTCGACACCTGATGGTGCTGGCCGCCGGCCTGCTGGCCGGGCAGGCCAGCCTGGCCGCCGACTGGCAACTCGTCTGGCAGGACGAATTCGAGGGCAGCATCGGCCCCGACTGGGTCTTCGAGATCGGCAACGGCGCCGGCGGCTGGGGCAACAACGAGCTGCAGTACTACCGGCGCGAGAACGCCACGGTCGAGAACGGCAACCTCGTCATCACCGCGAAGCGCGAGGACTTCGGCGGCTTCAAATACACCTCGTCGCGCATGAAGACGCAGGGCAAGCAGAGCTTCAAGTTCGGCCGCATCGAGGCCCGCATCAAGCTGCCGCTGGGCAATGGCCTGTGGCCCGCGTTCTGGGCGCTGGGCAGCAACATCACCCAGGTCGGCTGGCCCTCGTCGGGCGAGATCGACATCATGGAGCACGTGAACACCGAGGCCCTGGTGCACGGCACGGTGCACTGGACGGCGCCGGACGGCAGCTACGCCTCCTACGGCGGCAATGTGGCCACCACGCCTGACCAGTACCACGTCTACGCGATCGAGTGGGACCCGAGCTTCATCCGCTGGACCCTCGACGGCGTGCAGTTCCATGTGATCGACATCACCGACGGTGTCGGCGGCACGGCCGAGTTCCAGAACGACTTCTTCCTGCTGCTGAACATGGCGGTGGGTGGCAACTGGCCGGGCTTCAACATCGACGAGGGCAAGCTGCCGGCGAAGATGTATGTCGACTATGTGCGCGTCTACCAGAAGCCCGGCAACGAGAGCGGCCTGCTCAACGCGTGGGCGCTGGACGGTACGGCCAAGGTGATCCGCCATGACGGCAGCACGGTGCGGCTGGACAAGCGGGTCAAGCCCTACCAGGACGGCAACTGGCTCCTCATCCCCGGCCTGGCCGGCGTGGGCCACTCGCTGCAGTCGGAGAACCTGCCGGGCCACTTCCTGCGCGAGAAGGACGGCGCCCTGGTGCTGGAGGCCGACGACGGCAGCGCGGGCTACAAGGCCGCGGCCACCTTCCACCAGCGCCCGGGCTTCAGCAACGAGTGGGCCAAGAGCTTCGAGTCGCACAGCCGGCCTGGCCTGTTCATCCGCCAGAGGGACGGGCTGCTGCAGGTGGCCAAGGCGAACGGCGACGGCGCGCGCGCCAACGCCACCTTCAAGGCCGGCCCGCCGCTGTTCGGTGCCGTCGACCTGACGGTCGAGGGCGAGGCCTATGCCTTCGCTTCGGAAGGGCTGGTGACCGAGCCCTGCGCGGAAGGCGGCCAGAACCTCGCCTCGATCGACGTGGGCGACTGGATGGCCTACGGCGTCACGCTGCCGGGCACTGGCACCTACAAGGTGGAATACCGCGTGGCCAGCACGGCCGACGGCACGGTGCTGCAGCTGGAGCGCGGCGGCGGCTACCCCGTCTACGGCACGGTGGCGGTGCCCAACACCGGCGGCGGCCAGAGCTGGGTGACCGTGTCGCACGAGGTGACGCTGCCCGCGGGCGAGCAATACCTGGGGCTGAAGCCCACCGCGGGCAGCCTCAGCCTGAACTGGATCCGCATCAGCAAGCGCTGAAAGCAAAACGCCCGGCGGGGCCGGGCGTTTTGTTGTCACGATCGGATCGTCAGGCCACGCGGCGCAGCTTGGCACGGGCGGGAGCACCGCCGAGCACGCCGCCGAACAAGTCCTTCGGGTCGTCCAGGCGCGGCACCAGGTCGATCTGGCGGGTGCCCTCGTGCTGCTCCTGCAGCAGCAGGTGCAAAAAGCGCAGGGCCGAGAAGTCTTCCAGCGCGAAGCCCACCGAGTCGAAGATCGTGACCTGCTCGCCGGCGGTGCGCGCGCTGTGGCCCGAGGCCACGATGTCGGCGAACTCGGTGACCGGGAACTCGGCCGGCAGCTGCTGGATCTCGCCTTCGATGCGCGACTGCGGCTCGTACTCGACGATCACGCGCGCATCGGCGCGCAGCAGGATGTCGCGGTGCAGCTCGGTCTTGCCCGGGCAGTCGCCGCCCACGCCGTTGATGTGCACGCCGGGGCGGATCATCTGCGGCTCCAGGATCACCGCGTTGCGCTTGTCGGCAGTGACGGTGGTGATGATGTCGGCACCTTCCACGGCCTCGGCGGTCGAGCCGCAGATCGTGATGGCCAGGTCGGCCAGCTCGGGTAGCGCGCGCAGGTTGCGTTCCAGCTTGGCGCTGGCCTGGCCGTCCACGTCGTACAGGCGCAGCTCGCGGATGCCGAGCATGCGGTGGAAGGCGATGGCCTGGAACTCGCTCTGCGCGCCGTTGCCGATCAGCGCCATCACGCGGCTGTCCGGCCGGGCCATCCACTTGGCGGCCAGGGCCGACATGGCGGCGGTGCGCAGCGCGGTGGTCACGGTCAGCTCCGACAGCAGCACCGGGTAGCCGGTGGCCACGTCGGCCAGCACGCCGAAAGCGGTGACGGTCAGCAGGCCTTCGGCGGTGTTCTTCGGATGGCCGTTGACATACTTGAAGGCGTAGCGCTCGCCGTCGGAGGTGGGCATCAGCTCGATCACGCCCACGTCGGAATGGCTGGCCAGGCGGGCGGATTTTTCGAAGGTGGCCCAGCGCCGGTAGTCGGCCTCGATTTCGCCGGCCAGGCGCTCGATGAAGGTGCCGGCCCCGATGTGCTGGACCAGGCGTTGGATGTCGGCAATGCCGATGTAGTCGACCATGGGACTCTCGTCTTGCGGTGCGTGCCGCGTTCTGGGCCGGGGTTTGTCTCGAAGGCATGCCGGGCGGCATGCAAGGTGACGCGCTGATTGGGCGTCCCGGTGCTGGCACGCGGCCCCCGCACCGCACCGTGTTTGAATTTTCGGCAGGAGTGCTGCCAACAAGAAGGCAGCAAACTGCGCGATCTGCCAAGCCGATTGGTCAAAACGATAGAATTCATTGGCGTTTTGATCAAACCCATGGACGACACTGACCAACACCTGCTGAGCCTGCTGCGCGAGGACGCGCGCGCCTCGGTGGCCTCGCTGGCCAAGACCCTGCGCGTGGCCCGCGGCACGGTGCAGAACCGCATCGCCAAGCTCGAGGCCAATGGCACCATCGTCGGCTACACCGTGAGGCTGAAGCCGCAGACCGAGGCCAACCGCATCGCCGCGCTGATGACGATCGCGGTCGAGGGCAACGCCGCCGACGCGGTGATCCGCGCGCTGCGCGGCGACCCCGCGGTGCAGACCCTGCACACCACCAACGGCCGCTGGGACATCGTGGCCGAGCTGCGGGCGGACTCGCTCGAAGCCTTCGACCGCGTGCTCAGTCGCATCCGGCTGATCGAGGGCATCGCCCACACCGAAACCAGCCTCCTGCTTTCCACGCACAAGCTTTGAACGCTCCAGCCACCCTCAATGCCGCCCAGATGGAAGCGGTGCAGTACCTGCGCGGTCCCTGCCTGGTCCTGGCCGGCGCCGGCTCGGGCAAGACCCGCGTCATCACCCACAAGATCGCCCGCCTGCTGCAGGCCGGGCTGCACCCGAAGCAGATCGCGGCGATCACCTTCACCAACAAGGCGGCGCTGGAGATGCGCGAGCGCGCCAAGTCGCTGGTCGGGCCCAAGGCCGCCAAGGACCTGGCGATCAGCACCTTCCACTCGCTCGGCGTGCGCATGCTGCGCGAAGACGGCGAGCAGTTGGGGCTGAAGCCGAACTTCTCCATCCTCGACGCCGACGACGTGCTGGGCGTCATCCGCGACGCCGGCGCCTGCACCGACAACGCGCTGGCCCGCCGCTGGCAGTGGACGATCAGCCTGTGGAAGAACCAGGGCCTGGACAGCGCCGGCGCCGCCGCCGCCGCGAAAGACGAAGACGAGCGCGTGGCTGCCAAGGTGATGGCGTTGTACGAAGAGCGGTTGAGCGCCTACCAGGCGGTCGATTTCGACGACCTGATCAGCCTGCCGCTCAAGCTGGTCACCGAGTGCCCCGCCGCCAAGGACAAGTGGCTCAACCAGTTCGGCCACGTGCTGGTCGACGAATACCAGGACACCAACGCCGTGCAGTACGCGCTGCTCAAGGGCCTGGTCGACCACCCCGACGAGTTCAAGCGCGGCATGTTCACCGCGGTGGGCGACGACGACCAGAGCATCTACGGCTGGCGCGGCGCCACCATCGAGAACCTGAAGAAGCTGCCCGAGGAATTCCCGGCGCTCAAGGTCATCCCGCTGGAGCAGAACTACCGCTCCACCAGTGCCATCCTGCGCGCCGCCAACGAGGTGATCTCCGGCAACCCGAAGATCTTCCCCAAGAAGCTGTGGAGCGAGCACGGCGAGGGCGAGCCGGTGCGCGTGGCCGAATGCGACGGCGAGGAGCACGAGGCCGACCGCGCGGTGGCGCGCATCCAGGCGCTGCGGGCGCAAGACCCGCGCATCAAGTTCGCCGACTTCGCCATCCTCTACCGCGCCAACCACCTGGCCCGCGCCTTCGAGCAGAAGCTGCGCGCGGCACAGATCCCCTACAAGGTCTCCGGCGGCCAGAGCTTCTTCGACAAGGCCGAGATCAAGGACCTCTGCGCCTGGCTGCGCCTGCTGGTCAACCAGGACGACGACCCCGCCTTCCTGCGCGCGGTGACCACGCCCAAGCGCGGCATCGGCCACACCACCATCGGCAAGCTCGGCGAGTTCTCGGCCAAGTGGAAGACCAGCATGTACGAGGCGCTCTTCGCCGAGAGCCTGCCCGCTGCGCTGCCGCCGAAGGCCATCGGCTCGCTGCACGAATTCGGCCGTTATGTGAACGACCTGGAGCACAAGGCCCGCACCACCACCGGCGCGGAAGACGCCAAGGCGCTGCTCCTGACGTGGCTGAAGGACATCGCCTACGAGCAGCACCTGTACGACAGCGAGGACAGCGAGAAACTCGCCGCGTCGCGCTGGACCAACGTGATGGACTTCGTCGACTGGGTCGCCAAGCGCTGCGGCGGCGAGATCACGCAAGAGGGGGGCACCTTCGAAAGCGAGCGCAAGAGCGTGCTCGACGTGGCGCAGACCATCAGCGTGATCCTCAGCCTGGCCGAGCGCGGCGACGAGCAGGACCAGGTGGTGCTGTCGACCCTGCACGCCAGCAAGGGCCTGGAGTGGCCGCACGTCATCCTCGCCGGCGTCAACGAGGGCCTGCTGCCCTTCAAGGCCGACGCCGAGGAGATGACGCCAGAGCGGCTCGAAGAGGAGCGCCGCCTGATGTACGTGGGCATCACCCGCGCGCAGAAGACGCTGGTGGTCAGCACCCTGCGCCGGCGCAAGAAGGGCCGCGAAACGGTGGCCGGCGTGCCCAGCCGCTTCATCGCCGAGATGAAGCTGAACGAGGCCGGCGGTGAGGACCCGAAGGAGCGCCTCAAGCGCATCCGCGCCGAGCTGGCGGCCAAGGCGGCGGCGGCATCGGGGACCACCGCGCCGTGAAGCCCGTGCGGGAGTAGACTGCACAGAATTCTGTCACCTACCTCCAGAGGAGCGGATCATGGGTTTTTCAGCCAGTGATGTGGTGCCCTTCACCCAGGCCCGCGCCAATCTGTCCGAGTTGGCCGACCAGGCCAAGGCCGGCGCCGAAAAGATCATCACCAAGAACGGTGAGAGCTACGTGGCGCTGATCGACGCCGACCGGCTCGACTACTACCACCGGCTGGAGCGCGAGCGCATTCACCTGCTGCTGATCGACGACGCCCGGCGTGGCCTGGCCGACATCGAGGCCGGCCGCACGCAAGAGGCGGACGCTGCCATCGCCCAGTTGCAAAAGCGCCGCGGCGCCAGAGCCGCCCCTACTGCGGCCAAGAAGCGTGGCTGAGGACCTGTACCGCGTCGAGTTGACCGCGAGCTTCCTGGAGCGCATGGCCACCATCGTGGCGTTCTTGACCGAGGCCGGCGCCGCGTTCGCGTTCGACGACCTGCTGGCGGAACTGCGCGCCACCGTCATTCCCAACCTGGCCCGATTCCCCCGCATCGGCCGGCGCTACCTGGACAACCCGCCGCAATCGGCGGAAGCCATGGCTCAACTCGCCGCGCTTCCGACGGGTGCCGCCGGTGCCCTGCGCGAATACCTGCATGGGGACTACCTCATGCTGTACGTTCCTGTCGAGGCGAATGCCACGGTCTACCTGCTGTCGATCCGGCATCACCGCCAGCTTTCGTTTGACTTTGCTCGGCTGTGGCCAACAACGAAGCCATGAGCCTCGTCAAATCCAAACAACATGTTGCCGACCATGGAGAGTTGTTCACGCCACCTTGGATGGTCGAAGCCATGCTCGACCTGGTCAAAGACGAAACCGAACGGAACGGCAATTCATCGCTCGCATGCATTGAAGCGCCGTTCCTTCGTTGAGGACGTCCCCCGCCCAGTAGAGCGCAGCGTCGGCGTGAGGGCGGCCAAGCCCGCGCCCGCGCTCCCCAAGCGAGGGGACGGAAGGCCCTAGACGTAGGGGTTTGATCGCCTCCGCCCGAGGAACAGACTCCGCGGCTCGGGCCATGGCTCCAGCAGTCCCGCCATGCCCGCACGGTGCGGCACGTCGCCGCGCTGGCACTCGGCGCGGAGACGCACATGGCGGGCACCTCGGACCTGGTCTTCCTGCGGGCCTTTCGCTGGTTCAAGACGGCCGTCGACCGGCTCGAAGGTGAGCTGCCGTCGGCCCCGTTCGACCTGGCCGGTGAGCTCACCGAAGTGCTGCGCACCCGGCTCGGCCTGGAGCTGAACAAGACCGAAGCCGCGATCGACCCCAGCGCCTTCGCCGCCACGCGCGCCGAGGCCGAGTCGCTGGCCATCGCCGCCATGGTCACCGGCGAGACGCTGGCCGCGCTGCGCACGCTGGGCGCGGTGCTGGCCGCCATCGATCAGGGCAACATCCCGATCGACGAGCTTTCCAAGGTGATCCAGCAGGTCGACCGCCTGCTCGATGCCGACCCCGGCAAGCCACCGTCGGCCTACTCGATCGCCAAGCTGCTGCTGATCCTGTCGGGCGATGTCGACGAGCCCGACAACGCGCCGCCGGCACGAAAGCTGATCCGCCTGCTGAAGAACGACGCGGGCCTGAGCGATGCGCAGGTCGCCGAGCCGCAGATGATCCTCGGGCTGGCGATCATGGCGGTGGGCACGCTGCTCGACCGCTCGTTCGACACGCCGGGCCTGCCCGAGCTGCCGCCGCCGCAGCCCATCGCGCTGCCGCCGGCCGAGGCGCACAAGAGCTTCAGCCTGGCCCGCAGCGACGACGGCACGAAGAAGCTCGACCTCAAGCTCGGCATCGTCACCGGCGCCGAGACCAAACTCTTCGTCGAGCTGGCCAGCACGCTCGCCACGCAGGCCCCGGTGGGCGATGCCTTCGAGCTGAAGTTCCACGCCGGCGCCGGCTTCCGCGCCAAGATGAAGGTGGCCACGGCCGTGCCGCCGCTGCCGGCCACCATCCCGCGGCCCGAGCTGAGCGGCGAGTTCGACATCGGCATCGAGTTCGCGCGCAAGAGCAGCGCCGCCCCGCTGGTGCTGGGCAGCGCCGACGGCACGCACTTCTCGATCGGCGAGCTCTCCGGGGGCATCGTGCTGAAGAACAAGGCGCCGCAGGTCGTGTTCGACCTGAAGGACGCCAAGCTGGTGCTGAAGATCGGCGACGACTCGCTGCTCTCGGCAGTGATCGGCGACGCGATCGAGGTCAAGCTCAGCTTCGGCCTCGTCGCCGACTCGGCCGGCCTGCGGCTGAAGGACGGCACGGGCCTCAAGGCCACCATCCCGCTGGAGAAGATCCCCAACAGCCCGGTCCAGATCCCGTTCCTCTACTTCGACCTGGTCAAGGGTGCCGACCTGAACCAGATCGACATCGAGATCGCCGGCTCCTTCCAGGTGGCCATCGGCCCCTTCGGCGGCTCGATCGACCGGCTGGGCGTGAAGCTCAACCTGGCCAACCTCGCGGGCGGCGGCGTACCGTCGCTGCCGAACTGGGGCCTGAAGCCACCGTCGGGCGCGGGGCTGGCCATCGATGCCGGCGTGGTCAAGGGCGGCGGCTTCCTGCTCTTCGACCCCGACCGCGGCGAGTACGGCGGCATCCTCGACATCAAGCTGATGCA
This sequence comes from Pseudomonadota bacterium, assembly GCA_049322835.1. Lineage (GTDB taxonomy): Bacteria > Pseudomonadota > Gammaproteobacteria > Burkholderiales > Burkholderiaceae_C > Ideonella. The sequence continues at coordinate 66,851 of JBMOQN010000034.1, read as the reverse complement.
GATCGGCGTCAAGGCGATCGGGCTTTTGGGCACCAAGAACCCGGGCGGCTGGTCGCTGCTGCTGATCATCACCGCGCAGCTGCCGCCGATCCAGCTCGGCTTCGGCTTCACGCTCACCGGCATCGGCGGCCTGATCGGCGTGCAGCACACCATCGACACCGGCGCGCTCAGCTCGGGCCTGTCGACCGGCTCGCTCGACAGCTTCCTGTTCCCGCAGAACCCGATCGCCAACGCGCCGCAGCTGTTCAACCAGCTGCGCACCATCTTCCCCTTCAGCCCCGGCGGCTTCGTGATCGGGCCGATGCTGGAGCTGGGCTGGGGCACGCCCAGCCTGGTGACCGCGCGGCTCGGCGTGCTGATCGAGCCCAGCCAGCTGGTCATCGTGGGCCAGGTGATCGTGCAGCTGCCGCCGCTGGTCGACAAATCGCTCGCTCTGCTCTACCTGCAGATGGACATCGCCGGCGGCGTGGTGTTCGACCCCTTCAAGATCTGGTTCGACGGCCTGCTGCGCGACTCACGCGTGCTCTTCATCTCGCTCACCGGCCAGTTCGCCTTCCGCGCGCTGTTCGGCGACCGGCCCACCTTCCTCATCAGCGCTGGTGGCTTCCACCCGAAGTTCACCGACATCCCGCCCGACATCCCCTCGCCCTTCCAGCGCGTGGGCGCCGAGTTCTCGATCGGCATCGTCGGCATGCGCTTCGAGGGCTACTTCGCCGTCACCTCGGCCACGGTGCAGGGCGGCTCGTCGATGCGCGTCTGGGGCGACGTGGGCATCGCGTCGTTCGAAGGCGGCTTCGAGTTCAACGCCATCATCTACCTCACCCCGAAGTTCCGCTTCGAGACCGACATCCACATCTGGGCCGGCGTCGAGGTGTTCGACATCGATTTCGCCAGTGTGGATATCTACGGCATGCTGGCCGGCCCGGGGCGCTGGCACATCGTCGGCCGCGCCACCATCCACACCCCCTGGCCGCTGCCCGACTTCCATTTCGACGTCGACGAGACCTGGGGCGAAGACCGCGCCACGCCGGTGCGCAAGCTGCGCCTGGTCGACGAGCTGCGCAAGGAGCTGGAGGGCACCGACGACAAGGGCACGCCGGTCAACTGGTCGGTCGTGCTGCCGGCCGGCCATCAGGGCGCGGCCACGCTGGTCAAGCTGCCGCCGGCGCCCGGCCTGCTGGCGCACCCGGACAGCCTGCTGCAGTTCGTGCAGAAGCGCCTGCCGCTGGCCAAGGCCCTCACCAAGCTGGGCTCCGACGGCATCGAAGGCGAGAAGCAGATCGGCATCGGCAACTTGAGCTTCGGCGCGATCAGCAAGCCCGCCGACCGCAAGCTGGACGACAACTTCCCCGTCGCGCAGTTCATCGACCTCGACGAGGACGACCTGCTGGGCAAGCCCTCGTTCGACCGCTTCGAATCGGGCTTCGAAGTCGGCCAGAACGACTACGGCTTCGGCGTCGCGGTGCCCGAGCGCTTCGACTACGAAGAGGTCAACCTCTCGTCGCCACAGGAGCCCACGCTGCTCGTCTCGGCCGCGCTGGCGCAATCGGCCCACCTGGCCTGGGCGCTGGACACCGGTGCCGCCGGCCGCTCGGACCTGCGCCGCAAGGCGACGCTCGCGCCCGAGGCCACGGTGAAGATCAAGGTGAACCCGCCGCCAATGCAGGTGATGGATGCGGCGTCTGGCGCGATGAAGGCGACGGCGCTCAGCGGGCGGGCAGCGCAGTCGTTCTGGCATGCGCAGGACGTGGCGATGGCCGCGGGCGGGCAAGTGGTCGAAGCCTTCGAGATGGAGTTCTAGCCATGGCGGTTTCGTACCAGTTCCTCCCCTGGACGCGGCGCGGCCTGGCGGTCGCGCTCGATGTCGAAGACAACCTCGGCGCCGGCAACCCGATGGATGCACGCGGCCAGGCCAGCGTCGGCGTCACGCTGGCGGCGCCGCACGAGGGCGAGGCTGTTCAGCCGCTCGCGCTGCGCCTGCACGGCCCGGGCGACGTGATCGGCATCGACACGCGCCTGGTCATCCGCACCGACCCCAAGCCGCAAGCCACCAACTTCGAGCCCAACTACCTGGCGATCATCGACTTCGACCCGCCCGACTTCCCCTGGATGCTGACGCCGGCCAAGGCCCAGGGTGACCGCCGGCTGCGGCCCTGGCTGGTGCTGGTGGTGCTTGAAGCTGCCAAGGTCGGCCGCCCGCGCATGGCGCCTGGTGCGCTGCTGCCCTCGGTGCGCATCGCCGCGGCGGACGTGGCGGACGAGCTGCCGGACCTGGCCGAGTCCTGGTCCTGGGCCCACACCCAGCTCGTCAACGACGATGCGGCGCAGATCCAGGCCGACCTGCAGGCCAAGCCGGCGAGCAACATCTCGCGCCTGGTCTGCCCGCGCCGGCTGAAGGAGCGCTGCGACTACATCGCCTGCGTGGTGCCGGCCTTCCTGCCGGGCGTGCTGCGCGGCCTGGGCCTGGTGACCGACGAGGCCGCGCCCGAGATGACCCATCTCGCCCCCGCGTGGGAGCTGGATGCCGGCGTCGACGTGGTGCTGCCCGTCTACCACCACTGGGAGTTCTCCACCTCGCCCAAGGGCGACTTCGAGTCGCTCGCGCGCCGCCTGCGCACGCCGGGCTCCTACGCCGGCACGCCGGTGGAAGACCAGCTCGCCGCGGTCGGCACCATCCCGATGTCGGTCGACGACCTGCTCAACGGCGTCACGCCGGGGCTGCAGACGACGATGGAAGGCGCGCTGGTGCCGATCAGCTTCACGCCCGGTGAGCTGCCGCATGCGACGCAGGCCGAGAGCCTGGAGATCATCGTCAACACGCCGCAGGACCAGGTGGTCAACCCGGTGGGCGACGGGCCCCACAACGCGGCCGGCCGCCGCCTGGAAGTGAAGCCGCCGATGGTGGGCGGCTGGCATGCGAAGCGGCACCAGGCCTACCGCGCGGGCCAAGGCCCCGTGGGCTCGGCACGCCTGGGCGCGCACTGGCTGGCCGAGCTGAACCTGAACCCGCGCTACCGCGGCGCGGCCGGCTACGGCGCCGAGGTGGTGCGCAAGTTCCAGGAAGACTATGTCGACGCGTGCTGGGACCAGGTGGGCGACATCCTCGCCGCCGAGATGAAGTTCAACCTCACGCGGCTGGCGGTCGAGGCGCTGGGGGCACTCAAGCGCCGGCATTTCGACACGCTGCCGCCCGAGCGGCTGCTGCAGGTCTTCGGCCCGGTGCTGCCGCGCGTCGAGGCCTACGGCACCCCGGCGCAGACCTTCCGCATCAACGGCCAGGTCGCCTCGCTGGGCGGCCGGCTCGCGCGCTCCAGCCTGCCCGCCGCGCTGACCGACGCCGCGCTGCGCCGCGTGGCCAGCCCCGCCAATCGCGCCCTGCGGCTGGCGGCGCGGCTGAACCAGGCGACCGACGCGCTGCCGGGCCTGGCCACCCGCTACGTGGGCGCGATGGCGCTGGCGACGCAGCGCGCCGCCGCCTACAAGGTCAACGAGTTCATGCCCGACGGCATCGTCGGCACCACGATGTTCGACGGCGTGAAGCTGGAGGGCGATGCCAACCGCGTGGTCGACCTGTCGGCCATCGGCCTGCCGGGCAAGGCCTTCACCGTCGGCCAGGTGCGGCAGACGGTGACCAGCGGCCACGTCGCCACCCGCACGCTCGCCACCAAGGGCGTGCCGGCGCTCACCATCCGTGTCGGCCAGCACCTGGGTGTGTTCACCGACCTGCATGTCGGCCGCTTCGGCGCGCTGCTCAGCCAGGCGCCCGCGGTGACGGCGGGTGACTGGGGGCTGGTGGCCTCGCAGGTCGAGTCGCTGGGCCAGCGTGGCATCGAAGGTTTCCTGGTCGAGTCGACCACCGCGACGAAGCAGCTGATGGTCAGCGCGATGCGGCTGGACGCGCGCAGCGGCAGCTTCACGATCGACCAGGTCAAGGGCCGTTTCGACCAGCAGCGCCGCGCGATGTCGCTCACCGCCAAGGCCGTGCAGGGCCTGCAAGGGATGCCCCTGGGCAAGCTGCCGATCGCCACCTCGCGGGCGCACGTGCCGGGCGGCCTGATCGCGGCCCTGCCGCCCAACGCGATGCTGTCGCGTGGCGGCGAGCTGGGCCAGTTCACGCTCGACGACAACCTGGAGTTCGGCCGCGGTCGGGAAGGCGGCGACGTCATCAGCATCACGCTGCCGCCGGCCATCCGCCAGCGCGAGGTGCTCAACCGCTTCTCGGCCGCCACGCGTGGCGTGCAGGCGAGCTGGCGCGATGCGTTCGCGGCCAAGCGGGTCGAGGTGCAGGTGGTCGACTTCCCTGTGGCGCAGGCGGCCGAGGTGCTGCGCGCCCGCACCGACCCGGCGCTCACGTTGCCGCTGCGCCTGGCTTCCACCGTCTCGGTGGCCGAGGCCGCGCTGAAGCCCGGCACCCCCCACGTGGCGGCCTACCTGGGCAACAACGCCCTGGCCGACCTGCGCTTCATGGTGCCGGCCTTGTTCGACCGCGTGATGGCCTGGCCCAAGCTGCGCCGGCCGCTGTATGCCGACCTGGTGGCCTACGACAAGAACGCCTTCATGCCGGGGGTGGACGACCTGCCACAGGACCTGATCATGCTGGTGCAGGTCAACCAGTGCTTCATCGACGCCTTCATGGCCGGCGCCAACCACGAGATGAACCGCGAGCTGCTGTGGCGGGCCTTCCCCACCGACCTGCGCGGCACGCCCTTCCAGCGCTTCTGGCGCCCGCGGGCCGACGACATGGAGCCGATGCACCTGTGGAACGCCCAGCGCCTGGGCAAGCGCACCGACCCCAACATGCTGGACCCGAACCGGGTGGCCCTGCTCATCCGCGGCCAGCTGCTGCGCCGTTACCCCAACACGGCGGTCTACGCGTGGAAGAAGCGCACCACGCCGACCAACCCGAACGCCGACCCGCCCGACATCACCCGCCTGATGAAAGACGCCGACGGCCTGCCGCCCGACGGCGCCATCCAGCGGCCGGTGTTCCAGGGCGTGATCCCGCCCGACATCACCTTCTTCGGCTTCGACATCGACAAGGAAGACGTGGACGAGTGGTGCTTCGTGCTCGAGGAGCAGATGACCGAGCCGCGTTTCGGCTTCGACGTGGAGGTGCCGGTGCCCGGCCAGCCGCAGGGCAGCAAGCCGCTGCAGCGCGGGGCGCTGAAGTCGGCGCTGCTGACGATGGCCACGCCGGGCAACGCGCTGCTGGCCGGCGGCTACAACGCCTACAAGGCCTTGTCGTGGTCGCACCTGCAGGTGCAGGCGGGGCACAACTTCAGCATCGCCTCGCTGATCAACCCGGCCGACCCGCCGTTCGCCGACTTCCCGGCGATGGATGCGAATGCGACCGCGGCCGACATCGCCAAAGCCTTGCTGCAACAGCCTTTCCGCGCCTACTACCTGGGCGAGCATTTGGCCACCTGAGGAGCCTCGCATGCCCTTGCTGAAACTCGACTTGCGGGCCATCGCCGAGGCGCGGTCCGGGCTCGCCCAGCAGCGCGGCGAGCAGCGCAGCGGCGCGGCCGACCATGCCCAGGCGAAGGCTGAGCTGGAGCGCCTGGCCCGCAGCGGTGCCAGCGAGCGCGTGATCGCGCAGCAGCAGGCCCTCGTCAGCCGGCTGGGGGACTCGGTGCGCGGCGCCGCCAAGGGGGCGCGCGCCTCGCTGGACTCGATCGCCCGCCTGTCCGAAGCGCTGCGCAACGGCCGCGACCCGGCGGACATGGTGCAGGCCCTGGCCGCCACCCACCCGGTGCTGCTGATGCCGGTGGCCATCCAGACGCGCTACGACGACGCCACCACGCGGCTGATGATCCGCATCTACCCCGACACCTTGCACGGCTTCACGCACGACCCCGGCCTGACGCCCGCCGAGCTGGACGAAGGCCCGCGCTACTGGGTGCAGCGCTTTGCCGTGCCGGAGGATGCGCAGTCGCCCTGGCTGCAGATCGCGCGGCTGTTCGGCCCGCAGCGCGCGGCCTATGTGGTGCAGGCCTGCACGCCGGCCAACGTCGACCAGATCGGCATCGACCAGGAACCGGTGATCGACCTCGATGCGATCCCGCGCTCGGCCCCCGGCTCGCAGCAGGTCTTCGCCCAGGCGTTGCCCACGCGCTTCGTCGCCATCGGCCTGAACGCGAACGGGCAGGAGATCTTCCGCAAGTGGGGCGCACCGGTGGCCGACCAGCTCGCGCTCTCCCCGCTGTTCGACCCGCTGCTGGCCGAAGGCCAGGACCCGGACAGCTTCGACCCCTTCGCCGATGACCGCGCCTGGATGGTGAACTACCCGGCCGCGGTGACCGCCGGCATGGGCATCACCGTGACCGCCGCCGACTTGAAGAACGGCGCGCAGATGACGCACGGCGTGGCCCGCCTCGTCGTGCTGGGTGTGGACTGGACGCAGACCCCCGACAGCGCCGCCGCCCAGGTGGCCGCGCTGTTCGACAACCACCAGCATGCCGACGGCCTGAAGTTCGCCGCCCAGGGCACGCCGACCAACAACACCGCCTCGGCGCGCGCCGGCTTCACCGCCAACGGCGCCGACGTGGTCGACGCGCTGGACCCGGTGGTGGCCGCCGAGACGGCCGCGCAGGTGGCCGACGAGCTGGCCAGCGCCGGCGCGCGACTGCAACTGCTCCTGGGCCTGCCGCGCGAAGGCTTCGACGCCGGCGGTGTGCCCGGCGCCGACCTGCAGGAAGGCGCGACCGCCGGCCACATGCTCAACGCGCTGTGGAACGCCACGCTGGGCTACACGCTGCGCTTTTTCTGGAACCCGATCGACAGCGGCCAGACCCTGGTCACCGACGCCGCCATCGCCCAGGCCCGCGCCTTCGGCGTGCGCTTCCTGCGCGCCAGCGGCCCGCTCTCGGCGCTGCGCGTGGGAAAGACACCGTACGGCCTGCTGCCGGTGTGCGCGCGCGGCTACCAGCCCAAGGCCAACTCCGCGCTGGAGCGCGAGGTGCTGGAGGCCACCAGCTGGTTCCGCCAGCATTGGGAGCAGGCCCTGGCCACCGTGCCCACGCTGCACGACCCGCAGGCCGAGACGCTGCACCAGGTGCTGGCGATGCAGCCCTGGGCCCAGGCCAAGCGCTTCTGGCAGGTGGCCGGGCCGGCGGCGGTGAAGAACTACCCCGACATCGAGCCCTTTGCCGCCTGGCAGGGCCTGTTCCTCACGCTGATGCTGCAAAGCTTGCTGGGCAAGCAGCCCTTCTCGACCCAGGCGCCCTTCCTGGCGACCTGCGCGGTGCGGCCCAAGGCCCATTCGCTGGACGCGGTGCCCTGGGTGCAGCGCGACCCCGACCACCCGCAGCAGGAGCTGCCGGCCGACCGGCCGCTGGCCACCAACTACATCGAGCAGCTGCTGGGCCTGCTGTCGCAGCCGCGCGCCCAGGTGCGCGCGCAGATCGCCGCGATGCAGGACGCCGACGCGCTGCTGGCCGCGATGCTGGCCTTCGCGGCCGACGAGGAGCTGCAGCAGTCCGGCCGCGGCCTCTTCCTCAAGCACGTGCTGGAGCGCACCACGCTGAGCGCCGCGATGAAGGCCCAGGCCACGCGCCTGCGGCCGGCCGAGTACATCGGCGTCGACGTGGCCACGCCCATCGGCGACCAGTTCGACATGGGCCATGCCCAGGCGGTGATGGGGCTGAAGCTCGAGGGCACCATCGGCGCGGCGGAGTCGGTCGAGGCCTACATCGGCAGCCACTTCGGCCAGCTCGTGGCGCAGTGGCCCGAGCACCTGCAGAACATCGCCAGCTTCAACGAGAGCCTGGCCTTCCTGAAAGACCGCACGGCCGGCGAGCTGGGCCACGCCTTCCGCACCACGCTGGACCTCTATGCCCACCGGCTCGACGCCTGGATCACCGCACTGGCCACCAAGCGGCTCGACGAGATGCGCGAGCAGGCGCCCGAAGGCCTGCATCTGGGCGCCTTCGGCGTGGTCGAGAACCTGCTGCCCGACTCGGTGCGGCCGGTCAGCCAGTCCGCCGACAGCCACGGTTATGTGCATGCACCCTCGCTGCAGCAGGCGGCCACGGCGGCCATCCTGCGCAGCGCCCACCTGGCCAACCGGCCATCGGCGGCCGGCGCCTTCAACCTCGACCTGCGCTCGCACCGCGTCAAGCGCGCCCGCCGGCTGCTGGAAGGCATCGCCAACGGCCAGTCGCTGGCGGCGCTGCTGGGCTACCGCTTCGAGCGCGGCCTGCACGACGCGAAGCTGCCGCAGCACATCCTGGAGCTGCGCCGCGCCTTCCCGCTGATGCCCTCGGGCCCGGCCGCGGGCGACGAGGCCAAGGAGCACATCGCCGCGCGCAACGTGATCGACGGCGTGCGCCTGGTCGACCACTACCGCAAGACCGGCATCGCCGGCGTGCTGGCCGCGGCCAACCCGCCGCTGGCGCTGCCCGCCGCCGAGCGCGACAAGATCGCCAAGGTCATCGACGACCTGCTCGACCAGATGGACTCGGTGAGCGACCTGCTGGTGGCCGAGAGCGTGTTCCAGGTGGCCGGCGGCAACATGGACGGCGCCGGCGCCGCGATGCAGGCGCTGGACAAGCAGCAGCGCCCGCCCGAGACGCGGGTCATGGACACGCCGCACAGCACGCGCGGCCACACGCAGCGGGTGGTGGTGGCGCTGCAGTCCACCGGCCTCGGCCCCTGGGCCGGCGTGGCCGACGACGACCTCGCCGCGCAGGTCGAGCCCCGCCTGAACGCCTGGCTGGCCGGCCGGATCGGCGACCCGGCGAACGTGGTGTTCCGCGCCAAGTTGATGAACGCGGTGCTCGATGCGAGCGAGCCGCCGAAGATCGTCGGCTGGGCCGACAGTGGGCAGCTGCTGTCGGTGGGCCTGGCCGACCTGGGCCTGTCGCCGCTGGCGCTGGTGCTGGGCAGCGAGGCGCGCCAGGGCGCCGGCCAGAGCGAGCTGCAGGAGCGCATCGGCGCCGCCTTGTCGGCCCAGGCGCGCGCGCTGCCCGGTGCGGTGCCCGAGCGCCAGGCGGTGGTGCTGCAGCCCGACGCGCCGGCCGGCCAGACCGGCTTGGTGGCTTTCGAATCCTTCTGCTGGCTGCTGCGCCGGCTGCTGGAAAAGACCCGCCCGCTGCGCCGCATGGACATGGTGCGCGCCGAGGACGGCGTGGAGACCGAGGCCACGCTGGCCGAAGGCGAATTCGCCGGGGTGGACCTGGCCGACCTGCAGACGCGCATGCAAGCCGCCGAGACGCCGGCCCTGACCGCGCTGCAGGCGCTGGACGAGGCGGTGGCCGACGTGCCGCTGGACCCGCAAGGCTTCATCGACCCGGGCCTCGGCGAGGCCGAGCAGGCCGACCTCTTCGCCGGCCTGCAAGGCGCGCTGGCCCAGGCGCGCGCGCTCGGCTGGCGCAGCGCGCTGCCCTCCGAACGCGTCGGCACCCCGGCGGAAGAGGGCGAGCGCGTGGCCCCCGGCGACACGCTGGCGCTGGCCTTCGCCCGCGCCAAGTCGCTGGCCGCCGAAGTGCGGGCCCGGCTCGACGCGGCGCCCGGGCCGGTGGCGGGCGACCCGCTGCCGCGCCAGGCGCAGGCGGCGGTCGACCGCGTGCACGCCATCCTCGGCAAGGCCTTTCCCGTGCTGCCGCGCTTCGGCCTGGGCGCCTACGCGCCCGACGCCACGGCCACGCAAGGCGACCGCGCCACGCTGCTGAACGGCGACGAGCTCGCCATCGCCGGCTGGCTGCCCAAGCTCGGCTGCGTGCGCGAGGCCACCGGCCGGCTGGCCGACGTGCTGACCGCGGCCGAGGCCATGGGCCAGGTGGGCAACCCGGCCGACTGCCAGTTGCTGCAGTTCCCGCGCGACGCCACCGCCCGCTGGGCCGCCCTGCCGCCAGCGCCGAAGCAAGACCTGCGCGGCGCGGTCGCCGTGGCGGCGCACGCCCCGGGCGGGCTGGACCCCGGCGCGGCCATGGCCGGCCTGTTCGTCGACGAATGGTCCGAGACCATTCCGCACACCCACGAGACCACCGGCCTGGGCTTCCACTTCGATGCGCCTGGCGCGCGGCCGCCGCAGAGCATGCTGCTGGCGGTGCCGGCCGATCCGAACGCCGACGCCTGGACGCTGGACGCGCTGCTGGCGACGGTGCAGGAAGCGCTGGCCCTGGCGCGGCTGCGCGCCGTGCGCCCGCAGGACCTGACCGGCCTCGGCCTGGTCCTGCCCGGCATCTTCCTGTCCAACAACTTCAAGCGCGACGTGCCCTCGGTGGACCTCGCCCTGATGCTGGAGAAGAACTTGTCGGTCCTGCGCGCCGCGGGTGGGCAGAACAGCGAGCTGAGCTACATGAAGATGGCGGCGGGCACGCTGACCACCTTCGAATAGGGAGACAAGATGGCCGTCTACCGCGTTTCCGCCAAGGCCCTCGGGGTGCAGAACCTCTCGGCCGCGATCATCAAGCCCGACCCCTCGGCCACCACCTGGTCGCGGCTGGAGCCGCTGCCCACCAGCGACGACGTGGCCGAGGCCCTGCAGGCCCGCGTGGCCGACCCGCTGTGGATGCTGGCGCGCCAGTGGCAGTTCAACGAGTTCCAAGGTGAGGACGCGGGCAGCCCGATCAGTGCCGCGCTGCGCATCGAGGGCGTGCCCGTCACCTCGCTGGCCGGCGGCGGGCAGCCTCCGCGGCCGCTGGCCGGCGGGCCGCCGATCGAGGCGCTGGTCGAGCACGAGCAGGTGCTGCCCGCCCACCCCAAGCTCAACGCCCAGGCCGGCCAGCAGCTGATGCGGCAATTGCGCGCCGCCGGGCTGGCCGCCGCGCTGCCGGCGCTACTGGCGCAGTTCCCCGCGGCCATCGCCGCACCGCAGGACCCGCCCGCCGACAACGCCGGCTTCGTCTGGAACGCGCTGCTGCACGGCAAGTCGGTCGACGCCTTCACGCTGGCCGCCACGCTGCGGCCGATCGCCGGCAACGACGCGGCGCTCGATGCCTTCGCCACCGGGCTCGGGCTGGCCGGCGCGCAACTGCCGGTCTTCCGAAGCACCGCCAAGGCCTGGCTGCTGTGGCTGGGCGAGCTGGTGCTCGACGGCGCCACGCCCGGCGCCAGCGCCTACTGGCAACCCGAGCGGCTGGAATACGCCTTCTCGCTGCAGGCCGACGGCACCGCGCCGCTGCTGAAGCTCGACGCCGACGAATACACCGACGGCCGGCTCGACTGGCACACCTTCACCGTGGGCGCCGACGAGGCCAACGCCGGGCCCAACGTGGAGTTGATCGAGGTCGAGCCCAAGCGCCCGCCGATGCCAGCGATGGCGCGCTACCCCGGCATGCCGGCCGACCGCTACTGGGAGTTCGAGGACGGCCGCGTCAGCTTCGGCCTGATGGGCGCGGCCAAGAACGACCTGGCGCGGCTGGCGGTGATCGAGTACGCGTTGGTCTTCGGCAACGACTGGTTCACGCTGCCGGTGAAGCTGCCGGTGAACGCGCTCTACCGCGTCGCCAAGCTGGCGGTAACCGACACTTTCGGCATCACCGTTCCGATCCCGCCCGCGGCCAACACCGACGGCTCGCAGTGGACGATGTACGAGATGAGCGTCGACACCGAGGCCGACGTGGTGCCGCGCCCACGCCTGAACGACATCGTCTACCTCTGCCCGGCGGTGAAGGCGATGGAGGGCACGCCGCTGGAGCATGTGCTCTTGATGCGCGACGAGATGGCCAACCTGGTGTGGGGCATCGAGAAGCGGGTGCAGGGCACCTCGGGCGAGCCGCTGGACCGCCAGTTCGAGTCGCACCGCCTGTCCACCAACCAGCAACTGCGCCCGCCGCCTGGCGCCGAGCTGCCCACCGGCGCGCCGCTGCACTACACGCTGCAGACGCCGGTGGCCGCGCACTGGATCCCTTTCCTGCCGGTGAAGAAGGAAGGCGCCACGCCGGCCAACTGGGCCATCCAGCTGCAGCGCGGCGTGGTGACGCAGCACTACCAGGTCACCCCCACGCGCCTGAACGACCCGCGCAACGAAGCCTACAAGGCCTTCATCGAGCGCCTGCGCAACGCGCCCTTCGTCGAAGAAAAGCCCGAGCAGGGCCCGCCCGACAACCGCCTGCAAGGCTTCATGTTCCACCCGCGCGGCGCGCTGCTGCGGCTGGACCCGAACGCCCCGGTCGAGGCCGACTACCTGCGCCTCGAAGACAACGAAGTGCCACGCGACGGCATCGAGCTGAAACGGGCGTTCAACTACGCGCGCGACGCGCAGGGCAGGGCGCTGCTGTGGATCGGGCGGCGCAAGGTGACGGGGCGGGGTGAGGGCGCCAGCGGGTTGCGGTTCGACGTGATCCGCCGGGGGCGGGGAGCGGGTTGAGCGTGCGAGTTGGGGGGCGGAGCGGGGTCACCGACGGTGTTGATCGACGCACGTCAACCCGGGTAGGCAACTCACTTTGAGGGCTATGCTTGCAGAATGCCCCTTACCGGCAAGCTCAGAACCTGGAACGATGACCGCGGCTACGGGTTCATCGCGCCCACGGACGGTGGGCGTGAGCTGTTCGTCCACATCAGCGCGTTTCCTCGCGACGGGTCACGGCCCACGGTCGGAGAAGCGCTGACGTTCGAGCTTGGGAAGGGGAAGGACGGCAAGCCTCAGGCCGTCAGGGTGTACCGCCGGGCATTGGGACGGCCGGCCGACTACCCGCAGCCCGCGCGCAACGGCGTGCCGCGGCGGTCGCGGCTGCCCACCGTCGTCGTCGCTCTTCTTGTGGCGGTGATGGCGGCTTACGCCTACCGTGCCTATCAGGCTCGCAGCGTTCCTGTTCCGCCTTTGTCGGCCGAGGTGGAGGCTTCGCCGAGCATCCGGCCTCAACAGCCCAGCCCCAGCTACCACTGCGACGGCAGAACGCACTGCTCGCAGATGACCTCATGTGCCGAGGCCACGTTCTTTCTCAGGAACTGCCCAGGCACGAAGATGGACGGCAACCGTGATGGCGTGCCGTGCGAGCAGCAGTGGTGCAGTCGTTAGCTTGCCGCTGCATGAGTCTGTATCGCACTTCAACCGTCAACGACATGATGGCTCGGCTCCTTAGCGGCCACCGGGTCGCAAGCTTGCTCGGGCTGGCGCTGGCCGGCTGGTGTTCGTTCATGCCTGCATGGGCCCTCTCATCTGAAACGGTGGCGCCGCTTTTGATGGCGCAGCGCTTGGACACCCGGGGTCTGATCGTCGTTTCCGGCCGAGTGGGCCAGGTGGTCGGGATGGGCTCGGGTGTGACGGTCGCACTCGACGAGGTCATGTTTTCACCTGGCGCGGAGCGCCTGCCCCGCGAGATGGTTGTCGATACGCCCGGCGGGCCGGCGATGCCCGCGGGCACCTGCGGCCTGTTCTTTCTCGCGGCGGACTCTGACGGGAACCACCGCAGCCTGACCTCTCGGACACCTGCTGTCCGCGTGCTCCCTGCCCGGTCCCCGGACGATGCACGGGATCTGACGGAGCGCATCGCCAACAGGCTCGTTGACACGCTGCTGGTTGACGAAGAGACCCTGGCCGGTTCATGTGCCGCATCGGCCGACGCTGCGGTGTGGGCTCGGCTGGAAGCGAGCCAGTGGCTCAAGACATTGCCGGGCAGCGCCAAGCGCACCCGGCTGCACGAAGCCGTGTTGTCCACGAGTGGTTATGCGCGGCTGCTGATCATTGCCGACCTGGTGTCGCAGGGCGAACTGGATTGGATCGAGCGGGTCAGGGCGGAGATGTTGGATCCGCCCGCGGCATCCCGAATGGCTGCAGGTTTGATGGCCTACCAGCTGATTGGGGCAGGATCGGCGCACGACAGACGCCGCATCGCACTCGACCTTGTCAATTCAGAGGACCCAGTGGTGAAGAGCTGCGCCGCCGAGGCGCTGCAACAGGTGGCGCAGGAAGGGGACCGACCCCGGTTGACGAAGCTCCTGACGGATCCTGACGAGACCGTGCGATGGTCAGCCGCATCGGCTCTGGCTCGTCTCCGAGGGATGTCGCCGTTCTCCCTGGCGGACTACCTCGCCAACGAAACGAGCCTGCGTCGCACCTTGTCTACCCGTGCACCTCGGCGTTCGGATCCATTGCCCCCAGCTCGTACGCCGCCGCCAGGATCGCCAACCGCCCGATGACGCCACACATGCGTGGCGCTGGTCGATGCCGCGGTCAGCGCACGCGCCGGCGGTCGGAATTCGCCAGCAGCTTGCTCGTCACCATGTCCAGCGGCGTGAGGTGGCGGGAGCCGTCAGCACAGTGGCGATGCGGCGCTGGTGTGGCCGTTCAAACAAGCAAGCGCCCTCCGCCCAGTCGGTCCACCAAGGCCTGCAGCAAGGCGCGCTCGGCCGGCTCCATGCGGGACCGGTCCGCCCTCGGGCCTGCAGGGCCTTCTCGTGGCAGCCTACTCGTACACCTCGGCGTTCGGGTCGGTGGCCTCCAGCTCGTACGCCGCGGCCAGCATCGCCAGCCGCCCGATCACGCCGTACATGTAGAACCGGTTCGGCGCACTCACCCCCGGCTTCTCGCCCGGCTTGGGCAGGTGGTGGCTCTCGGCGAAGGCCAGGGGCACGAAGCTGGAGCCGGGGGCGTTGAGGCTCTGGTCGATGCCGCGGTCGGCGTGGATGCGGTAGAAGCCGCCGACCACGTAGCGGTCGATCATGTAGACCACCGGTTCGGCCACCGCGTCGTTCACGCGTTCATACGTCGGCACGCCTTCCTGGATGATCACCTCGGGCCGCGGCATCTCGCCCAGCGCGTCGGGCTTGATCACCGGCCGGCGCTTCGGGTCGTCCAGCTCCTTCGCGTCGTGCACCGTCATCAGGCCCAGGCGACTGGAGCCGTTGTCGGCCTTGACCACCACGAAGGGCTTGTCGTTGATGCCGTATTCCTTGTGCTTGCGGCGGATCTTCGTCAGCAGCGCGTCGACGTTGCTCTGCACGCATTCCATGCCCTCGCCGGTCGCCCAGTCGACCTGGCCGCAGTGGCTGTACATCGGCGTGATCAGCCACGGGTCCATGCCCAGCAGCTTGGCGAACTTCTTGGCCACTTCCTCGTAGGCCTGAAAGTGGTTGGTCTTGCGGCGCGCACCCCAGCCGGCGTGCAATGGCGGCAGCAGGTACTGCTCGTGCAGGTTCTCGAGCACGCCGGGCACGCCCGCGGCCAGGTCGTTGTTGAGCAGGATGGTGCAGGGGTCGAAGTGCTTCAGGCCCAGGCGGCGCTTGCTGCGCTCCAGCGGCTCGAGGGTGAGCTCGCTGCCGTCGGGCAGCTTGACGGGCGTGGGCGCCTTGATGGCCGGGTCCAGCGTGCCCAGGCGAACGTTGAGGCCGGCGAGCGAGAAGATCTGCGTCAGCCGCTGCAGGTTGGTCAGGTAGAAGGGGCTCGAGCAGCCGCGCTCGGGCACCAGCAGCAGGTTCTTGGCTTCGGGGCAGATCTTCTCGATCGCCGCCATCGCGGCCTGCACCGCCAGCGGCAGCATCTCGGGCGTGAGGTTGTTGAAGCCGCCGGGGAAAAGGTCGGTGTCGACCGGCGCCAGCTTGAAGCCGGCGTTGCGCAGGTCCACCGAGCTGTAGAACGGCGGCGTGTGCTCCATCCATTCCAGCCGGAACCAGCGCTCGATCGCCGGCATGGACTCCAGGATGCGCTGCTCCAGCTCGTTGATGGGGCCGGTGAGCGCGGTGACGAGGTGGGGGACCATGGCGGCGGTGACTGCAGATGGAGGGGCGATTTTCGCAGATGGGGTCGGCGCGCCAAATGAAAAGGCCGCCCGGAGGCGGCCCTGAGGGAGGAAGGCCGCCCGGAGGCGGCCTTGGGGCGAGAGGCCGGCCAGCTGGCGCCGGCCGCCTCGGCGTCACTTGTTGTACGCGGTCTCGCCGTGCGAGGTGATGTCCAGGCCCTCGCGCTCTTCGTCTTCCGGCACGCGCAGGCCGATGACCAGGTCGACGACCTTGAAGGCGACCAGCGAGACGATACCCGACCAGACGATGGTGATCAGCACGGCCTTGAGCTGGATCCAGACCTGGCCGGCGATCGAGTAGGCGTCCGGCGCGACCATCGCGACGGTCGTCCAGTCGGCCACCAGGCTCGGGCCGCCCAGGTTGGGCGAGTTGAACACGCCGGTCAGCAGCGCACCCAGGATGCCGCCCACGCCGTGCACGCCGAACACGTCCAGCGAGTCGTCGGCGCCCAGCATCTTCTTCAGGCCGTTCACACCCCACAGGCAGGCCAGGCCGGCGACGAGGCCGATGATCAGCGCACCGCCCACGCCGACGTTGCCGGCGGCCGGGGTGATGGCGACCAGGCCGGCCACCGCACCCGAGGCAGCGCCCAGCATCGAGGCCTTGCCCTTGTGCAGCGCTTCACCCGCAGACCACGACAGCACCGCGGCGGCGGTGGCGACGAGCGTGTTGATGAAGGCCAGGGCGGCGAAGCCGTTGGCTTCCAGCGCCGAGCCGGCGTTGAAGCCGAACCAGCCCACCCACAGCAGCGCCGAGCCGACCATGGTCAGCGTCAGGCTGTGCGGGGTCATCGACTCCTTGCCGTAGCCGATGCGCTTGCCCACCATGTAGGCGCCCACCAGGCCGGCGACCGCGGCGTTGATGTGCACCACGGTGCCGCCCGCGAAGTCGAGCGCGCCCATCTGCCAGATGTAGCCGGCCTTGGCGGTCATCTCGTCGGCGACCCCGGCCGCGGTGGTGTAGGCGTCCGGGCCCATCCAGAACCAGACCATGTGCGCGATCGGCGCATAGCTGAAGGTGAACCACAGCGCCATGAACAGCAGCACGGCCGAGAACTTGATGCGCTCGGCGAAGGCGCCCACGATCAGCGCGCAGGTGATGCCGGCGAAGGTGGCCTGGAAGGCGGCGAAGACGATCTCGGGGATGTAGACGCCCTTGCTGAAGGTGGCCGCGTTGGCGAAGGTGCCGGCCACGTTGTCCCAGGTGCCCTTGAGGAACAGCCGGTCGAAGCCGCCGATGAAGGCGTTGCCCTCGGTGAAGGCCAGGCTGTAGCCGTAGATGGCCCACAGCACGACGATCATCGAGAAGGTGACCATCACCTGCATCAGCACCGACAGCATGTTCTTGCTGCGCACCAGGCCACCGTAGAAGAGGGCCAGGCCGGGCACGGTCATCAGGATGACGAGCAGCGTCGAGACCATCATCCAGGTGGTGTCGCCCTTGTTGGGCACGGGGGCCGGCGCCGCTTCCGCAGGCGCGGCTTCGGAAGCGGCTGCGGCCGGCGCGGCGGCTGCAGCGGCGTCAGCGGCGGGGGCGCTCGCTTCGGCCGCAGCGGCCACGGGGGCCGAGGCCGCCGTGTCCTGCGCCAGCGTCACCCCGGCGAAGCCCAGGGCCGCGAGGCCCAGGGCGAGGGAGGCAAGGAGTTTTCTCATGGTGTGAAGGTTGTCTCGGGTGTAGTTAGAGGGCGTCCTTGCCGGTCTCGCCGGTGCGGATGCGCACCACCTGCTCGAGCGCGGAGACGAAGATCTTGCCGTCGCCGATCTTGCCGGTGCGGGCCGAGGCTTCGATGGCTTCAATCACGCGCTCGACGAGCGCGTCGTCGATCGCGGCCTCGATCTTCACCTTGGGCAGGAAGTCGACGACGTACTCTGCGCCACGGTAGAGCTCGGTGTGGCCCTTCTGGCGGCCGAAGCCCTTCACTTCCGTCACCGTGATGCCCTGGACGCCGATGGCGCTCAGGGCTTCACGCACTTCGTCCAGCTTGAACGGCTTGACGATGGCGGTCACCATCTTCATGGTTGCTTGCTCCTGGGTAGGCTGAAGACAGGCTTCAGAAGTTGTACTTGACGCCGACGACGACGCCAGCCTTGCCGAGGTCTTTGTTGTTGCCACCGATGTAGGCGTCGGTGTCGGTGTCGACGATGGCCAGGCTCGGCACCAGGCCATTGAAATCCTTGCTGATGGTCAGCGAGTAGTCGGTGTAGCTGGCGTCGCCCAGGTTCTTCACCGTCTGGTGGCCGATGTGCGGTGCCAGCATCCACCCGTCATACACGTCGAACGAGGCCGACAGGTCGATGTAGCTGCTGCCCTTGCTGTCGGCGAAGCCGAACAGGTTGGTCAGGCTGTGCGAGTACTTGAGCGTGGCCGGGCCGTAGCTCAAGCCCACGTAGAGCTCGGTGGTGTTGGCGCTCGGGTCCAGGTCGTTGCTGGGGTACTGGTAGGTCAGGGCGCCCACGTCCAGCGTCAGGCCGGAGGCGACTTCGCCCTTCCAGCCCCCGTAGACGTCGATCTCGACGTTGGCGTCGCCGCCGGCGTCGTCGATCCACTTGATGGTCGACGCCCAGGCGCCGAGGTACAGGCCGTTGGAGACGCCGAAATCGACGCCGCCCTGCACGGCCGGTTGCAGGCGGGTCTGCGAGATGCCGCGGTAGCGGTAGTCGCTCACGGCGCCGACGTTGAAGGCCAAGGTGGTGTCAGCGGCCGAAGCGGCCACCGGGGCCAGCAGGGCGGCGGCCAGGCTGGCGGCCAACAGGGTCTTGTGATGATGGTGGAAGGACATGCGCAACTACTCCTCAATCCGAGATGAAGCTCCCGGTGGGGTGTTTGCAGCTTCCGTGCCATGCGGCGCTGCCACCGCGGACACAAGCGGAAACGTTGCAGATCGGTGCGCAAGGGTGAGGGCGTGGCGCACCAGGACGGGCCTTTCAGGTCAATAGGCACACTTGTGGTGCATTCGCATGGTCCCCCAAGCGGGGGAGGGGCGCCAGTGCGGCGGCTACGCACAATCCCGGGGAATGGCGCTGCCAAGGCAGTGGCGCCGCGCGAGCCCCTGGGAGGAAATCGAATGTCGTTGGCCGTTGTCGCCAGCCGGGCCCTGGATGGGCTGGCGGCGCCCGAAGTTCATGTCGAGGTGCACCTGGCCAACGGCCTGCCCAGCTTCACGCTGGTGGGCCTGGCCGACACCGAGGTGAAGGAGGCGCGCGAGCGGGTGCGCGCCGCGCTGGCCGAAAGCGGCTTCGCCTTTCCGCACAACAAGCGCATCACGGTGAACCTGGCGCCGGCCGACCTGCCCAAGGAGTCGGGCCGCTTCGACCTGCCGATCGCGCTGGGCATCCTGGCGGCGCAGGGCATCGTCGAGCCGCGCCGGCTGGCGGGCATCGAGTTCGCGGGCGAGCTGTCGCTGGCCGGCGAGCTGCGCCCGGTGCGGGGCGCGCTGGCGCTGGCGTTGGCCGCGCGCGAGGCCACGCCCCGGCCCACGCTGGTGCTGCCGCCCACCAGCGCGGCCGAGGCGGCGCGGGTAGAAGGCCTGGACATTCGCTGGGCGCGCTGCCTGGCCGACGTGGTGCAGGCGCTGCGGCCGGGTGACGATGCGGATGCGCCGTGGCGCCTGTCGCTGCCGGTCGCGCAGGCGGCGCCTGTGGTGGCACCTGCGAAGCCACCCGATCTGCGCGATGTGAAGGGCCAGTCGGCCGCCAAGCGGGCGCTCGAGATCGCCGCGGCCGGAGGCCACAGCCTGCTGCTGGTCGGCCCGCCGGGCACCGGCAAGTCGATGCTGGCGCAGCGCCTGCCCGGGCTGCTGCCGCCGATGACCGACGACGAGGCCCTGGCGACGGCGGCGTTGCAAAGCATCTCGGCCGGCGGCTTCGACGCCGCCCAGTGGCGCACCCGCCCGGTGCGCTCGCCGCACCACAGCGCCAGCGCGGTGGCCCTGGTCGGCGGCGGCTCGCCACCGCGGCCGGGCGAGATCTCGCTGGCCCACGGCGGCGTGCTCTTCCTCGACGAGCTGCCCGAGTTCCCGCGCAGCGCCCTGGAGGCGCTGCGCGAGCCGCTGGAAACCGGCCAGATCACCATCTCCCGCGCGGCCCGCCAGGCGCACTACCCGGCGCGCTTCCAGCTGGTGGCGGCGATGAACCCCTGCCCCTGCGGCTGGCTCGGCGCGCAGGCGGCGACCGGCAAAGCCTGCCGCTGCACGCCCGAGGCGGTGGCGCGCTATCAGGGCCGGCTGTCGGGGCCGCTGCTGGACCGGATCGACATGCAGGTCGAGGTGCCGGCGATCGACGCGCTGGCGCTGATGGAAGCGGCGGACGGCGAGCCCAGCGCGGCCGTGGCGGGGCGGGTCGTGGCGGCGCGTGAGCGCCAGCAGGCCCGCCAGGGCGTGGCGAACTGCGCCATTCCCGCCGGCGAGCTGGACGCCGCCTGCCGGCTGGAGCCGGACGCAGCGCGCTTCCTGCAGGCGGTGGCCGGCCGGCTGGGCTGGTCCGGCCGCAGCCTGCACCGGGTCATGAAGCTGGCCCGCACCATCGCCGACCTGGCCGGCAGCGACACCGTCGCGGTGCCGGCGGTGGCCGAGGCCGTGCAGTACCGGCGCGCGCTGCCCGAAGCCTGAGGCACGTCAGCCCAGGCCACGGATGCGGAGGCTGCCAGGCGGCGGCTCCAGCCGCGCGGCCAGGCCCGGTGAGGCCCAGAGGCTGCCGTCGGCGCGCACCAGCATCGCCTGCCGCGCCGCCGAGGCGGCCAGCAGCGCCGCGCCGCGCTCGGGCCCCAACACCATGGCGGCGGTGCCCAGGCCGTTCACGTCGTCGACGCTGTCGGCGACGAGGGTGACGCCGTGCACCTGCTCGGTCGGGTAGCCGGTGGCCGGGTTCAGCACGTGGTGGTAGCGCCGGCCCCCGAGCGTGAAGCCGCGCTCGTAGTCGCCGGAGGAGGCCACCACACCGTGGCGCAGCGGCAGCACCGCCAGCAGGCGCTCGGGCGCCGCGGCGTCGCGGATGCCGATGCGCCAGGGCCGGGCGCGCGGCCCGTCGCTGCGGACGAGCACGTCGCCGCCGCCGTTGAGCATGGCGGCCGGCACCCCGTGGCGCTCGATCACCGCCATGCCAGCGGCCAGGATGGGCAGCTTGGCCACCCCGCCCAGGTCGAGCTTCATGCCGGTGCGGCGCAGCCAGGCGCTGCACTCGCAATCGTTGAGAATCAATTCCCGGTAATTCACCAGTTTCAGCTGGTTCTTGATTTGGGAATCCTTCGGAAGGACTAGTTCTTTCGGAGTATCGAAGCGCCAGCCGAATACGCCGATCGACATATCGAATGCCCCGCCGGTCAAAATGGACAGCTGGCGCCCGGTTCGGAGTATGTCGAACATTTCACGGGGAATCTGCACCGGCTCGCGGCCGGCGGCCCCGATCAGCCGCTGCAGTGAGTTGCCGGCCTCGTAGCGCGACATCATTGCGGCCAGCCGCGCCATCTCGGCCCAGGCGGCGTCGCGGGCCATCTCCAGCCGGGCGCGCGGTGCGCCGTCCAGGCTGAGGTCGACCCGGGTGCCCATCAGCGGCCGGCTGTCGCGCAGCGCGGGCTCGGCGCCGGCGAGGGCGGGCGCCAGCCAGACGGCCGATGCGCCGGCCAGCAAGCCTTTCAGCAAGCCCCGGCGGGTGGTGTCGGGCGAAGGCATGACGGCCTCTTCAGCGGGAGAGGTTGACCATGTGAGTGACCGCTGCCTTCACGTCTGAGTCGCTCAGACTGGTCGATCCGCCCTTGGCGGGCATCGCACCTTTGGCCCCGGTGAAGCCTTCGATGGCGTGCTTGAACAGGGTCTCTTCACCCTGCGCGATGCGGGGGGCCCAGTCGGCTTTGTCGCCCGGCTTGGGCGCACCGCCCACGCCGGCGGCGTGGCAGAGGGCGCAGGTCTTGGCGTAGACGCCGGCGCCCACCGGGTCGACCGCGGCGGGGGCCGCCGTGGGGGCAGGCGCCTGCGCCACGGGCGCCGGGGCGGGGGTGGCCGCGGCGGGCACGTTCTCGACCTTGTTGCAGCCGGCCAGCGCGAACGCGGCCGCCGCCAGGGTGATCAATACCAATGTCGATTTCATGGGGATGGGTTCGATGTTTTGCGGTGGCTCGATTTGAATCTCGATCAAGCTCCGAATACATGACGAATATCAAGGAGGGGAAAACCGGCTGGGCCGATGATTCAGCCACGTTTCGAGAACACCTCCGACAAACCCCACAAGGACTCACGATGAGCCGTAACCGTGACATCACCGGCGAAGCGCCTTCGCGCCGCACCTTCCTGAATTCCGCCGCCGTGGCCGGCCTGGCTGGCATCGGCCTGGCGGCCTGCAACGACAAGGGCGCCCCGGCGGCGGCCACGGCCCCGGCTGCATCGGGCGTGCCCCACGCCGGCTCGGCCGGTGGCGTGCACCCGAAGCCGGGCGAGCTCGACACCTACTACGGCCTGTGGAGCGGGGGCCACACCGGCGACATGCGGGTGCTGGGCATGCCCTCGGGCCGCGAGCTTCACCGCATCCCGTGCTTCGTGCCGGACGCGCTGGTCGGCTGGGGCATCACCAACGAATCGAAGGCCCTGATGGGCACCAAGGCCGATGGCAGCCTGAAGTTCCCCTGCGCCGACACCCACCACGTGCACGCCTCGTACAAGGACGGCAACTACGACGGCCGCTACGCCTGGATCAACGACAAGATCAACAGCCGCATCGCGCGCATCCGGCTCGACTACTTCGTCTGCGACAAGATCACCCAGCTGCCCAACGTGCAGGGCTTCCACGGCATCTTCCCGGACAAGGCCGACCCGGTCGACCCGAAGATCAACTACACCACCCGCGTGTTCTGCGGCGGTGAGTTCTCCATCCCGCTGCCGGGCGATGGCCAGGTCGGCAAGGCCGAGACCTACCGCTCGCTGTTCTCGTGCGTCGACGCCGAGACCATGGAGGTGCGCTGGCAGGCGCTGATCGACGGCAACTGCGATCTGACCGCCACCTCGTACGACGGCAAGCTCGCCGCGACCAACCAGTACAACGTGGAGATGGGCGCGCACTACCCCGACATGATGTCGGCCGAGCGTGACGCGTGCCTGTTCTTCAACGTGGCCCGGATCGAGCAGGCGGTGAAGGATGGCAAGTTCAAGACTTTCGGCGACTCCAAGGTGCCGGTGGTCGACGCCACCCGCCAATCCAACGCCGACCCCAAGACGGCGCTGGTGGGCTACCTGAGCGTGCCCAAGAACCCGCACGGCGTGAACGCCTCGCCCGACGGCAAGTACTTCATCTGCGCCGGCAAGCTGTCGCCCACCGGCACGGTGATCGAGCTGGCCAAGGTGCTCGACTGGTTCGACGGCAAGCTGGAGAAGCTCGACGGTGCCATCGTGGCCGAGGTCGAGCTGGGCCTCGGCCCCCTGCACACCGCCTTCGACGGCCGCGGCAACGCCTACACCACGCTGTTCCTGGACAGCCAGGTCGTGAAGTGGAACGTCGAGGCCGCGATCAAGTTCCACGGCGGCGACAAGAGCGCCAAGTACGTGGTCGACCGGCTGGACCTGCAGTACCAGCCGGGCCACCTGAACGCCAGCCAGAGCGAGACCAAGGCGGCCGACGGCAAGTGGCTGGCGGTGGGTTGCAAGTTCTCGAAGGACCGCTTCCTGCCCGTGGGCCCGCTGCACGCCGAGAACGAGCAGATCATCGACATCTCGGGCGACAAGATGGTGCTGATGGCCGACCACCCGGTGCGCGGCGAACCGCACGACTTCATCATCTTCAAGCGCGACCTGCTGCGCCCGAAGCAGATCTACAGCCTGGACGACTTCCCCAACGCCATCAAGGACCCGAAGGAAAGCGGCGTCACGCGCAACGGCAGGAAGGTCACGGTGAAGATGACCTCGCAGGCGCCGGCCTTCAGCCTGCCCGAGTTCACGGTCAAGAAGGGCGACGAGGTCACCATCATCCTGACCAACCTCGACAAGGTGGAAGACCTGACGCACGGCTTCGCGATCGCGAACCACGGCGTCAACTTCATCGTCAACCCGCAGGAAACGAAGTCGGTGACCTTCACGGCCGACAAGGCAGGCGTGTTCTGGTGCTACTGCACCCACTTCTGCCATGCGCTGCACCTCGAGATGCGCAGCCGCATGATCGTCGAGGCCTGAGAGCCTCAGGCTCTGATACCGGTGGGCCTGTGGTCCGTGCAACGAGGCACGGGCCGCGACGTTTCGGCGCGCCACCGCCTCGGGCGGCGCGCCGTTTTTCATTCCTGCGTCCTCATCGGCACGCCGGACATCCCATGACCTCACTCACCTTGCGTTTGCTGCGGCGCGTGGTCGCCGCCCTGCTGTTCTGCCCTGTGCTGGCCTGGGCCGGTGCCTACGAGGCCGAGCTGCCCGCCGACCTGGCCACCGCCAAGGACCTTTGCGCCCGCGTGCCCTGCACCGAGGTTCTGCCCGGCGCCACCGCCTTCTCCGGGCGCAAGGGCCAGCCGCCCTATGTCGAGGGCTTCGCCGGCGAGGGCGAGGCGCGAAAGCTCGTCGGCTACGTGATGCTGTCGACCGACATCACCGACACGCCCGCCTATTCGGGCAAGCCGGTGGTCACGTTGATCGGCATGGACACGGCCGGCCGCTTCGCGGGCATCAAGGTGCTCAAGCATTCCGAGCCCATCCTGCTGCTGGGCATCCCCGAATCGGCGCTCACCGCCTTCAACGACCAGTACAAGGGCAAGTCCGTCACCGACACCATCGAGGTCGGCCCCGCGCGGCCGGACGAAGGCGTGCTGGGGGTGGACGCGATCTCGGGCGCCACCGTGACCGTGATCGCGCAGAACCAGGTGATGATGACCTCGGCCACCGCGGTGGCCAGGCAGGTCGGCCTGATCGCGCCGACGGTGCGCGCACCGGCGCGCTACACCACCGCGCTGCCGGCGGGCACGCCGGCGCTCGACTGGCCCGCGCTGGTGGCGCAGAAGACGGTGCAGCGCCTGCGCGTGCGGCCCGAGCAGGTGGGCCTGGAGCGTGGCGACACCCCGTTCATCGAGCTGTGGTTCGGCGCGCTGAACTCCCCGGTGCTGGGCCCGGCGCTGCTGGGCGAGGCGGGCTGGCGCAACCTGATGGCCCAGATCGGCCCGGACGACAACGCGATCTTCGTCATCCGCACCGCGGGCGCCGAATCGTTCAAGGGCTCGGGCTTCGTGCGCGGCGGCATCTACGACCGCGTCACCGTGCGCCAGGGTGGCGACACCTTCACCTTCCGCGACAGCGACGCGCTCAACCTCTACGGCCTGGCCGCCGCCGGTGCGCCGGCTTACGACGAGTCGGCGATCTTCATCGTGCGTTCCGAGGCGTTCTCGGCGGCGTACCCCTGGAAGCTCAACTTCCTGGGCAACCGGGTCGACCGCGCCACCGGTGCGCGCAGCTTCGCCAACTTCGATGCCGGCTACTGGCTGCCGGCCGAGTACCTCGAAGGGGGCCGGCCGGCGATCGTTGAGGCCGAGGCCGCTTGGCAGAAGGTGTGGAAGGCGCGCGCGCCGGCCATCGCCGCCTTCGCCGCGATGCTCATCGCGGTGGCGGTGGTCTACGCCCTGCGCGAGCGGCTGACCCGACTGTCCACGCACAAGAACAAGTGGCCGGTCAACGGTTTCAAGTACAGCTTCTGGGTGCTGTCGGTGGTGTTCGTCGGCTTCGGCGCGATGGCGCAGCCGTCGATCACGCAGGTGCTGACCTGGTTCCACGCGCTGCTGTTCTCGTGGCAGTGGTCGTTGTTCCTGTCCGACCCCTTCATCTTCCTGTTCTGGATCTTCATCATCGCCACCACCTTCGTCTGGGGGCGGGGCCTGTTCTGCGGCTGGCTGTGCCCCTTCGGCTCGCTGCAGGAGATCATCCACAAGCTGGCCGCGCTGGTCGGCCTGAAGCGCTGGCAGTTCCAGCTGCCGCAGCGCTGGCACGACCGGCTCAAGTGGGTCAAGTACGCGGTCTTCTTCGGCCTGCTGGCGGTGTCGGCCTTCTCGATGACCGCGGCCGAGATGCTGGCCGAGGTGGAGCCGTTCAAGACGACCTTCCTGGTCGGGCCGCTGAACCGCGCCTGGCCCTACACGCTGTTCCTGGCGGCCATCCTGGGCCTGTCGATCTTCATCGAGCGGCCGTTCTGCAAGTACCTCTGCCCGCTCGGTGGCGCGCTGGCCATGCCCAGCACCTTCCGCTGGTTCGGCTTGCGCCGCAAGCCCGACTGCAACCGCTGCAAGGCCTGCGCCACCGGCTGCGGCTCGCAGGCCATCGACGCCGACGGCCGCATCGACCACCGCGAGTGCCTGCACTGCCTGGACTGCATGGTGCTCTACACCGACACCACCGGCTGCCCGCCGCTGGCCAAGGAGCGCAAGCGGCGCGAGCGAGAGGGCCTGCCCTTGACACGCATCAATCGCGCGGGCTACTACATCCCGATCGTGCCTGTACAGGCCCTGCCGGTGGCCGATACGCTCGGTACAGCCGCTTCGGACACCCGTGCACCCGCGCACGGTGATCTCAAGGGGCGCCCCGATCCCCGCGTACCGACCGACCCCGTGACCCCGCCCTACGCCCTGCCGCGCGACACCGGCGCACCGCATGCCCTGCAGTGGCTCGTGGCCGAGGCGCGCGACCACTTCTGGCCCTGGGGCCGCATGCCCGCAGGCAAGACCATGACCTGGCGCGCTGCCGGGGTCGCCGTGGCGATCGCCGCCACGCTGGCCTGGGCACTCGCGGCCACCGGGCGCTTGTCTTCAGGTGCGGTGATTGGCTGGTGGTTCGGCTGGAGCGTGTACGAGGTGATGATCCGCCTCGCCGCCAAGCCGCACGTGAAGGACGGCCCGTGGTGGGGCCGCCGCTACCGCCGTGCCACGGTGATGGACATGCTGTCCTACGTCGGCTTCAAGAACCTGCTCATCGGTGCCGTGCTGTTCCTGGCGCTGAAGGCCCTGGGCTGGCTGCCGGAGTGACGGCATGACGATGCGCTGGACCCTCGCCGTCGTGACCGCGGTCGCGCTGCTGTGCGCGTCGGCGACCCGGCCGGTGACCGCCGCGACACACACGGTGCGCCCCGGCGAGGCCATCCAGCCGGTGATCGACCGGGCGGCGGCCGGCGACGTGGTCGAGGTGCAGCGGGGCCACTACCCCGGCAACCTGCGCATCGAGCGGCCGCTCACGCTTCGCGGCATCGGCCGGCCCACGCTGGCCGGGGGCGGGCAGGGCGACACCATCCGCGTCACCGCGCCCGACGTGACCATCGAAGGCCTGATCGTGCGCGACTCCGGTGCCAGCCTGCTCGAACAGAACGCCGGCATCTACATCCAGCCGGGCGCCCACCGCGCGGTGGTGCGCCGCTGCGACATCGTGCACAACCTGTTCGGCCTGTGGATCGAGAAGGCCAACGACGTGCGCGTGGAGCACAACCTCATCACCGGCCTGCGCGAGCGCGACTCCTCGCAACGCGGCAACGGGGTGCAGCTCTACAACACCAAGGGCGCGCGCATCGAGGGCAACCACATCAGCTTCGTGCGCGACGCGCTGTATGTCGACGTGTCGCACCATGCGGTGTTCCGTGGCAACAAGCTGCACCACAGCCGCTACGGCACGCACTACATGAACTCCTACTACAACCTGTGGGAGGACAACGAGAGCTACCGCAACCGCGGCGGGCTGGCGCTGATGGAGGTGCGCGACCAGGTGGTGCGCAACAACCGCGCCTGGGGCAACACCGACCACGGGATCATGCTGCGCACGCTCCAGGACTCGGTCGTCGAGAACAACCTGGTCGCGAACAACGGCCGCGGCTTCTTCATCTACGACGTCGAATACACCACGCTGCGCGGGAACCTCGTCACCGGCAACCAGGTCGGCGTGCACCTGTCGGCCGGCTCCACCCGCAACCGCGTCGAGGGCAATGACTTCGTGGCCAACCGCGAGCAGGTGCGCTACGTGGGCGCCCGCGACGAGCCCTGGGGTGCGGCGCAGCCGGGCCGCGGCAACCACTTCAGCAACTACCTCGGCTGGGACCGCGACGGGGACGGGGTGGGCGACCTGCCCTACGAAGCCAACGACCTGGTCGACCGCCTGGCCTGGCAGCACCCTTCGATGAAGCTGCTGCTGGCCAGCCCCTCGGTGCAGGCGCTGCGGCTGGTGAGCCGCCAGTTCCCGGTGCTGCGGGTGCCCAGCGTGGTCGACCCGCACCCCCGGATGGCGCCCGACGCCGCGCGCTGGCGCGACGGACTCCCGGCGCCGGCCAAGGCCACTCTTCCCTGATGTTCATGCGCACCGATCCTTCCTCTTCCTCCCACCCGGGGGCCATCGTGCTGCGCGGCGTGCACAAGCACTACGGTGCGCTGCATGCCGTGGACGGCGTCGACCTCGACATCGCGCCCGGCGAGCTCTTCGGCCTGATCGGCCACAACGGCGCCGGCAAGAGCACGCTGTTCAAGATGATGCTGGGGCTGATCCGGCCCACCGCGGGCACGCTCGAGGTGGCGGGGGCGGACGTGACCAGCCGCGCCTTTCGCGCCGCGCGCCGCCGGCTGGGCTACCTGCCCGAGAACGTGGTGCTGTGGGACAACCTCAGCGGCACGGAGACCTTGCGCTTCTTCGCCCGCCTCAAAGGCGTGGAACTGGCCGAGTGCGCGCCGTTGCTGGCGCGGGTGGGCCTGGCTGCGGCCGCCGACCGGCCGGTGCGCGAGTACTCCAAGGGCATGCGTCAGCGCCTGGGCTTCGCGCAGGCCCTGCTCGGCCAGCCGCGGGTGCTGTTCCTCGACGAGCCGACCACCGGTCTCGACCCGCTGGCGATCCGCGACTTCCATGCCACGTTGCGCGAGCTGCGCGACGCCGGCGTGACCATCGTGCTCACCTCGCACATCCTGGCCGAGTTGCAGGAGCGGGTGGACCGGCTGGCGGTGCTGTCCGAGGGCCGGCTGCGTGCGCTGGGCACGGTGCAGGGACTGCGCGAGCAGCACGACCTGCCGCTGCAGGTGTCGCTGCGCGTGGCGCCCGGCGAACGCGAGCACGTGCTCGGCTGGCTGCGTGGGCTGCCGGCGCTGCTCCCCCAGGGCGAAGGCCTGGCCACCCCGGACGGCTGGCGGCTGCCCTGCCCGCGCGAGGCCAAGATGGCCCTGCTGCGTGAACTGGCCGGGCTGGGCGCGGCGGTGCAGGACGTGCAGTTCGCCGAGCCGTCGCTGGAAGACCTGTTTTTCGGCTTGTCGCGCAGCGCCGCGCCGATGGAGGCCGTGTCGTGAGCATCGTCGGCGTCGAATGGCGCCAGGTCGGCACCCTGGCGATGAAGGAGTTCCGCGACCGCATCCGCAACCGGTGGGTGCTGGCGGTGGCGGGCGTGTTCACCGTGTTCTCGCTCGCCATCGCCTGGTTCGGCGGGGCCCAGCAGGGCGCGGTCGGCCTGCAGTCGGCGGAGGCCACCATCGCCAGCCTGGTCAGCCTGGTCATCTACCTGATCCCGCTGATCGCGCTGCTGCTCGGCTTCGACGCGGTGGTGGGCGAGCGCGAGCGCGGCTCGCTCGACCTGCTGCTGGCCCTGCCCATCACCCGCGGCGAACTGCTGCTGGGCAAATACCTGGGCCTGGCGGCCGCGCTGACGCTGTCCACCCTGGCCGGCTTCGCCGCGGTGGCCGTGCTGATGGGGCGCCAGCTGGGCGCCAACGGGCTCTACCACTACCTCGGTTTCATGCTCAGCTCGGTGCTGCTGGGCCTGGCCTTCCTGAGCCTGGCGGTGCTGCTGTCGGTGCTGGCGCGCGACCGCACGCGCGCCTCGGGCCTGGCGATCGCGCTCTGGTTCGGCTTCGTGCTGGTGTTCGACCTGCTGTTGCTGGGGGCCCTGGTGGCCAGCGGCGGCCAGATGGCGGGGTGGTGGGGCGGCGATGCCTTCGCCTACCTGTTGCTGCTCAACCCCGCGGACGTGTTCCGCATCCTCAATGTGTTTTCGCTGGACGACCTGCGCTCGCTCTACGGCCTGGCCAGCATCGTGCCCCCCGCTCTGGCCAGCCCCTGGCTGATGGGGGGCGCGATGCTGGGCTGGATCGTCGCACCGCTGCTGTTGGCTGGCTGGAGGTTCCGATGATGGTGAAGTCCGCTCGCCTGGCCACGCTGCTGGCCGTGGCCACTCTGGCGCTGGCCGGGTGTGGCCAGGTCGATGGTGCCGCCACCGGGAAGGAGGTGGCCTTGGAGATCGGCCCGGGCACCACCTGCGCGCTCGACGGCATGCTGCTGGCCGACTACCCCGGCCCCAAGGCCCAGGTGCGTTACGAGGGCTCGGCCGAGCCCGAGTTCTTCTGCGACACGGTCGAGCTGTTCAGCGCGCTGCTGAGGCCCGAGCAGGTGCGCCCGGTGAAGGCCGCCTTCGTGCAGGACATGGCCAAGGCCGACTGGGAGCAGCCGCGGGGTGCGTGGATCCCCGCCCGCGACGGCTGGTACGTGGTCGGCAGCCGCCGGCATGGCTCGATGGGACCGACCATCGCCAGCTTCGCGGAAGAGGCCGACGCGCGCAAATTCGCGGCCGAGCACGGCGGCCAGGTGCTGCCGTTCGCGGGCGTCAAGCCGGAGATGGTCGACCTCTCCGGCGGGGCGCAGCACGACCAGAAGATGTAGGCGCGAAGTCCGCCTCAGGCACCCAGCCGCTGCCGTGCCGCGGCCACCATCGCGGCGCGACCGGCGGCGTCACCCGCCCAGCGCACGATCGCCTCGACCCAGGCCTGCGGCTGCGGCGGCAGCAGCACGCCGTCCACGCCGTCGCGCACGAAACCCTCGAATGGCGCCACGCGGCTGTACAGCCCGAGTGCGCCCTGGCGGGTGTAGTCGACAAACTTGACGGGCCCGCGTGCGGCGTTGAAGACGCCCGGCAGCAGCGGCGCCAGGCCGATGTCGGCCGGCTGACCGGCGGTGTAGGCGAGGTAGTTCTCCCACCGCATGGGGTGCACCACCGCGACGCGCGGCAGGTCGCGGAAGGCGCGGTTGACAGGCAGTTCGCCGAAGAGTTCGACCTGGGTCTGCGGGCAGCGCCGCTGCACCTCGGCCAGCACCGGGTGCAGCCAGTCGAGCTCGCGCTGGTGCGAGGCGGTGCCGTGGTAGACCACCCGCACCGCCGGTTGCGGCCGGGCCAGCGCCGCTGGCGGGTCGAAGGGCAACACCTGGGGGCGCGTCGCGGCGTACTTGTCGGCCAGCGCGTGGGTGGCGACCCACCACTGGCTGCCCATCTGCTCGAACCAGGGTCGCTGGCTGAGCGCCAGCTGCCGGATCTTGCGGGCGTAGGGCGCAGCCAGCTCGGACAGGGCCGCCGGGTCGAGCAGGTCGTCGTCGAGGAACCAGGCCAGCCCGGCGAGCTCGGGCCGCTGGCGCTCGATGGCGTGGCGCCAAGGCGCGTGAAGGTAGCGTTGCACGACGATGAAGTCGCCCGGTGCGATCTGGCCGGTGCGCGGGGCCACGCGGGCGTCCAGCCGCACGACCGGCGGGCCCAGCGACTGCAGCCACGGGGCCAGGAGGTAGTCGCCGCTGGGGGTGCGGCCTTCTTCGAGCACCAGCAGCCGGCGCGCAGAGCGCGCGTCTTCGGTGGTGCCAGCGGGCGGCACGACCCGCGACCGGCTACCGAGCAGGCGGCGCCACATCAGCGGTCCTCCCCGGCGTTCAAACTGGCTGCTCCATCACCTGCGTCAGCAGCGCGCGCCATTGGGGCAGGCAGACCGCGTTCAGGTCGCAGCGCTCGGCCACGGTGCGGCGTGCCGCCTCGCGCAGGCCGGCATGCTGCGGCCGGTGACGGACGGCGTCCTCCACGGCGGCGGCCAGTGTGCGGTGGTCGAAGAAGTCGACCAGGGTGCCGTTGACACCGTCCTCGATGAACTCCTGCACGGGTGCGGTGCGGCTGCCGATCACGTGGCAGCCTGCGCTCATCGCCTCCAGGCAGCTCCATGACAGCACGAACGGGTAGGTGAGGTAGACGTGGGCCGCCGAGACCTGCAGCAGTTTCAGGTACTGCGGATAAGGCAACTGGCCGAGGAAGTGCACCCGCGACAGGTCCAGCTCGGGGGCCACCTCGTCGAGGAAGCGCTGCTTCCAGGTGGTGCCGGCCGGTGCCGCGGCGCCATAGCTGACACCGTCGGCGCCCACCAGCAGCACACGCGCATCGGGCAGGCGGCGCTGGAGCTCGGGCATGGCGCGCATGAACACATGGTAGCCCCGGTAGGGCTCGAGGTTGCGGTTGACGAAAGTCACCACCGGGTCGCCCGCGGCCAGCTCGCCGGGCAGGGCCGGGTGGGCAAAGCGGGCAAGCGGGTCGGGTCGCACACGACTGGTGTCGATGCCGTCGAACACCACCTCGATCCGGCCGCGGTATTCCGGCGGCAGGCGCGAGGCCTGCCAGGCGGTGGGCGCCACGCCCTGGTCCATCGCCAGCAGGGACTCGGTCAGGGCCAGGTTCTTCAGCCGGTGCTTCATGCGCGCTTCCAGTCCCGGAGGGCCGAACTCGGGGTCGAAGCCGAAATCGCCGTCGGGCGAGCGGTGGAAGAACTCCAGCAGGCTGACCAGCCGGGCGCCCGGGAACACGTCCTTGGCGAACAGGGCCTCGCCCCAACCGGGGTTGGTCACGATCAGTTCCGGGCGGTAACCGTTGCGGGCGAGTTGCAACATCGCCGCGGCGCAGGCTTCGCCACGCAGCACCTTGGCCTCGGCCTCGCGCAGCAGGGGATGCACGTCGCGGCCGGGCTGCCTCGTCAGGCCGTAGGCGTGTTGCGCGACGCCCGCCGGCGGGGCCCGCCGGTGCATGGCCAGCGCATCGACCCGGTGCCCGGCGGCCGCCAGGGCGGGCGCCAGATGGCGGAACTGGCCCGGGAAATTCTGGTGGATGAAGAGGATGTGCATGGCGCCGCGCGGCATTCTCCACGCCCTGGCCGGCCCGCCGGGTGTGTCGGATGTCGCATTCGGGCGGGGGCCGGCCCCCCAATTCGTGGAGGGGGCGCTCCCGCCCGGCAGGCACAATGCTTGCGCGAACGACAACTTTGGGCGGCTGCCCGGGCACCGTCACGGAGGGGAATCGTGCTGATACTTGCTGACAGACGCCTGGGGAACACCCTTGTGCGGTCGGATAGAGTTCCGGGTTTGCCGTCGCGCCCGGTCGGCGCTGTCTGAACCCGCCCCCAATGAAACGCAGTTCCTGGCAGATCCAGAAGGCCGTCGTCCTCGCGATGATGCTGCGCGAGCTGAAGACGCGCTTCGGCGGGCGCTTCGAAGGCCTGATCTGGGTGCTCTTCGAGCCGATGGCCAACATCGCGATGATGCTGGCGCTGAAGGTGGTGCTGCGCGAGCGTTTCGCCGGGGTGCAGATCGACGTGCCGGTCTATCTGGTGATCGCGATGATCCCCTTCTTCATCTTCCGCAACATCTGGTACCGGATGATGACCGCGATCCAGGGCAACGCCGGCCTGTTCGGCTACCGCCAGGTCAAGCCGGCCGACGCGATGGCGGCCCGGGCCATCATGGAGACGGTCATCTACCTGATGATCTTCTGCGCCTTCCTGCTGATCTTCCTGTGGATGGACTACCAGGTGCTGCCGCGGCGGCCGCTGGAATACATGGGCATCGTCTGCGTGTTCATCCTCTTCGGCATCGGCCTGGGCCTGATGTCGGCGGTGGGGGTGCGCAAGTTCCCCGCCCTGGCGACCTTCCTGCAGCTGATGTCGTTCCCGCTGTACATCACCTCGGGCGTGCTCATCCCGATCACCAGCTTCCCGCCGCTGGTGATCCAGATCCTGATGTGGAACCCGATGCTGCACCTGGTCGAGCTGTCGCGCTGGGCCTACTTCCCCACCTACCACCCGCTCATGGGTGTGAACCTGGAGTACCCGCTGGCCTGGGCGCTGAGCGCGCTGTTCCTGGGTGTGATGCTGTTCTTCGTGAACCGGCGGCGCGTGCTGCTGCGGGCTTGAGGCGGGCCATGATCGAGCTGCGCAACCTGACCAAGTCGTACCCGTCGCGGCACGGGCGCAAGTACGTCTTCCGCGACCTGAACTTCAAGCTGCCGGCCGGTTCCGGCGTCGGCCTGATCGGCCGCAACGGCGCGGGCAAGTCCACCCTCCTGAACCTGCTGGCCGGGCTGGACATCCCCGACAGCGGCGAGGTGATCACCGAGCAAAGCATCTCCTGGCCGGTCGGCCTGGCCGGCGGCTTCCAGGGCTCGCTGAGTGCGCGCGACAATGCCCGCTTTGTCTGCCGCGTCTTCGGCGCCCATGGCCCTGAGATGCGCGAGAAGATCGCCTATGTCGAGTCGTTCGCCGAGATCGGCGACTACTTCGACCTGCCGATGAACTCGTACTCGCCCGGCATGCGCGCGCGCGTCGGCTTCGGCCTCAGCATGGCCTTCGACTTCGACTACTACCTGATCGACGAGGTCATGGCGGTCGGCGACCCGATCTTCCGCCGCAAGGCCGCCCAGGTGTTCCGCCAGAAGCTGGCCGGCGCGGGCGTGATTCTGGTCTCGCACAACCACAAGGACATCAAGGACCTTTGCAGCACCGTGGTGTTCATCCACAACGGGCATGCATCGGTCTACGACGATGTGGACGAGGGTCTCGCGGCCTTCCAGGAACTCATCAAGGCATCGGAACCATGAAGGCATCCAAGTTCACGCCCCGCATCCTGAAGCTGGCGCTGATCGCCGCCCCCATGCTGCTCGGGGCGATCTACTACACCCTGATCGCCTCGGACCGCTTCACCAGCGAGTCCATCGTCGCGGTGAAGTCGGCTGTCGTGTCGCCGGGGCCCGGCGGCACCATCTCGCTGGGCAGCGGCACCGGCATGCTCTCGTGGGAAGACACGCTCTACCTGCTTGACTACATCCACTCCGGTGGCCTGGCGCGCCAGCTCGACGAGCGCCTGAAGCTGCGCGAGCACTACGAGCAGCCGCGTGCCGATGTCTTCTACCGCCTGTGGCCGGGCAGCAGCGTCGAGTGGTTCGTCAAGTACTACCGCTCGCGGGTGGAGCTGGAGTTCAACGACGTCAACGGCCTGCTCACCATCCGCGCCCAGGGCTTCGACCCCGAAACGGCCGAGAAGCTGAACCGCGCCATCCTCGAATCGGCCGAGCGGTTCGTCAACGACTTCTCGCACCGCGTGGCCGGCGAGCAGATGAAGTTCTCGCAGGGCGAGCTGGAACAGGCCTCCGTCCGGCTGCAGGCCGCCAAGGCCAAGCTGGTCGAGTTCCAGACGGCCAACAAGATCCTCGACCCGGTCGCCCAATCCGCCGCGGCCGGCGCGCTGACCGCCGAGCTTCAAGCCACGATCGCCAGGCTGGAGGCCGACCTGAAGAACAAGCTGGCTTTCATGCAGCCGGACGCGCCGCAGGTCGTGACGCTGCGTGACCAGATATCGGCCAACCGGGCCCAGCTCGAGGTCGAGAAAGCGCGCACCACCAACTCCCAGGGCGGAGACAAGCTCGGCGCGCTGAATGCGCAGTACCAGGATCTGCTGCTCAAGTCGGTCATCGCGGAAGACGCCTACAAGTCGGCGAATGCCGCGCTCGAAGCGGCGCGCATCGAAGCGGCACGCAAGCTCAAGAGCCTGGTCATCGTCGAGGCCCCGACCCGTGCGGAGACGGCCGAGTACCCTCGTCGCCTGTACAACCTGCTCACCCTGCTCGCGCTGTGTGCCATCTTCTATGCGGTGGTCCGGTTGATCGTCGCCACCATCCAGGAACATCAGGACTGAACATCATGAACCGCTTTACCTCACGCGCCCTGATCGCGGCCCTGAGCCTGGGCCTGCTGGTGGCCACCGCATCGGCCCAGACCAATACCTATGCGCCGCAGGGCATGCCCAGCGGCACGACGACGTCCACCACGACGACAGGCGCCCAGCCAGCGCCCAACACCGGCGTCCCCACCGCCGGCACCGCGGCCTCGCCGACGGCGCCGGTCCCGGTCGGTGCCCCGGCTGTGGCGCCGCCGGCCACCACCACGCCGCCTCCGCCCACTCCCACCACCGGGGCCAAGCCGATCGTGTTCGGTTCACAGATGTTCAGCGGCCGCTTCGGCGCGGTGACCTTCAGCGGTTTCAATCCCGACTACCAGCTGGCGGTGGGGGACAACGTGCTGGTCCGCCTGTGGGGCGCCGCCGCCTACGAGGCGGTCCAGCCGATCGATGCCCAGGGCAACATCTTCATCCCCAACGTCGGGCCGGTGAAGGTCGTCGGCGTGCGCAACGGCGACCTGAACCAGCTCGTCGACACGGCGGTCAAGAAGGTGTTCCGCGCCAACGTGGGCGTCTACGCCACGCTGCAGGCGGCGCAACCGGTCAAGGTCTACGTCACCGGCTTCGTGCGGGCCCCCGGCCTCTACGGCGGCCTGTCGTCCGACTCGGTGCTGTACTACATCGACCGCGCTGCCGGCATCGATCCCGACCGCGGCAGCTACCTGGCGGTGGATGTGATGCGCAACGGCAAGCTGCGCGCCCGCATCGACCTCTACAAGTTCCTGCTCAAGGGCCAGATCGAGGCACTGCAGTTGCAGGACGGCGACACCATCGTCGTGCCGCCGCGCCGCCACTCGGTGATCGTGTCGGGCGAAGTGCTCAACCCCTACCAGTTCGAGCTCGACAAGCCGCAGATCAGCGGCACCGAGCTGCTGGCGTTGGCGCAGCCCAACCCGGTGGCCACGCACATCAGCATCGTGCGCTCGATCGGCGCCGAGCGGCGCAGCGAGTACCACCCGATCGAAAGCGCCGGCAGCGTGGTCATCCAGGCCGGTGACGAGGTGGCCCTGACGGCCGACAAGTACCCCGCGACCATCCTCGTGCGCATCGACGGTGCCCACCTGGGCGAGCGCTCGTTCGTCATGCCTTACGGCGCGCGCCTGAAGGACGTGATCGCGCGCCTGAAGCCGGCGCCTCAGGCGAACATGGACGGTCTGCAGCTCTACCGCAAGTCGGTGGCCGCCAAGCAGAAGGAAAGCATCGACCAGACGCTGCGCGGGCTGGAAGTCGCCGCGCTGACGGCGCGCTCGTCGACGATGGAAGAGGCGAACCTGCGCAAGACCGAGGCCGAACTGATCATGCAGTTCATCGAGCGTGCGCGCACCATCGTGCCCAAGGGCCAGGTCATCCTGGCCGCCAAGGAGCAGGCGCCCGAGACGCTGATGGAAGACGGCGACGTCGTCCGCCTGCCGGAGCGCACCAACCTGGTGGCGGTCAGCGGAGAGGTCACCTTCGCCAACACGCTGATCTACGCCCCGAGCTACAAGGTGGACGACTACGTCGACCTCGTCGGCGGCTACACCCAGCGCTCGGACCGCAGCAAGACGCTGCTGCTGCGCCCGGACGGCAGCATCGCGCCGAGTGGTGCGGTGCCGGGCCCCGGCGACGAGATCATCGTCTTCCCCAAGGTCGAGTCGAAGTGGGTCGAGATCGCACGCGGCATCACGTCGATCCTCTACCAGCTGGCGATTTCCGCCAAGGTGTTGACCACCTTCTGACCCAGGCGCCGGGCGCCCGGCTCCTGGCAGGGGCCGGCCCGGCGAAGGGACAGGTCGTCGGCATGGAGCCCAGCACGTGATCGCGGTACCCAAGCGGGCCTTCGACGCCCAGGTGATGCTGCAAGGCATTCGCCTGGTGCGTGCGGTCAGCCGGTTGGCCGGCAAGCGGCAGCCGCTGCTCTCCTTCGAGATCGAGCTGACGCGTCGCCTCGGGTTGTTCGACCGCGAGCACTACCTGGCGCAGATCGAGCCCAGCGAGCTGCGCGGCATGTCACCGCTGCGCCACTATGTGCTGATCGGCGACGCGGCCGACCTGTCGCCCACCCCGCTGTTCGACCTGCGCCACTTCGACGCGCATTGCGGCCGCCGCTACGGCATCAACCGACTGCTGCACTACGGGCTGGTGGCCCGCTTCCAGGGCCTCTCGCCCACGCCCTGGTTCGACGCCGAGTACTACCTGCAGAGCAACCCCGACGTGGCGCAGTCCGGCCTGGATGCGCTGGAGCATTTCCAGCGCTGGGGTTGGCGCGAAGGCCGCAGCCCTCTGCCCGGCGTGGACATGCGCCGCCTGCTGGGTTCGCAGCCGGGCCTGCGCGTGGCCAAGGGCAACCCGCTGTCGCTGTTCGCCTCGGGCCAACTCGGGCGGCACCTGGACGAGCTCGACGCGGCCCCGCAGCGCGTGGTGCCGGCGGTGGACATCGCCGAAGTCGACATGCTGGATCCGGCACGCTGGGCCGCCCTCCAGCCCCGGCCCCGCACCGAGGAGCCGCACGTCGATGTGATCATCCCGGTGTACGGTGGCGCGCAGGAAACGCTGCGCTGCCTCTGGTCGGTGCTGACCGCGCCCGTTTCGACGCCGCACGAGGTGATCGTCATCAACGACGCCGGGCCGGTGCCCGAGCTCAACGCGATGCTGCGCAGCCTCGCCGGCCGCGACCTCTTCACGCTGGAGCAGCACCGCCTCAACCAGGGCTTCGTCAAGACGGTGAACCGTGGCCTGCGCCTGCACCGTGACCGGGACGTGGTGATCCTCAACAGCGACACCGAGGTCTACAACGACTGGCTCGACCGCCTGTTGCGCCACGCCGCCGAGCATCCGCGCCTGGCCACGGTGACCCCGCTGTCGAACAACGCCACGATCTGCAGCTACCCCGAGACGCTGAGCGACAACCGCCTCGGCCTGGAACTGGCCCCGGCCGAGATCGACCGGCTCGCGGCCGAGGTCAACCCGGGCAAGCACGTCACCACGCCCACCGGCGTGGGCTTCTGCATGTACATCCGGCGCGAGGCGGTGCGCGACGTGGGGCTGCTCGACGAGCGCCACTTCGGCCGCGGCTATGGCGAAGAGAACGACTTCTGCCAACGGGCGATCCGCCGCGGCTGGAGCAACGGTCTGGCCTGCGACATCTACGTGCGCCATGTCGGCTCGGTCAGCTTCAAGGGCGAGGCGGCCGAGCGCACCGCCAAGGCCATCAAGACGCTGGCCCGCCTGCACCCGCACTACGAGGCGGACGTGGCGCGCTACATCTCCGACGATCCGGCCTGGGTCTACCGCGCCCGGCTGGACCTGGCGCGCCTGAAGCGCCTCAAGGCCACCCGCAACGTGCTGCTGGTCTGCCACAACCGGGGTGGCGGCACCGAGCGTCACCTGCTGGAGCAATCCCAGCAGTTGCTGGCCCAGGGGGCGGCGGCCTTCGAGCTGCGGCCCTCGCATGAGCCCGGCTGTGTCGCGCTGCTGCACCCGGGTCTCTATGGCCTGCAGAACCTGGCCGCCCTGCCGCTGAACGTCGACGGCATGCTGGAAGAGGCGCTGCGCGAGCTGGCGATCACCGAGATCCACCTGCACCACCTGATCGACTTTCCGGCCGACACCGCCCAGCAGCTGATGGGCGTTGCCAAGCGCCTGGGGCTGGCCATCCGCCTGGCTGTGCACGATTACTACGCGGTCTGCCCACGAGTCAACCTCGTCACACCCGATGGCCGCCATTGCGGCGAGCCGAGCGAGGCGGACTGCAACCGCTGCCTGGCCCAAGACCGGCTGATCGAGCAGACCGGGCCGATCGAGGCCTGGCGCGCCGACTCCCTGCAGCTGCTGAGCGCCGCCCAGCAGGTGGTGGTGCCGTCGGCCGATGTGGCGCGGCGGCTGGCGCAGATGGCACCCCAACTGCGTGTGACGATCGAGCCGCACGAGGACGACCCGCCGCCTCGCGATCAGGCACCGGCCTTGCTTGCGGCCGGTGAGACGCTGCGCGTGCTGGTCATCGGCGCGATCAGCCGCATCAAAGGCTACGATGTGGTGCATGGGCTGGCGCAATCGGCCCGCCAGCGTGGCTTGCCGCTCAAGGTCTCGCTGCTCGGCTATTCGATGGATGACCCGCGCCTGGCGGAACAGGGCGTGAACCTGCTCGGCCGCTACTTCGACAACGAACTGCTCGAGCGCATCAGCGCCGCCGACCCGCACATCGTGCTGATCCCTTCGATCTGGCCAGAGACCTACTGCTACGTGCTGTCGGGTGCCTTGCGCAGCGGCCGCCGCATCGCGGTCTTCGACCTGGGCGCACAGGCCGAACGCGCCCGCCGGCACGACCCCCATCACCTGCTGCTGCCGCTGGCGCTGGCCGATCGCCCCGATGAGCTGGCCGATCGGCTGTGTGCCCTGGTCATGAACCCGGACCTCGTGCCGCTCAGGACCGCGGCCTGATCCACGCGACTCCATGACGCCTTTGCCAGATCTCGCCGTTGCCGATTCCGCCGTGCCTGGGCACGCCGATGCTTCCGCGCAGGCTCACCCGGTGCCGCCCCGACTCCAGCTCGAGCAGGTCGATGGCCTCGTTGCCCGGGGCTGGGCCGTTGCGGCAGGCGGGGCTGTTGCCACGCTGAGGCTGGTTGCCGATGGAGAGGAAGTCGAGGCGAGCTTCGAGCGGATCGCCCGACAGGACGTCCTTGATGCATTGGGCCTGGCCACTGACGTGGCGCTCGGGTTCCAGGTCCGCCTGCCTGCCGCGATCTGGTCGTCGCCTGCGGGAGCGATCCGGTCGGTCGAGGTCCGCAGTGCTGCCGGCGCGGTGGTCGTACCGCTGCCGCTCAGCCTCGAGGTCATGGCCGGGCAGATGCGCCAGATGCCGGCCTCCGTTCCGGGCTTCGATGAACGTCTGACGGATCTAGCCCAGCATGTCCGGAGCGTCGGCTCGGACGCGTTGGCCATCGAGACGGCGGATTGGCTTGAGCAAACGCTGCAGGCGCGCGGCAAGACGGGGGCGGATGCGTCACTCGGTCCCCGGGTCAGGGGCCGGGTCGAGCAGGTCGACCTGGCCGTGGTGCGTGGGTGGGCGTGGGACGGGTTGCGTTCGGCCGAGTCGATCGAGTTGCGATGCGCCGGAGAGGTCGTCGATTGCTCGGTCATCCGGGTGGAGCGCAACGACGTGCAGGCAGCCCTCGACACCGATCGCAGGCACCTGGGGTTCGAGATCGAGATCCCGGCAACGGTCTGGGATGGCGCGGCCCTCGCGGACCGGAGGCTTTTGAGCGTGTGGGTCGCCGGGCGCCCGCTGCAGGCCGAGCCGGTGGACATCACGCCTGGGCACGTGCTCGACTGGCTGGCGGAGCTGGCGCGGCGCGGGCAACCTTCGCCCGACGAGCCGCTCGCGGTGCGGCAAGAGTGGCAGTACAGCCTGCTTCTGCTGCTGGAGCACGTGGCGGCGGCCGGGCTGCTGCCCCGCCTGAGCGGCGAGCAGGCGGCTCTGGTTCGCGCGAATGCCGCGCTTTTCGGCCTGCAGTCACTGCTTGAAGGCCATGATGGCAAGGCCCCATCAGCAGGGCAGGCGCTTGCCATGGGCATCGGCGCGGGGCCGGATCTCGCAACCCAGATGAACTGGCGCCTCGTGCGTGCGTTCAATCATGCCGTCCATCAAGACCCGGCGCAGCCACTGCCGGCGCTTGAACAGCTCTTGCGCACGCATCAACCCCGCGGCCAGATACGGGAGCGTTTCCTGTGGTCGGTCCTCCCGTACTTCTGCAGCCGCTCGCTCTACGCGTCCATTCGCCATCACCTCGATGGTGCCCGCCTGCGGGCACTGGCATCGTCGAACTCGGCCTACGAACTCTCGCTCATGCTTCCCGAGCTCGTGCATTCCGGCGACTTCGGTCTTGCCGGGGCGGGCATGGCGCGGCTGGCCGATGCCAGCGACGGTTGGCTGAATGCCGAGTGCATTCATGAGGCGGTACGCACGGCTGCTTCCGTGGGCGACCCGCGGCATCCCGACGTCGTGGGCTTCCTCGACGCGTACCTGGCCTTCCTGGAACGCCTGGGGGAGCAGGGGTATTGGTCACGCCTGCACGACGCCCATCTGATGGGCGGGCTGCTGTCCATGCTGGAGCGAGGCCCGGCGCTGACAACCGGCCAGGTCGGCTGGGCCAGCGATCTGGCAGTGCGGCGGTACGGGCTGGTGCCCGACTTCTGGCGCCTTTGGGAGCGCGCGCGGGCGCCGCTGGGCGGGTGGAGCCCTCGCCTGGTGGCGGCCCGCGAGGACTTCCTGGTGGTGAGCGACCTGCTGGACCACCTCGACAAGGCGGGCGCGGAACTGCGCCAAGAGGGCTTCATGGCGATCGCTCGATTCCGAGCGGCCGGCAACCCGGATGCCGAGACGATGGCGCGCGAGGTGGTCATGAGCTACGCGCCGTTCCAGCCTGGTGCCGGTGACGCGACGCCCGCCTCCTTGACCGAGGCCGCCTGCACACTGACGCATGCCAGACGTGATCGTCTGCGTCTGGCGGCTCACCCCGCCGCCTGGCGCCTCGTGCCAGGTGGTGCCGCCGATCTGGCGCAGGAGATCCGTGAGCTGTCCGGGATCCCGCCGCAGGCGCGCCGCCAGGCCCTGACCCGGCTGGTTCCGCTTTGCCTCGATGCGCGAAGCCCTGTCGACGCTTTTGCGGCCCTGGAAGAGCGGGCGCTGCACTGGGTGGCCGGTGTCGACAACCACCATGTCGGTGTGCGCCTGATGGCCAGCGCCTGGAAGCGCCTGTACTCGGGCGGCGCGACTGCTGAAGCCGAGGCCAGGCTGGCCGAGCTGGCGGAGCTCTGGTTCTCCGCCCTGAAGGCGTGCGCCGAAGCGGCGCACCCCCCCGCGGCCCTGACCGCCAGCTTCAGCGAGTTGGCGAGCCTGCCCGCCCCCTCGGGCAGTGCCTTGGGGCAGCTGGTGGTCGAGATGCAGCGAGGGCTGGAAAGTCACTTCGGCGAGACGGCCCGCTACGAGCAGCCGGGCCACGCCACATCGGGGATCGAACCCGGCGCTGGCGCGTACTCGACCCTCGTCGCCATCTATTCCTGCGAACGCAACCTGCCCACCCGTGTCCAGGCCATCCGTGACAGCTGGGCCAAGGACTTGACCGCACGCGGCATTCCGTGGGTCGTCGTCGTCGGGGGAGGCGAGGGGCGCCTGGACGGCGACGTGCTCCGGCTGGCCGCGCCGGACGACTACGAGTCGCTGCCGGCCAAGACCATGGCGCTGGTCGACTGGGTCTATCGCCACACGAGTTTCGAGCACCTCATCAAGATCGACGACGACTGCCACCTGGCGGTGAACGCCTATTTCGACGAGGCGCCATTTCTTTCCCACCACTACCACGGGCGGCTGCTGCACCGGGCGATCGGAGCCACCGATCGCATCTGGCACCAGGGCAAGTCCCGCAGCCGCCGGGCCGCCGTGACGGCGGACAAGACGCCGGAGCCGTCGACCTACGCTGACGGGAGCTCCGCCTACGCCTTGAGCCGCTATGCCATG
Source organism: Pseudomonadota bacterium (assembly GCA_049322835.1). GTDB lineage: Bacteria > Pseudomonadota > Gammaproteobacteria > Burkholderiales > Burkholderiaceae_C > Ideonella. The sequence continues at coordinate 23,913 of JBMOQN010000034.1, read as the reverse complement.
GCACAGGTGGCCCTCGCGCTGGAAAGCACCGTCGGCGCTCGCCTGACCCGAAGTGCCTTCCTCGAGGACAAGCTCCTGGGGGACCTGCTGGCCACCCGGGGCCTGGCGGTCTCGAACGAGGGGCACTACACGCTGATCCGGCGCCGGTTCGGCCCGGCGGCGCTGCCCGTCAACGCGTGGGACAACCTGTTCTACCCCGGCCAGTCCAGCCCGACCCTCGTCACGCACCTCGACGACCACCTGCCGATGGCCGCGGTCCAGGCCCGCATGGGCGACACGGCGCTGCGGCCGTCGCGCCTGTGGCCCACCGACCGGCCCGTGCAGGTCAGCGGCCACCAGACCAACCAGCTCGAGCTGCTGAGCGACCCGGCGCGGCTCACGTTGCTGGACGACGCCCCCTTCCTGGTGGTGGCGGTGGCGCGCAACGAGAAGGTCCTGCTGCCGCACTTCCTGGCGCACTACCGCGCGCTGGGCGCGACCGCCTTCGTGCTGGTCGACAACCTCTCCGACGATGGCACGCGCGAGTACCTCCACGCGCAGCCGGACGTGATCCTCTATTCGGCCGACACGGAATACAAGGAGTCGCACTTCGGCGTCAGCTGGCAGCAGGCGGTCCTGGGGGGGCATGCGGTGGGCCGCTGGGTGGTCCTGGCCGACATCGACGAGTTCCTGGTCTACCCCGGCAGCGAGCAGCGGCCGCTGGTGGACTGGCTCGCCGGGCTCGAAGCCGACGGGCACGACGCCGCGCGCGTGCTGATGGTCGACATGTACCCCGCCGGCCCGCTGCACGAGGCCGATTTCGAGCAGCACGCGCCCTTCGCACTGGCGACCTGCTACGACCGCCAGCCGCTGCTGCCATGGCAGCTCGGCTCCGGCAGCTTCTCGAACAGCCCGACCTGGCTCAGTGCCCTGCGCCACCGGCTGATTCCCGACTCGGCGCCGAACATCTACACCTCGCAAAAGCTGGCGGTGGTGAAGTACCGGCCCTGGATCCGCTTCGCCGAAGGCCTGCATTACGCCAGCAACCTGCGCGTTGCGCCGGATCCGGTATGGTTCGCCCATTTCAAGTACCACGCCGGCTTCCAGCGCAAGGTGCAGACCGAGGTGGCGCGCAAGCAGCACTTCAATGGCGCCGAGGAGTACCGCAAGTACGCCGGCATGCTGGCCGAGGCGCGGGATTCGCTGGCCGCCCCCGGCGTCACCGCCACCTATGCGGGCAGCCGCACCTGGGCCCCCGTTGACGAATGACGATGACTGAGCTCCCCGCTCCCGTGGCCGCGCCGGCGCCTGCTGCGGGCTCCAACGCCCCGGCCTTGTGGATCTGGCGCGCACGCGGCCGGATCGGTGATTGGCTGCCGGCCGCACTTTTCGAGCGGCTTGGCCTGGGCGAGGTGCTGAGCGAGCCGTTCGCCGAGGGCGGCAGCCACCATGCGCTGGCCAAGGGCTGGCGCACCGACATGCCGCGCGAGGCGGATGAAAAGAAGGTGAGCGCCGGCCTGGGCGACGCGCGGGTGTTGCTGCACACCGTCGACGGCCGGCCCGACAGCCTGCACGCCGCGATGGTCGATGCGGCTGTGCTCCGGCCGGGCCGCCACCTGCTGCTGTACCTGCAGGATCCGGCCATCCGGCTGGCCGATCGGCTGGCAGGCGTCGCCACGCGCCCGTCCACGGCCCTGATGATCCAGCGCGACCGCGAAGCCACATCGCGGATGGCCCGGGTGGGCCAGATGCTGCGCACGGCCGGGCTGCCTGCGCATGGCCTGGCGCTCGACGTGCTGGCCAGCGAGGGCCCTCAGGCTGACGCCGCCTGGCAGGCCCTGTGGAGCTTTCTCGGCGCCGAGGCGCCACCGCCGGAGCGGCTGGCAGCGTGGCGGCATCGCCTGCGGCAGGAGGCCGAGGCCGGCGTGGCGTCGCTGGATGCCCGCACCGCCGAGCTGGTCGCGCGGGAAGCCAGGTGGCTGGCGGGGCCGGACTTGTTGCCGGGTTTCCTGAAGCCCGTCCTGCAGGTGTCCATGGGCCCCGAACTGCCGATCCGGCTCGTGCGCTTCGATCGCCTCCTGCCCGTGCTGGTGGAAGGCGAGGCAGTGCGCCTGTCGGGGGTCGTCGTGCCGGCCGGCGAGCCGGCGCCGGATCGCCGGCTGTTCGTCCGCCAGGCCGGTCAGCGCCAGCGCGCGGGCTGGAACCAGCCCTCGCCGGCGGTGGTCGGCAAGCTCCCCGGCGAGCCCGCGGCCGCCAACGCCCGCTTCAAGCCGCTGCCGGTGCGCGCGCTGCGGCACCAACCGGTGTCCATGCTGTACCGCAGCGGCGAGACGGCGCCGCCCGTGCCGGTGGCGCAGATCCGCTTCGAGCCGATCGCGCACGAGCCCATCGAGGGCATCTACCTCGCGCCGTGGTCGGTCGGCTACCAGCCCATCCCGAAGGTGGCCTGCACCTCGATCAAGGAGCTGCTGTTCCGCCTGGCGATGGACGCGCCGTACTCGCCCGCGCTGGCCGGCTCCGACCATGTGCACAACTATTTCTACATGCGGCAGCGCGACGTGGGGATGGCGCAGTTCCGCTTCGTGGTCGTGCGCGACCCGATCAAGCGCTTCCTCTCGGCGTTCAGCAACCGGGTGCTGCACCACAAGGAGCTGTCGCGCGCCTATCTCGAAAAGCAGCGCTTCGAGCCAGCGCTCGACCTGAGCGACTTCCCCTTCGAGCCCACCCTCGCGGAGTTCGTCGAGCGGTTCGATTTCTACCGTCGTGTGCCGACGATCAACCACCACTTCCAGCCCTTCAGCGAGTTCCTCGCGCCGTTGTCGGCGTTCAACGAGGTCTACCCCTTCGAGCGGCTCGACGACCTGGTCGCGCAACTGCAGAGCCGCACCGGCCGGCCCTGTTCGCTGCCGCATTCGCAGCGCGGCGGGCCCAAGATCGCGGTCTCCGACCTGTCGCACAAGGTGTTCGACAAGCTGGCCGAGATCTACGCGGCCGACTACGCCTTGCTGCGTGGCCTGTACGCGCCCTCGGACCTGCGTTGAGAAGGGGGCAGAGGGTGGGGTGGTCAGACTGGCAGGACCGGCGGCGCATCCGCGCCAACGCCGCGCAGCTCGTGCCGCGCACCGTGCGGGCGCAGGCGCTGGCCGATGCCTGGTGCGTGCTGGTGTGCTGCGTGCGCAACGAGATGCCGCGGATGCCGGCATTCCTCGATCACTACCGGCGGCTCGGCGTGGCGCACTTCCTGGTCGCCGACAACCAGTCCACCGACGGCCTGGCCGAGTACCTGGCGAGCCAGCCCGATTGTTCGCACTGGCTGGCCGACGGCAGCTACAAGGCCTCGAACTTCGGCATGGATTGGTGCAACCACCTGCTCGACCAGCACGGCAACGGCAAGTGGTGCGTCACCGTCGACCCCGACGAGTTTCTCGTCTACCCGCACTGCGAGCAGCGCGGCCTGCGCAGCCTGACCGACCGCATGGACGCGATCGGCCAGCCCAGCCTGTACACGGTGCTGGTCGATGCCTACGGTGAATCGGCACTGAGCCGCACGGCCCTCACACCCGGCAGCGACCCCTTCGAGGTCTGCCCCTTCTTCGACCGCTTCAACCTGACCCAGCGCTACAGCGAGGACACCGGCGGCTTCTGGGTGCAGGGCGGCGTGCGCATGCGCCGCTTCTTCGCCGACAAGCCCCAGCAGGCCCCGGCACTCAACAAGGTGCCGCTGCTGCGCTGGCGACCTGGCCTGCGCTACATCTCGTCGATGCACCACCTGAACGACAGGCGCCTGAACTGCACCGTGCTGGGCAGGCCGGAAGCCGTCTCCGGCGTGCTGTTCCACTTCAAGTACGTGAGCCTGCTGCGCGACAAGGCCGCCGAGGAGATGGTCCGCGGCGAGCACTACGCCGGCAGCAGCGAGTACAAGGCCTACCTCGATGCCGGCGACGTTGCGCTGTTCGACCCCCAGCTGTCGGTGCGCTATGCGGGCAGCGGGCAGTTGGTCCGGCTGGGCTTCATGCAGCAGGGGGCTTGGCTGTGAGCGACGTGCCGGGCCGTGCTGCCACCGGGGGCGACAGGCCTTCGATGAAGCTGGCGATCCTGTTGCTGTGCCACGAGCCGGCAGACGTCGTCGCGAGCCGGCTCGCTTCGCCGTTCTTCGCGCACCCCGATGTCAAGGTCTACCTTCATTACGACGCGGCACGCAGCGCTGAGGAGTTGGCGGCGTTGAAGGCGGCGGTGCCGCCGGCGGTGCAGCATGCCTTCGTGGCGCAGCGGGTGCATTGCGAGTGGGGCGACTACAGCCTGGTCGAGGCCACCCATCGCATGATGCGGCTGGCGCTGTCCGACGAGGCGTTCGGCTTCGACTATGCCGCCCTCATCAGCGCCAGCTGCATCCCGATCCGCCCGTTGTCCAGCCTGCAGGAGTTCCTGCGCCGCCGCCGCGGCCTGGACTTCATCCAGGCGGTCGATGTGGAGCGCCGCAAGTGGGTGAAGGGCGGGTTGGAGAAGGAGCGTTTCCAGTTCTACTTCCCGTTCAGCTTCAAGAAGCACCGTTGGCTGTTCGAGCGCTGCACCGCGTTGCAGGCGCTGCTGCGTGTGCGGCGCGCCGTGCCGGAGGGGCTCCGGGTTCACTTCGGGTCACAGTGGTTCTGCCTCACCCGGGCCACGGTGCAAGCGGTGTCCGCGCGCCTGGACGAGCCGGCGCTGCAACGCTACTTCGCCCGCAGCTGGATCCCGGACGAGTTCGCCATCCAGTCGCTGGTGGTCCAGGTGCAGCGTCCGGAGCGCATCGCCGGCCACGCGCTCACCTACTACGAGTTCGACGACCAGGGGCGCCCGCTGGTGCTGGAGAACGGGCAGTTCGAGCACCTCATGCAGCAGCCCTTTTTCTTCGCCCGCAAGGTCTCGCCCCATGCCGGCGGCCTGTTGACGCAGATCGAGGACCACCTCGGCCGGCCGGAGCGTGACCTGAGCTATTTCGAGCGCGCAGGCGTGCCGACCAGCGACTATGCGCGCTTTCTGGTGCGCGCCCTCACGTTGCCGGCCGCACGCAGCCGCGTGGGCACGGTGCAGGACGGCTGGCGCAGCCTGATGAGCCTGAGCGAGCGCCGCTACCTCGTCCTCTACGGCACTTCACGCCGCTTCGCCCTGGAGCTGACGCGCCGGGCGCGCGAAGCCATGCCGGGCCTGCCGGTCTTCGATTTCGTCTTCGACCCCCAGCGCCTCGTGCCGGCGGCCGACAGCCCGGCCTGGCTCGGCATCCAGGCCGGCATGAAGGCGCGGCGCGACTACGACACGCCCAGCTTTCTTTACGAGCTGGCGCACCTGCATCCGACGATGACGACCGCCTTCTGCGTCGACCCGGCCGTGCCTGCGTGGGTGCGCGATTTCGTGCTGTGGGATCCGAATGCCACGCTCGTGTGCTGCGAGCCTGCGGGCCTGGGCAAGTTCCAGCGTGCGGAGGCCGCCCTGCGGGACATCAGCGTCCATGAGGAAGGGGCCTTGTTCGAAACCACGCTGCAGGATGTGCAGCAGCCCAAGTGGCTGCCGCAAGACCACTTCGAAAAGGCCCTGCGCGAGACCAAGGTCGGCTGCCAGGTGGTCCGCCTGGGCGGTCTCCAGGCCGAGCCGGCCGACGAGACGCTGCGGGTGATCCGGGCGGCCTGGATGGGGCTGTCGCCGAACGCCTATTTCGCCTCCAGCGAGGAGGAGGCCAAGGGCCTGCTCTATGCGCGCCGCCCCTCGCCTGGGGGCCCTGCATGACAGCCCGGCCTCCACGCGTGGCGATCCTGTCGCACCGGCGCTGCGGGGCGTCGGCCGTCTACCGACTGATGTCGCCCTGGCTGGCGTCCCCCGCCCAGGGCGGGCAGCCGTTCGAGTGGGCCCATGCCTGGGGCGATGTGTCTCAGTGCTTCCACCAGCGTTCGCGCCAGGAAGCGGCGGCGCTGCTCGATGCCCGATTGCGGGAAGGCGCGAGCTTCCATCACCGCCACGACACCGAAGCGTGGGATTTCAACGAGATGCTGCTGGGCGGGTTGAAACGGGCCGGCTACCGTGTGGTCTGGGTCGACCGCGCACTTTCGGCAGAGCGGCTGTTCTCGCTGGCCATGGCTCAGCATCTCCAATGTCTTGGCGCGTCGGATGTCGAGCGCTGGCGTGTCCGCTTGGCCGCGGGTGAGCAGCCGCCAGCCATCGACCCGGCATCGCTGGTTCAGCTGGTGAAGGCCCAGGCTGCAAGCCAGCGCTGGCTGGAGAGGGCGCTCGCCGACACAGGGCTGCCCTGCCTGCGCCTGCAGTACGAGGTGCTCTTTCGCCAGGGGGTGGCGGCTGCACTCGAAACCGCCGATGAGCTCTTCGCCTTCGCCGGCCTCGGGATGCGGCAGGCGCTGGTCGACGACGCCTCGTTGTTGCGGTTCGTCTTCTCCGGGGCCTTTTACACCGAAGGGCTGGCCGATCGGTCGGCGACCTTGCACGAGGCGTGGCTGCAGATCGCCGCCGCGGTGCAGCAGCTCGCGTCGGATGATGGCGGCCGTTGACCCGGAGATCGAGGTCTTCGTCGCGCTGGCACTGGCCGACCGGGCGGCGGTGCTGACTTCGCCCGACCATCAGATCGGCTTCCTGCCCGGAGGCGCAGGGCTGGTTGTCAGCTTCGAGCCGGTGGCCGACCAACCGGTGCCGCCCGACTTCAGCCGGCCGTTCTGGGGCCAGGGCTTCCTGCAGCGGCGCGGCTGCGCCGTGCTCGGCTTCAAGCGTCGCCGCAACGACTGGTACCGGGAGCCGCGGCTGCACCGTGCGATGCGGGCGCTGGAGGCGGCCGGCTTCTTCCGGCGGTTTGGCCGCGTCATGTTCTATGGCTCGTCGATGGGGGGGTATGCGGCGCTGGCCTTCGCATCGGTGTCACCCGGGTGCACGGTGCTGGCGTTGAACCCCCAATCGACGCTGGCACCGGGCCGCTGCTGGTTCGACCAGCGGTTCGCTGGGCCCGCCGGGGCCACCTGGGAGGGTGACTTCATCGACGGTGTCGACGGCGCGAAAGCTGCTTCGCGTGTCTTCATCTGCTACGACCCCTACCAGGTGAAGGACCGGCTGCACGCCCAACGGTTGCCGGCGGCGCGCCGCGTCAACCTGCGGCTGCCGTTCGCCGGCCATGCGACGCCCAAGCTGTTGTCCAGCCTGGGCTTGCTCGGCCCCGTGTTCGACAAGGCCTGGGAGGGCAGCCTGACCGAGGCCGAGTTTCGGCATCTCGCACGCGATCGGGTGAAGTCGCCCGACTACCACCTGCGTCTCGCCGATCGCGGGGTCTCGGTGCCACGGCGCCTGCGGGCCATCGACGCGGCCCTCGCCCTCGAGCCCGGGCTGGCTGAGGCCCGGCAGGCCCGCCAGCGACTGGATGGCAGCGGCAGCTCCCCGGGCCCGCGTGCATGGCCCGCCGGGCTGGTGATCGCGCCGCGGGTGCCGCTGGTCTACCTGCCGGTCCCGATGGCGGCCAGCGGTGTCCTGCAGCGCCATCTGTTCACCCTGGCCGGCGGGGTCCCCTCCGACGCCGCAGGCACCATCGAGCAGGATCGACTCCTCTGGCGCAGCGGCGGGCCGGAGGACGGTGCGCTCATCGAGCGCTGCATGGCCGAAGGCGCGCTCACGTTCACCTTCGTGCGTGACCCGGGCCGACGCGCGTATGCGTGCTTCACCAAGCGGATCATGGCCACCGGCCCCCGTGCATTCAACGCGCTGCGGCGCCTGCTGCAGGAGAACTGGGGCCTGCAGCCATCGCCGGCCGATGAAGTGCCCACGATCGAGCAGCAGCGACACAACTTTGCGGCCTACCTGGCCTTCGTCGAAGCCAACCTTGCGGGGGGCACGGCGGTCCGCCGCGACCCTCACTGGGACCTTCAGGCGCCGCACCTGGCCCGCCTGACCCAGGTGGTCGCGATCGACTACGTCGGCCGCGTCGAGAACTTCGCCTCCGACATGGCCTGGCTCTTGCACCGCGCCAATGTCCGGCGGGTGGTCGACCTGAGGCGGCGACCGGTCGGGCGGCTTGATACCCTTCCGTTCGACGCGATCATCACGCCCGCACTGCAAACGCAGCTGGAGCGGATCTACGAACGCGACTACGCTGACCTGGGCTACGGCACGGCCAGTGCGGCCGGCCGCAGGGGCGCGCCCCTGTGACGCTTCCATCCGGCGAACCACCCGCCTCGACATAGGAATTCCACGGTTGAAGATCTCCATCAAGACCCCTCAGAACCCGGCACGCGTCTTCGAGCGACCCGCCTTCCTGCTTGTCGGCATGATGCGCAGCGGGTCCAACTTTCTGGAGCGCCAGCTCAACCGGCTCCCTGACGTCCGTTGCCACGGCGAGCTGTTCAACCCGGTCTTCATCGGCTTCTCTCACGAGGCCGCGGGGCGGCCCGCCGGCTTCAACCGAGACAACCCGGCCGCCCGCAATGCCGACGAGGAAGGCTTCGTGCGACAGGTCGACCAGGCCTGCGACCGCCCGGTGCTCGGGCTGCGCCTGTTCCTCGATCACAGCCCGACCATGACCGCGCGGTTGTTGCACGACCCCCAGGTCGCCAAGGTGGTCCTGTCGCGAAACCTGCTGGAGGCCTACCTGTCTCTGGAGACGGCCCGTGAAACCGGCGTCTGGCTGACCACCGAGGCCGCGCATGCGCCGCCCAAGCCGGTGAAGGTCGACATCAACAAACTGGTCAGTTTCAGCCTCCGCCAGAGCCTGTACTACAACGACATCCAGACGGTGCTGCACCAGACCGGACAGCGCTACCTGCAGATCGACTACAGCGAGATCAAGCGCCTGGACAAGCTCAACGAGCTCGCCCGCTTCATCGGCTCGCAGCACCAGTTCGACGCGGTGGTCGAGCCGATCCAGAAGCAGAACCCGGGGCCGCTGCAGGAGCGGGTGGCCGACTATCCCAAGCTGGTCGAAGAGCTCAAGCGGCGACAACTGGCGCGCTGGTTCGTGTGATTTCGTTGCCGGCCGCCCGGACCCGGCCGATGGCCCGCCGGAGCGGGCCACTTATCATCGGCCACGGTCGCCGAAGGCCCGCCACCCGGCACGCCCCCTCCTGAAACTCCCGCCCAGCGCTGATGAATCGTCCAGCCGTCGCCCCTCTCCAACAAGACAAAACGCCTGATCGTGGTGCAGCTGCAAGCGGTGACAACCGCCCCAAGCGCCATGCACCGGCGCCGTTCTTCATGCTCGGCTGCGTCCGCTCGGGCACCACGATGCTGCGAGATGCCCTGCGCATGCACCCCAACCTGGCATGCCCGGAGGAGACCCACTTCTTTCGATGGGGCGAGCCCTACGGCACCGAGGCGATGATGCGGTCGCTGTCCAGCAACCCGGTGTTGAAGAAGCATCGCGGCATCGACGGCATCACCGAGGCGGAGTTCACCGAGCTGCTGCTGCAGTGCACCTCCCGGGCCGAGCTCTACTACCGCTACATGACGCTTTACATGAAGCGCAACAAGCCTGATGCACGGCGCTGGTTCGACAAGACGCCGCAGAACGTCTACGGCGCCATGCTGGCGGCCAGCAGCATGCCGCGCGCTCGCTTCGTCCATATCGTGCGCGAGCCCCTCAACGTGGTCGCCAGCCTGCACATCGGTCGTGTGATGAAGGTGCCCAGCGTGGTGGGCGGGTGCAACTATTGGAACGAGGCGGTCCAGATCGTGGCGGGCCTGAAGCGGGCCTATCCGGGCCGGGTGTACGAGCTCCGCTACGAGGATTTCGTTGCACAACCCCTAGATCAAATGCGACTGCTTCTCGACTTCATCGGCGAATCCTTCGACGATAAGTGGTTTGTCGATTTGAAGATCCGGCCGAGTGATCATCAGGACGAGGGTGTGCTGACGCCCGAGGAGCAGGCGGACGTGCGTCGCCTGTGCGCCGCGGGGCGGTTGCGCTACGGGTATGAGCCCGCCAAGCCGGCTCCGGTGGCGGGCGTTGGAATTTCAAACAAGGTTCCAGGCGCACGCCCGGTCACCGGCGCGTCGCGGGCCTCAAGCTAATATCCCTGGGCCTGCGCCCAGGACCCCGCAGCGGCACGCCGTTGCGCGTTCGGTTCAACCCGGCCTGACATTTGCAGTACGACCCTTATGCCAAATCCAGTAGACGCGCGGCGCCACGAACAGGTGCACCGCCTGACCCTTGAACTGCAAGCCCTGCGCGGGCGCCTGAACGACACCATCGACCAGCTGTGCGAGCTGGCTGCAGGGCACGATTTCGGCGGTGAGCCTGTCGGCCTGTCGCCCCTGGCCAGCCAGGAAGAGGGCAGCGTCGAACGAAATCTCTCCCCGAGCTGGCTGCGCGTGCCCAATGCCAGTGCATCGACCAGCAACCCGCCATCGGGCCATCGGCTGGGCAATGACACCGCGCTGTACAGCGACTACCGCAACGGCTTCATCCAGATGATCCAGGTGAACCAGCCGCGTGGCGCGGACGAGCGCTACGCCCTGGTGGTCAACCACGCGGACTACGACGGCAGCTTCCTGTCGATCGTGCTCGATGCGCGCGCGTTGCTGGCCGACATGCCCACCGGGCCGGCACGGCTGTCGCTGGCGATCGAAGTGCGCGGCACGCCTGCGCCAGGCCTGAATGCCAAGTGCGCCTGGAAGGTGGGCGAACACTGGAGCGAGCGTCCGCTGCGCCTGCAGCCGGGCCAGCTGGCCGCCGACAGCTTCGTGGTCGACATGCTCGACCCGACGCAGATCACCGCCCTGGATTTCCACGTCTTCTTCAACCCGGTGGGGCGAGGCAGCTTCGAGATCCGCCGCCTCACCGCCAGCCTGGTCGTGACCCCGCCGAACGAGGCGCCGGTGATCTCCAGCGTCTTCGAAACCGCGCCCTGAGACGGACAGCGCCGCGGCGCACCGGCCCCGATGGCCGGGCCGGTGCCGCGGTGAGCTGCCTCCCGGCGCTGCCTTTCCCTTGCAGGCCCCACCATGAATCCCAACGACGCCAACGACCCCGCCGCCATCGGCGCCGTGCCGCTTGCCCAGGCCCGCATCGACTGGGGCCATGGCCGCATCATCGGCTTTTCCGTGCCCGCCGACGACGCGCTGGCCTTCGACGTGGTGCAACTCTGGCTCGACGGCCGCTGCGTCGCCTCGGCCGTGGCGAACCTGTCGGTCTTCGACTTCGCGCGCGACCTGGCCGGCCTGAATCTGCCGTCGCGCGAGCACTCCGCTTTCGAGCTGCGCATCCCGCAGGCCGCGCTGCTTCCCGGCCAGGTCGGCGACGCCGCGGTGGCGCTGGAAGTGCGCACCTCGCGCGGGTTGCCCGTGCTGTCCACCTCGGTGCAGGGCCTGCATGAGCTCCTGCGTCTCACCGATGGTGCGCCGGTCGATCTTCTCTACCAGGTGCGCTTCCACGGCTTGGCCGGCGGTGCGCTGCAAGGCTGCGTGATCAATCTGCACCGCGTCAGCCAGCGCCCGGCGCTGATGGCGCGCCTGAACGACCTGAATGCAGAGCCGCTGGCCTTCTACGAGTCGGCCGCCGACGGCAGCGTGCACCACTTCTCCATCCCGGTGCGCATCGACCGCCTGATCGACGGCACCAACCAGATCAGCGTGGTCGGGCCGGACGACCAGCCCCTGGGCAGTTTCCCGATCCAGGTCGGTACCGCGGCCTTGGGCGAAAGCGAGCGCAAGCTGGCCGCGCTGGAGGCCGAGGTCGCATTCCTGAAGCGCCTGGTGCTGACGCAGAACCCGGAGGCGTTGCCGGCCCGGCTTGCGTTGCTCAAGAGCGAGATCGTCAACATCTGCTCCGAGATGCTGACCCTGCAGCGCACGAACTTCGAACGCGAGTGGCTGGCTCGTCCGGCTGCCCCGGCGGTGGTGCGCGGCGGTCAGTCTGCCGCTTGACGCGTCCGAAAGACCACTCGCCGTGCTGACCTTCGCCGACACCGGGATCCGGTCCGCGCCGCCGCTGCCATCCGCAGCGCCGGGCGGGCGCCGGCGCCTCTACCTGTTTTCCCCGCTGCCCCCGCAACGCAACGGCCTGGCCGACTACATCGTCGAATACCTGCCGATGCTGGCGGCCGATTTCGACCTCTGCCTGGTGGCTGAAAGCGGCCGGGCAGGCGCTGCAGCGGCCCACTTCGCAGGCGCGCCGTTCAAGGTGATGGACGAGGCGGTCTTCCTTGCCTCCCAGCCGGATCCGGGTGCGCAGATTCTCTACAACGTCGGCAACAACGGCGATTGCGCCTACATGCTCGACCACCTGCACCGCTTCCCCGGCGTGGTGGTGGTGCACGACGTGTCCCTGTTCTACCTGCACCAGGTGGCGCTGCAGCTCGAGCGCGCCAACGGCATGTTCCACCATGCAGTCCGCGACACCGGCTACCAGGTGCCCGACGACTTCGTCGCGCGCGACGGCTCGCTGGGCCGCACCCCGGGCCTGCTGTACCAGGAATGCCTGATGGTGCGACGCATTGCCGGCGCAGCCCAGGGCCTGATGCTGCACAGCCGCTATGCCGAGGCCCGCTTTCGCGGCGGCGCCTTCGACGTGCCGCTGGGCGTCGAGCACAAGCGCCCGCTCGCGCGCATTCCTCACTTCGTGCTGCCGCCGGCGCCGCCGGCGCCTGATGCCGACCAGGTGCTGCAGCGCTTCGGCATCGAGCCGGACGACATCCTCCTGCTGGTGCCCGGTTTCCTCACAGGCAACAAGATGCTCTACGAGGTGCTGGTGGCGTTCTGGCGTTCCCACCACCAACACCCTCGGCTGAAGCTGCTGTTCGCGGGCGAGGAGCGCGCCAGCGAGTACGCGATCTCCGACCGCATCCGTCACCTCTGGCCCGACGGCGACGGTCCGCGCGTGACCGGCTACCTCGATGCGCGCGAACTCGACATCCTGCTCACCCGCGCCGACCTGTCCTTCGTGCTGCGCTATCCCACCTACGGCGAGACCTCCGGCATCCTTCCGCGCGCCGTGATGGGCGGCGGCCGCGTGGTCACGGTCGACATCGGCTCGTACCCGGAATTCGAGTCGCCGCTGATCGACCATGTGTCGATCGGCTCGGGCCTGGTCGACCAGCTCCATGCCTGCATCGAGTCCGGCTGCGGCCAGCTCCCCAGTCCGGCCGAGCGGGCCAGCCGCCGAGCCGTCGAGGCCCAGCGCGCCGAAGCCCTGAGCCCGCGTGCCTTGTACCCGCGCGTGCGTGCGTTGCTCGACGCCTCGTGGGTGGCGGCTTGGGAGGCTGCCCGATGAACACCGACCTCGCCTTTGCGCCGGCCGCCGCCGACGACAGGACCGCCCGCATCGCGGATGTCTGGGTCGACCTTTTCGTGGCGGGCCTGGTGCGCGGCGGCGCGATCGGCAACGGCCCGCCGGTCGTGCTGACCAACACGCTGCGGGCCCTGCCGCTGCTGGAATCGCAAGGCCCGGTCGGCTGGGTGCACGCCGCACCCTGTCGTTACCAGGACTACGTGCTCGTGAGCCATGGCCAGCCCGCCGTCCGGCAGCGCATCGACGCGCTGCAGAAGCCTGACGACGCCAGCCGCCTGCTGCGCCGCGCCGGCCTGTGCCTCGTGGCCGTGCCGCCCGAAAGGGCAGCGGCCCAGGCCATGGCTGCGTTGGCCTCCAAGGCGCTGCAGGCGCGTGCGCCATTGCTGCTGTGGGGCGCCTCACAGGGGGGCGGTTGGTCCGCGTTCGACGCCCTGGTGCGCCAGGGGGCGCTGCAGCCTGTCGAGGCCGGCGGCGCCCGCGTGATGGCCAGCGCCGGTCTGGCCGGCGCCCTGGGCGACGCCGGCTTGCGTGACACGGAGCGTGCCGTGGCGCTCGCGGCCCAACTCACCCGCGCCCGTCAGGCCGACCTGCACATCGATCGGCTGGGCGACCACCACCTTCGGCTGCGGTTGCGGATCGACCCGGTGCTGCTGGTGGCCGCCGGTGCCCCCACGCTGGCGCACCACATCACCCATGAGGGCCGGGCGCTTTTCAACAGCCGCGGCCTGGGGGCAATGCTGCTGCCCTGGGGGGCCGCCTGCCAGTCGCGCCTGCTGCTGCGCAACGTGCGCGCCCGCATCGACGGCAGTGAGATCGCGCTCGGGCCGCACACGCTGGCGCCGACCTGGGTCGACTACACCGACCATGGTGCCTTCCTTCGCCTGAACCTGCCCGCCGTGGCGCCCGGCCGCGATGCCCTGCTGCACTTGTCCCTGCCGCGCGAGGCAGTGCCCGGCGACGGCTTCTGTGACATCGGCGCGGCGGAGTTCACCGTCGAGACGGCATGATGACCGATACGCCCACCACCCCGCGCGACGGCGCGCCTTCGGGCTTCGTGCCCAGCGGCCTGGCCGCGCCGCGCTGCCTCGTTGTCACCTTCAACCGGCTGGTGCCGGCCGACCAGGGTAATTCGCGCCGCATCATGCAGCTGGTGCGGTTGTACAGGGCGCAGGGCTTCGAGGTCGACCTGCTGTACCACAACGAGGAAGGTTTCGACCCCTCGCTGTCGCATGCGTTGGCTGGCGAATTCGGCCATGTGAACGTGGTCCGCTCGCGTGCACCCAAGCACATCCAGCCGGGCCATGTGTGCCGCATCGTCGACTGGTACGACCGCGGCCTCGAGGCGGCGGCGCGCGACATGCACCGCCTGCGCGGCTACAGCGTCGTGCACGTCAACTACGTCTGGTACGCGCCGCTGCTGGACCAGTTCGGCTCCGATGTCGTCAAGGTGCTGGACACCCACGACGTGTTCGGCGAGCGGCGTGCCAAGTACACCGCCGCCGGCATGAAACCGCAGTGGTTCAGCACCACCTATGCCGACGAGGACAGCGCACTGCGCCGCGCCGACGCCGCGCTCGCGATCCAGAAGGAGGAAGCCGCCGAGCTGGCGGCCCGGGGCCACCGCAACATCCTCTACCTGCCGTACGTGGAGCCGGCGTTGCGGCCCTTCGAGCCGCGCGGCGGCAACCGGCCGCTGACCTTCGGCTACCTTGGCAGCGGCAACGACTGGAACATCCTCAGCATGGCGGAGTTCCTCTCCAAGATGCAGTCGCGCGGGGTTCCGTTTCCGCACCCGATCGTGGTCGCGGGTGGCGTCTGCCGCCATGTCCGTGACGGCTCGGGCGTGATCAAGCTGGGCTTCGTGCAGGAGCTCCACACCTTCTACGACGCCATCGACGTCGCGTTGAACCCGATGGTGGGCGGCACTGGGTTGAAGATCAAGACGGTCGAGCCGCTGTGCTACGGCAAGCCGGTGCTGACCACGCTGCCGGGCGCCCAGGGCCTCACGCACTTGTGGCAGCTGCCCATGTTCGACGACAACGCCGGCCTGACCGACTATCTGTTCGACCAGTTCGCCGAACCGGGTGGCCCGGCGCTGGAGCAGATCATCGGCCAGGCGGCAGCCACCCGTCGGGCGCTGGACGCCGAGTACGAGGGCCAGGTCGACCGACTGGCCCGCTGGCTGGCCGCCAAGGTCTGAACTATTTGTCACTCCAGTGGGGGACTTTCCCTGGGTCGAGGGTCCTAGGGAGGTGCGCCCCTGTCGCTGGCTGGTAATCTCGATCGACTAACCTGATGCGCCGAGGGGCGGCAGAGACACCACATGAGCGACGACGACAAGGCAATCCGGCTGAAATCGCTGGCCCGAGAGATCCGCGACGAACTCGGCGAACACAACGTGCTCGATGCGCTGGCGCGCGAGCTGGCCACCAGCCGACTCGCCATGTCGCAACTGTCCGAAGAGCTTGCCGGCCTGCGCCGTGAAATGGACTCGATCAAACTGGTCCAGCAGGCGCGAGACATCCTGCTGCCGCAGGCACGCGAGCAGTACGCCGGTCGGCGCAGCCTGGTGATCGAGGCCGGCATGCCGATGCCGGCCGACCGCGGTTTCTACGGGCTCGAGCGCGACGGGGTCGGCAACCCCTTCCGGTGGACCGGCCCGAACCCGTCCTTCCACTTCGACTTTCACCTGGATCGGACGGTGCCGCTGCGCTTCGTGCTGCAGATGCCGCTGTGGGGTGCCGAGCATGCGCAGGGCCTGCGAGCCAGCAGCGACGAGATGGTGCTGGCGCTGCAGCGCCGAGCCGGCCACCGCGTGCTTGACTTCGAAGGGGTGCTGATGCCGCGTGAGTCACTGGGAGTGACTCGCCTGACCTTCGTTGCCGCTCATCTCAGCACCGTGCCGGCCGACGCCGAGGAAACGGCGACCCGCCAGCTCGGCGTGCCGTTCCTGCGCTTGTCCGTGTCCGAGATCAGCGACGCTGAACTGGCCGACTGGCTCAAGGCGGTCGAGCCTGGTCCGGTGGAGGTCGCGCCGAGCAAGGCCGTCGCCAAGCCCGTTGCGGCCAACCCATGAACCGCCGCGCCGAGGCCTTGGCGACGCGCGCCGCCGGCGGCCACGCCGCCGCACCGGCAGGCGATGCGCTCACGCCGGAGCACGCCGAGCTGCTGGCGCGGCTGGCCGAGCCCGAGGTCAGTCTGCTGGGAGCCGACATTCTCGTGCTGTCGCCGACCCCGACGGCGCCGACCGACCAGGGCAACCGCAAGCGCATCTACGCCGTCTGCCGCGAGCTGCAGCGCCGGGGGGCACGAATCCACTTCGTGTTCTACCCGCAGGAATGGTGGTTCGACTACCTGCCCGACGATCTCGTGCGCGAGATGTCGAGCCAGTGGGACAGCTTCCACCTGCTGCCGGCCACACGCCACACCTACACCCGTCCCGAGGGCGACGACTACAAGATCGACGAGTGGTGGGACGACTCGATCCGCGACTACCTGCAGTGGCTGTTCAAGCGCAACCGGTTCGACGCGTTCATCGTCAACTACGCCTACATGAGCAAGGCGTTCGAGTACGCGCCGTCGAACACGCTGAAGATCCTCGACACGCATGACAAGTTCACCGGGCGGCGCAAGCTGCTCGATGACAACGGCATACCGCCCGAGTTCTTCTACACCACCGAAGACCAGGAGGCGATCGCGATGAACCGCGCTCAGCTGGTCTGGGCGATCAAGGACGAGGAAGCCGCTTTCTACCGCAGCATCAGCAGCACCCCGTGCATCACGATGCCGCACATCGAGCCGGAAACGCGCGTCGCTCGCGTGCGTCGTCCCGAAGACCGGGACCGCCTGGTGATCGGCATGCTGGGCTCCGGCAATGCCATCAACGTCAACAACGCTCGCGCCTTCGTCAAGGTGGCGCTGCCCATCATCGCCCGCCGCGAGGCCCCGGTGGTGATTCGCTTCGTCGGCATGATGTGCAGCAAGCTGCCGGAACTGGAGGGCGTGGCTGGCGTCGAGCTGATGGGGCCGGTCGACTCGACCGACGAGTTCTACCGCGATGTCGACCTCGTGATCGTGCCCTTGGCGTTCTCGACCGGTCTGAAGATCAAGGCGGTCGAGGCCTTTGCCACCGGCATGCCGCTGGTCGCCATGGGGCATGCCCTCGAAGGCATCCCGACCAAGCACCCCTGGCACCAGTGCGAGACCATGGAAGAGGTGGCCGAGGTCTGCTGCGACGTGGCCTTCGATCCGCAACTGCTCAAGGGGCTGACCGAGAGCACGACGCGCACCTACGCCCTCGTGCGCGCCCAAGCCAAGATCGCCTTCGACGACACGCTGCGCCGGCTGACCAACCACCCGACCGTGGTGATGACGGTCGACCGCAGCTTCTTCGAGCTGGATTCGCCCTACCGCGAGCACATCTTCCAGACCGTGAACCTGATGCGCCACCTGGCGCAGGTGGTGTTCTATTTCGACCAGCCTCTGCCGAGCAACCAGAGCGCCCTGTTCGAAGCCTTCCACGGCATGTCCACCCATTGCAAGTTGGCGATTGCGCCTGGCCTGGAGCCGGCCAAGGGTCGCTCGCTCGGCCTGCCGAGTGCGCAGGCCAGCCTGCAGGACGTGCTCGACGCCTATGGCCGGGTGACGCTGTGGGTCACGCGCGTTTGCCCCGAGATGCTGACGCTCGGCAAGCAGCCGGCGCGCCTGCCCCTGTTCGTTCGGCTGGATGTCATCCGCATGTTCCAGCCGGCCATGTTGGGAGGCGCGATCGCCCACCTGACCGAGCAGTTCCAGGAAGCCACGCTGATCGATTGCCACCCATTGGCGGCGCCGGTGGCGGCGGCCGAGCAGGCGCGCAGCATCACCGTGCCCTTCTGGCGCTGGCGGCCCTGGTTGCTCAACAACGATGGCGGCCCGCAACGGGTGTTGCTGCTGGCACGTGCCGACCAGGCCGAACTGGCTGATCTTCTCGCCGACGCGGTGGACCGTTTCCACCCCCACTGGGCGTCGACGCAGGTGGTGGTGACCGACGAAGCGCTTGCCGTGCCGCTGGCCTCGGGCACCCCCCGGCGTGAGCGCCTGCATGCCGGCACGCTGCTGGGCCGGTTCCGCCTGTTGCGGCCGCTGCCGGTGGCGGTGGTCGACCTCAGCGGCGATGCGCCGGAGTACGAGGTCTTGCGCGAAACCTATCGGCGCGCCGAGGTGCCGGTGGTCCAGCCAGCCGGGGAGGACGGCGATCTCGGCCGGATCGGCCTTTGGGACCTGACCCACATGGTCATGGCGTTGGGCCGGAATCTTGCTCTGTGGACATCACAGGGCCGGCTCGACGAGAAGTCTCGCTATGGCAGCGATGCCGGCTGGAACCATGTCTGGAAGTCGATTTCGGTGAAGAACGTGCTCTGGTAGGCCGCGTAAACTCGCCGTCGGGCCCCTGGGCCCGCCCGCGGCGGAGGGCGAAGCCCGACGCCGACCACCATTCCCTTTTCCCGCACCCTGGAGCGCACGCGCATGAAGCAGAAAGACCGTCCGGCCCAAGATCCCATCCGTGAAGAGGACCTCGGCCGCATCGTGTTCTTCATGGGCGGCGTGCGCTCGGGCACCACGGTGTTCCGTCGCATGCTGGCGTCGCACCCGCGGGTGCGCGATCGCGGCGAGATCTTCAACTCGAACAACCCGCAGGGTTTCTTCAAGTACTTCCGCGAGCAGATCGCAGCCCACCCCGATCTGGTGTTCCCCGAGCACCACGGGAAGGTCTTCCTGTCGTATATCGCGCAACTCGTGCCGAAGGACGCCGAAGGCATCGCTCTGGTGGACATCAAGTACGAGCACCTGAACCTGGTCTCCGACGCCTGGCAACTGCCATTCACGAATCCGCCCATTCTTCGCCATATCAAGCGCAGCCGCCTCAAGGTGGTGCACCTGCGACGCCAGCACTTCTTCTCGGTGCTGTCGAACCTCGTCGCGGTGCAGACAGGGCGCTACCACAAGCCGGCTGACGACTCCTCGAAACTGCCGGAGAAGAAGGCCGTGACGGTCGAGCGCAACCTCGTGCTGTCGTCGATGAAGAAGCGCAAGCGTGCCGCCGACGTGGTCGACACCTCGTTCGATGAGGCCCAGCGCCTGTCGATCGACTATGAAGGTGTGTTCGACGAGGCGGGCGATTTCCAGCCGGCCATCTGCGAGCGGTTGGCCACCTTCCTCGGCGTCGACAACCACTTCGAGCGTCAGCCAGCGCTCAAGAAAGTGATCGATGAGCCGTTGTCGGCCGTGATCACCAACTACGAAGAGATTCGCGATCTCGAGACGTTGGTGCTCTGACACCCGCCGGCGGGCTGTGTGCCCGCCATTCCTCTCCACCGCCTGGGCCGCGGCGTGCGTAAGCCGTGCCCTCGAGTCCCGATGAAACCACTGATCGTCGTCTGCACCCACCACAAGACCGGTTCGGTCTGGATGGCCAACATTTTCCGTGCGCTCAAGCGTCACGAAAAGCTGCAACTGCATTCCAAGAGCCAGGCGGATCTGCCCCAGACCGCCGACATCTTCCTGCAAGACCACAGCAAGGTCGACCTGAAGGCGTTGCAGGCACGCTTTCCGCAGCGTGGCGTGCGTGCCGTGCACGTGATCCGCGACCCTCGAGATGTCATCATCTCGGGCGGTTTCTACCATGTGAAGACCGTCGAGAAGTGGGCCAACAACCCCAAGAAAGAATACGGTGGCAAGTCGTATCGCCAGGCGATCAGCGCGCAGCCGACCGACCACGACAAGCTGGTGTTCGAGATGGAGCACGCGGGCGGCAAGACCATCCGCGAGATGCTGGCCTGGGACTACAGCCTGAAGGACATCAGCTTCGAGGCTCGCTACGAGGACCTGATCATCGACCGCGACCTCAAGGTCTTCACCCCGATGATGCAGTTCCTCGGCTTTGAAGGTGCGCGGCTGGAGACGGCGCTCAAGTTCGTGCGTGACCTGTCGCTGTTCGGTGGCGCCGCGGGCTCCGACCCGGCCGACCATATCCGATCGGGCGAAGGCCGGCAGTGGGTCAACGTCTTCACGCCGGAACTGAAGGCTGCGTTCAAGCAGCGCTTCCCGGACGCGCTGCAGCGCCTGGGTTACGAAAGCGGCAGCGACTGGTGACCTGCTGCGCCGGCCGGCCCGTGAATCGGCCGGCTGCGTGGGCGTTCAGGCGGTCGTCGAGTAGCCGAAGAGTTCGAAATCGCGGGCGAAGCGCTCGCGCACCGTGGCCAGCGCCAGCGGCGACAGCTCCAGGGCCGATTTCTTATCGGTGCTCGAATTGCGCACCTCCAGCGGCACGCTGACTTCAAGCTTCTCGCAGATGTGGGCGAAGTCCTGTTCGATCGACTCGACCTTGCCCACGAAATCGACGATCAGCTCACCGTGCGCGTTGCACAGGCTCTGCCACTGCGGCTGAGCACCGGCGTCGGCCCAGGTCAGCGGGTGCAGCGCGAAGTCGCTGAACGAATTGGACTCGAGCGCCGCGGCAATGGCCTTGTAGCGGAACGGAGCCCGATCCGGCCAGTGACCGGAGGCTTGCTGATGGCTGCGCTCATCGTCGGTGAGCTCGGCATCGTGTGCCAGCTTGAGCGCATAGGAGTAGAGCGAATGCAGCCGGTCGACCGGATGGCGCACGAAACCGAACTTGAAGAACTTCGGATACAGGCTCTCGCCGAGGAACTGGCGCGCTTCGAGCGCCGTGCTGTGCTTGTTGAGGCCGATGGTGCGCTTGAAGAACTCCTGGTACTTCTCGCCGCTCTTGGTCGAGCCCAGCACGATGTCGTTGTGCTTCAGCGACTTGGCCAGCGCCACCTCGATGCTGGTGCCGGCGCACTTGTGGATGTGAACGAAAACGTAGCGCTTGTTCAGTGAAATGATCATCGATGTTTCTTTCGCACGCTTCTTGCGGCCGAGCTCTCGTTATTATCAGTGACTGACATTGGAGCCGAGACCTGTGATCGTCAACCATACCCATAAATTCATCTTCGTTCATGTGCCCAAGTCCGCAGGTACCTCGGTCACCGAACTCTTCAGCCAGTACAGCAGCTACCGTGACCTCGAAGTCGGCGGCACCCAACTCGGCGAGGCGCTGCAGAACGAGTTCAAGCGGCGCTTCGGTCTGACCAAGCACGCCACCGCGAGCGAGATCCGTTCCATCGTCGGTGCCGAGCTCTGGGGCTCGTACTACTCGTTCGGCATCGTGCGCAACCCCTATGCCCGCGCGCAGAGCACTTTCCACTTCATGAAGCGCTGGCGCGGCAACAAGGAAATGGACCGGCTGAAGTTCATCGAGAACATGCCGGACTTCAAGACCTTCGCGCTCTCTCCCAAGCTCAAGCGCAAGCAGTTCCACCGATTGTTGTGGTCACAGACCCAATGGCTGTGCGACGAATCGGGTGAGCTCTTGGTCGACCAGGTCGGCCACCTCGAGTCGCTGGACGCGGACCTGCGCGGCATCCAGGAGTCGATTCCCGGGCTGCCTCAACGCACCAAACAGGCAACCGCCGCACCCAAGCGGAACAGGAGCGAGGCTGACGACGAGGCGCTGCAGCAACTGCTGCGCGATGAGCCGGAGGTCGAGCAAGCCTTGTACGAGGCCTACAAAGACGACTTCGAAACCTTCGGATACCCTCGCTTCAAGGCCTGAGGAGCGCACTCGCCCCCCTATCCAAAGGGGGGTGGGCTGCGGTGCAGGCAGTGCGGCGCAAGGGGACTTCTACAATTCGATTAGCCATGCGCAACCTGATACAGCGCCTGACGGAAAAGCCGCAGGCTGACGCCACCCGCAAGCTCGACCTGGCCCAGGTGCGCCAATGGTGCGAGCAGGCGCGGCCGATCTTCATCGTCGGTCTGGCGCGCTCGGGCACTTCAATGCTGCAGGTGGCCTTCGCGCAGCACCCGACGATGTTCGACATCGCCAACTGCCGCGAGACTTTCATCTTCCTGCGGCCGCGGCAACCGTTCGTTGACCCGATCCACTTCCCGACGCGGGCGTATTTGAAGGGCAGGCCCAATCTGGTGGCCTTGCGCGACTGGGTCAAGGAGTACGAGAAGGAGCATGGCCAGCTGACCGAGGCCGATTCGGTTCGTGCCTTCTTCTACTTCGCCGGCAACATGGTCTACCCCGGCCGCAACCCGCTGGAGAAAACGCCTGGCCACCTGCGCAAGATCGACCTGATCTTCGAGATCTTCCCGAAGACCAAGATCCTGGTCTGCAGCCGCGACCCGGTCGATGTGGTCGCTTCGTACCGCAAGCGGCTGACCAAGGCGCGTGAAGAGGGCGAGACCGCAGAGAAGACGGGTTGGCTCGACAAGGGCGTGGACGAGATGATCGCCGTCTTCAGTCGCTTCACTCGCATGGTGCGCGAGGCCCAGCCGGCGCACGGCAAGGACATGTACATGGCCCCTTACGAGTGGCTCATCGATTCTCCCGAGGAATCGATCAAGGCCATCTGCGAGTGGGCCGGCATGGAGTTCGTGCCCGAGATGATCGCTTCCGAGGGCGGTGGCAAGAAGGAAGAGGGCAAGTCGGAGAAAGCCCATGCCATTCAGCGCCGCGCATCGGATGCCCATAAGGTGCTGACCAAGGAAGAGATCGAGAAGATCCAGGCGGCCTGCGGACCCTGGCTCGAACAATGGAGCACCCCCGGCGTGCTGGGCTGAACCCAGCCGGCGCGCCAGCAGATTGTCACGTTCATCGGAGCAAGCCTTGGCCGTCTATTCCGCCCAGCACAAGTACATCTTCTTTGCCAACCCGCAGACGGCGAGCAAGGCGATCTCGCTGACCCTGCGCAAGAAGCTGGGCGGGGTGTTGTTGCCGGATCGCGAAATCACGCGCAACGGCAAGCTGGTGGCGCGCATGCACCACACCACCTATACCCAGGTGCTGGCCGCTGGCCTGCTGACCGAGCAGCAGCTGGCCGAGCTGTTCAAGTTCACGTGTGTGCGTAACCCCTACGACCAGTTGGTCAGCAAGTACATCAAGTACTGCTTCCGGCAGGGTGACGATCCGGCGCGCTACCCCTGGCTCGAAGGTGTCGAGGCCAGTTCACCCGACAACAGCTTTCCGCAGTGGCTGGCTTGGTTGAGCAAGCGCTTCGAAGAGATGGACAAGCTGGCCAAGGGGCCGCTGGATTTCCTTGCCCACGCCGACCTGGTGATCCGTTTCGAGGCGCTGCAACAGGGCTTCGATGAATTCCTGCATCACATCGGTGTGACGGAGCCGTTGTCGGTGACCGAGTACAACATCACCAAAGGGCGCGCAGACAACAGCGCCGCGGGCGCCGCCCCTGCGGCCGACGCCAAGCCCAAGAAAAAGAAGAAGAACTACACGGAGTACTACGACGACAACTGCATCGCCATCGTCGAAAAACTCTATGAGCCGATTCTGAAGCGCTTCAACTACCGCTTCGGCGACTGAACCCGCCATCCGAAATGAAGCCGGGGCCCTTGCGGCCCCGGTGCTGTTTCTGGTGTGAAGGTGCCCTCCACGCCACCGGGCCTTCTTCGATCAGGTCTCGGCGTCGATGACGTCTTCATCGACGGGCCTGTTCTTCACCTTCTTGACCCTCTCTGCCTTCTCGGCTTTGGGCGCCACGGCCTTTTCCGCCTTGGCCCGGGTGGGCTTGACCTTGGCTTCTGCCGTCGCCACGCGGGTCTCCTTGTCGGCGCCCTCGCCG
>JBMOQN010000033.1:0-100741 GCA_049322835.1 Pseudomonadota bacterium | reverse complement strand
GGCGGAGACCACGAACGGGCCGATGCGGCGGGTGCCCATGGCCGTCAGCTGTCGTAGCCCTCGAGCTGCTGCTCCAGCCGCTGCAGCACCTGGTAGCAGGGCAGCACTTGCGCCACGCTCGCGTTCGGCTCGCGGCCTTCGCGGATGGCGGCGATGAACTCACGGTCCTGCAGCTCGATGCCGTTCATCGACACGTCGACCTTGGAGACGTCGATCTTCTCTTCCTTGCCGTTGAACAGGTCGTCGTAGCGGGCGATGTAGGTCGCCGAGTCGCCGATGTAGCGGAAATAGGTGCCCAGCGGGCCGTCGTTGTTGAAGCTCAGCGACAGGGTGCAGATGGCGCCGTTGGCCGCCTTGAGCTGGATCGACATGTCCATCGCGATGCCGAGCGTGGGGTGGATCGGCCCCTGGATCGCGTTGGCCTGCACGATGGGGCTGCCGCATTGGTAGGCAAACAGGTCCACCGTGTGGGCGGCGTGGTGCCACAGCAGGTGGTCCGTCCAGCTGCGTGCCTGGCCCAGCGCGTTGGTGTTGGTGCGGCGGAAGAAGTAGGTCTGCACGTCCATCTGCTGGATGGTGAGTTCGCCGGCGCGGACCTTCTTGTGCACGAACTGGTGGCTGGGGTTGAAGCGGCGGGTGTGGCCGCACATCGCGACCAGCCCGGTCTCCCGCTGCAGCTGCACCACCGCTTCGCCGTCCGCCAGGCGGTCGCACAGCGGGATCTCGACCTGCACGTGCTTGCCGGCCTTGAGGCACGCGATCGACTGCGCCGCGTGCATCTGGGTGGGGGTGCAGAGGATCACCGCGTCGACCTCGGGCAGCGCCAGGCTGTCGCCGAGGTCGGTGGTGATGTGGCGGATGCCGTACTTCGCGGCGACCTCGCGGGTCTTGTCGAGCTCGCGGCTGACGAGCGACACCACCTCCACGCCTTCGATGTTCTTCAGGCCGTCGAGGTGCTTGATGCCGAAGGCGCCGGCGCCGGCGAGGGCGATGCGGACGGGTTTCATGCTCACGGGGCGTTCTCCAGGATCAGGTGGCCGACAGCCGTGTTGGAGGCCGGCACATGGTAGAAGCGGCGGGCCACGCGGGGCTTCGGGCCGCCGGCCAGGTCCGCCATGGCGCCGCGGGCGATCAGCCACATCACCAGCTCGATGCCCTCGGAACCCGCCTCGCGCACGTAGTCGATGTGGGGCATCTTCGAGAGATCGTCTGGCGCCTCGATCAGCCGGTCGAGGAAGGCGTTGTCCCAGGTGCGGTTGATGAGGCCGGCGCGGGCGCCCTGCAGCTGGTGGCTCATGCCGCCGGTGCCCCAGATCTGCACCTTGAGCGGCTCGTCGTAGGACTCGATCGCGCGGCGGATCGCCTGGCCCAGCATGAAGCAGCGCCGGCCCGAGGGCACGGGGTACTGCACCACGTTGACGGCGAAGGGGATCACCGGGCAGGGCCACGCTTCCGGTTGGCCGCACATCAGGCTCAGTGGCACCGTGAGGCCGTGGTCCACGTCCATCTTGTTGACGATGGTCAGGTCGAAATCGTCCTGGATCACGCTCTGCGCGATGTGCGCGGCCAGCTCGGGGTGGCCGATCACCTTGGGCACCGGGCGCGGCCCCCAGCCTTCGTCGGCCGGGTTGAACTCCGCCGCGCAGCCGATGGCGAAGGTCGGGATCAGTTCCAGGCTGAAGGCGGTGGCGTGGTCGTTGTAGACCAGGAAGATCACGTCCGGGCGGTTCTCTTCCAGCCAGCGCTTCGAGGGCTCGTAGCCCTGGAACACCGGCTGCCAGTAGGGGTCGGTGGTCTTGCCGAGGTCCAGCGCGGCGCCGATGGCCGGCACGTGCGAGGTGTAGACGCTGGCGGTGATGGTGGCCATTACTTCTTCTCTCCGTTCTTCTCGCCGATGTAGCGGTTGCCCTCGGGTGACCGGCCGCCGGCCAGCATCATCGCGGCGTACTCCTCCTGCGTCATGCCGGTCATGCTGGCGGCCATGTACTGGAAGCTCTTGCCGTCGGTGGCGCCGATCTTGGCGAGGAAATAGATGTTGCCGCCGGCGGCGATGCACCGGTTCAGGTCGCGCGCCAGCACGGCCTGCTTCTGCTCCTCGGTCATGGGCCACTGATCCAGGTAGGCGCGCTCGTCGGCCTTGAAGCGGGCGCGGTTGTCGGCCTTCATCAGCGACATGCAGAACTGGTTCAGCCAGTAGCCCTTGCGCGACTGCTCGGCGTCGAAGATGGTGGTGCCTGGGATGTCCAGGTAGGGCTTGTGCAGTGACATCAGCGTTGCTCCTCCGGCCAGTACAGCCGCATCGGGTTGTCGACCAGCAGCTTCTTCTGCAGCCCGGGCGTCACCGCGATTTGCGGGATGAAATCGACCAGCAGCCCGTCGTCGGGCATGTGGTCCTTGAGGTTGGGGTGCGGCCAGTCGGTGCCCCAGAGCACGCGGTCGGGGAAGGTCTCGACGATGCGACGGGCGAAGGGCACCACGTCGCGGTAGGCGGCCTGCTCGCCGTCCAGCGCGCGAGGGCCGGTGACCGACAGCCGCTCCGGGCAGCTCACCTTGCTCCACACGTTCGGGTGCTCGCGCATGAACTTCACGAACAGCTCGAACTGCGGCCCGTCGACCGGTTGGCTCACGTCGGGCCGGCCCATGTGGTCGACCACCACGGTGGTGGGCAGGGCGGTGAAGAAGTCCCACAGCTCGGGCAGGTCGACCGCCTCGAAGTAGATGACGACATGCCAGCCGAGCTTCGTGACGCGGCCGGCGATCTCGATCAGTTCGTCCTTGGGCGTGAAGTCGACCAGGCGCTTGACGAAGTTGAAGCGCACGCCGCGCACGCCGGCCGCATGCAGCGCCTGCAGCTCGGGGTCGCTGATGCTGCGGCGCACGGTCGCCACGCCGCGGGCCAGGCCATTCGAGGCGATGCAGGCGTCGACCATCGCACGGTTGTCGGCGCCGTGGCAGGTGGCCTGCACGATCACGTTGCGCGCGAAGCCCAGGTGGTCACGCAGCGCGAACAGCTGCTGCTTGCTCGCGTCGCAGGGCGTGTACTTTCGCTCCGGGGCGAAGGGGAACTCGTCGCCCGGGCCGAACACATGGCAATGCGCGTCCACGCTGCCGGGCGGCAGCTGGAAGCGCGGCCGGCTCGGGCCGGCGTACCAGTCCAACCAGCCGGGTGTCTTGTCGAACGCCATCGTCAGTCTTTCCTCTCGATGTGCTGGAGGATCCGGTCGGCTTCCACGCGCCAGTCGGTGCTGCGGGCGAAGCCGGGCGTACCGCGCTCGCCGAAGAGGCCCGCATCGCCCAGGTCGGCCACCCAGGCCTGGCGCTCGGCGGTGCCGGTGGCGCTCCAGGGCTCGAGGCCGGCTTCGCGCACGGTTTGCGCCACCTCGCGCACCTCTTCGCTGCGGCGCCGGCCATGCTCGATCACGCGCTGGAAGAAGTAGCTCGCCTGCTTTTCCCAGTCGATGCCGGGGAAGGTTTCCTGCAGCGAGGCGATCACCGCGTCTTCCACGCCGTAGTGCCGGGCGGCGGTGAAGCTCTCGATCACCATCGCTTCCAGTCCCTTAATCATCACGCTGCGGCACATCTTGGTGGCCGAGGCCACACCCAGCCGCTCGCTCGCCACCTTGGCGGCAAAGCCCAGCTCGTTCAGCAGTGGTGCCAGCGCCGCTGCATCGGGCCCGCCGAGCAGCAGCGGCACCTTGATGCGGTAGGGCGGCACGCTGGTCATCACGGCGCCTTCCACGTAGCGGCCGCCGGCCGCGTTCACCAGCGCCGCGGCGCGCTGCTTGGCGCGGGGCGAGGCCGAGTTGAAGTCGAGGAAGAAGGCGCTCGGGCGCAGCGACGGTGCACAGGCCTCGGCCACCGTCACCGCCTGGCTGGCGGTGACGGCGCTGACGATGAAGTCGCTGCACGCGGCCAGCTCGCGGTGCGAGGCGGTGAGCTGCACGCCGTGTCTGGCCGCGTGGGTGCGCAAGGGCGCTGCGCTGGCCTCGTCGGCCAGCTTCAGGTCGCAGGCGCGGACCACCAGCCCCTGGGCCCGCAGGTCTTCCGCCAGGATGCGGCCGACCTCGCCGTAGCCGACCAGGCCGATATGCCAGTGCCTCGGGGTCATCGCAGCTTCCTCAGTCCAATGAAGCCTTGGCGCGCTTCACCACCTCGGCGTATTTCACCGACTCGGCGTTGATGAAGGTGGCGAACTGCTCGCGGGTGGTGGGGAAGGGCTCGTAGCCGAAGCTGGCGAAGCGCTCCTTGAAGTCGGGCTCGGCCAGCACCGCCTCGATGTCCTTCTGGATCTTGTCGGCCACCGCCTTCGGCAGGTTCTTCGGCGTGGCGATGGTGGTCCAGCCGGTCACCTCGTAGCCGGCGGGGCCGCCGGATTCGGCCACGGTGGGCACGTCCGGGAAGGCCGGGTGGCGCTTCGGCGCGGTGACCGCGATGAACTTGATCTTGCCAGCGCGCTGCAGCGGGCCGGCGGTGGCCAGCGAGCCGAGCGCGAAGTCGAGCTCGCCGTTCGCGACGCCGGCATAGAGCATCGCCGTTTCCTTGTAGGCGATGTGCAGCATCTCGGTGTTGGTCATCGACTCGAGCAGCGCCGAGCCCAGGTGCACCGGGTTGCCGATCGACCACGAGCCGTAGTTCTTCTTGCCGGGGTTGGCCCGGGCGTCGGCAATGATGTCGCCCACCGTCTTGTACTTGCTGCCCGAGCCCACGCCGACGAAGAAGTAGGTACGGAACAGCGGCGTCGTGATGTGGAAGTCATTCGCCGGGTCGTAGGGCAGCTTCTTGAACAGGTGGGGGTAGGCCACCAGGTGCACGTTGTCGAGCTGGATCAGGTCGTGGCCGTCGGTCGCGCCGCGCTTGAAGGTGTCGATCGCGATGAAGCCGTTGGCGCCGGGCTTGTTCTCCACGATCACCGGCTGGTTCCACTTCTTCTGCAGCTTCTCGGCCACCACGCGCAGCACCGCTTCGGGGCCTGCGCCGGGCGGGAAGGGCGTGATCAGGCGGACGGGCTTGGTGGGCCAGTCCTGCGCGGCGGTGGGCAAGGCGGCGGTGGCCAGCAGCGCGGCGGAAACGCACAGGGCCGCGCGGCGGGTCAACTTCATCGTCATCGTCAGGTCTCCATCCACAAACAGGTCAGGGCAAACAGGGTCAATCGATGTAGCGCAGGCCGGCCTTTTCCAGTGGCTCGCGCATCTTGTACATGTCCAGGCCCAGCACGCCAGCGGCGAGCTTCGCTCGCTTCTCGCCTTCGTTGGCCTCGCGGGCGGCGGCGGCTTCCAGCGTCTTCGCGGCCATGCCGCGCGGCACGCAGACCACGCCGTCGTCGTCGGCGACGATCACGTCGCCCGGCGTGACGAGCTGGCCGGCGCACACCACGGGGATGTTCACCGAGCCCAGCGTCGCCTTGATCGTGCCCTTGCTGCTGATGGCCTTGCTCCACACCGGGAAGCCCATTTCGGTCAGCGTCTTCACGTCGCGCACGCCGGCGTCGATGACCAGTGCCCGGGCGCCGCGGGCCATGAACGAGGTGGCGAGCAGGTCGCCGAAGTAGCCGTCGGTGCATTCGGCCGTGATGGCGGCCACGACGATGTCGCCCGGGCGGATGGCTTCAGCCACCACATGCATCATCCAGTTGTCGCCCGGGTGCAGCAGCACGGTCACCGCGGTGCCCGAGACCTGCGCACCGGCGTAGATCGGCCGCATGTACGGCTTGAGCAGGCCGACGCGGCCCATGGCCTCGTGCACGGTGGCACTGCCGAACCTGGCCAGCGCGTCGGCGACGGCGGCATCGGTGCGGGTGATGTTGCGGTAGACGACGCCGAGTTCGTACATGGTCAGAGGCCTTTCGCCTGGAGTGCCTTGTCGAGGCGGGTGAACACACGCCGCGCGTTGCCTTCGTAGACCTGGTGCTTTTGCTCGGGCGTGAGCAGGGTCGAGGCTTCGATGTAGCGCTTGGTGTCGTCGTAGTTGAAACCGGTCTCCGGGTCCACGCCCCGCACCGCGCCGATCATTTCGCTGGCGAAGAGGATGTTGTCGACCGGGATCACCTTGGTGAGCAGGTCGATGCCGGGCTGGTGGTAGACGCAGGTGTCGAAGAAGATGTTCTTCAGCAGGTGGTCCTGCAGCAGTGGCTTCTTCAACTCTTGCGCGAGGCCGCGGAAGCGCCCCCAGTGGTAGGGCACCGCGCCGCCGCCGTGCGGGATCAGGAACTTCAGCGTCGGGAAGTCCTTGAACAGGTCCGAGGTGAGGCACTGCATGAAGGCGGTGGTGTCCGCGTTCAGGTAGTGCGCGCCGGTGGTGTGGAAGCAGGCGTTGCAGCTCGTGCTCACGTGGATCATGGCCGGGATGTCGTACTCGACCATCTTTTCGTAGAGGGGGTACCAGTGCCGGTCGCTGAGCGGTGGCGAGGTCCAGTGGCCGCCGGACGGATCGGGGTTGAGGTTGATGCCGACGTTGCCGTACTGCTCCACGCACTTCACGAGTTCGGGGACGCAGGTCTTCGGGTCCACGCCCGGGGACTGCGGCAGCATCGCGGCCGGGATGAAGTGGTCGGGGAAGAGCTGCGAGACTCGGTAGCAGAGCTCGTTGCAGATCGCCGCCCAGGCCGACGAGGTCTCGAAGTCGCCGATGTGGTGGGCCATGAAGCTCGCGCGCGGCGAGAAGATCGTCAGGTCCGACCCCCGCTGCTTCATCAGCTTGAGCTGGTTCGACTCGATGGTCTCGCGGAGGTCGTCGTCGCTGATCTTCAGGTCCGACGCTTTCGGTGCCTTCGTCGGGTCTTTCAGGCCGGCGATCTGCAGGTCGCGCCAGGCGCCCAGCGCCGCGGGGGCGGTGGTGTAGTGGCCGTGGACGTCGATGACGAGGCTCATGCAACCCCCTTGGCGCTGCGCGCCGTCACCCCGAGGGGGAATTCGCCCTTGAGGCGGCTCTGCGTGCTCATGCTTGTTTTCCTTTCCAGACCGCGGCGGGCACCATCACCTCGCCGCGCATCAGCAGGCGGGCGGTGCGCAGCAGCGCCGCACGGGTCACGTTCTGCGGATTCGAGGGGTCGGTTTCCAGCTCCACGCTGAACTCACCCGTCGGGTGCTCCACCGACACCTTCTTGGTCGCACCTTTCGGCACCACCGCCACCCCATCGCACACCGAGCCTTCGAGCACGCAGGCCGTTCCCACGGTGACGGCGGCCAGCACGCCGATCGCGTCGTGGCACACATGGGGGATGAAGCTGCGCGTGGCCAGCGCGCCGCCGGCCTGCGGCGGGGCGACCAGCGTCATCTTCGGGTAGGGCTTGTCGCGCACGTCGCCCAGGCCCATCTTCGGTGCGATGGCCAGCCGCAGCGCCTCGATCTTGGTTTTCAGCTCGGCGTCGGCATTGAGCGCGGCCACGCTCTCGTAGCCGGTGCGGCCGATGTCTACGGCGCGCAAGATCACCAGCGGCATGCCGTTGTCGATGCAGGTCACATCGAGCGTGAAGGGCTCGAAGCCCTCGCCTTCCACCGTCATCGTGTCTCGCACCCGGCCGGTGGGAAGCAGGCCCGGGCAGACCGAGCCGGCGGTGTCGAGGAAGTTGATCGTGATCGGTGCCGACGAACCCGGCGCGCCGTCGATGCGCGCGTCGCCCTCGTACTCGACCACGCCGCCCGGCGTCTGCACGGTGATGTCGCAGGCCATGCCGGTGTTCAGCGTCAGCACGCGGAAGGTGCTGGTGTCGCCCTGGGGCTTCACCAGGCCGGTTTCGAGCGCGAACGGCACCACGGCGGCCAGCATGTTGCCGCAGTTGGGTGTGGTGTCGACCGTGTCCTTGTCGGGCTGCAGCTGGGCGAAGAGGAAGTCCAGGTCCACCCCCGGCTTCGAGCCCGCCGAGACGATGCCGACCTTGCTGGTCAGCGGGTGGGCGCCGCCCAGGCCGTCGATCTGGCGCTTGTCGGGTGAGCCGAGCGCGGCCAGCAGTACGCGGTCACGGGTGGCCGTGTCGGCCGGCAGGTCGGTGGCCCGGAAGAACGGCCCTTTGGAGGTGCCGCCTCGCATCAGCAGGCAGGGGATCGCGGTCTGGGGCATGGGTGGCATTCTGGAAACGGCGGGCCATGCCGGCTAGGTTGGTCTCGGACTACCAGATATGCCGTTCGTGCAGGTGCAGCGTCCACTGCCCTCTGTTCCTGCGACACCCGTCGCGTGAGTAGCCTCAGGGACCGTGCGGATAATCAGGCCCATGGCGAGCCCACGATCCGCTGTACCGTCGACCGCCCTGCGCCACGCCCGCCGTGCGTGGAACCTGCTGCAGGTCGATTCCGCCCAGGCCTGCGCCCTGGCCGGCAAGGCGATCGAGGCTGGTCGCCGCAGTGGGGATGCCGCCGCCGAGGGCTGGGGGCGACTGGCGCTGGGTTACCACCAGCTCTACTACGCCACCGCCGCCGAGGCGGCCGGGGAGCTCCACCGCGCCCAGGCCTGCTTCGAGCGCTGCGGTGATCGGCCGGGCCACCTGCTCGCCGGCGCCGGCATTGCCCGGTCGCTGTGGCGCCAGGGCCGGGTGCACGACGCGTTGCAGCAGGTGCTGCCGCTGCGCGACGAGGGCATGAAGGTGTTGCGCCACGAGCAGCGCGGCGTGCTGCTGAACGCGATCGCCGGCTGCTACTCGGCCCGCGGCGATTCGGCCCAGGCCTTCGCCTACATGTTCGAGGCGCTGAAGGACGCAGGCCCCCGCAGCGGGCGAGGCTTCGACACCGCGCTGCACTGCAACCTGTCGCACGAACTGCTGCAGATCGGCGACTACGAGCACGCGCTGCTGCACGTGGCCCAGGGCCTGGCGCGCGGCAGTGCGCTGAAGAATGCGCGGTTGCACAGCATCTTGCTGATCAACCGCGTCACCGGCCTGACCGAGCTGGGCCGGGCCGACCAGGCCGTGCCCGACATCGAGGCCCTGCTGGCCCTGCCTGCCGATGCCAGCGGCCGCGGCCGCATGACGGCCCACTACGAGACCCTGGCCATCGCGGCCTTGCGCGCCGGCCGCATCGGGCTGGGCGAAGAGCTGGTGCAACGGGCCTGGGGCGAGGGCGATGCGCTCCAGCCGGACGAGCGCCTGGAGCGTGATGCCGCGACAGCGCTGCTGGCGTTGGCGAAGGCGCGCCCCGGTGAGGCGGTGGCCGCGCTCAGCGCGTCCCGCGAGCGTGCCTCTCGCGACGGCGTGGAGGGCCTGAGCGTGCGCATGCGGGCCCAGTTCTTCCAGGTGCTGAGCGAGGCACTGGAGGCCGATGGAGACATCCCGGGCGCGCTGGCGGCGCTCAAGCAGGGCCAGGGCCTGCGGCGCGCCCAGGCCCACCTGGCCTCGACCGCGCGCTACCAGGCCGCCGCCCTGCAGACCGAGCTGCTGCGCCTGCAGCACCGGCTCGACGAAAACGACGCCCACCGGCGCGCCACCGAGCGCGCCCGCGCCGAGCTGGCGGCGATGAACGCGGAGCTCACGCACCAGGTCGAGCAGGTGCGTGCCCTGCAGGAAGCGCTGCAGCTGCAGGCCACGCACGACGCGCTCACCGGCCTGTTCAACCGCCGTCACCTCAACGACACGTTGCCGGCGATGTTCGCCTTCGCGCAGCGCGAGCGCCAGACGCTGGCGCTGGCCATCATCGACCTCGACCACTTCAAGCGTGTCAACGACGAGCATGGCCATGCCGTCGGCGACCGCCTGCTGGCGGCCTTCGGCGAGCTGCTGTGCAGCCAGTGCCGCAAGAGCGACGTGGCCTGCCGCTACGGCGGCGAGGAGTTCTGCCTGCTGATGCCGCGCACCGATGCCGCCGGTGCCCAGCGCAAGCTGCAGGCCCTGCTCAGGCGCTGGCGCGCCCAGACCTTCGTGATCGACGGGCTCGAGCTCGGCGGCCAGAGCTTCTCGGCCGGCGTGGCCGACACGGCGCTGGCGCCGGCGTCGCCCGATGCGCTGCTGCGCCTGGCCGACGAGCAGCTGCTGATGGCCAAGCGCAGCGGGCGCAACCGCGTCGGCATGGCGACGCGCCCGGTCGTGGCCTGACGCCGCCCGGGGCCTGCCCGCGGATCAACCGGCCAGCATGCCCTTGGTCTCGATGAACGAGATCACCTCGGCCAGCCCGTCGCGCGTCTTCAGGTTGGTCATCACGAAGGGCTTGTTCGGCCGCATGCGTTTCGTGTCGACCTCCATCACGGCCAGGTCGGCGCCCACATGCGGCGCCAGGTCGGTCTTGTTGATGACGAAGAGGTCGCTCTTGGTGATGCCCGGGCCGCCCTTGCGCGGGATCTTCTCGCCCGCGGCCACGTCGATCACGTAGATCGTCAGGTCCGACAGCTCCGGGCTGAAGGTGGCGGCCAGGTTGTCCCCGCCGGACTCGATGAACACGATGTCGGCGTCGGGGAAGCGCTCGAGCATGCGGTCGACCGCTTCGAGGTTGATCGAGGCGTCTTCGCGGATGGCGGTGTGAGGGCAGCCGCCGGTCTCGACGCCCATGATGCGCTCGGGCTCCAGCGCCCCGGCCACGGTGAGCAGGCGCTGGTCTTCCTTGGTGTAGATGTCGTTGGTCACCACCACCAGGTCCCAGCGCTCGCGCATGGTCTTGCAGAGCATCTCGACCAGGGTGGTCTTGCCGGAGCCGACCGGGCCGCCGACGCCGACGCGCAGCGGGGGCAGGGGCTTGGTGCGGACGGGCGGGGTGGTCGGCATGGCGTCAAAGGCAGGGTTGGACAACAAGCCGATGGTACGCACGCCGCATGCCAGCCCGCGCCGGAAGCGAGGGTGCGCGGACGGCCGCCGCCTCCGGGTGAGGGAGGGGGCACCGGCGACGGCGAACCGCCCGCGCAGGACGCATGGTCAGCGCGGCCTGTTGCCGCCGTGTTGCCGCGTCTTGCCGCGCGGCAAAGACCCGGCCACACTGCAAAACCCATGGTCGCCGACACCGCTTCGCCCGCCGGCCCGCAGGTGCAGCACCTGCGCCAGGTGCTGCTGTGGCCGCTGCGGCTGCTGCCCGCCCACGACGGCGACGAGCGTGCACCGTGGCAGCGCCTGCGCGACCTGGGCGAGGCGTCGCCCTGGCGCGAGCAGGTCGACGAGTACACCGGCGACCCGCGCCAGTTCCACGAGCGGCACTACAACGAGTTCGTCACCTTCCTGCCCTATGTGCAGCGCTTCCTCTACGGCGAGGGGCGCTCGGCGCGCGGTGAAGGCAGCGACGAGCAGGGCACGCCGATGCGCGTGTTCCGCCGGCGTGACGTGACGCGGGTGCGCGTGTGGCCGCGCGCAGGGGTCGAGCCGGTCGAGATGCGCGTCGTGCACGTCGACCTGTACTTCTTCCTCGACATCGACGTGGTGATGCTCAATGTCGAGTTCGAGGTGGGCGCGCTGCCGCTGCGCGACGCGCAGGAGCTGATCTACCGCAACGGCCGTGCCTACCCGCCAGGCTGGGACGCCGAGGGCCGGCCGCGCCACTGCCACCATGCCGCCGAGTGGCTGGGCGCGGACGGGCAGGTGCTGGTCCGCTCCGACGCGCAGGCGCGCGATGCCTTCCTGGCGCATGTGGCCGAGCACCGCTCGCCGCGCATCTCGGCCCACTGGGCCTGGCTGCTGCAGCCGCTGGTGCCGGATCACTCCGGCAGCGGCGGCGCGCTGCGCTACCGACAGCTCGAGTACTACCGCATGCCGACCATGGTCTACCTGGCCCTGGACGACCCGCGCCGCCTCGGCCGGGCGGATTTCGTGCGCCTCGGGCTGGTGGCCGACGCCGGCGCCGAGGGCGAGCTGCCCTACTCCGAGCAGCACCTGGCCGACTTCGAGGCGCGCTTCTGCTACGACCGGTTCTGGTCCGGCCACGGCGCGGCGCCCGACACCCGCTACCTGTGCAGCGGGCGTTCGCTGGTGGTGGTGGGCCGGGCCGATGCCGAGTTCTTCCGATGCCCGGACCGGGGCGTGCTGGCGCAGTTCCGCCACCCGCACTTCATGATCTTCCTCATCGCCCACCTGCAGAAGGCCACGCTGCTGATGTTCAGCGACCGGCTGGTGGAAGCGCTGAAGCGGCTGAACGTGCGCAACGCCGGCAGCGTCAAGCGCTTCAAGCGCGAGATCCGGGCGGCCTTCGAGAGCTTCCTGCGCTTCACCCACCGCTACTGGTTCCACGAGGTGGCAGAGCAGGCGCAGGCGCGGGCGCTGTTCCAGATGACGGCGCAGCACCTGGGGCTGGACGCGCTCTACGCCGACGTGAAGCAGCGCATCGCCGACATGAACAGCTACCTCGACGCCGACAGCCTGCGCCGCCAGGCCAACACCGTCGTGAGGCTGACGGTGGTCACGATGTTCGGCCTGATCGGCACCGTGACCACCGGGTTCCTCGGCATGAACCTGCTGGCCGAGGCCGACGCGCCGCTGACGAAGCGCGTGCTGCTGTTCGCCGGCGTCTTTGCGCTGATGACGGTGCTGACCTTCTACACCATCGCCAAGTCCAAGCGGCTGTCGGACTTCCTCGACGTGTTGTCCGAGGAGCGCCTGTCGGCCTGGCAGAAGACCAAGGTGCTGCTGTCGGTCTGGAAGCCCGGGCCGGACTGAGGCTGAGGGCGCCTCAGGAGCGGAACAGGCGCGAATACTGCGCTTCGTGCTGCGCCGAGCGGATGGCCAGCATCGGCGTGAAAGCCTGGTGGGCCTCGTCGGGCAGCGCCAGGGCCGCGTCCACCACGGGCTCGATCTGCTCGACCAGCTGCTGCAGCATGCGCTGGCCGGCGCTCTGGCCCAGCGGCACCGCCTTGATCGCGGCCTGCACCATGTTCTCGGCCCAGCCGAAGGCGAAGGCGAGCAGCGCGTCGCGCGCCGATGCGCCGGCCAGCACCGTGGCGAGCGCGAAGGCCAGTGGCCACGTGGGGGCGGGCGAGAAACCGCCCAGCCAGGCCACGCGCTCGTCCTGGGGCGAGCGCTGGCGCAGCCAGTCGTGCAGCGAGCGGCCCATCTGTTCGGCCTGCAGACGGAATTCGCTGCTCTCGCGGGTGCAGCGGGCCCAGTCGTTCAGCGCCTCGGCGCGCGGCCGGTCGGCGGCCACCCAGCCGGCATGTGCCCGGGCCAGCAGCGGCAGCTCGCTGCGGCCGAGGGTGAGCGCGAGCTGGTCGTGCAGCCAGCGGCGGGCACCGGCTTCGTCAGCGACCAGGCCGGCGTCGACCGCGGCCTCCAGGCCCTCGGAGTAGCTGAAACCACCCACCGGCAGGGCCGGCGAGGCCAGCCACATCAGCCGCAGCAGCGTGGCCGCGGCGGGGCCGGCGGGCTCAGTGGCGGTGGCCGCCGTGCCCGTGGTCATGCCCGTGGTCGTGGGAATGGTCGTGCGGATGCTCGTGGGCGTGGCCGGTGGCGTGGTCGTGGCCACAGCCGGGGCCGTGCACATGCCCATGGTCATGGTCCTCGCCATGGGCGTGGCCATGATCGTGGTGGGCGTGGCCGTGTGCGGCTGCTGGCGCATAGGCGCCGCCCTCGGGCTCGAAGGCGGCCTGCATCTCGGTCACGATCAGGTGGCGCTGGCGCAGCATGTCGGCCAGCACGTGGTCGGGCTCCAGCTTCAGGTGGTCGGGCTGCACTTCGAGCGTGACATGCCGGTTGCCCAGGTGGTAGGCCGCGCGCAGCAGGTCCAGCGGGCTGCCGTGTTCGGCGCAGGCGCGCACCTCCAGCACCGGCTGCGCCGCGGCCTCGACCCGGATCAGGCTGCCGTCCTCGGCCACCAGCACGTCGCCGCCGCGCACCACCTGGCCACGCGGCAGGAACACGCCGAGCGCGCGGCCCTGGCTGTCGGTGGCGTCGAATCGGCTTTTCTGCCGCACGTCCCAGTCGAGCGCCACGGTGGCAGCGCGACGGAGCAGCGCGCCCGCGAGGCCGCTTCCTTGCGGCATCAGTTTGGTGACCTTGAGCATGGCTTGTGCGGCTGTCGAAAGTGAAGATAATAACAAATGTTATAACACTCGTCGGAGCCCCGCCATGACCGCCCTCAAGCTCACCCAGATCGGCAACTCGGTCGGCGTGATCCTGCCGAAGGAAGTGCTGGCGCGCTTGAAGCTGGAGAAGGGGGACACGGTGTTCCTGACCGAGGTGTCGGGCGGGGTGACACTGACGCCTTACAGCAGCGAGTTCGAGGCGCAAATGGACGAGGCCCGCCGCATCATGAAGCAGCGGCGGCATGTGCTGCGCGAGTTGGCCAAGTGAGTGCCCAGCAAGGCTGGGTCTGGTTCGATCCGGCAGTGTTGACCGCAGTGCATGAGGAGCAACTCGTCGAGCACGGTGGCGCCGGGGGTGTTCGCGATGTGGGGCTGTTCGAGTCGGCGCTGGCGAGGGCGCGCCATCTTGCCTCCTGCGGGGAGGCCGACGCAGCGGCCCTGGCGGCAGCTTATGGCTACGGGCTGGCGCGCAACCATCCCTTTGTCGACGGCAACGAGCGAACGGCTTTCGTTGCAGTCGAGCTCTTCCTGGCCCTCAATGGATTCGGCCTGACGGCCGACGACGCCGACTGCGTGTTGACCATGCTGGCCGTCGCCGCCGGCGAGCTCGACGAGGCCGCATTCGCCGCCTGGATCCGCGCGCACCTCGCGCCGCGCTGAGGCGGGCCGGCTGAAGCCGGCCGCTCGTTCAGGCCGGCTGGGCCGACAGGCGGAACACGCCCACCGCGCCGACCAACTGCTCGGCCTGCTGCTTCAGGCTCTCGGCCGCTGCGGCGCTCTCTTCCACCAGCGCGGCGTTCTGCTGCGTCACCTGGTCGAGCTGCGAGACGGCCTGGTTGACCTGGCCGATGCCGCTGGTCTGCTCGT
Organism: Pseudomonadota bacterium; assembly: GCA_049322835.1. Classification (GTDB taxonomy): domain Bacteria; phylum Pseudomonadota; class Gammaproteobacteria; order Burkholderiales; family Burkholderiaceae_C; genus Ideonella. Next base: position 85,963 of record JBMOQN010000033.1, on the reverse strand, counting down.
GGGTGGCGCTGCTGATCTCGCCGATCAGGTCGGTCACGCGCTGCACCTGCTGCACGATGTCGCCCATCGTCGCGCCGGCATCGCCGACGAGGCGCGAGCCGCTCTCCACGCTCTCCACGCTGGCGTTGATCAGGGTCTTGATCTCGCGGGCGGCCTGGGCCGAGCGCTGCGCCAGTGAACGCACTTCGCCGGCCACCACCGCGAAGCCGCGGCCCTGCTCGCCGGCGCGGGCGGCTTCCACCGCCGCATTCAGCGCCAGGATGTTGGTCTGAAAGGCGATGCCGTCGATCACGCCGATGATGTCGGCGATCTTCTTCGAGCTGTCGGCGATCTGCTGCATGGTCTGGATCACCTGCTGGACCACCTCGCCGCCCTTGCTGGCCGCCGCGCTGGCCGAGCCGGCCATCTGCGCCGCGCTGCGTGCGGTGTCGGCGTTGTTCTTCACTGTGGCGTTGAGCTGCTCCATCGAGGCGGCGGTCTGCTGCAGGTTCGAGGCCTGGTGCTCCGTGCGCTGGCTCAGGTCGGCATTGCCGAGCGCGATCTCGACCGAGGCGGTCTGCATCGTCTCGGCGGCCTGGCGCACCTGGTGCATGGTGCGGCCCAGGTCGCGGTTGACCGTCTGCAGCGCCAGCAGCAGGCGGCCGACTTCGTCTTCGCTGCGCACCTGGATCTGGCGCGTCAGGTCACCTTCGGCCACGGCCTGGGCCACCTCGACCGCCTGGTTCAGCGGGCGGGTGATGCCGCGCTGGATCAACCAGGCGATTGCGCCACCCAACGCCAGCGCCGCAACCGACAGGCCCACGATCAGCGTGACCGCCTGGCCATAGGCCTCGTCGGCATGCTCGTAGCGTTCCCTCGAAGCGACCTGGATCGCCTCGACCACCTTGTTCAGCGCGGCGATGTGCGCCAGCTGCGCCGGCCGCACCTCGTCTCGCACCGCCTGGGCCGAGCCGGCCAGGTCGTCGGCCATCGACAGCTCGATCGCCTTCTCGACCGGCGCCTTCACCGCCAGCAGCGCGCGGGCCGCCTGCTCCAGCGCCGCCCTGACGTTGGGCTCCAGCGCCATGCCGGAAAGCTGCTGTGCCGTCTGCTCGTAGTCGGCGCGGGCCTTCTTCATCTGGTCGAATTCTTTCTTCTTGAACGCCACGTCGTCCTGCATCACCGCATCACGCAGGGCAGAGCCCTGGTAGCGGGCCAGGTCGCGCATCGTCGTGGCCAGGCGCTCGGGCGCCTCGCCGCTCACGGCTTCGAGCTCGGCCTTGATCGCCGCCAGCCGGCTCAGCGAAAGAGCGCTGATGACGACCATCAGCACGAGCACCGCTGCGAAGCCGAGGGCCAGGCGAGGGCCCACTTTCAGGTTCTTGAACATGGTGTTGCCGCCTACCTGTTGGATTACTTGGCTGTCACGGCGGCATGCATCACGCCGATCGGCTTGCCGCCGTCCATCACCGGGGCAGACAGGTGCACGCTGGGCACCTGGGTCGTGGTGTCGGGCTTCACCTCGGTGGCATTCCAGGCCTGGCCCTTGATGGCGTTGGCGAACACCGGGCGGTTCGCGTTGTTGAAGATCAGCGGCCGGGTGCTGGCGCCGATCAGGTTGCCCTTCTGGTCGCGCAGCAGGATCTTGTTGACGGTGTCGTCGGCCTGTTCCCACTTGGCGATCTGCAGGCTGACCTTGTTCGTGATGATGGCCTTCACGGCGGGGTCGTTGTCCTGCAGGTCGATCCACTTGCCGTTGTTGAGTGCCGGCTCGCGGCCGTTGGCCTCGCGCACGGCGGCCAGCACGGCGGGGTCGGCGGCCAGGTCCATCAGGCGCTTCTTCGCCTTTTCAACCTTGGCGGCCACGTCGGGCGGCAGCTCGGCGTGGGCGGGGGCGAGGAGGGCGCTGAAGGCGAGGGCGGAGGCGGCCACCAGCGTGGCCAGGCGCGGCTTGAAGTTCATCGAAATTTCCCTGTCGTTTGGATGTGATGGTCCGGCCCGGTGTCGCGGGGATCGCCCGTGCCGTCTACCGACGCTGCTATCGGCACTTCCTGCGCTTGGTTGAGTACCCACTGCTGCAGCAGGGCGACTCTTGACAAGCCGCTCTAGATCCAGCGCCGGAGCCCGGGTTGTGGTGAATCTGTAACGAGTCACTTAACTGACCGGCGCCCTCGCCGATGCACGCGTGGCGTGGCCGACGTGACCACGCGGGATCTCCCACCGGGCTAGCCCTGTTCGCTGGTGTTTGAAGACACCGGCGGGGCGGACTCATCCCTACGCAGACTCAGGAAGGAATGCGATGAAAATCTTCATGATCGGCACCCAGCGCTCGGGCTCGAACCTGCTGCGCCTGATGGTCAACCAGGCCCCCACGATCGCCGCGCCGCACCCGCCCCACATCCTGGAGCGCTTCACCCCGCTGCTGCCGGCCTACGGCGACCTGCAGGTCGAGTCGAACTTCCAGCGCCTGGTCGACGACGTGGTGAGGCTGGTCGAGGTGAACCCGGTCAGCTGGGGCGTGACTTTCGACCGCGGCGCGATCCGCCGGCGCTGCCGCGACAACAGCCTGGTGGCGGTCTTCGGCGCGGTGATGGACCACATGGCCGAGAGCCACGGCAAGCCGGACTGGATGTGCAAGTCGCTCGCCAACGTGCATTTCCTGCCCGAGATCGAGCGCTACTTTGGTGAAGACGCACGCTACCTCTATCTTTACCGTGACGGGCGCGATGTCTGCCTGTCGTTCCTGAAGGCGGTCGTGGGCGAGAAGACGGCCTACCACGTGGCCTCGCAGTGGCACACCGAGCAGCAGCTGGCGCTCGAGTGTGGTCGCCGCGTCGCATCGTCGCAGTACCTGGCGCTGTCCTACGAGGAGCTCACCACCAACCCCGAGTCGACGCTGAAGCTGCTGTGCCGCTGGCTGGGCATCGAGTTCAGCCCGGCGATGCTTGAGTTCCACGAGTCCGAGGAGGCCAGCAAGACGGCTGCTTCAGGAAAACTCTGGGAGAACGTGAAGAAGCCGGTGATGGCCACGAACAGCAAGAAGTGGCTCAAGGGCATGGCGACCGAGCAGATCGTGGACTTCGAGTCGGTGGCCGGTCAGTCGCTGACCGACCTGGGTTATGCGTTGGAGTTCGTCGGCAAACAGCAGCCGGCACGGCAGTACGACAGCGCCGCGCGGGCAGCGCTGGACGCCGAGAACCGGCAGCGCAAGGCGTCCGTCAAGGAGGAACTGCCGCCCGAAGACATCGCCGCCCGCAAGCCGCAGGACGACCTGCTGTCGTCGATCCGCGCCCGCCTGGTCACGCCCGCCTGAACATGGCCGACACTGCCCGGGTGACGAGCCAGGAAGACGCTGCCCAGCCCCCCGACCAGGCACCGACGCCGGCGCGGCTGTTCGCCGACTGCTTGGTGCTGGGCCTGACCGCCTGGGGCGGTTTCATGGCCCTGCTCGCGCAGGCGCAGGAGCGTTTCGTCAAGCAGCGCCGCTGGGTCGGGGAGAAGGAGTTCCTCGATCTGATCGCGCTGGTCACGATGCTGCCGGGCCCGCAGGCGGTCAACGCGATCGCAGCCATGGGCCATCGCGTGGGGGGATGGGCCGGCTTCGCGGCCGCGCTCGTCGGCATCGTGCTGCCCGGTTTCGCGATCATCGTCACGCTCTGGTTCGGCTACTCGGCGCTGTCGGACCAGCCAAGCCTGCTGCGCGCCTTCACGATCGGGGTACTGCCGCCGCTGGCGATGATCCTGGCGCAGGCCGCGTGGGCGCAGTCGAAGAAGGCGGCGCCGGGGCGGCGCGAACAGGTGCTGGCGTTGGCGGCGGCGGTGCTGCTGCTCGCCATTCCCGCGTGGAGCGCGCCGATCATCGTGCTGGCCCTGGGTGCCCTGGTGGCGCGCCTGTTCTGGGCCCCGCCGAAGGTGGCCGAGGCCGCGGCCGGCCGAAGCCTCGGCCGGCTGGAGCTGTTGCTGTGCTTCGCCCCGCTCGGCCTGGCCGTGTTCCAGCTGGCGCCGGCGCTGTTGCCCGAGGCGCTGGTCGCCCGCGTGGGCCTGGCCTTCGCCGGTCTGGGCACCACGCTTTTCGGCGGCGGCCTGGTGATGGTGCCGCTGCTCGAAGGCTTGATCGTCGACCACCTAGGCTGGCTCACCCACGCCGGCTTCGCCGCCGGCCTGGCGGCGAGCCAGCTCACGCCCGGCCCCATCCTCAGCATCGCCACCTTCGCGGGCATGGAGGCGGCGGGCCTGGCCGGCGCGCTGGCCGCCACGCTGGGCATCTACCTGCCGACAGCGCTGGTCTGCGTGGGCGTGGGCGGCGTGGCCGACAAGCTCAGGGGCTCGCGCAACTTCCAGCACGCCATGCTGGGCGTGCGCTGCGCTGTGGTCGGGCTGATCGCGGGTGCGGCCGCCTCGCTGCTGCTGAAGCTGCCGCTGCAGGCCCACGCCTGGCAGAGCGCTGTGCTGGTGGTGGTGGCCTGGACGCTGGTCTGGCGCTTCAAGCTGCCGCCGTACCTCAGCCTGCCGGCGGGTGCGGTGGTGGCGTGGGTGCTGCTGTGACCCGCCGCGGTCAGAACAGGAAATAGCGCTGCGCCATCGGCAGCACGGTGGCCGGCTCGCAGCCCAGCAGCACCCCGTCGGCGCGCACCTCGTAGGTCTGCGGGTCGATCTGCATCGCCGGCAGGTAGGCGTTGTGGACCATGTCGCGTTTGGTCGCATTGCGGCAGCCCTTCACCGCAGCGAGCCGCTTGTGCAGGCCGTAGCTTTCAGCCACGCCGCCTGCCAGAGAAGCCTGGCTGACGAAGGTGAGCGAGCCGCGGGCCAGCGCGCCGCCGAAGGCACCGAACATCGGCCGCATGTGCACCGGCTGCGGCGTCGGGATCGACGCGTTCGGGTCGCCCATCGCGGCCAGCGCGATGAAGCCGCCCTTGAGCACCAGACTGGGCTTGACGCCGAAGAAGCCCGGCCGCCAGAAGACGAGGTCGGCCCACTTGCCCGGCTCGATCGAGCCCACCTCGTGGGCGATGCCGTTGGCGATGGCCGGGTTGATCGTGTACTTGGCGACATAACGCTTGGCGCGGGTGTTGTCGTTGCGTTCCGAATCGCCGCTCAGCGGCCCGCGCTGGGCCTTCATCTTGTGCGCCGTCTGCCAGGTGCGGATGATCACCTCGCCGACCCGGCCCATCGCCTGGCTGTCGGACGACATCATGCTGATCGCGCCCAGGTCGTGCAGCACGTCCTCCGCCGCGATCGTCTCGCGCCGGATGCGGCTCTCGGCGAAGGCCAGGTCCTCGGCGATGCCCGCATCGAGGTGGTGGCACACCATCAGCATGTCCAGGTGCTCGTCCACCGTGTTGACGGTGTAGGGCATGGTCGGGTTGGTGGATGAGGGCAGGAAGTTCGGCTCGCCCACCACCTTCAGGATGTCGGGTGCATGCCCGCCACCCGCGCCCTCGGTGTGGAAGGCGCAGAGCGTGCGCCCCTTGGTGGCGGCGATCGTGTCCTCGACGAAGCCGGACTCGTTCAGCGTGTCGCTGTGGATCGAGACCTGGGTGTCGGTCTCCTCGGCCACCGACAGGCAGCAGTCGATCGCCGACGGCGTGGTGCCCCAGTCCTCGTGCAGCTTCAGGCCGATGGCGCCCGCTTCGATCTGCTGACGCAGCGCTTCGGGCCGGCTCGCGTTGCCCTTGCCGAGGAAGCCCAGGTTCATCGGGAAGGCATCGGCCGCCAGCAGCATGCGCTCGATGTTCTCGGGGCCGGGCGTGCAGGTCGTGGCGAAGGTGCCGGTGGCCGGGCCGGTGCCGCCGCCGAGCATGGTGGTCACGCCGGATGACAGCGCCTCGTCGATCTGCTGCGGGCAGATGAAATGGATGTGGCTGTCGATGCCGCCGGCGGTGACGATCAGGCCTTCGCCGGCGATGACCTCGGTGCCGGGGCCGATGACGATGTCGACCCCGGGCTGCACGTCGGGGTTGCCGGCCTTGCCGATGGCTGCGATGCGCGAGCCCTTGATGCCGATGTCGGCCTTGACGATGCCCCAGTGGTCGAGGATCAGCGCGTTGGTCACGACGCAGTCCACCGCCTCATGGGGGCCGGGGCCGTTGGGCACCTGGCTCTGGCCCATGCCGTCGCGGATGGTCTTGCCGCCGCCGAACTTCACCTCTTCGCCGTGGCCGCCGGCGTGCAGCGTCAGGTCGCGCTCGACCTCGATCACCAGGCCGGTGTCGGCCAGACGCACCCGGTCGCCCACGGTGGGGCCGTACATCTCGGCATAGGCACGGCGGCCGATCGTTGCCATCTCAGAGTTGCCCTTGAACGAGGCCGCGAAAACCGAAGACCACCCGGCCCCCGGCGAAACCGACCAGTTCCACGGTGCGCTGTTGCCCCGGCTCGAAGCGCACGGCGGTGCCCGAGGCGATGTTCAGGCGCATGCCGCGAGCGGCCGCGCGGTCGAAGCGCAGGCCGGCGTTGGTCTCGGCGAAGTGGTAGTGCGAGCCGACCTGGATCGGCCGGTCACTGGCGTTTTCGACGACCAGCATGGCCGTAGGCCGGCCGGGGTTGAGCACCAGTTCGCCGGGCTCGGGCAGCAGCTCGCCCGGCGTCACTTGCGCCGGCTCCACCAGACGATGCCGGCGGCGATGGCCAGCACCAGCATGAAGCCAAGGGCGTCGGTCGGGTGCCAGTGGGCGGCGCCGGGCAGGCCGTGGCCCTCGTGGGCCAGCACGGCCAGCGGCACGAGGGCGGTGGCGAAGGTGAGTTTCTTCATCGTGGTGCGCTCAGGCAATGGGTTGGTGCACGGTCACCAGCTTGGTGCCGTCCGGGAAGGTGGCCTCGACCTGGATCTCGGGGATCAGCTCGGCGACGCCGTCCATCACGTCGGCCCGCGTCAGCACGGTCTTGCCTTCGCTCATCAGCTGGGCCACCGTGCGGCCGTCGCGGGCGCCTTCCATGATGGCGGCGCTGATGAGTGCCACGGCCTCGGGGTGGTTGAGCTTCAGGCCCCGGCCGCGCCGTCGCTCGGCCAGCAGGGCGGCGGTGAAGATCAGCAGCTTGTCCTTCTCGCGCGGGGTGAGGTCCATCGGGCCAGTATCCAGCAAGGCCAGTGCCACGGTGGAACGGGATAATCCCGGCGATGCTGACCGCCCCTCGACCCTCGCCTCGCATCCGCCGCCTCGCCCTGGCCGCCGCGCCGGTGCTGTTGCTGGCCGGCTGTTTCACCACGCCGCCGTCCCGGCTCAAGGTCTACCAGAACGAGGGCTTCACCTCCGAGGAGACCTTCTCGCGCCTGTTCGATGCTTCGGTCGAGACGACCTGCGAGGCCGCCCGCCGTGCCCTGCTGAGCCAGGGCTACGTGGTCACTGTGAAGAAGACCGACGCGATCAACGGCGTCAAGAGCTTCCAGCCCGAAGGCGACGTGCACGTGCAGATCGAGTTCCACGTGGTCTGCGCGCCCGAGGGGGGCGAGGGCAAGGTGGCCACGGCCTATGTGAACGCGCTGCAGGACCGCTACGCCCTCAAGAAGAGCCCCAACTCCGCCAGCCTGGGCGTCTCGGCCATCGGCTCGGTGTCCATTCCGTTCACCTCCAGCGACGATTCGCTGGTCAAGGTGGCGAGCGAGACGATCCCGGCCGGCCCGTTCTACGACCGCTTCTTCTCGCTGATGCAGCGGTACGTGAAAGAGCAGGCCACCAGCGCGGAGTGACGGCGCCCGGCGCCCGAGCGGCCTGGGCCTGCCCAGCCGGCGCTTGACAGCCCGGCCGCCCCGGCGCCACGCTTGGCACGCCAGAGATTCGACCGTACACTGACGATCTCGCCGTCGCCACCTGCCCAGCCAACCCGCGCCTTCGCCATGACCACGCCTGTCTTCCAGCTTGTCATCGGCGACCACCTGGCGCGCAGTGTGCGCGGGGTGCCGGGCGCTCCGCCGTGTTCGGTCCTTGACTCCACCACCGTCATTGACCGCCACCGATCCCAGGAGCACCCGCATGAGCGCTGCCACGACCGCCGCCGCCACCAGCACGGCATCCACTGACCTGTTCGACAACCCGATGGGGTTGATGGGCTTCGAGTTCGTCGAATTCGCTTCGCCCATCAACGGCCAGCTCGAGGGCCTGTTCGAGAAGCTTGGCTTCTCGCTGGTCGCCAGGCACCGTTCGAAGAACGTGCTGCTGTACCGCCAGGGCGGCATCAACTTCATCGTCAACAACGAGCCCAAGAGCCAGGCCGCGTACTTCGCCGCCGAGCACGGCCCCTCGGCTTGCGGCATGGCCTTCCGCGTGAAGGACGCGCACCGGGCCTACGCCCGCGCGCTGGAGCTGGGCGCCCAGCCGGTCGAGATCCCGACCGGCCCGATGGAGCTGCGCCTGCCGGCCATCAAGGGGATCGGCGGCGCGCCGCTGTACCTCATCGACCGTTTCGAGGACGGCAAGAGCATCTACGACATCGACTTCGAGTTCATCGAAGGCGCGGATCGCAACCCGCCCGGCGTCGGCCTGAAAGTCATCGACCACCTGACCCACAACGTGTACCGCGGCCGCATGGCCTTCTGGGCCGGCTTCTACGAGAAGCTGTTCAACTTCCGCGAGATCCGCTACTTCGACATCCAGGGTGAATACACCGGCCTGACCAGCAAGGCGATGACCGCACCGGACGGCAAGATCCGCATCCCGCTGAACGAGGAGTCGTCGAAAGGCTCGGGGCAGATCGAGGAATTCCTGATGCAGTTCAACGGCGAGGGCATCCAGCACGTGGCGCTGCTCACCGACGACATCCGCACCACGATCGACCAACTCGCCATGGCCGGCGTGCCGCTGATGACGGCGCCCAACGACGTGTACTACGAGATGCTGACCGAGCGCCTGCCCGGCCACGGCGAAGACGTGGGCTCGCTGCAGACCCGCGGCATCCTGATGGACGGCTCCACCGCCGGTGGCCAGCCGCGCCTGCTGCTGCAGATCTTCTCGCAGACGCTGCTGGGCCCGGTGTTCTTCGAGTTCATCCAGCGCAAGGGCGACGACGGCTTCGGCGAGGGCAACTTCAAGGCCCTGTTCCAGTCGATCGAGCGAGACCAGATCCGCCGCGGCGTGCTGCAGACCGCTTGAGGAAAAGGAGTGCCGATATGAAAGTGGACCGCATCCACCACGTCGCCTACCGCTGCAAGGACGCGAAGGAGACCGTGCTCTGGTACCAGAAGATGCTGAAGATGGACTTCGTGCTCGCCATCGCCGAGGACTTCGTGCCCTCGACGAAGGCGCCGGACCCTTACATGCATGTCTTCCTCGATGCCGGCCAGGGCAACGTGCTGGCCTTCTTCGAGCTGCCGACGCAGCCGCCGATGGGCCGTGACCCGAACACGCCAGAATGGGTGCAGCACATTGCCTTCCGCGTGAAGGATCGCGCCGAGCTGCTCGAGTTCAAGGCCCACCTGGAAGCCGAAGGCGTGAGCGTGCTGGGCGTCACCGACCACGGCATCTTCCATTCCATCTACTTCTTCGACCCCAACGGCCACCGCGTCGAGCTGGCCTGCCCCGACCCGGCCGAGGAGGCCCAGTTGAAGGAGCTCGACAAGGTGAAGTGGGAGATGCTGGAGGAGTGGTCGAAGACCAAGCGCGCGCCCAAGCATGCGGCTTTCCTGCATGCGAAGGAATTCGACGGCGTGCGGGAAGCCTCCTGATGGACGGCCTGAACGACACGCTGGACCCGGCACTGCAAAGCTGGGTCGAATCGGCCAACGACCCGCGCACCGATTTCCCGATCCAGAACCTGCCGTTCGGGCGCTTCCGCGCCACGCGCGACGGCGGTTGGCGGCTCGGCGTGGCCATCGGCGACCAGGTGCTCGACCTGCAGGCCGCCGGCCTCGTCGACCATGCGGACATGAACCGCCTGATGCAGCTGCCGCCGGAGGCCCGGCGCGCGCTGCGCCATGCCCTGTCGGAAGGGCTGCGCAGCGGCTCGCGCCAGCGCGTGGCCTGGGAGGGGGCGCTGGTGAAGCAGTCGGCGGTCGAGCTCGGCCTGCCCTGCCAGATCGGCGACTACACCGACTTCTACACCTCCATCCACCACGCCACCACGGTGGGGCGGCAGTTCCGGCCGGACAACCCGCTGCTGCCGAACTACAAGTGGGTGCCCATCGGCTACCACGGGCGCGCCTCGTCGATCGGCGTGAGCGGCCAGGCCTTCCGCCGCCCGTGGGGCCAGACGCGCCCGGCCACGGCGCCCGAAGGCAGCCCGCCGAACTTCGGCCCCTGCCGGCGGCTCGACTACGAGCTCGAGCTGGGCATCTTCATCGGCCAGCCCAATGCGCTGGGCGAGCCGGTGTCGATGGATGCCGCCGAAGACCATGTGTTCGGCATCGCCCTGTTCAACGACTGGAGCGCCCGTGACGTGCAGGGCTGGGAATACCAGCCCCTCGGGCCGTTCCTGTCGAAGAACTTCGCGAGCACGCTGTCGCCCTGGATGGTCACGCTCGAGGCGCTGGCGCCCTTCCGCCAGCCCTTCACCCGACCCGAGGGCGACCCGGCGCCGCTGCCTTATCTGGACTCGGCCGCCAACCGCTCGCAAGGCGCCATCGGCATCCAGCTCGAGGTGTGGCTGCAGACCGCGGCGATGCGCGAGGCGCGGCACGCGGGCGACCGCATCTCGGCCTCGAACTACGCCGATGCCTACTGGACGGTGGCGCAGCTGGTGGCGCACCACACCGTCAACGGCTGCAACCTGCAGGCCGGCGACCTGCTGGGCAGCGGCACGCTGAGCGGCCCCGCGCCCGAACAGGGCGGCTCGCTGCTGGAACTGAGCAATGGCGGCAAGCAGCCGTTCACGCTGTCCAACGGCGAGCAGCGCAGCTTCCTCGAAGACGGCGACACGGTGATCCTGAAGGCGTTCTGCGAGCGCCCCGGCGCCCGCCGCATCGGCTTCGGCGAATGCCGCGGCACGGTGCTGCCGGCGCGCCCGGCCTGACGGCGCTCAGCGCAGCGCCAGGCTGTACCAGCGGAAGCTGCGGTCCATCTGCCAGCCGCGCGACTCGTACAGCGCTTGGGCTGCATGGTTGGTGTGCGCGGTGGACAGATCCACCCGCACGCAGCCGGCGGCGCGCGCGTGGTCTTCCGCCGCCTGCATCAACCCCTGGGCCACGCCCTGGCCGCGGGCATCGGGCGACACGAACAGGTCGTACAGCACCATGATCGGCCCCGCCTCGACCGAGCACCAGCTCGGGTAGAGCTGCGTGAAGCCGAGCAGGGCCTCACCTTCGCCCGGTGCCACGTAGACCACCGAGTCGCCCCGGGCCAGCCGGTCGGCCATGAAGCGCTGGGCACGTGGCAGATCGGCTGGCTGCTCGTAGAAGCGCCGGTAGGCGTCGAACAGCGCGGCCAGCGCGCCCAGGTCTTGCGCCTGGGCGCGCCGGATGACACCGCTCACTTCAGCGCAGCGCGCAGCTCGCGGCCGGCGGCGCGCATGGCCCGGGTCGAGGCCTGCTCGTAGGTCGCCACCGCCTGCTCGCGCATCGCGACTGCCTTCTCGAGTGCGGCCTGGTAGCGCTCGACCGTGTAGGTGTTCTCGGTGCCGATGTAGACGTTCACGCGGCGCGGGGGCTGCCCGAAACGGGGCAGCAGCACGGCCAGGCTGCAATCGCGCACCCGCCCGCCGCGGCGCTGCCGCACGATCGGGCCGGAGATGCCCACCGGCAGGTCGCTCGTCTTGTTGTGGTTGGGCGCGCGCTGCAGCCGCGAAGGCGCGGGCAGCTTGGCGATGCGTTTGAGCAGCTCCTTGGTGGCGGCTGCCAGGGCTGCCGCGGCTCCGCTGCCGTCGGTGGTGTGGTCGGAAAAGAGCTTGGTGCCCCCGTAGCGCAATTGCCAGCCGTGGGTGGCCAGGTGGTCGATGCGCTGGATGTTCTGCGGCACGGTGTAGGTGTCGCCGTTGAAGATCACGACTTCACGATATTTCATGAGATCCCTCGATACTGCTTTTGGTGATCCCCCCAGGCCACCGAGTCTATACGAACATAACCCGTGTGTTGAGGGGTTTTGAGAGGCTGTTGCCGATGACGGACAATGCCCCCCGGGGCCGCCGGCGCGGGAGCGTGGCGGCCTGTTTGTTTTTTGACGCGACGTAGTTCTGGAGAGAGGTGGCGCGTGGCCTTGTTGATGTTCAAGAATCTGGTGGTCTACCGCGTCAGTGGGCCGGACGGTACGCCATGGGATGCCGAGCTGAGTACCCTGGAAGAGGGGCTTGGGAAGGCACGCTTTTTGCCCTGCGGCACGACACAGCCGGTTTCCATCGGCTGGGTGCCGCCCCGCGAGCCGTCGGCGGCCGAGGCTGGGCAGGATGCCGGCACGGCGCCGCTGGTCGAGTCGGTCGGTGGGCAATGGCTGATGCGGCTCGTGATCGAGCAGAAGGTGCTGCCTTCGGCCGTCGTCAAGCGGCGCACGCAGGAGCTGGCGAAGCAGATCGAGCAGGCCACTGGCCGCAAGCCCGGCAAGAAGCAGGCGAAGGAGCTGAAGGAGGAGGCCGTGCTGGCGCTGCTGCCGCAGGCCTTCACCAAGCAGTCCTCGGTCAATGTGTGGCTGGACGTCCGCTCGTCCTTGCTGATGGTCGACGCCGGCAGCGCCAAGCGGGCCGAAGAGGCGGTGACGCTGCTGGTGCAGTCGCTCGATGGCCGCATTGCCCTGCGGCTGGTGCAGACGGCGCTGTCTCCGGCTGCGGCGATGACGGCCTGGCTGTCCTCCGGCGAGCCGCCGTCTGCGTTCAGCGTCGACCGTGAGTGCGAGCTGAAGTCGGCCGACGAGATGAAGTCGGTGGTGCGCTATGCCCGCCACCCGCTGGACACCGAAGAGGTCAAGGCCCATGTGCAGGCCGGCGGCAAGCAGCCCACCCGTCTGGCGATGACGTGGAAGGGCCGCGTCTCCTTCGTGCTCACCGACAGCCTGCAGATCAAGAAGATCAGCGTCGACGACGGGCTGTTCGACGCCGGCCGGTCCAGCGGACGGGGCGGCGGGGACGAAGGCTTCGACGCCGACGCCGCCATCGCCACCGGCGAGCTGCGGCAGCTCATTCCTGACCTGGTGGCGGCCCTCGACGGCGAGCTGGCCGAACAGCCGGCCTGACCGGTGTCGGCCGGTGGTGGCGCCACACCCGTGGCACCGTTATGCTGGCTGACCGTGCGCCCTGCCACCGCATGAACCTCACACTCAAGACCAAGGCCGCTTTGGTGACCACCTTGCTGGTCATGGCCTCGGTGTCGCTGGCCGGTGGCTGGCTCTACCGCCAGCAGGCTCGCGACCACGCCTCGCTGCTGCGAAGCCAGCAGAATGCGCTGGCCGTGGCGGTGGCGGCCGACATCGACTACAAGCTCAACGCCAACATGGACGCCCTGCGGCGAGCAGCGCGCCAGGTTGGCCCCGCGCAGCTGGGCAGCCCGCAGGCCGCCGCGGCCTTTCTGGCGCAGGCGGCGCTGAGGCCGCCCTTCAACGGGGTCGGCCTGGTCCAGCCCGACGGCATGGTGCTGCAGTTCGACCCCGCGGGCACGACGCAGGTCAGCATCGGCGACCGCGACTACTTCCGGCAGGCCCGTGTCACCGGGCAACCCACCATCTCGACGCCGGTGATGACGCGTGGCAACCCGAGGCCCGCGGTGCTGATGACGGTGCCGCTGTTCGATGCCGACCGCCGCTTCATCGGCGCGCTGATCGGCGGGCTGGACCTGCTGGCCGACAGTGTGCTGGGCGAGCTCGCCCGGGCCCGGATCGGTGCGACCGGTCACTACGAGATCGTCACCCGCGAGGCGGTGCCGGCCTATGTGGTGCACCCCGAGGGCGCCCGCCTGTTCAAGCCGGCAGCGCCGCTCGGCCTGCTCGACGACCAGGACACCGCCGCCGATTTCGTCACCCGCCAGCCGTTGCGCGCAGCGCCGTGGGAGCTGCGCATCGTCATCCCGGCCAAGGAAGCCCATGGCCAGCTGCTGCGGGCGCAGCGCACGCTGCTCGTCGCGCTGGTGGTGCTGGGCCTGGGCACGGCGCTGGCGGTCAGCGCCGGCCTCGGCTGGCTGATGAAGCCGCTGGAAACCTTGTGGCAGTCGATGCGGCGGCAACGCCAGTCGCCCGACCAGGCCATCGGTATCGACACCAGTGCCTCCGACGAACGCGGCCTGCTGGCGCGCGAGTTCGAGGCCTTGATGCGCGAGCTGCGGGCGCAGCGGGCCGAGCTGGCGGCCGTCAGCGACACCTCGCCGCTGGGCCTGTTCCGCGCGGGGCTGGATGGACGGCTTGGCTACGTCAACGATGCCTACCTGCGCATCCACGGCTTCGCCAGCCGCGAGGAGGCGGCCGACGGCTGGATCGCGCTGTTGCCTGCCGCCGAGCAGGAAGAGGCCCGACGGGCCTGGCGCAAGATCGTCAACGAGCCGGTCGGCATGCACGTCACCCGCCGGCTGACGCGAAAAGACGGCCGCGCGATCGTGGTGGCGGTGCGCAGCGCGCCGATCGTCATCGACAGCGTGCTGCAGGGCCATGTGGGCACGGTCACCGATGTCACGGAACGCATCGAGGGCGAGCGGGCCCTGCGCACGCTGGCGGCCATCTTCGATGCCACCACCGACTTCGTGCTGCAGACCGACCCGAAGGGGCAACTGCTCTACATGAACCCGGCCGCGCGGCGCATGCTGGCCATCGGCCCCGACGCGCCCATCGGCCATCTCAATGCACTGGCCTTCAACCCGCCCGAGACGGTCGCGCGGCATGCGGTCGAGATCGTGCCGCAGGCGCTGGAGAAGGGCCTCTGGGTCGGCGAGACGGTGCAATGGGACCACGCGCACCGCGAGTTCCTGGTGAGCCACCTGGTCATCGCCCACCGAGACCGCCACGGGCGGCTCGAATACTTCTCGGCCGTGCTGCGCGACATCACCGCGCAGAAGGCGGCCCAGCACGCCCTGTACCGCAGCGAAGCGGTGATGCGCCTGGTGACCGACCTGGTGCCCGTGGCGCTCGCGGTGGTCGACAGCCAGCAGCGCTGCGCCTGGGTCAACCGGGCATTCGAGGAATGGACCGGCCGCTCGCGCGAAGCGCTTCTGGGCCGCTTGCCCGACGAGGTGCTGGGCGAGCAGGAGCACGAGGCACGCAAGCCCTGGATCGCGCGTGCCATGGCAGGTGAGCGGGTGCAGTTCGAGCGCGAGTACCCGGGGCGGGAGCAGCACCGACACGTGCGGGTCGAGTACATCCCGCTGTTCGCCGAGGACGGCCAGGCCGAGGGCTTCGTCTCGGTGACCTCGGACGTGTCCGACAGCCGTGCCGAGGAGCGGCGCCTGCGCGACCTGGCCCACACCGACGGGCTCACCCAGGTGCTCAACCGGAGCGGTTTCGAGCGGGCGCTCGATGCGCTGGCCACGAGCAGCCTGACCGGCCTGGTGGCGGTGCTCTTCATCGATCTCGACCGCTTCAAGCCGGTCAACGACGAGCACGGCCACGCGGTGGGCGACCAGTTGCTGCAGCAGTTCGCCCAGCGCCTGCGCGGCCTGGTGCGCCCCAGCGACACCATCGCCCGACTCGGCGGCGACGAATTCGTGATCGTGCTCGACGGCCTGCACGAGGAAGCCAACGCCACCATCGTGGCCGACAAGGTGGTGGCTGCGGCCGGAAGCCCTTTCGAGCTGCCCGGGCTGCCGCCACTGCAAGTGGGCGCCAGCGTCGGTGTGGCCTTCTGGCGACCCGCGGGTGGGGGCTGGGCCGAGGCGCTGGAGCGCGCCGACACCATGCTCTACCGCGCCAAGGCCGCCGGCCGGGGCCAGGCCATCATCGCGGCGGTCGCGCGCTGAGTCGCCTGGCCGCTGCGGCGCACTGCCGCAGTGCGGCATTGCACGGCTTTGGTGATCTTTCGCCAGGCAGCGTCGCCGGGCCGGGCGTTCATGGCACGCCCTGGTGCGCCACAGGCACCCTGGCTGGGCGCGATTCTTGAATCGGACGGGCTGCCATGCCCGCCTCGTCCAGCAGCCCCCAGCAGGTCATCAAGATCCGGCGCGACTACAACGCCTGGGTCGCCAGCGAGACGATCGAGGACTACGCGCTGCGCTTCACCCCGCGCGCCTTCCGCAAATGGTCTGAATGGCGGGTGGCGAACACCGCGTTCGGCGCGGCCTCGTTCCTGGTGCTGGAGGCGGTGGGCGCGACGCTGCTGGTGCGCTACGGATTCGTCAACGCCTTCTGGGCCATCCTCGCCACCGGGCTGATCATCTTCGCCGCGGGCTGGCCGATCAGCGTCTACGCGGCGCGCCACGGCGTGGACATGGACCTGCTCACCCGCGGCGCCGGCTTCGGCTACCTGGGCTCCACGCTCACCTCGCTCATCTACGCCAGCTTCACCTTCATCTTCTTCGCCCTCGAGGCGGCGGTGATGGCCTATGCGCTGGAGCTGGCCTTTGACCTGCCGCCCGCCTGGGGCTACCTGGTGTGCGCGCTGGTGGTGATCCCGCTCGTCACCTATGGCGTCACCTGGATCAGCCGGCTGCAGGTCTGGACGCAGCCGCTGTGGCTGGTGCTGCTGGTCGTGCCGTACGCCAGCGTGCTGTGGCTCAACCCGGGGCTGCCCGCGCAACTGGCCGGTTATGCCGGCGAGCAGGGAACAGCCGGCTTCACCCTGGCCGGCTTCGGCGCGGCGCTCACGGTGGGCATCGCGCTCATCACGCAGATGGGCGAGCAGGTCGACTACCTGCGCTTCATGCCCGAGCGCAACGCCACCAACCGCAAGCGCTGGTGGTTCGGCGTTGTCGTCGGCGGGCCGGGTTGGGTGATTCCGGGCGTTCTGAAGATGCTGGGCGGGGCGCTGCTGGCCTTCCTGGCGCTGACCCACATGGTCTCGCCCGACCGCGCGGTCGACCCCAACCAGATGTACCTCGCCGCCTGGGAGCCGCTGCTGCCGCACTACGGCTGGGCGGTGGCGGTCACCGCGCTGTTCGTCGTGGTCTCGCAGCTCAAGATCAACGTCACCAACGCCTACGCCGGCTCGCTGGCCTGGTCGAACTTCTTCTCGCGCCTGACGCACAGCCACCCCGGCCGGGTGGTGTGGATGGTCTTCAACCTGCTCATCGCGTTGATGCTGATGGAGCTGGATGTGTTCCAGGCGCTGGGCGGCGTGCTGGGCCTGTTCTCCAACATCGCCATCAGCTGGATCATGGCGGTGGTGGCCGACCTGGTGGTCAACAAGCCGCTGGGCTGGAGCCCGCCCGGCATCGAGTTCCGCCGTGCCTACCTGCACGACGTGAACCCGGTCGGCGTGGGCGCCACCGCGCTGGCCTCCGTGCTGTCGGTGGCGGCCCACCTGGGCGCCTTCGGCCCGCTGGCCCAGGCCTTCTCGGCCATGATCGCGCTGGTCACCGCCTTTGTCGCCGCGCCGGTCATCGCCTGGGCCACGAAGGGCCGCTACTACCTCGCGCGGCCGGTGGACGAAGGCGGCTACGAGCGGCTCAAACCCATTCGTTGTGTCGTCTGCGAGCGCGACTACGAGGCCGACGACATGGCCGGCTGCCCGGCCTACGGCGGGCCGATCTGCTCCCTCTGCTGCACGCTCGATGCGCGCTGTGGCGACCGCTGCAAGCCGGTGCCGCGTTTCGTCGACGGCCTCTGGGCCCGCTGGGCGGCGCTGATGCACCGCGTGCTGCCGCCGCGCTTCCGCCCGCAGGTCGACTCGGGACTGGGCCAGTACCTGCTTCTGATGGCCTTCATCGTGCCGCTGCTGGGCGGGCTGTTCGGCCTGCTCTACCACCAGGAGCTGCGCGCCATGCAGCTGCGCGGGCCCGAGGTGGCCGGCTGGCTGGAGCCGGCGCTGCGGGCCGGCTTCCTCAAGGCTTATGCCGCGCTGCTGCTGGCCGCCGGCATCGTGGCCTGGTGGCTGGTGCTGGCGCAGCAGAGCCGCCGCGTCGCGCAGGAGGAAAGCCTGCGCCAGACCGAAGCCCTGCAGCGCGAGATCGATTCGCACGCGCAGACCGACCTGCAGCTGCAGCAGGCGCGCCGCCGTGCCGATGCGGCCAACCGCGCCAAGACCCGCTACATCACCACCGTGAGCCATGAGCTGCGCACGCCGCTCAACAGCATCCTCGGCTATGCGCAGCTGCTGGAAGACGACCCGGCGATGCCGGCCCATCGCCGCCACGCGGTGAGCGTCATCCGCCGCGGCGGCGACCACCTGCTGGGCCTGATCGAGGGCACGCTGGACCTGGCGCGCATCGAGGCCGGCAAGCTGCGCCTCGACCACAAGCCCATGCGCTTTCGCGAAAGCATCGAAGAGATCGCCGGGCTGTTCGAGCTGCAAGCCGTCTCCAAAGGCATCGCCTTCTCCTTCGAGGCCGAGGGCACGCTGCCCGAGGTGGTGCGCGCCGACGAGAAGCGCCTGCGCCAGGTGCTGATCAACCTGCTGGGCAACGCGGTGAAGTTCACCTCGCGCGGGCAGGTGCGCTTTCGCCTCAGCCATGCCCGCGAGATGGCGCGGGTCGAGATCATCGACTCCGGCCCTGGCATGAGCGAGGAAGAGCTGGAGCGCGTGTTCGAGCCCTTTGCCCGTGGCGCGGCCGCCGGCTCCGCGGTGGTGGGCGGCACCGGCCTGGGCCTGACCATCAGCAAGATGCTGACCGACCTGATGGGTGGCGAGATGCGGGTGGCCAGCATGCCGGGGCAGGGCAGCACCTTCACGCTGCGCCTGTTCCTGCCCGAGCTGCGCGCCGAGGCGGTGCCGGCCATGCTGGCGCCGCAACTGCGCACTGGCTATGCCGGCCCGCGCCGCACCATCCTGGTGGTCGACAACGAAGAGGCCGACCGCCGCCTGCTGGCCGACCTGCTGCAGCCGCTGGGCTTCGTGATCGAGGGGGCCGCCAGTGGCGAAGAGGGCCTGGCCCGTGCCGCCGAGCTGCGGCCCGATGCCATCTTCATGGACCTCGCGATGCCCGGCATCGACGGCTGGGAAACCATCCGCCGCCTGCGCGCCACCCCGCTGGCCCACGTGCCGCTGGCGATCGTCTCGGCCAATGCCTTCGACCAGGGGCTGGACAACGACGTGGGCCTGCCGGCTGCCGACTTCCTCGTCAAGCCGGTACGCCTGCCCACGCTGCTCGACTGGCTGGGCCGCCGCCTCGCACTGGCGTGGCTGGCCGACTCGCCGCCGCCTGCCGGGCCCCCCCCCGTCCCCGACGATGGCACCCGCCCCAGCGCGGCGCGCATGGCCGCCCTGCACGAGCAGGCACAGCTCGGCCATGTGCGCGGCCTGCTGCGCCTGCTCGACGAGGCCGAGGCGGCCGAGCCTGCCGCCGCCGGCTTCGTCGCGCGGCTGCGCGGCCTGGCGCGCGAATTCCAGCTCGATGCGATCAACCGCTTGCTGACCCAGGCCCTCGATGAACGCCCCGCCTGAAGCCCCTTTGTCCGCTGCCCGCAGCGCCCTGGCCGATGCCGGCGACGTGGTGCTGATCGTCGACGACATTCCCGACAACCTGGCGGTGCTGCACGACGCACTCGACGAGTCGGGCTACACGGTGCTGGTGGCCACTTCCGGCGAGGCGGCGCTGGCGCTGGTGGCCAAGGCGCCGCCCGACATCGTGCTGCTCGACGCGGTGATGCCCGGCCTGAGCGGTTTCGAGGTGGCGCGCCGGCTCAAGGCCGAGCCGGCCACGGCGGGCGTGCCCATCATCTTCATGACCGGGCTGACCGAGACCGAGCATGTGCTCGAAGCCTTCGGCGCCGGCGGCGTGGACTACGTGACCAAGCCGATCCGCCCGCGCGAGGTGCTGGCCCGCATCGGCGCCCACCTGAACCTCGCGCGCAGCCAGCGCCAGGCGCGCCAGGCGCTCGATGCCTTCGGCCACGCCACCCTGGTGGTGCGCGAGCGCGATGGCCGCCGCATCTGGCAGACGGCGCTCGCCCGCGAACTGCTGGAGCGCTACTTCGGCGGCCTGCCCGAGCACCAGACCCCCCCCGAGCTGATGGCCTGGGTGGGCCGCCAGGCCATCCGCCAGCGGGCCGGGGCCGAGGCCCAGACCATCACGCTCAGCCGGGGCACCGGGCGGCTGACCTGCTCGCTGCACCCACTGGAAGATGCCGCCCCCAGCGAGGGCCAGTGGCTCATCGTGCTGCGCGAGGCCTCGGAGGCCGCGATGCTGGCCGCCTGGGTGCAGGCGTTCGGCCTCACCACGCGCGAGGCCGAGGTGCTGTACTGGGTCATCCAGGGCAAGACCAACCGCGACATCGGCGACATCCTCGGCGCCAGCCCGGCCACGGTGAAGAAGCACCTGGAGCGCGTCTACGGCAAGCTCGGGGTGGAGACCCGCACAGCGGCGGCCAGCCTGGCGATGAGCAAGGCGCGCGGGTGAGGCTTCTGCCACGACCGGGTCGCGCTCCAGGCCAGGGCTGCCCCGTGCCGGGTGACAATGCCACCCAAGGTGGAGAAATCAAGCGTTTTGTGGAGAGTGGTGTTCGGGCCCCGTGTCCGCCAACCCACCAACCTCTGGGCCGGCCCATGGCAAGCCGATCGCGCGCATGCCGAGCGATGGGCCGCTTGGTTCCGCGCGCTCGGCCAGGACGCGCAGGTGCAGTCCAGCCAGCAGGGCGGGGCGATGCTGCGCGAACGCGGCGCCCACGCGCGCTGAGCTGCGCCCACGACCTCCGGCGCCGATGGACTCACTGACCCAGGCCACCCTCGGCGCGGCCGTCGCGGTGGCCACGCTGGGCCGCCGCACCGCGCCGTGGAAGGCGGCCTTGTGGGGGGCCCTCTGGGGCACGCTGCCCGATCTGGATGCCTTCATCGACCATGGCGACCCGGTGCGCAACATGACGCTGCACCGGGGCGACAGCCATGCGCTGTTCTGGCTCACGCTCGCCGCCCCACTGCTCGGGGCGCTCGCCGCTCGCCTGCACGGCGAGTGGGCGCACCGGCGGCGCTGGTGGTTCGCGGCCTGGCTGGCGTTGGTGACCCATCCCTTGCTCGACTGGATGACCGTCTACGGCACGCAGCTGTGGCGCCCCTTCACCGACACGCCCTACGGCCTGGGCAGCATCTTCATCATCGACCCGCTCTACACGGTGCCGCTGCTGATCGGCCTGGCGGTGGCACTGTCGGCGGGTTCGGCACAGCGTTGGCGCTGGAACTCGGCCGGCCTCGTGCTCTCGACCGCCTACCTGGGCTGGAGCGCGGCCGCACAGGCCCATGTTCGCGGCGTGGCCGAGCTGGCTTTGGCGCAGCAAGGCATCGTGGCCAGCCAGGTGCTGGTCACGCCGACCCCGTTCAACACCGTGCTGTGGCGCATCGTGGCCATCACGCCGCAGGCCCACCATGAAGGGTTCCATTCGCTGCTCGACCCCGCCGGCGCACCCCTCCACTTCGACCGGTTCGATCGCGGTGCGGCGCTGGAGGCGCCGCTGGCCGGCCTGTGGGCGGCCGACCGCATCCGCTGGTTCAGCCGCGGCTTCTACAAGCTGTCCGAGGTGGACGGCCAGGCCCGCATCAGCGACCTGCGCATGGGCCAGGAGCCCTATTTCACGTTCGCCTTCGGGGTGGCGCGACGGCACGGCGCGGGCTGGGTGCCGCAGGACCGGCCGAGCGCGGAAGGCGGCCGCCCCAGCGAGCTCGGCCCCGCGCTGCGCTGGGTGTGGCGGCGCATGCTCGGCGCGCCGCTGCTGCCACCGCGTTAGGGTCGTCGCCCTTCAGCGGCCCACCCAAGCCGCGAGGTGCTGGCCGGTGAGCGTGCTGCGCTTCTTCACCAGGTCGGCCGGCGTGCCTTCGAAGACCACGCGTCCGCCGTCGTGGCCGGCGCCGGGGCCGAGGTCGATGATCCAGTCGGCATGCGCCATCACCGCCTGGTGATGCTCGATCACGATGACCGACTTGCCCGCGTCGACGAGCCGGTCGAGCAGGCCCAGCAACTGCGCCACGTCCGCCAGGTGCAGGCCGGTGGTCGGCTCGTCGAGCACGTAGATGCCGCCCTTCTCGCCCATGTGCGTGGCCAGCTTGAGCCGCTGGCGCTCGCCGCCCGAGAGCGTGGTCAGCGGCTGGCCCAGCGAGACATAGCCCAGCCCCACGTCCACCAGCCGGTCGAGGATGGCCTGTGCCGCCGGCGTATGGGCATGGCCGATGCCGAAGAAGTCGCGCGCCTCGGCCACCGGCATCGCCAGCACCTGGCTGATGTCGCGCCCACCGAAGCGGTAGCCCAGCACCGCGGCCTGGTAGCGCCTGCCCTCGCACTCCTCGCACACGGTGCTGACGCTGGCCATCGGCCCCAGGTCAGTGAAGATGACGCCAGCGCCGTTGCAGCTGGGGCAGGCGCCTTCCGAGTTGGCGCTGAAGAGCCCGGGCTTCACGCCGTTGACCTTGGCGAAGGCGTTGCGGATCGGGTCGAGCAGGCCGGTGTAGGTGGCGGGGTTGCTGCGCCGCGAGCCCTTGATCGCGCCCTGGTCGACGGTGACCACGCCCTCGCGCGGGCTCACCGAGCCGTGGATCAGCGAGCTCTTGCCCGAGCCGGCGACGCCCGTCACCACCACCAGCACGCCGAGCGGGATGTCGACATCGACCTTCTTCAGGTTGTGGGCGCTGGCACCGCGGATCTTCAGCGCGCCCCGGGCCTGGCGCACCTCGGGCTTCAGCGAGGCGCGGTCGTCGAGGTGCCGCCCGGTGAGGCTGCCGCTGGCCCGCAGGCCGCTGACGCTGCCTTCGTACACCACCTGGCCACCCGCGCGGCCCGCACCGGGGCCCAGGTCCACCAGGTGGTCGGCGATGACGATCGTCTCCGGCTTGTGCTCGACCACCAGCACGGTATTGCCCTTGTCGCGCAGGCGCAGCAGCAGCTCGTTCATGCGCTGGATGTCGTGCGGGTGCAGGCCGATCGTCGGCTCGTCGAACACGTAGGTCACGTCCGTCAGCGCGGAGCCGAGGTGGCGGATCATCTTGGTGCGCTGCGCCTCGCCGCCCGAAAGCGTGCCCGAGGGCCGGTCCAGCGACAGGTAGCCCAACCCGATCTCCACGAACGAATCGAGGCTGTGCTTGAGCGCCGCCAGCAGCGGGGCCACCTTGGGCTCCTTCAGCCCACCCACCCACCCGGCCAGGTCGCTGATCTGCATCGCGCAGGCATCGGCGATGCTGATGCCCTTGATCTTCGACGAGCGCGCGGCTTCGCTGAGCCGCGAGCCACCGCACTCGGGGCAGGTGGTGAAAGTGACCGCGCGCTCGACGAAGGCGCGGATGTGCGGCTGCAGCGACTCCACGTCCTTCGACAGGTAGGACTTCTGGATCGAGGGGATCAGCCCGGCATAGGTGAGGTTGATGCCATCGACCTTGATCTTGGTCGGCTCCTTGTGCAGCAGGTCGTGCAGCTCGCGCTTGGTGAACTTGCGGATCGGCTTGTCGGCGTCGAAGAAGCCGCAGCCGCGGAAGATGCGGCCGTACCAGCCGTCCATGCTGTAGCCGGGGATGGTGAGTGCACCCTCGTTGAGCGACTTGGCGTCGTCGTAGAGCTGGGCCAGGTCGATGTCGTTCACCGACCCCATGCCCTCGCAGCGCGGGCACATGCCGCCGGTGCGGTTGAATGTCTGCTTGACCGCGTGGCTGCCCTCGCCACGGTCCACCGTGATCACCCCGGTGGCCTTCACCGAAGGCACGTTGAAGGCGAAGGCACTGGGCGGCCCGATCTGCGGCTGGCCCAGCCGGCTGAAGAGGATGCGCAGCATCGCGTTCGCATCCGTGACCGTGCCGACGGTGGACCGGGCGTTGGCGCCCAGCCGCTCCTGGTCGACGATGATCGCGGTGGTGATGCCCTGCAGCACATCGACCTCGGGCCGCGCCAGCGTGGGCATGAAGCCCTGCACGAAGGCGCTGTAGGTCTCGTTGATCAGCCGCTGCGATTCGGCCGCGATGGTGCCGAACACCAGCGAGCTCTTGCCCGAGCCCGAGACGCCGGTGAACACCGTCAGCCGGCGCTTCGGAATCTCGACGCTGATGTCCTTCAGGTTGTTCTCGCGCGCACCCTGCACGCGGATCAGGTCGTGGCTGTCCGCGGCCGCCGGTGCGGCGGTCGGGGCTGGTGTCTTCTTCGTGGCCATGGGGCGCTGGTCTGGCGAGCCGGCGGCTCAGCGCAGCTGCTGGATTCGGACCATGTTGCCTGCCGGATCGCGCACCGCGCAGTCGCGCACGCCGTCCTCCACGTCGTTGCGCAGCTCGAAGCCTAGCGTGTCGCGGAAGGAAGCGTGGATGCTGATGTCCATGGTCAGGGTCTCCGGTGGGGTGTCGATGGCGGCTACTCTAGGCCGGAGCCCCCGCCCGGCGCTCCTCGATTCCTGCCGGCTCAGGTGGCCCGCCGACATGTTCACGCCACGGGCCAACGCTTCCACATCCAGCGGTTGGTCGAATTCGCGGTCGATGCGGTCGCGCACGCGGCGCAGGCGGGCGTGGTCGCGCCGGTGGCGTTGCGGGTCTGCAGAAGAAGGGCTGCTCGTTGCCACGGGCGCGCGACGTCGGGTCGCCCCGGCATCAGGCCGCCGGGGACGGGCACCTGTCGAGGTGCTACCTCTGGATGGAGGGCTTGGTGCCGCGCGCGGGTGTCGCGCCTTCGGCCACGGCCGTCCATGTGCCGTGGTTGATGTACACCCCATCGTTGGCGCGGTAGGCGGTCCAGGTGCCGTCCTTGTTGATGAGCCAGACGAACTCGGCTCCGTAGAGGACGCCGACCCCGAATGAGCCCAGCACGTACCCCTTCGCCGACTCCCCGGTGCCCTTGCCTTGGGGGCCACCCACGGCTGCGCTCGTCCCGGCGCAGTCGAGGTTGGTCCACCGACCGGCGGCTCCGGTGGTCCCCACCACCGTCAGGCCGGCCATGCCGTCGCAGTAGCCGTCGAACTGGATGTTCGGGGGGATGGGGGCCGCCTGCACGGCGCCCGCCGCGCTCATGAAAGCCAGCAGGGAAACGAGTCTGATCTTCGCCATCGTGCTCTCCTGTAGTTTCGGGTTGACGCGAGCCGCTCCGGGCAGATGTTCCGACCAGGGTGTGTGGCATGCGGCATGGGCCCGAGCGGCGGGCGATTGTGCAGGGTGCATCGAAGCGACCCGTATCCCTCGATCAAGGGTGCTGCCCGCGCCGGCTACATCGGGCGGAACAGGTGCCCGAACGCACGGCTGACCTTCAGGGGGCGCTGCAGGCCGCGTACCGCGAGGGTGTAGTGCCCGTTCTCGTCGCGCGTGGCGCTGAGGATCGCGTTCGAGTTGACGACCATGCTGCGGTGCACCTGGATGAAGTCGGTCGACTCGATGCGCGCCATCAGCTCACGCAGGCTCATGCGCACCAGAGCCTCGCCGGTGGGCGTCACGACGTTCACGTACTTTTCGGTCGCCTCGAAGCAGACCACATCGGCCACCGGGATCATGCGCACGGTGTTGCCGACACCGGCGCGGATGACCTTGATGCGATCGCCCGGATCGACCGCTGGCACCGCCATCGATTGCATGCGCCGCACCAACGCTGCCCGGTCGCCGGCCTCGGGCGCTGCGCCGCGTTCGGCCAGCCGTGCCTTCAGTCTCGACACGGTTTGCTGCAGCCTCTCGGCGGTGGCGGGTTTGAGCAGGTAGTCCACGGCGGCGCGCTCGAAGGCAGCGACCGCGAACTCGTCGAAGGCGGTCACGAAAACGAAGAGCGGTTCGGCCCGCTCATCGGGCCAGTCGTCGACCACCGCTTCGGCCACCTCGATGCCGTTGCGGCCGGGCATCTTGATGTCCAGGAACACGATGTCAGGGGCTTCGGCCAGCGTCAGTTCGACCGCACGCAGCCCGTCCTCGGCGACTCCCGCGATGTGCAGCTCGGGCCATGCCTGAGCGAGCAGGCGGACCAACGTGCGGGCGAGCACCGGCTCGTCCTCGGCGATGACGGCAGTCAGGGGGCGGTCGGGGGTCATGGGGGTCCTTCTCGGCAGGGCCTTTTCCCGCAGATCAGTGGGGCAGCAGCACGACGGAGCGCATGCCGGGGTGTCGCGGCTCGAGTGCGAGCCGCGCCGCCGGGCCGTAGACCGCTTGCAGCCGCTCGCGCACATGGCGCAGACCGTAGCTCGACCGCCCGGGGGGCGTGAACGCGACATCCAGCGGCTCGTCGCCATCCTGAACCAGCACCCCCAGGCCATCGTCTTCGATGCGGATCTCGATGCCTGCCTCGACGACGCGCGCCACGACTTCGATGCGGCCGGGGCCGACCTTGGGCTCCAGCCCGTGCTTGATCGCGTTCTCGACCAGAGGCTGCAGCAGCATGGCCGGTACGGGGGTGTCTTCGAGTTCGTGGGGCAGGTCCAGCCGCCAGCTGAGACGGGGCCCCATGCGCAACGACATGATCTCCAGATAGGCGCGCAGCTGGCCGAACTCACGACCCAGCGGCACCGACTCCGCCTGCGATGCGACGAGCGTGGCGCGCAGGTAGGCGATGAGGCTGTCGATCATCGTCTCGGCGCGGTCGGTGTCCTCGCGCACCAGGCCGCGCAGGTTGGCCAGCGTGTTGAACAGCATGTGCGGCTCGAGTTGCGCGCGCAGCAGGCGAAGTTGCGCATCGAGCGCCAGGCGCTGTGCCTCGGCGCGCGTGGCCGCCTCCTGCGCCAGGTGCTCTCGAATGGCGAAGTGACGCAGACCCAGGCCCCCCACCAGCACGGTGAAGAGGAGCGGCACCAGGCTGACCTGGTGGAATCCGGCCAGGCGCATGGGCTCGCCCAGCAGCAGGAATGCGATCTGGTGGCCCAGCAGATAGCCGACCGGTATCGCGATCGCACCGGTCAGCATCCAGCGGGTGCCAGTGGCCAGGCGCTCGAGCCGGCGCTGGCGCCGCAGCCCCACCACACAGGCCACCATCGTCAGGCCCACGCATTCGGAGAAGACCAGCAGCCGCGCGAAGGTGTCGAGACCGGGCACCACCACGAACAACAGGGCTGCCGCCACCGCCCACACCACCGCCGAAGCCGCGACCAGTTGCATCGAACCCTTCGCGGTGCTGGCCCACGGCTCGGTGCGTGGCGTCGATGACAGGTACATGGGACGCGTGCAACCTTGGCAGGAAACGGTTCGATCGAGTGTAGGGCTGGTGCCGGGTGGCGCCAACAGCCGCGTCTACAGGCTCGCGCCGAGTGCCATCACTGCGCCGACGCCGAGCCCGTAGGGCAGGTGCGAGACCAGGCTGGCCAGCAGCGGATTGGACCCGGGCGGCCCGCGGCGACCGAACCAGCCCCAGCCGAAGGCTGGCAGCAGCAGCAGCCATGGCAGCAGCGAGGTTGCCACGCCGAAGGCCATGCCGCCCCACAGGTGATGGGCCGGCAAGGTCCAGCCGGTGGCCTGCAGCAGCGCGGCATAGAGCAAGGCCACCCCACCCCCGCCGACGAGGTAGTGGAAGGCCCAACCCACCTGCATGTCGCCCGGCCTGGCCGGGGTGTGTGCGATGTCGGCATGGGCCCATTGCCCGCGGGCCAGCCCGCGGGCCCACCGACCGACCAGCGCGACGCTGACACCGCTGGTGAGACCCGCACGCGCGGCGAGCGTTTCGGTGATGTCCATCAGGACGGCGCCGACGATGCCGCCGAGATAGGCGAGGACGAAGCTGTTCAAGAGCAGGATCCTTCTGAAGGAGGCAGGCGCAGCGGTGCAGGGCTGAAAGATGGGCGGGCCGGCGCCGGCGGCGTGGCCGCCGGCGGCGCCGAGGCGAAAGGCAACCGGTTCAGGCCGGGGAGCAACTGACGCCGCTGCCGCATTGGCATTGCGCGCCGCAGCGGCATTGCGGGCCGCAGGGGCATTGCGGGCCGCACGCGCAGGGGGGCTTCGTGGGCGCTTGCTGGCAGCCACAGCCGCAGCCGGTGCCGGGACATGGGGTGCAGTTGCAGGCGAGTTGCTGGGTGAGGTTCATGGCAGGGGTCCTTGGGTTGCATCGACGACGGGGTGCCTTCGATGTCCGCACTGTCGACGCTGCCGCGGTGGGCGGCCAGCGCCATCTGACGAACCGTCGGCCCGGATGCGGGAGCGGTCTTGCCGGTCGACCGAACGGTCGCACTTGTGGGCACACGGGCCGTCGATGCAGGCCTTCTCCGCGCCGGATGCGGGCGGCGGCCGTTCGAGGCGCCGCCTTCCACCCGCCGCAGCGACAATCCCCCGATGGCCCTGGTCTATTCCACCGATGGTGGCCGCATGTGCCCGCGCTGCCGGCAGCCGGTGTCGAACTGCACCTGCAGCGCCGCGCCGCCCCCACCGCGCGGTGACGGCATCGTGCGTGTCAGCCGCGAGCGCGCGCAGCGAGGCGGCAAGACCGTGACGGTGGTGCGCGGGCTCGGCCTGGATGCAACTGCGCTCGCCGAGCTGGGGCGGCGGCTGCGCAGTGCCTGCGGCAGCGGCGGTACCGCCAAGGACGGTTGCATCGAGGTGCAGGGCGACCATGTCGAGCGCGTGATCGCCTGGCTGCAGGCCGAGGGCCGCACCGTCCGGCGCAGTGGCGGCTGAAGTCGGCCGACCCCGATCGTCCGCGCTGCGGCCTCACCGCGCGCTCGCCCCTGCTGGCATCATCTGCCCTTCCTTGCCTTCGAAGTCAGCCCAGTGAAGATCACCCCCACTCCCTTGACCGCCGCCCTGGCGGGCGTTATTGCTGCGTTGGCCTGGCCCTGGCTGTGGGCGAAGTTCGGTGGGCCGGGCGCGGCGGGCAGCGTCGAGCTGGTGGTGGCCACGCTGGTGCTCATCGCCTTGCCGGCCCACGCTTTCGTGGTCGGCTTCGGCCGCGGCTTCTCGTCGGCTGAAGGGCGTGGGCTGGATACGGCACTGCTCAAGCGCATCGGCGCCTGGCTCGCCGCCGCGGTGTTGACTGCGGCGGTCACCGGCGCCATGAAGGCCTGACGACGGCGGTTTCCACGGCCACGGACAATGCGGGCATCGTCCGCATCGGCAGAGGAGCCCGCATGAAAGCCTACGACATCGAAGTCCAGCGACTGAAGCTGGCCCGGCACGACAAGGGTGTGATCGAGCTCGGCGTGGACGCGCTGGTGCAGGCACGGCCGCTGCGTGACGATGGTGGCACTGGCAGCAGCATGGTGCGCCTGCCGGTCGAGCATGCGCGCACGCTGCTGATCCTGCTCAAGCAGCAACTGGCCGAGCTGGACAAGCTGCAGCCCCGCAGCCGGCGCTCGGGCCGGGCCTGACGATGGAAGCGGCTGATACCGGCGCCTGGGCCACCCCCTTCGAGCGCGGCAACGGCAACCAGACCACCACCTGGCGCGAGTGCATCGATTTTCACGAGCGCCTGGCCCAGGCCTTCCCGCAGTGGCTGCGCTTCGAGCCGGCCGGCCGGTCGGACGCGGGCGTGCCGATCCACGCCGGCGTGTTCTCGGCCGATGGCGTGTTCGACCCGGCGGCGGTGAAGGCAGCGGGCCGGCCGGTGTTCTTCAACAACAACGGCATCCACCCCGGCGAGCCCGAGGGCATCGACGCCTGCATGGCGCTGCTGCGCGACCTCTGCCTGCTGCCGGCCCGGCGTGAGGCGCTGGGCCGCACGGTGCTGGTCTACATCCCGGTCTACAACGTCGACGGTGCGCTCAACCGCAACGACACCAGCCGCGTGAACCAGAACGGGCCCGAGGCCTTCGGCTTCCGCGGCAACGCACGCCATCTCGACCTGAACCGCGATTTCGTCAAGGCCGACAGCCTGGCCACCCGCACCTTCGCGCAGGTGTTCACCCGCTGGGACCCGGACGTGATGGTCGACACCCACACCTCCAACGGGGCCGACTACCAGCATGTGATGACGCTCATCGCCACCCAGCCCGACAAGCTCGGCGGCGAGGCTGGCCGGCACCTGCGCGAGGCGATGCTGCCGGCGTTGTATGCCGACATGGCGGCGCGCGGCTTCCCCATGTGCCCTTATGTCAACCCGGTGAAGGAGACGCCTGACGACGGCATCGCCGACTTCCTGGACTCGCCGCGCTTTTCCACCGGCTACGCCGCGCTGCACCACACGCTCGGTTTCATGCCCGAGACGCACATGCTCAAGCCGTTCTCCCAGCGCCACGAAAGCACGCGGGCGATCGTCGAGAGCGCGTTGGCCTACACCGTGGCGAATGGCGTCGCGCTGCGCGCCGCCCGCGCCGCCGACCGGGCCGCCATCGCTGGCGGTGCCTCGGTGGCGCTCGACTGGGCGCTGGACGCATCGCGCCCGGCCCGCTTCCGCTTCAGCGGCTACCGCGCGGTGCGCGAGCCCAGCCGGCTCGGCCACTACCAGCGCCTGCGCTACGACCGCTCGGCCCCCTGGGAAAGAGACATCGCCTGGTTCGACCGCTACCAGGTCACTGCGCAGGCCACGCCGCCGCGGGCCTACCTGCTGCCGCAGGCCTGGCACGACGTGGCCGAGCGGCTGCTAGCCCATGGCGTGCCCATGCACCGTGCCGCACAGGCCGCGCGCGTGCCGGCCGAAGCCTGGCGCATCGGCCCGGTCGACAAGCGCCCCATGCCTTTCGAGGGCCGCCACCTGCACGCTCAGGTGAACGCGCAGATCGAGCCGATCGAGGCCACCGTGGCCGAGGGCGACTGGTTGGTGCCGCTGGGCGGCCTGCACGACCGCTTCATCGTCGAGGTGCTGGAGCCGCAGGGCATCGACAGCTTCTTCCGCTGGGGCTTCTTCGACAGCGTGCTCGACAAGAAGGAACACTTCAGCGACTACGTGTTCGAGGACGAGGCGGAGCAACTGCTGGCCACCGAGCCCGGCCTGTCCGACCGCTTCGAAGCCTGGAAGGCGGCGCACACCGAGCGCCTGGGCGACCCCGAGGCCGTGCTGGGCTTCGTGTTCGAGCACGCCCGCCGCCACGCCGAGCCCGAGTGGCGGCGCCACCCGGTGCTGCGCCTGCTGGCGCTGCCCGAAAGCACGGCCCACCGCGCCTGACGCCCTGCAGGAACCGGCGCGGGACGGCGCCCGGTTGCGGCGTTGTCCTACGGCGGGCGGGCGCCCCACCTGCCGAACATAGGGCCGATGAGCCCGCTCGCGCCCTCCACCCTGGTTTCCCCGTCGGTCACCGTGCTCACGGTGAACATCCACAAGGGTTTCGACCTGTTCAACCGCCGCTTCGTGCTGAAGGACCTGCGCGAGGCGGTGCGCAACGAATCGGCCGACATCGTGTTCCTGCAGGAAGTGCAGGGCAGCCACGAGCTGCACGCGACCCGCTTCGTCGACTGGCCGACGGTGTCGCACTACGAGTTCCTGGCCGACACGGTGTGGAAGGACTACGCCTATGGCCAGAACGCGGTCTACCCGAGCGGCCACCACGGCAACGCCTTGCTGTCGAAGTTCCCGATCCTCAGCCACGACAACCACGACGTGACGGTGGGCGACGAGAGCGAGAAGCGCGGCCTGCTGCACTGCGTGCTGGGCCTGCCCGAGCCGCTGCCGCCGCTGCATGCGATCTGCGTGCACCTGGGGCTGCTGGCGCATCACCGCGACGAGCAGCTGCGCCTGCTGTGCCGGCTGGTGCAGGAGAACATCCCGCAGGACGCGCCGCTGGTCGTGGCCGGTGATTTCAACGACTGGCGGATGAGGGCCCACCCGGTGCTGCAGCGCTGCGCCGGGTTGGAGGAAGCGTTCGTGCAGGCCGGTGGCCGCGCTGCCAAGACCTTCCCCGCGCGCTGGCCCCTGCTGCCGCTGGACCGCATCTACGTCCGCCACGCACAGGCGCAGCGGCCGCGCGTGTTGAGCAGCCGGCCCTGGTCGCACCTGTCCGATCACGCCCCGCTGGCGGCGGAGATCCTGCTGTGAGCGCGCCGGCCAAGAAGCCCCGCAGCGCCCGGCCCGGGTGGCTGACACGGCGCAGCCCGCAATGGGTGGACGGCAACGCGCTCGCGCTGCTGGAGAACGGCGAAGAGTTCTTCCCCGCCGTGTTCGAGGCGATCCGCAACGCGCGTCAGGAGGTGCTGGTCGAGACCTTCATCCTCTTCGACGACAAGGTGGGCCGCGAGCTGCGCGAGGTGCTCATCGCTGCCGCGCAGCGCGGCGTCAGCGTCGACCTCACGATCGACGGCTACGGCTCGCCCGACCTCTCGGCGGAGTTCGTCGGCGGCCTCACCGCCGCCGGTGTGCGACTGCACGTCTTCGACCCTTGCCCCAAGCTGTTCGGCCGCTTCCGCACCCGGCTGATCCGGCGGCTGCACCGCAAGCTGGTGGTGGTCGACGGCACCACCGCCTTCGTCGGCGGCATCAACTACTCGGCCGACCACCTCGGCGATTTCGGCCCCGAAGCCAAGCAGGACTACGCGGTGAAGCTGGAGGGCCCGCTGGTGGCCCAGGTGCACCGGCTGGCATGGCGCACGCTGCCTTCACGCGCGGGCTGGTTCTCGCGGCCGGCCGAGAAGGCGCTGCCGGCGGTGCCGCACGCGGGCGACGCGGCGGCGATGCTCGTCAAGCGCGACAACGACCGGCACCCCAATGACATCGAGCGGCACTACCGCGCGGCGATCCGCGCCGCGCGGCGCGAGGTCGTCATCGCCAACGCCTACTTCTTCCCGGGCTACCGCCTGCTGCACGAGATGCGCAAGGCGGCCCGCCGCGGGGTGAAGGTCACGGTGATCGTGCAGGGCAAGCCGGACATGCCCATCGTGCGCGTCGCGGCGCGGCTGCTTTACCCGTACCTGCTCTCGGGCGGCGTCACCATCCATGAATACTGCCGCCGGCCGCTGCACGGCAAGGTGGCGGTGGTCGACGACGACTGGGCCACCGTCGGGTCGAGCAACCTCGATCCGCTGAGCCTGTCGCTGAACCTGGAGGCCAACGTGATCGTGCGCCACCGCGGCTTCAACGCGGCGCTGCGCGAGCGCCTTCAGCACCTGGCGGATGAACATTGCCGCCGGGTCGACCCGGCCAGCGTGCGCGGCCAGGCCCACAGCGGCTGGCGGGTGCTCGTGAGCACGGTGGTGTTCCATTTCCTGCGCCGCTTCAGCGCCTGGGCCCAATGGCTGCCGGCCCACCGGCCGAAGGTGGAGTCGGTGAGCGCGGAGGCGCCCGTGCTCGAGGCCCGCCGGGACGCCCGCCCATGACCCATGCCCCGCCCGGCCCCGCCGCACCGGAGCGCCCCGCCTGGAAGGCCTGGGCCTGGCGCCTGCTGACCCTCGGCTTCTTCGTGCTGGTCGTGGTGGTCCTCGCGCGAATGGCCAGGACGCTGGACTGGGGCACGGTGGTCGCGACCCTCACCGCCTACCGCGCGGGCACCCTGGCGCTGGCGGCGGCGTTCGCGGCCTGCAGCTACCTCGTCTATGCGGGCTACGAGTTGGCGGCGCGGCGCTACAGCGGCCACACGGTGCCGCCCGCCACCACGGGGCTGGTCGGCATGGTGTCGTACGCCTTCAACCTCAACCTCGGCGCGTGGCTGGGTGGCATCGGGTTCCGGCTGCGGCTGTACTCGCGCCTCGGTGTCGACGCCGCCGGCACCGCACGGCTCTTCCT
Source organism: Pseudomonadota bacterium (assembly GCA_049322835.1). Taxonomy (GTDB): domain Bacteria; phylum Pseudomonadota; class Gammaproteobacteria; order Burkholderiales; family Burkholderiaceae_C; genus Ideonella. Next base: position 52,572 of record JBMOQN010000033.1, on the reverse strand, counting down.
GTCGACGCTGATGAGCAACTGGACCGGCTACCTTGCCGTGGCCGGCGTCGCCTTCGCGTTCTACGGGCTCGATCTGCCGCGCGAGTGGGAGCTGAGCGACCGGGGCCTGCGCTGGGTCGGTGGCGTGCTGCTGCTTGCGGCGCTGGGCGTCCTGCTGCTGTGCACCTTCTCGCGCAAGCGGCATCTCAGCGTGCGTGGGCATGAGTTCGACCTGCCCAGCGGCCCGCAGGCGGCGCTGCAGATGGCGCTGGGTGCGACGAACTGGATGCTGATGGCCGGCATCGTCTACACCCTGCTGCCGCATGCGCCGGCGTCGCCGGCCTACGGCACCGTGCTCGCGACCCTGCTGGTGGCCTGCATCGCGGGCGTCGTCACCCACATCCCGGCCGGCCTGGGCGTGCTGGAGGCGGTGTTCCTGACACTGCTGGGCCACAGGGTGCCCGAGTCGCAGCTGCTGGGAGCGCTGCTGGCCTACCGTGCGGTGTATTTCCTGTGCCCGCTGGTGGCGGCCGGCCTGGCCTACGCGTGGCTGGAGTCAGGCCTCAGGCACGGCCGGGGCCCGCGGCGTCGCTCACACCGTCCAGCCACAGCAGGGCATCGACCTGCTCCATGAAGCCTTGCAGATACTCGGGCGAGAGCGCCTGCATCAGCAGCAACGCGCGGTGCACCAGGTGTTGCGAGTTCAGCGGGCCGGCATTGCCGGGCAGGCGGGCCTGCGACTGGGCCAGGCGCTGCTCGGCCTGCAACCGTGACCAGGTGGAGCGGAAGTAGTCCAGGCCGGGCGGCTCGGGCGCTGGTGCCAGCGGGGCTGCAGCGGCGGGCCGGTCGGCGGGCGTCGTGGCCACTGGCGCGAGGGGGTGCTCGGCGAGTTGCACCACCAGCGCGGCCAGCGGGCCCGGGACGAGCGCCTCCAACGCGTCGGGCGCCGGCGCCGCGCCGGGCTCGGTCGCGCGCGGGGCGGCGGCCAGCTCCGCGATGCGCGCCTGCAGCAGGCGCTGCACCGCGGCCGGCTGGCTCGCCGCGCGCCGCGCCATCGCCTCGACGAGGCGGGCATGCACCGGGCTCAGCGGGGGGGGCTGCTCAGCCATGGGGCTGCGAGGCCGCGCGGCTGGGCCGCGGCGTGGGGGCCATCTCGACGCGGCGGTTCTTCGCCCGCCCCTCGGCCTCGTCGTTCGAGGCGACCGGCTGCTCGCTGCCGAACGCGGCGGCGAACACGGCCGACGAAGGCACGCCTTCCTCGATCAGTGCGCGTGTCACCGTCAGCGCGCGCTGAGCCGAGAGCTCCCAGTTGTCTGCGAACCGGGCAGCCTTGGCGTCCTTGCCCTTGCCGCCGGCCGGGCGCACCTGCCGGTCGTCCGTGAAGCCGCTGACCATCAGCACCTCGTCGCGCGCCTGCAGGTAGGCGGCCAGCGGGGCGGCCAGGCTCTTGAGCACCTGCCGCCCCTCGGGCTGCAGCTCGTCGGAATTGAAGGCGAACAGCACGCTGCCGCTGATGCCGATGCGCCCGTTGTTCAGTGTCACGCGGCCGGCGGCCAGCGGGCCGGCCAAGGCCTTCTCCAGCGCCTCGCGGCGCTGGGCCTCGGCCTGGCGCTGCTTCACCTCGGCCTCCAGCTTCGAGGCCAGCTCGAACTGCAGGCCGATCACGCAGACCAGGATCAGCACGAAGGCGCCCAGCAGGCCGGCCATCAGGTCGCCGAAGACGGCCCAGACCGGCACCGCCGCCTCGGGGCCGGCGTCGAGCCCGCCGTCCAGCTCGTGCGCGTCGCTTGCCATCGCGTCAGGCCTCCGCGGGGGCCAGGGTGCGGCCGGCGATCCGCTGCAGGTCTTCCACGATCTGCTGCTGCGACAGGATGCTGAGGTCGATCACCTCGCGCGCCTGGGCCACGTAGTAGGCGAGCTGCTCGTCGCTGCGGGCGAGCGACTTCGCCAGCGCCGCCTCGACGCCCTGCAGCTGGCCGACCAGCTTGTCGTTGCTCTGGCCGAAGAGCTCGACCGCGAGCCCGAAGGCTTCCCCGAGGCTGGCCACCTCCACCGCGCTGCTGGCGAGCTGGGCGCTGGCCGCGGCCATGCGCTCGGTCTCGGCTTCGGCCTGCTCGGTGAAGCGGCTGCCGACGCGGTCCAGCAGGCCGGCCGAGGTGCTGACCAGCGTGTCGATCGCCGCACGCTGCTCGGTCGACGCGTGGTTGACCGCGTCGAGCAGCGTCGAGAGCGTGGCGAGGATGCGGCTGCGCTCCTCCAGCATGGTGTTGTCGCGCGCCATGCTGTCCGACAGCTTCTGGCGCAGCTCAGCCACCACCTCGGCGGCCACGCGCGGCGCCTCGGCCGCGGCCTGCACCAGGCCGCCGATCTCGGCAATGGTCTGGCGTGCGTGCGTCTCGGCCTGAGCCGCCATGTCGCGGGCGGTCTGCTCCAGGGTCTGGCAGATCTGCTGCTGCTGGCGCGTGGTGTGCTCGCCGGCGGCCTGCCATTGCTGCTGCAGCGCGGCGCTGCTGGCCTGCAGCGCGCCGGTCCAGGCGGCCAGGCGCTGCTCGTCGCGGGCGCCGATCTCGGCCTGCAGGCGGGCGTGGGCTTCGTCGATGCTGCGGGTCAGGGCCTCGGCCTGCTGTGCGAGGCTGGCCGCGGTGGCGGCCAGCGCCTGCTGCGTCTGCCCGGCCAGGGCCTGCTGGGCCTGGGCCTGCTGCTCGGCGAGGGCCTGCTGGCTGCGGGCTTGCTGGTCGATCAGGGCCTCGTGGGTGCGGGCGTTCCGCTCGGCGAGCGCCTCGCTGGCGAGCGCCTGCCGTTCTGCCAGGGCTTCGCTGCTGTGCGCCTGTTGCGCCAGCGCCTGCTGCCAGGTGGCGGCCACCTGGGCCACCGCGCCGTCGAGGCGCCCGGCGACCTGCTCGACCAGCTCGGCCGAGCGCTGCGTGAAGCCCTGGCCGAAGTCGCCCAGCGTGGCGCGCAGCTCCTGCGACAGGGCCTGGCTGGTGCGGCGGTGTTCGTCGAGCGCGCTGCGCCATTGCTCGGCCGAAGCGCGGGCGCTGGCCTCGGCGCGGGCCGAGAAGCCCTCGAGCTGCTGCCGGGTGGTGCCGGCCAGTTGCGCGTGCAGCGTGGCCGTCTCGCGGGCGATGCCGGCCATGGTGGCCTCGACCACCGGTTGCAGCGTGGCGCTGGCCGCGCGTGCGCTCTCGGCCAGGCTGGCCTGCAGCGACTGGCCGACCGACGCCGCCAGCGCACCGTAGGCGGCATCGGCCCGGCCGTGGAAGGCTTCCTGGTTCGCGATCAGTCGCTCGCTCAGGCCTTGGCTCTGCTGTTCCATCGTGGCCATCAGCGCCTGCAGGCGGTCGACCAGCAGCGGCAGTGTCTCGGCCTGGCGCTGCATCAGCGCGAAGGCCTGGTCGCGCCGGTGGGCGCGCGAGAAGGCGCGCAGGTGGCTGGCGATGGCCACGTCCAGCTGCTGCGCGGCCCGCAGGCGATCGCGCCGGGCCAGGGCCGACATCAGGCCCAATGCGGCCGACGCGGCGATGCCGGCCACCGAGGTGCCGAAGGCCAGCCCCAGGCCCTTGACCGGGGCCGAGAGCGACTGGCGCAAGGCCTGCAGGTCGCCGGCGTTGTCCAGCGCCAGGCCGGTGCCGTTGAGCGTGACCACCATGCCGAGGAAGGTGCCGAGCATGCCCAGCAGCACCAGCAGCCCGGCCAGGAAGGGTGTGAGCGAAGGGCCGGGCAGGGCGACGCGCTCGCCCTCGATGCGCAGCCGAACCGGCTGCTGCAGGCCGGTGGGCAGCGTGCCCAGCCAGGTGCCCAGCGCAGGTGGCGGCTCGGCCAGACCGTCGACGGCGGTGCGCAGGGCGCTGGTGGCCTGCTGGAAGCAGCGCAACTCCCAGGCCCCGAGGAGGTAGAAGCCGGCCACCAGCGCGGTGACGGCCAGCGCCAGCGGGTGGGTGCCGGCGTAGCCGGCGGCTGTCCAGCCCAGGGCGGCCAGGCCGGCAGCGAAGGCGGCGGCCTGGGCCGCCAGCGTGAACGATCGGGTCATGGTGTGCGGGGCGGGATGCGGGGCCGATGGCCCGAGAGTGGCAGCGGCGCGGCGCGCAGGGCCGCGAGCAGGCCGGTGATCGGCTGCCAGCGGTGGTCCAGCTCGGCGAGCAGCAACTGCTGCATGTCCTGTCGGAAGGTGGCCAGCCAGGCGGCGGGCAAGGGGTCCGCAGCGGGGTCGACGACGGTGTCGGGGGGTGTCATCGCTGCGTGCGCCTGGCGGAGCTGTTCGAAGCGGCGCTCCAGCAGCACCGGCACGGTCGACAGCAGGCCGCGCTCGCGTTCACCCAAGGCCTGCTCCATCACCGCGTCGACTGCGGCCAGGCGCGCCAGTGCCGGCGAGCGGGCCGAGAGCACGCCGCGCAGGCGCGCCCGCAGCGGGCCGACGGCGGCCTCCATGGCCTGCTGGCGTGCGTGGTAGTGGCGGCGGTGGGGCGAGAAGTCGCCGGGGGTCATCTCTTCGTCTGAAGGGCGGGTGGGCGGGGCCGGGCGCCGCGCCCGCCCCCGCGCGGCGGCCGCGGGGTGGGCGCTGTCGGCGAGGCTGCGCGCCAGCGCTGCGTGCAGCCGGCTGGCCTCGGCTTCGAGGGGGCCGGGCTCGGCGTAGCGGCCGGCGGGTGCGGGGGCCGCGGCTTCGGGCGTGCCCAGTGCGGCCGACAGCGAGATCGCGTCGGTCCAGCCCAGCCACTGGCTCAGCCGCTCTGCAAAGGCCTGCTTGGATTCCGGGGCCTCGACGGCAGTGAGCCGGGCGAGCTGTCGAACGAGTGGTGAGCCGGGAAGACTGGGGGGGCGCCGCCGCGCTGCTCGCATCATGGCGGGCGCAAAGCTTCGGGTTGGGGAAAACCCATCAGTTTACTACCCGGCACCCTGGCAGCCGGCGGAGCCGGGCCCGGGCCGGGCGTGATCTCCTGCCGGCGACGCCAGACAATCGCCGCCCGGGCCGGAGGCCAGGAAAAGAGGACACACCGATGAACCCCCCGACAACCACAGCCCGCCCCCGGGGCATCGGCCTGCTCGGCCTGGGCGTGATGGGCCGGCGCATGGCACAGGCGCTGCAGGCACATGAGGGCTTTCGCATCGTCGCGGGCTTCGACCCCGCGGCCCCGGCCGACGTGCCGGGCGTGCCCCGGCTGGACAGCGCCGAGGCGGTGGCCACGCACCCCGGGGTGGAGTGCGTCTACATCGCCACGCCGCCGGCGCTGCACCGGGCGCACGTCGCGCTGGTGACCGCTGCCGGCAAGGCGGTGTTCTGCGAGAAGCCGCTGGCGGCGTCGGTGGACGAGGCCGAGGCCTGCTGCGAGGCGATCCGTGCAGCCGGTGTGGCGGCGGGCGTGAACTTCCCGTTCTCGACCTCGGCTGGCGCGCGCCAGCTGCAGCAACTGATCACCGCGGGCGAGCTGGGCACGGTGCAGGGCGCCCGGCTGACGCTGCGCTTCGCCCGCTGGCCCCGCCCCTGGCAGATGGACGCGGCCGGCTGGCTGGCCGGGCCCCAGCAAGGCGGCTTCACGCGCGAGGTGGGCTCGCACTTCCTGTTCCTGGCCGGGCGGCTTTTCGGGCCGGGGGTGATCGAGCAGGTGTCGCTGCGGCGGGGCGCGGCGGGCACCGAAGAGGCGTTGGCCGCCACGCTGCGCTACGGTGCGCTGCCGTTGCAGATCGATGCCCAGGTGGCCGGGACGGTGGACGACCACAACCGTTTCGAGGTGGTGGGCAGCGCGGGTTCGGCCGCCCTGACCGAATGGCAGCGGCTGGAATGGCGGGGCGCGCTGCCTGAGCGCTCCCAGGGCCGGGCTGTCGCCCAGCCCGCCCCCCTTGGGGGTCAAGGAACTCGGGAACGGCCCTTGATTCCTGGCGCGCGGCGCGACGGCCTGCCCGGGCAGCTGGACGCGCTGGCGCAGTTGCTGGCCCGCGAGGCCGACCATGGCCTGGCCACGCCCGAAGAGGCGGCCGCGGTGGTGCGCCTGGTCGAGGGGGTGCTGGCCGCGGGCTGAGCGCCGGGCCCGTCAGGCCGCCGCCGGCTCGGCCGTCGGGGCAGGCCGGTCGGCGTCGAGGGCCAGGAAGCGGTCCTCGATGAATTCCTTTTCCGTCAGCGTGCGCTTCAGGTTGTCCTGCATCTGCTCCAGCTGGCGGCGCAGGCGCTGGCGGTCGGCCTCCGCTTCGGCGAGCTGGCCGGCCAGCTCCTTGATGCGGGGCGAGGGCGGTGCGTTGGGCGGCGCCGCGTCGCCATCGTTCTGGCTGGCCGACTGCGCCCGCTGCTCGGCGGAGAACGCGCGCGCCTCGGCCCGCTGCAGCTGCAGCTGCAGTGCCTTCAGCTCTTCCTTCAGCGCGCCGGCCTCGGCGGCGGTCTTGTGGTGCTGGCGGCTCTTGAGCTCCTGCTCGCGCAGGCGGTGCACCGCCTCGTCGTGCGACTCCTTCAGGCGGGCGAAGTCCTGCTGCACCCGCTGCTTCTGCTGCAGCAGGCGGTCCAGCTCGACCTGCTTGCTGCGGCGCCATTCGTCGAACTGGCGCGCGTCGACCTGGCTCATCTCGCTGAGCAGGTCGCCCTGCTGGTCGATCAGGCGGTTGAGCGACTTGGGGTCGCGTTGGGACCATTGCTGGTAGGGGTCGCCCGGGCGGCCGCGGGGGGCGCTGGCGGCCAGCCCGCTGCGCGTGGACTCGATGAGCTTGCCCAGCTCGCGCCTCATGTCGTCGAAGAGCTCGAGCGTGTTGTCGGCCGTGCGGTTCAGCCGCCCGGCATGCGCCTTCAGGCTGTTGGCGAAGGCCGAGAGGTCGGCCTGGCTGTCGCGCATGTGCGTGACCATGCGCCAGGCCATGTAGGTGCACAGGCCCAGGAAGAGCAGGTTGCAGACGATGACCGCCGCAATGCCGATGTCTGCCAGGCTCATGCGGGCCTCGTCATGCCCGGATGAAGGTCAGCCGGCCATCGCCATAGCCGGGCACCGACAGGCGGTAGTCGGCCCGGGTCGTGGAGGTGTCGACCGCTGCGCGCAGCCTGGCGAAGTCGGCCGGCACGAGGTTGGCGCCCTTGAAGGCGGTGTCGGCCACGCCGATCTGGCCCAGCAGCTGCGGCGAAAATTCGCGGAAGAAGCGGACCGCGCTGTCGACGATCTCGGGGCTGGGGCTGTTGTCCTGGATCATCCGGCGGATGTCACGCGGGTCGGCCTGGCTCGCGCTGCCGCCGAGCATGCACAGCGCCGGCTGGTTGGCCGCGGCCAGCGCCGAGATGCCGCCGCCGGCCGCCGGCTGGTAGACCGCCAGCAGGTTCTGCGGCGTGAGGTGGGCGCTGGCGAATTTCTCGCCTTCGATCACGCGGAAGGGCACGCCCGGCATCCAGGCCTGGATGTAGCGGCGCAGGGCGCGCACGCCGTTGACCGGCTCCGCGCCGTTGTCGGCGGCCTTGCCCAGCACGCCGCCCACCGCGGCCAGCAACTCGTGGTCGTGGAAGGGCTTGTGGACGATGAAGGCCGCGCCGTTGGTGAGCGCCTGCTGCAGCAGCGCGGGGGTGGTCTCGGTGGTGACGAAGCCGACCGCGAGGTCGTTGTGGCCCATCTGGCGCAGCGTCTGCAGCAGCTCGATGCCGCTCATGCCGGGCATGTGCCAGTCGGACAGCACCAGGCTGGGCGTGCGGCGCTCGACCGCGTCCAGCGCCTGCTCGCCCGAGGCCACCGTCTCGATCTCCGTCGCACCGAGCGAGCGGCTTTCCAGCACGCGGCGGATGATGGCTTGCATCGCGCGGCTGTCGTCGACCACGAGCACGCGGCGGCTGGCCGGGGCGGTGCCGGTCAGCGTGCTCATCGGGTGCCCTCCGGGCGGTTGGCGAGGCGGTGGTACTGCATCTCCGCTGCTTGGTTGTTCGAGGCCGTTGCATGCCCCACCCTCACGGGGCCGTGCCGGGTTATCGGCTGCGGGGCGGCAGGCTTGAGCTGGCGGCAGGGGCGTCAAAGTCATCCCTCGGCTTGAGGAGGCAACGCCTTGCCGTTCCCCTTGCCCTGGGGCTATGGTGTTCCTGGGCGTGTACCCAGGCAAGGCGTGGTGCGGTGCAACAGGCAACTCCTCCTTCGAGTGGGCAGGGGCGATCCGGCGCAGGTGAGCCGCCGCGTGGCGGTGAACCGTCGGGCCGGCTGGGCCGACGCCTCACCATGGGGCTCATCGCGATCGGCGTGATGCTGGGCGGCGCGGGTGGCCTGTCGGTGTGGCGCCAGCCCCCACACCCCGATCCATGGCGGACCGTGGGTGAATGGGATCTGCTGAATGCCGGCTGGTGGTCGCATCCGCTGGAGCGCAATGCATTCAAGCGCCTGGTGATCCAGGGCGGGCTGACCGATGTGACGGCCTCGGCCGATGGCCAGCGGGTGTGGGCGGTGGGCGAGGGGGAGTTGATCGTCCATTCCGGGGATGGCGGGCGGAGCTGGAGACAGCAGCATCCCGCGCCCGCGCAGGATGGCGCGCCTCCGAACGCGGCGCACCTGCTTGAGCGGTTGTTGCCCAGCGCCCATGCGGCGAAAGGGCCGGAGAGTGGGGCGCCACAACAGCAGCAACAGCAGCAACAGCAGCAGCAACGGCCGCTGCCAGGCGCGGGCCCGCGAGAGCCGGTCGATGGCGCCGCGGCCTCGGCGCCGGCCGCCGCTTCGTCCGCGCCGACGCCCGCCGTTTCCGCTGCACCGGGCCCTGGATCGACCACAGCGGCGGCCGGTACCCGCTCGGCGACCCGGCGGCCGCTGGCCGACCCGAGCCGGCGTCTGCACGCGGTCACCTTCGTCGATGACCTGCGGGGCTGGGCCGTGGGCCATGCGGGAACCGTGCTGGTCACCGCCGATGGCGGCGCGACGTGGAAGCCCCAGGTCAGCGGCGTCGACGTCGCACTGCTGGCGGTCGCCTTCCTGGCCGATGGCCAGCGTGGCTGGGCCGCCGGTGATCTCGGGGTGCTGCTGGCCACCACGGACGGTGGGCGCAACTGGCGCCGTCTGGCGACCGGGGTCGACACCGTCCTCAATGGGCTGCACGCCGCCACCGACGGGCTGCGCCTGTGGGCTGTCACCGGCGCCGGCGTGCTGGCTTCGCGCGATGCTGGGCGATCCTGGGCCGATGTGTCGCCCGACGAGCGCGCGGGCGTGCTGCACGACCTGCGCGGCAGCCCCGATGGCCAGCGGCTGTGGGCGGTGGGCGAAGGCGGCCGGTTGCTCACCAGCACCGACGAAGGGCGCAGCTGGGTGACGCGCCGCGTCGGCGAGATGGACCTGACCAAGGTCTGCTTCTCGGCGGATGCGAAGACCGGCTGGGCCGTGGGCCTGGGCGGCGTGGCGATTTCCCGCGACGCCGGCATCAGCTGGAACAGGCAGGAGCCGGTGCCTCACGGCCTGTTCCTTGGAGTGGCCTGCCCCGCGACGGCGGGTGGGGCGGGCTGGGTGGTCGGGCCGGAAGGCACGCTGCTGCGCAGCCTCGACGAAGGCGCCTCGTGGCAGGTGATGAGTGAAGGCCTGCGCCTCATGGCCAGCCAGGCGGTGCTCTTGAGGGACGGCCGGCGTGGCTGGATGGTCACCGCCGGAGGCGCCATCCTGTTCACGGCCAATGCCGGCCGCAGCTGGCAGGTGCAGGCGCTGGCACCAGGAGGGCTGGGCAGCCTGAGCGTGGCCGCAGACGGCACGCGCGCCTGGGCGGGTGGCGCCGACCTGCCCCTGGTCTCCACCCGCGATGGCGGCAGGACCTGGCAGCCGTCTCCCGCAACGGAGGCGCCAAGGGCGGTTCAACTGGGTTTCGACGACGCGGGGCAGCGGGGCTGGGCCGCGGATGCCAACGGCAACCTGTTCCTCACGGGCGATGGCGGCCAGCGCTGGCAACCGCAGGCCACCTCGGAGGCCGCCGTGGCGCCCTGGACGCGATGGCATTTCATGCCCGATGGGCAGCGCGGGTGGAAGGCTGCAGCCGACGCATCCCCTCGTTTCGACATCTCGCTGTCGACCACCGCCGACGGCGGGAAGACCTGGGCGCCGGCCGGGCGGTTGCCCGTCGAGGCGCTCATCGATCTGGTCTTCGCGCCGGACGGCCGGCGCGGTTGGGTGGTCGGCGGCGACGCCATTGCCGCCACGGCCGATGGGGGCGTCACCTGGCAACGGCAACCCGGCACCGAGGGCTGGATCCGGAAGCTGCACCCCGGCAGTGACGGACACCGGGCCTGGGCCGTGGGCGCGCAGGGCACCGTGCTCGCGACCCTGGACGGTGGCCGCAGCTGGATGGCGCAGCGCAGCGGAACCCGCGCTGCGTTGACCTGGGTCGGCTTCCTGCCCGACGGGCAGCGCGGGCTGGTGCTGGGCAGCGGCGGGACCGTGCTGGTGACCGAAAACGGCGGCCTGACGTGGCGCGAAACGGCGCACTACGAGCGCTACCCCGCACCCTGGGCCCTGGTCTGCCTGCTGCTGTCGGCCATGGTCCTGAGCGTGGCCGTGGCCACCGGCAGCCTCAGGCAGGACGAAGAGGGGGGCGAGCCCTTGCCGCAGGTGCAACCCGAGCTGCGCGGAGACCGCCCGCTCACGCAACTCAAGGACGACCGCCTCAACCACGCACCGGCGGTGCGTGCGCTGGCCGGCTTCATCCTCAACCGGGACACGGATCCGCGGCTGACGATCGCCATCACGGCGCCGTGGGGCATGGGCAAGTCGTCGATGATGGGCATGCTGCGCACCGAACTGGAAAGCCAGGGCTTCCGCACCGCCTGGTTCAACGCCTGGCACCACCAGCAGGAAGGCCGCCAGCTCACGGCGCTTTTCAATGCCATCCGGCAGCAGGCCGTGCCGTCCGTCTTCCGGCAGCCGGTGGCAGCCCTGCGGGTGCGTCTGCGGCTGCTGTGGCTGCGCGGGTGGCTCTACCGCATGGCGCTGGTGCTGCTCGCGTTGCTGGTACTCGATGTGGGCATGGGCTGGCGTGGCAGTGGCGTGGCGCCGGGCGAGTTCCTGCGCCTGAACATCAACCACCACTGGTTGGACACGCCGCGCGTGGCGATCACCCCGCACTCGCTGGAACTGCTCAATCCGTTCAACGGGAGGCAAGCCGGGATCTGCGCGGCCGGCGCCAAGGCAGACACCAAGGGCGGCAACGGGGATGCCAAAGACGGCCCCAGGCTGCGCCCGGAGGTGTTCTGCTTCCTGCGCGCCGCGCTCACGCGCCCCGCGATCGAAAGCGGGCAGAGCTGCCAGGACCCGCGCGAGATCGGCGCGCAGCGCTGCGTCTTCGCCAGCAAGGAGAAGTTGCTTTCCCTCGTCAACCGCAGTCTCTATGGCGAGGACGCCACCCGCTACCTGATGGCCGGCGAGCGCCAGGCGATCGCCGACGCGGTGGAGCCGGTGGCGCCGCCATCGATGACGCCGACCATCCTCCATTTCCTGCCGCTGTTGGCGCTGCTGGGTGTGCTGATGACCAAGGGCCTGGCGGTCTATGGCATCGAACTGCTCAGGCCTTTGCGAATGATGCTCGCGCCTGCGCCCCGCAGCGACGCCGGCAGCGAACCGGCGGGCACCATCGAGCGCTACCGCCGCGAGTTTGGCCTGCTCACCGATGCGCTGGATGGCCGACTGGTGGTCTTCATCGACGACCTCGACCGCTGCGACTCGGCCACGGTCAACAGCCTGCTCGAAATCACCAACTACCTGGTCGACCACGGCCGCTGCTTCCTGGTGCTGGGGGCCGACATGGACAAGGTCAAGGCCTGCATCGAGCCCCGCGTGAAGACGGACGACAAGGCCGAGCGCTCCGCCTACCAGACCGAGTACCTGCGCAAACTGGTGCACATCGAGATGCCTGTGCCGCGGCCCAGCGACGCCACGCTGGACGTCTTCCTGGACGGGCCGAAGGCAACCGGCGCAGCCAGCCTGGTGCCGGCCCACTGGCATTGGCCGCGCTGGTTGCTGGCGCTGGCCCACATCGTGCGCGACCTGGTCTTCGTGGCGCGCGACCGCATCGTCTCGGCCCTGCCATGGATGGCCATGGTGCTGGCTGCAGCCGGCTTTGCCTATGCGGCGGTGTGGATGGTGTCGGAGGACACACCGGACAGGATCGAGATGCCGCCGCCGGCCGCTTCGGCGCCGGCGGGGGCTTGGCCGGCCTCGGCCGCCCTGCCGCGCCGAGAAGCCGCAGGCATGCCCGGCGGGGGCGCACTTTCGCTTCTCGGCAGCGGCGAAGCCGGCCTGCAGCAGGGCCAGGAGGCCGGCCTGGAGGCCTGGTGGCCGCTTGTCGCCGTCTCTTTGCTGCTGCTCGGTGCCGCGCTGCAGTGGCGAAGCGTCGCACCACGCCTGGCGGGGCTGTGGGTGGCCCTCGGCGGCGTCCTCCGCACCAGCGACTCGGCAGAGTTCTCGCAGGCACTCGGCCTTTGGAAGGCCGCGGTTCGCCTGGGTGACACCACGCCGCGCGGCATCAAGCGCTTCGTGAACCGCGCTCGCCTGTTTGCGATCCATGAGCGAAAGTCCCAGGGGGCGACGGCGCTGCGCGAATGCCACGTCGTCGCGCTGACGGCGATGCACCACGTGCAGCCCTCGTTCATCGAGGCACTGGCGTGTGACCCGGGCACCTCGCCACCGGCGCCGGCACACCCGGTCGACACCGCGCAAGACGGCATCGACTGGTGGCTGCGCGCCGGCAAGGCGCCGACGCCCGACGCGGCGGCAGCGGACGAGGGGCTGCGGCGCCACAAGCTGGCCGCTTGCCTGACCGAGCACGAGAAGCGCTTCGGCCGGCCAGACACCGCGGCCGTGCGGCGCTTTCGTGCGCTGCTCGAACGCATCTCCGTGCGTTGACGCGTCCGCCGCGGCCGGCTGGTCGCCATACGCCATCCGGCGTATTCCGCGCCCGCACGGCCTTTCCTAACCTCGGGCCTGTTGCATCAACACCGAACCGAGGAGCCCGCCGCCATGCGCCCCACCCGCCGCACCTTCACCCAGTCGCTCAGCGCCGTCGCGTTGGGCGTGTCCGCCCTCGGCCTGCCGATGTGGGCCCAGGCCGCCGACACCATCAAGGTCGGCGTGCTGCACAGCCTGTCGGGCACCATGGCCATCTCCGAGACGGTGCTGAAAGACACCGTGCTGATGACCATCGACGAGATCAACGCCAAGGGCGGCGTCAACGGCAAGAAGCTGGAGGCGGTGGTCGTCGACCCGGCCTCGAACTGGCCGCTGTTCGCCGAGAAGGCCAAGCAGCTGATCACGCAGGACAAGGTGGCCGTGGTCTTCGGCTGCTGGACGTCGGTGAGCCGCAAATCGGTGCTGCCGGTGTTCGAGGAGACCAACTCGCTGCTGTTCTACCCGGTGCAGTACGAGGGCGAAGAGCTCTCGAAGAACGTGTTCTACACCGGCGCCGCGCCCAACCAGCAGGCCATCCCTGCGGTGGAATACCTGATGAGCAAGGACGGCGGCTCGGCCAAGCGCTTCGTGCTGCTGGGCACCGACTACGTCTACCCGCGCACCACCAACAAGATCCTGCGTGCCTTCCTCAAGGCCAAGGGCGTGGCCGATGCCGACATCATGGAGGAGTACACCCCCTTCGGCCATTCGGACTACCAGGGCATCATCGCCAAGATCAAGAAGTTCGCCGGCGAGGGCAAGAAGACCGCAGTGGTGTCGACCATCAACGGCGACTCCAACGTGCCCTTCTACAAGGAGCTCGGCAACCAGGGCCTGAAGGCGACCGACGTGCCGGTGGTGGCCTTCTCGGTGGGTGAGGAAGAGCTGCGCGGCGTGGACACCAAGCCGCTGGTCGGCCACCTCGCCGCCTGGAACTACTTCATGAGCATCAAGGCGCCGGCGAACACCGAGTTCGTCAAGAAGTGGTCCGACTATGCCAAGGCCAAGGGCATCCCGGGCCACAAGGACAAGCCGCTGACCAACGACCCGATGGAAGCCACCTACATCGGCGTGCACATGTGGGCCCAGGCGGCCAACAAGGCCAAGTCGACCGACACCGACAAGGTGATCGCCGCGATGGCCGGCCAGACCTTCAAGGCGCCGGGCGGCTTCACCAGCACGATGGACAAGGAAAACCACCACCTGCACAAGCCGGTCTTCATCGGCGAAGTGAAGGCCGACGGCCAGTTCAACGTGGTGTGGAAGACCCCGGGCCCGGTGGTGGCCGACCCGTGGAGCGACTACATCGCCGAGAACAAGGGCAAGAAGAACGTTCCGAGCAAGTGAACCCCAGGCCCCCGTCAGGGGGCCGGGGTGGTGTCGCATTGAGGGAGTGCTTGTGCTGCGCAGCTTGCGCCTGTTGTTGCTGAGTTGGGGCCTGCTGCTGGCGGTGTCTGCCCAGGCCCTGACGGCCGAGCAGGCGCGGGCGATTGCCGCGGGGGAGACGGATGACCGGGTGGCGGCGCTGAACGCCGCCGCCGCGGCTGGCGACCCGGCACTGGCGGCGTTCGTGCAGGCGCTGCTGGACGACCGGGTCAAGGTCGGGCCGAACATCGTCTGGGTTGTGCGGGAGGGAGATGCCGGCCAGGCGGTGGACGCGTCGACAGGCGCGCCCACCGCCTTGGGCGCCGACGTGGAGGATGTCGTCAACAACAACCGCATGCGCGGCGCGCTGCAGGCGGCGCTGGCCTCGCTGCGGCTGATGGCGCCCGAGCGCACGGTGCGCGAGCAGGCCTTGGCCGAGCTGGCCAAGCAGTCGCTCGATGAATCGCAGCTGCCGCTGATCGAGAAGGCACTGGCCGCCGAGACGGAGCCGGCGCTGAAGTCGACCCTGGAGCGGCTGCGCGCCGGGCTGCTGGTGGCGGCGGCCGACCCGGCGAAGCGCCTGGCGGCTGCCCAGGCCCTGGGCGAGAGCAGCGAGCCGGCGGTCAAGGCACTGCTGCTGGAGCGCCTGGCCGACGGCGTGGAGGGCGACGCGGCGGTGCGCTCGGCGCTGCGCCAGTCGCTGGACCGCGTGGAGGGCCGCCTGGCCTGGGGCGAGCGCGGGGGCCTGGTCTTCAGCGGCATCAGCCTCGGCTCGATCCTGCTGCTGGTGGCGCTGGGCCTGGCCATCACCTATGGCCTGATGGGCGTGATCAACATGGCCCACGGTGAGCTGATGATGATCGGCGCCTACGCCACCTACGTGGTGCAGAACCTGTTCCGGGCTTACGCACCCGGGGCCTTCGATTACTACCTCTGGGCCGCGGTGCCGGCCTCGTTCCTCGTGGCAGCGGGTGTTGGCGCAGTGATGGAGCGCAGCGTGATCCGCTGGCTCTACGGCCGGCCGCTGGAGACGCTGCTGGCCACCTGGGGCATCAGCCTGGTGCTGATGCAGTCGGTGCGCTCGCTCTTCGGCGCGCAGAACGTGCCGGTCGAGAACCCGGCCTGGCTGTCGGGCGGCGTGGCCGTCACGGCCAACCTGACGCTGCCCTTCAACCGCATCGCCATCATCGGCTTCGCCCTGCTGGTGCTGGCCGGCGTGGCGCTGCTGATCGCCCGCACCCGGCTCGGCCTGTTCGTGCGCGGGGTCACGCAGAACCGGCGCATGGCCGCCTGCATGGGCGTGCACACCGCGCGCATCGACACCTACGCCTTCTCGCTCGGCGCCGGCATCGCCGGGCTGGCCGGCTGCGCGCTCAGCCAGGTCGGCAACGTCGGGCCGGACCTCGGCCAGGGCTACATCGTCGACTCCTTCATGGTGGTGGTGCTGGGCGGCGTGGGCCAATTGGCCGGCACGGTGCTGGCGGCACTGGGCCTGGGTGTGCTGAACAAATTGCTCGAAGGCCTGGCCGGCGCGGTGCTGGCCAAGATCATGGTGCTGGTGGTGATCGTCGTGTTCATCCAGAAGCGGCCACAGGGCCTGTTCGCGATGAAGGGCCGGAGCGCGGAAGCATGAGTGCCCTCTACGAACGTCCACGGCTGTTGTCGCCCAAGGGCTGGATCGGCGTCTTCATCGCACTGACCGTGGTGGCCGTGCTGGTGCCACTGGCCAACCTGGTGGTGCCGCCCAACAGCGCCTTTCACCTCAGCGACTACGCCGTCGGCCTGACGGCCAAGATCATGTGCTACGCCATCTGCGCGCTGGCGATCGACCTGGTGTGGGGCTACACCGGCATCCTCTCGCTGGGCCACGGCCTGTTCTTTGCGCTGGGCGGCTATGGCATGGGCATGTACCTGATGCGCCAGATCGGCCGCGACGGCAACTACGCCAGCGACCTGCCCGATTTCATGGTCTTCCTCGACTGGAAGACGCTGCCCTGGCATTGGGGGCTGTCGGACAGCTTCATCGGCCAGATGCTGCTGGTGGTGCTGGTGCCGGGGCTGCTGGCCTTCGTGTTCGGCTACTTCGCCTTCCGATCGCGCATCAAGGGTGTGTACTTTTCGATCATCACGCAGGCGCTGACCTTTGCCGCGATGCTGCTGTTCTTCCGCAACGAGACCGGCTTCGGCGGCAACAACGGCTTCACCGACTTCAAGCGCATCCTCGGCCAGCCGCTGGCCACGCCGGGCATGCGCATGGGGCTGTTCGTTCTGACCGGGCTGGTGCTGATCGGCTGTTTCCTGATGGCGCGCGCCATCGTCACCAGCAAGTTCGGCCGCGTGCTGCAGGCCATCCGCGATGCCGAGAGCCGGGTCATGTTCACCGGCTACGACCCGCTGGCCTACAAGCTGGCGATCTGGACACTCTCGGCCGTGATGTGCGGCGTGGCGGGTGCGCTCTACGTGCCGCAGGTGGGCATCATCAACCCGAGCGAGATGAGCCCCGCGGCGTCGATCGAGATGGCGGTGTGGGCGGCGGTGGGTGGCCGTGCGACGCTGATCGGGCCGATCGTCGGCGCCTTCTTCGTCAACGGCGCCAAGAGCTGGTTCACCCAGGTGGTGCCGGAGTTCTGGCTCTACTTCCTGGGCGCGCTGTTCATCGCGGTGACGCTGTTCCTGCCAAATGGCCTGGTCGGCCTGGCGGCGAAGCTGCGCGGCGGCGACAAGGAGAAGGCCGAATGACCCCCGAGCTGCAAGAGGCTGGCGCCCAGGCGCTGCAGCGCTGGCACGAGAAGGGCCAGGCGAGCGGCGGCTCGGGCGGGCGCAGTGCCTCGTTCGGCCGCCTGGTGCACGGCCACGAGCCGGACTTCGCCCACGGCGTGGCGCTCTACCTCGACGACATCACCGTCAGCTTCGACGGCTTCAAGGCGCTGAACGCCCTGAGCCTGGCCATCAACGTGGGCGAGCTGCGCTGCATCATCGGCCCCAACGGCGCCGGCAAGACCACCATGATGGACGTGATCACCGGCAAGACGAGGCCGGACGCCGGCAGCGCCAGCTTCGGCCAGAACGTCGACCTGCTGCGCCTGCGCGAGAACACGATCGCCCAGATCGGCATCGGCCGCAAGTTTCAGAAGCCCACCGTCTACGAGCAGCTGAGCGTGTTCGAGAACCTGGAGCTGGCACTCGCCGCCGACCGCCGCGTGCGCGCCAGCCTGTTCTCCCGCCTGACCGGCGAGCAGCTCGACCGCATCGGCGAGGTGATGGCGCTGATCCACTTGCTGCCCGAAGCGCAGCGCACCGCCGGCCTGCTGAGCCACGGGCAGAAGCAGTGGCTGGAGATCGGCATGCTGCTGATGCAGGACCCGAAGCTGCTGCTGCTGGACGAGCCGGTGGCCGGCATGACCGACGAGGAGACCGAGCGTACCGCCGAGCTCTTCCTCTCGCTCGAAGGCCAGCACTCGCTGGTGGTGGTGGAGCACGACATGAAGTTCGTCGAGCAGCTCACCGAGGGCTGGAAGAAGGTCACGGTGCTGCACGAGGGGCGTGTGCTGGCCGAGGGCCCGCTGGCCGAGGTGCAGGCGAACGAGCAAGTCGTCGAAGTCTATCTGGGGCGCTGAGATGCTGGTCGTCGACGCCCTCAACCAGTTCTACGGCGGTTCGCACATCCTGCGCGGTGTCGGCTTCGAGGCGAAGCTCGGCGAGGTGACGGTGGTGCTGGGCCGCAATGGCGTGGGCAAGACCACGCTGCTGAAAAGCCTGATGGGCGTGGTGCCGGTCAAGAGCGGCACGATCAAGCTCGATGGGGTGGACATCACCCGCGCCACGCCCTACGAGCGCGCGCGCCGCGGCATCGGCTACGTGCCGCAAGGCCGCGAGATCTTCGGCCGGCTGACGGTGGAAGACAACCTGCGCATGGGCCTGGCGACGAAGCCCGGCGGCACGCCGATCCCGGCCGAGCTGTTCGAGCTGTTCCCGGTGCTCAAGCAGATGCTGGGCCGCCGCGGCGGTGATCTTTCCGGTGGCCAGCAGCAGCAGCTCGCCATCGCCCGCGCGCTGGCGGCGGGCCCGAAGCTGCTGATCCTCGACGAGCCGACCGAGGGCATCCAGCCCAGCATCATCAAGGACATCGGCCGCGTCATCCGCATGCTGGCCGACCGCCAGACCATGGCCATCGTGCTGGTCGAGCAGTACTACGACTTCGCTGCCGAGCTGGCCGACCAGTACCTGGTGATGGAGCGGGGCGAGGTCGTCGCGCGCGGCCGTGGCGCCGACATGGAGGCCGACGGCGTGCGGCAGCGGATGTCGATCTGAGTTCTCGACAGCCCCTCAACGCGCCGCCGCGGGTGCGGGTGGGGCGGAGGCAGGCTCGTCTGCGGCGGCCGTGCCCGTGCGCTTGGGCGATTGACGATGCACCCGTTCCGCCTTGACGGAGGCGGCCACCTCGGCCGGGACCATCAGCCCGAGGCAACGGGCGTTGGAGTCGAAGACCCGGCTGTTGAAGGCGTCCTGGGCCGCCTGCAGGGCGCGCACCTCGCGGTTGAGCGCATCGACACTCCGGTTCCGGGTTTCGACCGCCCGGTTGTAGGAAGCCACCTCGGCCTGGTTCGAGGGCCGGTGCTTCTTCACCTGGGCCGCCAGGTCGGCGTCGGCCGCCTGCACCTTGGCGGCTTGCGCTTGGAGCATTCGTTCGGCGTCGTTCAGTGCGGCGCGCTGCCATTCGAGGCGGTCCTGCGCGTCCAGGCAGGCCGCGTAGTCGTCCTTGGTGGCCAGGTGGGGCGCTGAAGCGGCCCGCTCGGCGACGGCCTGCTGGGCGTGCACGTTCGCAGCGAGCAGGGCCATGCAGGCGGCGGCGAAAAGCAGGGGCGCGAAAGCGGGCATCACGCGGCATCGGCCCGACGCGGGCTTCGGAGCAGGGTGCCGCAGCCGCGGCACCCTGTCGTCCCCAGGGCGGGGGATGCGCGCAATCGAAGCCCGGCCCGGGCCGGGCGCGACGCCGCGCACCCGGCCCGGTCGGCCGTCAGTCAGTTGCCGCAGCCCAGTTCCTTGATGCGCTTGTAGGCCGCCTTGGCCTGCACCAGGCCGTAGCCGTAGAGGTTGTCGCGGCCAGCGGTGCCCAGGTCTTCGGCCGAGTTGTTCAGCGAGGTGCGGATCTGCTCGCCGGTGCAGTCGGGGAAGTGGCTCCACACCAGGGCGGCGACGCCCGAGACGTGCGGCGTCGCCATCGAGGTGCCGTCGAAGAAGGCGTAGTTGCCGGCCTCGACAGTGATCGTGGCTGATTCGCCGATCTGGCCCAGCATCGCGGCACCTTCGACATCGGACGCGCTGACGGCCTGGATGCTGGTCGAGCCGTTCAGCGTGCCGGCGAAGCTGCCGGGCACGTTGTTGTAGATCACCGCGCCCACGCCGCCGCTGTCCACGCAGTTCTGCACCTTGGCCGCGAAGGTGATGTTGCCGCGCTGGATCAGGCAGACCTTGCCGGCCATGTTCGGGTCGACCGCATCGCCCAGGCCGAAGTTGGCCAGCGGCGCGGTGACCGTGCCCGCGGCCGAGCCGTCGAGCGCGATCGGCGAGTAGGTCTCGGTGCCCACGGCCAGCTCGGCCGTGGTGCCGCTGCCTTCCGGCACGGTGGACATCACCAGCACGCCGGGTGCGGCGATCTCGACATCGGCGTTGCGCTGCGAGAAGGCGGCCTGGGTCTTGGTTTCATCGAGCGCGGCCACCGACACCACCGACGCGTAGCCGGCCGGGTAGGAGATGGCCGTGTTGCCGCCGTTGCCCGCCGCCGCGATCGACAGCAGGCCGGCGTCGCGCAGGTTGTCGAAGGTCTGGCGCTCGTTCTGGTTCTGTCCGGCACCACCCAGCGACATGCTGATGACGTTGGCGCCGGCGGCCTGGCACTTCAGCGCGGCGTTGGCCAGCGTCGACGAATAGGCCCAGTTGCCGTTGTCGCCGAAGACTCGAACGATGTGCAGGCGGATCTTGTTGTTCGGCAGCACGCCGACCACGCCCACGCCCTTCTGGTTCAGCGCGGCGATGGTGCCGGCCACGTGCGTGCCGTGACCGAAGCCGTCTTCGTCCCAGGGGCCGGCACCGCCGATGTCGTCGTCGCCCGAGACGCGCTTCTTGGGCAGGTCTTCATGGCCCTTGGCGTAGCCGGAGTCGATGATGCAGACCTTCTTGTTGCCGGCGTCGATGTCGAGGTCAGGCACCTTGTCGGCCTGCACCATCTTGATGCCATACGGCGTCAATTGGCCCTTGGCATAGGGTGCCTTCGACGGTGTGGTCAGCGCCAGCGGGTAGCGCTTGACGTCTTCCTCGACCAGCGCGACGGCCGGGTGGGCCTTCAGCCGCGCAATGGCGGTTGGCGACAGCTCGGCCGCCACGCCGTGGCCGCCGATCAGCTCCAGCTTGACCTTGCCGCCCGCCTGCGCGATGGCTGCACGGGCCTGCTGGGCCGCCTGCACGCCGGCCTTGAACGTCACCACCATGCGCTGGTCGGCCGCGTGGGCCATCGACACAGCGGCGATCAGGCCCAGGCCCAGGCACCAACGGCCCGCCGAAAAACTCGTCATGCTCATCAGTCGACTCCAATAGATGGATAGAAGAAACCGAACCGTCGATATTCGGGGTCGAGGAGGGGCAGGGCAATCGTTCGGCTTAGGGGAGTAGAAGCCAGGCCCCGCAAAAAGGTGACGCGCTGCCGCGCCAAGCGTCACAGGTGATGCGGGCGGGGTCAGAGCGCCGAGTCGAACACCACCGCCCGGCCGCGGCCCTGGCGCTTGGCTTCGTAGAGCGCGGCGTCGGCCTGGCGCAGGATGGTGTCCACGTCATGGTGGTCGGGGATCACCACCGCCGCGCCCAGGCTGATCGCGCAGGGGATCTCGCGCCCCTCGAACTGCAGCGGCGTGGCGGCCACGCGGGCGGGCAGGCGCGCGGCCACTGCGCGGGCGTCACAAGGCCCGGCCAGCAGGATGGCGAACTCGTCACCCCCGATGCGGGCGAAGATGTCGTCCCCGCGGAGCTGCTGGCGCCCCAGGCGGGCCAGGTGGCACAGCATCGCGTCGCCGGCCGCATGGCCCTGGCTGTCGTTGATCGGCTTGAAGTGGTCGATGTCGAACAGCAGGACCGCCACCGGCGCGCGCTGCGCACGGGCCTCTTCCAGCGCGGTGGTCGCCCGCTCGATGAAGCATCGGCGGTTCAGCAGGCCGGTCAGGGGGTCGGTCTGGGCCAGCTCGCGCAGGCCGTGCTCCAGGCGCTTGCGGTCGGTGATGTCGAAGATGGCGCCGGCCTGGCCGGCCACGCGGCCCTCGCGGTCGTGGAACACCGCCTTGTGGAAGATCACGTCGCGCAGGCTGCCATCGGCCCACTTCACCTGGGCCTCGTAGACCTGCTTGCCGCCGCTGGCCAGCAAGGCCCGGTCGGCCTGGTCGTAGACGCTGGCCAGGTGCGGCGGTGCCACGTCGTACACCGTCTTGCCGATGATCTGCTCGCGTGGCCGGCCGAGGTAGTCGAGGAAGGCCTGGTTGCACTCGGTGTAGAGGCCCTCGGCGTTCTTGGCGAAGATCGGCGCGGGGATGTTGTCCAGGCTCGCCCGCATGGCGTGGAGCTGGTCTTCCAGCGCGCGCAGCCGTGCCTGCTGATCGCAGGCTGCGGTCTCGGGTGTCGGTGCAGGCGGGAGCGGCGGGGCGGGTGACGGGGCGGGCGGCGGCGACAAGGCGGGCAAACGGGCGGGCAGGGTGAATGGGACGATTCATTGTGCAGCCCCGGCGGGGGCGCATAGACTGCCCGCCCGATGGGTATTTACACGAATGACGATGCGCGGCAGCCGCGTGTGGCGGTGGTGGGGGGCGGGCCGGCCGGCCTGATGGCGGCCGAAGCGCTCGCCGCGGGCGGCGTGGTGGTGGATGTGTTCGACGCCATGCCGTCGGTCGGTCGCAAGTTCCTGCTCGCGGGCAAGGGCGGCCTGAACCTGACGCACTCGGAGGCTTTGCCGGATTTCGTGGGCCGCTACGGCGACCGCGCCGTCGAGGTGGGGGCCTGGCTCGACCGTTTCGGGCCGCAGGCCCTGCGCGACTGGGCGCAGGCGCTGGGCATCCAGACCTTCGTCGGCAGTTCGGGACGCGTCTTCCCCGAAGAGATGAAGGCCGCCCCGCTGCTGCGCGCCTGGCTGCACCGGCTGCGCAGCAGCGGTGTGCGCTTCCACATGCGCCATCGCTGGCAGCCTCGGCTCGACCGGGGCGGCGACGGCGCGCTGTGCCTTCGCTTCGACAGCCCGGGGGGTGAAACCACGCACCAGGCTGAAGCGCTGGTGCTTGCGCTCGGGGGCGGCAGCTGGGCACGGCTGGGGTCGGACGGCGCCTGGTTGCCGGCGTTGGCCGAGGCGGGGGTGGCCACCACGCCGCTGCGGCCGTCCAACTGCGGCTTCGACGTGGGCTGGAGCGAGCACCTGGTCGCCAAGCACGCGGGTGCGCCGCTGAAGGGCGTGGTGCTCGATTTCACCGACCAGCGCGGCCGGCACTTCCACCGAAAGGGCGAGTGTGTGCTCACGGCCACCGGCCTGGAGGGCAGCCTGGTCTATGCCGCCTCGGCCGGGTTGCGCGACGAGATCGAGGCCCGGGGGCAGGCGGCCGTGACGCTGGACCTGCTGCCCGAACGCTCGCTGGAGGACCTGACGACTCGCCTGGCCCGTGGCCGCGGCGCCCGCTCGCTGGCCAACCACCTGCGGGAGCAGGCCGGCCTCCACGGCGCCAAGGCCGGCCTGCTGCGTGAGGGCGTGAGCACGGCCGCCTGGAACGAACGCTCGCTTGAGGCCGCCTGGCTGGCCAGGCGCATCAAGGCGCTGCCGCTGGTGCTGCGCGCCACCCGCCCGCTCGACGAAGCCATCAGCAGCGCCGGCGGCGTGGCCTTCGACGCGCTGGACGGCGCGCTGATGCTGCGCGCGGCACCGGGCGTCTTCTGTGCGGGCGAAATGGTGGACTGGGAGGCCCCGACGGGCGGTTACTTGCTGACGGCCTGTTTTGCCAGCGGCGTCGTGGCGGCCGAAGGGGCGTTGGCCTGGCTGGGTGGCCACCGTGGGAGACTGCCCCCATGACGATCGAAGACGAAGACCTTGCCCAGATGTTCGAGCTGGCCCCGGTGTCGCTCTGGCTGGAGGACTTCAGCGGCCTGGCCGGCCTGTTTGCCCAATGGCGTGCCGAAGGTGTGAGCGACCTGCGCAGCCACCTGCTGGCCGACCGCTCGCGCATCACCCGCTGCACCCGCGAACTGAAGGTGCTCCAGGTCAACCGCCGCACGCTGGAGCTGTTCGGCGCGCCTGACGCCGCCACCCTGCTGGCCAACCTCGACAAGGTCTTCCGCGACGACATGCTGGAGCGCCATGTCGAGGAGCTGGTGCAGCTGTGGAACGGCGCCCGCAGCTACGCCAGCCAGACGGTGAACTACACGCTCGATGGCCGGCGCCTCGACGTGGCGCTGCAGGTGCGCGTGCTCCCCGGCCACGAGCAGGGCTGGCAGAGGGTGCTGCTGTCGCTGGAGGACGTGAGCGCGCGCGAACGGGCCCGCGAGGCGCTTCAGCGCAGCGAGCGCTACGCGCAGGGCCTGTTCGAGCACTCGCCGGTGTCGCTGTGGGTCGAGGACTTCAGCGCCGTCAGGCGCCTGCTCGACGAGGTGCGTGCCCAGGGCATCGAAGACTTCCGCGTCTTCACCGACGTGCACCCGGAGTTCGTCGAACGCTGCATGGCCGAGATCCGCGTGATCGACGTCAACCGGCAGACACTGACCATGTTCCGCGCGCCCGACAAGCCGACGCTGCTCAGGCGCCTGCCCGAGATCTTCCGCGACGAGATGCGCCGGCCCTTCACCGAGCAGCTGATCGAGTTGTGGGCCGGCAAGCTGCACCAGCAGCGCGAGACGGTGAACTACGCGCTCGACGGCGAGATGCTGCACGTGCACCTGCAGTTCGCGGTGCTGCCGGGCCACGAGCAGGACTGGTCGCTCGTGCAGGTGTCGCTGACCGACATCACCGCGCGCAAGCGGGCCGAGGGCTACCTCGAGTTCCTCGGCAAGCACGACGCGCTCACCAAGCTGCGCAACCGATCGTTCTTCGACGACGAGCTGAATCGGCTGGAGCGCAAGCAGGTGCACCCGGTGGCGTTGCTGGTGATCGACCTGAACGGCCTGAAGCAGGTGAACGACGAGCGGGGTCACCGTGCCGGTGACGCGCTGCTGCGCCGCGTGGGCGAGGTGCTGGGCAAGGCCACTGCGGCGCCGGCCACTGCGGCGCGCATCGGCGGCGACGAATTTGCGGTGCTGATCCCCTCGGGCGACGCGCTGGCGGCCGAGACCTTCCTGGCCACGCTGCACGAGCTGGTCGAGCTGAACAACCAGTTCCACAGCGGTGACCCGCTGCGCTTCTCGGTCGGCGTGGCCGTTGCCGAGCCGGGCGAGCGGCTGGAGGCGGCGCTGCACCGCGCCGACGCCGAGATGTACCTGCAGAAGAAAGACTTCCACGCCCGCGCCGAGCACGATCGGCGCAAGGAACGAAACGACATCCGATGATCACCGTCCACCACCTCAACAATTCCCGCTCGCAGCGTGTGCTGTGGCTGCTCGAGGAGCTGGGCCTGCCCTGCGAGATCCAGAAGTACCAGCGCGACCCGAAGACCATGCTGGCGCCGCCGGAGCTGAAGGCGGTGCACCCGCTGGGCAAGTCGCCGGTCATCACCGACGGCGACGTGGTGGTGGCCGAGTCCGGCGCCATCGTCGAGTACCTGCTGGACCGTTACGGCGAGGGCCGCCTGCGCCCGGCGGCTGGCACGCCGGAGCGTCTTCGCTTCACCTACTGGCTGCACTTCGCCGAAGGCACCGCGATGAACCCGCTGCTGATGAAGCTGGTCTTCAACCGCATCCTGCACGCGCCGATGCCATTCTTCGCGAAGCCGATCGCCCGCGGCATCGCGAACAAGGTGCTCGGCAGCTTCGTCGACCCCAACATCCGCAGCCAGCTCGATTTCATGGAAGCCGAGCTCGGCCGCAGCGAATGGTTCGCGGGCAGCGAGTTCAGCGCCGCCGACATCCAGATGAGCTTCCCGCTCGAAGCCGCGGCGCAGCGCGCCGGGCTGGACGCCAGCCGGCCCCGGTTGATGGGGTTCCTCAAGCGCATCCACGCCCGGCCGGCCTACCGCCGCGCCCTGGAGCGGGGCGGGCCGTACGACTTCGCGCGCGACTGAGCCGGTGCTCGGCGCCCGCAGGCATGAAAAAAGGGCGGGGATGACCCGCCCTTGAAATGCCCGGTCCGCTTCAGATCGGGCCAGGAGTGTCCTCCCGACGAGAGCCTTACATCTTCATCCGCAGGGTCAGGTAGTACTGGCGTCCGTTGCGGTAGATGGAGCGCGGCTGGTCTTCGTTGAGCGCGTAGTACTTCAGCTTCGGGTCGTTCAGGTTGCGGCCGTCCAGCGAGATCGACAGGTTGTCGCTGATCTTGTAGCCGAAGGAGGCGGCCACGCTGCCGAAGTCGGCCTGGTTGAAGGCGGTGGAACGGTCCAGCCCGCTGTAGAAGTGCGAGCGGAAGTTGTAGGCCACGCGCACGTTGAACTTCTCGTTCTCGAAGTAGCCGGTCAGGTTGTAGGTGTCGCGCGAGGCGCCGACGATCGGCCCGCCGTCGTCGTCTTCGGCGTCGGTGTAGGTGTAGTTCGCCGCGAAGCCGAAGTTGCTCAGGAAGGGCTGCTCGTAGGCCAGCTCGAAGCCGTGCACCCGGCCCTTGCTGTTGACCGGCACCGTCAGGATGTACGGGGCCAGGTAGCCGTTCGGGTGGTCCTGGTCGTAGGTCATGTAGTCGAACGACTGCTGGCCCAGCGCGACGTAGTTCTGCAGGTTCATGTAGAACACGCTGGCCGACAGCAGGGCGCGCGGTGCGAAGTACCACTCCAGGCTGGCGTCGACATTGGTCGAGCGGATCGGCTTCAGGTCGGGGTTGGAGCCGCTGCCGCCGCCCACGTCGCCTTCGCTCGCCGGGGGCGAGAGGTTCAGCGCCCCGGCCAGGGCCGAGTAGTCGGGTCGGGTCATCGTCTTGCTGACCGCGAAGCGGCCGACCAGCGACTTGGCCAGGTCGTAGCGCAGGTTCAGGCTGGGCAGCACGTCGGTGTAGCTGTTGTCGGTGGTCGTCGGCACATAGTTGCCGAAGGCCGAGCCGATGATCGCGTTCGGCGGCGTGTTGCCGCCCACGTTCAGGTACTTCAGCACTTGCTCCTTGGTCTGCACCAGGCGCACGCCGAGGTCGCCGCGCATCGCGCCGGACTCGAAGTTGGCCTGCACATACGCCGAGTTGCTCTTCTCGTTCAGGCCGAAGTCCCACTCCTTGTAGGCGCGCACCACCGGGTCGCGGTTGGCCAGGCGGGCGTTGGCGTCGGCCAGCTGGGCCGGCGTCAGGTACCACACGTCACGCGGGAAGTTGCCGCCGAGGCCCTGGCCGAAGTCGCCGGGGTAGTTCTGGTACGAATCGAGCGGCCAGTTGTCGAGGTTGAAGGGGTCGGCCGCCCAGTTCGGGCCCTGGGCCACGACATCGCGCGACGTGCGCTTGTGCTCGGCGGCGCGCAGGCCGAACTTGAGCGACTTGACGAAGGCTTCGTCGGCGAAGAAGTACTCGCCGTCGAACTGGGCCCAGTTGTCGACGTCCTTGATGCGCACGTTCTGGGCGCCCCAGAGCCAGTCGAGCACCGAGCCTTCGGGGCTGTTGGCGGGCGTGCCGATCGAGAAGTCCGGCGCGCTGTCGATGCCGTTGAGTGCCCACGAGCCGCCGCCGCGCACGTCCCACGACGCCTGGTCCTGGGTCGGCGTCTTGCCGATGCCGGTCGAGGTGCCGATCTTGGTGGACAGCGTCAGGTTTTCGGTGGCACGCCAGGTGGCATCGAAGTTGTAGAACGAAGTCTCCGCGCCTTCATTCGGACGCGACAGCATGTCGTAGGTGCCGTAGAAGCGGTCCGGGTCTGCGGCGAACTCGGCCGAGACCAGCGTGTTGTTGCGCACCTCATAACCCGGCAGCGGGGCCTGGCCGGCACCGCCGTTCAGGAAGAAGGGCGCGTGCAGCAGGTAGTTGCGGTTGTAGTTCGAAGCGTCGAGCTTCGAGTAGAAGCCGGAAAGGTCGAACGACAGGTCCTGGCTCGGCTTGAACTGGAAGTCCAGCATGCCGCCCTGGCGCTCGCGCACCTGCTCGAACAGCGCCGCGCCGATCGAGCGCGGGTACCACACGCCGGCGAGGTCGGGGTTGGTGCGCGCGACCTCGCTGTTGGCGGCGATCTGGTTGTAGCCGAGCACCTCGACGCCATCGCGGCGCAGGCTGCGCTTCTCGGAGAAGACCTGCGCCAGCACGCCAAAGGTGTTGGTGTCGTTCTTCCAGTTCAGCAGGCCGCTGAACTGCGGGTCGGTCTTGCTCGGCAGGTCGGCATACACCGCACCCAGCGACGCTTCCAGCGTCAACTGGTCTTTGAACTCCAGCGGCTTGCGGGTGATGATGTTCACGTTGCCCACCACGCCGCCTTCGACGTCGCTGGCCTGGGCCGACTTGTGCACCACCACGCTGCCGACGATCTCCGAAGGCAGCATCGAGAAGCTGACGCTGCGGCCGGCGTTGTCGCTCTGGTTCAGCACGAACCAGTCGCCGGAGGCGACCGGGTGGCCGTTGATCAGGGTCTGGGTGTAGCTGGGGTTGGTGCCGCGCATGCTGACGCGGTCGTTCTCGTCGAAACCACCTTCGTTGGCACCGGCCGAGCTGATGGTCACGCCCGGCACGCGCTGCAGCGAATCGGCCACGTTCTTGTCGGGCATCTTGCCGATGTCTTCGGCCGTGATCACCTCGACGTGCGAATCGGCGTCGCGCTTGGCCTGAAGCGACTTCTGCAGCGAGGCACGGATACCGATGACCTCGACCCGCTCGACCGGCTCCGCGGCGGCTGCAGCCGGCTTGGCGGCCGGCTGCTGGGGGGCGGTCTGGGCCAACAGGGCGCTGTGCACCAGTGTCAGGGCCGCCGCCGCGGCGATCGGGGTGAGTTTGGCTTTCATGGCTTCCTCAGGGCTGTGGGCAGAACAATCTGATACGTACCAATGTACTACCAATTAATGCCACTTAGCTACCACTTTTTGTTAGGGTAAAAACTAGGAACGCAGCTGGTCTGCAACACCGTTGGGGGAACCGTGATGTGAAACCCCCTTCCATGGTGCAAACAAAGGCCGGCGGCGCTGCTGGCTGGTGCCTCTGGTATGACTTTTGGTACTCTATTGGTATGTAGTCAGCTTGTGACCACTCCTGCGGTCACAATCGGCCCCGATGAACACCCCCGCCGTCACCTTGGTCGAGCGCCTGCTTGCCGCTCTCGACTCCAGCGCCAGCCAGCCGCTGTACCAGCAGTTGCAGCGCGCCCTGCGCGATGCGATCGAGAGCCAGTTCCTGGCGGCTGACGACGCGCTGCCGTCCGAGCGGCAACTGGCGGCCGACCTGGGCGTGTCACGCATCACGGTGCGCAAGGCGATCGACGGCCTGGCCGAAGAGGGGCTGCTGGTCAGCCGGCAAGGCTCGGGCAACTTCGTCAGCTCGCGCATCGACAAGAACTTCGCCAAGCTGACGTCCTTCTCGGAAGACATGCGCTCGCGCGGTCGCACGCCGCGCAGCGAGTGGCTCAAGCGCACCGCGGGCACGGTGTCGCCTGAAGAGGCGCTGAAGCTGGCGCTGAGCCCCGGCTCCACCGTGTTCCGCTTCCATCGCCTGCGCTTTGCCGACAACGCCCCGATGGCGATCGAGTACGCCACCGTGCTGGCCAGTGCGCTGCCGGCGCTGGACGCGGTGCAGGATTCGCTCTACGACGCGCTGGAAGCGAACGGCCACCGCCCGGTGCGTGCGCTGCAGCGGCTGCGTGCACTGCTGCTCAACGACGAGCAGGCTGCGCTGCTGCAGGCGCAGCCGGGCGATGCGGGGCTGCTGGTGGAGCGGCTGGGTTACCTGCGCGATGGGCGCGCGATCGAACTCTCGCAGTCGATCTACCGCGGCGACACCTACGATTTCATCGCGGAGTTGAGCGCGGGAGGTTGAGCCTCCACGCCCTTCAAGGGCTGCCCCAGGATCGCGAAGAGATCCGTCAGATCTCGGGGGCTCGCGCAGCGGACCGCCAAAGCCGTATCCGCGCACGCCACATGAAGGGGGCGACGCTGTGCGCGCCCCGTTTGATCACGGCGTCCACCAGTTGCCCGAGACCGTCAGCATCACCTGCAGGCGGATCGCATCGCCGTAGTAGTCATTGACCGCGCCATAGTCGCCGCCGTCGATCGAGGTCCACAGGGCATTGAGCCAGGCTTGCGCAGGGGCAGCGCCGAGCATCGCGTTCACCGCCATCGGCGCGGTGAAGGGCAGGTCGTCGTAGCGGCGGAAGGGCTGGCCGTTGGGGCCGTTGGCCACGTAGTAGCCGGCGTCGATGTTCGTCGGCACGCCGTTCGCCTGCTGGCGGATCCACGAAGCGGTCTGCTGTTGCGAGGCGAGCAGGCCGGTGTGGCCCTCGGTCAGCCAGGCCACGGCCAGGCGCCAGGGTGTGCGGCAGGCGTTGTAGCCGTAGTCGCCGTCGTGCCTGGTCTCCAGGAACTTGCCGGGCGTCGGCATCCAGCGCCCCTTTTTGTAGACCATGAAGTCGGGCACGATGCCGGTTGCCTCGCTGCCGTGGGTGAACTGGTCGTTCACCGCCTTCACGCTGGTGGCCAGCACTTGTTGCCACGCCGTGGCGTTGGCCGTGTCCCAGCGGGCGAAGGCGAGCAGATGGCCGGCCATGAAGTCCGACGGGCGGGTGTACTTCAGGTCGGTGCCGCTGGCCCAGCTGCCCATGGTCAGGTTGTGCAGCTTCGGGTTCACGTCGTGGGCGAGGATGTCGTGCATCACGGCGCGCGCTTCGGCGAGGTAGTCGTTCGCGCCGCCCGAGCCCCATTGCACGTGCGCCAGCAGCAGTGAATAGGCGATGTCCAAGTCGCCGTCGGTGGCCGAATCGGGGCCTTCCACGTCGACCATCTGCCCATCCTTCAGCACCTGCTTCCAGGCCATCAGCTTCGGTGCGTTGTTGGCGGGGTGGTTGCGGAAGTAGCGGAGCATCTCGTCGAACACCGGCTGGTCGTCCATGTAGGCGGCCAGCACCATGCCGTAGCCGTGGGCCTCGGACACGGTGGCGTCGTTCTTCTTCTCGTACTTGATCCACTGGCCGTCGCCACCGTCGCTGCGCAGGTAGGTGGCCTTCCAGCTGGCATAGCGGCTGGCCACCGCCGCGTCCATGCTGGCCTGGCTCACGTGGTCGGGCTTGATCGCGCCGGCGGTGTAGGCCACGTGTTGCGGGAAGGGGCGGGCGCCGGCCAGGGCGGTGCAGGCGGCCAGGGCGAGCAGGCCGCCGGCCAGGCATCGAGTCAGGTTCATCGTGTCTCCTCCATCGGTGTGGCGCGAGCGTAGTGCAGTGCCGCTGCGCCGTGCTCAGCCGGACAGTACGGCCGCCAGGGTCTGTCGCAACCAGGCGTTACCGGCATCGGCGTGGAATCGTTGATGCCAGTGCTGCTTGACCGCGAAGTCGGGCAGCTTCAATGGCGGCTCGAAGGCACGAACCTTTTCCTGCTGTTCGATCGCCTGGCCCAGCCTGCGCGGCACGATCACCAGCAACTCGGTGCTGGCCACCAGCCGCGCCACGCCGAGGAAGCTGGGCACCTTCAGCACGATGCGTCGCTGGTAGCCCTTCTGCGCCATGACCTTGTCGATGATGGCGTGGCCGGTGCCCGAGGTGGTGACCACGATGTGGCCCTCGGCCAGGAAGGCGCGCTTGTCGGGCCGCTCGCGGATGCGCGGGTGGTTGGCCGCGGCCAGGCAGACGAAGTTCTGCTGGAACAGCACCTGCTGGTAGAAGCCAGCCTCGAGCTGCGGCATGAAGCCGACCGCCAGGTCCAGCTCGCCGGCCTCGAGCCTCCGTGCACTGTCCGACGACACCCGCTCGGCCTCGATCAGCACGCCCGGCGCGCGTTTGCGCAGGTGGTTGAGCAGGGTGGGCAGCACCACGACCTCGCTGATGTCCGTCATCGCGATGCGGAAGCTGCGCTCGGCGCTGGCGGGGTCGAAGCCGGCGCGCGGGCCGCTCAGCCGCGCCAGGCGCTCGACCGTGGCCAGCACGTCGGGCTGGATCTGCTGTGCGTAGGGCGTCGGCTCCATGCCGCGCGAGGTGCGCACGAACAGCGGGTCGCCGAAGTGGCGACGCAGCTTGGCCAGCGCCACGCTGGTGTTGGCCTGCGCCAGCCCCAGCCGCTCGGCGGCCCGCGACACGCTGCCGCTGCGGTAGACCTCGACGAAGACATGCAGCCACTCCAGGTCGAGCTTGGCCATGATTCATCTCAACCATCAAGAAACATGATTTGACTTATATCAATCATCGTCTTTACGGCATAGAGGGGCCGACCCAGACTGGCGGCACGGCGATCGATGGAACCGCCGACACAAGGAGACACCAGATGAACCACCCGCTGCCTGAGCTACCCGTCCTCGTCGCCGGTGGCGGCATCGGCGGCATCGCCGCCGCGCTGGCTCTTGCCCGGCGCGGCTTCGCGGTCAAGGTGCTGGAGCAGGCGCCGCAGCTGGGCGAGATCGGCGCCGGCATCCAACTCGGCCCCAATGCCTTCTCGGCCTTCGATGCGCTCGGGGTCGGCGAGGCCGCCCGCCGCCGCGCCGTCTTCACCGACGAGATGGTGATGCACGACGCGCTCGACGAAACGCTGGTCGGCCGCATCCCGACGGGCGAAGCCTTCCGCGCCCGCTTCGGCAACCCCTATGCGGTGATCCACCGCGCCGATGTGCACCGCACGCTGGTGGAAGGCGCGCAGGCCAGCGGCCGGGTGCAGGTGGCCACTGGCACCCAGGTGCAGCGGGTGGAGCAGGACGGGGGCGAGGTGCGCGTGTTCGACGCCCGTGGCGAAGTGCACCGCGGCTGCGCGCTGATCGGCGCGGACGGCGTGAAGTCGGCGGTGCGGCGGCAATACGTGGGTGACGAGGCGCGTGTCTCGGGCCATGTGGTGTACCGCGCGGTGGTCGATCGCCAGGACTTCCCCGCCGACCTGCGCTGGAACGCCGCCAGCATCTGGGTCGGCCCGAACTGCCACCTGGTGCACTACCCGCTGCGCGGCGGCGAGCAGTACAACGTGGTCGTCACCTTCCACAGCCGCGAGCAGGAAGAGTGGAGCGTGCGCGAAGGCAGCCGTGAAGAAGTGCTGAGCTACTTCGAGGGCATCTGCCCGCGGGCCCGCCAGCTGATCGAGCTGCCGCGCGACTGGAAGCGCTGGGCCACCGCCGACCGCGAGCCGATCGCACAGTGGGTGCATGGCCGCGCGGTGCTGCTGGGCGACGCCGCGCACCCGACGCTGCAGTACCTGGCCCAGGGCGCCTGCATGGCGCTCGAAGACGCGGTGACGCTGGGTGAGGCGCTTCGTGAGCACGGCGACGACATCGACTGCGCATTCGCGCGCTACCAGCGCTCCCGTGTGGCGCGCACCGCGCGGGTGGTGCTGTCGGCGCGCGAGATGGGTCGCCTCTTCCACGCCAAGGGCGTGGAGCGCCTGGTGCGCAACGGGCTGTGGCAGGGCCGTACACCCGAGCGCTTCTACGACGCGATGGAGTGGCTCTACGGCTGGACGCGCCACCACTGCCTGGCTGATTGAAAGGCTGAAAGGCGAAACACATGAACACCCTCGGAACCCTCGACGACCTGCCCGTGATGTACCGCGCGCGGCTGCAGGCCCAGAACCTCGTGCCGCTGTGGCCCAGCCTGCGCAGCGTGCTGCCGCCGGGCCAGCCCCGGCCGCTGACGCGCGCCACCCACTGGGCCTACGAAGCGATCCGGCCGCTGCTGCTGCAGGCCGGCGAGCTCACCCCCATCGAGAAGGCCGAGCGCCGAGTGCTGGTGCTGGCCAACCCCGGCCACGGGCTGGAGAAGATGCAGGCCAGCGCCGCGATGTACCTGGGCATGCAGCTGCTGCTGCCGGGCGAGTGGGCGCCGGCCCACCGCCACACGCCCAACGCGGTGCGCCTGGTGGTCGAAGGCGAGGGCGCCTGGACGACGGTCGATGGCCAGCAGTGCCGCATGGCGCGCGGTGACCTGATCCTCACGCCCACCGGCCTGTGGCACGAGCACGGCCACGACGGCGACCAACCGGTCGTCTGGCTCGATGTGCTGGACCTGCCCCTGGTGCACTACCTGGAGGCCAGCTACCACGTCGACGGCGAGCGCCAGGCCGTGCAGCCGGGCGTGCCCGAGGCAGCCTATGCGCGCGGCGGCCTGGTGCCGGCGCCGGGCTTCGTTCGTGCGCCGCGCCGCTACCCGATGCTGCGCTACCCCTGGGTCGACACGCGTGCCGCGCTGCTCGCGCTGGCGGCCGGCCAGCCGGCGCTGGACGCGGTCCAGCTCGCGTTCGCCAACCCCGAGACCGGCCAGCCGGTCCAGAACATGCTGGGTTACTACGCGCTGATGCTGCGGCCCGGCCAGGTGCTGCGCCTGCCTGCGCGCTCGCCGGCCTGCGTGTTCCACCTGATCGAGGGCGGCGCCCGGGTGCAGGTCGAGGCACAGGACTTCGCCCTCGCCGAGGCCGACACCTGCTGCCTGCCGGGCTACAGCCCCATCACGCTGGCCAACCGCTCGCCCGACGCGCCGGCCTTCCTCTTCGTCGCCGACGAGTCCCCGCTGCACGAGAAGCTCGGGCTGATCGAGCAGCGCCCCTGACTACGCCCCACCGGAAGACCCCATGGAACCCACCAGCTACCTCTGGGCCCCCCCGCCCGTCCTCTCGCTGCCGGTGCGCGGCCAGGCCGCGCGCCTGCCCGTCAACCGCGTGTTCTTCGTCGGCCGCAACTACCACGCCCATGCGGTCGAGATGGGCCGGCCGGTCGACAAGCGCAGCGAGCGGCCGTTCTACTTCACCAAGTCGCCGCAGACGCTGGTCGAGTCCGGCGCGACAGCTTCCTACCCTCCGGGGACCGACGATTTCCAGCACGAGATGGAGCTGGTGGTGGTGATCGGCCGACCGGGTTTCCGGGTGAAGGAAGCCGACGCGGCATCGCTCGTCTACGGCTATGCCTGCGGGCTGGACATGACGCGGCGCGACCTGCAGCTGGCCGCGCGCGACAAGGGCCGTCCCTGGGACCTCGGCAAGGACGTCGAGGAGTCGTCGGTGGTTTCCGAGGTGGTGCCGATGCCCGGCGTGCTGCTGAACCAGGGCGCACTGTCGCTGACGGTCAACGGCCAGCTGCGCCAAGGCTCGAACCTGGACAAGCTGATCTGGAGCGTGCCCGAACTGATCGCCGACCTGTCGTCGTTCTATCGGCTGCGGCCGGGCGACCTGGTCTTCACCGGCACGCCCGAGGGCGTCGGCAGGGTGCAGCCGGGTGACCGGCTCGAGGGCCGCATCGACGGCGTCGGCGAGATCCACCTGCAGATCGGCGCGCCCGCCTGACCCCGCCGCCCCACCCCTTCGAGGAGACAAGCATGACCTGCACGTTCCACACCCTGGCTGGCGCCGCGCTGGCCGCCGTTCTGCTGCCGGCGCCTGCCGCCGCCGCCTTCCCCGACAAGCCCGTGACCCTGGTCACTGCCTTCGCGCCCGGCAGCGGGCCCGATGCGGTGCTGCGCATGGTGGCCGAGAAGCTCGGCAAGCGCTGGGATCAGCGCGTGCTGGTGGAGAACCGCTCCGGCGGCGGCGGCTTCATCGCGATCGACGCGACCAGGCGCGCCGCCGCCGACGGCTACACCTTGCTGCAGCTCGACAGCGAGCACCTGGCGGCGCTGCCGCTGCTCTACAAGTCGCGCAACTTCGAGACGCTCAAGGCCTTCGAGCCGGTGGCGGCGCTGTTCCGCACGCCCTTCCTGCTGGCGGTGGCGGCCGAATCGAAACTCAAGACGGTGTCGGACGTGGTGGCCTCGGCGTCGTCCAAACCGGGTCGGGTGAGCTTCGGCTCCTGGGGCATCGGCAGCCCGGGCCACCTCGGCGGCGAGCAGTTCGAGATGCTGACCCGCACCGAGATGCAGCATGTGCCCTACCGCGAGGTGTCGCAGCTGTTCGGCTCGGTCGCGGTGGGGGATGTGGACTGGAGCTTCGGGTCGCTGCCTTCCAGCCAGGGTGCCTTCCGCGCCGGCAAGCTGCGCTACCTGGCGGTCGCGGCCCCCAAGCGGCTGCCGCAGATGCCCGAGGTCCCGACCTTCGCCGAAGCCGGCGGTGCGACCGCCGGGCTGGAGGTGAACTCGTTCGTGGTGCTGGTGGCGCCGCGCGGCCTGCCTGCCGCCGTGCGCAGCCAGCTGAACGCCGATGTGCAGAAGGCCTTGTCCGAGCCCGACGTGAAGGCGCGCTTCGAGACATTCGCCTTCGAGCAGCTGGCCTGGTCACCCGACGAGATCGAGCGCCAGGCCGGGGTCAAGTCACGCACCTACGCCGAGCTGGTCAAGCGCAAGAACATCAGCCTGGAGTGAGGCGAGGGCCTCTCGCCCGACGGGCACGTCGGGCGATCCCCCGAGGGGATGGCGGGCCGGCCTGGGAGCGGCCCGGCGCTCGGCCCGCCCGCTGTCGCCCCCACATGGATCACTGCGGCTGCCAGCGGCCCGGGGCTTCGCGGTATCGGTTGCCGTCGCGCTGCCAGCTGTGCGGTTGCCAGCGGTAGCCGGGGCGGCGCTGCTCCCAGTGACCGTCGTACCAGTAGTGGCGGTTGCCGCGCCAGCCCCAGTAGCCGTCGATCCAGAAGTAGCCTGGCCCCGGTGCGACGCCGATCACTTCGACCCGCGGGGCGGGCGGCGCCACGGCCACGTAGCCGCCACCGTAGTAGCCGCCCCCATAGCGGTGGGCCGGCGCGACGACGCAGCCGGCGAGGGTGACGCCGAGCGCCATCGCGGCGCCGATGCCGGCCAGGCGGCGGGAAAGGGTGTTCATCGCAGCACTCCTGCGGTTGCACGGTCCCTGTCCAACGCAGGTTGCATGGCGCCGGCCGACCCGGGAGGGCCGGCCTTTACACGCATTCACGTCTTCGATGGCGTGTGAACGGCCTGCGCCAGCAGCTGTCTGCCCTGCGGGGCCATGGCCAGCAGGGCCACGGCTTCTGCCAGCACCAGGCTGGTGACGATGGCGGCGGCGAAGGCGAGCAAGCGGATGCGGACGGGGGTGTTCATGGCGACTCCGGGGCAGTGGTTCCAGTGCTGGTAAGCATATGAGCCCATATCGGTGGATGGAATCGCTTTGTTCTGTCGAAATTGGTCGGCTATGCTTACCAGTGGAGATTGAACATGCCACGATTGCCCCTGCAAACCTTGCCGGCCTTCCGCGCCGTGGCGCGGCTCGAGAACCTGCGCGCTGCTGCCGAGGAACTGCACCTGACCCACAGCGCGGTCAGCCAGCAGATCAAGCTGCTGGAGGAGCAGATCGGCTACCCGCTGTTCGACCGGCGAGGGCGCCGGGTCGAGCTCAACGCCGCGGGCACCGTGCTGCTGCGGGTGGTGGAGCCTGCGCTCGCCGCTCTCGAAGAGGGGGTGCGCACGGCGGGCCTCGCGTCCGGCCAGGCCGAGCAGCGGCTGCGCATCACGCTGCTGTCGTCGTTCGCCCAGCGCTGGCTGCTGCCGCGCATCGGGCGCTGGCGCGAGCGCCACCCCGACATCGCGCTGGAGCTGC
Organism: Pseudomonadota bacterium; assembly: GCA_049322835.1. Taxonomy (GTDB): domain Bacteria; phylum Pseudomonadota; class Gammaproteobacteria; order Burkholderiales; family Burkholderiaceae_C; genus Ideonella. The sequence continues at coordinate 15,688 of JBMOQN010000033.1, read as the reverse complement.
ACACGTCGCAGCACCTGGTCGAGCTGCAGCGCGAGGGCTTCCACGCCGCGCTGCGCCAGGGCGCCGGGCAATGGCGGGGCGTGGAGGCGGTGTGCCTGACCGACTCGCCGATGATCGTGCTGGGCTCACCGCAGGTCGCCCAGCGTCTGCAAGGGCGGGGCGCTGCGGCGCTGGCCGACGAGCCGCTGTTGGGCGGGGCCGACCAGTGGACGCGGTGGTTCGCGCTCAACGGCGTGCGCACCCGCGTCAACCCGGTCGCCTCGTTCAGCGATGCGGGCCTGATGCTGCAGGCGGCCGAGCAGCACCTGGGCCTGGCGCTGGCGCGGGAGATCCTGGCGGCCGATGCCCTGCGCGACGGGCGCCTGGTGCGACTGTCGCCGACCGCGCTGCACGAGGGCAAGGACGACGCCTACTGGCTGGCCTTCCCCCCCGAGCTGGCCGATTGGCCCCCGCTGGCGGCGTTGCGGCAGTGGCTGTTCGACGAGATGGCGGCGTCTCAGCGCGCTCTGGACGAGGCGGCCGCCGGCTCGCCGTCACCCGCCTGACCGGCCAGCGCCCGCAGCAGCGTGCGCAGCGGCGCGTCGGCCTTGCCCTGGCGGCAGGTCAGCACGATGTCCTGCGCGTGGCCGAACAGCGCGGGTGCGACGCGTCGCAGCTTCACCTGCGGGGCCAGCGCGGTCGCGAGGTGGTCGGGCAGAAAGCCGGCAAAGCGGCCGGTGCGCACCAGCAGGGCCACGCCCTCGATGGTGTCGGCGCGGGTGGTCTGGGCCGGCAGCACCAGGCCGGCCGCCGCCGGCAGGTCGACCGAGTACGGGTCGACGACGACGGCGACATCAGCCAGGTCTTCAGCGCGGATCGAACGATCGGGCCGTGCATGCCAGGGGTGGCCGGGCGCCACGTAGAGGTTGTTCGCTTCGGCGTACAGGCGGGTCTGCTGCAACCCGGCGGCCGGCGGGTGCGCCGCCAGGATGCCGGCGTCCAGCTCGCCCGCCAGGATGCGGCGCTCGATCTCGATCGGCCGCAGGCTCTGCAGCTGCAGCGCCAGGCCGGGCAGGGTGTCCAGGCAATGCGCCAGCGCCGCGGGCAGGCGCATGGCGGGTGCGGTGAGCAGGGCATCGACGATGCCCAGCCTCAGCGCCGGGGCACCGGCTCGGGCGAGCTGGGCCACGTCGTCGCGGTAGCTGCGCAGCGAGCCGAGCAGGCGCCGGGCCACGCGGTGCAGTTGCTCGCCCGCCGGCGTGAGCGCGAAGCCGCTGCGCCCGCGCGTGGCCAGGCGAACGCCCAGTCGGGTCTCCAGCTCCTTGAACTGCCGGCTCACGGTCGACAGGTCGGCCTGCAGCTCTGCGGTCGCGGCCGAGAAGCCGCCCGCAGCCACCACCACGCAGAACACGCGCAGCTGGCGCAGCTCGGCATCGCTGACTGGCGCCAGCCCGCGCGAAGCCTCGCCGGCAAACCAGGCCGTGGTGTCCAGTGAACTTGCGCGTGTCGTCATTCCCGTTCCAGGCGTGGCCGCATAGGCTCGGCATGTTCCCACGGCCCCCGCATCCAAGATGAGCGATTTCGCCTTCCTCGCCGCGTCCACCTTCATGAAGGTGCCTCCCCCCGTTGCCGCAGCGCGCCCCTTCGGCCTCGCCGGAGTGGCCTGGGACGGCTCGACCACCAACCGCCCCGGCGCCCGCTTCGGCCCGCGCGCCATCCGCGAGGCCAGCCACATGCTGTGCGACGGCATCCACCCGCTGTTCGACACCACGCCGGCGGACGCGCTGGACGACCGGGGCGACCTGCTGCTGCCGAACACCGGGCTGGGCCCCATGCGCGAGGCCTTCGCCCGCGCGCTGCCGGCGCTGCTGGCACGCCAGCACATGGTCTGGCTGGGTGGCGACCACTCCATCACGCTGCCCATCCTGCGGGCCTTGCGAGAACAGGAAGGCCGGCCACTGGCGGTGATCCACTTCGACGCCCACTGCGACACCTGGACCAGCCACTTCGGCGAGCCCAGCGGCCACGGCACCTGGGTCTACGAGGCCTTCCAGGAAGGGCTGGTGGTGCCCGAATGCTTCACCCAGATCGGCATCCGCTCGGCCGGCGAGCGGGCGGCGCGCGACTATGTGCAGGAGCAGGGCGGCGTGATCCACACCGCCCGTGCATTGCGCGGGCGCGAAGGCCCGGCGCAACTCGCCGAGGTGACGGGCGGCATCCGCGAGCGCCTGGCCGCGCACGGCCGGCCGCCGCTCTACCTGAGCCTGGACATCGACTGCCTGGACCCGGCCTTCGCGCCCGGCACCGGCACGCCCGAGCCCGGCGGCATGACAACCAACCAGGTGCTGACGCTGCTGGAAGAACTGGCCGACCTCGACTTCGTCGGCATGGACTGCGTGGAGGTGGCGCCCCCCTACGACCATGCCGACCTGACCGCCTATGCGGCGGCCACGTTCGTCTGGGCCTACCTGTGTGGGCGGCTGGCGCGCGGCGTGCGCTGAAACACGGGGTTGGTGCCGCGCTGCACCGAGGGTATCCTCCCCGAAAGACGCCGGACTGCCCCGGGAGGTTGCGATGCGCCAGTTCATTCGACACCCGATCGATGTGCCGGTCGAAATCGGCATCGATGGAGAGTCCGGCCCGGTGTCCGGCTACCACACGCACGACATCAGCCTGGGTGGGCTGGCCTTCCGATCGGGCTGTGCGGTGAAACCCGGGCAGGCGGTGGAGATCTGCATCGGCTGCGTTCAGCCGCCCTTCCAGGCCCATGCCCGCGTGGCCTGGTGCAAGCCGCACCCCTTGAGCGGCTACGAGCTGGGCGTGACCTTCCTCGATTCGGAAGACGCCTTCCGCGCCCGCATGGTCGAGCAGCTCTGCCACATCGAGGACTACCGGCGCTCGGTGATGCGCACGCAGGGGCGCGAGCTCAGCCTCGACGAGGCGGCGGCCGAGTGGATCGAGAGATTCGCCCAGGACTTCCCGGAGATCGGGTCGGTGCATTGACGGGCGACGCGGCGGCCACCGGGCCCGAGAGCCTCGTCGACGCCTGGCTCCGCCAGCGAGGCTGGCGCGCCTTCGGCTTCCAGCGCAATGTCTGGCGGGCCATGGCCGCGGGTGAGTCGGGCCTGCTGCACGCCACCACGGGCGCCGGCAAGACCTATGCGGTGTGGCTGGGCGCCTTGCAGTGCTTTGCCGCCGGCCCGGCGGGCGAGCCGAAGCGGGCGCCGCCGCTCACCGTGCTGTGGGTCACGCCGATGCGCGCCCTGGCCGCCGACACTGCCCAGGCGCTGCGGGCCCCGGTGGACGAGATCGGCCTGGGTTGGCAGATCGGCCTGCGCACCGGCGACACCGACAGCGCCGAGCGTGCACGCCAGGCCAGGCGCCTGCCCACCGCACTGGTGACCACCCCGGAAAGCCTGACGCTGCTGCTGGCCAGCGACGAGGCGCGGGCACGTTTCGATGGCCTGCGCCTGGTCGTGGTCGACGAGTGGCATGAGCTGCTGGGCAACAAACGCGGCGTGCAGCTGCAGCTGGCGCTGGCGCGCCTGCGGCGGTGGCACCCGGGGCTGCTGGTATGGGGCGTGTCGGCCACGCTGGGCAACCTTCGACACGCGCGTGAAGTGCTGCTGCCGCCGTCCGCCGGCGGCGGTCGCGTGGTGCAGGGCGAGGAACCCCAGCCGCTGCGCATCGACACCCTGCTGCCACCGGGCACCGAGCGCTTCCCCTGGGCCGGCCACCTGGGACTGCGCATGCTGCCGCAGGTGGTGGAGGCGCTGGCCTCGGCCGGCACCAGCCTCGTCTTCACCAACACGCGCTCGCAGGCGGAGCGCTGGTACCAGGCGCTGCTGGACGCGCGGCCCGACTGGGCCGGCGCGCTGGGCTTGCACCACGCCTCGTTGTCGCGCGAGGCGCGCGACTGGGTCGAGGCAGGGCTGAAGCAGGGTGCCCTGAAGGCCGTGGTGTGCACCTCCAGCCTCGACCTGGGGGTGGACTTCCTGCCGGTCGAGCGGGTGCTGCAGATCGGCTCGGCAAAAGGCGTGGCGAGGCTGCTGCAACGTGCCGGCCGCTCGGGCCATGCACCGGGGCGGGTGTCTCGCATCACGCTCGTGCCCACGCATGCGCTGGAGTTGGCCGAGGCCGCGGCTGCGCGCGACGCCGTGGCCGCCGGGCGCGTGGAGGGCCGCTGCTCGCCCGAGAAGCCACTGGACGTGCTGGTGCAGCACCTGGTCAGCATGGCGCTCGGTGGCGGCTTTGCCGCGGACGCGCTGCGGGCCGAAGTGCAGGGTGCCTGGGCCTACCGCGACCTGACCGACGACGAATGGGCCTGGGCGCTGGCCTTCGTTCGCCACGGCGGGCCCTCGCTCGGCCAGTACCCCGACTACCGCCGCGCCGAGCCCGACGAGCACGGCGTGTGGCGGGTGCCGAGCGCGGCGCTTGCAAAGCGCCATCGCATGAACATCGGCACGATCGTCAGCGAGGCCAGTGTCGAGCTGCGCTTCTGGAGCCGCGGCGGTGGCGGTGCTTCCCTCGGCACCGTGGAAGAGGGCTTCATCGCCCGCCTGAAGCCAGGAGACGTGTTCACCTTCGCCGGCCGCGTGCTGGAGCTGGTGCGCGTCGAGCAGATGACCGCCTACGTGCAGCGCGCGGCCAGCGCGCAGGCCGCGGTGCCCCGCTGGAATGGCGGGCGCATGCCGCTGTCCAACGAGCTGGCCGACGCGGTGGTGACGCGCCTGGGCGAGGCGGCGCATGGCCGGCTCGACGGGCCGGAGATGCAGGCCCTGGCCCCGTTGCTGGCGGTGCAGCAGGCCTGGTCGGCGCTGCCCGAGCCCGGCGTCCTGCTGGCCGAAGCCCTGCACTCCCGCGAGGGCTCGCACCTGTTCCTCTACCCTTTCGCCGGCCGCAACGTGCACCTGGGGTTGGCGAGCCTGCTGGCTTGGCGGGTGTCACGGCACCGGCCCGTCAGCTTCTCGATCGCCGTCAACGACTACGGCTTCGAGCTGCTGTCGGCCACCGAGATCGACTGGGCCGACCAACTCGACACGGCGCTGTTCGACGACCGACAGCTGCTGCACGACGTGCTCGCCAGCCTCAACGCCAGCGAACTGGCGCGTCGGCGATTTCGCGAGATCGCGCGCATCGCCGGGCTGGTCTTCGGTGGGCATCCGGGCCAGCCCAAGAGCGCACGCCAGCTGCAGGCATCCAGTGCCCTGTTCTTCGATGTCTTCCACCAGCATGACCCCGGCAACCTGCTGCTCGGCCAGGCCCGCCAGGAAGTCTTGCGGCAGGAACTGGACGTGGACGCGCTGGCGCGCACGCTGCAGCGCCTGCGGGCCGACCGCCTCTTGCTGAAGGTGGTCCACAAGCCCACGCCACTGGCCTTCCCGTTGCTCGTCGAGCGGTTTCGCGAGCGCCTCGGCTCGGAGAAGCTGGCCGACCGCATCGCCCGCCTGCTGGGCGAGCTGGAGCGGGCGGCGGGGCCCGGTGCCTGGCAACCCGAGGCGCCACCCGAGGTCGAGCCACCACCGGCGGCATCCCCGCGCCGCCGTCGCCCCACCAAGCGCGGCCTGCCGCGCGGGGGCGAGGGCGGGTGAGCGGCGTGGTGCCTTCGGTGCTGCCCTGGCGGCTGGCTGGTGAAGACGTCGAGCTGCTGGCCGACAAGGCGCTGTACTGGCCGAGCCGCGCGATGCTGCTGCTGGCGGATCTCCATATCGGCAAGGCGGCGGCCTTCCGCGCGGCGGGCCAGCCCGTGCCGCACGGCACCACGGCGGCCGCGCTGGCACGGCTGGATGCACTGCTGGCCACCCGCTCCGTGCGCCAGCTCGTGGTGCTGGGCGACTTCCTCCACGCCCGGGCCGGCCGCGCCCCCCGGACCATGGCTGCGCTGCAGTCCTGGCGCGAGCGCCATGCCGGGCTGGCGCTGGTGCTCGTGCGCGGCAACCACGACCGACATGCCGGTGACCCGCCGGCGGCGCTCGGTGTGCAGGTCCTGCCGGAGCCCTGGCTCGTCGGCCCTTTCGCGCTGCAGCATGAGCCGCGCCCGCATGCCAGCCACCATGTGCTGGCCGGCCATGTGCATCCCGTGGTGCGCCTGGCCGGGCGCGGTGCCGAGCGTCTGCGCCTGGCCTGCTTCTGCCTCGACCCCGGGGTCACCACCTTGCCGGCCTTCGGTGAGTTCACGGGTGGATTCGAAGTGGAGCCGCGCCCCGGTCGCGCGCTGGTGGTGGTGGGCGGCGGGGGTGTCTGGCCGGTGCCACGTGCAGAGCGCGGGTGACCAACTGGTATTATCGTGGTCTTATATTTGAGGTGACCATGCCGACCCTGCGCGCGCCCCGTCTTGCCGCCCTTTCGCTGGCCTGTGCGTTCTTGCTGAGTTTCCAGGCCGCTGCCCATGCGGCCGAGGCGGCGCGCCCGGCGGTGGGCGCCGTCCTCACCGAGGCGCAGAACCTGCTGTCCGCCGGCCAGTGGCGCGAGGCCGAGGCGAAGCTTTCAGCCGCCGAGGCGATGGCGCCGCTGAACGAGTACGAGGCTTTCATGACCTTGCGCATGCGCGCCGCGGCCGCCGCGGCGAGCGGGGACCTGGCCCGTGCGCAATCGGCGCTGGACGCCTTGCTGGCCACCAACCGGCTGGAGCCGGCCGACCGGTTGCAGATGCTGTCGTCCATGGGCCAGACGCTCTACCGCGCGAAGGACTACCTTGCGTCTGCCCGCTGGCTGCAGCGCTATGCCGATGCGGGCGGTGGCGACGCAGAGGTGCTGGCGCTGCGGGCACCTGCCCGCTATCTCGCCAACGACCACGCCGGCGCACGCGAGCTGCTGCTGGCGGCGACCCAGGCCGATGCCGCCGCCGGCCGGGTCACCCCGTTGACCACCTGGCGCATGCTCGCCGGCTCGCAGGCCAAGCTGGGCGACGATGCCGGCTACCGCCTGAGCCTGCGCCGCATGGCGGTGCAGCACCCGCAGCCCGCCTTCTGGGCCGAGCTGGTGAAGCGTGAGCTCGGCGATGCGACGCTGAACGAGCGCCAATTGCTGGACACCCAGCGGCTGCTGTTTGCTGCCGGCGCGCTGACCGATGCCAATGCCGCCCTGGCCGTGGCCGACGAGGCCCGCCGCGCGGGCTATCCGGGCGAGGCGGTGCGTATCCTCGACGCCGCGCTGGCGGGGCCGAAGCTCACCGCCGACCAGTCCAAGGCGCTGGCCGGTGGCCGCGACAGCGCCCACCGCGCCGCCGAGGCCGAGCGCCGTGAGCGCGCCCGCGACGAGAAGGCGGCGCTGGCCGCGCGCGACGGCCGGGCCCTGTTCAACCTGGGCTGGACGCGCGTGCTGGAAGGCGAGGCCGACGCCGGCCTGCCGTTGATGGCCCAGGGCCTGCAGCGCGGCGGCTTGCCGCGGGCCGACGAGGCCCAGCTGCACCACGGCATCGCGCTGGCGCTGGCCGGCCGCGGCACCGAGGCCCGCGCCGCGCTGCAGCTGGTGCGCGGCGAGCCGGCGATGGTGACCCTGGCGGGGCTGTGGGCGGACTTCGCCGAGCGGCGCGTGCCCTGACACCACCCCGGTCGGCTGACGGCGGTCCGCACCCTGCGTGACCGTCGAGGCGCGCGGCGTCGTGGTTGCGAGTGCCTCGACGAGGCCGGAGAATTCCGCACCCGAAAGCGCCGCCTCCAGGGAGACAAGGCATGGCCGACCAGCACGCTGAACTTCCGGGCGAGCACCAGCGCCTCGCCGTGCTGGTTGCCGATCTGGTCGAGTCCGTGCGGCTGATGCAGGAGTCCGAGCGGCACGCCATCGCGCGCTGGCGCGGCTTCGTCGACGAGGTCATGCGCCACGTGCTGCCGCGCCACCAGGGTCGTCTGGTCAAGTCTTTGGGCGACGGGTTGCTGGTCGTGCTGCCGGATGCGAGCCTCGCATGCCGCTGCGCCGGGGAGATGCACGCGGCCATTTCGAGGCGCAACGCCGGGATGGACCCGAGGCAGCAGATGGCCTTGCGGGTCGGCATTCACGTGGCCGATGTCGTCCTCGACGGCCTCGACGTCTACGGGGCAGGCGTCAACCTGGCGGCGCGCCTGGCCTCGCTGGGCCGTCCGGGCGACGTCGTGATGTCCTCCGAGGCTCGGGATGGGTTGATCCCGAGGCGCGATCCGGAGGTCGAGGATCTGGGGAACTGCTACCTCAAGCACTTCGCCGAGGCAGTGCGTGCCTGGCGAATCACGGCGGGACCGACCGGACACCTCGCCTACCCCGCCGGCGCGGCCTTGCCACTGCCTTCACTGGCAGTGATACCTCTGGTGGAGGATGATCGCGAGGCGCGGCCCTCTCCCTACACGATGGGGGTGGCCGACGAACTCTCCGCCTGCCTGGCCCGTTTCAGCACGATCCTGGTGATCTCGCGCCCCAGCATTGCGGTTGCCATCGAGCAGCGGCTGCGGCCGTCGGAGGGGTTTGCCCTGTTGGATGTCTCCTGGATCGCGGAGGTCCGCTGCCGACCGTCGGGGGCGGCTTTGCAGGTGATGGTCGCTCTGCGCGAGGCGACCGGGGCGACATCGTTGGAACTGGCCACGGTGCTGCCTGTGAGCCGTGGGGCTGATCAGTCCGCCGATCTGGAAGGATTGGCGCGATCGATCGTCAATGTGCTCGCACAGGAAGTGGCGGCCGCCGAGGCGCACCGGCCCTTGCCGAACGTCGAAAGCCACGCCCTGCTGTTGGCAGCGATCTATCGCATGCACAGGATGGCCCGCGACGAAAGCGATCGCGCGAAGCTGGCGCTCGACGAACTCGCCGCGCGCCACCCGCGTGCGCCGGAGCCGCATGCGTGGAGCGCGAAGTGGCACATGCTGCGGGTGGCCCAAGGCTGGGCCACCGACTCGTCGGAGGAAGCCGCGCGGGCCTCGTTCCATGTGCAGAGAGCCCTCGATGCGCATCCCGACCACCCGTTGGCCCTGGCCATCCACGGCCAGACCCAAGTCTACGAATACGGGCGTCTCGATATCGCCGATGAGGTGATCCGCAAGGCGGTGGCGCGGGGGCCGAACGAACCTCTCGCCTGGATGTTTCTGTCGAATCTTCAGGCTCACCAGGGCCGCGGCCGTGAGGCCATGGCCGCCAGCGATCGCGCGTTGGCGCTTTCGCCGCTCGACCCGACACGGTTCCTGCTCGAGATGTTCGCCGCGCAGGCGGCTCTGTGCGCCGGGGAGCCGGAGTGCGCAGGGCGACTGGCTGCGGCCTCGTTGCGACACAACGGCATGCATCTGCCCACCTACCCCGCGTTCATCATCGCGCACGTTCTGTCTGGTGACGTCGCCAGTGCGCGGGAGGTGGCCGGGCGCTACCTGCGGTTGTCCCCAGAAGCCAGCGCCAGCCGCTACGCCAGCCGATTCCGCGGTCCCCAAAATCAGGGACGTTTGTTCGCCGAAGCCCTTATCAGTGCAGGCGTGCCGTTATAGCCTTGCGCCCGCACATCAACTTCAGGGAGCAAGGGCATGACGTTCAGTCTGGTGACCTACTGGGGCGGGCCCAGCTACCGCTGGGGCGGGCCGAGCGGGCAGGTGGCCGCGGCAGGCGAGGACCGGGGCTACCAAGCCAAGTCCGCGGCCAGCCTGCGCCGCCTGCTGAAGACCGCGACGCCCTTGACTTCGCCCAATGTCGACAATTGGTCGAACCCGCTGGCGGCCTCGACACTCGTGCCGGACGCGACATCGGCCGATCCGCGGCTCATGTCCTATGACGCAGCCGTCCGGCAAGCCATCGTGGTCAACGAGTTGGCCAGCGCCATCGGGCTTCGCGCCGCCGTCGGGACGCTGGGCCTGGAGGCGGCCGGCCACGTCATTGCTGCATTGGCTGACCCGACGGGCCTGCTGCAAAGCGAAACAACCTTCGTCGAGGCCATCGCGGACGACATCGACGCCGGGCAGGCCCCGCTGCCGATCGAGCAACTCGTCGACGAGGACCTTCGCCCTTTGCTGCCTTATCGCCCGGTGCTGGGTCTCTCGCCGGCGAGCCACCCGGCCACATTCGAGGTTCTGGACGTGGCCATGGTCGTTCTCGGGGCCAAGATCTTCTCGCTCAAGCATCAGTTCGGCATTCCCCGGCCCCACACGGCACCACGCGGCGTCGTCCCGATGCTCGACGTGCCGACGCATCTCGCCTACCCGGGCGGCCATGCGGCGCAGTGTTACCTCGCGGCGACGCTGCTGGCCGCGGCGCGGCCCTCGGTGGCGGGCCTGTTGCTCGATGTGGCCGGCATCGTGGCCGACAACCGCGTCAGGGCGGGGTTGCACTATGCGCTGGACAGCGCAGCCGGGGAGGTGCTCGGCCGAGCACTCGGCAACTGGCTGGTGGCTGCGGCAGCAGACCCCGCTTCGCCTGAGGTCTGGGAAGGGGCTGAACTGAAGTTCCATGCGGGCCGCATGCAACGCAACCCCTTGTCGCAGGTGTCGGGAACGCCTGACCTTCCCAATTGGCGTGCCCTGGTGCTGGCCGCCAGCCAGGAGTGGTAGGGCGTCAAATGCTGATGCGGATGCGCCGCGCGTCCATCCAGCGCAGCAAGCCCCACCAGAACACGACCTGAGTCAGGGCCCAGGCATGGGAGGCCGCTTCGGGGCCAAGGCGCGGCACGACCCAGCCCAAGCCCTGCTCGAAAAGCCACGCGTGCAGTGAGCGCCCCTGGGTGTGCATTCCGCCCAGCAGGCACACCATCAGCATGCTCCCGGCATAGGCCGTGATGGCGTTGATGCCGAAGCGCCGCCCGAGCGCCGGCCAGCCCCGGCGGTCGATCAGCGTGTGGGCCGCGGACAGCGCGAGGGCCGCCACGCCGCCGGTGAAAAGCACGAAGGGCGGCGTCCACAGGGCCTTGTTCATCGGCAGCCATGCTGCGTCCAGGGCGAGGCCGGCGGCGGTGCAGGCCAGGCCGGTGAGCACCAGTGGCCGCTGCTGTCGGCGGCGCAACCAGTCGCCGCAGGCGCTGCCCAGCAGGGTGGTCGCCAGCGCGCCGAGTGTGCTGAGCAGGCCCTCGGGCTCGTGGCCCAGGCCGGTGGCCGCGTCGTAGCGGTAGGCCAGCGGGCCGAGCAGCCAGGTGTCCACGCGGGAAGGCAGGCTGGTGTCGCGGCCGAGGTCACCGCCGGTCTGCAGCAGCAGGCCATAACCCAGCAACAGCAGTGACCAGACGATCCAGCGCGTGCGCGGCGCGGCGTGCAGGTACAGCCAGCCGGCCACGGCGAAGCAGATGGCAATGCGCTGCAGCACGCCGAAGGGCCGCCAGGCGGTGCCGAAGGCGAAGGCGATCGCGGCCGCCAGCCCCCAGCCCAGCAGCAGGATGCGCAGCGCGCGCCACCACCAGGCCCGCTGCAGGGCGGCCAGGTCAGCGCCCGCGTCGTGCCGCGGCCCGCCGGCCAGGGCCAGCGACACGCCCACCAGGAACAGGAAGTTGGGGAAGATCAGGTCCGTGGGCGTGCAGCCGTGCCACTCGGCATGCGCGAAAGGCCACCACAGGTGAGCCCAGTCGCCGGGGCTGTTGACGAAGATCATCGCGGCGACGGTGAGGCCGCGCAGCGCGTCGACGCTGTCGAGGCGCCCGGAGCGGGCGGTCGTCGCCATCAGAAGTTGCAGGGGCTGGGCAAGGGCGGCTGGGCCGGCGGCACCGTGTCCTGCCGGGCCACGCCGGCCCGGCGCAGCGCCTGCACCTCGGCTTCGACCTGTGCCGGTGACAGCAGCGTGTTGCGAGCATGGAAGACCCAGTCGACCTGCTGCCGCCAGACGCGCGGTGCGGCGCTGGCCGGCAGCAGCCCGCCGGGCGAGAACCAGAGGTTGAAGCTGATCGCCATCGGCGCGACCGGGTGGTTGCGGCCACCGTGCTCCGCAATCTGGCGGCCGTCGAGGAACCAGCGGGTGCGGCCCGCGGCGGCGTCCACCTGCATCACCAGCGTGCGCCACGCGCCGCCCAGCGGGCCGAACTCCTCGTGGGGCGCGTTGTGGGCCTCCCAGGGCTGGAGCTTCACGGTCTGCCAGGTGATGCCGTACAGGCGCGTCTTGTCGCTGCCCCAGCCGCCGTTGGCGAGGTACTCCCAGTCCATCTCGCTGAACAGCGGGTCGTAGTCGAAGCGCAGCGGGCTGACGGCGTAGAAGGTCTGGATCACCGGGTCGCCGTCGGCGCCCGAGACCGGCTCGTCGGCGAATCGCACGCGCGCCGCGTAGGTGCCGGCCAGCGACTTGCGCGCGTGGCAGAGCTGGGCCTGCACGGTGCCGGGCCCCGTGCCGTCTGTGAGGGCTTCCAACTGCAGCAGGCGGTTGCCGGCGCTGGCTTCGTCGTCGGCCAGCGTGATCGCGTCGGCGCGCCAGCGGGCCCCCTCGACGCCCGGGTGGCCCGGGCCGTCGCGCAGCGCCCAGCCGCCCTGGGTGCCGAGCTCGTCGGCGGCGCGGTAGCTGAAGTCGTCGAAGAAGCGCTCCGGGGCGGCGTGTGCTGCCGCGGCGCAGAGGGCTGCCGCAGCCGCAATGAGGGCCAGCGGCGTCATGCCGTGGCCTTCGCGGCGTCTTCTCCGGCAGGTGCTTCGGCCGCGGCCTCGCGGCCGGGGATGCGCACGAAGAACATCAGCACGAAGACCGGCAGGCCGCAGGCGATCGTCCAGAGGAAGAAGCGCTCATAGCCCATCGCGACCTGGATGTCGCCGCTGATGGTCTTGCTGAAGATGAAGCCCAGCTGCATCACCCCGGTGCCGAGCGCGTAGTGAGCCGTCTGGAACCGGCCCGGAGCCACCGCCTGCATGATGTAGAGGATCATGCCGACGAAGCCGAAGCCGTAGCCGAACATCTCGACCAGCACCGCGGCGCCGATGTGGAAGGTGTCCTGCGGCAGCGTGGCGGCCAGGTAGTAGAAGGTGAGGTTGGGCACCGCCATCATCAGGATCAGCACCGGCATCGCCCGGCGCAGCGACAGCCACGCGGTGAAGTAGCCGCCCAGCACGCTGCCTACGAGGAAGGCGACCGTGCCGACCCAGCCGTAGACATCGGCCACCTGGCTGGTGGTGAGGCCCAGCCCGCCCTTGTCGCGCGGCTCCAGCAGGAACAGCGGGCCGATGGTCTGCACCTGGCCTTCGGCGAAGCGGAACAGCACGATGAACAGCACCGCGAGCCAAATGCCGGGCTTGCGGAAGAAGTCTTCCACGATTTCCTTCGTGGTGGCCCAGATGCCGGCGGCGGTCAACTCACTGTGTTCGGTCGTCAGCGTGCCGGGCAGGGCGTAGGCGTTGTAGCTGGCGAGGCCCGCCAGCAAGGCCGCGAGGCCGAAGAAGATCGCCGTCCAGGCGTTGAACACACCCATCGGCGTTTCCAGGAAGCCGGCGATCTTCAGCACGCAGCCGATCATGAAGAAGCGCGCGCCGTTGAAGAAGGCGCCTTGCCAGCCGGCGTAGGCGGCCTGGCGTTTCGCATCCAGCGAGGCCATGTAGAGGCCGTCGCAGGCGATGTCGTGGGTGGCGGCGGCGTAGGCCACCAGGAACAGCACCGCGATCACCGCGGCGAACCAGAACGGTGTCTGCAGCGCCAGCGCCACCAGCGCCAGGGCGACGGCACCGGTGAACTGCATCACCACCACGATCAGCTTCTTGCTGCGCGCCAGCTCCAGGAAGGGGCTCCACAGCGGCTTGATCGCCCAGGCCAGGCCGAGCAGGCCCGTCCAGCGGGCGATCTGGTCGTTCGCCACCCCCATGTTCTTGAGCATCAGGCCGGCCACCAGCATGACGACGAAGAACTGCATGCCCTGCACGAAGTACAGGCTGGGCACCCAGCGGATGGGCGAGCCGGTGGGCGTGGTCGGCGCTGTGGTCACGTCGTGCTCCGTTCGGTCAGTGCAGTGTCGATGTCAGGCGTGCGGCGCGAGCGCCACCGGCGCCACGCCCGTGGCCGCGGCGCGGCCTTCCAGCCAGGCGCGCAGCGCGGCCAGCGCACCGTCGGCGTAGCCCCAGGTCACCACGGCCGGCGCGGCGATGTCGGCCACCTGGAACGGGTTCCACAGCGACAGGTGCAGGTCCGGCCGCCAGCCGATCATCGCGCCGGCGTAGCGCTTGCGGTGGTTGGAGGCGAGGATGGTGAAGCGGCCGTCGCGCGGCAGGGTGGTGGGGTCCAGATTCGGCAGGTCCGGCACGCGCAGCAGTTCCACGTCGGCGTGGCCGGCGAAGAGGGCGGCCACCTCGCTGGCGGCCAGGCCGGCTTCGCTGACGCCGTCGGTGTCGACGCGGTCCTGCGTGACGACGCGGAGGGGCCGCGCCGGGCCGGGCGGCGAGGCCCCGCCGAAAGCCGCGAGTGTGCGGGCCCAGGTGGCGCGCATGAAGGCGTCATCGGCCGCCTGCTGCGTGGCGGTGTAGGGCTGGGCACTGGCGGGGTAGCGCTCGGCCAGTGTGTCGAGGCGCTCGCGTGCCGCCTGCATGACCGCGGGGTCGAGGCGACCGTCGCGCAGCGCTGCGCCCACTGCGTCGATGGCGGCGCGCTGGTCCTCCGGCCGGCCCTGGGCGAGCGCCAGGTCGGCGCCGGCAGCCAGCGTCATCACGGCGGCGCGCGCATGGCCGTAGCGGTCGAAGATGGCTTTCATCATCAGCGCGTCGCTGATCACCACGCCGCGGTAGCCCATCGACTCGCGCAGCAGGCCGGTCAGCACCCGGTGCGACAGCGTCGCTGGGTGCTCGGCATCGAGCTGGGGGTAGACGATGTGCGCGGTCATCAGTGCCGGTGCATCGTGTGCCAGCGCGCGGAAGGGAATCAGCTCCAGCGCTTCGAGTTGATCGAGGCTCTTGTCGACCGTGGGCAAGGCGTGGTGCGAGTCGACATGGGTGTCGCCGTGCCCCGGGAAATGCTTGACGCAGCAGGCCACGCCCTCGCGCAGCGAGCCGCGCATCCACGCGCCCGCCAGGCGGGCGACGCGCTGCGGGTCGGCCCCGAAGCTTCGCTCGGCGATCACCGGGTTGGCGGGGTTGTTGTTCACGTCCAGCACGGGCGCGAAGTTCCAGTTGATGCCCAGGCCCTTCAGCCCGCGCGCCACCGCGGCGCCTGTGGCCTCGGCGGCGATCTCGGCTTCGGCCGTGTCCTCGATCGCGCCCAATGCCATCGCGGCGGGTGCCTGCGGCAGGAAGGTTGCGCGGGCGACCGAGCCGCCTTCCTGGTCGATACCGATCAGCGCCTTCGGCCCCAGCACCTCGCGCAGGTCGGCAACCAACTGGCGCACCTCGGGTTCGCTGCCCAGGTTCTTTCGGAACAGGCAGACGGCGCGGATGTGATGCTCGCGCAGGAAGGCGGCGGTGTCGGTCGAAAGTGCTGTGCCTTCGATGTCGACCATCACGAGGTGGCCGGGGTGGAGAGTTTGTTTGGTCATGGCATGCGGAGGTTTGTGGCGATGCGGCCGGGGGCCGGCAGGCGCTGGGGCTCAGGTGTCCGCGCCCTCGCCTTTGGCGAGGGTTCCCTGCAGTGCTCGGCTTCGTGGCCGCTGTCCAACTCCCTCCGTTCGCTGCGCTCACTTCGCTCGAACAAGGGCCAGCGAGTCAGTTTGGGAGGCTCGCTGCGCTCGCTGCCACGAAGCCTGTGCGCTTCGGCGCTCCCAACATCGCCCCATCGCCTGCCGGCCCCCGGCCGCGGCAACCGTGGTGCTACGGCGGGCATTGAATCCGACGGTGCCCGGCCACTGTCGGTGACTGGCGGGGTGTCGGTGCCCGCTGGGGCGATGTTGGGAGCGCCG
>JBMOQN010000032.1:67561-318447 GCA_049322835.1 Pseudomonadota bacterium | reverse complement strand
GCTGGCCGGTCTGGTGCTCACGCTGGCGCTGGCGCGCGGCGCGCACTCGCCGATGCGGCTGCTGCTGGCCGGCGTGGTGGTCGGCGTGGTGCTGGGCGCCATCGGCGACCTGGTCGTCACCCTCTCGCCCGAGGCGCTGCGCGGCAAGCAGACCTTCCTGCTGGGCAGCACCGGCTTCCTCGGCTGGCATGCCGTCGCCACGCTCGCCGCCGGGCTGGCGCTGCTGCTGCCCCTGGCATTGCGCTACGCCCGCGCGCTGGATGCGCTGACCCTGGGCGAGGACACGGCCGCCAGCCTGGGGCTGGACCTGCCGCGCATCCGCCTGCTGCTCGTGGCCGTGCTGGCGCTGGCCACCGGGCTGGCGGTGTCGCAGGCCGGCCTGGTCGCGTTCGTGGGCCTGGTCGCGCCGCACCTGGTGCGCCGCCATGCGCCCGCCGCGCAGGCCTATACGCTCGCCGCGAGCGCGCTGATGGGCGGCGTGCTGCTGCTCGGGGCGGATGTGCTGGCGCGCGGCCTCATCGCGCCGCAGGAGCTGCCGGTGGGTGTGCTCACCGCGGTACTGGGCGGGGGCTACCTGATGCGGCTGCTGCACCGGCCGACGGCGGCATGAACCCCACACACGCCGCGCCCTCGCTCCAGGCCGAGGCGGTCGAGCTGTCGCTCGCCGGGCGGCCGGTGCTGCGTGGCGTCAGCGCGCGTTTCGCGCCGGGCTGGACGGCCATCGTCGGCCCCAACGGCGCGGGCAAGTCCACGTTGCTGCGGGTGCTGGCCGCCCTCGCGCCGCCGGCTGCAGGCCGTGTGCTGCTCGGTGGCGAGCCGCTGGCGGGCCTGGTGCCGCGCGAGCGTGCGCGCCGCGTCGCGTGGCTGGCCCAGTCGGGCGCCGTGACCGGCGAGCTGACGGTGCAAGAGACCGTGCGCCTGGGCCGCCTGGCGCACCAGGGCCTCTTTGCCGCGCCCACGGCGGCCGACGAAGCGGCGGTGCAGGCCGCGATGGCCGAGACCGGATGCAGCGCCTGGGCCGGCCGGCGGCTGCAGGCCTTGTCCGGCGGCGAGCGCCAGCGGGTCCTGCTCGCCCGCGCGCTGGCCACCGGTGCCCGCGTGCTGCTGCTCGACGAGCCCACCACCCACCTCGACCCGCCGCACCAGGTGGCGCTGGCGCGCCTGATGCGCCGCCTGGCCGCCACCCACACCGTGGTCAGCGTGTTGCACGACCTGACGCTCGCGCTGCGTGCCGACCGGCTGCTGGTGCTGGCCCAGGGCCGCGTGCGTGCCGGCGGCGCCCCGGGCGAGCCCGCGCTGCACGCGGCGCTCGAAGCCAGCTTCGAGCACGCCGTCCGCATCGACACCGCCCGCGGCGCCCACCCGGTGGCCCTGCCATGCCTGGACTGACCGGAGCGAAAGCCGCCATCAGTTGGAGCGCCGGCAAGGATTCGTGCCTCGCGCTGCTGCGCGCGCGCGAGGCCGGGCTGGAGGTGCAGGGCTTCCTCACCATGCTCGACACCGAGGGCTTGAGCAAGAGCCACGCGCTGCCGCGCGCGCTGGTCGAGGCGCAGGTGGGGGCGCTCGGTGGCCAGTGGTGGCCGCAGGTCGTGGGCCCGGGGGACTACGGCAGCGGCTTCACGGCAGCGCTCGCCGCGCTGCACGCAGCCGGCCACACCCACATGGTCTTCGGCGACATCGACCTGCAGGCCCACCGCGACTGGCTGGAGCCGGCCTGCGAGCGCGCCGGGCTGCAGGCCGTGTTCCCGCTCTGGGGCGAGCCGCGTGCCGCGATCGCGCAGGAGATCGTGTCGCGCGGCATCCGCGCCCGGCTGGTCTGCGTGGACACGCACTGGCTGGCCCCAGGCTTCTGCGGCCGCGAGTACGACCAGGCGCTGCTGGACGCGCTGCCGCCGGGCGTCTGCCCCTGCGGCGAGGCCGGCGAGTTCCACACCTTCGTCTGGGGCGGGCCGGGCTTCGCGCAGCCCTTGGCGATCGGGCCGGGGCAGCCGTTGCGCGTGGCCTCGCAGCCGCCGCTGGCGCCCACCGAGCTGGTGTTCCAGGCGCCGGTGCTGCTCGGCACGCCATGAGTGTTCGGCGTGACATCCTGCGCCTTCGCAGGTGTGCGCTGGCCCGCTTGCTGCTTGCGCACGGGGCCGAAGTCCGGCCGAGCGTGACACCGTTCGTCTGCGCCCAGCTGCCGCTGGGTGCATCCGCGGCCGGGTTGAGGGAACATGGCATCGCAGTGCGCGACACTTCGTCTTTCGGGGTGCCGGGCTGGGTGCGGCTGAACACCGCGCCGCCAGCGGCCGTGGGCGCCCTGCGCTCTGCATCAAGTTGTTGCCGGAAGTAAACGAATGACCCGTCGCGCGATCATGGTCTGGGGCTGCTCCAGCGGCGCTGGCAAGAGCCTGCTCACCACCGCGCTGTGCCGCTGGGCGGCGCGCCGCGGCGCCAAGGTGGCGCCCTTCAAGGCGCAGAACATGAGCAACAACGCCCGCGTGGTGGTGGGCATGCACGGCCGCTATGGCGAGATCGGCGCCGCGCAGTACTTCCAGGCCCTGGCCGCCAACGTCGAGCCCTCGGTCGACATGAACCCGGTGCTGCTCAAGCCCGAGCGCGAGACCACCAGCCAGGTCATCGTGCACGGCAAGGTGGCGCCCGGCCTGGCGCGCCTGCCCTGGCGCGAGCGCAGCGTGCAGCTGGCCCAGGCCGCGCGCGAGAGCTTCCTGCGCCTGCGTGGCCAGTACGACCTGATCATCATGGAAGGCGCCGGCTCGCCCGCCGAGATCAACCTGGCCGAGCAGGACTATGTGAACCTCGACGCGGCGCGCTGGGCCGCCGCCACGGGCGAGTTCGCCAGCCTGCTGATCGCCGACATCGACCGCGGCGGCGCCTTCGCCCACGCCTACGGCACCTGGGCCCTGCTGCCCGACGACCTCAAGCCCACGCTGGCCGGCGTGGTGCTCAACAAGTTCCGCGGCGACCCCGGCCTGCTCAACCCCGGCCCGCAGCAGCTGCAGGCGATGACCGGCGTGCCGATGGCCGCGCTGCTGCCGATGCGGCGCGACCACGGCCTGCCGGAAGAAGACGGCGTGTTCGACCAGACGCCCGCCACCATGCCCATGCCGTTGCAGCCGGGCTCGCCCTCGGCCAGCCCCTCGGCCCGCACCGTGGCGATCATCGCCTACCCCCAGGTCAGCAACCTCGACGAGTTCCAGCCGCTGCGCCAGGTGCCGGGCCTGCGCCTGGTGTGGGCCCGCAGCGTGGCCGACCTGCACGGCGCCGACTGGATCGTGCTGCCCGGCTCCAAGCAGGTCAGCGGCGACCTGGCCTGGCTGCGCCAGCAGGGGCTGGACCGCATGCTGCGCCTGTACGCCGCCGCCGGCCGGCCGCTGCTGGGCGTGTGCGGCGGCCTGCAGATGCTGGGGCAGACCCTGTCCGACCCCGACGGGGTCGACGGCGACCCCGGCGCCTGGCAGGGCCTGGGTCTGCTCTCGCTCGCCACGCGCTACCAGGCCCCCAAACGGGTCGGGCGGGTGCATGGCCGCTTCCAGGGCCTCACCGGTGCCTGGGCCGGCCTCAACGGCACCAGCGTGGCCGGCTACGAGATCCGCCAGGGCCAGACCACCGCGATCGACCGCGAGACCACCAAGGCCGTCTTTGCCAGCGACGACGGCCACCCGCTCGGCTGGTCGGCCGGCTCGGTGCTGGCCACCTCGGTGCACGGCCTGTTCGAGTCCCCCGCGGTGCTGCGGGCGCTGTTCGGCGTGAGCGTGCGCAGCCTCGAAGACAGCTTCGACGGCCTGGCCGAGTTCATCGACGCCCACTTCGCACCCGACCTGCTGTCGCGCCTGACGGGCTGCTAACGCATCAATGTCACTGACCCATCCGGCGGCCTTCGGCCCGCAACGCATCGTCTGCCTCACCGAAGAAACCACCGAGTGGCTCTATCTCCTGGGCGAGGAGCACCGCATCGTCGGCATCTCGGGCTACACCGTGCGGCCACGCCGCGCGCGTGACGAGAAGCCGCGCGTCTCGGCCTTCCTCGACGGCAAGATCGACAAGATCGTGGCGCTGGAGCCCGACCTGGTCATCGGCTTCTCGGACATGCAGGCCACGCTGGCCGACAAGCTCATCCGCGCCGGGTTGAACGTGTTCATCACCAACCAGCGCAGCGTCGCCGAGATCCTGGCCACCCTGCGGCTGGTGGCCGGGCTGGTCGGCGCGCAGGAGCGCGCCGAGGCCTGGATCGCCGAGCGTGAGCGTGAGTGGGCGGCGATGGCCGAGGTTGCACGCGCCTGGCCGCGCCGGCCTCGTGTCTACTTCGAGGAGTGGGACGAGCCGATGATCAGCGCCATCCAGTGGGTCTCGCAGCTGATCGGCATGGCGGGTGGCGAAGATGTCTTCCCCGAGCTGGCCGCCAAGAGCATGGGCCGCGACCGCGTGATCGCCGATGCGCTGGAGCCGGCGCGTCGCGCGCCCGACCTCGTCGTCGGCTCCTGGTGCGGCAAGAAGTTCCGGCCCGAAAAGGTGGCGGCGCGCGAAGGCTGGGCCGGGGTGCCCGCGGTGCGCAGCGGGCGCCTGCACGAGATCAAGTCCTGCGACATCCTGCAGCCCGGCCCGGCGGCGCTGACCGACGGGCTGGCCCAATTGCACCGGCTGTGCGCCGATTGGGCGCTGCAGCACACCCCCGCGACACCTGCATGACCACACCGATCTTCATCGACGACCTGCGCGACGCAGCGCTCGAAGCGCGCGTGCGCCACCACATCGATCACCTCACCAAGCCGCTCGGCGCGCTCGGCCGCCTCGAGGCGCTGGGCTTGCAGCTCGCGCTGATCCAGGGCCGCGAGCGGCCGCTGCTCGATGCTCCGCAACTGGTGGTTTTCGCGGCCGACCACGGCATCGCCGCGCGCGGCGTGTCGGCCTACCCGAGCGACGTGACCTGGCAGATGGTCGAGAACTTCCTCGCCGGTGGCGCCGCGGTGTCGGTGCTGGCCCGCCAGCACGGCCTGGCGCTCACGGTGGTCGACTGCGGCGTGAAGCACGATTTCGCGCCCCGCGAGGGCCTGGTGGTGGCCAAGCTGATGCGTGGCAGCCAGGATTCGAGCGTGGGCCCCGCGATGAGCCCGGCCCAATGCGCCGCCGCGCTGGACCACGGCGCTGCGCTGCTGCAGCGCCTGCCCGGCAACGCGCTGCTGCTGGGCGAGATGGGCATCGCCAACACTTCGGCCGCCAGCCTGCTCATGAGCCGGCTCACCGGGCTGCCGCTGGCCGACTGCGTGGGCCGCGGCACCGGGCTCGACGACGCGGGCCTGGCGCACAAGCAGGCGGTGCTGGCCGAGGCCCTGCAAGCCAATGCCGGCGCGCGTGAGCCCCTGGCCGCGCTGGCCGCGCTGGGCGGCCTGGAGATCGCCACCATGGCCGGCGCCGTGCTGCAGGCGGCGCAAGACCGCCGCGTGATCGTGGTCGACGGCTTCATCACCACCGCCGCGGTGGCGGTGGCTGCGGCGCTGGCGCCCGCGGTGCTGCAGCGCTGCGTCTTCGCCCACGCCTCGGCGGAGAGCGGCCATGCGCGCTGGCTGCAGCATCTCGGCGTGCAGCCGCTGCTGGACCTGGGCCTGCGCCTGGGCGAGGGCTCCGGCGCCGCGCTGGCCTGGCCGCTGCTCGAATCGGCCTGCTGCGTGATGGCCGAGATGGCCAGCTTCGCCTCGGCCGGGGTCAGCGAGCGCAGCTGAGATGCAGGCGCTGCAGCACGAGCTGCGGCTCGCCTTCGTCGCCCTGCAGTTCCTCACGCGCCTGCCGGCCCCGCGCTGGGTGGGCTACGAGCCGGCGTGGCTGAACCAGTCGGCCCGCCACTTCCCGCTCGTCGGCGCGCTGGTCGGCGCCCTCGGCGCGGCGGTGCTGCTGGCTGCATCGGCGTGGTGGCCGCCGGTGGTGGCCGCGCTGTTCGCACTGGCCGCCACGCTGGTCGCGACCGGCGCCTTCCACGAAGACGGCCTGGCCGACACCTTCGACGGGCTGGGCGGCGCGGTGCCGCGCGAGCGTGCGCTGGCCATCATGAAGGACTCGCGCATCGGCACCTACGGCGCCGCGGCCCTGGTGCTGTCGCTGGGCGCCCGGGCAGCGCTGCTGGCGCTGCTGTGCGCGCAGCAGCCGGCGTACGCCGCGGCGGCGCTGGTGCTCGCCCACGGCTGGGGCCGTGCCGCGGCAGTCCTTCTGATGGCGGCGCTGCCCTACGCCGGTGATGCCGAGCACGCCAAGGCCAAGCCCTTGGCCACCGCAGTGGGGCCGCGCGAGTGGGGCATGGCGCTCGTGTGGGCGCTGCTGCTCGGCGCCGGCGTGGTGTTGAGCAGCCTGCTGCCGGCGGCTCGCCTGGCCCTGGCGCTGGGTGCAGTCGGCCTGGTGCTGGCATGGATGTGGCGTTGGTTGCGCAGGCGCCTGGGCGGTTACACCGGCGACACCCTGGGCGCGGCCGAGCAACTGGCCGAGCTGGCGGTGCTGCTGGCGCTGGCTGCGCGGTGAGTGTTCTTCCCGCGTTCCGCCACCCTAAGCCGATCGGCGCCGAAGGCCGCTGCATCGGCGCCGGCACCGACCTCACGGTCGACCCGCGCCGTGCCAAGCGGCTGGCCCACCGCATCCGCCGCCTGGCGCGCCGCGAAGGCCTGCCGCGCGTGGTGGCCACCTCGCCGCTGCAACGCTGCGCCGCGGTCGGCCGCTGGCTGAAGCGCTGGGGGTGGCGACACCGCATCGACGCTGACCTGCGCGAGCTCGACTTCGGCGCCTGGGAAGGCCGCACGTGGGCCGAGATCGGCCAGGCCGAGGTCGATGCATGGTGCGCTGACTTTTCAGGTTATGCGCCGGGCGGCGGCGAGCCGCTGGCGGCCCTGCTCGCGCGGGCCGGCGCATGGCAGGCGCGAGGCGCCTCCGTGGTCGTCAGCCACGGCGGCTGGCTGCTGGCCCGCCGTTGGATGGCCGAGCACCCCGACAGCCGCCGGCCCCGCGTGGACGAGTGGCCGGTGGCGCCGCGCTATGGTGCGTGCGTCTTGCTGACCACACCCTCATGACCGTCCACATCCGTCCAGCCAGCGGCGCTGTCGGCCTCAGATGGGCCCACGGCTTCGCAGCGTGTCGCGCGGCAGGCACAGGGCGGTGCCGATCACCGTCAACCCTGCAAGTGCGGCACCGGCGTAGAACGTCAGCGCCGAGCCGAACGAGTCCCACAACAAGCCCGCCAGGGTGCTCGACAGCAGCATCGCGAGGCCGCTCATCAGGTTGAAGAAACCGAATGCCGTGCCGCGGAGGTCCGCGGGCGCGGCGTCCGCGACCATTGCTGCCAGCAGCCCCTGGGTCAGGCCCATGTGAACGCCCCAGAGCGCGACACCCAGGCCGAGCAGCGTCCAGCTGCCCGCCCGCGCCAGCAGCAGGTCGGAGGCGACCAACATGAGCAGCCCGAGCGCCAGCAGCGTGCGGCGGCTCATCGTGTCCGACAGCTTGCCGAACGGGTAGGCCGAGGCCGCATAGACCACGTTCATCGCCACCATCACCAGCGGCACCCAGGCCGTCGGCACGCCGAGCTGCGAGGCGCGCAGCACCAGGAAGGCTTCGCTGAACCGGGCCAGCGTGAAGACGGCACCCACCGCCACCACCCGCCAGTAGGCCCCGCCCAGCCGCACGAGCGCCTCGCGTTGGATCGGGTTGGTGGCGCGGGCGGGCGTGGGCCGCGCCGGTTCCCGGACCCCCACCGCCAACAACCCCACCGCCAGCAGGCCGGGGATCACCGCGACCCAGAAGACCGCGCGGAAGTCGTTGGCCCAGAGCAGCATCAGCCCGGTCGCCAGCAAGGGGCCGACGAAAGCGCCCACGGTGTCGAGCGACTGGCGCAAGCCGAAGGCCGCACCACGGACGGCCGGCGGCGTGATGTCGGCCACCAGCGCATCCCTCGGCGCACCGCGGATCCCCTTGCCGATGCGGTCGATGAAACGCGCCGCGACGATCACGCCCACACCGTTCGCCAGCGCGAACGCAGGCTTCGTGACGGCGCCCATGGCATAGCCCAGCAGGGCCAGCCCCTTGCGTCGGCCGAGGTAGTCGCTCAACGCGCCCGAGAAGACCTTGGAGATCAGCGCGGTCGCCTCGGCGATGCCCTCGATCACGCCGACCGCCAGCATGCTGACGCCCAGCGTCCCCACCAGGAACAGCGGCAGCAGGCTGTGGATCATCTCGGAGGAGATGTCCATCAGCATGCTTACGAAACCGAGGACCCATACGCCGGCGGGGATGCGGAGCCTGTTCGCCATGGCTGAAGTTGTTCGCATGCGAGGAGCGAGAGGGACCGACCGCAGGGCCACTTCCTCAGGCCGGGTTGCGGGCCGAGAGGGTTGGCGGATTGTCGCCATTCAAGGCCGAGACACGTTGGGTTCTGCCGGCTGTGCAGCGCCCGTGCTGAGGTTGCCCAGAAAGGCCTTGACCGCCTGTGCTGCCTCGGCTGGCGCGGCCTGCAGCAGGAAGTGTGGCCCTGTGATTTCCACCAGGCGCATGTCGGGCCGGATCGATTGCACGACCTGAGCCGCCCGACGAGGCACCACGAGGTCCGAGGACGCCTGGAGGTAGAGCAGGGGAACCCGGCTGGCGGCCAGCGCACCAGCGGCATCCACGGTCAGCACGGCACGCAGGCGCGCTCGCAGCGCCCGCGGCGCCAGCGAGGCCATTGCGCCGGCGAGGCGGGCCTGCAGCGGCGCGGACCACCAGCGGCCCATCAGCACGCTACCCAAGAGCCCGAGCGGCATCCAGCGCATCGGCAGCAGGAACCGCAGGTGGGCAAGCCGCGGGCGTGGGCTGCGCACGAAGCTGCAGCACAGCACGATGCCTCTCAGGCCCGGCGGCGCGCTCGCCGCCAGCATCGCGGCGATGGGGCCTGAAAACGACTCGCCCAGAATCACATGCGGCCCCGCCGGCATGGCCGCCTGCGCCACGGCCGCGAGCCCGGCGTAACCCAGCGCGCGCTCGCCGGGGTAGCGCACCACGACCACTGGCACTTGCGGGCCCAGGGCCTCGACGAAAGGCGCGAACA
Organism: Pseudomonadota bacterium; assembly: GCA_049322835.1. Lineage (GTDB taxonomy): Bacteria > Pseudomonadota > Gammaproteobacteria > Burkholderiales > Burkholderiaceae_C > Ideonella. Next base: position 309,392 of record JBMOQN010000032.1, on the reverse strand, counting down.
ACTCACCGGAGCCATCCATGCCCGGCAGCAGCACCAGGGTGATCGGCTCAGACTGCATGCCGCCACGCCAGGCCCAGCGGCAGTTCGCGGGGGCCGTAGAGGAAGTGCAGCACGCGTCGGCGGCTGGTTCCGTGCGCCTTGGAAGAGGCGTGCAGCAGCAGCGGGCGCATCACCAGCACGTCGCCGCGGTTCGCATCGCAGACGATCTCGCCGTGAAGATCGCGCTGCCTGCTCGCGTCGTCCGGGCCGAGCCGGCCCAAGGTGTGGGAGCCCGGAACGACTCTCAGCGGGCCATCGATGGGGGAGCAGTCGTCCAGGTGCAGGCGCACGGCGACCAGGCGCTCGAGCACTGTGGTGGGCGGCTGCACGAAGAGTTCGCCTTCCTTCTCGGACCAGCCTTGCAGCCCGCTGTCGTCCACCCGCGCTGCGACGGGAATGCTCAGGTCCTGGTGCACGGCCACCAGCCAGTTCTGGCCGGCTGACTTCTCGAAGTAGGTGCACTGCACCGCCACGGGGGTCTCTGCCAGCATCGGCGACAAGCCGGCGTGGCCCTTCAGCTCCCGCGCCATGTCGGCACACCAGGGCTGGGGCAGCAGGCAGCGCGTGCCGCCGCGGCCCGCACCGGTGGCGGGGATGCGGCCTGTGATCGCGTGGCAGGCATCGGCGTCCAGCACCGCGGGCACGATGCAGAAACCGTCACGTTCAAAGGCAGGCGCTCTCATCGGCCGTGACGGTCGAAGTGTGTGCCGGGGGCAGGGCGGCGGGCCATCGGGTGATTCTCCCCGTGCCGACGATGGCTGGGCCGGACGGGCCACGCTCGGGCCGATGGTCTGTCCCGCCTGGCGCTGCCAGGCCATTCGACCGTGGCTCCCCGGCTGGCTCTTTCGGCCGATGCCCGCGGGCGGGGCGATTTCTACAGTGCGGTCCCTGTCGCCACGAGCGGCTACTCCACTCGCACCACACCCACACAGACAACCGCAGGACACCATGCAACCGACCTTTCGCTCCTCTTCCTCCCCGCTGCGCGCCGCCGTGGCGCTCGCCCTGCTGGCGCTCTCGGCCGGCGCGGCCCAAGCCGAAGGCGTGCCCGGCCAGGGCACCTGGGAGAGCACGCTCTCGCCGCGCGACCTGAACGGCGACGGCGTGGCCGACGCCTACTACGACTCGGCGACCCGCGCGACCTGGCTGGCCGATGCGAACATCGCCGGCGGCCCGATGAGCTGGGACGGCGCCAAGGCCTACGCCAAGCAGTTCCGCCTGGGCGGCCTCACCGGCTGGCGCCTGCCGCGCATGCGCGACTTCGGCAACCCGGGCTGCGACTTCGCCTTCTTCGAGACGGACTGCGGCTTCAACGTGCGCACGACCGAGTCCGAGCTGGCGTTCATGTTCCACGTCACGCTGGGCAACAAGTCGTACTACAGCGTCACCGGCCAGCCGGCCAACCCGGGCTGGGGCTTGACGAACACCGGGCCGTTCCAGAACCTGCAGGCCGCGCCCTACTGGTTCAAGACGCAGTACAAGCCCTTCCCGGACGTGCGCGCCTGGGAGTTCGACTACAACACCGGTGGCCAGACCTGGCCCGAGAAGACGAACATGTTCCACGTCTGGCTGGTGCACAACGGCGACGTCGGCACGCCGGTGCCGCACTGAGCGCCCGCGCTATGCCCGCGCGGCCAGCAGGTCCACATACGCCGCCTCGACCAGCTGGCTGGGCGTGATGCCGAGCGCGCGCATCAGCGCCTCGGCCTCGCGCTCGCCCGCCTCGGGCGCGTCGCCCTCCCGCAGCACCACCTCCAGCTCCAGGAAGTGGCCCAGCCCCTCGACCACATCCAGGTGGATGCGGGTGCGGCCGGCGATGTAGAGCGTGCGCTGCTTGCGCACCCGGCCGGCCTGGCCGTGGGCCAGCGTGAGCGCCTCGCGCAGGCCCGCGGGGTCGGCGGTGGGCGTGCGCACGTAGAACGAGGTCTTGGGGCCGGCCTGGTCGGCGCGGCGGTAGAAGATCAGCTCGCCGGTGCCGTCGGCGAAGGCGCGCAGCTTGAGCCGGCCGTTCGGGCAGGCGAAGAAGGTGTCGTCCTGGGCGATGGGCACCGGGCCCTGGTCGGCCAGCGCTGCGGCGCGCGGCTCGATGTCGCCGATGTGGCCCAGGCGGGCCTTGATCTCGATGTTGCGGGCCATGGGTCGTCGGGTCAGGGGAACCAGCGTTCCCAGAAGCTGTCGGGCGGCATCTCGTCGAAGCGCGGCAGCGCATCGCCGATCTCGGACCACGGCGCCTTCGAGCCGCAGTGGATGTGCACCACCGGCCGCACGCCGGGGTCTTCGTCCAGCGCGCCGGCCGGCACGATGACGTGGCGGCCTTCGTCTTCCAGCACCGGCATGTTCGCGCCGCAGCGGCTGCAGAACGCCCGCTCGTTGCCGGGCGACGAGGGGTAGCGCGTGACCGCGTCTTCACCGGCCAGCCAGCGGAAGCCCAGCCCGTCCGCATGCAGGAAGCTGCCCCAGGCCGCGCCGGTGACCTTGCGGCACATCGAGCAATGGCAGTGGTTGATGAACTGCGGCGCGGCGTCATCGAGCGCGAAGCGCACCTGGCCGCAGAGGCAGGAGCCGCGGATCATGGCAGCACCTCGCCGGCGCCCGCCTCGCGCGCCTTGAGGCGCGCCTTGATGCGGCTCAACGCCACCGGGGTGACGCGCACGTAGCTGGCGATGTCGCGCTGGCGCAGCCGCGCGGCCAATGTGGGGTGCTCGCGCAGGAAGCCGAGGTAGCGCTCCTCGGGCGAGAGCGTGAGCAGCTCGCGCTCGCGCTGCTCCTTGCGGCGGCCGTAGAACTTGAAGGCCTCGGTGAGCGCCCGTTGCCAGGGCAGGTGCCGCTGGGCCAGCGCGGCGATCTGCGCGTAATCGACCTGCTCGACGACGCAGCCCACCTCGGCATAGGCGGTGAAGCTCGTGCGGCCACCCGGCTCCAGCGCCGTCACGCTGGCGAAGCAGAAGCCGGGCTCGGCGAAGCCCTTGACCCAGGCCTCGCCCTCGGGCGTCTCATAGACCATGCGCACGATGCCCTCGCACAGCACATAGACGAAGGGCCGCAGCTGCCCGGCCAGGAACAGCGCTTCGCCCGCGGCCAGCGTGCGCCGCTGCAGCCCGCTGGCAGCCAGCGCCGGCCACTCTGGCAGCTCGCCGCCGGCCAGGCGGCGGAAGGCCTGCTCGGCGCTGTGAACGCCGCCGGGCGCGGGCGGGCGTGCCGCGCCGTTAACCGCGGTTATCGCGCTGCTGCCGCTGCGTGGCGAGACTGCGCCCACCACCCACTCACCTTGCATCACCATGCGCTTGCTCCTGCTGCCTCCGATTGTGGTCCTGCTGTGCGCGGGGCTGATGACCGCCCTGCACCGGGCCTGGCCCCTGGCCACCTGGCTGCCATCACCCTGGAACTGGCTCGGCCTCGTGCCGGCCCTGGGCGGGCTGGGCATGGCGCAGTGGCACGCGCGCATGTTCCGCCGGGCCGGCACCAACATCAACACCTTCGGCGAGCCGGGCTGCCTGCGCACCGAGGGCCTGTTCCGCCGCACGCGCAACCCCATGTACCTGGGCATGCTGATCGCGCTGCTGGGGCTGGCGGCCACGCTGGGCAGCGCCAGCGCGCTGGCCGGACCACTCGTGTTCTTCGTGCTGGCCCAGGGCTGCTACGTGCCGGTGGAGGAACGGGCGATGGGGCTGAAGTTCGGCGCGGCGTATGACGACTATCGCCGAAGGGTGCCGCGGTGGTGGTGAGGTGGTGGTAGCGGGCCTTCATGGTTCAGCGAGGCAGCTTGCGTCGCAGCTCGACGATGGCTGCGACCGCACATGGATCGATGGCCCGCGGAGAGCCAGTTTCTCAAAACCACGCCGGGTGAACACCCGCAACAACCCATTGGAATTTCACAGCTAGTCACCGGGCATTCGATGGCTCAGGGGCTGTTCGATCGCCCCGATTGCGGCACCGGTCATTCGCCAACCGCTTGCCGACCGACCGTCGAGCAGGACATAGCCCAGACCGGACGGTGATACCCGACCCTAAAGGTCCCCGTCGTGCCAATCGTCGTTGCCAAGGTCGCGTCAGACTCAGTCGCTGCGAGGAGGACATTTGAAAGTTCTCCCTTCGGCACACGAACGGCTTGACTCTCTACGCTGACCCTGCGCCTTGCACCTTGGGGGACGCTTTGGGGCTTTGCGGGTGTGCTTGACACAGGAAAGTAGGAAGAACTAAAGCTTGCAGGGCATCTGCCGATTTCTTCCTATGCCCCGATTCCTCGAGAACATCGTCCCTTTCCTCAACGATGAGGCCCAGTTTCTCAAAGCCGCGCGAGCGCGCTTGGCCCGGGGGGAGCTGACCCCCGACAACCTTGTTCGAGACGCGGTGTTCGACACACCCACTCGCGAGTACCTTGCGGTCTACCGATATCGCGGGAGTTACTCTGCCTCTTGGACGGCGTCGTTCGGCTACGACAAGCAGGTTCGCTACCTCGTGCGATACGACGACAAGGGCCAGCCGATTTGGGGCTACCGCACCGACACGACCTGGAGACCGTGTAGCGGCACCCAGCACGGCAATGTCGACGTGTCCGCGGCCGCTGACAGCTATCGGATCTGTAAGCTGAATGGAGGGGCCCTCATCACCGATCTGAGCAGATTGCCCGTTGAGGGCTGGACCGAAGAGCGCGCTCAAGGCATCTATCTGAAGCAGCCCCATGGTTCCCCTGACACGACATACGAGACGCACGCGAAGGATGGTGTCCTCAGGGAGATTGACCGAGCGGTAAAGCGCAACGCTCAAGGCGACCGGCAGGCTGACTGGCACTGGAGTTGCACCTGGAGGTCCTGGGAGGTGGACACTGTGTATGTGCCAGTGTGGAGCGTGAACGCGACATACGAAGGCAAGACCTACGCCATGCTCGGCGCCGGCGCCGGTCATGCCCTGGTCTCCTGCGAGGACCTGCCTATCGACAAGAGCCGCCAGGCGAAGCTCCAACGCGCCTTCTTCCCGCTGCAAGCTGCGGTCGGGACGGCAGCCCTTGCCTTCTGGAAGCTGGATTGGAGCTGGGGACTGCTTGCCATGGCAGTCACGGGTATCGCTGTTGCATGGGCCGCAGGCCACGTTCGCCGAAGCGCCATCCAGAGGTACTCGTACGACAAGCGGCAGGCATACGCGTCCGCAAGCAATGCAGACCCTGAGCCCTCGACAGTCCCCGTGCCCTGGGCGGCAACCGATGGGGGCGGGCTTGCCCTGCTGTCCATTGCGCTGGTGACCTGCATTCCCCTGCCTTGGCTGCCAGCTGCGATCACGTGGGGAGCAGAGCACCAGCAGATGGCTTCCGCGGCTGAAGTCGGGCTGACGTCGCGACATGTCGATCGGAGCGTGCAGCAGGCGGGCTCCCCGGCGGATGCACTCGTCGCAAACAACCAAGCTTCACCTTCCACGCCCTCGACAACGCCATCGGAAACGGTAGCAGTTCCGCAAGCATCCGCCGCAGAGACTGCAGCGTCGGCAACCGAGTCAACGCCCGTCGCTGTGGCCGAGCCGGCAACATCTCCCGTTGTGCATGCGCTTACCGTGCCCACGCCAGACTGGCGCAGGCCTACTCGTCAGTACATTCCGGCCGCATTTGACCCGGTAGAACCCGTGTTGCGCGCTGCTATGGAAGGAAACTGGGACGGCGTCGACGCATTGATTGCAATGACAAAGGGATCTATTGCGTTGCCCTCTGAGGAGGTGCGCGCAGCCGTCACCGCTGCGAACGATGCCGGCATTCGCGCCATCCGACGCGCAGACAACGCTAGCGCCCTGGAAGAGTTCGCAAGGGCCCTCGCCTTGGACCCAAACGCATCGCAAGTGGCCATGAACTATGCCAGCACCGCCATATCGCTTGGCAGGGTGGACGACGCCAGTAAACTGCTCGTGCGCGTGGCCGGCAAGAGTGGCTCCGACCCTCGAGTCTGGCTTCTGCTGTCCTTGACTCAAGGGGATGTGCCGGACGTCGCGTACAGTTCTCTGGCCATCTACATTCACTTGACGGCAGATGCCGAGAAGGCCCGCCAGGCGCTCTCGAGTCAGCTTGAAGGTTTGAAGACACCTTCGTTGCGCGATGCATTTGCGAGAGCACTGGGCGATGTTGACCTGGTGCCTCACGCTGTCGCCGTGGCGCGAGCGCAGTGACGAAGCACGACATGAATGCAACTGAAGGGGTTGCACGCTCCTCCAGAGCGCAGACGCCTGCCGTCAACTAGGGCTTGTTAACACCAATTGCGCGAAGCCCATTCGACTGCGTTGTCGCCGCGAGGACGCTTCAGAAAGAGTTCGCCGTGAGGTTTGCCAAGATCGATTCGGCAAGCAGGGAATCGACACTGAGGGCCTCGGTCGAAGTTCTCGCCGAGCGGCCGCTTGATCCCAGCCGACGTGAGTTCGCGCAGCCGAGTCCACCGGCTGCAACCGCTGCACAAGCGCCCCTCCCGTCACAAGCCCGCAAGTCGATCGGCCAAGTGTCCCGCTCACCTCACACCGTCTGCACCCTGACCGGCAACCGCGTCGGCCGCACTCCCGTCGCAGCCACGATCGCGTTGTAGATGGCGCCAGCCCCGGCCACGATCGCCGTCTCGCCGGCTGGGCCGGGCGGTGAGTCACCGGGCACGAGGTCGATGTCCAGCTGCGGCATGTCGCTGATGCGGGGCAGGGCGTAGCCGGCCAGGCGTGGCGAGGCGGGGGTGGCGTCTGGGGCTTGCAGCTCGTCGCTGAGCACCAGGCCCAGGCACCAGGCGAGGTTGCCTTCGATCTGTGCCCGCGTGCCGCCGGGGTCGGCCAGGGTGCCGCAGTCGTGGCTGCACCACAGCCGCGTCACGCGGATGCGATCGGCCGTGACCACCACCTCGGCCACCGCGGCCGCCATGCCGTGGCCTTTGTAGGCGCCGCAGGCCAGCCCGCGGCCAGTGCGCTCGCCCGCGGCGGCGGGCAGCGCGGGTGCGTCGCTGGCGCGCGCGGCCACGCGCCGCAGCACGCGGGCCAGGCGCTCGGGGCTGGCCAGGTGCTCGCCCGCTTCCGCTTGCGCCAGGTGGCGCAGGCGGAAGTCCAGCGGCGTCTGGCCGCTGGCGCGGGCGGCGGCGTCCATCGCGGCTTCGATCGCCAGCACGTTGGGGCCGGCGCCGAGGCCGCGCCAGGGGCCGGTGGCCAGCGGCAGCCGCGTCAGCTTGAGCGAGCGGCGCTGCCGCCCCACGGCATACGGCGGCTGGTGGCCGCGCGAGGTGCCGGGGTCGCCGACCAGGCGCGACACGCTCTGCATCCACGGCGGCATGGCGGCCGAGGTGAAGATGATGTGCGAGCTGGACAGGGCATGCCACCAGTCGGTGATCAGCCCGCTGGCGCCCACCCGCACGCGCAGCCGGTGCGACGAGGGAGGGCGGTGGAAGCCGGCGAGGAACTCGTCCTCGCGCGTCCACTGCAGTTTCACCGGCGCCTGCAGGGCCTGGGCGATGAAGGCGGCCTCGCGCTCGATGTTGACCACCGCCCGCGCGCCGAAGCCGCCGCCGATGCGGTGGTTGTGCACCTGGATGCGCGCGGCCGGCAGGCCGTGGTCGCGCGCCATCACGTCGCGCACGTAGAACGGGTCCTGGCTGCCGCACCAGAGCTCCAGCCCGGGCGCGTCGGGCGCGGCATTGGGGTTGAACCGGGCCAGCGCGCAGCGGGGCTCGATGCCGGCGTGGGCGGCCATCGGCACGTCCAGCCGCAGGTCCACCGTCCAGGCGCCGGCTTCGTCGACCGCGCCGCTGTCGCGGGTGAAGCTGCGCTCGGCCAGCGCCCGGTCGATGTCGACCAGGGCGATGGGGTCGGGCCGGTGGGGCGGCGGCTCCCAGCGCGGGGCGGCGGCGCGCCGCATGGCCCACACCGCGGGCGCGTCGCGGGCGGCCAGCACCAGCCCGTCGATGTCGGGCAGCCGCAGTTGCGCGACGAAGCCGGGCACCGCGCGGACGGCGGCCTCGTCCCAGCCCACCAGCCCGCCGCCCAGCTCGGCCCGCCAGGGCGGGTGGATGACCATCGCGTGCAGCATGCCGGGCAGCCGCACGTCGGCGGTGAAGAGCGGCGCGCCGCGCACCAGCGCCTCGAACTGCGGCGGGGGTGGCGAAGCGCCCAGCGGGGTGGCCTGCGAGACGGCCGGCGCGGGCCGGCCCGAGGGCGCCAGCTTCAGTGGCGGGCTGGCCAGCGTGGCCCAGGGCAGGGTGGCGCCGCCCGGCGCGTGGGCGCCGGCCACGCTGGTGGTGAGGGCCGGCGCGCCCAGGCGCTCGGCCGCACGCGCCAGCAGCGCGTCGCGCAGGTCGGCGCAGGCGCCCGCCAGCGGGCCCCACAGCTCGCGCACCGAGTCGCTGCCCACCGTGGCCTTGGCCAGGGGGATGTCGGCGGTGCCGGCCACCTGCACGTCGACCAGCGCCTCGGGCACGCCCAGCGCCTGCGCCGCGATGTGCCGCATCGCCCCCAGCACGTTCTGGCCCATCTCGGCCCGCGGGCAGTGCAGCAGGAAGCGGCCAGCCGAGGTGAGGCGCAGCCAGCCGCTCGCGTCCTCCGCGGTGGGCAGGGGCCGCTGGGGGATGGGCGGCAGGATGCTGCAGCTGGCCAGCGGCACGGCCACCGCCACGCCGCCGGCGCCGATGAGCCAGGCGCGGCGCGTCCAGCCAGTACGGTGCTTGTTCATCGAGCGGCCTTGGCGCTGGTGCGCATCAGCGCCGCGGCGCGGTGGATGCCCGCGCGGATGCGGTCGTAGCTGCCGCAGCGGCACAGGTGGCCGGCCATGGCCTCGTCGATCTGCGCGTCGGTGGGCCGCGGGTGGCGCGCCAGCAAGGCGGCGGCGCCCATCATCTGGCCGCTCTGGCAGTAGCCGCATTGCGGCACCCGCAGTTCGAGCCAGGCCTGCTGCACCGGGTGCAGCCGCTCGCCCTCGGCCAGGCCCTCGATGGTGGTGAGCGCGCGGCCTACGGCGGCGCTGCAGGGCGTGAGGCAGGCGCGCACCGGCTCGCCGTCCAGGTGCACGGTGCAGGCACCGCAGGCGCCCTCGCCGCAGCCATAGCGCGTGCCGGTGAGGCCCTGGGCTTCGCGCAGCCACCAGAGCAGCGGCGTGGGTTCGTCGGCCGCGGCCAGGGCCACGGCGCGTTGGTTCAGCTGGATCTGCATGCCCGCACGCTAGCGGCGCGGGCGGGTGGCGTCGTTAACCTGGGATAACGGCGCGGGGATAACGGCGGGTCAGCGCGCCGAAGCGGGAAACAGCACGCGGCCCGCCCGCAGCGTCAGCGCCACCTCGGCGAAGGCCTTCGGGTCCTGCGCGGGGTCGCGCGCCAGCAGCACCAGGTCGGCGTCGAAGCCGGGCGCGACGCGGCCCTTGCGCTGGCCTTGGCCGAAGCGGGCGGAGGGCGCGGTGGTCAGGCTGGCCAGCATCTGCTGCCAGCTCAAGCCGGCGCCGGCCAGCAGCTCGAATTCGCGCCGCGTGTCGGCCGCGTCGATGTAGCCCACGTCGGTGCCGAAGAGCAGGGTGCCGCCGGCCTGCACGAAGGCGGCCACCTGCTGCTGGGCGTCGGCGACGAAGCGGGCGGTGATGTGCGGTGGCACGCCCTCCTGGCGCAGCTCGATCTCGATCAGCGCGAGCGTGGGGGTCAGCGCCACCTTCGCGTCGACCAGCCGTTGCACCAGCGCGGGCGGCCAGGGGCCGGTGGTCGGCGTGCCGTGGGCCAGCAGGTCGACCCCGCTGCCCAGCGCCACCTCCAGCCCGGCGATGTCGCTCGGGTGGGCCACGGCGGGCTTGCCGGCGCGGTGGGCCTCGTCCACCAGCGCGCGGGCTATTGTCCTGTCCAGGTGCAATACACCCTGGGGCGGCCCGACGATGGCGCCGGCCATCATCTTCACGCCGTCTGCGCCTTCGGCAAGCTGGCGGCGCGCGCGTGTGGCGGCCTGCTCGGGCGTGGCCACTTCCATGCTCGGCACGCTGAGCGAGGCGAACAGGTCCCGCACATAGATTGGCGTGCCGCCGACCGGAAAGAACAGCGCGTCGGTCGTCAGGATGGCAGGCCCGGTTAGCTCGCCGGCCTCGATGCGCTGGCGCAGCGCCCGCGCTCGGCCGGGCAGCGAGCCGATGTCGAACACGGTGGTGAAGCCCCAGCGCGTCAGCATGGCCTGCAAGGCGGCGTCCAGCTCGGCCGCGGGGCGCGCCGGCTCGCGCAGCGGCGCCTGCAGGAAGTGCACGTGGCTGTTCCAGAAGCCGGCGGCGAGCGTCTTGCCGCGGCCGTCGATCACGCGGGTGTCGGGCGGCACCGGCACCTGGCCTTCAGGGCCCACGGCGACGATGCGCCCGTCATTGACCACCACCGTGCCGCGCTCGATGGGCTCGGCGTCGGGCGCCGGGAGCACGCGCGCGCCGACGATGGCCAGCCCGCCGGCGCCTGCGGGCGAGACCAGCGCCATCAGGAGTGCGGCCACCGCCGCCCAGCGCTTCATCTCAGGCCACCACCAGGCCGGCGGCCTGCAGCCGCGCCTTGATCGACGCCAGCCCGCCTTCGTAGGCCCAGTACATGACCCGCCCGTGCGACGAGCTGACGAGGATGTACTGCTCCGAGACGGACTGGATGCGCTCGACCGCGATCAGCTTCTCGACGAAGGGTTGGTCGTCGAACTGCTCGACGATCTCCTGGTTCTCTTCGGTGTAGCCATGCATCACGATGGCGGTGCGCACGCGCACGGAGATGAATTTCATGGGCGGGGGCTCAGGGGGTGGGTTCTTCTTCGATGACTTCGATGTCGCGCTCGAAGAGCGCGATGGCGGCCTTGGCGACCTGCGCGGTGTCGTAGTAGGCGTAGGCCGCCACGCCGATGGCGCCGACCACCGGCAGCCAGCGCGACGCGGTGGACGTGACGGCGCGCTCGCTGACCTTGGCGCCGATGCGGCGGGCGATCGCCTGCAGCATCTGCAGCGTGGCCTTCTTGACCAGCCAGCGCTCGCCGGCGCGCACCACCAGGTCGCGCATCGCCTGCGAGGCGGTGTGCTTGAAGAGGCAGTAGAGCATCTGCTCCTTCGTCAGCGTGCCCTGGCGGCCGTAGAGCGTGGCGATGTCGGCCACCATCGTGGCCTGCACGCGCCACACGGCCACCATCTCCGGCAGGATGGTCAGCCAGCCCAGCGGGCCGGGCGGCAGCGCCAGCGTGCCCGCGGCGGTGGCCGCCTTCGCGGCGGCGCGGGCAGCCACCTGGCGTGCGGACTCGGCCGGCGCGGCGCTGCGCGTCTCGCGCGAGCGCGGCACATCACCGAGGAAGCCGAGGATGGCCGCGCCGATGCGCGACGCGATGTCGGAACCGCCGGCCTCAGCGGCCGGCACCAGTGCGTATTCGGGTTTCTTGGCCATGAGGCTGTCGGGCAATCGGCGGGCCGGGGCCCGAGGGGTTGTGCGCCGCGCAGCATACTGCCGCCCCGCCGGGGTGGGGGCGCGGCAGGGCCAATGGCCCCGCCGGCCGAAACCGGGTCGCGTCCCCCGGTCACGCAGGGCTGAAGAACCAGACCCGGCGGATCAGCCCGCCGGCCACCTCGTAGACCGCGGCGGCCTCCACCGGGCCGCCGTCGCCGCCCAGGCCGGTGATGCGCTCATGGTCGATCACCTTGTTGCCCAGCACCATGCGGTTCACCAGCGCAGCATGCAGCGCGGGCAGGTTGAAGCGGTTGGCCGCGTAGTGCGCCGCGAAGGCCGCCTTGCCCTGCAGCACCGGCTCGGTGGCCGGTGGGCGGAAGACCTCGACGTCGTCGGTGTACTCGGCCACGAAGCGGGCCAGGTCGTGGTCGTTGTAAGCGTCGAGCTGGCGCTGGACGGGGGCTTCGACGCTGGTCACGGGGGCGCTCCTCGGCGGTGGCGTGGAAGCCGTGATCCTAGCGATCGATCACCGCCACAGGAAGCGCGTTCAGCTGCCCGTCTTCTTGCCGAAGGCCTCGCACGGGTCCGGCCGCTCGGTGCGTGGCGTGGTCACGGTGCGGCCGTAGGTGCCAGGTGCCGGCGTGTCGCCCACTTCGATGAAGCCGACGCTCGCGATCTGCGCCGGGGGCACGCCGGCGACCCGCAGGTGGTGTGGCACCCCGCGGTCGTCTCGCACGTGGCCGTTGCCGGCGATCAGCACCACGCGGGTGCCGGCGGGGGCCGCGAGCATGGCTTGGGCCATCGCCGCGTCGCGGGTGCGCTGGGCCAGGGCCATCGGCGCGAGCTGCGAAGGCGGCAGCGCGCCGCAGTGCCCCTGCTCGATGTCGGCTTCGGTGGCGCGCTGCTGCTCGGCGGTCCAGCCCGGTGCGTCGAGCAGCGGCTGCAGGTCGGCCGGCACCGCGGCCGGGCCTTGGCGCACGACGCTGCGCACCGCGTCGCGGGCAAGGTTGCCGCCTGTGATGTCGGCACCGCCGGCCAGCGCGGCGTCGAACAGCGGCTGGTGCAGCGGCCAGCGCCAGGCCTTTTCATCGAGCCCGCCGGCGCGGGCGATGGCGGCGCTGTCGGTGGGCGCGGTGGCGCGGGCCTGGCGCAGCTCGGCGTCTTTTGCGCGGTCGAGCTGCTCGAAGAGCACGCGTGTCGGCCGGCCATCGGCCAGCAGCGTGCGCAGCCACTGGGCGCGCCAGGCGTGGTGCAGCGGGTTGTCGTGCACCTCGCCCAGCAGAATGAAGCGGGCGCTGCGCAGCTCGGGCGGCAGGGTGGGGGCTTCGGTGGACGCCGTGGCCGCGGCGGGCGCGACCGGTGTCTGAACACAGCCCGCCAGCGCCAGGGCAAGCAGCAGCGGGGCGGGGGTGCGGGTGGTGAAAGGCGTGCGGGCGCTCATCGTGCTCGTCATCATGCGGCCTGGGCCACGCCGCTGCCAGCGCTGCGGCGCGGCGCCACGGCCACGCCACCATCGGGCAGCGCGATGCCGTGCAGTGCCACGCCGTACAGGCGCTCCAGCGCCGGCAGCGCGGCCAGGGTGGCGGGCTGTCGGGTGTCGATCAGGCGGCCGCCGTCGACCAGCCACAGGCGATCGAAGCAGCTCAGCGCCTGGCCGAGGTCGTGCAGCACCGTCACCAGCGCATGGCCGCGCACGCGGGCATGGGCCTGCAGCGCGTCCATCAACTCGAGCTGCAGCGCGGGGTCGAGCGCGGCGAGTGGCTCGTCGACCAGCAGCAGGCCGTGGTTCACGTCCCACGCTTGAGCCATCACGCGGGCAAGCTGCACGCGGGCCTGCTCGCCGCCAGAGAGGCTGTCGAAACGGCGCTCGACCAGGTGGCCGGCGCGGGCCTGGCGCAGCGCGTCGCGCACGATCTGCGGCCGGGCCGGGTCGGGCTCGCGCACCAGCCGGCCGAGGCCGACGACGAGTTCCACGCCGAGGCCGAAGGCCACGCCGTGTGACTGCGGCAGCACGGCGCGGCGCAATGCCAGGGCGGCACGCGGCGTGTCGGCCAGCGCCCGGCCGTCGAGCAGCACGCGGCCGGTGTGCGCGGCCAGCTCGCCGGCCATCAGGCGCAGCAGGGTGGACTTGCCGGCCCCGCTCGGCCCCAGCACGGCGATGCGCTCGCCGGCGGCCACCTCGGCGTCGAAAGGGCCGAAGAGCCGGCCGCCCTGGCGTGGTGAGGCGTGTTCAAGTCGTAGGAGCATGTCATTAACCAAGTGGCGTGCGCGGATCCGGCTTTGCCGGGCCGCTGCGCGAGCCCCCCTCGGGGGCAGCGACCGGAAGGGAGCGTGGGGGCTTCATTTCTGGCGCAGCAACGCCAGGAACAGGGGCGCGCCGAGCAGCGCGGTGAAGATGCCGACCGGAATCTCGGCCGGCAGCACGACGGTGCGCGCTGCGGTGTCGGCCGCCAGCAGCAGCCCCGCGCCGAGCGCGGCGGCGCGCGGCAGCAGGCGGCGCTGGTCGGCGCCGACCAGCGTGCGCGCCAGGTGCGGCGCCATCAGGCCGATGAAGCCGATCACGCCGCACCAGGCGACCGACAGGCCGCACAGCAGCGCGACCAGCGCCACCACCGCGGTGCGTAGCCGGGCCACATCCAGCCCCACGTGGCCGGCCACGGCTTCGCCGAGGGCCAGGGCGTTCAGCCCCTGGGCCAGGCGCAGGCCCAGGGGAAGGGCGAGCGCGAGCACGGCGGCCATCACCGCCACCACGCCCCAGTGGCCCCCGGCCAGCGAGCCCAGCGTCCAGAAGGTGAGGGCGCGCAGCTGCTCGTCGGTCGACAGGTAGCTGCACAGCCCGACCACCGCCATCGCCAGCGCGTTCAGCGCCAGCCCGGTCAGCAGCAGCCCGGCCACCGAGCCGGGGGTGAGCCAGCGCGCCAGCCGGTCCAGCCCGAAGCAGACCACGAGGCCCCCCGCCAGCGCCGCGGCCGGCAGCACCCAGGGCCGCCACTCGGGCGGCAGCGGCCACGAGGCGCCGGCGAACACGGTGAGCACCAGCGCCGCCGCGCAGGCTGCGCCGCTGGTCACGCCCAGCAGGCCGGGGTCGGCCATCGGGTTGCGGAACAGGCCTTGCGACAAAGTGCCGGCCAGCGCCAGCGCGGCGCCCACGGCCATGGCCAGCAGCGCGCGCGGCAGGCGAAGTTGCCACAGCACGTAGGCCCCGCCGCCCATCGGCTCGCCCGACCAGGGCGCCAGCCAGTCGGCCGCGTGGATGGGCACGGCGCCCAGGCGCACGCTGAGCACCAGCGTAGCCAGTAGCAGCAGAGCGAGCCCCACGTCGGTCGCCCAGCGACGGTCGGCCAGGCGTGGTGGGCGCGCGGCCAAGGCCAGTGGATTGTTCATCGCACCGTCAGCCCCTGCGCCAGCGCCTGGATGGCCGCCGGCAACCGCGGGCCGAAGCCGAGCAGCAGCAGCGCGTCCATGCTGGCCACGCGGCGGGCGCGGCCGGCGGTGGTGTTGGCCAGGCCGGGCGCCTTCAGCAGCCCCTCGACGCCACCGGCGGCCTCCAGCCCCTGGTCGGTGGTGAGGATCCACTCCGGCGCGGCGGCCAGCGCGGCTTCAGCGTTCAGCGGCTTGTAGCCTTCGACGCCGGCCAGCGCGTTGCGGGCGCCGGCCAGTCGGATCATCGCGTCGGCGCCAGTGCCCTCGCCTGCCACGCGCAGCTGGCTCATCGAGTGCGCCAGCACGAAGAGCACCCGCGGGGGCGCGGCGCGGTGCTGCGCGGTGGCGCGGTCGCGGGCTGCTGCCGCGTCCTGCCGGATCTGCTGCGCCAGCGCGCGCCCCGCGTCGGCGCGGCCCAGCAGGGCGCCGAGCTTCTCGGTGCGGGCGGCGGTGCCTTCGATGCTGTGGGCGCTGGCGAGCAGGTGCACCGGCACCTTGGCCGCTTCGAGCTGGCGCAGCACGGTGGCCGGGCCGGCCTCGTCGCTGGCCACCACCAGGCTGGGCGCCAGCGAGAGCACGCCCTCGGCCGAGAGCTGGCGCGCATAGCCCACGCTGGGCAGCGCGCGCGCCGCGGCGGGGAAGAGCGAGGTGGTGTCCACGCCCACCAGCTCGGCCTGCGCGCCCAGCGCATAGGCCGTTTCGGTGAGCGCGCCGCCGACGCTGACGATGCGGCGGGGCGCAGCGAACGTGCCGCTGAACTGTAGCGTCAGGCCGGCCGCGGTGGCGGCCTGCAGAAGAAGGCGGCGCTGCATCACGGCGCGCACCAGGCCGGCTCTGCGGCCACCGAGGCCAGGAGCTCGCGCCACTCGCAGCGCTCGGCCTGGCCGGGCTTGCGCTCGCCGAAGAACATGGCGATCGTGTGGCCCTCGGCGTCGAAGAGCTCGAGCGAGCTGACCAGGCCGTCGGTGGTGGGCTTGCGCACCAGCCAGGCGCTGGCGACGTGGTCTTCGCGCAGGTGCAGGTTGAAGCCCGGGTCCAGCACGTTGAGCCAGGGGCCCATCACCGCCACCTTGTTCACCGGCCCGCCGTGGATCTGGATCATGCCGGGGTTGCCGACGAAGACCATGATCGGCGTACCGGCCTGCGCGGCGCGGTGCAACACGTCCTGCGCGGCGCCGGTCTCCACCTGCTGAACGAACTGCGGCGAGGCCAGGCGCAGCGCCTGGGGGCGGCTGACGCCGTGGCGGCGCAACATGCCGAAGAAGTCGTGGGTGTCGCGCAGCGCGGCCCACGCGGCCTGGAAGGCGGCCACGTCGACCTCGCTGTCGGGCGCCTCGGCCTTGGCCGGCGGTGCGGGCAGCGGCACGATGCCGGGCGCGGCGTGCGACGGGTCGGCAAAGCGCGCCACCAGCCGCTCGTAGGCGGCCAGGTCGCTGCGCTCACGCAGGAAGACCTTGTGGATCGCCGTGCCCTGCGCATCGAAGAACTGCAGGCTGCGCTGCGGGCCGCGCTCGGTGGCTTCCTGCACCGCGAAGCCGTGGGCCCAGGCGCTGTAGAACACCCGCAGGTCGATGGCGCCGCCGAGCACCAGGCCGACCATGCCGTCCACCGACGCACGGCTGTAGGTGCCCACCTTCTCGTGCACGCACGAGGCGTTGCGGGTCAGCGCCGTGACCTCGCCCAGGTCTTCCAGCGCTTCCACGATGGCTGGCCAGGCGGGCTGCAGGCGGCGGACCACCAGCGGCGACTCTTCCGCGTCGAAGCTGGTGGCGTGGGCAGCGATCAGTTCGCCTTCGGAGATGCCGAGCAGCTCGGCGATGTCGCGGTGGCGGCGGGCCGGCGGGCGGCGCGCCTCGGCGAAGGCGCGGCGCAGCTTGGCGTGACTGTCGAAGGCTTGGTCGATCACGGCATTCATGGCGATGGCTTTCGCAGAAGGTTCAGAAGTCGGCGCGCGCGGCCAGCTGCACGCTGCGGCCGGGGGCGCTGTAGGCGATGACGGAGGGGCTATCGGACAGCCCGCGCACGTCCGACCAGCGCCAGTAGGTTTCGTCGAACACGTTGAGCAGCGCGCCGCGCAGTGACCAGGTGCCGTTCAGGCGCCAGGTGGCGAAGAGGTCGATCACGTCGGACGAGGGCGGCAGGAACTGGGTCTCGCGGCTGTCGCTGGGCACGTCCTTGGCGGCCTTGCCCTCGGCGTGCTGCCACTGGGCCATCAGGTTCCAGGGGCCGGCCTCGTAGCGCAGGGCCAGGCGGGTGCGCAGCGGCTGGATCGTCGTCAGCGGCTCGCGCACGCCGCTGACCTCGCTCGACCCCTGGGTGCGGGCCAGCGCGAACTGGCCGCTCCAGGGGCCCGCGGGCTTCCACTCGAGCCGCAGCTCGCCGCCGCGGATGCGCGCGTCGGTGAGGTTGACGTACTGGAAGGTCATCAGGCCGTCGGCGTCGAGGCCGACTATCTCCTGGCTGATGAAGTCGCGGTAGCGGTTGTCGAACCAGGCGAGCTGCCAGTGCAGCGCGTCGAGCTGGCCACGGGCGCCGAGCTCGATGCTGCGGGCGTGCTCCGGCTTCAGGTCGGGGTTGCCGATCGACTTGTAGCCGGAGGCGAAGTTGGTGAAGCCGTTGTTGACCTGGTCGGGCTGCGGCGCGCGGAAGCCCAGCGCCCACTGCGCATACGGCGCGAAGGTATGCGACACGCGCCAGATCGCGCCCAGCCGCGGCGTGACGGCCTGGTCGCTGAGCGACACCGTCTCGCCGCTGAAGCCGGTGGTCGAAGTCGGCGTGAGGCTGTACCTGTCGAAGCGCAGCGCGGGGATGAAGGTGAAGCGGTCGGTGTCGATCTCGCTCTGCACGAAGGCGCCGGCCTTGCGGAAGCGGGTGTCGGGGAAGGGCTTGGCGGGGAAGGTCTCGCCGAAGGGCGGCACCGTGCCGTCGCGCTCGCCTTCCACGTTCGTCTGCGACAGGTCCAGGCCGAAGCTCAGGCGCTGCGGCACGCTGCCGCGCAGCACCGCCTGGCCCTGGGTGTTCAAGCCGATGCTGCGCTCCTGGTAGGTGTTGTCGCGGGTGCGGTCGGCCGAGAAGAAGCGGTCCTCGGCGGTGAACTGGTGCATCTCGGCGCGCTGGCCGAACAGGTGCGTCGTCCACTGGGTCACGAACGGCGCGTTGGCGTTGCTGTAGCGGTGCACCAGCGACAGGCGCTGGCGCTCGACCTCGTCGTCGGCCGTCAAGCTCACCGTCTGGTTGGCGAAAGGGTTGGCCTGCGACGGCAGGGCCGGCACCTCGGCGACGGCCGACAGCACGTTGACCTGCTGCTCGCGGCGGCGCGCGTCCAGGGTGGCTTCGAAGCGGTGGCGCGGGTCGAGCTGGAAGGCCACGGTGCCGAGCAGGCTGCTGGCCTGGTGGTCGAGCGGGTTGGGCGTGGTGCGGTCGCTGTAGGGGCGGTCGTTGTCGCCTTGGTTGTCCACCTCGTGGCCACGGCGATGGCTCACGGCCACCAGGCCCTGCCATGGGCCGCTGGCCAGCGCGTAGGCCGCGGCGAGGTGGGTCGAGCTGTCGACGCTGTGGCCGCCCAGCTTGACGAAGCCGGCGCTGGTTTTACCGTCGACCAGCAGGTCCTGCGGGCGCAGCAGCGTGAGGGCCAGCGCGCCGGCCAAGCCGTCGCTGCCGAACTGCGAGGAGCTGGGGCCGCGCAGCACCTCGGCACGCGACAGCAGGTCCACGTCGACCGAGTCGAGCCGGCCGGTGGCGAAGGGGCCGAAGCTGAAGGCGGCCGGCAACGGCACGCCGTCGAGCAGCAGCAGCACCTGGTTGCCTTCCAGGCCGCGGATGTTGAGGCCTTCGTTGCCCGGCCGGCCGGTGGACGAGCCCGCGGCGGTGAAGCGTGGCTGCTGCGAGCGCACCGCGAGGTCGACCTCGTCGTCGAGCACGGCCTTCAGGTCGCGCGCGTCACGCGCCTGCAGGGCCTCGTGGCCGATCACGGTGATCGAGGCAGGCACCTCGTCGGCCGCGCGCTCGGTGCGGGTGGCGGTGACGCTGATCTTGGGCAGCGGCGGCTGCTCGCGCACCGGCTCGGTGGCCTGCGCGCGGGCGGCGAGCGGCGCCGCGAGCGGGAACGCGATCAGCAGGCCCAGCGCGAGCGGCGCAAGGCGGCAGGGGGAAGGGGTCGGGGCGGAAGACAGCGACAGCATGGGCGACAGCAACAGCACGTGAAAAAGAGGGCACGGGCTGGCGGTGGCGGCTGGCGTGTGCGAAAGACCGGGTGGACCCCGGGGTTTGGAACGAGAGAAAAGGGGTGGCGCGGCTCCTCAGGCGGTGTCGTCGGCCACCGGCGGCAGCGGGCCGCTGCGGCGCGCGGGCTGCACCAGGTCGCGGCCCAGGCTGGCCAGCGTGGCGGGCGGGATCACGCGGCGCCAGTGGTAGCTCGGGTGGCTGCAGCCGAGCAGGGCTTCGCCGCCCGCGGCCAAGCCCTGGCGGAAGGCGGGCTCGATCTGGAAGCGCAGCAGCCGCAGCGCCGGGCCGGCCGGCTCTTCGAGCGCAGCTGCGCGCACCGGTGCGTGGCCACGGCATCGCAGCTCGACATAGATCTCGCGCAGCGCCTCGCGCAGCAGCGGCAGCAGGCGGGCGCGCTTGGCACCACCGGGCGGCTCGAGCGTCAGCGTGGCCTTCCACTGGGCGCCGTTGGGCACCAGCCGGGCCCAGGCGTCGATGGCAGGCGGCGCGGCCTCGGCGGGGCCGGCCCACAGCGCTTCCTGGATGCGGTGGCGCACGGTGAGCTCGTCTTCGAACTGCAGCCGCAGGTGCGGGCCCAGGCCCAGCGTGCGCACCCGGCAGTGCGCGGCCAGGCCGCGGCGGTGCTCTTCGCGGTGCAGGCTGTAGGCCTGCAGCGCCATCTGGTCGGCGGCGGTGATCATCGTGCAGCGGCCTCGTCCTTCGAGGCGGGCGCGGCAGGCACCAGCTCGGCCAGTGCGCGGCGCAGGCTGGCGCTGCTCGGGTTGTCGACGAAGAGGCAGCGCTTGCCGGTGCGCTTGCAATGGTCCTTCACCCGCCAGTAGGCGTTGTGGCTGATGCAGCCGGTCTGGCAGATCACCAGGTCGGCGGCGGCCAGCGTGGTGTCGAGGCGGGTCACGTTGTCCTCGTCGCCGCCGTCGTGGTGGAGGAAGCGGCCCCCCACGCCTTCGACCAGACGGCGGTAGACCGGCAGGCTGGCGGCGCGGCCGCCCACGCAGAGCACCGAGCGGTCGCACAGGGTGACGGGCACCTCGGAGACCGGCTCGGCCGCGGGCGCAGCCGCGTTCGACGCTTGTGCGTGCAACGCGGCCATCGCTTCGCCGGCGCGGTGACGTTCGCGCTCAAGCTCGTGGCGGGTGCGCAGCAGCGCACGCTCCAGGTCCTGGATGCGCTCGATCTGGTGGGCCACCTGGCGCGTCAGCTCGTCGCGGCTGCGCAGCGAGGGCACGGCCGCCTCCAGCGCGGCCAGGTCTTCCTGCAGCGCGGCCAGCAGGGTGTCGCGGCCCAGCAGGTCGGCGCGGGCGCGCACCAGCTCGGCGTTCAGCGCGTCGCTGCGGCGGGCGTGGTCGGCCGCCTGCTGCACGCAGCGTTGCTGGGCAGCGCCCAGCTCGCGGGCCAGCACGCCGTTTTCTTCCAGCAGCGCGTTCAGGCGCGCCAGGTCGGCCCGGTCCGCCGTGCCATTCTGGTGCTGGATCATGTGGATGTCCGACAGCACCAGCTCTTCCAGCGCCGCGTCGCAGCGCGGGTGGGTCAGCGTGGCCCAGAGCGCGCCGGGCACGTCGCGGCCGGCCGTCTGCGCCTGCCACCAGGCCTTGAGCGCGTCGGTGCTCTTGTGCGCCTGCGCCAGCCGCAGCGCACCGGCGTAGCGGCGGTCGAGCTCCTTCTGCACGCTTTCCGCGATGGGGCCGCGCTCGCGGCACTCGGTGTTCACGCCGCAGTGCAGCTCGTAGTCGCTGGCCACTGCCTTGCCGCCCACGACCTTGTCGACCAGGCGGCGCACCACCGCGATCGGCAGGCACACGCCGACGACCGGGCAGTGGGCATGGCGGCTCAGCTCCCAGAGGCGGCGGCGGCGCGAGCCGCGCATGTCGTCGGGCAGGGGGGGCGGGGTGTGGCAGCCGCAGGCGGCGGCGGCGCGGGCCAGCGGCGAGGTGTCGGCCCTGGGCGGGGCGGGGGCCAGCAGCGAGGGGGTGGGGCTGCTGTCGGCGGGCGGGCGCGGCGTCAGGTGGGGCATGCGTGGCCTCGGGGGTCCGGGCATGCACGGGCTGGCTGCGGCGCTGGCTGGTGCGGGCGGGGAGAGGAAAGAAAGGGTGGCGGGCGGCGGGAAAAGAGGGCGAGCGCTTACTTGGTGAGGATCAGCTTGCCGGTGCCGGTGCGGCGCAGGCGGTAGACCTGGTCGCCGTGGCTGATCAAGGCCTCGTCGGTGCCGGCGAGCAACTCTTCGCTGCGCCAGCGGGGCGCGGCGGCCACGGGCGGCATCGGCACAGCCAGCGAGGCCGGGATGGGCGTGCCCAGTGGCGGCAGGCCGCCCGCCTCGGTCGGGGTGGTCAGGGTTGTCATGAGTGCATCGTAATACGATCGATTCTCATTTGCGAATGATTGACCACAAGCAAGAGTTGGTTATTGACCAGGCCGGCGAGTGTGGGTCGCACAGCGGCTGGCGCTGCAAGCCGCCGGACATTGCTCGCTTTGTTAATAGTAATGATTCCTATTACACTTCAAGGCTTGCCCGCAGCCAGCTGTCGCGCGCCCAGGGGTTCTTCCGCTTCGTAGCTGCCACCCCTGAGAAGATGAACACGGTCCCGTTCGCCCGCGCACCCTTTGCCGCCACCCTGATCGCCGCCCTGGCTGCCCCCGCCCTGTCCTGGGCCCAGGCCACGGCCGCCCCACCGGCGCCCGCCGACACCGCCACCACCAGCACCCTCCAGCGCATCGTCGTCACCGGCCAGGCCGAGAAGGACGACGCGGCCCGCGCCCGCCAGAGCGCCGCCGCCACCGGGCTGGACCTGTCGCTGCGCGAGACGCCGCAGTCCATCAGCGTCATCACCCGCGGTGTGATGGACGACTTCAAGCTCAACAACGTCAACGACGTGCTGTCGCTCAGCCCCGGCATCGTGGTCGAGAAGGTCGAGACCGACCGCACGTACTACACCGCGCGCGGCTTCGACATCGTCAACTTCCAGGTCGACGGCATCGGCATCCCGATGGTCTACGGCCTGGTCGACGGCGACCTCGACACCGCCATCTACGAGCGGGTGGAGGTGGTGCGCGGCGCCACCGGCCTGCTCGCCAGCACCGGCAACCCGTCGGCCACGATCAACTTCGTGCGCAAGCGGCCGACCAGCAGCTTCCAGGCCTCGGCCGGGCTGCTGCTGGGCTCGTGGAACCAGAAGCGGGTCGACGCCGACCTCTCGACGCCGCTGAACGACAGCGGCAGCCTGCGTGGCCGGGTGGTGCTGGCCGCCGAGGACAAGGACTCCTACCTCGACCGCTACCACCTGAAGAAGGCGGTCTTCCACGGCGTCGTCGAGGCCGACCTGGGCGACAACACCCTGCTGACCGCCGGCCACACCCAGCAGGCCAACCGGCCCCGGGGCAACAACTGGGGCGCGCTGCCGCTGTGGTTTTCCGACGGCTCGGCGACCGACTACGACGTGTCGGTCAACACCGCGCCGGGCTGGGCCTACTGGAACGCCGACCTGGGCCAGACCTTCGTCGAGCTGAAGCACCAACTGGCCAACGGCTGGCTGCTGCAGGGCGGCTTCACCCACAAGTCGACCAACTCGCAAGGACGCCTCTTCTACATCTACGGCGAGCCCGACGCCGCCACCGGCGCCGGCATGCTGGCCTGGCCCTCGCGCTACGACCTGGACAACACCCAGAACATCGTCGATCTGCGCGCCAGCGGGGCCTTCGAGCTGGGCGGACGCCAGCACGAGCTGGTGGTCGGCGCGAGCGCGTCCCGGTCGGGCCTGCAGGACGTGTCGAACTACGGCCGCGGCATCGGCACCGAGCTGCCCGACCTGGCCACCTGGAACGGCGACTACCCGATGCCCGTCTTCGACCAGGGCGGCGGCGGCAGCTCGTTCGTGGACCGCCAGCAAAGCCTGTACGCCGCCGCCCGCCTGCGCCCGACCGATGCGCTGCAGGTGCTGGTGGGCGCCAACGCCACCTGGGTCGACAGCGAGGGCGAGAGCTACGGTGCCGCCCGTGGCAAGCAGGAGCAGAAGACCACGCCCTACCTCGGCCTGGTCTACGAGCTCACCCCCACGTTGTCGGCCTACGGCAGCTACGCCTCGATCTTCTACCCGCAGAGCGAGGTCGGCGCCAACTTCGACCGCCTCGCCTCGGCCGACGGCAGCAACCTCGAGCTGGGCCTCAAGGGCGAATGGCTGGACAAGCGCCTGCTCGGCTCGGTCGCGCTGTTCAAGTCACGCCAGAACAACCTGGCCTCCTACGTGAGCTACGACGAGGACACCGGCATCTCGATCTACGAGGGCGTGGACACCCTCAGCCACGGCGTGGAGCTGGAGCTGGTGGGCGCGCTGGGCCCGAGCGTGAAGGTCAGCGCCGGCTACACCTGGCTGGAGATCGAAGACACGGACGGCCACGCCACCCGCAACTTCACGCCGCGCCACCTGCTGCGCCTGGCCGGCACCTGGCAGGCGCTGGACCGGCTGAAGCTCGGCGCGACGCTGGCCTGGCAATCCGCCATCCACCGCGACGACGTGGCGGCCTCCGGCACGCCGGTGCACACCCGCCAGGCGGCCTACGCCCTGCTCGACCTGATGGCCCGCTACGACTTCGACAAGCACTGGAGCGCCTCGCTGAACATCGACAACCTGACCAACGAGAAGTACCTGACCAGCCTCTACTGGAGCCAGAGCTTCTACGGTGCGCCGCGCAGCGTGAGCGTGTCGGTCAACTGGAGCCACTGACCGGCGGGAAGGGCGGCCTGCGCGCCGTCATGTTGCGGCGGGCGCAGGGCGGGCACAATCGCGGGTTACCGTACTGGTACCTCCCGCCCGCCAACATGCCTTCTTCCGACCCGACCCCCGCCCGGACCAGCCAACGCGACCTGGGCCGCCACAGCTACACCCGCGACGAGTTGCTCGCCTGCGGCCGCGGCGAGCTCTTCGGCCCCGGCAACGCCCGGCTGCCGCTGCCCAACATGCTGATGATGGACCGCATCGTCCGCATCGACGACACCGGCGGCGAGCACGGCAAGGGCCTGATCCAGGCCGAGCTCGACATCACGCCCGACCTCTGGTTCTTCGCCTGCCACTTCGAGGGCGACCCGGTGATGCCCGGCTGCCTGGGCCTGGACGCGCTGTGGCAACTGGTCGGCTTCTGGCTCGGCTGGCGCGGCAACCCCGGCCGCGGCCGTGCGCTGGGCTCGGGCGAGGTCAAGTTCTACGGCCAGGTGCTGCCCAGCGTGAAGAAGGTCAGCTACCGGCTCGACCTGAAGCGCGTGATCGAACGCAAGCTGGTCATGGGCATTGCGGACGGCAAGGTTTTTGCCGATGACCGCGAGATCTACTCGGCCACCGACCTGAAGGTCGGCCTGTTCACTTCCACCGACAACTTCTGAGCAAAGCCCTCATGCGCCGCGTCGTCGTCACCGGAGCCGGCATCGTCTCCAGCCTGGGCAACAGCCTGGACGAGGTCACCCAATCCCTGCGCGAAGCGCGCTCGGGCCTGAAGTTCAACCCGACCTACGCCGAGCGCGGCATGCGCTCGCAGGTCAGCGGCCGGCCGTCGATCAACCTCGAGGAGGCGATCGACCGGCGCACGTTGCGCTTCATGGGTGACGCCGCGGCCTACTCCTACCTGTCGATGCAGCAGGCCATCGCGCAGGCCGGCCTCGCCCCCGAGCAGGTGTCCAACCCGCGCACCGGCCTGGTGGCCGGCTCGGGCGGCGCTTCCAGCTTCAACCAGGTCTGGGCGGCCGACACGCTGCGCGCCAAGGGCATCAAGCGCGTCGGGCCGTTCATGGTGACGCGCACCATGGGCAGCACGGTCTCGGCCTGCCTGGCCACGCCCTTCGGCATCAAGGGTGTCAACTACTCCATCACCTCGGCTTGCGCCACCAGCGCCCACTGCATCGGCCATGCCGCTCAGCTGATCGCCTGGGGCCAGCAGGACGTGGTCTTCGCCGGCGGCGGCGAGGAAGAGAGCTGGGAGCTGTCGCTGCTGTTCGACGCCATGGGCGCGATGAGCAGCAGCTACAACGACCAGGCCGAGCGCGCCTCGCGCGCCTTCGACGTGTCGCGCGACGGTTTCGTCATCGCCGGCGGCGGCGGCATGCTGGTGCTCGAAGCGCTGGAACACGCCCAGGCCCGCGGCGCGAACATCATTGCCGAGCTGGTCGGCTTCGGCGCCACCTCCGACGGCCACGACATGGTGGCCCCCTCGGGCGAAGGCGCGGTGCGCTGCATGCAGCAGGCCATGGCCACCGTGAAGACCCCGGTCGACTACATCAACGCCCACGGCACCTCGACGCCGGTGGGCGACCTGGCCGAGCTGGGCGCGGTGCGCCAGGTCTTCGGCGAAAAGATCCCGTACATCAGCTCGACCAAATCGATCAGCGGTCACTCGCTGGGCGCGGCTGGCGCCCAGGAAGCGATCTACTCGCTGCTGATGCTGCAGCACGGCTTCGCCGCCGCTTCCGCCCACATCGAGAACCTCGACCCCGCCGCCGAAGGCCTGCCCATCCTGCGCGAGCGGCTCGATGCGCCGCTCACCACCGCGATGAGCAACAGCTTCGGCTTCGGCGGGACCAACGCGACGCTGGTGTTCTCGAAGTTCGCGGGCTGAGACCCCTGCCGCTGCGCCTCAGCGGCGCCGCTGGCCCCGCCGCTGCGCCAGCGGCCGCTTGCCCTTGAGCTGCCGCTCGATCCCGTCGTTGAGGTCGGCGCGCAGCGCATGCACCTCCTCCACGTGACCGTAGATGTTCGGGAAGCGCAGGTCCAGCCAGAGCCACAGCGTGCAGGCGCGCAGGGCCTGCTCCATCGCGTCGAGCCGGCTGTGGCCGTCGACGCCGTCAAGGAACCAGGGCGAGTGCACGCGGCCGGTGGTGGCGTGCTGGTGGCTCCAGTCGAGGAACTCCTGCACCTGGCCTTCGGTGCGCGTGTCCACCGGGGCCTGGGCGTAGATGAAGCGCTCGCGCAGGGACAGGCTCGCGGCGCTCTCGTCCAGCTGACCGGCCAGCTCCAGCATCGCGTCGAGCTCGGCCACGGCGAAGTGGGCGTCGTCGAGGCGGAGTTGCTCGACGAAGACTCCGAGCACCTGGCGCAGCTGGCTCAAGCCCAGCCGGGAGGCGATGGTCTCCAGGTGCCAGCGGTTGGGCGCCACCGGCGCCTTGAAGTCGCGCGGGGCCCGCGGCTGCCTGGGCAGCAGCTCCTTCAGAGCCTTGGCGGCCGTCGGCTCGGCTTCCTTCAGCACGCCGACGTGGCCTTCCTCGTGCATGCCGAATCGCCCGGCGCGGCCGGCGATCTGGTGCACCTCGGATTCGTTCAACTCGCGGTCGCCCACGCCGTCGAACTTGTTCATCGTGCTGAACAGCACGCGCCGGATCGGCAGGTTCAGGCCCATGCCGATCGCGTCGGTGGCGACGAGGATGTCGCTCTGCCCTTGCGCGAAACGCTCGGCCTCGCGGCGGCGCACTTCGGGTGGCAGTGCGCCGTAGATCACCGACACCGGGTGGCCGTTGGCGGCGATCTGGTCGCGCAGCATCAGCACGTCGCGCCGGCTGAAGGCGACCACCGCGTCGCCCTTCTGCAGCTGCGACAGCGGCACCGGGTGGGTCAGGCGGTCCACGTGCTGCTTGCGGTCGAAGCGCTTGACATGGCAGCGCTCGCCGCACAGACCGAGCAGCTTCTCGATCGCCGCCACCGCGTAGGCGGAGCAGATGATGATGACTTCGTTGGCCGGCACGCCGACGATGGCCTGCGTCCAGGCCCAGCCGCGCGACGGGTCGAAGATCATCTGGGCCTCGTCGATCACGGCCACGTCGATCTCCGTCCCGGTGCCGACCATCTCGATGGTGCTGGAGACGACGCGTGCGCCCTCGGCGGGCACGTTCTCTTCGCCGGTCAGCAGCGAGCAGGGCACGCCCCGCGCCACCAGACGGTCGCGGCCCTCCAGCGCCAGCAACCGCAGCGGTGCGAGGTAGGCGCCGTCCAGCGCCTGGGCCAGGCGCTCGAAGGCGGCGTGGGTCTTGCCGCTGTTGGGCGGGCCGACGTAGAGCGTGACCTGGCGCTGCAGCCGGCGTGCCTTCTCGAAGCTGTCGGGGTAGCCGTGGAAGGCCAGCTCGTCGTTCAGCCGGGCCAAGGCGTCCTGCTGGGTCACGTGGTGTTCCCAGCGCTCCTGGCCACGGGCGAGCGCGGCCTTCAGCTGCGCCAGCGCGCCGGGTTCGGTGACCAGCAAGGGTGCGGCTGCGCCCTCGGCCTGCAGGCGCGGCAGCAGCGAGTCGAGCGCGTCGGGCTTGAGCGAGCGGCTGCGGTCGATCAGCGATTCGATGTGGGCCACCAGTTCCGTGGCGTTCGGGTGCGGCGCGGGCGCGCCGAGCCCGGCGTGCAGCGCCGCCTCGTCGCCACTGCGGTAGAAGGCCCAGACGATCTCGGCATCGACCGGCACCCGGAAAAGCACCGGCACCCGCCAGTCGACGCTGGGGATGTGCAGGCCATGGCGCACGAGGCGCGTCCAGTGGCCGGCGCGGCGCGTGACCGCGGCGGCATCCAGCGCCGAGCTGCGCTCCTGCTGCAGAGCGCGCAGGTCGGCCTTGGGGCCGAGCGCGTCCAGATGGGCCAGCGCCGCCCCCATCAGCGCCGGGTCGATCCAGCGGCTCGGGCGCTGCCCGGCGGCGGCCTTCTGCAGCAGCACGAAGCCCTGGGTGTCGAGGTACTGCTCGAAGTCGGGCCGGCTGTCGTCGATGTAGTCCGCCGGTTTGACGACCTGTGGCAGGGCCCAGGCGGCTTGGCGGATGCGGTTGAATTCGGCCTTGCCGATGCCGGCGGGCAGGCGGTTGGCGTGGCTGGGGTTGGGCAGGCTGGGCGCGCCGTGGGGCGCGGCTTTGGCGGGGGCGTTCTGGCTCATCAAGGGCGCGAGCGTACCCCTTGGCGGCCGCGATCGCACCGGATGCCCGAAGTTTCGTCAGCGGGGGCGGTCGAAGAGAGCTTGGCTGGCATGCGCCATCCAACCGCAGGAGGCCGGGCATGAAACGAGCGATGGGGCCCTTCTGGCGATGCTCTGGGCGTCGGCTGCAGCAGCGGCCGTGCCCGGTGCGGACCGGATCGATGCCGATGTCCGGCGCCTGATGCAGGGCGCATCGCTGCAGGGCCTGGCGGTGTCGGTGGTGGAGGGTGGCGACGTCGTCTACACCGGGGCCTTCGGCCAGCGCAACGCGCGCGGCGAGCCGCTGGGCGGCGAGACGGTGATGTACGGCGCCTCGTTGAACAGGCCCTGCACCGTGCTGCAGCTGGTGGACGAGGGCCGCTTCACGCTGGACACGCCGATCGAGCGCCTGCTGCCACGGCCGCTGCCCAGCTACCCCAACGACCCGCGCCCGAGGCGCCACCCGCGCAGCGCCGGCGCGACCTGGCCGCCGGGCTGGGCGTGGTGGTGTTCGAGGGGCCACAGGGCCCCGCCTTCTTCAAGGGCGGCCACAACGATTCGACCGGCAACACCTGGGTCTGCGTCGAGCGGCGCCGCGCCTGCGTGGCGCTGCTGGGCAACGACGTGCGGGCCGAGAAGGTGTTCCCCGAACTGGTCCGCTTCATCCTCGGCGAGACGGGCGCGCCGTGGGACTGGGAATACGGGTTTCAGCAGCGCTCAGTAGCGAACGAGCACGCGGTACTTCAGCGTGGTCTTGCCCTCTGCCGGCACGCTGACGCGCCACTCGGCCGTGCCCGCGGCGGCCTTGGTGTGCTTGTGCGATTCGTCCTGCATGACCCAGTCGCCCGGCACCGGCTCGCGCACGGTCACCGTCACCGCCTCCTTCTTGGCGTTGCGCAGCGTCAGCTCGTAGGCGCTCTCGAACACGTAGCTGGCCTTGTTGGTGGGCTCCCTGCGGCGGAAGTCGGTCTGCTTCTTGTCGACGGTCACGTCGAAGGCCTCTCCCAGGTGCAGGCGCACCTTCTCGTTCTTCGGCGTGTGGTCGATGCGGTCTTCGCCGACGAACTGGGCGTTGCCGGCGCTGTCACGCTTGTAGACGCGCACCACGCCCTTGGGCATGGGCAGGCCCAGGCGCGAGGCTTCGCGGTTGTCGAACTCGACGTAGACGCCGGCCTTGAGCTTCTGGCCGATGTCGCCCACGCTGGAGCGGTAGTAGTACTCGGTGCCCTGGATCAGCAACTCCTTGGTGACCGGCACACCGCTGGCGCTGAGCAGCGCGACCTGCTTGGTCTGGTTCTCGGCCAGGGTGGTGGGCCGGCCGAGCGTGTAGAGGTGATATTCGAAGAGCGATTCCTGGGCCATCGGGGCCGATGCCTCGGCCAGGGCTGTCGGCACGACCCCCCTTTGCGCTTGTTTCATGCGCAGCTCGTCCTTCACCCGATTCACATCGCCAGCCACCAGCTGCAGCTTCGCGTTGGTGTAGCGCGTGCCGCTCTGGTTGGTCAGCGTGACCCAGCCGTTGAGTTCGAGCCGGCTGTCGTCGGCGTTCAGTTCGGCCACGTAGTCGGCCTTCCAGGCCAGGCCCCCGGTCAGGTACGACAGCTCCACGTCCTGCGCGCCGCTGCGCTGGCTGGCGAGCTCGGTCACCAGCGTCGGCCGGTCGCGCAGCGTGGCGGGCACGCCGTCGAAGACGATGCGGCCGGGCGCACCGGTCTCGATGCGGTCGCCGATCTTCAGCACCACGCCCTCCTGCGCGCTCAGCACCTGCGCCGTTTCCATTGTCTCGACGCCAGTGGTGGGGTGAGTGCGGACGATGCGCACCGTGCGGCCGACGTACTTCTCCAGCAGCTTGTGCGGCGTGAGCAGGTCGAAGTCGAAGTTCTGCTCCAGCAGGCTGAAGGAGCCGGGGTGCGACAGGCTGCGCAGCTGCGCCGTCTCGGGCCGCAGGCGCGCGCTCACGTCGCGCAGCGCGATTCGGTTCGCCCCCTCGTCGATCATGACCTGCCGCCGGTCTTTCACCAGCGCGAGGTCTTCGTTGTAGATCGTGACGGTGACCGACTGCTGTTCTTCCAGCGTGCTGCGGCGCTCGGGCGGGGCCGGTTGCGCGAGGGCGGTGGTGGCGCAGAGCGCCAGCAGGCTGAGGGCCGACAGTGCGGCGGGCAGGCGATGAGAGGCGAAGGCCATGGGGCAGTCCCTTGTTGAAGTGCTGACCCAGGCTGATACGGCGCAGCCGCGCCGGCGGGGTTGAGCCCGCGCAAAATTTTCAGCGGTAGAAGGCCTCGACCTGGCCCTTGAGCTTGATCAGCACCGGCCGACCACGGCGGTCCACCGTCTTGCCGGCAGCCACCTTGATCCAGCCTTCGCTGACGCAGTACTCCTCCACGTCGTGCCGCTCCTTGCCGTTGAAGCGGATGCCGATGTCGTGCTCGAACACGGCGGCCACGTGGTGCGGGCTGGCCGGATCGGTGGAGAGGTGGTCGGGCAGGGCGGGCTTGGCGGTGTCGGTCATGGCAGTGAAAGGCGTTGTCAGGCCGCGAAGGCCGAGGGCCGACATTGTGCGGGAGTGCAGGGTGGGACAATCCCGCATGACTGCCGACGCAAAAGACACCGATTTTTCCAGCCTTCCGCTGCCCCCCGCCACGCTGGAGAACCTGCAGCGCCTGGGCTACGAGCGCATGACGCCCATCCAGGCGGCCAGCCTGCCGCTGGCACTGGCGGGCCACGACCTGATCGCGCAGGCGAAGACGGGCAGCGGCAAGACCGCGGCTTTCGCGCTGGCGCTGCTGGCCAACCTGAACCCCCGTCGATTCGCGGTGCAGGCGCTGGTGCTGTGCCCCACGCGCGAGCTGGCCGACCAGGTGACG
Organism: Pseudomonadota bacterium; assembly: GCA_049322835.1. Taxonomy (GTDB): domain Bacteria; phylum Pseudomonadota; class Gammaproteobacteria; order Burkholderiales; family Burkholderiaceae_C; genus Ideonella. The sequence goes on along the minus strand of JBMOQN010000032.1, from coordinate 278,590 downwards.
CAGGAACTGCGCCGCCTCGCACGCGCCGAAGACCACATCAAGGTGCTCACGCTGTGCGGCGGCGCCACCATGCGGCCGCAGCTCGCCAGCCTCGCGCATGGCGCGCACATCGTGGTCGGCACGCCCGGCCGCATCCTCGACCACCTGTCGCGCGGCAGCCTGGACCTCGAAGCGTTGAACACCCTGGTGCTCGACGAGGCCGACCGCATGCTCGACATGGGCTTCTTCGACGACATCGCGGCGGTCGCCAAGCAGTGCCCCGCGAAGCGCCAGACGCTGCTGTTCTCGGCCACCTACCCCGAGGGCATCGCGAAGCTGAGCGCCGCCTTCCTGCGCGAGCCCAAGCGGGTGACGCTGGCCGAGGCGCCCGCCGCCACGCAGATCCGCCAGGTCTTCTTCGAGGTGGCCGAAGACCAGCGGCTGCATGCGGTGTCGCTGCTGCTGAACCACCACCGCCCGGTCAGCACACTGGCCTTCTGCAACACCAAGGCGCAGTGCCGCGACCTGGTGCAGGTGCTGCGGGCGCAGGGCTTCGCGGCGCTGGACCTGCACGGCGACCTGGAGCAGCGCGAGCGCGACCAGGTGCTGGTGCGCTTCGCCAACCGCTCATTGAGCGTGCTGGTGGCGACCGACATCGCCGCCCGCGGGCTGGACATCGCGCAGCTCGAAGCGGTGATCAATGTCGACGTGTCGCCCGACCCGGCGACCCACACCCACCGCATCGGCCGCACCGGCCGTGCCGACGCCGAGGGTTGGGCCTTCACGCTCGCCTCGATGGACGAGATGGGCGCGGTCGGCCGCATCGAGCAGGCCGGCGGCTTCGAGTCGCATTGGCAGCCGCTGGCCAGCCTCACCGACCCCGGGCTGGGGCCGCTGAAGCCGCCGATGCAGACGCTGCAGATCCTGGGCGGCCGCAAGGAGAAGATCCGCCCGGGCGACGTGCTGGGCGCATTGACCAAGGACCTGGGCTTCGACGCCGCGCAGATCGGCAAGATCAACGTCAACGAGTTCTCGACCTATGTCGCGGTGCAGCGCGAGATCGCGGCCGACGTGCTGCGCCGGCTGTCGGCGGGCAAGGTCAAGGGGCGCAGCGTGAAGCTGCGGCTGCTCGACAGCTGACCAAATGAAAAAGGGCGAGGCCGTTGGCCTCGCCCTGAGTGATGGGTGGCAGCGGGCTTCAGACGGCCTGCTGCGCGATCCCGGCGATGGCCCACTCGCGGCTGCCGTCCAGCGGTTTCGCCAGGTGCCAGACCTCGTCGAAGTTCTCGGCCGGCGCTTCGGGCGCCTCGCGGATCAGGCCGTGGAAGCGCACGCTGACGATCTGCTGGCCGTCTTCCTGCGCGGCGTCGATCACCTGGGCGTCGAGCTGCACCACGTCGGTCTGCTGGGCGGCGCCCTTGCGGTCCTGCAGGTCGAGCCGGAAGGTCGCAAACATCTCCGGCGTCGAGAACTGGCGCAGGTCGTCGAGGTTGCCGGCGTCGTTGGCCGCCTGCATGCGGATGAAGATCAGCTTCGCAATGCGCTCGAAACCCGCGGCGTCGAAGCCGGCAGGCAGGCCGGCCACAACAGGCGCAGCGGCCGGGGCGGCAGCCTGGACGGGCTGGGCCGGCTGGCCACGGGGGCCGGGGTCGGCCGAGCCGTGACCCGCGGCGCCCATCGGGGCGCCCGCACCGGCGAACTGCAGACGCGAGCCGGGTTGGGCCTGGCCGGCCGGCTTGGCGAAGCGGCGCATCAGGAAGCGCACGGCCACGAAGGCCAGCACACCCAGCAGCACCATGGTCAGGATGTTGGCCATCTCGGCGCCCAGGCCCAGGTGGCTCATCAAGGCGGCCAGGCCCAGGCCGGCGGCGATGCCGGCGATGGGGCCCATCCAAGAGCGCTTGGGCGCCGCTGCCGGCGTGGCGGGGGTGGCAGGGGCCGCCTGCTTGGGTGCAGCCTGCTGTGCCGGCGTGGCGGGTTGGGTGGGCGGTGGCGCCTGCCGCTTCATGCCCGAAGTGGCGCCGCCACCCAGGCGCTTGGCCTCGACCTCGGCCGGCAGGAAGGTCAGGCTGGCCACGGCCAGAGAGAGGCTCAACAGCAATCGGTTCACGTGGGTTCCTTCAGCCGGGCCGGATGCGGCCCGATGGGGCGCATTTTGGGGCTTCTGGCCCGGCCGCAAGAGGGGAAGGTGCTTGTTGCATGTCAAGCATTGCTGAATGCGAATGATTTGCAATAGAATCTTTAACAGCCAGCCACCAAGGGCTTGTTGATCGCCGCGCGCTGATCCACGCCCTCGCCAGCCAACCCCCACCCTCGCCTGAACTGCCGGCCCCTTGCCGGCGGCGGGCCTTGTTGTGCCGTGCGAACCGATGAGTGCCCTGACTGCCCCGACCCGCGATGATGCGTTGCCGCCACTGGCGCGGCGCAGCCTCGTCGGCGCCGTGGTGCTGGCCCACCTGGGCGGCGCCTGGGGCCTGATGCAGGTCGAGTCGGTGCGCAACGCGGTGGCCGAGGTGGCGCCGCTGGTGGTCGATTTCGTTTCGCCGCCGCCCCCGCCCGACCAGCCGAAACCGCCGTCCCCACCGCCGCCGCCGGTGGCGCAGAAACTGCCGCCGCCTCCGCCGCCGGTGATCGCCACCACCGCGCCGCCGACCGAGGCCGCGCCGGCCGCGATGGTGGTGCCGCCCCCGCCGCCCGAGCCGGTGCCGCCGCCGGCCGAGCCCGCGGCGCCACCCGCCCCGCCCGCGCCGCCACCGGTGGTGCGGACCATCCCGTCCACCGCGGTGAGTTACCTGGAGCCGCCCGCGCCGGTCTACCCGCTGGCGTCCAAGCGCCTGAGCGAGCAGGGCGAGGTGCTGGTGCGCGTCGAGATCGGCGCCGATGGCCGCGCGCGCCAGGTGCTGGTCTCGAAGTCCTCGGGCCACCCGCGGCTGGACAACGCCGCACTGGCGGCCGTGCGCGCCGCGCGCTTCAAACCCTATACCGAGAACGGTGTGGCCCTCGTCGTGTGGTCCGCCGTGCCGATCCAATTCGAACTGGAGAGATGAGCAAATGAACGAGCCCACGTCACTGGGGTTGGCCCACTTCCTGGGGCAGAGCGACGCGGTCGGCAAGACGCTGCTCGGCATCCTGCTGCTGATGTCGGTGACCTCCTGGGTGCTGATCGCCACCAAGGGCCTCACCTCGTTCGTGCGCAAGCGCCGCTCCGAGGCCTTCCTCAACTTCTTCTGGAACGCCACCTCGCTGGACGAGGTGCAGGCCGAGATCACCACCCACGGCGTGCGCGAGCCCTTCGCCCACCTGACGGCCCACGCGATGCATGCCAAGGCCCACCACGCCAAGTACGGCGCTGCCAAGCTGGCCGAGGCCGGCAGCGAGCAGGAGTTCCTCACCCGCACGATCAAGAAGACGCTGGACGAGGAGACGATGCAGCTTGAAAGCGGCCTGACGCTGCTGGCCACCATCGGCGCCACCGCGCCTTTCGTCGGCCTGTTCGGCACCGTCTGGGGCGTCTACCACGCGCTCGTCGCGATCGGCATGAGTGGCGCCGGCACGCTGGACAAGGTCGCCGGCCCGGTGGGCGAGGCGCTGATCATGACCGGCCTGGGCCTGGCCGTCGCGATTCCCGCGGTGATGGCCTACAACTGGCTGGCCCGCAGCAACCGCCTGCTGACCGGCAAGCTCGACGCCTTCGCCTTCGAGCTGATGAGCTTCCTGACCATGGGCCAGACGCTGCGCCAGGGCCACGCCGAGCCGGCGGCCAATGTGCGCAACCTGTCGCCCAAAGTGGCCTGACGTTGAAAGTGTACTGACATGGCCTTCGCCAGTTTCGACTCCCAGCGCGGCAACGCGCCGATGGGCGAGATCAACATGGTCCCGCTGATCGACGTGATGCTGGTGCTGCTGGTGATCTTCATCGTCACCGCGCCGCTGCTGACGCACGCCGTCAAGCTCGACCTGCCGCAGGTGAGCTCGCAGCCCAACGAGCTGAAGCCGCAGAAGATCGAATTCGCGATCGACGCCACCGGCCAGCGCTACTGGAACGGCGAGGCGGTGACGCGCGAGGACGCCGCCCAGCGCTTCGCCGCCGCCGGCCGGCTGCAGCCGCTGCCCGAGGTGCACCTGCGCGCCGACCACACCGCGGCCTACGGCGCGGTGGCCGAAACCCTGGCCGATGCCTCGCGCGCCGGCCTGCACAAGATCGGCTTCGTCAGCCAGCCCCCCGCCCGCTGACCCGCCGTTGAACCCCCACACGGCGAGACCGGCGCCCCCCGAAGCGCCGGCGGGCCGGCGTGTGCCCGGACTTTCCAACATCCAGCCAGAAGACAACCCATGACGACGACCCCCATCCGCAGCCGCCGCCTGACCCCCGTCACCGCGGCTGCCGCCGCGGCGCTGACGGTGCCGCTCGCGCTGCACGCGCAGCAGGCCACACCCGCCACCGACAACAAGGCCGGCGCGCTGCCGGCCGTCACCGTGAAGGCTGCGGCCGAGTCGGCGCCGCCGATCAAGACCGACAGGCTCGACTCGCCGAAATTCACGCAGCCCCTGCTGGACACGCCGCAGACCGTGCAGGTCTTCAACAAGGAACTGCTGCAGCAGCAGGCCGCCGCCACACTGATGGAGGCGCTGCAGAACACGCCCGGCATCACGATGCAACTGGGCGAGGGCGGCAACACCTCGGTGGGCGACAGCTTCTTCATGCGCGGCTTCTCGGCCAGCAGCAACGTCTTCCAGGACGGCGTGCGCGACCTCGGCCCGGCCACGCGCGATGTCTTCAACCTGGAGCAGGTCGAGGTCGTCAAGGGCCCGGCCGGTGCCGACAACGGGCGCGGTGCCACTGGGGGCTATGTCAACCTGGTGAGCAAGAAGCCGCAGGCCGACGACTTCATCGCCGGCAGCCTCTCGGCCGACAGCGCCGGCCTGCTGCGCGCCACGGCGGATGTCAACCGCACGCTGGGCGAGGGCATGGCGCTGCGCCTGAACGTGCTGGCCACCTCCGGCGACGTGCCGGGCCGGGACGAAGTCCACAAGCGGGCCTACGGCATCGCACCGTCGCTGGCCCTGGGTCTGGGCACGCCGACGCGGTTCATCCTGCAGTCGCAGCACGTGCGGCAGGACAACCGGCCCGATGGCGGCGTCACCACCATCGGCCTGGACGGCTACTACGACACCGACTTCGACACCGGTGGCGCTGCGGGGGTGGACCCGGCGAAGGTCGACGCCAGCAACTTCTACGGCAGCGTGGACGACTACGAAGATGTCGAAGCCGACATGGCCACCGTGCGCATCGAGCACGACTTCAGCAAGGGCGTGAAGCTGGCCAACATCGCCCGCTTCGGCCGCGCCAAGGTGGACCGCCGGCTGACCAGCATCAACGGCGTCATCGCCACCAGCACCGACCCGGCCGGCTGGACGGTCGAGCGCCGCCGCCACGGCAACCTGCAGTCCAACGACATCCTGTCGAACCAGACCAACCTGACGGCCGAGCTCGCCACCGGCGCGCTGCGCCACAGCCTGACCGGCGGCATCGAGTTCAGCCACGAGCGGCAGAACGTGACCGGCCTGGCCCTGCCCACCGGGGGCGTCGTGCCTGCCTCGCCCGTGTACACGCCGGACCCCCAGGCCGACATCGGGCCGGACATGGTGGAAAACGGCACGTACCAGAACGGCCGGATCACCACGGCGGCGGCCTACCTGTTCGACACCGTCAAGCTGAGCGACCAGTGGCAGGTGCTCGCCGGCCTGCGCCATGAGCGCTACCGGGCCGAGACCAACCGGGTCGACCTGGTCAGCGAGGTGCTGACCACCACGGCGGCGTCCAAGGCCGAGGGCCTGACGAGCTGGAAGCTGGGCCTGGTCTACAAGCCGGCTGCCAACGGCAGCATTTACCTCGCCGCCGCCAACAGCTTCACGCCGCCGGGCGGCAACGGCCTGACGATGGCGCGCGCCGACAGCACCAACAGCGCCGACCAGTCGGGCTACGACGCGCAGGAAACCGAGAACATCGAGCTCGGCACCAAGTGGGAATTCCTCGGCGGGAAGCTCTCCACCACCGCCGCGTTCTACCGCAGCACCAACCGCAACGAGGTGGTCGAGGTCGAGGACGGCGTGTATGCGCAGGACGGCGAGCGGCGCGTCAGCGGTTTCGAGCTGGCCGTGGTCGGCCAGGTCACGCCGGCCTGGCAGCTCAGCGGCGGCTTCATGGTGATGGACAGCGAGGTGACCGCGGGCTCTTTCGAAGGCAGCAACGCTGCGGGCGCGGTCTCGCGCTGGACGCCCAAGTTCTCGGCCACCGCGTGGAGCAGCTACCGCCTGAACGACCGGCTCACGCTGGGCGGCGGTGCGCGCTACCTCGGCAAGCAACACCGGGTGACCGACCCGGCGGCTGACCTGGCCACCTCCAACATGCCGTCGATCCCCGCCTACTGGGTGGCCGACGCGATGGCCAGCTATGCGGTGCACAAGAACGTGACGCTGCAGCTCAACGTGCGCAACCTGTTCGACAAGGAATACATCGGCACGCTGAACAACAACGGCAACCGCTACCAGCCGGGCGCGCCGCGCACCGTCACGCTGGCCGCGAACCTGCTGTTCTGACCAGCGCCAGGCCCGCGCCCCTGCACCCTCAGCCACCGCCAGGAGAGTCCTCATGCTGTTGCACATCCCCCGCGTCCTGAGCGCCGCCGAGGTGGCGGCCGTGCGTGAGCGGCTCGACGCCGCGCCCTGGGTCGACGGGCGGCAGACGGTGGGGGCGCAGGGTGCGCAGGTCAAGCACAACCGCCAGCTCGACGCCGCCAGCCCGGCGGCGCGCGAGCTGGGCCAGGCCGTGACGGCGGCGCTGTTCCGGCAACCGCTGTTCGCCTCGGCCGCGCTGCCGCGCCATGTGCTGCCCCCGTTCTTCAACCGCTACGGCGGCGGCGAGCACTACGGCGACCACATCGACGGCGCCATCCGCTTCCTGCCCGACAGCGGCCAGCCGATGCGCACCGACCTGTCGGCCACGCTGTTCCTGGCCGAGCCCGAGGCCTACGACGGCGGCGACCTGGTGGTGCGCGACACCTACGGCGAGCACCTGGTCAAGCTGCCCGCGGGCGACCTCATCCTCTACCCGTCGACCAGCCTGCACCGCGTGGAGCCGGTCACGCGCGGCGAGCGCGTGGCCGCCTTCATGTGGATCCAGAGCATGGTGCGCGACGACGGCCAGCGGACCCAGCTCTTCGAGATGGACCAGGCGATCCAGGCGCTGCGTGCGCGCTTGGGCGATTGCAGCGAGCTGGTCACGCTGACCGGCCTGTATCACAACCTGATGCGCCGCTGGGCAGAAACATGAGCCCCCACGCTCCCTCCCGGTTGCTGTCCCCCGTGGGGCCCCTTGCAGCGGCCCGGCAAAGCCGGATCCGCGCAAGAACCTTGGTCAAGTCATCGCCAGTGCACTGCGGGACTTGTCCATGAACTCGACCCAACGCGCCCGCTGGCTCAAAGCCATCCTGCCCTGGCACTGGATCAGCTCGGCGCTGACGCTGGCCGGGCTGCTGGTCTTCGCCCTCACCGGCATCACCCTGAACCATGCGGCCAGCATCGAAGCGAAGCCGGCGCTGCGCAGCGGAAACTTCACGCTGGCGACCGACGAGCGCGCGCTGCTGGAAGGCACGGCACGGGAAGGAAGCGGCAGCGCCCGCGCGCCGCTGCCGGCCGCCCTGAACAGCGCGCTGCAACAGCGCACCGGCCTGGACTGGCCCGACACCGCCACGGCCGAGTGGAGCGCCGAAGAGGTCTACCTGCCCATGCCCCGACCGGGCGGCGACGCCTGGTTGCGCATCGATCGCGCCACCGGCGAGCTGGAGTGGGAGGACAGCGACCGCGGGTTCATCGCCTGGCTCAACGACCTGCACAAGGCGCGCCACACCGGCGCGGTCTGGAGCGCCTTCATCGACATCTTCGCCATGGCCTGCGTGTTGGCCTCGGCCACCGGCTTGCTGCTGCTGTGGCTGCACGCCCGCAAGCGGCCCAGCACCTGGCCGCTGGTGGCCGCCGGGCTGGTGCTGCCGGCGCTGCTGGCGGTCTACGCCGCGCATTGACCCAGACCCTCTCTCTCACCGAAAGAACCACCCATGAACCTGCGCTATTCCATGCCGCTCGGCGCCGCACTGGCGCTGGCCCCGCCGCTGCTGCAGGCGGCCGAGCTGTCGCTCAAGCTCGAGATCCCGCGCCTGAACGTGGCCGAGTACCACACGCCCTATGTGGCGATGTGGCTGCAGCGCGCCGGCGACCAGGCCTTCGCCGGCCACGTGGCCGTCTGGTACGACCTGAAGAAGAAGGACAACGGCGGTGCCAAGTGGCTGCGCGACCTGCGCCAGTGGTGGCGCCAGGGCGGGCGCGACGCCCAGATGCCGGCCGAAGGCGTGAGCGGCGCCACCCGCTCGCCCGGCGAGCACGTGGTGCAGCTCGGCGGCGCGAAGGCACTGGCCACGCTGCCGGCCGGCGACTACGAGCTGATCGTCGAGGCGGCGCGCGAAGGTGGTGGCCGCGAGGTGCAGCGCCTGCCGCTGAAGTGGCCGGTGAAAACCGCAGCCCTGGCCAAGGCCCAGGGCGAACACGAGCTGGGCACCCTGACCCTGCAAGCCAAGCCCTAGGAGACCGCCATGCACGCCCGCTTCATCCACCTGGCCGCCGCGACCCTGCTGGCCCTTGCTGGTGCCGCCCAGGCCCACCACCCCTGGCTGCTGCCCAGCCACACGCTGGTCGACAACAAGGAGGGCGTGGTGTCCTTCGATGCCGCCGCCAGCGAGGACCTGTTCGAGTTCGACACCCGCGGCCTGCCGCTCGAAGGCCTGGTCGTCACTGGGCCGGACGGCGCCAGCGTCGCACCCGGCCCGGTCAACACCGGCTCGCGCCACCGCACCAGCTTCGAGATCAAGCTCGACAAGCCGGGCACCTACCGCGTGGCCAACGTCAGCCAGGGCGTGATGGCCAGCTACAAGCTGGGCGGCGAGACCAAGCGCTTCCGCGGCAGCGCCGAAGCCTGGGAGAAGGAAAAGCCGGAGAAGGCCGAGGATGTGCGCGTGACCCGCACCGCCGGCCGCATCGAGACCTTCGTCGCCCGCGAGCGGCCGAGCGACAAGCCCTTCGCCCCCACCGGCCAGGGCCTGGAGCTGATCCCGCTCGACCCGCCGGTCGACCTGAGCGATGGCGACCGCACGCGCTTTCGCCTGCTGCTGGACGGCAAGCCGATGCCCGACGCCGCGGTGAGCCTGCTGCGCGGCGGCAACCGCTACCGCTACAAGATGGGCGAGCAGACGCTGCGCAGCGACGCGCAGGGCGAGTTCACCATCACCTGGGCCGAGGCCGGCCGCTACTGGCTGGGCGTGAACCACAGCGTGGCCGCCGAAGGCGCGACCGACCCCAAGACCCCGCCGGCGCGGCGCGCCAGCTACAGCGCCACGCTGGAAGTGCGGCCGCGTTGAACCACGACGGCACCGTGGCCGACGAGCCGGTGGTGCTGGTGCCGCCCGCGGCCCCGCTGCGGGCGGCGCCGCGTGGCGCCGTGCTGCACCGCCTGCACGGGCAGAGCATGGGCAGCACCTGGCGGCTGGTGCTGGCGGCCGAGCCGGCGGCGGAACAGGCATTGGCGGCATGGCAGCACGGCGTGCAGGCCACCCTGGACCGCGTGGTGGCGCAGATGAGCCACTGGGAGACAGGCTCCGAGCTCTCGCGCTTCAACCGCCTGCCGGCCGGTCAGGCACAGGCGCTGTCGCCAGGCTTCTCCGAAGTGATGCGCTGCGCGCTGCAGCTGGCCGCGGCGAGCGGTGGCGCCTTTGACCCGGCGATGGGCGCCGCCATCGAGGCCTGGGGCTTCGGCCCGGCGCGTCGTTTCGACAGCGCCGGCTTCGAGCCGCCTGCAGCCTGCGCAGCCGACCGAGCGGCGGGTGGTGGCTGGCAGGCCCTGCAGTTGCAGGGCGCCCGCCTGCGGCAGCCCGGCGGCTGCCGCCTCGACCTGTCGGCCATCGCCAAGGGCCATGCGGTCGACAACGTGGCGGCCTGGCTGCGCGGCCAGGGCCGCCACCACTTTCTGTTCGAGCTGGGCGGCGAGCTGGTGGGCGAGGGCCTGAAACCCGACGGCCAGCCCTGGTGGGTGGCGATCGAGCGCCCACCCCACGCGCTGTCTCTGCCACCGTTGCGCGCCGCGCTCGCCGGCCACGCGCTGGCCACGTCGGGCGACTACCGCCAGGGCTTCACCGACCGGGAAGGCCGCTGGTGCAGCCACACGCTGGACCCCCGCAGCGGCGAGCCGGTGCGACATGCGCTGGCCTCGGTCAGCGTGCTGCACGAGCGCTGCATGCAGGCCGACGCGCTGGCCACCGTGCTCTTCGTGCTGGGCCCCGAAGAGGGCAATGCCTGGGCCGACGCAAACGGCGTGGCCGCCTGGTTCGTCGCGCGCACGCCGGGCGGCGGCTGGCGGGAGTGGCCCAGCGCCGCGCTGAAGGTCTGGCTCGACGCGTAGATCATTGTCCAGCCGCGCGGTCGGTGCGTCGTCAGGATTGCCGATGCACCGTGCTTGCTGCGCGGCCACCATCCTCGTGGCGAAGTGGCGCCTCGGCGCTCGGGAGCGAGAGATGGACAGACACATGGACGATGGCATGCATCGGGCGGAGCACGAGCCGGCCGATCCGCTTTGGCTGTGCATCCTGCTGGCCGGCATCGGCGGCACCTTGCCAACCCTTTCGCGCCTGGCGGCCTCCCTGATCGGGTCGACCGAAGCCGACCTTCCGGTGCCGAGCTTCTATGTCGGCTTGGCGATCTACTTTGTCATCGGCGCGGTCATGTGCTGCGCGATGAAAGAGCGGGCGTTGAAGGGCGCGCTCTTCGCCGGCATCGCGGCACCTGCCGTGATTCTCAGTGGCTCTTACGGGCTCCAGGAAGAAAAGAGCCGGCTGCGCGCGGACGATGAGCGGTCCGCCCCGCCCGTGGTGGTGCAGCCGCCCGGGGAGACCCGGTCGGGCAGGGTGGGGCTCCTCGACCTGGTCATTCCATTGGCCCACGCTGGCGGTGGCCAGGAACAGGTGCGGAGCTGTTTGCACGAGGCCTCGTGGCTGGCCGCTGCCCGCCCCGCCCCAAGAGCCCTCTACGCGTACAAGGTTCAGATTGCCTGGACCGGCGCCACTGGCTGGGACATGGGATCGGCGAACGCCTGGACGCTTCGCGTTGCCTGCACCCAGGGCGACATTCGGTTCGAACTGAAGGATCTTCAGTCCTTTGCCTTCGAGACCACGCATCCGGTGACCGAGGTCGTGCTTGACTCCCGCAAGGGCAATCCTCGAACGGTCAGGCTGCCGGTGAACGAAGGGGGAACGATCCAGCTGAATCTGCTGGTCGAAACCAAGAAGGACATCTTCTGGGCTCTGGGGGGGCGCGGCATACCGAGAGTGAAGTCATTCGCCGGTGTTTTCGTTCCGGCCAGTTGACCCACGCAGCCTGGTCGCCGCCCTCGTGGTCCCCGCCGCTCAGTTCCTCGCGTTGTAGTCCAGCTCGGTCACCGGGCCCAGCTCGCGGTCGGCGAGCACGGTGCCGGCCACAGGCACCATCCGCGCCTGGCCGACGGCCGTGCGGTAGCGCATGTACCGGATGGGCGCCGAGGGGCCCTTGGGCGTTTCGATGCTGTACTTGAGCGGCTCGCCCTGCGCGCTGCCGAGCCAGCGGGTGGCGGGCTGGATGCTGAGCTCGCTGATGCCCGGGCCGACCTGCAGCCGCAACTCTTCGCCGGCGTTGACGCGGCCGACGCGGGTGCCGTCGAGGTAGACGTTGTGGTCGGTGAAGCTCGTGTCGGCGTCACCCAGGTGGACGTGGTAGAGCACCACGAGCGACGAGCCCGCCGCGTCCGGGGTGGGCAGGCGCGAGCTGCCAGAGCTGGAAGAGAACATGCCGCAGCCGGCGGCGACCAGCGTGAGCGACAAGGCGGCCAGGAGACGGGTTCGGGTGTTCATCACGGCATTGTCCTCGCTCGGCGTTCCTGCGCGACCCAGTCGTCGACGATGCGTTCCAGCACGTCCAGCGGCACCGGCCCGGTGTCCAGCACGGCCATGTGGAAGCGGCGCAGGTCGAATCGGTCACCCAGGGCGGCCTTGGCCTTGTCGCGCAGCGCGTCGAAGCGTAGCTTGCCGATCATGTAGCCCAGCGCCTGGCCCGGGTCGGCCAGGTAGCGGTCGATCTCGGCGGCGGCGTACTCGCGTTGGTCGCCGGTCTGCTCGTGCACGTAGTCGATCGCCTGCTGGCGCGTCCAGCCCAGCGCGTGCAGGCCGGTGTCGACCACCAGCCGCACCGCGCGGAAGGCCTGGGCCTGCAGGTGGCCGAAGCGGTTGTACGGGTCGGTGAACAAACCCAGCTGCGGGCCCAGCGTCTCGGCGTAGAGGGCCCAGCCTTCGCCGTAGGCCACGTACCAGGCCGTGCGTCGGAAGGCCGGCAGGCCCGCGAGTTCGCGCGCCCGGGCGGACTGCAGGTGGTGGCCGGGCACCGTCTCGTGGGCGACCAGCGTTTCCATCGCCCACTTGGGCCGGCGCTGGTAGGCCTGGGTGTTGGCGTTGTACCAGCCCGGGCCGCTGCCATCGAGTGGCGGCGCGTTGTAGTTGTCGGCCACACCCGGGCCGGCGAAGGCCGGCATCGCGCGGATGCCGTAGGGCGAGCGCGGCAGCTCGGCGAAGAGCTTGGGCAACTCGGGGTCGATGCGCTTGGCGATCTCGCGGTAGTTGGCCAGCATCGCCTCGGGGCTGGTGTGGAAGAACTGCGGGTCGGTGCGCAGGTGGGTGGTGAACTGCTCCAGCGTGCCGGTGTAGCCGACCTCGCGCATCACGGCCTGCATCTCGCCCTTCAGCCGCGCCAGCTCGCGCTGGCCGATGGCGTGGATCTCGCGCGGCGAGAGCGAGGTGGTCGTCTGGCGCCGCACGAGGTGGGCGTAGAGCCGCTCGCCGTCGGGGTAGCGCGACATGCCGCCCTCGGCGGGCGCGAGTGGCAGCAGCTCTTCGGCCACGAAGGCGCGCAGGCGCAGCGTGGCCGGTAGCACATGGGTGGCGATGGCCTCGCGCCCGCGCACCTGCAGTGCCTCGCGCTGGGCCTCGGGCCACACCACGGGCAGGCGGGTGAAGGGGTCGAAGAAGGGGCTCTGCTCGGCCGGCGGCTTGAGCTGGCCGTCGAGCTGGTCGAGGATGCGCTGCAGCACCGGCCGCGGCGCCACCCAGCCTTGCCTGGCCGCGCCGCGCAGCAGCACCAGCTCCTGGTCGACCCGCTTCGGGAAGGCGGCCATGCGCGCCAGGATCTGCTCCACGCGGGCCGGCTGGTCGACCGGCGAGTTGCGCAACAGGCCGGCGAAGGCCGACTGGAAGCCGAAGCCGGGCCGCAGGCTCTGGCGGCGGAATCCGTCGAAGGCCTGCAGCTCCACATCGCGCCGCTGGGTGTGGATGAACACCTCGCGCGAGATCCGGTCGGTGGCCGACAGGCCGGCGACCGGGATCGCCTCGGCCCGCGCCAGCCAGCGCCGCACCGCCGCATCGCGCTCGGCGATGGCCTGGGGCGACTGGTCGGCCAGCTTGTCGCCGTAGCGGTGGTCGCCGCGCATGGTGGCCCATTCGGGGGCCATGCGGGCGCTGGCTTCCCATTGCTCGTCGAACAGGGCGTGCAGAGCGCGGGTGGCGGGGTTGGCCTTGGCGGCATGCAGCGGCGTGAGGGGCCAGGCCAGCAGCGGCGCGGTGGCGAGCAGGGTGCGTCGTCTCATCAGGGTGTCCGTCTCAAGGATGGCTGAGGTGGATGCGGTAGCGCAGGCCCGGCTTGTGGCCGAACTGCGCAGGTTGGGTGAAGTGCTCGACCAGCACGCCGCCGTTGGCGGTGATGACGCGCTGCGAGGCGAGGTTGTCGGGGTCGGTGGTGATGTGGACAAAGGGCAGGCCGACGGCGCGGGCCTCGACGAGCATCAGCGCCAGCCCCTGCGTGGCAAAACCTTGCCGCCGCTTCCACGGCACCACCGTGTAGCCGATGTGGCCCAGGCAGTGCGGCGGCAGCGCGGTGGTGCCGGGCTGCCAGCGCAGGCCGATGCTGCCGGCGAAGCTGTCGTCGGCTTCGTCCCACAGCCAGCGGCGAAAGCCCGGCAGGCGGGGCACGGTGGAGCCGTCGGGCAGGGTGACCGGGCCGCCAGCCGCTTCACGGTCTTCCATGCCGGCCAGGAAGCGGGTCGCATCGGCCTCGATGCGCGCGAGCTCCTCGGCGCCCGCTTCGGGGCGCGTGGTGTCGGCAGACCAGCCGCGGCGCAGCGCATCGACATAACTCGAAAGATGGTTTGTTTCAGGCCGGACGAGGCGCATGGGGCTCCTGGGGGTGAGGTCTGGAGGCAAGCTCACCGCCGCGTCGCCTCACAGCGCGGGGCGGGGCAGCGTAGGAGGTGGTGTGGGGTGGGCAGCGCGTGCATCCAGCCCATGCTGCCATGCCTCGCGCCAGGCCGGCAAGCTGAGCGCTGGCGACTCGCCCAGGCCGCGCACCACGCAGCCGCCGGTGGCACCCGCCGCCGCCGCTTGCATGAGCAGGGTGGGTGCGAGGATGCCGCCGATCGCCACCACCGGCGCGGGCGCCACCGCGGCCCACCAGGCCAGGTTGTGCAGCCCCTGCGGGCGCCAGGGCATCGCCTTGGTGGTGGTGGGCCAGACGGGGCCGCAGGCGATGTAGTCCGGCGCCTCGTGCGCCGCGCGGGCCAGCTCCCACAGGCTGTGCGAGCTCAGGCCCAGCGCCAGGCCGGCGGCGCGGGCCGCGGCCAGCTCGCGGCGCTCGCCCGGGCTCAGCGCGAGCAGGTCTTCCTGGCCCAGGTGCACGCCGCCGGCGCCGCAGGCCAGTGCGAGCTGCCAGTGGTCGTTGACGTAGAGCGTGCGGCCCGCGGCGCGTGCGGCGGCCACGGCCTGGGTGACCTCGCGCTGCACGTGCTCGTGCCAGGCGGCGTCGGGCTGCGGTGGGGCCTTGATGCGCAGTTGCACGGTGTCGGTGCCACCGGCCAGCGCGGCTTCAGCGCGCGCTGCGCTGTCGACGATGGCGTAGACGCCGGGGGCAAGGCGTGGCGTGAGCGTTGCTGGCCGCGTGCTGCCGGCCAGCGACAGGGTGGGCAGCAGGCGAGCGTCGGTGGCGAAGCCCGGGCCGGCGCGCACCGGGCCCGCGCCGCGGCCCAGCGGCCCGGCGCGGTGCAGGGCGGCGGCGGTGGCCATCTTGGCCAGCACCGCGGCATCCGCGTCCGGGAAGCCCAGCGCCAGCGCCGCGGCCCAGGCCGTGGCAAAGGTGCAGCCCGTGCCGTGGTGGTGGGCGGTGGCCACACGCGGCAGGCTGAGCCGGCCACGGGCCTGCGGGCTGTCCAGCCAGTCGTGGGCATCGGCCTCGTCCGCATCGCCGCCGGTGATGCAGGCGGTGCCGGCGCCCATGGCCCGCAGCCGGGCCGCCAGCTCTGGCACGGTGGCCCCGCGGTCATCCACCAGCTCGGCGGCCTCGGGCCGGTTCGGCGTGACGGCGCTGGCGCGCGGCAGCAACTCGTGCCGGTAGACCGCCAGCAACTCGGCATCGGCGAAGCGAGCGCCGGTGGTGGCGCCCAGCACCGGGTCGATCACCAGTGGGACGGGGCCGCGCGTGGCGCGCAGGCCGTCGACCCAGCGGGCGACCAGGCGCGCATTCACCGCGCTGCCCAGCAGCCCGAGCTTGATGGCGCGCGGCGGCAGGTCGTCGGTCAGCGCGGCGAGCTGGGCCTCCAGCCAGGCGGGCGGCAGCGGCTGCACGGCGGTCACGGCCACGCTGTTCTGCGCGGTGACGGCGGCGACGACCGGGCACAGGTGCACGCCGAAAGCCTCGGCCGCGCGCTGGTCGGCGGCCAGGCCGGCGCCACCGCCGGAGTCGGTGCCGGCGATGCTCCACACGATCGGAGAGGTCACGGCGCTCACCCGATCAACACCGGCCCATCGGCCACCGGCGTGCTGGGCACGGCCATGTCCTGCGGTGCCATCACGCCCGCCTCGAAGCCGAGCCGGCCCGCGGCGATGGCGTGCGCGAAGGCGCGGGCCATGCGCACCGGGTCGCGCGCCTGCGCGACGGCCGAGTTGAGCAGCACGCCGTCGAAGCCCAGCTCCATCGCGCGGACGGCGTGGTGCGGCGCGCCGATGCCAGCGTCGACGATCAGCGGCACGCTGGGCAGGCGCTCTCGCAGCGTGCGCAGCGCGAAGGGGTTGAGCAGGCCCTGGCCCGAGCCGATCGGCGCGCCCCAGGGCATCAGCACCTCGCAGCCCGCATCGAGCAGGCGGCGGCAGGCCACGAGGTCGTCGGTGCAGTAGGGCAGCACCTGGAAGCCGTCGCGCACCAGCTGCGTGGCGGCGTCCAGCAGCTCCCAGGGGTCGGGCTGCAGGGTGTGGTCGTCGCCGGTCACCTCGAGCTTGATCCAGCGCGTGCCGTACAACTCGCGCGCCATGTGGGCCAGCGTGATCGCTTCGCGCGCGGTGCGGCAGCCGGCGGTGTTGGGCAGCAGGCGCGTGCCGCTCGCCCGCACGATCTCGACAAAGCCGTTGTCGCCGCCGGCTGCCAACGTGCGCTTCAGCCCGACCGTGACGACCTCGGCGCCGGCCGCGGCGATGGCGTCGCGCAGCACCTGGGGCGAGGGGTAGCCGGCGCTGCCGATCAGGAAGCGGCTTTGCAGTGGGGTGCCGTAGAGCGCCCAGGATGATGACGTGGTGGACATGAGTCAGCCTCCGACGATGGCCTTGAAGACGGTGACGTGGTCGCCCGCGGCGAGGCGATGCTGGCTGCGTTGATCACGCGGGACGAAGTGGGTGTTGAGGGCGGTGGCGACCTGATCGGCTGGCTCGCCGAGTCGCTCCAGCAACTGGGTGAGCGTGAGGCCGGCTGCGTCGGGAACGGGATGTCCATTGAGGAGAACGCGTGTGTGTTCTTGCATGGTGCTATTCATGTGATGGCACGTGCAGCGGGGCGTGCGGGCAGGCGGTGGCGCTTAGGTTCCGCGGTCGACGCTGCGCGTCGACTGCCCTGCAGTGCTCGGGTGTGTGGCCGGGCGCTTAACTCGCCGCACTCGCTGCGCTTGTGCGCTCGGACAGTCGCGCCCAGTTTGATTCGGAAGCGCGCTGCGCGCGCGGCCACACACCCTGTGCGCTTCGGCGCTCCACATGCGCGCCACCGCCCACCCGCACACCCCGCTGCTGCCACCGTCGCAGAACTTTCAACGAACAGCCACCACGGTTGCGCTCGCGGCAGGGGACCCCGGTGGGGCGATTTGTGCCGCGAAACCATGAGCCCCACCGGATACCCCGTGCCGCGACGCCTACAGACGCACATCACGCCATCCGACACACCACCTCCTCCACCAAAGAGGGCGCCAGCAACCACCCATGCCGGAACAGCCCGTTCACCCGCACCAACCCCGGCTCGCAATGCAGCACCGGTTGGTTGTCCGGCATTGCTGGCCGCAGGTTGGTCTCGAGGTGCACGATGCGCGCCTCGGCGAGCGCCGGGATCACGCTCTGGGCCGCGCTCAGCAGTTCCACCGCGCTGGCCAGGCTGACCGGTGATCGGTCTTCGCTCTCGATCTCGGTGGCGCCCACCACGACCACGTCGCCCGGCCTCGGCACGAGGTAGACGCGGTGCCGCGGGTGCAGCAGCCGCAGCGGCCGTTGCAGGGGCACGCCGGGCGCATGCAGCCACAGCAGCTCGCCGCGAACACCGCGCAGGGGCAAGAGGCCTTTCGCGCCCAGGCCGCGGGTGTCGATGGCCCAGTCGGCGTCGAGCGCCTCGCCACCGTCCAGCCGCATCCGCCGGGGTTCGACGGCCTCGGCGCGCCGGCCCCAGTGCCACTGCACGCCGCGGGCCGCGTCGCACAGCGCCTGCATCAGCGGCCCCGGCAGCACCTGGCCCTCGCCTTCCAGCAGCCAGGCCGACAGGCGTGGCGCCAGCGCTGGCTCCAGCGCGGCCAGCTCGCTGGAATCCAATGCACGCGGCAGTGGCAGCCCGATGTCCGCCCCCGCCTGCAGCCGCGCGAGCACGCGCCGGGCGCTGCCGCCGTCGGGCGGGTGGGCGAGCACCAGGCTGCCGCGGCGTGCCATCAACGGCGCGTCATGCGCCGGCAGCGCCGCGACCACGCGCTCCCACAGGCCGATGGCGCGCCAGCCCATCGCGGCCAGCGCCGGCCCCGCGGCCTCCAGTTCGGCCAGCGGGCTCAGCATGCCCGCCGCGGTGAAGGCGGCCGCACCCTGCCCGTCGTGCCGTGGTGCCGGGCCTGGCGCCGGGTCCACCACTTGGACGTGGTGGCCGTCTTGCGCCAGCCGCCAGGCCAGCAGCCGGCCGAGCACGCCGGCGCCCGCGATCGCGATGCTCGCCATGGCGGTTGTCAGGCCTGCGGCTGGATCGGGATGTAGAGCTCGCCGCCCTGGGCCTTGAACTCGGCCGACTTGGCCTGCATGCCGGCCTCCGCAAAGGCCCGCACCTCCTGCGTGATCTTCATCGAGCAGAACTTGGGGCCGCACATGCTGCAGAAATGCGCCTCCTTGGCGCTGTCCTTGGGCAGCGTCTCGTCATGGAAACTGCGCGCCGTGTCCGGGTCGAGCCCGAGGTTGAACTGGTCTTCCCAGCGGAACTCGAAGCGCGCCTTCGAGAGTGCATCGTCGCGCGCCCGGGCCCCGGGGTGGCCCTTGGCCACGTCGGCCGCATGGGCCGCAATGCGGTAGGCGATCAGGCCCTGCTTCACATCGTCGCGGTCGGGCAGGCCCAGGTGCTCCTTGGGCGTCACGTAGCAGAGCATGGCGGTGCCCATCCAGCCGATCATCGCGGCGCCGATGGCGCTGGCGATGTGGTCATAGCCCGGGGCGATGTCGATCGTCAGCGGCCCCAGCGTGTAGAACGGCGCTTCACCGCAGGCCTTGATCTGCTCGTCCATGTTGGCCTGGATCAGGTGCATCGGCACATGGCCCGGGCCTTCGATCATGGTCTGCACGTCATGCTTCCAGGCCAGCTGTGTCAGCTCGCCCAGCGTGCGCAGCTCGGCGAACTGGGCCTCGTCGTTGGCGTCGGCCAGCGAGCCGGGCCGCAGGCCGTCGCCGAGCGAGAAACTCACGTCGTACGCCTTCATGATCTCGCAGATCTCTTCGAAGTGCGTGTAGAGGAAGTTCTCGCGGTGGTGCGCGATGCACCACTTGGCCAGGATCGAGCCGCCGCGCGAGACGATGCCGGTGCGGCGTTGCGCGGTCAGGTGGATGAACGGCAGCCGCAGCCCGGCGTGGAGGGTGAAGTAGTCCACCCCCTGCTCGGCCTGCTCGATCAGCGTGTCGCGGAAGATCGCCCACGTCAGGTCTTCCGCCACGCCGCCCACCTTCTCCAGCGCCTGGTAGATCGGCACCGTGCCGATCGGCACCGGGCTGTTGCGCACGATCCAGTCGCGTGTGGTGTGGATGTGGCGGCCGGTCGACAGGTCCATCACCGTGTCGGCGCCCCAGCGGGTGGACCAGACCAGCTTCTCCACCTCTTCCTCGATGCCCGAGGTGACGGCCGAGTTGCCGATGTTGGCGTTGACCTTGACCTTGAAGTGCCGGCCGATGGCCATCGGCTCCAGCTCGGGGTGGTTGATGTTGGCCGGGACCACCGCGCGGCCGCGTGCCACCTCGCTGCGCACGAACTCGGGCGTGATCACCTCGGGCATCCGGGTGCCGAGTGCGTTGCCCATCAGGCGTTGCTCGCGCGCGGCGTCGCCCAGGTGCTCGCGCATCCACTCGCGCCGGCCGTTCTCGCGCAGCGCGACGAACTCCATCTCGGGCGTGACGATGCCGCGGCGGGCGTAGTGCATCTGCGTCACGTTGGCCCCGGCGCGGGCGCGCTGCGGCGCGCGCTGCAGGCCGGCGGCCTGGGCGCGCAGCTCGGCCAGCCGCGGGTCGATGGTGGTGCCTCGGCGGCCGTCGTCCTCGGCGGTCACGTCGCGGCCGTCGTAGGGCTCGCAGTCGCCCCGGGCGGCGATCCAGCCGGCGCGCAACGGCGCCAGCCCGCGCCGCACGTCAATGGACGCGGCGGGGTCGGTGTAAGGGCCGGAGGTGTCGTAGACGCTGACGCGCTCGCCGTTGCTCAGCGTGATCTCGCGCATCGGCACGGCCACGCCCGGCAGCGCGCCGGGCAGGTGGGTCTTGCGCGAGCCGGGGAAGGGCGCGCGTGCGTCGGCGAGCAGGGCGGCAAAGCGCGCGGCGGCGGTGTCGGGGGCGTTCATGCGGTCGGTCTCCATCGGTCGGCAAGGCCATCGAAAAGGCGTTGCTCCGGAGACCGCCCCCGGCCACGGCCTGCAGGCGCGTGGGCACCCATGGGGGCGCCTGGCCTGCAAACCCGCTGCGGGGCTTGCGCTCTTCTTCCGCCGGTACGAACCGGATCAAGTTCTCGGGTTCGGCCCTTGTTTCAAGGCCGTCTCAGCGCGCGTGCGCACCCCGGAGCGAGGCGGAGTGTAAGGCAGCGGCCGGCCTCTCGGAAACCCGTTCAGCGTCGCCTCACGCGAACCGCAGCGTCTGCCCGTCTCGCGGCACGAGCACCCTCTCCGCGAGTCCGGCCCGTGCTGCGGCCTGCAGCAGGCCGGCGCGGGTGGTGGGGCAGTGGTCCAGCGCTTCGAGGTGGTTCATGACGAAGACGCCCTTGCCCTCGGCCGCCAGCGCAAGGGCCTGCGCCGCATCCATGATCAGCTCGCCGCCCAGGTCCATCGCCGCGCCGCCGGCGGGCACCACGCTTACCGCCGGCGCCCGCTCGCGCACGCAGCGCCGCACGGTGTCGGTCAGCACCGTGTCGCCGGCCAGGTAGACGCTGGGCTCGCCGGCCTGCTCGATGACGTAGCCGTGGCCGTGTGCCATCAGCCGGCCGATCCAGCCCTCGCCGTGCAGGCAGGGGATGGGCGTGATCTGGCCACTGCCGAAGGGGGTCGGGCCCTGGTTGTTCAGCACCTGCACGTTCAGGCCGCGCTCGCGCAGGTAGGCCGCATCCTCGGGCATGCACAGCACTGGCAGCTGCCGCTCGCGCAGCCAGCGCTTGCCGGCGCGGTCCAGGTGATCGAAGTGGCCTTTCTGGCAGTGGGTGATGAGCGCATGGGTGACCGTGTCCAGCCACTCGGGCGTGCCGGCCGGCAGGTCGACCAGCGGGTTGCGCCGACGGTGGCCCGTGAGCCACTTCAGCGAAGGCAGCGCGCCGGCCGGCGCCAGCATCGGGTCGACGAGGATGCGGTGCGTGGCGTAGTGCAGCACGACGGTGGCGTTGCGAACTTGGGTGATCTGCATGCGGCCGATTGTGGAAAGCCCGTCGGCTGGCGAGAATGGCCTGAAACGACAGATTCATTGCATTTCATGCCAACCCGTCGCATCGGTCTCCTGCTCTACCCCGGCTGCATGCCGGCCGGCCTGTTCGCCGCCGCCGACCTGATGAGCGCGGCCAACCTGCGCGCCGGGCAGCTGGCCTTCGAGACGCGGTGGGTGGGGCTGCGGGCCGGCGAGGTGGCCTGCGCGCAGGGCGTGGCCTTGCGCGCTGCGGCGGCGCTGGCCGATGCGCCGCTGGATGCGCTGCTGTTGCCCGGCTACTGGGCGCGCTCGCCGGACCAACTGCCCCGCGGTCTGGCCGACAACCGCGCGCTGGTCGAGGCGCTTCGTGCCTTGCCGCGGCGCGTGGCGCTGTGGAGCTACTGCACCGGTGTCGCCGTGGTCGCCGAGGCCGGCCGGCTCGACGGGCGCCCGGCCACCGCCGCCTGGTGGATGGCGCCCTGGCTGAGCCGGCGCCACGCGAAGGTCGACTGGCAGTGGCAGCACCCGCATGTCGCCGGGCGCGGCGTTGCCACCGCCTCGGGCGTGCATGGGCACCTGCCGTTGGTGTCGGCCCAGGTCGAACAGGCGATCGGCCCCGAGGCATGGCAGGACGTGGCGCGGCTGATGCTGTTGCCGCGGCCGCGCCAGCCGGCGCCGGTGTTCGACGGATTGGCCCTGAGCCCGGCGACCGACCCGTTGCTGGCGCGGCTCCGCGCCGTGGCCGAGCGCCTGCCGGCGGCCGAGGCGACGCTGCCGCGCCTGGCTGCGGCCCTGGCGATGTCGCCTCGCAGCCTCGCGCGCAAGGTGCAGGCGGCTGCCGGCGAGCCAGCGGGCGCTTTCGTGCGGCGGGTCAAGTTCCACCAGGCCAGCGAGCGGCTGCTGCACACCGGCCAGTCGGTCGGCGAGGTCTGTGCGGCGCTGGGCTTCGCCGACGAAACCAGCTTTCGCCGCAGCTTCAAGGCGCTGACGGGGCAGACGCCGCAGGCCTTCCGGGCGCAGCACCGGCTGTGAACCACAGATGCGAGCGATTCGCGCTCAGACCCAGGGTTCAGGGGTATCCGCTGTCGGCACCTGAAAGCTACAGAATGCCGGCTCGCCATTCGAAGAACCGCCGTCCAAGGAGAAGACCATGCAAGGCGATGCCAAGGTGCTCGCGTACCTCAACGCGCAGCTGAAGCTCGAGCTCACCGCCATCAACCAGTATTTCCTTCACGCCCGCATGTTCGACAACTGGGGCCTGAAGAAGCTGGGCAAACACGAGTACGAGGAATCGATCGAGGAGATGAAGCACGCCGACATGCTGATCGGGCGCGTGCTCATGCTCGACGGCCTGCCCAACCTGCAGGACCTGGGCAAGCTGCTGATCGGCGAATCGGCCGTCGAGGCGCTGGGCTGCGACCTGAAGGTCGAAGTGGCCTCGCAGGCCCACCTGAAGGAGGCCATTGCCTATTGCGAATCGGTCCGCGACTATGTGTCGCGCGAGATCCTCGAAAAGATCCTCGACGACACCGAAGACCACATCGACTACCTCGAGACCCAGATCGGCCTCGTAGCCCAGGTGGGCGAGCAGAACTGGCTGCAGTCGCAGATGGGCGAACACGGCGGGTCCTGATCGGCGCCGCAGCACGCAGGGGCCTCGCGCCCCTCTTTGCGAATGATCAATTGCGAATGAGTCGCATCCAGATTATCATTGCGCCCAGTCTGATGCCTCAACTGCGACCCGCGCCATGATCGTCTGCCTTTGTCACCGTGTGTCCGACCGCGACATCCATCGCGTGGTCGGCGAAGGCGTCGCCAATTTCGAGCTGCTGCAGGACCTGACCCGCGTGGCGTCGAACTGCGGCAGCTGCCTCGATTGCGCCCAGATGGTCTTCGAGGAAGCCTGCGCCGCGCGCGGCCACGGTGGCGTGCACTGCCACGCCACCGCAACGCCCACCTCGGCCTGAGCCCCGGGCCCGGCGCCCTTCAGCCGGGCTTGGACTGGGCCGCGTTGCCCTGCGGTAGGCTGCGCACCAGCTCGGCGAGCAGTGCGGCGGCGTGGCGTTGCAGCGGCGTGGCGCGCTTGTGGGCCGGCATGGCCAGGCACAGCACGCTGTCCAGCACCGGCTCGGTGATCGGCCGGGCCACCAGCTCGTCGGCCCGGCCGGAGGCCACCACCGCGCTGGCATTGAGCACCGCGTGGCCGTAGCCGGCGCAGACCAGGTCGATGATGGCAGCGATGCTGGAGACCTCCCACGCGATGTCGAGCTTCAGCCCGGCGAGGGTGGCTTGCGATTCGAGCAGACGGCGGATCACATGCTGCCGCTCCGGCACCACCAGCGGGTAGCGGGCGAGCGACTTGACCGGCAGCGGCCCGCGGGCGCCGCCCGCGCTCCCCGCCGCGCTGACCAGGCACAGGGGCTCTTTCAGCAGGGGCGTGATAGTCAGGTGGGCAGCGCCCTCAGGGTTGTAGACGAGGCCCAGGTCGACGCGGCCGGAGGCCAGCCATTCGGCGATGTGGGAGGACAGGCCCTCGACAATCGCGAGCCGCGCCTTGGGCAACTGGCGGCGGAAGCCGTCGATCAGTGGCAGCGTGAGCTGTCGGCCGATGCTCGGCGGCAGCCCGATGGTGATGCCGCCCACCGGCTCGTCGCGCCGCGCGCCCATGTCCTCCCGCGCCTGCGCGACCTGGTTGAGGATGGACACGCTGTGCTCGAACAGGCGCTGCCCCGCCTCGGTGAGCGAGACGCCTCGCCCGTTGCGCAGCAGCAGGGTCTCGCGCAGCTCCACCTCCAGCGCCCGCACCTGCCGGCTCAGGGCCGGCTGCGCGATGTCGAGGGCCAGGGCGGCCTTGCTGAAGCTGCCGAGCTCGGCCACGCTGACGAAGTACTCGAGTTGCTTGAGGTTCATGGGCGCGGGCCATCATACGGTGGTGCCCTGCGGCGTCGCCCTCACGGCCGGTAGGTGCCGCCGTCGAAGTACAGCGCCGCCTGGCCCTCTATCGCCTGGCGCGCAGCGGGCGAGAGATACCAGCCCAGCGGCACCAGGTCGCCGGTGTCGAGCTGGTCGTAGAACAGCGGAGGGGGTGGCCGGGGCTGAGTGGCCAGCGCGGTGGCCAGGGCGGCTGGCGCCTGCCGGCCGTGGGCGCCGATGCCCGAGACATTGACCAGCGCCACCGCCGGCCCGAGCAGGTCGGCCCACAGGCCCAGCCGGCGCCGGTCGGCCGGGCGCAGCAGGTTGGCCTGCAGCTCGGCGTCGCTCGGCCGCACCTGGGGGTCGAGGCAGGTCTTGGGCGGGCCAGCGCGGGGGGCACGCTCGCAGCCGATGCGGGGTTGGCCGTTGCGGATCAGCACCAGCCGTGCCCGCCAAGGCGGCGGCAACTGCAGCTGCAGGCTGCGCCACAGGTCGGCCAGGCTCGCAGTCCCACTGTTGTCGTGGTAGCCGCCGTCGGCCAGGTGCCCGCCGGCGCCGGAAGCGCCGAGTGCCGGCGGCAGCGCCGCCAGTGGGTTGACGAAGGGGAAGCGCGCAGAGGCATGGGCGGCCGTGATCAGCGGCGGCCGCACCCCGAGCTCGGCCACCAGGTCGTGGCTGGCTGGCAGCACCTGCGGGCTCAGGGAACTGAAAACCACCCGGTTGCCCGATTCGACCCAGGTGCTGTTGAGCATCAGCGGCGGGCCGAAGGGCGAGCCGAGGGGCTCACCCAGGCGGCCGAACTGGCGCATCCACTCGCGCTCGAACGGCAGGGCGCGGCTCAGGTGGCCGCAGCCGGGCTGGCGGCAAGCCAGGTCCAGCGGGCCGAGTGCGGCGGCGGTGGTGGGCAGCACGCGGGCCAGCGCGTCTTCGAACAGCAGGCCGCCGACCAGCGGGCTCAGGCCATCGAGCCGCCTGAAGCCGGCTTCGACACAGTTGCGCACTGTCTGGCCGGGGGGCGTGTGCGCGAGGCAGGCGCGGTACACGGCGATGCCGACAGCCCCGCCGGAGACCCCACTCAACGCCGCGATGCGCCGGTCGATCTGCGGGTCGGCATCGTGCAGCCGGGCCAGGACCTGCGCCGTCCAGTAGGCACTGCGGATGCCGCCGCCCTCGGCCGCCACCAGCAGCACGGTGGCCTGCGCCGGGTCGCCGGGCGGGGCGGGCAACTGCTCCAGCCACGCCTGCAGCGGCGGGCTGGGCGGCGGCCGTGGCAAGGGCAAGGCAGGTGGTGGCGCGGTGACCACCGGCGCCAGCAGCGGCGCACTGGCCCGGTCGACGGCCAGCAGCCCGGCCAGTGCCAGCCCGGCCAGCAGCAGCGCCACCAAGCACCGTGCGAAGTTGAAACGGGCCTCGTTCCAGCCCGTGCGGGCGCGAGGGAACTGGGGGCGGCGCAGCGTGAACAGCAACCACTGCAGGCCGACCAGCAGCAACAGCACCCCCATCGCCCCCAGGCCGTGCCAGCGCAGTGGTTCGAGCGCCGCCCAGGGGGGCGCGGTCAAGGGCAGGCGGTGGTTGTCGGCCCACCCCAGTGCCGCGACCAGACCGACGAACGCCAGCAGCAGCAGGCCCCATGGGGTGGCCCGGCGCTGCTCGGCCAGCGTCAGAAGGCCGGCCACGCCCAGCCACCAGTTCAGCGCCAATGCCAGCAGGGCCAGCGCCGCCGGCGCCTGCGCGGTGATGTCCGGCCGCCAGGCCATGGCCAGACGCAGCCCGGCCATCAGCAGCAGGGCCAACAGCGGCCAGGCCACCGGGTGGGTGAAGGGGTGCAGCCAACGGGCGAGCCGCCGGCCCAGCGGGGCGAGCCTCGCGGCCAGGGCCTGCCCGCGCCGGATGCAAGGCGCCGCCTGGGGCCCGGGGGCCGGCCCGCCGAGCCCCGCCAACTGCTCGCGGCGCACCAGCAGCGCCGAGTCGCCCCACAGCAGCCTGGAGTAGTCCGGCTCGCTGTTGTAGTAGTCGGTCGCCTGCGCCAGCGCGAGCCGGCGACGCACCTGCAGCAACGCCAGGCCGAAGCCGATGGCGAAGGCGCCGAAGCCCAGCAGGCCGATCACCGTGCCGGCCAGGTGCGTGGCGACCGTGCCGGGCCGGGCGGCGCGCAGGCTGGCGTTGATCGCATCGCCCACGGTGTAGGCCACGAGCGCCGCCACCATCACCAGCGGCGCCAGTGCGAGCGCTCGCGCCCAGCCGCGCGCGAACGTACCCACGCGGTCGGCCACGCTGGGCGCGCCGCCCGCACCCGGCTCGCCCACCTTGCCCGGCAGCACCAGCCCTGGCCGCTGGACCATGCCGGCCAGGCGAGTCCAGAGCCAGCACGAGTAGGCCAGCATGCCCACCGCCACTGCGCACAGCCCCTGCACCAGCTTGCGCCAGACGAGCGCGGCGGTGCTGGCTTCGGGGTCCGGGTAGGCGAGGGCCAGCAGCACGTCGCGGCACTGGTCCATCACCAGCGTGAACACCGCGAACAGCACCAGGGCGCCCAGCACATAGCGGCTGCGCCCGACGATGCCGAGCACGCCGGCGCGCCAGGCTGCGCGGTCGTGGGCTTCGTCGCGTTGGGCCTCGTCGCCGAGGGCCAGGTCCAGCCCGAACCACCAGGCCGCCGCACCGATCAGGATGGGGACGGCGGCCAGGCCGGCCAGCACCGGTTTCGCCGCGTGGGCCCAGGCCGCGGGGGCGGGCAGGGCGCCCTGAGCGGCGGCCGTGCAGGCGGCCGCGCCGTCGAGCATGCCGATGAGCAGCAAGGTGAGCGCCAAGGCACCTGCGAGCGCCGAAAGGCCGCCACAGAACATCGCGTCGCGCCGGGCCGGCGGGGCCTCGGCCCACAGCCACAGCACACCGAGCAGGCCCAGGCCGGTGGACAGGCTGCCCAGTGCGGCCCACACCGGCACGCCCAGGCGCATCGCGCCGGCGAAGTTCTCGACCAGGTCGACCATCACCAGCCCACCGATGCACAGCGCGCCGAGCCAGGGCAGGGCGACCGCCATCCCGCCGGCCAGCAGCCCGGGGCCGTGGCGCAGCGAATGGCGCACACCCTGCAGCGCCGAGATCAGCAGCGTCGCGTAGAGCGGCACGAAGAGTGCGCTGTCGGCCAGCACATAGGCGGCGGCGCTGCGCCAGCGCAGCGCGAACCGGCACCACAGCTGCACGGCGGCCGCCACGCTCGCCGGGTCGGACCAGCCCAGCAGGTCTTCGATGCCGAAGCCGGACGCAAGCCCCAGGGCCTGCTGGCCGGTGAACAGCGCCAACCCGACCACCCCGCTGCCGGCGGCAAGCCAGGCGAGCGGGGCGATGGAGAAGCTCCGATCGTGGGTGTCGCCCGAATCGTGCGAGGGTGCAGTGCCCTGCCCGCGGCCACCCTGGCCGGCGCCCGCGACCGCCGCGTCTGCGGTTTGGACAGCCTCGCTTCCTGCCATCGCCATGCGTGTCTCGCCTCGCCTTGTCGTGGGTGCGGCGAGCTTAAGGGGGCGCTATCGGGTGCGCATCCCCCAGGAGTGCGACAACCCGCGCGGACGGCGGGCGGGCGGGCGGGCTCAGTTCGGATTCGGGGTGTAGACCGGGGCGGAGGCGCCCTGCATGGGCGCCGGCACCGAGGCCACCGGCAGTGGCGGCGCAGAGCGCGGTGCGGTGGTGGGGCCTGCCGTGGACGACCGCGGGGCGGCAGGCGCAGCGGCGGGGGCCACCGGCGCGGCCTGCGTGGCCACCGGGCCGCCCGGTGAGTGGACCGGCGCCGGTGCATTCGAGATCGGTGGGGTGCCGGCGGGTGCGCGCTGCACGCGGGTGCGGCCGCCGCCCATCACCAGCACCACCTGGTCGCCCTCGCGCAGGTCTTCGACCGCCTTGGCCTGCATGACCGAGCGTCGTTCGCCGTTGCGCAACTGGACGATGATCTCCCAGCCGGGCTCGCGGGCGGCGTCGCGCTCGATTGCGTCGCCGATCAGGGCACCTGCCACCATGCCGACCGCGCCGAGCACCATGCCCTCGCGCCAGCCCCCCACGTTGGAGCCGGCCACACCGCCGGCCACGGCACCGATGGTGGCGCCCGCGCCGGTCTGGTAGCCGCTCTGCACGGTGACCGGGCGCAGGCTGAGGACGGTGGCGTCGACGATGCGCGAGGCGCGCTGGGTGGCGTGGTGGGGGACGGCGTCCGGTCGGGCGACGACGCAGCCGCCGAGCGAGACGAGGGCGGCCGCGGCGAGCGGCAAGGCGAGCAGGGTGCGGTTCATGGCAGCGGGGGGGGCGTGGATTCAGGGGCCATCCGGCCAACGGCTGCCGGGGCGGCGGCGTTGACAGGTGTCGATCCACCGATGATGCCGGCGTGCCGCCAACGCAAGGCCGCGGCAGGTGCAAAGAACTGTGTCGGGCCGTCAGTCGTGCAGGCGGCTCGACCGCGGCACGCTCGCCAGCAGGAAATCCATCTGGTCGGCCAGGATGCGCCGGCCGCGCAGGATCATGTCCTCGTGCAGGCTGGGCACGTAGGGCAGGTAGATCAGGCTCATGCGCGCCTCTTCGGGCATGCGGTTGCCCTTGCGGCCGTTGCAGGCGCGACAGGCAGTGATGCAGTTCATCCAGCTGTCGCTGCCGCCGCGTGAGACGGGCACGATGTGCTCACGGGTCAGGTCGTCGAAAGCGAAGCGGTGGCCGCAGTAGGCGCACAGGCTGCGGTCGCGGGCGAAGAGCTTGGGGTTGGTGAGCGCCGGCGAGGTGCGCCAGGCCCGCGAGGGCACCGCGCCGCGCACCGCGATGATCGGGTGCACCTCGATGCGCGATTGCAGCCCGGTGCTGCGCTGCAGGCCGCCACGCAGCACGTGGCAGGTGTCGCCCAGCGTCCAGGCAATGCTGTCGCTGGCGTAGAGGACGGCGGCTTCGCGCACCGTCATCCAGGCCTGCGGGCGACCGGACACGTCGAGCTGCAATACCTCCATGGCATGGGACCTTTGGGGCACTTGACTGCAATGCGCAGCATAGCTCGCTTGTGTGACAAGGCCCAACTGGCGGCCAGATAAGTGCAATGGCGCACGGGTTAACCCTTGCTTGCGACCCGATGCTGCAGCTTCTAGGCCGTCGACCCTAGAAAAAGTCGCCACAAGTCACGTGCGTTCGGCGGCGATTTCTGCAAAATAGAACGATCGTTCGTTTCATTCAACGCCGTGTCGTCCCTGCCGATCGAACCCCGCCGCAGCCCGAGTGCCCGGTCCCTCCAGAAGGGCCAGGCCACCCGTGCCGCGATCCTCGATGCCGCGCTGATGCTGGCCTCGAACATGGGGCTCGAGGGCCTCTCGATCGGCGCGCTGGCCGAGGTCACCGGCATGAGCAAGTCGGGCGTGTTCGCCCACTTCGGCTCTCGGGAAGAACTGCAGATCTCGGTCATCCGCGAGTACCACGCCAAGTTCGAGGAAGAGGTGTTCTTCCCGGCCATCCGTGAGCCGCGTGGCCTGCCCCGCCTGGTGGCCCTGTTCGAGAACTGGGTCAAGCGCGTGGCGGTGGAAATCGACTCCGGCTGCATCTACATCTCGGGCGCCGTCGAGTTCGATGACCGGCCGGGCCCGGTGCGCGACGCGCTGGCCGGCATGGTGCTCGCCTGGCACACCGCGCTCAGCCGTGCGATCGAGCTGGCCGTCGAGGTGGGTCACCTGCAGCGCGACACCGACCCCGGCCAGATGCTGTTCGAGATCCACGGCCTGATCCTGGCGCTGCACCACGACGCACGCTTCCTGCGCAGCCCGGGCGCGGTCGAGCGCGCGCGCATCGGCTTCGCCCGCACCGTCTCCCACTACGCCATGCCGGGCGCCACCGACCGCGTGTCGCTGGCGCCGCTGCATTCCCCCACGGCCCCCCGCCGATAACTCGTCCATACGTCTCAAGGAGCTCACCATGGCCCAGTACACCCCGCCCCTGCGCGACATGCAGTTCGTGCTGCACGAAGTGATCGATGTGACGAGCGAGTTCAAGGAGATCCCGCAGTACGCCGAGGTCGATGCCGACACCATCAACGCGGTGCTGGAAGAGGGCGGCAAGTTCGCCGCCGAGGTGCTGTTCCCGATCAACCTGTCGGGGGACGCCGAAGGCTGCACGCTGGACAAGGCCACGCACGAGGTGACCGCGCCCAAGGGCTTCAAGGAGGCCTACGCCAAGTATGTGGAAGGTGGCTGGCCGGCGCTGGGCTGCGACCCCGCCTACGGCGGCCAGGGCCTGCCGCACACGGTGAACCAGTGCTTCTACGAGATGCTCAACAGCGCCAACCAGGCCTGGACGATGTACCCGGGCCTGAGCCATGGCGCCTACGAGGCCCTGCACGCCCACGGCACCGACGAGCAGAAGAAGACCTACCTGCCCAAGCTGACCAGCGGCGAGTGGACCGGCACCATGTGCCTGACCGAGCCGCACTGCGGCACCGACCTCGGCATGCTGCGCAGCAAGGCCGAGCCGCAGGGCGACGGCACCTATAAGATCAGCGGCCAGAAGATCTTCATCTCGGCCGGCGAGCACGACCTGGCCGAGAACATCATCCACCTGGTGCTGGCCCGCCTGCCGGACGCGCCCCAGGGCTCGAAGGGCATCTCGCTGTTCATCGTGCCCAAGTTCAAGGTCAACGCCGACGGCTCGCTGGGCGAGCGAAACGGTGTGCACTGCAACGCCCTCGAGCACAAGATGGGCATCCACGGCAACGCGACCTGCCAGCTCATCCTGGAAGACGCAGTCGGCACCCTGGTGGGGCAGCCCAACAAGGGCCTCCAGGCGATGTTCGTGATGATGAACGCTGCCCGCCTGGGCGTGGGCAACCAGTCGCTGGGCCTCACCGAGGTGGCCTACCAGAACGCCGTGGCCTACGCCAAGGACCGCATCCAGATGCGTTCGCTGTCGGGCCCCAAGGCGCCGGACCAGCCCGCCGACCCGATCATCGTGCACCCCGACGTGCGCAAGATGTTGCTGACCGCGCGCGCCTTCGCCGAAGGCGGCCGCGCGCTGGCCATCCACACCGTGGTGCAGCTCGACAAGGCGCTGAGCCACCCCGACGAAGACGTGCGCAAGGAGTGCGACGACGAGGTGGCGCTGCTGACGCCGATCATCAAGGCCTTCATCACCGACAACGGCTGGATCGCCACCTCGCATTGCATGCAGGTCTTCGGCGGCCACGGCTACATCCACGAGTCGGGCATGGAGCAGTACGTGCGCGATGCCCGCATCAACATGATCTACGAAGGCACGAATACCGTGCAGTCGCTGGACCTGCTGGGCCGCAAGATCCTGTCGGACAACGGCAAGAAGCTGAAGGCCTTCGGCAAGAAGATCGCCGCGTTCGTGGAAGACGAAGGCGTGCGCGAGGACATGCAGGAGTTCATCAACCCGCTGGGCGACATCGGCGACAAGGTCACCAAGCTGACGACCGAGATCGGCATGAAGGCCTTCACCAACCCGGACGAGGTGGGCGCCGCGGCGGTGGACTACCTGCGCGTGGTCGGCCACCTGACCTTCGCCTACTTCTTCGCCCGCATGGCCAAGGTGGCGCTGGACGCCCAGAAGGCCGGCAACACCGATCCGTTCTACACCGCCAAGCTCGTCACCGCGCGCTTCTACTTCGCCAAGCTGCTGCCCGAGACGGCGGGCCTGATCCGCAGCTGCCGCGCCGGTCTGCAGCCGCTGATGGCGATGGACGAAGCCCTGTTCTGACACACCACGCGGCCAAGATTCAAAACCAAAGAGGAGACCCGCGTGAAACACCAACTGATCGGCCTGGTGCTTGCCGTCGCAGGCGCCGGTGCCCTGGCCCAGGCCACCAGCCCCGCCGGCCTGTGGAAGACCATCGACGACGCGTCGAAAAAGGAGAAGTCGCTCGTCCGCATCACCGATGCGGGCGGCGTGCTGAGCGGCAAGATCGAGAAGCTGGTCGACCCCAACGAAAAGGCGGACGCGGTGTGCGACCTGTGCTCCGACGAGCGCAAGAACCAGCCGGTGGTCGGCCTGACCATCATCCGCAACGTCAAGCCCAGTGCCGACGACAAGGCACTGTGGGAAGGCGGCGACATCCTCGACCCCGGCAACGGCAAGGTCTACAAGGTGCGCCTGAAGCCCGTGCAGGGCGGCAAGGCGCTCGAAGTGCGCGGCTACATCGGCGTGCCGATGTTCGGCCGCTCGCAAACATGGATCCGCGTCGAATGACGCTGTGAAGGAGAACAAAGCATGAGTCGATTCCAGGTCCGCAAGGTCGCCGTGTTGGGCGCCGGCGTGATGGGCGCGCAGATCGCCGCCCATCTGGTCAACGTGAAGGTGCCGGTCGTCCTGTTCGACCTGCCCGCGAAAGAAGGCCCCAAGAGCGGCATCGCGCTGAAGGCCATCGACAATCTGAAGAAGCTCAAGCCGGCCCCGCTGGGCGTGCCGGAAGACGCCGCCCGCATCCAACCAGCGAACTACGAAGAGCACCTGGAACTGCTCAAGGACTGCGACCTGGTGATCGAGGCGATCGCCGAGCGCATGGACTGGAAGCTGGACCTGTACACCAAGATCGCCCCGTTCGTGGCGCCGCACGCGATCGTCGCGTCGAACACCTCGGGCCTGTCGATCACCAAGCTGAGCGAGGCGCTGCCGGAGTCGATCAAGCCCGCCTTCTGCGGCATTCACTTCTTCAACCCGCCGCGGTACATGTACCTGGTGGAGCTGATCCCCACCCCGACCACCAGGCCGGAAGTGCTGGACCAGCTGGAGACCTTCGTCACCACCACCGTCGGCAAAGGCGTGGTGCGGGCCAAGGACACGCCCAACTTCGTCGCCAACCGCGTGGGCATCGCCGGCATGCTGGCGACCATCCACGAGGCGCAGAAGTTCGGCCTGAGCTACGACGTGGTCGACGACCTGACCGGCAAGAAGATGGGCCGCGCCAGCTCGGGCACCTTCCGCACCGCGGACGTGGTGGGCCTGGACACGATGGCCCACGTCATCAAGACGCTGCAGGACAACCTGAAGGACGACCCGTTCTACCCCAGCTACGCCACGCCACCGGTGGTGGCCAAGCTGATCGAGCAGGGCGCGCTGGGCCAGAAGACCGGCGCCGGCTTCTACAAGAAGGTCGGCAAGGACATCCTGCGCCTCGACCCGGCCCAGGGCGAGTACGTCACCGCTGGCGCCAAGGGCGATGCGATCGTCGACCGCATCCTGAAGAAGCCCGCGGCCGAGCGCCTGAAGCTGCTGCGCGAGTCGACCAACCCGCAGGCGCAGTTCCTGTGGGCCATCCTGCGCGATTCGTTCCACTACGCGGCGGTGCACCTGGCCGACATCGCCGATTCCGCGCGTGAAGTCGACTTCGCGATGCGCTGGGGCTTCGGCATGAAGCAAGGTCCGTTCGAGCTGTGGCAGGAAGCCGGCTGGCAGCAGGTGGCCGGCTGGGTGAAGGAAGACATCGAGGCCGGCAAGGCGCTGTGCAATGCGCCGCTGCCCGCCTGGGTGTTCGACGGCCGCACCGGGGTGCACACGCCGGAAGGCTCGTGGTCCGCTTCGCAGGGCAAGTACATCCCGCGCTCGACGCTGTCGGTGTACGAACGCCAGCACTTCCCCGAGGCCCTGGTGGGCGCCGGTGCGGCCGACCCGCTCAAGGCCGGCACCGAGCTGTACAAGAACGACGACGTCCGCGTCTGGACGCTGGACAACGAGGTGGTGATCGCCACCATCACCTGCAAGCTGCACCTGATCAGCCCGGCGGTGACCGAAGGCCTGCTGAAGGCGGTCGAGATCGCTGAAGCCGGCTACAAGGGCATGGTGATCTGGTCGCCGGACGACGTGTTCTCGGCCGGTGCCAACCTCGAAGCGCTGATGCCGGTCTTCATGAAGAGCGGCAGCAAGGGCATCAACCCTGAAGTGAAGAAGCTGCAGGATGCGCTGCTGCGCCTGCGCTACGCGACCGTGCCGGTGGTGGCCGCGATGCGTGGCATCGCGCTCGGCGGTGGCTGCGAGATCGCGGTCGCCTGCGCCAAGCGCGTGGCGGCGATGGAAACCTACGTCGGCCTGGTCGAGGTGGGCGTGGGCCTGCTGCCGGGCGGCGGCGGCCTGACCTACATCGCCCGCCGCGCGGCGGAGAACGCGGCCACCGGCCCGGGCTCGGACCTGCTGAACTTCCTCAAGGGTGGCTTCGAGGCCGCCGCGATGGCCAAGGTGGGCACCAGCGCGCTCGAGTCGCGCAAGCTCGGCTACCTGCTGGACAGCGACGTGATCGTGCCGAACAAGGACGAGCTGCTGTACGTCGCGATCAGCCAGGCCAAGGCCATGGCCGATGCGGGCTACCGCGCACCGGCCAAGGCGCAGATCCCGGTCGCCGGCCGCATGGGCATCGCCACCATCAAGGCCAGCCTGGTCGGCATGCGTGACGGCGGCTTCATCAGCGCCCACGATTTCCACATCGCGAGCCTGATCGCCGATGTGGTCTGCGGCGGCGAAGTCGACGCTGGCACCGTGGTGACCGAGGAATACCTGATGACGCTCGAGCGCAAGCACTTCTGCAGCCTGCTCGACCACCCGAAGACGCAAGAACGCATCATGGGCATGCTCCAGACGGGCAAGCCGGTGCGCAACTGATTGGAGCGACGAACATGACCAAGCAAGTGCAAGACGCCTACATCGTCGCCGCCAGCCGCACCCCGATCGGAAAGTCCGGCCGCGGCTACTTCAAGAACACCCGCTCCGACGACCTGCTGGTGCGCGCGGTGCAGGCTGCGCTGGCCCAGGTGCCGTCGCTGGACCCGAAGGCCATCGAAGACGCCATCATCGGCTGCGCGATGCCCGAGGGCGAGCAGGGCGCCAACATGGCCCGCATCGCGATGCTGCTGGCCGGCCTGCCCAACACCGTGGGCGGCATCACCGTCAACCGCTTCTGCGCGTCGGGCCTGTCGGCCGTGGCGATGGCGGCCGACCGCATCCGCGTGGGTGAAGCCGATGTGATGCTGGCCGGCGGCGCCGAGAGCATGAGCATGATCCCGATGACCGGTATCAAGCCCTCGTTCAACCCGAACGTGTTCCTGAAGGACGAGAACGTCGGCATCGCCTACGGCATGGGCCTGACCGCCGAAAAGGTGGCCTCCCAGTGGAAGGTGAGCCGCGAAGACCAGGACGCGTTCGCGCTGGCCTCGCACCAGAAGGCGCTGAAGGCGCAGGCTGCCGGCGAGTTCACCGACGAGATCTGCCCGGTCGACGTGGTCGAGCGGTTCCCGAACCTGGACACGGGCGAGATCAGCCTCAAGACCCGCACTGTGAGCCTGGACGAAGGCCCGCGCGTGGACACCTCGGTCGAAGGCCTGGGCAAGCTCAAGCCCGTGTTCGCCGCCAAGGGCAGCGTGACCGCCGGCAACAGCTCGCAGACCAGCGACGGCGCCGGCGCGCTGATCCTGGCCAGCGAGAAGGCGGTCAAGCAGTTCAACCTGAAGCCGCTGGCCCGCTTCGTCAGCTACGCCAACAAGGGCGTGCCGCCGGAGATCATGGGCATCGGCCCGATCGAGGCCATTCCCGCCGCGCTGAAGAGCGCCGGCCTGTCGCTGGCCGACATGGGCTGGATCGAGCTGAACGAAGCCTTCGCCGCGCAGGCGCTGGCAGTGATCCGCACCGTCGGCCTGAACCCCGAGGTGGTGAACCCGATGGGCGGCGCGATCGCGCTCGGCCACCCGCTGGGCGCCACCGGCGCCATCCGCGCCGCGACCGTGGTGCACGCGCTGCGCCGCAAGCAGCTGAAGTACGGCATGGTCACGATGTGCGTGGGCACAGGCCAAGGCGCTGCCGGCATCTTCGAAGCTGTGTGATGGTGCCCCCACGCCCCCTCCCGGGGGCTGCCCCCCGAGGGGGCTCGCGCAGCGGACCGGCGAAGCCGGATCCGCGCACGCCACTTGAGGTGCGCGGCTCCTGCGGAGCGCGCCGTTGGCCATGCTGACGCGCAGGCAAATCGTGGTGGCGGCGGGCGCCGTAGGCGTGCTGAGCACCGGCGCGTTCATTGCCAGCGGCACGACGCGTTTTCGCAGCCTCGACGAGGCACGGCGGGCGGTGGCGCCGCTGGCGGAACACCCGCTGCGCACCACCGGCGCCTGGAACCTGGCGCAGGTGATGAACCACGTGGCGCAGAGCGTCGAGTACTCGCTCGACGGTTTTCCGCAGCCGAAGCCGGCGCTGTTCCAGGCCACCGCCGGCACGGCCGCGTTCGCGTTGTTCGACGCGCGGGGCCAGATGCACCATCCGCTGGACCAGCCGATCCCCGGCGCGCCCGCGCTGTTGGCCGACGCGCCGCTGCCTGAAGCCGTGGCACGCCTGCTGGCGGCTTTCGACCGCTTCGAGGCGCACACCGGCGCCTTGCAACCGCACTTCGCTTATGGCGCGCTCGACAAGCCAGCGTATACCCGCGCGCACCTGATGCACCTGGCCAACCACTGGGCCGAGTTCGCCGCGGCCTGACCGGGGGCGCGCCCGTGAAGAGGAGAGCGACATGAAGACAGTCCGTTTTCCCGCCACCGACGGCTTCGAGCTGACCGGCACGCTGCACGGCGACGCGGCCACGGCCCGCGGCGCGGTGTTGATCGCCCCCGCAATGGGCGTGGCGCAGAACTACTACGCGGAATTTGCGCAGTGGCTTGCCGCACAGGGCCAGCTGGTGCTGTGCTTCGACTACCGAGGCATGGGCGCCTCGCGCCCGAGCACACACGCGCAATCGCTGCGCGGCTTCGAGGCCGACATCCTGACCTGGGCGCAGCGCGACGCCGCCGCCGCGCTGGGTTGGCTGCGCGCCCAGTTGCCCGAAGACAAGCCGATCCACTGGGTCGGCCACAGCCTGGGCGGCCAGATCCTCGGCCTGCTGCCGAACCGCACCCTGGTGCAGCGGGCGGTCACGGTGGCCTCCGGCAGCGGCTACTGGCGCGAGAACTCGCCGCAGTTGAAGCGCATGGTCTGGTGGCTCTGGTATGTGCTGGTGCCGGTCACGCTGCCGTTGGTGGGCTACTTTCCGGGCAAGCGGTTCCGGAAGGTCGGCGACCTGCCGCGCGGCGTGATGCAGCAGTGGCGGCGCTGGTGCCTGTCGCCCCACTACATGATGGGCGAAGGCGGCGAGGCGCTGCGCCGGCACTATGGCGCGCTGGACACGCCGATGCTCTCCTTGAGCTTCACCGACGACGAGTTCATGTCCGGTCGCAACATCGAGTCGCTGCACTCGTTCTACTCGGGCGCGCCGCGCACCATGCAGCGCTTCGCGCCGGCCGACCTCGGCGTGCGCCGCATCGGCCACTTCGGATTCTTCCGCCCGCAGTTCCAGGGCACGCTCTGGACGCGGCTGACCACCTGGCTCGAACCCAGCCTGACCACGACAACGGAGACTGCAGCATGAGCATCAAGACCGCCACATTGAACGGCGTGGCGACGATCGAGATCGCCCGCCCCGAGAAGAAGAACGCGCTGACCCAGGCCATGTACCAGGCCATGGCCGACGCGATCAACGCGGCCCAGGGCGATGGCAGCGTGCGTGCGGTGCTGATCACCGGCCAGCCGGGCATCTTCACCTCGGGCAACGACATCGAGGACTTCATGCAGCGCCCGCCGCAGGGCCTGGACTCGCCGGTGTTCCAGTTCATGAAGGCGTTGGTCGGCAGCGACAAGCCAGTGGTCGCCGCGGTCACCGGCGCGGCCATCGGCATCGGCACCACGCTGCTGCTGCACTGCGATTTCGTCTACGTGAGTGACGAGTCGCGCCTGGCGATGCCCTTCGTCGGCCTGGGCCTGGTGCCCGAGTTCGCCTCCAGCCTGGTGGTGCCGGCGCTCATGGGCCACCGCCGCGCGGCCGAGAAGCTGCTGCTGGGCGACCCTTTCACCGGCGAGCAGGCGGTGGAGTGCGGCATCGCCAACGCGGTGCTGCCGGCGACCGAAGTGGTGAACCATGCACGCCGCGTGGCCGAGCGCTTCAACACCCTGCCGCCCGGCGCCGTGCGCGACAGCAAGCGCCTGATGCTTGGCCGCGGCCGCGAGGCCATCATGGCGGCCGTGAAGGAAGAGGCCGAGATCTTCGGCCAGCGCCTGCGCAGCCCCGAGGCGATGGAGGCCTTCCAGGCCTTCTTCCAGAAGCGCCAGCCGGATTTCTCCAAGTTCTCCTGAGCTGCGCCGCAGCGGCAGGCCGGTGAGCTGGCTCGTCAAGGGCGCACTGTCACCCCTGCTGCTCTGGCAGGGCTGGCGCGTGCGCAAGAGCGCGTTACGGTTGCCGGAAGCGGCGGGCCCGCGCGAGGGGCGGGTGGCGTGGGCGGGCGACCCGCCCGGCCTGAACCTGCTCGTGGTCGGCGACTCGTCGGCAGCTGGCGTCGGCGTGGTTTCGCAGAACGACGCGCTGGCGGCGCCTCTCGCTGCGGCCTTGGCCTCACGGCTTCGCGTCCCGATCGGCTGGCAGCTCCTGGCCACCAGTGGCCATGGCGCCGAGGAGGCGCTTCGGGCCCTGCGCGAAGCGCCGCAGCTGCAGCCCGCCGACCTGATGCTGGTCGTTGTGGGCGTCAACGATGCGGTGGCGATGACCGGCACGCGCAGCTGGCTGGCCACGCTGGACGCCTTGCACGCCGTGGCCGTCGAGCGCGCGGGCGTGCGCCTGTGCTGGCACAGCGGGTTGCCTCCCATGGGGCGCTTTCCATTGCTGCCGCAGCCGCTGCGCTGGGTGCTGGGGCGCGAGGCCGCTCGCCTGGACGGCGCGATGCGGCAGCACCTGTCGGGCCATGTCGACCGTCATTGGATCGGCCTGCCCGAAACACCGCCGGGTGCCTTGCCCGAGGGGTGGATGGCGGCCGACGGCTACCACCCGGGGCCGCTGGGCTACACCGCCTGGGTGGGGGC
Source organism: Pseudomonadota bacterium (assembly GCA_049322835.1). Lineage (GTDB taxonomy): Bacteria > Pseudomonadota > Gammaproteobacteria > Burkholderiales > Burkholderiaceae_C > Ideonella. Next base: position 239,519 of record JBMOQN010000032.1, on the reverse strand, counting down.
GCTGGCGGACGTGATGGCGGAAGGTGTGCTGCCGGCGCGTGTGCCGTCGTTCCCGGTGCTGTCGGCGCCCGCCGCACCGCATGCCATGCAGTAGCGGAAGAACACGTTCTTGCGCGTGCCGCAGCCGCCGCAGCGATCGTAGAGCTTGAGCCCGCAGTGCACGCAGAAGTCGGGCTTGACCTCCCCGGTGGTCAACACCGGCCGCTCGCACCCCGGGCAGACGTTGGCGGCCATCTTCTTCAGCGCCTCTTCGGTGGTCAGTGAGCGGCGGCGCTCGGCCTCGCCGCGCTGCTCGGCCTCGGCCCGCCGGGCCAGGTAGCGGCGCATGCCACGCACCGCGTAGTGCCCGCCCACGCCCGTCAGCAGGATGCCGACCGCGTAGCGCACATAGCCGCCGTAGCTGGGCAGGTAGGGCACCAGCTCGAAGAAGAAGGCGAAGGCGGCGAAGAGCACGAAGCCACGCATCAGCGGCCAGTGGTCGCTCTTGCGCTTCTTCAGCACCAGCCAGATGGCGATGGCCAGCAGCGGCAGTGTCAGCGCCAGCCGGAAGCCGAAGACCCGCATCTCCTGGCGGAACATCGCGCGCTCGAAGTCGGCCTGTGCGGCCTGCAGCAGTTCGCGGACGCGGCGGTGGTGGCCTTCCTGCGCCTGCTCGGCCTCCACCCGTGCCTGCTCCAGCTTCTCGATCTCGGCCTCGGCCGCGCGCTCGGCGGCCACCAGCTTGTCGAGCTCACGCGTGCGGCGCAGCACCTCCGGGTCCTGGCTGGTGTCGCCCGTCACCTGACGGCCGGCCAGCCAGTTGCGGTAGGCCTCCTGGGCGCTCGCGTTGTTGTTCTCGGCCGTCTGTTCGGCCAGGCGCGCCTTCTCCAGCTGGTCGCCCAGGGTGCGCAGCTGCTCGCCCAGCACCTTGATCTGTTCGCGCTCGGCCGCCACCGCCCCGGGTGGCGTGAATTGCTCGGGCGTCAGTGTGTCCTCCACCCGCGGCAGGTCGCCGATCACCTTGCCGCCCAGGCCGATCAGGAACCCGGCGAACAGGAACGAGACGATCCACATGCCGAACGCGAACAGGCGCTCGGGCACCCTCAGGCTCTTGAACATCGTGCCCTCCCTCGTGTCGATCAATCCTTCGGGATCTTGCGCGGCTGCCCCTGCATGTCGATCGCGACATAGGTCAGCTTGGCCTCGGTGACCTTCACCACGTACAGGTCCTGCGGGTTGCGCTCCGCGTAGACCTCGACGTGCACGGTGACCGAGGTGTTGCCGATGCGGGTGACGGTGGCGTAGAAGCTCAGCAGGTCGCCCACCGACACCGGCTGCTTGAAGATGAACTCGTTGACGGCCACGGTGGCGATGCGGCCCTTGGTGATGCGCGCCGGCAGCACCGCACCGGCCAGGTCCACCTGGGCCATGATCCAGCCGCCGAAGATGTCGCCGTTGCCGTTGGCGTCGGCCGGCATGGGCATGACCCGCAGCACCAGGGTCTTGTCGTCGGGCAAACGCTGCACCAGGGGGTCGGGCACACTGGTGGTGCCGGTGGCCGCTGTGGCGGCCGGCGTGGCGGGGGTGTCGCTCATGGGCAGTCCTGCTTTCTCTACTCTTCCGTCAGATCGATCGATTCTTCCACGATGCGACGTCACACCCAGGTGATCGAAGCCGCCGCCCCGGCACCTGCCCCTGAGCCCCCGCACAGCGAAGGCGCCACGCTCAAGCGCCTGCTGCCCTACATCTGGCAATACCGCTGGCGGGTGGCCGCGGCGCTGGCCTTCCTGATCGCGGCCAAGGTGGCCAACCTCGGCGTGCCGCTGCTGCTGAAGGAGCTGGTCGACAGCCTGGACCTGAAGGCCGGCGACCCGCGCACGCTGCTGGTGGTGCCGGCCGGTTTGCTGCTGGCCTATGCGGCGCTGCGCCTGTCGACCAGCGTCTTCACCGAGCTGCGCGAGCTGGTCTTCGCCAAGGCCACCTTCGGCGCCTCGCGCCAGATCGCGCTCGAGACCTTTCGCCACCTGCATGCCCTGAGCCTGCGCTTCCACCTGGAGCGCCAGACCGGCGGCATGACGCGCGACATCGAGCGCGGCACGCGCGCGTTGCAATCGCTGGTGTCGTACTCGCTCTACACCATCCTGCCGACGATCGTGGAGCTGGTGCTGGCGCTGGTGCTGCTGGCGGTCAAGTTCGACTTCGGCTATGTGTGGATCACGCTGGCGGCGCTGGTGGCCTACGTCACTTTCACGATCGCCGTCACCGAGTGGCGCACCCAGTTCCGCCGCAAGATGAACGAGCTGGACTCAGCAGCCCACACCCGCGCGATCGACTCGCTGCTGAACTACGAGACGGTCAAGTACTTCAACAACGAGGACTTCGAGGCGAAGCGCTATGACGAGGGGCTCGACGCCTACCGCCGCGCGCAGATCAAGTCCCAGACCACGCTGTCGCTGCTGAACACCGGCCAGCAGCTCATCATCGCGTGCTCCTTGCTGGCCATGCTGTGGCGCGCCACCAGCGGCGTGGTCGACGGCCGCATGACGCTGGGCGACCTGGTGCTGATCAATGCGCTGCTGATCCAGCTCTACATCCCGATGAACTTCCTCGGCGTGCTGTACCGCGAGGTCAAGCAGAGCCTGGCCGACTTGGACAAGATGTTCGTGCTGCTGGAGCGCGAGCGCGAAGTGGCCGATGTGCCGGGCGCTGCCCCGCTGCAGGTCAGCGCGGGGACCCTGCGCTTCGAAGGCGTGTCCTTCGCCTACGACCCGGCGCGGCCCATCCTGCAGTCCCTGAGTTTCGAGGTGCCGGCCGGCAAGACGGTGGCGGTGGTGGGGCCGAGCGGCGCCGGCAAGAGCACGCTGGCCCGGCTGGTCTACCGCTTCTACGACGTGCAGCAGGGCCGCATCACGATCGACGGCCAGGACATCCGCGCAGTGACGCAGGACAGCCTGCGCCGCGCCATCGGCATCGTGCCGCAGGACACGGTGCTGTTCAACGACACCATCGCCTACAACATCGCCTATGGCCGCGCCGGCGCCTCGCAGGCCGAGGTCGAGTCGGCCGCCCGGGCGGCCCACATCCACGACTTCATCGCCGCCCAGCCGCTGGGCTACGACACGGTGGTGGGCGAGCGCGGGCTGAAGCTCTCGGGCGGCGAGAAGCAGCGCGTGGCGATTGCCCGCACGCTGCTGAAGGACCCGCCGTTGCTGGTCTTCGACGAGGCCACCTCGGCGCTCGACTCGGCCAACGAGCGGGCCATCCAGGCCGAGTTGAAGCAGGCCTCGCGCGGCAAGACCACGCTGGTGATCGCACACCGGCTGTCGACCGTGGTGGATGCGCACGAGATCCTGGTCATTGAGGCCGGCCGCATCGTCGAGCGCGGGCCGCATGCCACCTTGCTGGCCCAGGGCGGGCGCTATGCTCGCATGTGGCAGCTGCAGCACGACAGCACAAGAAGAGAAGAGACAAGCGATGGACACCAAGTGGCTTGAGGACTTCATCAGCCTGGCCGAGACGCGCAGCTTTTCCCGCTCGGCGCAGCTGCGCCACGTCACCCAGCCGGCGTTCTCGCGCCGCATCCAGGCGCTCGAAGCCTGGGCCGGCCTCGATCTGGTCGACCGATCGTCCTACCCCACGCGCCTGACGCCGGCCGGCGAGACCTTCCACGCCCAGGCGCTGGAGATCCTGGGCAACCTGCAGGCGACGCGCAACATGATGCGCGGCCACCAGGTGGCGGGGCAGGACATGGTGGAGTTCGCGGTGCCGCACACGCTGGCGTTCACCTTCTTCCCGCACTGGCTGATGGATCTGCGCAAGCGCCTGCCCACGCTCAAGAGCCGGCTGATCGCACTCAACGTGCACGATGCCGTGATGCGCATGACCGAAGGCAACTGCGACCTGCTGATCGCCTACCACCACCCGACGCAGCCGCTGCAGCTCAGCCCCGACCGCTACGAGATGCTGAGCCTGGGCACCGAGACCCTGGCCCCCTATGCCAAGGCCGGCCCCGACGGCCAGCCCCTGTTCAAGCTGCCTGGCCGAGCCGGCCAGCCGGTGCCCTTCCTCAGCTACGCCTCGGGCGCCTACATGGCGCGCCTGGTCGAGCAGATCATCAAGCACGCGCCCAACCCGCCCCACCTCGACCCGGTCTACGAGACCGACATGGCCGAGGGCCTGAAGGCGATGGCGCTCGAAGGCCACGGCCTGGCCTTCCTGCCGGCCAGCTCGGTGCGCAAGGAGCTCAAGGCCCGGCGCCTGGTGGCCGCCGGCGCCAGCGACTACGAGCTGACGATGGAGGTGCGCATCTACCGCGAGCGCCCCGAAGTGGCGCGCCACGCCAAGGCCGGTGCGCAGGAACTCTGGGGTTTCCTGCAGACGCGCAAGTAACCCCAGGATCATGGTGAAAACCCTCGGCCGACATGCAAAACATGCATGATCGAGCCAACAATCGGCATTGGCTCGGGCGTCGAGGCGCCGCTACAGTGCGCGCCCAACGCGGCCCGGCCCGCTTCCTGCAAGCAGGACGCGCAGCCACCCCGCCGATACGGGCTAGCACGTAGTCCGATCATGCGGGATTGACGTTACACCTGCACCTCAGTTTCCCCACGAAGGAGTTCGCATGAAGAAGCATCTGCTGGCCCTGGCCGTCACCGCCGCCGGGTTGGTGGCCACCGGCGCAGCCCAGGCCCAGGCCAACGACACGTTGAAGAAGATCAAGGACAGCGGCGTCGTGACGATGGGCGTGCGCGAATCCTCTGGCGCGCTGTCGTACACCCTGGGCGACGGCAAGTTCGTCGGCTACCACGTCGAGATCTGCCAGCGCGTGCTGGCCGACATCGAGAAGCAGGTCGGCAAGAAGCTGGAGATCAAGTACCAGCCCGTCACCTCGCAGAACCGCATCCCGCTGGTGCAGAACGGCACGGTCGACATCGAGTGCGGCTCGACCACCAACAACGCGACCCGCCAGAAGGACGTCGCCTTCGCCGTCACCACCTTCGTCGAGGAAGTGCGCATCGCCGTCAAGGCCAACTCGGGCATCACGTCCATCGCCCAGCTCAACGGCAAGAAGGTCGCCACCACCACCGGCACCACCAGCGTGCAGACGCTGCGCAAGAACGAGCGTGCCACCGGCGTGAACTTCGAAGAGGTGTTCGGCAAGGACCACGCCGACAGCTTCCTGCTGCTGGAGTCGGGTCGTGCCGACGCCTTCGTGATGGACGGTGCCATCCTGGCCGGCAACATCGCCAAGGCCAAGAACCCGGCCGATTTCAAGATCGTCGGCGAGGTGCTGTCGGTCGAGCCGATCGCCATCATGATCCGCAAGGACGACCCGGCCTTCAAGAAGGCGGTCGACGACAGCATCAAGGCGATGATGAAGTCGGGCGATGTGGCCAAGCTCTGGACCAAGTGGTTCGAGCAGCCGATTCCGCCGAGCAACACCAAGGTGGGCATGCCGCCGAACGAGAACACCAAGGCGGCCTGGGCCAACCCCAACGACAAGCCGATGGAAGACTACGCGAAGAAGTAAAAGAAGAAGCAGGGCCTTCTCGCAAACACCGTGTCGCCTGGCGCGGGGTTTGCATAGGCTGATCGGCGCGGCCGCCTGACGGTTGCCGCGCCTTTTCTTTGGGTTTCCGGGGCAACACCGGAGGCCCTGACGCCGGGGGACGTAAGTGGCGAACTGGGATTGGCAGGTGTTCTGCAAGGACACCATCACGCAGGAGGTGACGCCGCGCTGCTTCGGCAGCGGTGGCGACATCACTTACCTCGATTGGATGCTCTCGGCCTGGGGCTGGACGCTGTCGGTGGCGCTGCTGGCGCTGGTGGTGGCGCTGGTGGTCGGCTCGCTGATGGGCATCTTCCGCACCACGCCGAGCAAGCCGCTGGTCTGGCTGGGCAACGCGTGGACGGAGCTGTTCCGCAACATCCCGCTGCTGGTCCAGATCTTCCTCTGGTACCACGTGGTGCCGGCGCTGGTGCCGCCGCTGAAGGACGTGCCGAGCTTCATCCTGGTGGTGATGGGCCTGGGCTTCTTCACCTCCGCGCGCATCGCCGAGCAGGTCAAGGCCGGCATCCAGAGCCTGCCCAAGGGCCAGCGCTATGCCGGCCTGGCCATGGGCCTGACGCTGCCGCAGACCTACCGCTTCGTGCTGCTGCCGATGGCGTTCCGCATCGTCATCCCACCGCTGACCAGCGAGAGCATGAACATCATCAAGAACTCGTCGGTGGCCTTCGCGGTGTCGATCGCCGAGCTGACCCAGTTTGCGATGCAGGCGCAGGAAGAGACCTCGCGCGGCATCGAGGTCTACCTCGCCGTCTCTGCGCTGTACTTCATCTCCGCCTTCGCCATCAACCGCATCGCGCTGCTGATCGAGAAGAAGATGCAGGTGCCCGGCCTGATCGGGGGCGGCAAATGAATCTGGACTTCGCCTTCCTGAACTGGGGTGTCGTCTCCAGCTTCATCACCAAGGGCCTCGTCTTCTCGATCCAGCTCACGCTGATCGCGATGGTGGGCGGCATCGTCCTCGGCACGCTGCTGGCGCTGATGCGCCTGTCCGGCCGGCCGTGGCTGGCGATCCCCGCCGCGGCCTACGTCAACACGCTGCGCTCGGTGCCGCTGGTGATGGTGATCCTGTGGTTCTTCCTGCTGATCCCGCTGCTGATCGGCCGGCCCATGGGTGCGGAGCTGTCGGCCATCATCACCTTCACGGTGTTCGAGGCGGCCTACTACTCCGAGATCATGCGGGCCGGCATCCAGAGCGTGCCGCGCGGGCAGGTCCACGCCGGCTACGCGGTGGGCATGACCTACCGCCAGACCATGCAGCTGGTGGTGCTGCCGCAGGCCTTCCGCAACATGCTGCCGGTGCTGCTGACGCAGACCATCATCCTGTTCCAGGACACCTCGCTGGTCTACGCCATCGGCGCCTATGACTTGCTCAAGGGCTTCGAGGTCGCCGGCAAGAACTTCAACCGCCCGGTCGAGACCTACCTTGTCGCCGCGGTCGTCTACTTCGTCATCTGCTTCAGCCTCTCGATGCTCGTGCGCCGGCTGCAGCAAAAGATCCAGATCATTCGATAGGAGCATGCCGTGATCGATATCAAGAATGTCAGCAAGTGGTACGGCGCGTTCCAGGTCCTCACCGACTGCACGACGACCATCAAGAAGGGCGAGGTGGTGGTGGTCTGCGGCCCGTCGGGCTCGGGCAAGTCCACGCTGATCAAGACCGTGAACGCGCTGGAGCCCTTCCAGAAGGGCGACATCGTGGTCGATGGCATTTCCATCGCCGACCCCAAGACCAACCTGCCCAAGCTGCGCAGCCGCGTGGGCATGGTGTTCCAGCACTTCGAGCTGTTCCCGCATCTGTCGGTGACCGAGAACCTGACGCTGGCGCAGGTCAAGGTGCTGGGCCGCAGCATGGACGACGCCAAGACCCGTGGCCTGAAGATGCTCGACCGCGTCGGCCTGATGGCCCACAAGGACAAGTTCCCGGGCCAGCTCTCCGGCGGCCAGCAGCAGCGCGTGGCGATCGCCCGCGCGCTCAGCATGGACCCGATCGTGATGCTGTTCGACGAGCCGACCTCGGCCCTCGACCCCGAGATGGTGGGCGAGGTGCTGGACGTGATGGTGCAGCTCGCCCACGAGGGCATGACCATGATGTGCGTGACGCACGAGATGGGCTTCGCCCGCAAGGTCAGCCACCGGGTGATCTTCATGGACGCGGGCAAGATCATCGAGGACTGCACCCGCGACGAATTCTTCGGCAACCCCGACGCCCGTTCGCCGCGCGCCAAGGACTTCCTCTCGAAGATCCTTCAGCACTGACGCGGCGCCCGCCCGCGGTGGCGCAGGTGGCACAGTGCGTGGTCCTGACCGGCAGCCCCGGAGGCGGCAAGACCACCGTGCTGTCGGCGCTGCAGCGGCGCGGCCATCGGGTCGCGGCCGACAGCGCCCGCGAGATCATCCGCACCCGCCGGCACGCGGGCCTGAGCCCCCGGCCGCCACCGCTGGCGTTCGCCGAGGCCGTGCTGCAGCGGGACGTGCAGCAGCATGCCGAGCTGTCCGGCGCGCCGGGCCTGGTCTTCTTCGAGCGGGGCGTGGTCGATGCACTGGGCATGCTGAGTGCACTCGGCGCCTTGCCCGACGCGCGCCGCCGGGCCCTGCTGGGCACCTGTCACTACCGTCGGCAGGTGTTCCTCTTTCCGGGGTGGGAGGCGATCTATGCCACCGACGACGAACGCGACCAGACTTTCGCCCAGGCCGCGGCGGTGGCTCCGGCTGCCGCCCAGTGGTACCGGCGTTGCGGCTACGACGTGGTCGAGGTGCCGAGGGCCGGGGTCGACGAACGCTGCGAGTTCATCCTGCGTGCCCTGTCGTGACGAGCCTGCGCCCCGACTGGATGTCGAGGTGACACGATGCTGAAGGCCCCGCCACCTTCGGCTGAAGGCCGGCGGCAAGTACGAGATGGCCACGCTGGTGCTGGACGAGGCCACACCACTGGCCCAGGCCGCCGCCGTCCAGCTGGTGCAGCAGGCCGTCCACCTGAACCGCACCCTGGGCAACCCGGCCGTTCCGCGATGAGCGACGCTCCGGAACCGCGCATCACGCTGTGCCCCCTGCGGGAGGTTGACCTGCCGATGCTGCACGAGTGGCTCAACCGCGAGCACATCGTCGAGTGGTGGGGCGGCGAGCGGCCGAGCCTCGACGAAGTGAAGGCCTGGTACCTGCCGCGGGTGCTGGCCCAGGAACGGGTGACACCTTTCATCGCCCTGCTGGACGACGTACCCTTTGCCTACGTGCAGTCGTACGTGGCGATGGGCTCGGGCGACGGCTGGTGGCCGGCCGAGACCGACCCCGGCGTGCGCGGCATCGATCAGTCGATCGCAGACCCCGCACTGCTGGGCCGCGGGCTGGGCACGCGGCTGGTCCGGGCGATGCTGCAGCAGCTCTTCGCCGACCCGGCAGTGACGCGGGTGCAGACCGACCCCTCGCCCGACAACGGGCGTGCCATCCGCTGCTACGAGAAGGCCGGCTTCCGGCGCGTGGCCACCATCGAGACGCCGGATGGCCCCGCGGTCTACATGCTGTGCGAGCGGCCGGCCGATCAGGCCAGCGCACGCTGAGCCAGCCAGCCGGCCAGCCCGGACGCGGGCAACGGCTTGCTGAACAGGTAGCCCTGCAGTTCGTCGCAGCCCATCTCGACCAAGGCCAGCCGCTGTGGCTCGGTCTCCACGCCCTCGGCGGTCACCCGCAGGCCCAGGCCGTGGGCCAGCTGCACGACCGCGCGGGCGATGGCCAGGGCGCTGGCGTCGCCCGGCAGGCCGCGCACGAAGGCCGGGTCGATCTTGATCTGGTCGACCGCCAGCTCCTTCAGGTGGGCCAGCGAGGAGTGGCCGCTGCCGAAGTCGTCGATCGCGATGCGCACGCCCAGGCGTTTCAGCCGCTCCAGCGTGCGCTTGACGGCCTCGATGTCGTCCATCAGCACCCGCTCGGTGAGCTCGATCACCAGTCGGTCGCCAGGAATGCCCTCCTCGCGCAGCAGCACCGCCACGCTGTCGGCGAAGTCGCTGTCGTGGAACTCCATCGCCGACAGGTTGACCGAGATGCTCAGCGGCGTGCCGGCCTGGGCCTGCCAGCCGTGCACGGCGCGCAGCGCCTGCCGCATCGTCCAGCGGCCGATGCGCTGCATCAGCCGACGCTGCTCGGCCATCGGGATGAACTCGCGCGGCGCCAGCAGGCCGCGCTCGGGGTGGTGCCAGCGGATCAGCGCCTCGGCGCCCACGCATGGGCTGCCGCCGGCCGCCCGCACCACGGGTTGGAAGACGAGCGAAAACTCGCTGCGCTCCAGCGCCTGGGCCAGCTGGCTTTCCAGCACCAGCGCCTCGTAGGCGAGGCTGGCCATCGCCGGCTCGAAGAACTGGGCATTGGCCCGGCCACGCGACTTGGCGACATACATCGCCGTGTCTGCGTGCTTGATCAGGGCCGACGGGTTGTCGCCGTGGTCGGGGAACAGTGCCACCCCGATCGATGGCGTGACCGAGATCGACTGGCCCTCGATCTCGACCGGCACCTCGATCGCCCGCAGCAGCTTGTGCGCCACTTCCTCGACATCGCTGCGCTGGTTGGCCGCGGGCAGCAGCACCATGAACTCGTCGCCGCCGAAGCGGGCCACCAGGTCGCTGGCGCGCAGGCATTCGGTGATGCGGCTGGCCACCGACTTCAGCAGCAGGTCGCCCACCAGGTGGCCCAGCGAGTCGTTGACACGCTTGAAGTGGTCCAGGTCCATGAACAGCAGCGCCAGCCGGTCGCCGCTTTCGCGCGCCGCGGCCATCAGCTGGTCCAGCCGCTCGAGGAAGGCGCCGCGGTTGGGCAGGCCGGTCAGCACGTCGTGGTGGGCCAGGTGGTGGATGCGGGCCTGCGCGGCATGGCGGTCGCGCATGTCGCGCACGATGGTCATGCGCACCCGCTCGCCGTTGCGCAGCATGGTGCGCACGATGAACTCGACCGGGATCGTGCTGCCATCCTTGGCCAGGATGGCCAATTCGTAGGTCGTCTCCTGGCCGGCGCTCATCACCGCCAGGACGCGCGCCACGTGGTCAGGCGCGATGAAGCTCAGCACGTGGCGGCCGATCATCTCGTCGAAGCTGTAGCCGGTGAGCGCCAGGATGGGCGGGTTGGCGTCGGTGACCAGGCCGTCCTTGTGGAACACGATGCCTTCCACCGTGGCGTGCATGAACTTGGACAGCCGCTCTTCCGACTCGCGCACTGCCCGTTCGGCCAGCCGGTGCTTGGTGATGTCGTTGATCATCACGAACGCAGACTGTGGCGTGCCGTCGGGCGCCACGTGCGGCAGCAGGTTCACCTCGAGCCAGCGGGGCTGGCCATCGGGGCCGACGAGCTGTCGCTCGTACATCACCGCCTCGCGCTGGTCGAGCACATGGTCGACGTAGGGGGCGATCTCGCGGGTGGCGGCCTCGCCGATGATCTCGGCGAAGGTGAGCCCGACGATGGAGCGCTCGTCGCGACCGAAGGTGCGCGCGTACTGCTTGTTGGCGAAGAGGCAGCGCCGCGTGGTGGCGTCGAAGCAGGCGATCAGCGCCGGCACATGGTCGGCCAGCAACCTGAACTGGTCGGCGCTGAACTCCTCGGCGGGGGCGGGTGGCAGCTTGTCGGACATGCGGCTTGCGGCTTGTTCTGTGTCCGTTCGGTTGATCATAGTCCCGCGCCCGCCGGCCGCGCGGAGCCTCGGCTAAGGGTCATCACCCATGGCGCCTACCCGGTCCGGCCGGCGCAGCCAGCGGGACAGCCCCTGCCCGCCGCGGCGCATCACGCCCTCGTGGTTCCAGCGGAAGACCGGGGACATCAGCGGCGCGGCCAGTCGCATCCAGGCGGTGTTGAGGTGCAGACGCCAAGTGTAGCGCACCACCGTGCCCAGGCCATCGGGCCACAGCTCCCACACGCCGACGCCCTCGAGCGCGCCGGTCGAGCGGCCCCGCAGGCGGCGCGGAGCCTCGGCTTCCACGCACTCCACGTCGAGCGTGAAGCCGTAAGGCAGGCGGCTGCCCCACTGCAGGCGCCGCAGTGCGCCGACGCCGTCGGGCTCGCGACCGCGGCGCAACAGCTCGACCCGCCGCACGTAGGGCCACCATCGAGGCCACTGGTCCACCTCCGTCAGTGCCTGCCACACCGCCTCGGGCGGCGCGTCCAGCCGCCAGTGGGTGATGTACAGCCCCTCGTCCGACGGGTACGTCGGCCGATCCCCCGAGGGGATCGCGGGCCGGCTTGGGTGCGGCCCGGCGCTCGGCCCGTGCAAGGTCTCTGCCGGTTGCGTCACAGCCGTGCCCGGGCGGAGGCCTCGGTGTCCAGCATGCCCCAGAAGCGCGCCAGTTGGTCGTCGCGTACCTGCCAGACGTGCACCCACTCGGCCTCGAACAGGCGGCCTTCGGGCAGGGCCTGGGTGCGTTCCCAGCCCAGCACGGTGACGTGGTCGGGGCCGACCAGGAACTGGCGCGGCTCGAAGGCCTGGATGCCGTCGGCCTGCGCCACCGCGAGGAACCACTCGCCGACCTGTGATCGGCCCTGCACGCGGCCGGTGTAGGGCGCCTTGCGGTCGCCGACGAATTCCCAGCGCACATCGGGTGCGAGCAGGTTCAGCAGGGCCGGCACGTCGCCCCGGCCGAAAGCGGCGTAGGCGTGCTGGACGAGGGTGAGAGGGTTGTTCATGGTGGTCTCCGGGTGTCTGCTTCCCACCCGCAGATACGTGGGCCGGGCGGGTGTGGATGCACCCCCCGCTCCAGGGGGCATTGCGGCCACCAGCGGCGACAATCCGCGCCATGCCTTCCCTGCCCGATACCCCGACCACCCTCACGATCACCCGCCCCGACGACTGGCACCTGCATGTGCGCGACGGCGCTGCCCTGGCGGCCGTGCTGCCCCACACCGCCCACCAGTTCGGCCGCGCGATCATCATGCCCAACCTGCGCCCGCCGGTGACCACCACGGCCCAGGCCCAGGCCTACCGCGCGCGCATCCTGGCCGCCCGGCCCGCCGATGGCGCCGGCAGCGACTTCCAGCCCTTGATGACGCTGTACCTGACCGACCTGACCCCGGCCGACGAAATCGCCCGCGCCAAGGCTGCCGGCGTGGTCGCACTCAAGCTCTACCCGGCCGGCGCCACCACCAACAGCGATGCCGGGGTGACCGACATCCGCAAGACCTACGCGACGCTGGAGGCGATGCAGCGCGAGGGCGTGCTGCTGCTGGTGCACGGCGAGGTCACCGATCCGGAGGTCGACCTGTTCGACCGCGAAGCCGTCTTCATCGACCGCGTGATGCGCCCGCTGCGGCAGGACTTCCCTGAGCTGAAGGTCGTCTTCGAGCACATCACGACCCGCGAAGCGGCGCAGTACGTGGCCGAAGCCGGCGCCCACACTGCCGCCACGGTCACCGCCCACCACCTGCTCTACAACCGCAACGCCATCTTCCAGGGTGGCCTTCGACCGCACTACTACTGCCTGCCAGTGCTCAAGCGCGAGGTGCACCGCCAGGCGCTGCTCGGCGCAGTGGCCTCGGGGTCCGATCGCTTCTTCCTGGGCACCGATTCGGCCCCCCACGCCTCGGTGATGAAGGAGGCCTCGGTCTGCGGCGCCGGCTGCTTCACCGCGCCTGCGGCGCTGGAGCTTTACGCCGAGGCCTTCGAGGCGATCGGTGCGCTCGACAAGCTCGAAGCCTTCGCAGGCCACCATGGCCCGGCCTTCTACGGCCTGCCACGCAACACCGGCACTGTCACGCTCAGGCGTGAGCCCTGGGCCCTGCCCGAGACGCTGCCCTTCGGCGACGCGCTGATCAAGCCGCTGCGGGCCGGCGAGACGCTGCACTGGCGGCTGCAGGCCTGATCGCCGCCCGATTGCAACCGTTTGCTGCGGGCTGACAACGCGGGTGGTCGGCGTGGCGTTGGGTGGGCCCCACCGTCACGCATCAAGGAGCTCCCCATGTCGACCTGGCCTCGCCTCCTGACCTGGCCCGCCGCCGCGCTGCTGGCCTGCAGCGCCCACGCCGCGGGCCCCAGCCTCGCGCAGCGTGCCGTGGCTGCCGAGGCCACCGCCCGCTCGCAGGACAACGCCTGCAAGCCCATCCGCCCGTTCTACTGGGAGGTGGGCGACGCGGCGGGCGCCCAGGCCTCGGGCTCGGTCGACGAGCCGGGCAACGACGAGCACATCACCGCCGAGACGGTGATGAACATCGCCTCGGCCTCGAAGTGGCTCTACGGCGCCTACGTGGTGCAGCGCCGCGGCGGCGCGCCCACGGAAGAAGACATCCGCCACCTCAACTTCCAGGCCGGCTACAGCGACTTCTCCTGGTGCCTGCGGCGGCAGACGGTGGGCGAGTGCCCACGCCGTGCTGATGGGGCTGGGCGAGCTCGACAACGCCGGCCTGGCGCGTGAGCTGCGCTCGCAGCTGGGCCGCGACATCCACCTGAGCTACTCGCAGCCGCAGCCCGCCGGCGGCGTCGTGACCAGCGCGGCCGACTACGCGCGCTTCCTGCGCAAGCTCATCACCGGCGAACTCGCGCTGGGCCCGCAGCTCGGCCACCACGCGGTCTGCACCAACCGGCTGCGCTGCCCCGGCCAGGCGCTGGGCACGCCGATCCCGCTGAAGGAAGCCTGGCACTACGGCCTGGGCTACTGGATCGAGGACGACCCGAAGCTGGGCGATGGCACCTTCAGCAGCGCCGGCGCTTTCGGCTTCTACCCGTGGGTCGACGCATCGGTGCAGCGCTACGGCGTGATCTCGCGCAAAGGAGCCACGGGCTCGGGCTACGACTCCATGCTCTGCGGCCGGTTGATCCGCGAAGCCTGGGCCAGCGGGGCCGCCCGTTAGCCGGGCTGGCGGGCGGAGCCTTGCAGGTGGTTACGACCGCAGGGCCAATGTAAAGGCCCGCCGTCAGGGTCGTCGGTGGGCATCTCGCCGGCGTTGTGCAGGGGTTGTTTTTCCGAAACCGGAGTTTCCATGCACAAGTACCGACGCCCCCTGCTCGCCATCGCCGCGGCGACGGCGTTGACCACCCTGCTGTCTGCCTGCATCGTGGTGCCGCGCGGCTACTACCGCCACCGCCACCATCACAGTGCGGTGACCACGGATGTCGCGCCGCAGCCGGCGCCAGCCGAGCGCGCGGCCGGCTGATCGTTCCGGCGTGGGACAATACACGACGTGAAGCAGGCCAGACCGCCGCTGGTGCGAGCGTCGAAAGACGGCACTGGAGGAAGGTCCGGACTGCACAGGGCAGCGTAGCGGGTAACGCCCGTCCACCGCGAGGTGCGGATCAGAGCCACAGAGACGAGTCTTGCCAGGGCTCCCAGCGGGGTGTTCTATGAGGGGCCGGCGTCAGCCGGTCGCCAGCGGGCGCAAGCCCGCTGGCTTGGGCGCAGCCCGAACCGAGTAGCCACCCTTGCCGGGGCAAAGCCCCGGCAAGGGTGAAACGCGGCAATCTCTACGCGCAGCAACACCAAATAGGCCGGCATTGAAGCGGCTCGCTGAGCCGGCGGGTAGGTGGCATCGAGCCAGGTGGGCAACCACTCGGCCCAGAGGAATGGCGGTCACGGCGCCGGCCCCGCAAGGGGCTGGGGCTGCACAGAATCCGGCCTACCGGCCTGCTTCACACACTTTCTTTGCGCGTCGGCAGCCGGGCGCGCCCGGGCACCTACACTCCCGGGCTTGAACCCCGAAGCCTCCAAAGTCTGGGCCGGCCCGCGCTGGATGCTGGCTGCGCTCCTGGCCTGCCTCGGCATGCTGGGCCCATTCTCGATCGACACCTACCTGCCGGCCTTCACCGGCATCGCCGATTCGCTGGGTGCCACGCCGTTGCAGATGCAGCAGACGCTGTCGGCCTACCTGCTCGGCTTCGCGGTGATGAACCTGTTCCATGGCGCGCTGGCCGACAGCTTCGGCCGGCGGCCCATCGTGCTGGGCGGCGTGGCGTTGTTCACGCTGGCGTCGGTGGGCTGCGCGCTGGCCGAGTCGATCGGGGCGCTGGTGTTCTTCCGCGCGGTGCAGGGCATGTCTGCCGGCGCCGGCATCGTGGTGTCGCGTGCGGTCATCCGTGATCTCTTCCCGCCGGCCGATGCCCAGCGGGTGATGTCGCAGGTCACGATCTACTTCGGCGTGGCACCGGCGGTCGCGCCGATGGTGGGTGGTTTCCTCTTCGTGCATGCCGGCTGGCACTCGATCTTCTGGTTCCTGGTCGGTGTGGGTGTGCTGCTGTGGGTCACCATGTGGCGTATGCTGCCCGAGAGCCTCCACCCGAGCCAGGTGCAGCCCTTCAGCGCCGGCCACCTGCTGCGCGGCTATTGGCAGATGGTCTCCAGCGCGCGCTTCGTGGCACTGGCTTTCGCTTCGGGTGTGCCCTTCAACGGCGTCTTCCTCTACGTGCTGTCCGCGCCGGTCTACCTGGGCGAGATCCTGCACCTCGGCCCCACCGAGTTCTTCTGGTTCTTCATGGCCACCATCGGCGGCATCATGGGCGGGGCGTGGTGGTCGGGCCGGCTGGCCGGCAAGCTGCCGCCGCAGCGCCAGATCCGCCGCGGCTTCCGCATCATGGCGGTCGTTTCGGTGGTGAACGTGGTGTTGAACTTCGTGCTCACGCCGCACCCGGCCTGGGCGATCCCGCTGATCGCGCTGTTCGCCTTCGGCTGGGCGCTGATGGTGCCGGTGGTCACGCTGCTGGTGCTCGACCAGGTGCCCGACCGGCGCGGCATGGCCTCGTCGCTGCAAGCCTGCCTGGGCAGCGCGGCCAACGCGCTGGTGGCGGGTGCGATCGCGCCGCTGGTGATGCACTCGGCGCCGGCGCTGGCGGCCACCTCGATGCTGCTGATGGGCGTGGGCATCGGCGCCTGGGCGTGGGTGAAACCGCGCTTGAACCTGCCCTGAGCCTCAAGAACCCGGCCGCGGGTCCGAAATCCAGGCGATTCCCCGCGCGAACGTTCGGGGCGCCCTGGAGTTTCGCCATGCCCCTCTACCTGCCATTTCGCCCTGCCTCGCGGCCCCGCGCCGCTGTGTGGCCGGGGGCCTGCTCGGCACCGACGCTGCTGGCCCTCGCGCTGGCCACCGGCTGGTTCCAGCCGGCCGGTGCGGCCGAGCCCGGGCGTGCCGCCAGCGACGCCCGCCCCGCAGCACCCGCCCGCACCGAGGCGGCCGACCCGATGGACGGCCTGCGCCAGAAGCTGGCCGAGCGCCTGGGGGCCCAGAAGCCTGCCGACACCCGCAACGCCAATGTCGTGCGGGTCGACAACCGGTCTACCGCGCCCGCCGCGGAGGCCAAGCCGGCGGCGCCAGTCACCCGGCCTGGCCACGACGACAACACCCTTTCACTCGCCCCGCGCACGGCCCGCCAGGCGCCCGCCCGGCCCGCGGCGGCCCGGCCCGCGGCCCCGGCGAAGCACGCCGACCATTGGGACTACCACGGCGAAGGCGGCCCCGAGACCTGGGGCCAGCTCAAGCCCGAGTTCAGCCAGTGCTCGACGGGCCAGCGCCAGAGCCCGATCGACATCCGCGGCGGTATCGCGGTGCAGCTGGAGCCGATCCAGTTCGACTACCGCGTGAGCGGTTTCTCGGTGATCGACAACGGCCACACGGTCCAGGTCAACGTGCCTGCCGGGCATGCGATCACCGTGCTCGGCCGGCGCTTCGAGCTGCAGCAATTCCATTTCCATCGGCCGTCGGAGGAGCGCATCAACGGCAAGCAGCACGAGATGGTGACCCACCTCGTGCACAAGGACGCCGAGGGCAAGCTGGCGGTCGTGGCCGTGCTGCTCGACCGCGGCGCCGCCCAGCCGCTGATCCAGGCGGTGTGGAACGCGCTGCCGCTGGAGAAGCACGAGGCCCAGGCCGCCCCTGGCACGATCGACCTCAACAAGCTCCTGCCCGAGGATCGCCGCTACTACACCTACATGGGCTCGCTGACCACACCGCCATGCAGCGAAGGCGTGTTGTGGATGGTGCTGAAGACGCCGCTGACGGTGTCGCCCGACCAGATCGCGATCTTCTCGCAGCTCTACCCGATGAACGCCCGCCCGGTGCAGCCGCTGGCGGGCCGCCTGATCAAGGAATCGAACTGAGAGGTTCGCGCCTGCTTTGACGCAGGTCAAACCGGCGCGGGCTCCCGCTTGGGTGCTGCCCGGCCTGGCCGATATGTCGGCCAAGTCAACACAGAGGGAGCGGCATGCGCCTGAACCTGCCCGTCGTCGACGCCGAGTTCGACTATCCCGAGACCCAGACTCTGGTCTCGATCACCGACCTGCAAGGCCGGATCGTCCA
Organism: Pseudomonadota bacterium; assembly: GCA_049322835.1. GTDB lineage: Bacteria > Pseudomonadota > Gammaproteobacteria > Burkholderiales > Burkholderiaceae_C > Ideonella. The sequence goes on along the minus strand of JBMOQN010000032.1, from coordinate 221,728 downwards.
CTGCAACCCGGCCTTCGTGGCCGTGAGCGGCTTCGCCCACGACGAGCTGCTGGGCCAGCCGCACAACCTGATCCGCCACCCCGACATGCCCGAGGCTGCGTTCGCCGACCTGTGGGCGACCCTCCAGGCGGGCAAGCCCTGGTCGGCCCCGGTCAAGAACCGGCGCAAGGACGGCCGCCACTACTGGGTGCAGGCCAACGTGACGCCGGTGCGCGACGGCGGCCGGGTGGTGGGTTACCTGGCGGTGCGCACGCACCTGGCGCGCCCCGCCGTCGAGGCGGCCGAGGTGCTCTACCGCCAGCTGCGCGAGGCCGAGCGCCGCGGCACGGCGCCGGCCTGGCGCGTGCGTGAAGGGCGTGCCGAGCCCACGGGCTGGCGCGGGCGCTGGGCCCAGCTGACGCGGTTGCCAGCGGTCTGGCGCCTGGGCATCGTCGCACTCGGCAGCGGTACGGTCGCCTTCGGCGCCGGCCTGTGGGCCGGAGCGCAGGGCGGCCTGGCGCCGCTGGCGCTGGCCGGTTTCGGCGCCTCGGTGATGGGCCTGGCCGCCGCAGCCTGGCTCTACCGCGGGACGGTGGCGCCGATGCGGGCGGTGCTGCATGCCTGCCAGTGCGTCTCGGCCGGCGACCTGACCCACCGGCTCGACGCCAGCCGCCCCGGCCTGGCCGGCGACTTGGCGCGCGCCTTCAACCAGCTGGGGGTGAACCTGCTGTCGGTGCTGGGCGATGCGCGGGTCGAGGTCGAGCAGATGCGGCTGGCGACGCGCGAGATCGCGGGCGGCAACCGCGACCTCTCCGGCCGCACCGAGGCACAGGCCGCCAGCCTGGAGCAGACCGCCGCATCGATGGAGCAGATCACCGCCACCGTGCGCCAGAGCGCCGATTCGGCCCAGCAGGCCGCCGAGCTGGCTGGCCAGGCCGGCGAGGTGACCCAGGCCGGCCACCGCGCCGTCGAGGCCCTGGCCGAGACGATGCAGGACATCCGTGCCTCGTCGCAGCGCATCGGCGAGATCATCGGCGTGATCGAGGGCATCGCCTTCCAGACCAACCTGCTCTCGCTCAACGCGGCGGTGGAGGCGGCGCGAGCCGGCGAGTCGGGCCGCGGCTTTGCCGTCGTGGCGAGCGAGGTGCGGGCATTGGCCGGCCGCACCGCCGGCGCGGCGAAGGAAGTCAAACAGTTGATCGAGGCCTCGGGCCGCAGCGTTCAGGCCGGGGCCGACCGGGCCGGCGCGGCGCACGCCACCATCGAGCAGGCGCTGGCCTCGGTGCTGCAGGTGTCGGAGCTGGTGCGCGGCATCAGCCATGGCGCCACCGAGCAGCTCGCTGGCATCTCGCAGGTCAACGGCGCGGTGGGCCACCTCGACACCATCACCCAGCAGAACGCCAGCCTGGTGCAGCAGGTGGCGGCTTCGGCCGTGGGCCTGCAGGGCCGGGCCGAGACGGTGAGCGCCGCGGTGCGGGTCTTCAAGCTCGGCCGCGACGACGACGTGAGCCTGGCGAGCCAGAAGGCCGTGGACATGCGCCGGGCGGCTGCAGCGGTGCGCGAAACCGCAAGAGGCTGAGAGTCTTTCGCCTCTGGGGCGAATCGGCCGGCGCGGCGCCGGCCCGCTCTGAGGGCGCCGCGCTCGGCGCCTCGCCCTTCAGTGGCCCGCCAGCGCGCCCAGCAACACCGCTTGCAGCACGCAGCGGCGGTTGAGCGGGTCGGCGCTGCCGCCCTCCAGCCCCTCGGCCAGTGCGGCGCTCGGGTGGGCCGGGCCAGCCAGGCCGTCGAACACCGGCACGCCTGCGTGCTGCCCCAACCAGGCCACCTCGGTGGCCGCCAGGCCCTGGCATTCCACCGCGTCGTACAGCCGACCCATCAGCCGGGCGGTGTCACGGGCCACCACGTCGTCCGCCCAGGGCGAGGTGGGCAGCCACACCACCCGCGCACCGAGCTCCTGGGCCGCGGCGGTGAACAGCCTGGCCTCGGTGCTCGCGCTGTCCCGGCCGAGCAGGCCCAGGTTGCGACCCTGCAGCGGCCGGTAAGCCAGACCATCGAGCGCGGCCTGCCGAAGCCGGCGGGCGCTGTCGAGCAGGGCGCCGCGGTCGGGCGCGTCGGTGCGTGGGGCGGATGGCAGGGGGGTCGAAGCGGGCATGGCGATCATGGTGCGGACGGCACACCACGGTCCGGCAAGCGTAGCCAGCGGCTCGGCCGCGGCCTTGACGCAGGTCAACGGCCTCACCGCCACCCGGCGCGGTTCACACGCGGTTCACCCACTGTTACCCAGCGATGCAGGCCATTGCCGAGCCGTTGGTCGGCGGTTCGCAGGCGCTGCCTACAGTGACCCCATCGCCTCTTCACCGGACCTGACCACCATGCTCAACGCCACCGCCTCGATCGCCTCCCCGGCCGCCCTGAAGCCGACGGCCCGCGCGCTGCCCCCGGTGCCGGGTACCACGGTGCAGCTGGAAGAGAACCAGCGCACGGCCCTGGCCATCACCGAGACGTTGCGCCTGGTGCAGACCCACCTCGCCCCGCAGCGGCGTGTGGTGCATGCCGGCGAATCCATCCTCCAGGCAGGCGAGCGCTTCGGCCAGCTGCACCTGCTGCATGCCGGCATGGTCAAGGTGGTCAACCTGTCGTCCGATGGGCGGGAGCAGGTGGTGGCGCTCAAGTTCCGCGGCGACTGGCTGGGTTTCGACGGCATCGCCAGCGGCCACCATGCCAGCGACACCATCGCCATGGACACCGGCGAGGTCTGGAGCTTCCGCTATGACGCGCTGCTGGCGGCCTGCGCCCGCGAGCCCGCGCTGCTGCGTGTGCTGCACGAGGCCATGAGCCGCGAGATCACCCGCGACCGCGATTCGCTGATGTCGGTCTGCTCACTGCCGGCCGATGCCCGCGTGGCCGATTTCCTGCGCTACTGGGCCGACTCGCTGGCTCGCCGCGGCCTGCGCACCGACCAGATCACGCTGCGCATGACCCGCGCCGAGATCGGCAACTACCTCGGCATCACGCTGGAGACGGTGAGCCGTGCGCTCTCTCGTCTGTCGCGCTGGGGCCTGATCGAGTTCGCCGAAAAGGGCCGGCGCGAAGTGCGCATCCCGGACGTGAGCGCCCTGGCCACCTTCGTGCAGCGCAGCCTGGTGCCGGCGTCGACGACGTTGCAGTGATCGTTCGTCGGGCTCAGGCGCCGGGGGGCGGCCGCTCGCCCATCAGCCGGCCGATGGCCTGGGCCAGCTCGGCGCGCGAATAGGGTTTGCGCAGCAGCTCCCAGCTCTGCGGGGAGTCGCGGTCGGCCTCCAGCAACTCGGCCGAGAAGCCCGACATCAGCAGGATGGCCAATTCGGGGAAGCGCTGCTGCGCCTGGGCGGCCAGCTCGGTGCCGCGCAGGCCCGGGCCGAGCGCGATGTCGCTCAGCAACAGGTCGAACCCGGCCTCCGGGCCGAGCGCCAGCAGCGCCTGCTCGGCGCTCGGCACGCTGCTGACCCGGCAGCCCAGGTCCCCGAGGAAGCGCTCCACCACCTTGCGCACCTCGCCATCGTCTTCCACCAGCAACACCCGCAGGCCGGGCGGCACGCCGCGTGCCGCCAACGCACCGGCTTCGGCAGCGTCGCTGTCGGCCCAGGGGCGTGGAATGTAGAGCGTGATGGTGGTGCCGGCACCCGGGGCGCTGTCGATCGCCACCGCGCCGCGCGACTGCTTGACGAAGCCGTAGACGGTGGACAGGCCCAGGCCGGTGCCGCGGCCCGCGCCCTTGGTGGTGAAGAAGGGTTCGAAGGCGCGTTCCTTCACGGCCTCGGGCATGCCGCTGCCGGTGTCGGCCACCGAAATTGCGATGAAGTGCTCCGACCGCGCGCTGGGGTCGCCCAGCTCGCCGCGCAGCGCGGGCGGCAGGGTGTCGACCGGGGTGGCGCGGAACTGCAGCCGGCCCCCCTCGGGCATCGCATCGCGCGCGTTGATCGCGATGTTCAGCAGCGCGGATTCCAGCTGGCCCGGGTCGGCCTGCACCTCGCAGCCCGCCGCCACCTCGATCTCGATGGTGATGCGCTGGTCGAGGGTGCGGCGCAGCATGTCGCCGAGCGACTGCAGCATCGCGCCGAGGTCCACCCGGGTGGGCTGCAGCACCTGGCGGCGGGCGAAAGCCAGCAGCTTGCCGGTCAGCTCGGCAGCACGCCGCGTGGCGCGCGAGGCCGCGGCGACGAACTGCTGTGCCGGCTCGTCGTCTGCGAGCGCCGGCCAGTCTTCCAGCACCTGCAGGTTGCCGCCGATCACCGTCAGCAGGTTGTTGAAGTCGTGCGCGATGCCGCCGGTGAGCTGGCCCACGCTTTCCAGCCGCTGCGCATGCTGCAGGGCCTCTTCCGAGTGGGCGCGCTGCAGGCTGGTGGCCAGCAGGCTGCAGACCGATTCGATGAAACGCTGCTCGTCGTCGCCGAAGCGCTGCGGCGTGCGCGAGCGCACGGTCAGCGCGCCGATCGGGCGGCCACGGTCCATCAGCGGCACCGCCAGCGCGCTGACCCAGCCGGCCGCCAAGTAGGCGGGTGGCACGGTGAAGCGCTGTTCGGTGCGGTAGTCGTCGATCCGCACCGGGCGCGCTTCGGCCAGCACGAAACCGGGCGGCGTGTCGGGCCGGTTGGGCATGCGCGAGCCGAGCGCCTCGCCCTCGGCCAGGCCGGTGCCGCCAGCCACCCGCAGCTGCTGGCGGTCGGCATCGAGCAGGTAGACCAGCGAGGTCTCGACCTGCAGCGCCTGCGCGGCCAGCCGCGGCGCCTGTTCCAGCAGCAGGTGCGGGTCCCGGGTGTCGACCGCCTCGCGGCCAAGCTGGGCCAGGTGCTCGCCGTAGCGCGCACGCTGCAGCGCCTGCTTCACCCGCGGGTAGGTGCTGATGTCGCGGATGGCCGCCACCACGAACGGCAGGCCGTGTGACTGCAGCGGGCTCAGCGCGATTTCGACCAGCACCTCGCTGCCGTCCTTGCGCCGGGCGACGAGGTCGTTCTGGTGGCCCATCGGCCGGGGGCGGGGCGCACGGTTGTAGGCCTCGCGGTAGTCGGCGTGGCGCGGGCGGATGTTGTCGGGCACCAGCGCATCGACCGGCATGCCGACGAGTTCGTCCTGGGCGTAGCCCAGCAGCTGGGCGGCCGGCGGGTTGGCCAGCACGATCCGGCCGGACTGGTCGACCAGGAGCAGTGCATCCGGGTTGGCATTGAACAGCGAGCGGTAGACCGCGCGCTCCTCGATGCCCGAGGGCAGGGCCGATGGTGGTGCGCGGTCGGTCATCGGGGGCGGCTTCAGCCGGCGGTGACCGGCGGCACGAGGATGTAGCCGGCCCCGCGCACCGACTTGATGATCTGCGGGTTCTCGGCGTCCTCCTCAAGCTTCTTGCGCAGCCGGCCGACCTGCACGTCGATCGTGCGGTCGAAGGGGCCGGCCTCGCGGCCCCGCGTCTGCTCCAGCAGGAAGTCGCGCGACAGCACGCGGCCGGCATGTTGCGCGAAGGCGTGCAGCAGGTCGAACTCGCCGCTGGTCAGGGCGGTGTCCTGGCCGCTGGGCGAGACCAGGCGGCGTGCGGCCGGGTCGAGCGCCCAGCCGGCGAAACACAACCGGCGCGGGGCGGGCGCTGCTGCCGGCGCCGGCGCGGCGGTGGCCACCGGCTCGACGGGCGCCAGCCGGCGCAGCACGGCCTTGATGCGGGCAAGCAGCTCGCGCAGGTCGAAAGGTTTGGTCACGTAGTCGTCGGCCCCGATCTCCAGCCCGACCACCTTGTCGACCGCGTCGCCGCGGCCGGTCACGATGACCAGCCCGCAGTGCCAGTGCTCGCGCAGCTGCCGGGCGATCACGAAGCCGTCCTCACCGGGCAGGCCCAGGTCGAGCAGCACCAGCGCGGGCGGATCGGCCGGCATCAGCGCCATCAGCGCGGCACCATGGTGCAGTTGCGTGACACGGTAGCCGTGGCCTTGCAGGTAGCCTGCGAGCAACCGGGTGATGTCGGCTTCGTCGTCGAGGATGGCGATGTGCAGGGCGGGAGAAGTCACGCCCGGCAGCGTATCAGACGGTGCGCGGGCGAGCAGTGGCCCTTCAGGTTGCCACTCGCCGGCCGGGGGCAGGCACGCCACTTGCCATGCGCTTGGCCGTCCGCCTTGGCAACCACGGATCGACTTGGACCTTCTTTTCACGCTTTCGCAGAAACCGCAGCAGGCGCTGCTCGCTGGCTTGCAGGCCGCGCCGGGGCCTCAGCGGCTCGTCGGCCTCGTCGAGCGCCGCGGCAAGGCCGTCGTTGCGGCCGAGTTCTTCCCACAGCGTGAGCAGCGCCGGGTGGACGTAGGACTTGCGGCAAACCGCCGGCGTGTTGCGCAGGCGCCGCGCGACTTCGTCAAGCACCGAGCGGGGCTGGAAGCGGCCTCCCGCCGCGCAACCCCGGCAGGCTTCGCGCGTCAACGCCAGCGCCAGCACACTGCCGTGCCAGGTGCGGAAGTCCTTGGCGGTGAAGCGTTCGCCGGCGGCCTCGTGCAGGTAGTCATTGACATCGGCCGAGCCGATGCGACGCAGCGTGCCGTCGGCATCGGGGTACTGGAAAAGCTCCTGCCCCGGCAGGTCCTGGCAGCGCCGCACGATGCGCGCCAGTCGCGCGTCGTCGACCGTCACCTCATGCGCCACGCCGCTCTTGCCTCGAAAGCTGAGCGACAGCTGGCTGCCGCGCACCGTGGCGTGCGGGTTGCGCAGCGTGGTGAGCCCGTAGGAGCCGTTGCCCCGGGCGTACTCGTCGTTGCCCACCCGCACCAGCGTGGTGTCGAGCAGGCGCACGACGGTGGCCAGCACCAGCGCTCGGCTGATCGGAGCACCGGGGCGCAGGTCGCGCGCCACGCGCTTGCGGATGCGCGGCAGCGCATGGCCGAACGCCATCAGCCGGCTGAACTTGTCGGCCTCGCGCGAGGAGCGCCACTCGGGGTGGTAGCGGTACTGCTTGCGCCCGCGCGCATCGCGGCCAGTGGCCTGCGGGTGGCCGTCGGCCAGGGGGCAGATCCAGACATCGCGGTACGCCGGCGGGATGGCGAGGCTCCGGATGCGCTGGATCTCCTGCGGGTCGTGCAGCCATTCGCCGCCGCTGGTGCGGTAGGCGAAGCCGTGGCCGCGGCGGCAGCGGCGGATGCCGGGCATGGTGTCGCTGACGTGTATCAAGTGATGCCCGTCATTGTCCATGCGCCGGCGGGTCGGCTGTGCTTACCAGCTCTCGTGGTAGCGGGCCTTGGCGGACGCCACGCAGATGTCCTTGCGGTCGCCCGACAGGGTCGAGCAACGCTCGGCCGCCAGCTTGTAGTCGGCCTTCATGCGGGCGCGTTCGGCGTCGTCCATCGCGTCGGCCACCTTCTTGTTCAGCTTGGCGTCGGCCTTGGCCTTGTCGTAGGCGGTCTTGGCCTCGCGTTGGCACAGGTCCTTCGCGTCGCCCGAGCGGTCGTCGCACTTTTCCTTGGCGATCTCGTAGCGCGACTCGGCGATGGTCTCGTTGAGCTTCATCTGGTCGCCCGGCGTGCCGCTGTAGTTGTAGTCGAGCCAGGCGAGGGCGATGTTCTCCAGCCCCTTGGCCTCCTGCACGCAGATGTCCTTCGCGTTGCCGCTCATCTTGTCGCAGGCGTCCTTGTTGGCCTTGTAGGCCTGCTTCACGTCTTCGCGCGCACCGTCGAGCACGGTCTTCGAGTAGTTGGCCGCCTGGGCGGCGCCGCAGCCCAGGGCCACGGCCAGGGCCATCAGGGCATGGGCAGGTCGCAGGGTGGTTCGCATCATGGTTTTCTCCTTGAAGGTGATGGCCGCCGAGGGGCGGCCGAGTGGGGTCCACCTGTCGGCGGGTGGGCGGGCCGCACGCCGTGGCAGGGTGAGCGCATCTTGCGAAAGGCCGGCCCGGCGCGACAGCGGCGCCAGCCGCGCGTGGCTGTAGGTCGCGGCCTACAGCCTGGTGTCGGGCACGATTTCTGCACCCTGTGCGCAGGCGCCGACAGCCCTGGAAAGACGAGGTGGCGATGAAGATGGAGAACCCGAATCCCCTGGTGGCGGCGGCCGAGACAGCTTGCATCCTCGTCGTCGACGACCAGCCCAACAACCTGCTGGCCACCCAGGCCCTTCTGGCCGACGCCGGCCTGCCGGTTCTGCTGGCGGAGTCCGGACCGCAGGCGCTGGAGTTGCTGCTGAAGCACGAGATCGCGGTCGCGCTGCTCGACGTGCAGATGCCAGGCATGGACGGGTTCGCGCTGGCCGAGCTGATGCGTGGCACCGAGCGCTCGCGCCATGTGCCCATCCTCTTCGTCACCGCCGGTGCCCGCGAGGAGGAACGCAACTTCAGGGGCTACGAGGCCGGCGCGGTCGACTTCCTCTACAAGCCGGTCGACCCGCGCGTGCTGCGCAGCAAGATCGCCGTCTTCATCGACCTGCACCGCCAGCGCCGGCTGCTGGCCGAGCGTATCGCCGAGCAGGAGCGGCTGGCCCGGGTCAACGCGCTGATGCTGTCGGCGCTGTCGCATGACATCCGCGAACCGCTGACGGTGCTCACGCTGAATGCCGAGATGCTGGTGCGGCGCAGCGAGCAGCCCAGCCTGCAGCAGGCCGGCGCCCGCATGAAGGCCGCCGCCAGCGTGCTGGCCCGGCAGGTGGAGCATCTGGCCAGCCTGGCGTCGCTGCCGGTGCGGGAAGGCGCTCCCCAACTGCAGCGCGCCGACCTGGCCCGCCTGCTGGAGGAACGGCTGCAGGCGAACAGCGCGCTACGTTGGACCCCGCCGCAGGTGAGCCTGCAGGGGGACACGACGGCCGACTTCGACCCGGGCCTGATGGGCGAGGCCATCGACCACCTGCTGCTGCAGGCGGCCACCCACGCAGGCGACCATCCGTTGCGGATCGAGCTCGACGGCAATTCGAGGCGGGCCCTGGTGCTGCGGCTCGGCTTCGAGGCCGCGCTGGCCGAACCGGCCGCCCGGCACCTCTTCGGTGGCGGCCTGGTGCTGCAGGGCATGGCTTCGCCGCAGGTGGGCCACGGCTTGGCCTGCCCCGAGCGCATCGCGCGTGTGCACGGTGGTTCGCTGATCGGCGGCTCCCGGCAGCGGCAGGGCACCTGGTTCGAGCTGATGCTGCCGCGCCAGGGTGACGGCGGCGCGGGTTGAGCGCCGCGGTCAGCGGGCGACCTGCACGATCCGCTCGGCGAGCCGCCACAGGGCCAGGCGGTGCGCCGACACCAGCGCATCCGGCTCGGGAGAGTGGCTCGGGGCATCAAGCCGGGTGTCGTGCACTTGGGGTGGTGCGCCCGTGCGGGTGAGCGACCAGCGGGCGGCCAGGCGCACGCTGCGCTGGTCGACGGCTGGCTCCAGCCACTGCAGCTCGACGCGCAGCTGGCGTGCCGCCGGGCCGCCTGGTGGCACGCCGGCCCAGACCGTGCCCGGGCCGCGCAGCGCTTCGAGGTCGTGCCGCAACAGGCGCGGCACCGCGTCGCGCAGCGGCTCGGCCCAGCGGTGGCCGTCGAGCGGCTGCAGGCCGCTGTCGCCGATCGGCATCCACAGGGGCTCGCGGTCCAGGTGCTCGGGCAGCTTGACGCCGCCGACCAACTGCCAGTGCTCGCTCTCGCCCGCGGTGGCGTCGGCCGGCGGGGCCGCGCCGGCCGGCGGTTCCAGGCGCATCCGGTAGTAGCGCGGCGGTGGCGCGGCGGGGCCGTTGGCGCAGGCCCCCAGGGCCAGCAGCAGGCCGGCATGGCCCAGCAGGTCGCGGCGCAGCAGCGTCATCGTGCGGTCTCCATCGGAACGGCGGATGCCGGCGTGGCCGGGGGCAGCAGCGCGCCACCCTCGTCGCGCCGCCCCCGCAGCAGCGCGTCGGGTTGGCGTTTGAGCGTCTCGGCCAGCTCGCGCACCGAGCGTGCAGCGCGAGACACGTCGTGCATGGCCTCGCCGGCCCCGTGGACGAAGCCGGTCTCGTCGCCGGCCTGCTGGTTCAGCGCGGCGGCGGCCTGCGCCAGCTGGTCGGCGGCGCGCTCGATGCTGGTCACCAGCCGCGAGTCGGGGGCCAGCAGCCGGTCGGCCTTCTCGGCGGTGCCGCCGAGGCGGGTGGCGGTGGCTTTCACGCCGTCGGCCGCGCTGCCCACCTTGTCGGCCGCGCGCCGGGCGTCGTTCAGCGTCACGGTGGCGTTGTCGGCCAGCGGCCCGATGCGCGCCTCCAGCTGGTCGGCCATGCGGCGCAGGTCGGCGGTGATCGCCACCACGTTGTCGAGTGTCTGCTGGAGCTGCGGGCCGGCGACCACAGCGCGGGCCGAGCTGGCGATGGCCGAGACGTCCTCGATCAGGCGGCGCAGGTCCATGCCGTCGATCTGGTTCTTCAGGTTCTGGATGGCGGTGGCGGTGGTCGGGATCTCCATCTCGCGCTGCTCGCCGCTCGGGCTGCGCAGTTGCGCCGGTTTCTGCGGCCGCAGGTCGAGGTCGACGTAGAGCTGGCCGGTCAGCAGGCTCTGCATCGCCAGCTGGGCGCGCAGGCCGCGCGACACCAGCGCGGGCAGGATCGGTGCGTCCTCGTTGCGGCCCTCGGCCTGCAGCAGGCCACCCAGGCCTCGGATGGCATCGGGCTCCAGGTCGGCCATGACGGGGATCTTGAAATCGTCGGAAGCGCGGTCGTACACCAGGCCGACCGAGCTGACGGTGCCCAGGCGCACGCCGCGGAACACGACCGGCGCGCCCACCTGCAGCCCGTAGATCGAGCCGCTGAAGTGCATCACCACGCGCTCCTTGCGCACGAAGAACTTGCCTCCACCGGCCGCGATGACGGCGCCGATCACCAGCGCGATGCCGACCACCACGAAGGCGCCGATCAGGGTGGCGTTGCCGCGCTTCTTCATGATGCTGTCGTGGCCTCGCGGTGCTGCCGGGCCCGGGCGGGCCGGAGGAACTCGCGCACTTGCGGCGGCCCGTGCGCCAGCAGCGCCTGCGGGGCGTCGAGCGCGGCCATGGTCTTGGTGTCGGCGTCCAGGAACAGGGCGCGGTCGGCGACGGCGAAGATGCTGTCGAGCTCGTGGCTGACCATCACGACGGTGCGGCCGTGGTCGTCTCGCAGGCGGATGATCAGCTCGTCGAGTGCTGCCGAGGTGGGGGGGTCCAGGCCCGCCGAGGGCTCGTCGAGGTACAGCAGCGGCGGGTCCAGCGCCAGCGCGCGCGCGATCGCCACCCGCTTGCGCATGCCGCCGCTGAGCGCGGAGGGCTCGGCGTCGAACTGCTGTTCGAGCCCGACGAGTGCGAGCTTGTCGCGCGCGGCCTGCTCGCGTTCCTCCGCCGAGTGAGCGCCGAACAGCTCCATCGGGAGCATCACGTTCTCGCCCACGCTCATCGAGCTCCACAGGGCCCCGGCCTGGAAGGCGACACCGAAACGCCGGCGCCACGTCCCATCCGGCTCGCCCTGGATGTCCACTTCGCCGTAGAGCACACGCCCCTCGGCCGGCACCTGCAGGCCGATCAGGTGGCGCAGCAGCGTGCTCTTGCCGCAGCCGCTGCCGCCCATGATGACCAGCACCTCGCGCGGCCGGACCTCGAAGCTCAGGTGGCGCTGGATGAGCTTGGGACCGAAGGCCATGGTCAGCCCTTCGACGCGCACGATGGCATTCGTGGCAGGGGTGCCGATGTTGCTGTCCATCGCCATCACCAGTTCAGCTTCTGGAAGGCGACCGTGAGCGCCGAAGCGGCGACCACGATCCACACGATCGACTGCACCACCGAGGCGGTGACCGCCTGGCCCACCGCCTGTGCGCTGCGGCCCGCATGCAGGCCCTGGCGGCAGCCGGCCAGACCGACGAGCAACGCATAGACCGTGCCCTTGAACAGGCCGACGTTGACGTGGGCGAGGGTGAGCGCCCGCAGGCTCTGGTGCGCGTACTCCGCCGGCACGATGCCGAACACAGAGACGGCCACCAGGCCGCCGGCCAGCACCGCCACCAGGGCGGCAAAGGCGGTCAACAGGGGGGCGACCAGCACGAGAGCGACGAGTCGCGGCAGCACCAGGTGCTCCACCGGCTCCACGCCCAGCGCGCGCAAGGCGTCGATCTCCTCGTTGGCCTGCATGCTGCCGAGCTGGGCGGCGAAGGCCGCGCCGATGCGGCCGGACAGGATCACCCCGGTCATCAACGCGGCGATCTCGCGCACCGCCCCCACCGTCACCAGGTCGGCGATGTAGATCTGCGCACCGAAGCGCTGCAATTGCACCGCACCCATGTAGGCGAGTATGACGCCGACCAGGCCGCTCACCAGGGCCACGATCGGCAGGCTGCGCGGGCCGGACTGGTCGAGCTGCCAGACCAGGTCGGCGGCGCGCACGCGTGCCTGGCCACGCGCGAAGCGGCCGAGGGCCAGCAGCACCTGGCCGACGAATTCCAGCGTGCGCCGGGCGTCGTCGATCCAGTCGTGTGCCGCCAGGCCCACGGCCGCCAGCGCCTTGCGGGCGGGCACCATGGCCGTTGGTCAACGGCGCCCTACTACTTGCGGATCAGGCCGAAGAGGAAGGTGGCGACCGCCATGATCACGAAGATGAAGAACAGGATCTTGGCGATGCCGGCCGCTCCGGCGGCGATGCCGCCGAAGCCGAACAGTGCGGCGATCAGCGCGATGACGAAGAAGACGACGGCGTAGTGAAGCATGGTGGATCTCCTTGGGGTGGTGTCAGGCTGGCCCGGGGGTTCGGCGGTTGCCGCCCGCTGGGCGTGCAGCCACTGTAAGGACGGCGCCCGGCCGCCATGGCAGGCCCGTGCCGCAAGCCGCTGTAGGACGGCGCCCACGCTGCATTTCGTAGGAGATCGACTACGGTCGCTGGCGCCTCCGTCTGCTGGCCCGGGACGGGTGGTCATTTCCATACTGTCGCCGGCGGTCGACACCGCTTTGCGCCACACCGATGGAGAGATGCATGAAACAACGACCGAACCTCAGACACGCCGGGCTCGCGCTGGCCGCCGCTGCCATCACGGGTCAGGCGTCCGCCGAGATCATCTTCTACGAGAAACCGAACTTCGACGGCCGCAGTATGAGCGCCGAGCGCAATGTCGACAACCTCCGCCGCTGGGGCTTCAACGACCGCGCCACCTCGGTGGAGGTGCGCGGCGAGCGCTGGGAAGTCTGCGAGGACGCCCACCACACCGGCCGCTGCGTGGTGCTGCGCAAGGGCAGCTACCCGTCGCTCGGCGCGATGGGCCTGAACAACCAGATCTCGTCGGCCCGGGCGCTGCCGCACAACGCGCACGTCGATGAATGGCGCTTCGCGCCCTACCCCGACGCCCGCTACGGCTTCGTGCGCCGCGCCGGTGAGCGCTTGTACGAGGTGCCGGTGCTGATGGCACGCGCCGTGATGGGCCCGCCGGAGCAGCGCTGCTGGGTCGAACGCGAGCGCCTGGTGGTCGACCGCGGTGACCCCAATGTGGGCGGGGCGCTGGCCGGCGCGCTGATCGGCGGCATCATCGGCCACCAGATCGGCAGCGGCCCGGGCCGTGACGTGGCGACCGGCATCGGTGCCGTGACCGGGGCAGCGATCGGAGCCAACGTCGACCGCAGCGACCCGCAAGTGGTGTCGCGCCCGGTCGAGCGCTGCCGGAACGTGCCCGGCTCGCGCCCGAGCTACTGGGACGTGACCTACCAGTTCCGCGGAGAGGAGCACCGGGCCCAGATGACCGAGGCCCCAGGCCGCACCATCACCGTCAACGGCCGCGGCGAGCCGCGCGGCAACGGTTGATCGCCATGCGCTGAGGCTTGAGCGAGGCGGCCTGCGGGCCGCCTCTTTTGTACCTGGCCCACCCTCGCCCGACACCATGCAGCCGATGTCCACCACCCACCCCCTGGCCCGCTGGGCTCTGCCGATGCTTGCAGGCGTGGCCGGCCTGGCGGCGCTGTGGGCGGCCAGCGCGTTCGTGATCCCGCTCGTGACGGCGCTGGCGCTGGGCGTGCTGTTGTGGCCGGCGGTGCTCTGGCTCGATCGCGTGCTGCGGCTGCGCGCGCTGTCGGCGCTGGTGGCGGTGAGCGTCTCGCTGTGTGCCGCCGCGGGCCTGGTGGCGGGGGTGGGCAGCCAGCTCTCCGACGCGGCCGACGAGCTGCCCAGCGCGCTGCGCCTGGTGGCGCGCGACATCGGCAGCCTCGGCACCGCGGACCGCGCCCGCGCGATGCAGCGCGCCCGTGCCGCGCTGCACGAGCTGGACCGCTCGGTGGCGCGCGCCACCGGCACCGGCCCGGCGCCGCGTGATGCCGATGCCGCCTCGGGCTCGCTGGTGGCCTGGCTGGTCGACGCGGCCGCCAAGCTGGCGGTCGAGGCGTCCAAGTCCATTGCCGGGGTGATGCTCCAGGTCGGCGTGATCGCACTGCTGACCTTCTTCGGTTTGTGCAGCGGCGAGGAGGTGGCCGAGCGCATGCGGCGGCTGTGCCGGGCCGGCGCGCGGCGGCCCGAGCATTGCGCTCCGCTGCTGGCCGAGGCGGCCCGGCAGATCCGCCTGTTCGCCGGGGTGACCATGGTGACCAACATCGTCATCGGCCTGGGTGTGGCCCTGGGATTCGCCTTGTTCGGCGTGCCGGAGGCCTGGATGTGGGGCCTGACCGCCGCGGTGCTTCACTTCGTGCCCTATGCGGGCCTGGCGATCGTGATGGCACTGGCCTCGCTCGAGGTGTATGTGGTGCAGGCCTCGCTCGGCGCAGCCGTTTTCGCCGCGGCCTACGTGGCGATGGTGGGCATCACCGTCGGCACCGCGATGTCGGTCTGGCTGCAGGGCCGCGCGGGCAAGGTGGACAGCGCCACGCTGTTCGCCGGCACGGTGTTCTGGAGCGTGCTGTGGGGCGGCTGGGGCCTGATGCTCGGCCCGCTGCTCGTGGTGGTGATGCGCCTGGCCTGGCTGCGGGCGCCGACCTTGTCGGAGCAAGGCGCGGCGTCTGCCGCGGAACCCTCGGCGCCGCAGGGTGTCGTACCCGCAGCAAGCCCGCGCAGTGCCGCTGCCGCGGAGTGATGCGATCGCTTCGGACTGCCATGACTCCCCTCCCGATGATGAAAGGTACCGGCCGCGCCCGGCGGCGCGATGACGCGGTGGCGCTGTGGTCCGAGCTGCGACATGCCTCGCAGCAGCGCTTCCATGAATATGCCTCGGCCTCGGCCACCCGCCGCTCTTGGCCCCGGCGCCGCCTGCTGCTGGCGCTGGAGATGATGTGGAAGCTCGAAGAGCAGGCGCTGATGCCTGCGCTGCTCGACGCTGATGCCGGTACGCGCGACGATGCGGCCGAGCTCGACCAGGAGGTGGCCCGCCTGCGCGAGCTGGCCGGGCTGCTGCGCGAGGGTGACCTCGACCCCGCCAGCGCGGGCGTCGTGGCGGCGGCGCTCGACGGCATGGCGGCCCTGCGTGCACTGCGCTTCGAGCGCAGCCTCGACCAGGCCGTGCAGGCTCGTCGCCTGGACGGTGCTGCACTGGCCCGCGAGATGGACGATCTGCTCACTCGCTGGCACGAGGAGATCACCGTCACCGGCGACCTGGAAGACGAGGAGCTCGACCCGGTGGGCCGGCCGCCGCGCTGACCCACCCGCGCCGAGGCCGCTTCAGCTGTCGTTGCCTTCGTCCGCAGCGTAGTCCTTCAAGCGGTTGTAGAGGGTCTTGAGGCTGATGCCCAGGACGGCCGCCGTGCGCTCGCGCTGGTTGTTGTGGTGGGCGAGCGTGGCGAGGATGAGGGCGCGCTCGGCGTCGGCCAGCGAGGTGCCGATGGGCAGGGTCACCGCGGAGCCCGGGCTGCCCGCGGCCGGCGCGCCGGTGGCGGGCAACTCGTCCAGCCCGCCGGCCACGCTGGGCGGGCCGGCCGGCTGCGGGGTGTTGCGCGGCAGCCATTCATCGGTGATCTGGCTGCCTTCGGTCATCACGTAGACGCGCTGCACCACGTTGCGCAGCTCGCGCACGTTGCCCGGCCAGCGGTAGGCCTGCAGCCCGGCCAGCGCGGCTGGCGTGAAGCGCTTGACCTGCCCTTCGCGCTGGCAGATCGCGGCCAGGAAGTGCTCGGCCAGGATGGGCACGTCCGCCAACCGGTCGCGCAGCGGCGGCAGCGCGATCGGGAACACGTTGAGCCGGTAGAGCAGGTCCTCGCGCAGCATGCCCTGCGCCACTGCCTGCTCGGGCACGCGGTTGGTGGCGGCGATGACGCGCACGTCGGCTTCCAGCTGCTCGGTCGAGCCCACGCGCATGAACATGCCGGTCTCGAGCACCCGCAGCAGCTTGACCTGCAGGCTGGCCGGCATCTCGGTGATCTCGTCGAGGAAGAGGGTGCCCCCGTTGGCCCGCTCGAAGAAGCCCTGGTGCTGGCGGTCGGCCCCGGTGAAGCTGCCCTTCTCGTGGCCGAAGACCTCGCTCTCGATCAGGTGGGGCGAGATCGCGCCGCAGTTGACGGCCAGGAAGGGCTGCTTGCGGCGCCGGCTCAGGTCGTGCACGGTACGCGCGACGACCTCCTTGCCGCTGCCGCTCTCGCCGGTGATCAGCACCGACACCGCGGTGCCGGCCACGCGCGCGATCTGGCGGTAGATCAGCCGCATGGCCGGCGTGCGGCCCCACAGGTGGCCGAAGCGGCCGGTGCGCTCCCACTCGGCCTCGACATCGTCGAGCTCGGCCTTCAGCACCGAGGGCCGGACCACGCGCGAGAGGATGCCCTTGAGCTGTTTCTGGTTGACCGGCTTGATCAGGTAGTCGGCCGCGCCGAGCCGCAAGGCCTGGATCGAGGTCTCGATGCTGGCGTGGCCGGTGATCAGCACCACCTGCGACTGGGCGAGCTGGCTCGGCTCCTCGAACAGGCTCATGCCGTTGCCGTCGGGCAGCTGCAGGTCGAGCAGCACGATGTCGGGTGTCTGCAGGGCCAGCTGGCGCCGGGCTTCGTGCAGGTTGCGGGCGGTGGCCACGGTGAAGCCGGCCGCGTGCACCAGGGCAGACAGCATCGCGGCGGAGTCGTTGTCGTCGTCGACGATCAGGGCATGGCTCATGGGGTGTGATCCTGGCACGCGGTTTGCCGGTCGGCGTGAAACGGCAGGTGGGGTAACGCCGCCTGGGCGCTGCAGGAGTGTGTCATGTTGAGTCTCTTGTCGTATCTGGCAGCCGGCGCAGCCATGGGCTGGCTGGCCAGCCTGCTGCTGCGCACATCGCGCTGGCAGGAGCGGGGAGTGAACCTTGGCGCCGGCATGGCCGGGGCGGTTCTCGCGGGTTGGCTTGCGCCGCCGCTGGTGGGCGCCGCCCCGCTGGCGCAGAACAGCGTCAGCCTGGAGGCGCTGGCGGTGGCGGTGCTCGGCGCCATGCTGGTGCTGGCCGTCGTGGCCATGGCGCGGCGCCGCCCTTTCGGCTGAGCCTGGCGGCCGCTGCGGGGGCGCGCCCGGGCGGTTGAAGAAGCTGCGGCAACTTGTTCCTGTGGTGGTGTCTTTTCCTGCATGGGGTCGGTGTCACGTGCGGGCGAGCAGCACCCGCAGCCGCTCCGGGTCGATCGGCTTGGCGATGTGCGCATCAAAGCCGTGGCGCATCGCCTCGGCCACGTCGCGCTCGCCACCGTAGCCCGACAGCGCCAGCAGCGTGCCGGCAAAACCGGCGCGCCGGCTGCGCAGGGCGACCTCGTAGCCTGTCAGGCCTGGCAGGCCGAGGTCGATGATCGCCACTTCGGGTTGCTCGTCGAGCAGGCACGACAGGCCCTGCCGCCCGTCGGTGGCGGTGGAGACCTGGTGGCCGTCGAACTCCAGCATGGCCTGCATCGCCCACAAGGCGTCGCTGTTGTCCTCGACCACCAGCACCCGGCGGCGGCGGCGGTGGAGGTCGGGCTTGTCCTGGGCCGCCGACGTGGGCGGTGCCGTGGCCGGCAGGCGCACCGTGAAGCAGCTGCCTGTGGGCCCGCTCTCGGCCTGCACCTTGCCGCCGTGCAGCTCGACCAGCTGGCGCACCAGCGTCAGGCCGATGCCCAGGCCACCGGCGCGGCGGTCGAGCCGGCGCTCGCCCTGCACGAACAGGTCGAACACATGCGGCAGCAGCTCCGGCGGGATGCCCTCGCCCTCGTCTCGCACGCGCAGCACCGCCTCGTCGCCGGCCACGCCGAGCTCGATGCCGATGCGGGTGCCTTCGTGGCTGTACTTCAGCGCGTTGCCGAGCAGGTTGTTCAGCACCTGCTCCAGGCGGGTGGCGTCGGCCATCACCCAGACGTCGTCCAGCGAGAGCTCGACCCGGTGCTTGCGCGAGGCACCGGTCAGATCGAAGTTCTCGACCACGCGGCGCACCAGCGCCTGCAGGTCGACCGGGTGGCGGCTCAGCTCGACCTTGCCGGAGATGACCCGGCCGACGTCGAGCAGGTCATCGACCAGCCGGGCCAGGTGGCGGGTCTGGCGGGTGATGATGGCGCGCGCATTGCCCGCCAGCGTGCTCTCGGGGGCGGCCCGGGTGAGCACCTCGGTGGCGGAAGCGATGGCCCCCAGCGGGTTGCGCAGCTCGTGGCCGAGCATGGCCAGGAACTCGTCCTTGGCCCGGCTGGCGCGCTCGGCCTCGATGCGGGCCTGCTGCTCGCGCTCGATCAGGGTGGCGCGTTCCAGCTCGGCGGTCTTCTGCTCGGTGATGTCGAGCGTGGCGCCGGTGAGATCGCGCGCGCCGCCATCGGTGTCGAAGCTCATCAGCACCCGGTTGCTCAGCCAGCGTGCGCTGCCGTCGGGCAGCACGACGCGGAACTCCAGCGTCTCGCGCTCCTTGCGGCTGGCGACCATCGCGCGCAGCTGCTGCTCCACAGCCGGCCGGTCGTCGGGGTGGATGCGCTGCAGCAGGTCCTGCATGGTGCCGGGCGCCCGGGCCGGGTCGAGGCCGAACAGCCGCGCCTGGCCTGGCGTCCAGGTGGCCGACTGCAGGTCGATGCGGAAGAAGCCGATCTCGCCGGCCTCGTGCGCCAGCTCGATCAGCCGCTGGCTCTGCTGAAGCTGGCTGTCGGCTTCCTGGACGCGCTGCTCGGCGGCCTTGCGGGCACTGATGTCGACCATGGTGGACAGGGCGCCCTGTGGCCGGCCGTCCGCGTCGAGCAGGGGCACGGCCTGCACCAGCACGTGCCGCGGCGCACGCCCGTTGCTGGCGAGCTCCAGCTCCAGCGGGCCCACGGGGTGGCCGCTGGCGGCAGCGCGCTGCAGCGGGCGCTCGTGCGGCGGCAGTGCCAGGCCATGCAGCCGCATGGTG
Organism: Pseudomonadota bacterium; assembly: GCA_049322835.1. GTDB lineage: Bacteria > Pseudomonadota > Gammaproteobacteria > Burkholderiales > Burkholderiaceae_C > Ideonella. Next base: position 202,572 of record JBMOQN010000032.1, on the reverse strand, counting down.
ATGGCGAGCGGGCCGCTGGTGGGGGCATCGGCCGGGCCGACGAGTTCGTCCATCGCCGCGTTGTGCAGCGTGGACGCCCTCGGGCCGCGCAGGAAGGCCAGGCCGATCGGCGTGCTGGCGAACAGCGTCTCGAACTCGGCCGCCTTGCGCTGCAGGTCGATCCGCGCCTCCGCCTCGTGGTGCTGCGCTTCGGACAGTGCGTCGCGCAGCCAGGCGATCTCCTCCACCTTCGGCGCAGGCACCTGCGTCGGCCCCCGTGTGGCGAGCTGCCGGAGGGGGTCGGTCACCCGGCGCGCCACCAGCGTGGCCAAGGCCAGGCCCAGCACGAGGCTGGCCGCGATGGTGGCCAGGCCCGCCATCGTGGCCTGGCGCTGGGCGGTGTCCAGTGGTGCTGCAGGCCGGCCCACGGCGACGCGCCAGCCGGCGGTGGGGACGCCGCGCCAGGCCAGGTAGACGGCGGTGCCGTCGGTCAGGGTGCTGCGCTGCAGGGCCGGTGCCGCGGTGCCGGTGAGGGCTTCGGGCAGGCGCTCCAGGCCGAGCGGCCGGGCCAGGGCGCCCCCATGCGCCACCAGGTGCCCGCTGCGGTCGAGCACCCCGGCGAAGCCCTCGGCCGGGCGGCGGGTGTCGGCCAGTTGCTGCCAGCGGCCTGCGTTCAGGCGCGCGCCCAGCAGGCAGGGCTGCCCGTCGGGCAGGCGCCACGGCACCTCCAGCGCGGGTCGGCCGTCCGGCCCGCTGGGGGAGACCCGGGGGGCGACGGCTGCGGCGGCATTCGCCCTCACTGCGGGCACGGGCGCCCCCGCGGCGCTGTCGAAGACCAGTTGGCCGTCGGCGTGGCGCAGGTACAGGCTGTGCCATTCGGGCCGCGCGGGGAGGGCGTTGCGCATCGCCAGGGTCAGCGCTGCCAGCTCGGCATCGGGCCCCTGGGCGGTGGCCGGCAGCAGGGCGCGCGCGGTGCCGGCGAGCAGGAGCAGGGCGTCCGCGCTGCCCTGCAGCTCGCGTTCGACCGAGCCGGCCAGCGTGGTGGCGTGGTGCTGCAGCTCGTCGCTCAGGCGAGCGTGCTCGGCCTGCATCCCGTTGAACATGTGGTAGGCGAGCACCAGAGCGAGCGGCACGGTCGCCACCAGCATCACTGCCGACAGGTGCGCCTGCAGCGAGGCCATGCGGCGCGTCCGCGTGGGGCGGGTGGGTGAGGTCATGCCGGGAAAGGGCCGAGCGGGAGAGCCGCGAGGGTAACGCAGCACGGCCGCAGCGCTGCGCCGCGGCCGGCCCGTGCCCGGTCAGCCCGGCGACGCATCGGCGCGCCGTTCGCGGCGGCGGTGGTAGGCGGCCATCAGCGGTGTGGCCGACACACCGTGCAGCCCGATCGACAGCGCGATGCAGGCCAGGCACGCCGACACCAGCTCACGCGCGGCGCCGCCGCTGACCCCCATCTCCAACGCCACCGCCAGATAGAACACCGAGCCCACCCCGCGGATGCCGAACCAGGCCACCAGGGCGCGCTGCCCCTTGGGCAGGGCGCTGGGCGGCAAGCCCAGCAGCACGCTCAGGGGCCGCACCGCCAGCACCATCACGAGCGAGAAGCCGAGCACGCTCCAGCTCCAGTCCACGCTGGCCATGGCGGCGCCGATCAGCAGCACCATCAGGGCTTCGACCAGCCGCTCGCAGCTGGCGCCGAAGTCGTGCATGCGCTCCCTTGCGGTACGGGCCTGCGGGTCGTGCGGCACGCCGGGGTGCGGTCGCAGCAGCGTGGCGCCGGCGGCGAACACAGCGAGGAATGCCGAGACGTGCAGCAGCAGCGACAGGCCGTAGGTGAGCAGGATGGCGCCGAGGTAGAGCAGCTCGTCCCACTCGGCCTCGCCCGACGCGCGCAGTTTGTGCAGCAGCAGCCGGCCGGTGCCGCGGCCGCAGGCGATGCCCAGCAGGGTGCCGGCGCCGATCGACCAGACGAGGTCGTGGGCGAACCAGCGGGCGCCATGCTCGCCCAGCGTGTGCCAGCCCAGCAGGCCGAGCGCCAGCATCACCAGCGGGTAGGCGGTGCCGTCGTTGAGTGCACCTTCGGTGCTGAGGCTGAGGCGAAGGAGGTCGCGGTCCCGGTGGTCGTGCACCTGCACGTCCGAGGCCAGCACCGGGTCGGTCGGCGCCAGCAAGGTGGCCAGCAGGAACGCCATGGCCCAGTCGAGCGGCAGCAGGGCGCGTGCGGCCAGGGTGGCCAGGCCGACGGCGACCAGCATCGCGGTGGTGGCCAGCAGCAGCGGCGTGCGCCAGACCACCCAGCGCAGCGGCATGCGGATCTTCAGGCCGATGGCGAACAGCGACAGGAGTACAGCGCCTTCGCTGAGGACGCGGATGAACTGGGGGTCGCCGATCAGGTCCAGGGCCGGCAGGGGCGGCGTCGCCAGCAGGCCCACGGCCCAGCCGGTGAGCAGGTACACGAGGGCGGGAGACAGCGGCAGGCGGCGAACGAGCGGCTCGCCGAGCCCCATCACGACCAGCACGCCGCCCAGCAGCAAGAGGGTGGCGGTAAGCATGGTCGCGCTGGGCAAGCTGCGTGCCTGCGCGTCGCCGACCCCGATCGGCGGGCTACTCGGCTTCGCGCCCGGGGGCGTGGGGTTCCGGGGTGGGTGGCGGTTCCCGTGGTGGTGTCGGCGTCACGGTCGCCGGGTGTGGCGGGGGCGTTTCGGGCCGCCCCGGGTGGGGTGCGTGGGGCGGCGATGGGGCGGGGTGGGGATGCATGGCAGGTCTCCGGGAGGGCTCTGGAACTGGGCAATCGCGGGACCTCGGGCGAGCAGGCACGCTGCTTGCCCTGGCCGTCAAACCGCCGTGGATGGCGGAATAGGAAGACCAACCATGCTCGCGCTCGAGCACCGATGGGCCCTGGGCCACGAACCGATCGTCGAGGTGCCTCACTCGACGTGGGAGGGGGTGACCTCGCCACCGGCAGGTCATGCCGGTCTGCCGCTGGCCTGTGCCGGCGGTTTGAAGGGGATCCGGATCGTCAACCTCCAGCGCGAGCTGCTGGGGCATCTGGAAGAGATCATGCTCGACGTGCATCACGGCCGCATTGCCTATGCGGTGATGGGCGCCGGAGGTTTCCTCGGCCTGGGAGAGCGCTACTTCGCCATCCCATGGTCGGCTCTGGTCATGGCGCCGGAGCGCGAGTGCCTGGTCCTCGACGTGGCCCGGGAGCGGTTCGACCAGCCCACCTTCACGGGCGACACCGCGGCCGATGAACTCCCGTGGGCTGCCCCGGCTGAACCCGCCGCGCGGCACTCCGCCTGGCCGCGCTGGGAATGACGGCCGGCCGTGACGCGGCGACGCCGGGGCCGTTGGCGAGGGACGTGAGCGCGCCGGGCCCGGCGCAGCCACGCCTGGCCGGCTTGCGAACGCTCCTGCCGCTGTCCTCGTTGCTCGGCTTCGCGCTGGCCGTGGCTGCAGTGGTGGCGATCGGGCTGGTCTCGCACCTGGCTCAGCGGGCGCGCCTGCAGGCCGTGCAAGCCATGGCTGGCACCCAGGACACACTGGCCGAGCTGAACGCCCTGGCCTCGCGCCTGAAGGACGCCGAGACGGGCCAGCGCGGCTACCTGCTGACCGGCAGCACGTCCTACCTCGCCCCCTACCACGCGGCCCGCGCCACCTTGCCGGCGCAGTTCAGCCGCCTGCATGTGCTCACCGCCGACAACCCGCGCCAGCACCAGCGGCTGCAGGCGCTCGAGAAGATCGCCGGCGAGAAGCTCGACGAGCTTGAGCAGACGCTCGCGCTGCACCGCGGCGGCCAGACCGCCGCAGCCCTGTCGCAGGTACAGACCGACCGCGGCCAGCGTCTGATGGACGCGGTGCGCGGCCAGCTGGAGGACATGGAGCGCGAAGAGCGCGAGCGGGTGCAGTCGCGCCGGCTCGGCTGGGATTCGGCCGTCGTCGTCTCGCAGTGGGTGACCTGGGGCGGCTCGGCGCTGTTGCTCGTCCTGATCTCGGCCGCCGCGGCGGCGGCGTCGCGCGCCTACCGCAGCCAGGCCGTGGATGCGTGGCTGCGCGCGGGGCAGTCCGGCCTGGCCGAGCGCCTGCAGGGCGACCCTCGGCTGGAGCGGCTCGGTGAGCAGGCCCTGTCCTTCCTGGCCGACTACCTCGAGGCGCAGGTGGGAGCGATCTACCTCGCCGAGCCCGACGGCCACCTGCGCCGGGTGGCCGGCTGGGCCCTGGCCAGCGACGCCGGGCCGCAGCGCGTGGCACCGGGCGAGCGCCTGGTGGGCCAGGCCCTGCAGGACCGGAGGGTGCTGGTGCTGGAGGCCCTGCCCGCGGGCTACCTGGACGTCAGTTCCGCCGTCGGCCGCACCGGCGCGCACAGCCTGCTGGTGGCGCCGGCCGTCACCCAGGGCGACGTCCAGGGCGTCGTCGAGCTCGGCTTCCTGCGCCGCCTCGGCCCGGTCGAGCGCCAGTTGCTGGAGCGCGTGAGCGAGCCGCTGGCGATCGCGCTGCGCACCGCGCGCGACCGCAGCCGCCTGGAAGAGCTGCTGGAAGAGACGCGCCGCCAGGCCGAGGAATTGCAGGCCCAGGAAGAGGAGCTGCGCGCCGGCAACGAGGAGCTGGAGGCGCAGGGCCGTGCGCTGCTCGAATCGCAGGCGCAGCTGGAGGAGCAGCACCGCGACCTGAGCCACACCAACGCCCGGCTCGAGGAACACGCAGCGCTGCTGACCAGCCAGCGTGCAGACCTGGCCCGGGCCCAGCTGCAGCTCGGCGAGAAGGCCGCGGCCCTGGAGCGGGCCAACCAGTACAAGCTCGAGTTCCTGGCCAACATGAGCCACGAGCTGCGCACGCCGCTGAACTCGGCCCTGATCCTGGCCAAGCTGCTGGCCGACAACCGCGACGGCAACCTCAAGCCCGAGCAGGTCCGCTATGCGCAGACCATCTCGTCGGCCGGGCACGACCTGCTGACCCTGATCAACGACATCCTCGACATCTCGAAGATCGAGGCGGGCAAGGTCGAGGTGCAGCCCGAGCGGATACTGCTGTCGCGGCTGGTGCAGGCGACCACCGACATCTTCGCGCCGGTGGCGCGGCAGCGGGGCCTCGGCCTGGAGCTCAGTCTGGCCACGGACCTGCCCGAGCAGATCGAGACCGATCCGGCCCGGTTGTCCCAGATCCTGAAGAACCTGGTCTCCAACGCCCTCAAGTTCACCGAGGCCGGCGGGGTCACGTTCAAGGTGCGCCGCAGCGCGCAGGGCGACCGCATCGAGTTCGCGGTGGAAGACACCGGCATCGGCATCGCCGCGGCGCAGCAGGAATTGATCTTCGAGGCCTTCCGCCAGGCCGACGGCAGCACCCACCGAAAGTATGGTGGCACCGGGCTCGGGCTGTCGATCTCGCGCGAGCTGGCGCGCCTGCTGGGCGGCGACATCGCGGTGCAGAGCGAGCCCGGCCGCGGCAGCACCTTCACCTTGAGCCTGCCGGTCGCGTGGCGCGGGCGCGAGGCCGCGCCCGCGCCTGCGTCCCCGGCCTTGGCGACGGCGCCGGTGCGGGCGCCATGGCACGACCGGCCGGCTGCTCCGGCTGCTCCGGCGCCCGAAGACGACCGCGACCTCTGCGAGCCCGGCGGCCGCACCCTGCTGGTCATCGACGACGACGAGCGGTTCGCCCGCATCCTGCGCGACCTCGGGCGCGAGCTCGGCTACCGCTGCGTGCTGGCCCACACCGCCGAGGATGGTCTGGCGGCCGCTTTGCGCTACCAGCCCAGCGCGATCCTGCTCGACCTCAAGCTGCCCGACCACTCCGGCCTGGGTGTGCTCGACCGGCTGAAGCATGACGGTGCAACGCGGCACATCCCGGTGCATGTGATCTCGGTCACCGACCTGTCGCAGGAAGCGCTCGAGATGGGCGCCGCCGGCTACGCCCTCAAGCCGGTGCCGCGCGAGGAGCTGGCCGTGGCGCTGCGCCGGCTGGAGACTCGCTTCGCCCCCGGACCGCGCCGCCTGCTGGTGGTCGAGGACGACGAGCGCCAGCGCGACGCGATCGGCGAGCTGCTGGCCCATGACGAGCTGGAGATCACCGGCGTGGCGAGCGCCGAGCAGGCGCTGGTGGCTCTGCGCGGTGGCACCTTCGACTGCCTGGTGCTCGACCTCGCGCTGCCCGGCATGAGCGGCTACGAGCTGCTGGAGCGGATGGCGGGTGAAGAGGAACTGCCTTTCCCGCCGGTGATCGTCTACACCGGGCGTGCCCTGACGGAGCAGGAGGAGCATGCCCTGCGCCGCTACTCGCGCTCCGTCATCATCAAGGGTGCCCGCTCGCCGGAGCGCCTGCTGGACGAGGTGACGCTCTTCCTGCACCAGGTGGAATCGCGCCTGCCGGCCGACCGGCAGCGCATGCTGCAGGCCGCCCGGGCGCGCGACGAACTGCTCGACGGCCGGCGCGTGCTGGTCGTCGAGGACGACGTGCGCAACGTCTTCGCGCTTTCGGCCATCCTCGAGCGCCAGGGCGTCGAGGTGGAGATCGCGCGCAACGGTCGCGAGGCGGTCGAACGCCTGTGCCGCCCGCCACCGGGCACCGCCAGGGTCGACCTGGTGCTGATGGACATCATGATGCCGGAGATGGACGGCTACACCGCGATGCGCGAGATCCGGCGGCAGCATGGGGCGAAGAAGCTGCCCATCATCGCGTTGACGGCCAAGGCCATGCGCGACGACCAGGAGCGCTGCCTGGCCGCCGGTGCCAACGACTACATCGCCAAGCCGCTGGACGTGGAGAAGCTGATGTCGCTGGTGCGCGTGTGGATGCCGCGCTGAGACCGATGCCCCGATGCGCCGCCCCCCGCCCGACGCCGAAGACCCCGAGCTCGCCCGGCTGCTCGACGACATCCTGCAGCGCTACCACCACGACTTCCGCGACTATGCCACCGCCTCGCTGAAGCGGCGGCTGGCGGTGGCGGCAGGGCGCCTCGGCTGCGATGGGCTGCCCGCGTTGCGCGCCCGGCTCGCCCGCGACGAGTCGTTGTTCTCGCACCTGCTCGAAGCGATGACGGTGCAGGTCAGCGAGATGTTCCGCGACCCGGCGTACTTCCTGGCCCTGCGTCGGCAGGCGGTGCCGGTGCTGCAGACCTTCGCCTCGCTCAAACTGTGGGTTGCCGGCTGCAGCACGGGGGAGGAAGCCTGGTCGCTGGCCATCCTGTTGCGCGAGGAAGGCCTGCTGGAGCGGGCGCTGATCTACGCCACCGACATCAACCCCTGGGCGCTGCGGGTCGCCGAGGCCGGCATCTACCCCGAGGAGCGGATGGCCGGCTTCACCGAGAGCCACCGTCTGGCCGGCGGGCATGGCTCGCTGTCGGAGCACTACACCGCCGCTTATGGCCGCGCCCGGCTCGACCCGGCGTTGCGCCGCCACCTGGTCTTCAGCGACCACAGCCTGGCCACCGACCAGGTGTTCAGCGAGGTGCAGCTGGTGTCCTGCCGCAATGTGCTCATCTACTTCAACCGCCGCCTGCAGGACCGCGCGCTGGGGCTGTTCGCCGACGCGCTCTGCCACCACGGCTTTCTCGGGCTCGGTGCGAAGGAGACGGTGCGCTTCACGTCGCACGAGGCGGTGTTCGAGCCCTGCGACGCGGCAGCCCGCCTCTATCGGAAGCTCGGCTGAAGTTCCCCGGCGCCATCGGGCATGTGGCTTGCCGAAGCGGCAGACCAAGGAGTGACCACGATGACGCTGATGCCCCTGTCCTCTTCCGCCGGCCGGCAGACGCCTTGGGTGGGGCGGCGGCCCTGCCTGGCTGGCGGGGCGCCGCTGCCGCAGCCGGTGCCGGGCGCCCCTTCGCCGGCACCGGCACCCAGCCCGCAGACGCCGCCCGAGGTGAACGACCCCCCGGTTCCGCACGAGCACGAACCTGTGCGCGACCCCATCCCGATGGAGCGTGAAGCCCGGCACCTGCATTGAGCAGGCTGACCCCATCCCGAACCGGGCCTGTGCGCGCAGGCCCAGGTCTTCGGCCCGCCAGGTGCGGGCCGTTTTTTCGGCGGCTCAGGCGGGTGACGTTGCGCCCGCCTGCACCGCCAGCGCATGCGCCCGGGCCACGTGCGCCACGGCCAGGCGGGCCAGGTGCAGGGCCTGCCCGGAGTCCTGGGAGACGGCCCACGCCCGCTCGGCACGGCCCAGGTCCTGGCGACCTCGTTGCAGCTCGCCGCCGCCATGGCAGCAGGCCGCCCGGTGGCCCGAGGCATCGGCCAGGGCTTCGCGCGCGCGGCTGAGCACTTCCTCGACGGTGGGCGGGCGCCGCGTGGGGGCCGACGACCTGGCGGCAGCGGCGGCAGCAGCGAGGCGTTGAGGAGACGTGAGCATGGTGAGCGTCCTTCCGGCGAGGCACCGGGGCCTATGCAAGCGATGTGCCGGCGTCGGACCCGCGATGGGTGCGCTTTTGCGGCAAATCTTGGTGCACCGAAGAGCCCGGGCCGGGCATTGAGCCTGCGGGGCACCAGTTGGCGGCGCCCGCGCACCTTGTACGCCACGGGGGTGCCCCTGCTGCCCTCGTTTTTTGTATCAGGCTGCGTCGTTGGTGGGCAGGTACGTGGCCTGCCCCTGGACGGCAACGTGCCGCATCGCGGCGAAGGAGCCTTCATGAACCGCCAAGCCGACACGCTCGGGACGCAGCGCCGCATTCAGCGGGAGCAGGACGCGCGCGACCAGACCCGCACGCCCCCCGACGTGGAACCCAAGGACAACACCCGCGCGGTGCAGGCCGGTGCCCGGGCTCACCCGCGGGACCGAGCAACACGTTGGTGGAGGCCGCGCAGGCGATGGCCGACCTCAACGTGGGCGTGCTGCCGGTGTGCGAGGGCCAGAAGGTGATCGGCATGGTGACCGACCGCGACATCGTGCTGCGCGGGGTGGCGCAGGGGCGCGCCGTCGACCAGCTGTGCATGATCGACGTGATGACCGCGGACCCGATGCACGTGCACGAGGACGACGATCTGGACAAGGTCTCTGCCCTGATGCGCCACGCGCAGATTCGTCGGGTGCCGGTGATGGACCGGCAGGAAAGGCTAGTGGGCATCCTGTCCCTGGGCGACCTGGCCACCCGCGGCTCGGTCGAGGTGGCCGGCGATGCGCTGGCGGCCATCTCGGAGCCGGGCGGCGCCGACGACGCGCCGAGCGGCGGGCCCAGCGGCCACGAACTGCGTCGCTGATCGAGGATGGCCCGCTTGCAGGACGGCCGCATCGACGAGCCTGCGCTGCTGAGCAGTCCCGTAGCCGCGCGGCGCTGCACCAATCGAAGGAGCACCTGAGTGGACTGGTCCAACCTGTTCGGGTTCGAGGTGTCGCCCGTCGAGCTGGTGTTGCGCGGCACGCTGATCTACTGGTTTCTCTTCCTGTGCTTCCGCTTTGTGCTGCGGCGTGACGCCGGCGCCGTCGGCATCGCCGACATCCTGCTGGTGGTGCTGATTGCCGATGCCTCGCAAAGCGGATTGACGGGAGACGCCCACAGCGTGGCTGAATCGGGCGTGGTCGTGGCCACGCTGATCGGCTGGAACTATCTGCTCGACTGGGCAGGCTTCCATTTCGAGCCGATGCGCAAGTTGCTGGAGCCGCCGCCGCTGCTGCTGATCGATCGGGGTCGCGTGCAGCGGCGCAACCTGCGTCGCGAATTCGTCACGCCCGAAGACCTTCTGGAGCAGTTGCGCAAGCACGGCGTCGATGACATGAGCCTGGTGCGCGCCTGCTACATGGAAGGCGACGGCGAGTTCTCCGTTTTGCTGTATGACCGGCCCCCCACGCCGGAGCCTCCGGGGCGACGGCCGTCGGCGTGAAACAGGGTGCTGTCCTACGCGCCTCGGCGCAGGGCTCCGACGCCGGGATGTGCCGACACATTGCACCATCGCTGGACACCGAACCCCCACCCATCGAGGAGTCCTCATCATGGCAACCGCCACCAAGTCCACTGCGCTTCGCACCCAGGAGGCCACTGCGCTGCTGCGCGCCGACCACAAGAAGGTCGACGAGCTGTTCAAGGCGTTCGAGAAGTCGCGCTCGTCGGCCAGGAAGGAGGCGCTGGCGCGGCAGATCTGCCAGGAGCTGACGGTGCACACGCAGATCGAAGAGGAGATCTTCTACCCGGCGGTGGCCGGCGCTCTGCGGGACCGGAAGATGGTGCCCGAGGCCATCGTCGAGCACCAGTCCGTCAAGGAGCTCATTGCCCAGGTGCAGCAGGCCTCGCCCGACGACGAGCTCTACGACGCCAAGGTCAAGGTGATGTCCGAATGGGTCAAGCACCACGTCAAGGAGGAGCACAAGGAGATGTTCCCGAAGGCGAAGCAGTCGAAGCTGGACCTCAAGGCCCTGGGCGCCGAGATGGCGGAGCGCAAGGCCGAGCTGATGGCACAAGGCGCCGAGCCGTCGGGCCGCCGCGTTGCCGCCCTGCGCCGCGGCGCGGGCAATGGAGCCGCCGCCCACGGCGTCATGCGCTGAGCAACAGCCGGGCTTGCCGATGGCACGCGCGATCTGGAAGGGCGCCATCAGCTTCGGGCTGGTGCACATCCCGGTCGCGCTGTACCCGGCCTCTCAGGAGCTGGGCATCGACTTCGACTGGCTCGACCAGCGCTCGATGGACCCGGTGGGCTACACGCGCGTCAACAAACGCACCGGGCGCGAAGTGGCGAAAGACCACATCGTGCGCGGCGTGAAGGTCGACGGCGGCGACTACGTGCTCCTGTCCGACGACGAGATCAAGGCGGCCTACCCGAAGACCACGCAGACCATCGCGATCGAGGCCTTCGTCAAGGCGGGCGAGATCCCCTTCACACAGCTGGAAAAGCCCTACTTTCTCGAGCCGGTCACGCGAGGCGAACGGGTCTACGCTCTCCTTCGCGAAGCGATGCTGGATGCCGGCGTGATCGGCATCGCACGGGTCGTGATGCACGCCAAGGAATCGCTGGCGGCGCTCATCCCCAGCGGCCCGGCCCTGATGTTGAACACCCTGCGCTGGGCGGAAGAGATTCGCGAGCCGGGAGACATCCAGTTTCCGCCCGAGGGCCGCAAGAGCGTGAAGGAACCCGAGTTGAAGATGGCCCGCCGGCTCATCGCCGACATGACCGAGACCTGGAAGCCCGATGCCTACACCGACCAGTTCACCCACGCCGTGGCCGCGCTGGTGGCCGAGCGGCAGAAGGCCGGCCAGACCGAGCAGGTGCAGGCCATGGAAGAAGCGGTGCCGATCGGCGGCAGCAACGTGATCGAACTGGCGGAGCTGCTGAAGCAGAGCCTGGGTGAGCGCAGGTCGGCTAAGCAGGCAGCGCAGGGCGCCCGGCCGAAGCTGCACGCCAAGTCAGCGGGGGAAGCCTCACCCCGAAAAGCCGCTGCGCGCCGGACCGGCGCAGCGCGCAAGCGCGCTTGAACCGGTCACGCCGAAGCCGATGGCCTGACCGGCGATCAGGCGGCCGGCCGGTTGGTGCGAAGGTACTGCTCCACCTTGTCGGCGCGATCGCCCACGGCCGCGACCGCGGCCTTGAGCTCGTCCCGGGTCACGCCGAAGCGGGCGGCCCAGTCACGGAGCTCGTGGTCCTGGCCCACGTTGATGCGTTGTCTATCCTGGCCGCCGGTCACTGCGGGGTTGTCGGGCATGAAAGGCTCCGTGGGGGCTCGCGCCAATCGCGCGCACGTGGCCACGGCAATCGCGGGGCCTGTGGCTGCCCTGCGCGCCTCAGGCGGCGCCGGCCAGCGGCTGCGGATCGAGCGCATGCGCCACCATCGCCACCATCTCGCTCAGCGCAGGCGGCAATGCATGGCGGGCCGAACCCACACCCTGCGCCGCGGCGGCGTCCACCCGACAGCAGGTGCCGGCGGGCAACAGATGCAGGCGGGCGCCAGCCAGCTCCACGGGCTGCTCCGGCCACGGCCCGCTGGGGGCGCGGACCGCGCGCCCGTCGATCAGTGTGACCGTGCCGGCGCCCACCACCTCCAGGCCCCGGCCCGGCTGGACATGCAGGGCGGTGTTCTCGTCGATCCCCACCCCCAGCAGGTGCGGGTTCTGCGCCACGATCGACAGCAGCCGGCCGAGGCGCTGCCGTTGCGAGAAATGCTGATCCACCACCAAGCGATTCAGAAGCCCGAGCCCGGCCGAGAGGTGCACCGAATCCCTGCGCGCGGGCGTGTCGTCGGGCCCCTCGGACAGCATGTGCGCCGACATCGCCGCGGCGCCCGCGCTGGTGCCGGCGATGCAGGCGCCGCGCTCGCGCAGCGCGCCGTGGATGGCCCGCTCGACCCGCGTTCCACCCACCAGGGCCATGAGGCGCTTCTGGTCGCCGCCGGTCAGGAACACCAGGCTGGCCCGCAGCACGGCGTCGGCGTGGGCCGGTTCGTCGGCCTGCTCGCGCTGGGCGATGGACAAGGCTGTGCAGTCGCAGGCGCCCAGTGAAGCGAAGGCCTGCCGATAGGCCTCGAACATCTCCTGCTGGTGGCGGCTGGCCGAGGTGAGAAGCAGGATGCGCGCGCGGGCGCCGCCCGCGAGGTCGAGCAGCCGTCCCAGCACACGCTTCTGGTCGCCGCGGTCTTCCGCGCCGCCGATGAGGTAGAGGCTGCCGATGCTGGGCGTCACGTTGGGCATCCTGACAGACAGAGGCGCCACCTGCCAAGGGGTGCGGCCTGGGGTGGCAACGCGCTGCGGGCACGAACCTTGCCAAGACCGCCTCGACCATGTTTCCGGGACGTACCGACGCAGTGGCTTCGGTTACCCTAGCCGACCAACGCCCTTCGACCCGTGAGCCCAGAAGTTCCTCCCCCGGCCGAGCTGGAGCCGGCCCGCCCTTGCGTCGACACCCCGGTTCGTGCAGGCGACAGCGAAGTCTTCCGGCGCCTCGTCGACAGCGTGCGCGACTACGCGATCTTCGTGCTCACGCCCGAGGGGCGCATCGCGTCCTGGAATGCGGGTGCGGAGCGCATCAAGGGCTACCGGGCCGACGAGATCATCGGCCAGCACTTCTCGGTCTTCTACACACCCGAGGCGGTGTCCACCGGCTGGCCGGAAGAGGAGCTGAAGCGGGCCGCCGCGCTCGGCCGCTTCGAGGACGAAGGCTGGCGCGTGCGCAAGGATGGCAGCCGCTTCTGGGCGAATGTGACCATTTCGCCGCTGTGGGGGGCGCATGCCGAGTTGCTGGGCTTCTCGAAGGTCACCCGCGATCTCACCGAGCGCCGTCGCCACGAGGAACAGCTGCGTGAACGCGAGGAAAACCTGCGCCTGCTCGTCGAGGGGGTGACCGACCATGCGATGTTCCTGCTCGACGCCGACGGCCGCATCCGCACCTGGAACGGCGGTGCCGAGCGGCTGACTGGCTTCGCCGCCGCCCAGGCGCTGGGCCGCGATACGTCCTTGCTGTGCACCGAGGAAGACGTGCGGGCCGGCCGCCCGGTGGCCGAACTCGGCTCGGCCCGCGCCTCGGGTGCGCTGCGCGTGGAGGGTTGGCGCCAGCGCGCCGATGGCGGCCGGTTCTGGGCCGAGATCACCACCACCGTGGTCGAGCGCGAATCCGGCCAGCTCCGGGGTTATGTGCAGATCATCCGCGACCTGACCGAGCGGCGACGCGTCGAGCAGCTGGAGGACGAGGGCCGGCGCATCGGCGGTTTCATCGCCATGCTGTCGCACGAGCTGCGCAACCCGCTGGCGCCGATCCGCAATGCGGTGACGATCCTCAAGCGCCGGGCCGAGACACAGGAGGCGCAGTGGTGCGCGGGTGTCATCGAGCGGCAGGTGGGGCACATGGCGCGCCTGATCGACGACCTGCTCGATGTCAGCCGCGTCACCAGCGGCAAGATCCGGCTCGAGCGCAAGGACGTGGACCTGGTGGCGTTGGTGCGCTCGACAGCCGAAGCCATGCGCGACGTCGTGCGCGGCCATCGCCACGAGCTGTCGCTGTCGCTGCCCGATCGGCCGGTGCATGTGGTCGGCGACACCACTCGGCTGACGCAGGTGGTGGTGAACCTGCTGGCCAACGCCGCCAAGTACACGCCGGCCGGTGGGCACATCCTCGTCGTCCTGGTCGACGATGGTCGCCTGGCCACCCTGCAGGTGGCCGACGACGGCATGGGCATGAGCGAGGCGCTTCTGCAGCGCGCATTCGAGCCCTTCGTGCAGGGTGAACGCGCACTGGACCGCGCCGACGGCGGGCTGGGCATCGGCCTGACGCTGGTGCGCAGCATCGCCGAGCTGCATGGCGGCGCCGTGTCGGCGGCCAGCGCCGGGCCCGGGCTGGGCACCACGATGACCGTGACGCTGCCGTTGGCCGAGCCGGCCACGGTGGTGCCACTGCAGGAGCCAGAGCTCTCGGTGCCGGCGCCTCGACGGGTGCTGGTGGTCGACGATGGCCGGGATGCCGCCGAGAGCCTGGCCATGCTGCTGCGCATGCATGGTCACGAGGTGCGCGTGGCCTACGACGGCGAGCAGGCGCTGCGTTATGCCGCCGCCGCGCCGCCGCAGGTCGTTCTGCTCGACATCGGGCTGCCGGGCCTGGACGGCTACGAGGTGGCGCGCCGCCTGCGCCGGCTGGCTGGCGTGTCCACGGCGCGCATGATCGCCGTCACCGGCTACGGCCAGGCGCAAGACCAGCAGGCCGCGCAAGCCGCCGGTTTCGACGGGCACCTGACCAAGCCGGTCGACACCGACCGGCTGCTGGCGCTGCTGAACGACTGGCCGGGGGGGCGGTCTTAGTCGCAGCTGTAGCGGAACTTGTCGTTCAGCTTCAGCGGCAGTACCAGCGTGCGCAGGTTCGCGGCGCGGGCCTGCGTGCACATGCGCTCGCGCGCCGCCGCGTCGTCGGCCCACAGCCGCTTGTACTCGGCGCTGAAGACCGGCTTGTTGGCACCGGTGAAGGCCCTGTAGCCACCGCACTCCTTGTACTGGTGGCACTGCTCGTTGACGGCGAAGTCGAAGTCCGGTGCCAGGTCGGCCAACTGGTCGACGTCGTTCTTCAGGCCCACGCGCAGGCCCCGGGCTTGTGCCTCCCGCGCCAGGAACCGGTTGTAGTCGAGCTGCGTGGCGTAGGTGAGCGGGAAGCCGGGCTTGTTGGTGTAGGCGTCCATGTTGTCGGGCTCGACGCCGTCGCAGCCGCGGTCGCGCGCCAGGTCCAGGCGTGACTTCATGATCGCCCGCACGTTGGCCGAGCGGGTGTCGACCCATTTCTCACCGGCCCAGCCATCAAGGGGCTTGCCGAGGTCGCTGGCCTTGAAGCGGCCGTAATCGGCCCGCCAGTTCTCGGCGCTGCCGGCCGAGAAGTAGCAGACGATGCGCCGGCCCTGGGCGCGCAGCGTGGCCAGCACCGCGTCGGGTGCGTCGAACAGGTCGATGTCGTAGACGGTGACGTCGTAGCTGGTGTTGATCGGGCCGGTCAGCTGCCATTGCCAGGTGTCGCTGACGTTCGGTACCCAGGTGGTGGCGGCCAGGGTGGGCGCTGCCCAGGCCGTCAAACCGGCGGCGATGGCGGCGGCCACCCGCCGGGGCAGGGGCAGGCGCCCCGAAGGTGTCGTCGATCCGATGCCCATGGCCGCCGCCTTTCTGTACTGACCGCTGGAGTGCGGTGATTCTGTCCACCGGTGGCGAGGTGCAGGTGCCGGATTGCAACCGACTGTGCGGCCCCGACGAGGGGTCAGGGGCGGATAATTTGAGCCGCGTTCGCCCCCTCATCTGCCTGCCATCTGCACCGATCTGCCGGCGTTTTACCCCTCTGCCCCCCGCTTTTTGGCGCCTTTGGCCACCCCTGTGGCGAGTCGGCCTATTCACCCATCACTTTGAATGCGTGCTGCAAGTTCTTGCTTTTGAACGACTTTCGTTGCGGTCCTTCTTTGGCTTTCAACTGTAAGTGACTGATTTCATTGAATTTTTTCGCCGGTTTCGTTGACCCTTGCCATCGCGGTGAGATAAAGTGGGGGAAAGTGCAATTTAGTGTCGGAAGGTGGCAGGGGTCGTGTCCGAGTTTGTGTTCCAAGGCGAATCAGCGCTCTCGCTGGACGGGAAGGGCCGGGTCACCGTGCCTGCCCGCTTCCGCGATGCGCTGGCTGCCTTGTGCGCAGGCCAGATGACGCTGACCAAGAGCCCTTCGCGCTGCCTGCTGCTGTTCCCGCGGCCGGCCTGGGTCGAGTTCCGCAGCAAGCTGCTGGCGCTGCCGATGGAGGCCGACGGCTTCCGCCGCCTCTACCTGGGCAGTGCGATGGACGTCGAGATCGACAGCGGCTCGCGCGTGCTGCTCTCGCCCGAGCTGCGGGCCTGGGCGAAGCTCGAGAAAGAGCTGATGCTCGTCGGCATGGGTGGCCGGATGGAGATCTGGGACCGCGAGCGCTACCTGGCCAACGAAGAGGCCACGCTCGCCCAGCCGATGCCTGACACGTTGCGCAACCTGGTCATCTGAGGTCTCGATGTCAGCACCGAAGTCGACCAAGGCGCCGCGGGACGAGCGCCGGGCCGCTCCCAAGCCGGCCCGCATCCCCTCGGGGGATCGAACGATGTACCCATCGGGCGAGGGGCTCCATCACACCACGGTCTTGTTGAACGAGGCCATCGACGCTTTGGGCGAAGAATTGGCCGGCATCTATGTCGACGGCACCTTCGGCCGCGGCGGGCATTCGCGGCGGCTGCTGTCGCGCCTCGCGGCAAGCGGGCGCCTGATCGCCTTCGACAAGGACCCCGAGGCCCTGACCGCTGCGGCGGCCATCGCCGACCCGCGCTTTTCCATCATCCACGCCAGCTTCGCCGATATGCGCAGCGAGCTGGCCGCGCGCGGCATCGAGCGGGTCGACGGCGTGCTGCTCGACCTGGGCGTCAGCTCGCCGCAGATCGACGACCCGGCGCGCGGCTTCAGCTTCCGTTTCGACGGCCCGCTGGACATGCGGATGGACCCGACCCGCGGCGAGAGCGCCGCGGATTTCCTGGCCCGCGCCGACGAGCGCCTCATCGCACAGGTGGTACGCGACTATGGGGAAGAACGGTTTGCTTCACCGATTTCAAAGGCGATTGTTGCTCGCCGGGAAGGCGGGAACCCTGTTCGAACCACTGCCGAGCTGGCCCAGCTCGTGGCTCGCGCGGTCAAGTCCCGCGAGCCGGGCCAGGACCCTGCAACGCGCACATTTCAGGCTCTTCGGATTTTCGTCAACGCCGAGCTTGAAGAGCTCGAGCAAGGGCTGAAGGCGGCGCTCGACCTGCTCGCGCCCGGTGGCCGGCTGGCGGTGATCAGCTTCCATTCGCTGGAAGACCGCATCGTCAAGACCTTCATCGCGCACGAGAGCCGTGAAGAGATCGACCGCCGCGCGCCCTTCGCGCCGCCGACGCGCACGCTGCGCCTGAAGCCGATCGCGCGCATCAAGCCGTCCGTGGCCGAGGTGGCCGCCAACCCGCGTTCGCGTTCGGCGGTGCTGCGCGTGGCCGAGCGGCTGGAGGTCTGAGCGATGACGAGGCTGTCGATCCTGCTGCTCGTCGCGCTGGTGCTCAGCGGGCTCTACCTCGTCAAGACGAGCTACGAGTCGCGCAAGCTCTTCGTCGAGCTGGAGCGCGCCAAGGCCGAGGAGCAGCAGCTGGCGGCCGATGCGCGCCGGCTCGATGCCGAGCGCCGCACCGAGGCCACGCACCTGAAGGTCGAGCGCACCGCACGCGAGAAGCTCGCCATGCGCCTGGCCACGCCCGACGTGACGCTGTATGTCACCGACAGCCGTGCGGCGGCGTCGCAGGCTTCGGCCGCCGCGGGAGCTGTCCAGTGAGCCGCAACCGCGTTGCCCCGGCCAGCAACCACTCGGTGCGTGGCGTGAACTACTCGAGCAGCCCGCTGCTGGCGTCGAAGACGCCGCCCTGGCGCAGCCGCTTCCTGGTGATGCTGGTGGGCCTGGGCTTCCTGGCGCTGGCGGGCCGCGCGCTCTATGTGCAGGTGATCGAGTCCGACTTCTTCCAGAAGAAGGGCGAGGAGCGTTTCGCTTCCACCGTACAGCTGCCGGCGAGCCGCGGCCGCATCCTCGACCGCAATGGGCAGATCCTGGCCATCAGCGTCAACGCGCCCACCATCTCGGCCAACCCGCGGCAGTTCAAGGCCAGTGACGAGCAGAAGCGCGCGCTGGTGTCGCTGCTGCGCATGCCGCTGAAGGAGTTCAACGCCAAGCTGGCCGACGATGGCGCCTACGTGGTGCTCAAGCGCCAGATCGACGACGGCGTGGCGCAGCAGATCAAGGCGCTGAAGATCAAGGGTCTCACCATCGAGCCCGGCTACATCCGCCGCTACCCGGAGAACGAGGCCGCCGCCCACGTCGTCGGCTTCACCGACATCGAAGACAAGGGGCAGGAGGGCATCGAGCTGACCTTCCAGCGCCAGCTGCAGGGCACGACCGGCTCGCGCGGCGTGGTGAAGGACCGCCTGGGCCGCGTGGTCGAGGAGCTCGGCGAGCCGGTGGTGCCGCAGGACGGCCGCGACGTGCAGCTGACCATCGACTCCAAGGTGCAGGCGCTGGCCTACCAGCGCATCCGCGACGCGGTGCAGCAGCACAAGGCCAAGGCCGGCAGCGTGGTGGTGCTCGATGCGCAGAGCGGTGAGATCCTGGCGCTGGCCAACTACCCGAGCTATCTGCCGGGCGAGCGCCGCAACCTGACCGGCGCGCAGCTGCGCAACCGCGCCATCACCGACGTCTTCGAGCCTGGCTCGACCGTCAAGCCCTTCATCGTGTCCAAGGCGATCGAGAACGGCATCGTCAAGCCCGAGACCGTGCTCGACGGCCACCCCTTCCGCGTGGGCCCGCTGCTCGTCAACGATGGCAACCACGGTGCGGACGCCTTCACGGTGGCCCAGGTGGTGCAGAAATCCAGCAACGTGGGCACCGTCAAGCTGGCCCAGCGGCTGGACAACAAGGAGATGGGCGAGATGCTCGCCGCGCTCGGCTTCGGCGCCAAGCCGCAGATCGGCTTCCCCGGCGCGGCCACCGGCAAGCTGCGGCCGTGGAAGACTTGGAAGCCCGTCGAGAAAGCGACCATGAGCTACGGCTACGGCCTGTCGGCCTCGCTGCTGCAGATCGCGCGCGCCTACACCGCGATCGCACGCGACGGCGAGCTCGCGCCGCTGACGCTGATCAAGGGCGAGGAAGCGCTGCCCGGCGTGCGGGTGTTCCAGCCCGAGACGGCGCGCACCATGCGCCAGCTGCTGCGCGGCACGGTCAGCAAGCAGGGTACGGCGCCGCTGGCCCAGCCCATCGGCTACTCGGCCGGCGGCAAGACGGGCACCGCCGAGAAGCAGGAAGGCCGCGGCTACAACAGCGACAAGCACCGCGCGTGGTTCAGCGGCATCGCGCCGATCGACAACCCGCGGGTGGTCGTGGCGGTGATGGTCGACGAACCCAGCGGCGTCTACTTCGGCGGGCTGGTGGCGGCGCCCGTCTTCAAGGTGGTGGTCGAGCAGGCGCTGCGTTCCCTCGGCGTGCCGCCGGACCTGGAGATGCCGGCATCGCCGCTGACCGCCCAATCCCCGAATCACAAGCCGTCTGCCGTCGTGCGGGTGGCCCAGACCGGCGCCGACACGCCGACCCACTGACCATGCCCCTCACGCACCTCAAGAGCCCTGATGCCGCCGCGCGCTGGCTGAGCTCGTGGGTCACCGGCGCGTTGCGCACCGACAGCCGCCAGGTCCAGCCGGGCGACGCCTTCATTGCCTGGCCGGGCTATGCCAGCGACGGCCGCCAGTACGTGAGGCAGGCGCTGGAGCGCGGCGCCGCCACCTGCCTGGTCGAGCGCGAGGGCATCGAGGCATTCGGCTTCGAAGATGCGCGCGTCGCCACGCTGCCGCAGCTCAAGGCCGCCACCGGCCTGATCGCCAGCGCCTACTACCGACAGCCGTCGGGTGCGCTGCGCGTGATCGCCACCACCGGCACCAACGGCAAGACCTCTACCGCGTGGTGGACGGCGCAGTGCCTGACGCAACTCGGCACGCGCTGCGGCGTGGTCGGCACGCTCGGCATCGGCGAGCCGCCGCCGCCCGCCAGGGGCGTTTCGGGTTCACCCAACGCCGGCTCCGGCATCGAGTTCACCGGGCTCACCACGCCCGACCCGGTGTTGCTGCAGCAGGGTTTCCGCCGCATGGCCGACCAGGGCTTCGGCGCTTGCGCCATCGAGGCCTCGTCGATCGGCATCGTCGAGCAGCGTCTGGCCGGCACGGCGATCGAGGTGGCGCTGTTCACCAACTTCACCCGCGACCACCTCGACTACCACGGCAGCATGGAGGCCTACTGGGCCGCCAAGCGCGACCTGTTTGGCTGGCCCGGCCTGCGCGCCGCGGTGATCAACGTCGACGACCCCCAGGGCGCCAAGCTGGTGGCCGAACTGGCTGGCCAAGGCCTGGCGCTGTGGACGGTGTCGGTCAGCGGCGAAGCGCGCCTGCGGGCGGAAGGCGTGGCCTACCGCGACGGCGGGCTGGCCTTCGACGTGGTGGAAGGGCTGCAGCGCGCGCCTGTCGCCAGCCGCCTGATCGGCGACTACAACGTCAGCAACCTGCTCGTGGTGATCGGCGGCCTGCGGGCGCTGGGTGTGCCGCTGGCCGCCTCCGCGCGCGTGGCCGAGCGCGTGACGCCGGTGCCCGGCCGCATGCAGCGCGTGACGGGGGATCGGAACACCCCGGAGGTGGTGGTCGACTACGCCCACACGCCCGACGCGCTGGAGAAGGCCCTTTCCGCCCTGCGCCCGCTGGCGCAGGCCCGCGGCGGCCGGCTCTGGGCGGTGTTCGGCTGCGGCGGCAACCGCGACGCCACCAAGCGCCCGCTGATGGGCGAGATCGCGGCCCGGCTGGCCGACCGGGTGGTCGTGACCAGCGACAACCCGCGCCATGAGCGGCCCGAGGCCATCCTCGACCAGATCGTCGCCGGCATCCCGCCTCAGGCCGCCGCGTTGAAGACCGAGGTGCAGGTCGACCGCCGCATGGCCATCCAGCAGGCGGTGACCTCCGCCGCCGGCCACGACGTGATCCTGGTGGCCGGCAAGGGCCACGAGGACTACCAGGAGGTGGCCGGCGTGAAGCACCCGTTCTCCGACGCCGACGAGGCCGCCGCCGCGCTGGCGCAGAGGAGCCGCGTGTGAACCGCTTGACGCAGGGCCGCCCCAAGGCAAGCGGGCTCCCCTCGGGGGACCGGCCGGAACTTGTTCCGGACGAGGGGCTGGCATGAACCCGATGATGACGCTCGCGCAGGCGCAAGGCATGCTGCCCGGTTCGCAGGTCGTCGGCGACCGTGGCCTGGCCTTCGCGCGCGTGCACACCGACACCCGCACCCTGCAGGCCGGCGACCTGTTCGTCGCGCTGAAGGGCGAGCGCTTCGATGCGCACGACTTCCTCGACGCTGCACGGGTCTCGGGCGCCGTCGCCGCGCTGGCGTCGCGCGGCATCGCCGAAGCCTGCCTGTCCGGCCTGCAGGTCGATGACCCGCTGGCCGCGCTGCAGGCCCTGGCCACCGCCTGGCGCCGGCGCTTCTCCCTGCCGCTGGTGGCGGTGACCGGCAGCAATGGCAAGACCACGGTCACGCAGATGGTCGCCAGCATCCTGCGCGCCGCGCACGCTGATGCGTCGCTGGCCACCGCCGGCAACCTGAACAACCACATCGGCGTGCCGCTGACGGTGCTGCGACTGAACGCCGGCCACCGCGCCGCCGTGGTCGAGCTGGGCATGAACCACCCGGGCGAGATCGCGGAGCTGGCGGCCATCGCGCAGCCCACCGTGGCCCTGGTCAACAACGCGCAGCGCGAGCACCAGGAATTCATGCACACGGTGGAGGCGGTCGCGCGCGAGAACGGCGCCGTCATCGACGCACTGCCGGCCGACGGCTGCGCGGTGTTCCCGGCCGACGACGCCTACACGCCGCTGTGGCGCGGCCTGGCCGGCGCGCGACGGGTGATGACCTTTGCTCTTGATGCGGCTGCCGACGTGAAGGCCAGCGCGCACTGGCAGATCGACCACTGGCAGGTCGGCCTGGACACTCCGGGCGGCCACATCGACTTCGGCCTCGCCATCGCCGGCCGCCACAACGTGAAGAACGCGGCCGCCGCGGCCGCCTCGGCGCTCGCCGCCGGCATTCCGCTGGAAGCGATCCGGCTCGGCCTGACCGGCTTCCTGCCGGTCAAGGGCCGCTCGCAGGTGCGTCCCCTGATGGTGCACGGCCAGCCGCGCACGCTGATCGACGACACCTACAACGCCAACCCCGACTCGGTGCGCGCTGCGATCGAGGTGCTGGCCGAGCTGCCGCGCCCCCGCTGGCTGGTGCTGGGCGACATGGGCGAGGTGGGCGACCAGGGCCCCGCCTTCCACGCCGAGATCGGTGCGCATGCGCGCGCCCAGGGCATCGAGACGGTGTGGTGCGCGGGCCCGCTGATGCGCCATGCGGCCGATGCCGCCCAGGCCCGTCACTTCGCCGGCGTGGCCGAGTTGCTGGCCGTGCTCGACGAGGCGCCGCCGTACGCGTCGGTGCTGGTCAAGGGCTCCCGCTTTATGAAGATGGAGCAGGTCGTCGCCGCGCTGCAGTCCGGCGCTTCGCCAACGGGAGATGACCATGCTGCTTAGCCTGGCCGCCTGGTTGCAGAACCTGTACCCCGAACAGTTCGGGTTCCTGCGTGTCTTCCAGTACCTCACCTTCCGTGCGGTGCTGGCGGCCATGACCGCCTTGCTGATCGGCCTGGTCTTCGGGCCGTGGGTGATCCGCCGCCTGACCGCGCTGAAGATCGGCCAGCCGATCCGCGAGTACGGCGTGCAGACGCACCTGGTGAAGGCCGGCACGCCGACCATGGGCGGTGCGCTGATCCTGATCGGCATCGGTGTCTCGACCGTGCTGTGGAGCGACTGGAGCAACCGCTTCGTCTGGATCACCATGCTGGTGACCTTCGGCTTCGGCGCCATCGGATGGGTCGACGACTGGCGCAAGGTCGTGCTGAAGGACCCTGAAGGGATGCGCTCGCGCGAGAAGTTCTTCTGGCAGTCGGCGATCGGCCTGGTGGCCGCGATCTACCTCGCCTTCAGCGTGTCCGAGACCTCGAACCTGCGCGTGATCGAGCTCTTCCTGCGCTGGGTTCAGAGCGGCTTCTCGAACGACCTGCCGCCCAAGGCCGACCTGATGGTGCCGTTCTTCAAGACCATCAGCTACCCGCTGGGCGTGTTCGGCTTCATCGGGCTGACCTACTTCGTCATCGTCGGCGCCAGCAACGCGGTGAACCTCACGGACGGGCTCGACGGCCTGGCGATCATGCCAGTCGTGCTGGTGGCCTCGGCGCTGGGCATCTTCGCCTACGTGACCGGCAATTCGGTCTACTCGAAGTACCTGCTGTTCCCCTACATCCCGGGCGCGGGCGAGCTGATGATCTTCTGCGCCGCCATCGCCGGCGCGGGCCTTGCGTTCCTGTGGTTCAACGCCTATCCGGCGCAGGTGTTCATGGGCGACGTCGGCGCGCTGGCGCTGGGCGGTGCGCTGGGCACGATCGCGGTCATCACGCGGCAGGAGATCCTGCTCGGCATCATGGGCGGCGTGTTCGTGATGGAGGCCCTGTCGGTGATGGTGCAGGTGGCCTGGTTCAAGTACACCAAGAAGCGCTATGGCGAGGGCCGGCGCATCCTGCTGATGGCGCCGCTGCACCACCATTTCGAGAAGTCGGGCTGGAACGAGACCCAGGTGGTGATCCGCTTCTGGATCATCACCATGCTGTTGTGCCTGGTGGGCCTGGCCAGCCTGAAGCTGCGGTGAGGGTCGGCACATGAAGCATCTCAAAGACCTCTCCGTCCTCGTGCTGGGCCTGGGCGACTCCGGCCTGGCGATGGCCCGCTGGTGTGCCCGCCACGGCGCCCGCGTGCGCGTGTGGGACTCGCGCGAGGCGCCGCCGCAGGCCAATGCGCTGGCGCTGGCGGTGCCCGAGGCCACGCTGATGAGCGGTGTGCTCGACGCTCAGCGGCTGCAAGGTGCGGGTGACCTGGCCGACGTGAGGCTGCTGCTCAAGAGCCCCGGCCTCGCCCCGGTCGACGAGCGCATCGCGCCGCTGCTGGCGGCAGCCCGTGCCCGCGGCCTGGCCGTGCAGGGCGAGCTCGATCTGTTCGCCCATGCGCTGGCCGACCTGAAGGCCGAGCGCGGTTATGCGCCCAAGGTGCTGGCCATCACCGGCACCAACGGCAAGACCACCACCACCTCGCTGACGGCCATGCTGGTGGCGCGCACCGGCGCGCGTGCGGCCATGGCCGGCAACATCGGTCCGACGATGCTGGACACCTTGTCCACCGCGCTGGACATGGAGCCCGCGCCAGGCGAGGCGGCACAGCCCGAGGAAACGCAGGTCCAGAGCACGCTGCCCGCGGCGCTGCTGGAGGCCGAGCAGCCGACGCTGCCCGGCGCCTTCGTCGACGCCCGGCCGCTGGACGACCGCACCGTGCCGATGCCGCTGGAGGCCACCGGCCACACCCCGGATTCGATCGACGTGCCGGTGGACGTGACCGGCGTCGCCGACAACGTCGACCTGGCCGTCGACGTGAGCGGCGCGGGCGACCGGGTCGACGTGACGGTGGACGTGAGCGGCGCTGGCAACCAGGTCGACCTGAACGTCGAGTTGCGCCTGAGGGAAACCGCCATCGAGCTGCCGATGGAAGGTGCGCCGGCCAGCGAGGATGAAACGCCGCTGCAACTGCCCCCGCCGCCCCCGGCTGCGCCGGTGTTCGAGCACCTGCCGGAGGTCTGGGTGCTGGAGCTGTCCAGCTTCCAGCTCGACGGCGTGCAGGGTTTCGAGCCCAGCGCGGCCACCGTGCTGAACGTGACCCAGGATCACCTCGATTGGCACGGCGACATGGCCGCCTATGCGGCTGCCAAGGCGCGCATCTTCGGCGAGCAGGGCCTGATGGTCATCAACCGCGACGACCCGCTGGTCGAGGCGATGGTGCCGGCACCGGTGATGGTGAAAGGCGGCCGCGGCAAGGCGGCCAAGGCGGTGTCGCGACCGGTGCTGCGCTTCGGCCTGGACGCCCCGCAACGCCCCGGCGACTTCGGCCTCGTCACCGAGGGGGGCATGGCCTGGCTGGTGCGCGCGATGCCCGTCGATGAGACGGTGAAGCGTCGCAAGGACGAGGACGAAGAGATCCACCTGCAGCGCCTGATGCCGGCCGACGCGCTGCGCATCCGCGGCCGCCACAACGCGTCCAATGCGTTGGCCGCGCTGGCGCTGGCCACGGCGATCGGCTGCCCGCTGGCGCCGATGTTGCACGGCCTGCGCGAGTACCGCGGCGAGCCGCACCGTGTCGAGCCGCTGGGCTTCGTGGGTGGCATCGAGGCGGTCGACGACAGCAAGGGCACCAACGTCGGCGCCACCGTGGCGGCGCTGAACGGGCTGGGCGAGGACCGTGCGCCGTCCAAGCTCGTGGTCATCCTCGGCGGCGACGGCAAGGGGCAGGATTTCGGCCCGCTCGCCGCGCCGGTGGCCCGCCACGCGCGCGCCGTGGCGACGATCGGCAAGGATGCCGAAGCGATCGAGGCCGTGCTGGCGTCGACCGGTGTTCCGCTGCAGCGCCACCCCACGCTGGAAGAGGCCGTGCGCTGGTGCTTCGCCCAGGCGCAAGGCGGCGACGCCGTGCTGCTGAGCCCTGCGTGCGCCAGCCTGGACATGTTCCGCAACTATGCCCACCGCGCCGAGGTCTTTGCGGCGGCGGTGCGTGACATCGCGGCGGAGCGGGGGGAGGTGTTGGAATGAGCGGTGCACGGGCCCTCACCCCCGGCTGGCGCGAGCGGCTGCAGGCGATGCTCGCCTGGCGCCCGGGTCGCGGTGCCGACGGCGAGCGCCTGCCCATCCGCGACTGGGTCTCGGTGGGCAGCGGCAAGCCGACAGCGGTGTCGGGTTTCGACCAGCCGCTGGCCTGGGTGGTCGGCGCGCTGCTGGCGCTCGGGCTGGTGATGGTGTATTCGGCTTCCGTCGCGATGCACGACAACCCGAAGTTCGCCAATTACGCGCCCACTTACTTCCTGCAGCGGCAGGCGATGTTCATCGCGCTCGGCTTCGTCTGTGCGCTGGTCACGCTGCAGATCCCCATCGCGGTGTGGGAGAGGTGGGCGCCGTGGCTCTTCGCCGCCGCGCTGGCGCTGCTGATCATCGTGCTGCTGCCCTTCATCGGCAAAGGCGTGAACGGCGCGCGCCGCTGGATCCCGCTGGGCGTGATGAGCTTCCAGCCCAGCGAACTGGCCAAGCTGGCGATGGCCATGTACGCGGCCAGCTACATGGTCCGCAAGATGGAGGTGAAGGAGAACTTCGTGAAGGCGGTCTGGCCGATGGCGGTGGCTCTCGGCGTGGTCGGCGTGCTGCTGCTGGCCGAGCCCGACATGGGCGCCTTCATGGTGATCGCCGCGGTGGCGCTCGGCATCCTGTTCCTTGGCGGTGTCAACGGCCGGATGTTCCTGCTCAGCGTGATGGTGCTGCTGAGTGCTTTTGTGATGATGATCGCGTTCAGCGAGTTCCGCCGCCAGCGCATCTTCGCCTACCTCGACCCCTGGAACCCCGAGTACGCCCAGGGCAAGGCCTACCAGCTCACCCATTCGCTGATTGCCTTCGGCCGCGGCGAGTGGACGGGGCAGGGCCTCGGCCAGTCGATCGAGAAGCTCAGCTACCTGCCCGAGGCGCACACCGACTTCCTGCTCGCCGTGATCGGCGAGGAACTCGGTTTCGTCGCGGTGCTGGCGGTCATCGTCGGCTTCTTCTGGCTCACGCGCCGCATCTTCGTCATCGGCCGCCAGGCGATCGCGCTCGACCGCGTGTTCGCCGGCCTGATGACCCAGGGCATCGGGATCTGGTTCGGCGGCCAGAGCTTCATCAACATGGGCGTGAACCTGGGCCTGCTGCCCACCAAGGGCTTGACGCTGCCGCTGCTGTCGTATGGCGGCTCGGGGTTGTTGATGAACCTGGTCGCGCTCGCCATCGTGCTGCGCGTGGATCAGGAAAACAGGCAACTCATGCGGGGAGGCCGCGCATGACCCGCCACCTCGTCATCATGGCCGCGGGCACCGGCGGGCACGTGATCCCCGGGCTCGCCGTCGCGCGCGAGATGCAGGCGCGCGGCTGGGCCGTGAGCTGGCTGGGCACCGAGGGCGGCATGGAAAACCGCCTGGTGCCGCCCAGCGGCATCGAGATGGACCGCCTCGCCTTCAGCGGCCTGCGCGGCAAGAACCTGTTGCAGACGGTGTTCGGCGGCCTGCGCCTGCTGAAGGCCTTCTGGGACTCGGCGCGCATCCTGCGCAGGCGCTCGGCCGATGCGGTGCTGGGCATGGGCGGCTATGTCTGCTTCCCCGGCGGGATGATGGCCTCGCTGCTGGGCAAGCCACTGATGCTCGTCAACGCCGACGCCGGCCTGCTGCTGAGCAACAAGGCCCTGCTGCCGGTGGCCGACCGTGTGGCCTTCGGCTTCGACGGCCCGGCGGTGGCCAAGGTGAAGCAGGGCCTGGTGACCGGCAACCCGGTGCGCAAGGAGATCGAGGCCATGCCCTCGCCCGAGGCGCGCTTCGAAGGCCGCGAAGGCCCGCTGCGGGTGCTGGTGGTCGGCGGCAGCCTGGGTGCCAAGGTACTGAACGAGACCATGCCCGCCGCACTGGCGCAGATGCCACCGGACCGACGGCCGATGGTGATGCATCAGACCGGCATGGCCCACCTGGACGACGTGCGCGCCCGCTACGCCACGCTGGGCGTGCAGGCCGAGGTGCAGCCCTTCATCGACGACATGGCGAGCTACCTCGCCGCCTGCGACCTGATCGTCTGCCGCGCCGGCGCCATCACCGTGAGCGAGCTGTGCGCGGCCGGCGTGCCCAGCCTGCTGGTGCCGCTGGTGGTGAGCACCACGGCGCACCAGCGTGACAACGCCGCCTGGATGGCCGAGCGCGGCGCGGCGCTGCACCTGCCGCAGCCCGAGCTGACGCCGCAGCGGCTGGCAGAAGAGCTTCTGAAACTGGACCGGGCGCAACTGCTGGCGATGGCCCAGAAGGCCAAGCTGTTGGCACGCCCCCAAGCCGCCGAGAAGGTGGCCGACGAGATCGAAAGGCTCGCGTCATGAAACACGCGGTCAAGCACATTCACTTCGTCGGTGTCGGCGGCGCCGGCATGAGCGGCATCGCCGAGATCCTGCACAACCTGGGCTACGTGGTCTCGGGCTCGGACCACTCGGACACGCCGACCACGCGCCGCTTGGCCGAACTGGGCATCCGCGTCTTCCACGGCCATGAGGCCTCGTACATCGACGGCGCGCAGGCCGTGGTCACGTCCACCGCCGTGAAGGGCGACAACCCCGAGGTCATCGCCGCTCGCGCCCACCGCGTGCCGGTGGTGCCGCGCGCCGTGATGCTGGCCGAGCTGATGCGACTGAAGCGCGGCATCGCCATCGCCGGCACCCACGGCAAGACGACCACGACCTCGCTGGTCACCAGCGTGCTGGCCGAGGCCGGGGTGGACCCGACCTTCGTGATCGGCGGCAAGCTCAACTCGGCCGGTGCCAACTCGCGCCTGGGCTCGGGCGACTTCATCGTCGTCGAGGCCGACGAGTCGGACGCGTCGTTCCTGAACCTCATGCCCATCCTCAGCGTCGTGACCAACATCGACGCCGACCACATGGACACCTATGGGCACGACTTCGCGAAGCTGAAGGGCGCGTTCGTCGATTTCCTGCACCGCATGCCGTTCTATGGCTCGGCCATCGTCTGCGCCGACGACCCGGGTGTGAAGAGCATCCTGCCGCTGCTGTCGCGCCCTGTGGTCACCTACGGCTTTGGCGAAGACGTGCAGGTGCGCGCGGTCGACGTGCAGGCGCTGGAAGGCGGCCAGATGCGCTTCACCTGCCAGCGCCGCAACGGCGTGGCCATGCCCGACCTGGCGATCACCCTCAACCTGCCGGGCGAGCACAACGTGCGCAACGCGCTGGCGGCGATCGCCGTGGCCACCGAGCTGGAGCTGCCCGACGCGCCCATCGTGCAGGCGCTGGCGCAGTTCAGCGGCGTGGGCCGGCGCTTCCAGCGGTGGGGTGATCTGCCGGTGCGAGCGGGCGCAGAGCCACTGGCGCCCGGCCGCTCCGAAGCCAGTGGCTCGCCTCCTCGGGAGGCGGACGCCGTATCCGGCGGCCGGAGGCCCACGTTCACGCTGATCGACGACTACGGCCACCACCCGGTGGAAATGGCGGCGGTGATCGCCGCGGCGCGCGGCGCCTTCCCGGGCCGCCGCCTGGTGCTCGCCTTCCAGCCACACCGCTACACCCGTACCCGCGACTGCTTCGAGGACTTCGTCAAGGTGATGGGCCAGGCCGACGCGGTGCTGCTGACCGAGGTCTACGCCGCTGGCGAATCGCCCATCGTCGCCGCCGACGGCCGCGCCCTGGTGCGCGCGCTGCGCGTGGCGGGCAAGGTCGACCCGCTGTTCGTCGACGAGGTGGGCGAACTGGCCGCCGAGATCTGCGCTTTCGCGCGCGATGGCGACGTGGTGATCGCCATGGGCGCCGGCTCCATCGGCGCCGTACCGGCGCAGGTGGTGGAACTGAGTGGAGGTGCCGCCGCATGAGCAGCATCGATGTGAAACAACTGGGCAAGGTCGCCGTGCTGATGGGCGGCGACTCGGCCGAACGTCCGGTGTCGTTGATGTCCGGCAGCGGAGTGCTGGCCGCGCTGCGCGCGCAAGGGGTCGATGCCCATGCCTTCGACCCCGCCGAGCGCCCGCTGGCCGACCTGAAGGCCGAAGGCTTCGCACGCTGCTTCATCGCGCTGCACGGCCGCCATGGCGAGGACGGCACGGTGCAGGGCGCGCTGGAGTTGCTGGGCATCCCGTACACCGGCTCGGGCGTCATGGCTTCGGCGGTGGCGATGGACAAGGTGATGACCAAGCGCATCTGGATCGCCGAAGGCCTGCCCACGCCGCAGTGGAAGTTGCTCGCCGCCGGCCAGCATGGCCGCGAAGTGACGCGCACCGTGCCCGACTCGCTCGGCCTGCCGTTGATCGTGAAGCCCGCGCGCGAGGGTTCGTCCTTCGGTGTCACCAAGGTGGCCGGGTATTCCGGCATGTCGGAGGCGGTGACTCTCGCCGCACAATTCGATTCCGACGTGCTGTGCGAAGAATTCATCGACGGCGAAGAGGTCACCTGCCCGGTGCTGGGCGAGGGCGACGCCGCCGTTGCGCTGCCGGTGATCCGCATCGTCGCGCCCGAGGGCAACTACGACTACGAGCACAAGTACGTCTCCAACGACACGGTGTACCTCGTGCCCAGCGGCTTGCCTGCGCATGAGGAGGCCGAGATCCAGCGCATCGTCGTGCAGGCCTACCGCCTGCTGGGCTGCCGCGGCTGGGGCCGGGCGGACCTGATGATCCGCGCCAGCGACCGCAAGCCCTTCCTGCTGGAGATGAACACCTCTCCGGGCATGACCAGCCATTCGCTGGTGCCCAAGTCGGCGCAGGCATCCGGCATGGGCTACGAGCAGCTGTGCCTGCACCTGCTGGCCGGTGCCACGCTGGACAGCGTGGTGCAACACAAGAAGGTCGAGGCGTGATCGACATGGCCACCGCCGCTGCCACCGCTGTGCCGCCCGACGTGCGCGTTATGAACGCGACGGCGGTGGCGATCGCCGTGCTGGCGGGCCTGGTGGTGCTGGCGGCGGTCGCCGCGTGGGTGGCGCGCCAGCCGGTGTTCGCCTTCCGCTCGATCCGCCTCGAGGGCGAAGTGACGCGCAACAGCGCGGCCACCATCCGGGCCAATGCCGCGCCGCGGCTGGCGGGCAACTACTTCACGCTCGACCTGCAGGCCGCGCGGCGGGCCTTCGAGGGCGTGCCCTGGGTGCGCCATGCGGTGGTGCAGAGGGTGTTCCCGAACCGCCTGGTGGTGCGCATGGAAGAGCACCACCCGGTGGCGGTGTGGAAGGGTGACGAGGGCAACGACCGGTTGGTCAATTCGTACGGCGAGGTCTTCGAGGCCAACCTGGGCGACGTGGACGAGGACAACCTGCCGGAGTTCGCCGGCAGCGACGACGAACACGCCGCCGCGGTGTTGGCGATGTACCAACGCCTGGTGCCGTTGCTCAAGCCCCTGGACGTGGCGCCGACACGGCTGGCGCTGTCGGGGCGCGGCTCATGGCACCTCGAGCTCGACAACGGCGCCGAAGTCGAGATCGGGCGAGGCACCGACGAAGAGGTGCTGGCGCGCGTCGGCCGTTTCGTGCGCACCGTGACGCAGGTGACCGACCGCCAGCGGCGCGGCTGGCACCACGCCGACCTGCGCCACGCCGACGGCTACGCACTGCGCATGAAGGGATCGCCCGCGACGGCCGCCGCGAGCGATGCCGCCAATTGAGGGACTGAGCAAGATGGCCAAGGAATACAAGGATCTCGTCGTCGGACTCGACATCGGCACCGCCAAGGTGATGGCGGTGGTGGCCGAGGTCATGGCCGGTGGCGAGCTGCGCGTGGCCGGGCTCGGCGTGGCCAGCTCGCACGGGCTGAAGCGCGGCGTGGTGGTCAACATCGATGCGACCGTGCAGTCGATCCAGCAGGCGCTGAAAGAAGCCGAGATGATGGCCGCCTGCAAGATCGAGCGCGTCTACACCGGCATCACCGGCAGCCACATCCGTGGCCAGAACTCGACCGGCATGGTGATCGTGCGCGACAACCGCGAGGTGACGCCGGTCGACGTGGCGCGGGTGATCGAGACCGCCAAGGCGATCAACATCCCGAACGACCAGCGCCTGCTGCTGGTCGAGTCGCAGGAGTTCGTGATCGACGGCCACGAGGTGAAAGAGCCGATCGGCATGAGCGGCAGCCGGCTCGAGGTCAAGGTGCACATCGCCACCGGCGCGCAGAGCGCAGCCGAGAACATCCTCAAGTGCGTGCGCCGCTGCGGGTTGGAGGTGGAGCAACTCGCGCTGTCGCCCACCGCATCCGCTGCGGCGGTGCTGACCGACGACGAGAAGGACCTGGGTGTCGCGGTGGTCGACATCGGCGCCGGCACCACCGACGTGGCCATCTTCACCGGCGGCTCGATCCGCCACACCGCGGTGATCCCGATCGCCGGCGACCTGATCACCAGCGACATCGCGATGGCGCTGCGCACCCCGACGAAGGACGCGGAAGAGATCAAGGTCGAGTACGGCGTGGCCAAGCAGCTGCTGGCCGACCCCGGCGAGCAGGTCGAGGTGCCGGGCCTGGGCGATCGCGTGCCGCGCATGCTCAGCCGCCAGGCGCTGGCCGGCGTGATCGAGCCGCGCGTCGAAGAGATCTATTCGCTGGTGCACCAGGTGATCCGCGAATCGGGCTACGAGGAGCTGCTGTCCTCGGGCATCGTGATCACCGGTGGCACGGCGGTGATGCCGGGCATGGTGGAGCTGGGCGAGGACATCTTCCTCAAGCCGGTCCGCAAGGGGCTGCCCACCTATTCCGGCGCGCTGTTCGACATGGTGGCCAACCCGCGGTCGGCCACGGTCATGGGTTTGTTGGAGGAAGCCCGCCTTGCGCACACGCGCGGGCACAAGGCTGCGCAACAGGCAGGTTCGATGAAGACCATGTTCGGCCGAGCCAAGGACTGGCTGCTCGGCAACTTCTAGGTCACGAAGGTTTCAAGCGAAGGACGAAGAGCCTCGAACACGGGGCCGCGATCTTGGGAAAACGGCAAGTAAGTACGGCAACTGCAACTTAAGACGACGGAGGTTCATATGCCCATCGAGATGATCGAAGAATTCGACCAAGGCACGCAGATCAAGGTGATCGGTGTCGGGGGTGGGGGCGGCAATGCCGTCGAACACATGATTTCGCAAGGGGTGCAGGGCGTGGAGTTCATCTGCGCCAACACCGACGCCCAGGCGCTGAACCGCAGCGCCGCCGGCGCGCTGGTGCAGCTGGGCCACACCGGCCTGGGTGCCGGCTCCAAGCCCGACGTGGGCCGGGCCTCGGCGGAGGAGGCGGTCGACCGCATCCGCCAGGCCATCGACGGCGCGCACATGCTGTTCATCACCGCCGGCATGGGCGGCGGCACCGGCACCGGTGCTGCGCCGGTCATTGCCCGCGTGGCGAAAGAAATGGGCATCCTGACCGTCGGGGTGGTGACCAAGCCCTTCGACTTCGAAGGCGGCCGCCGCAGCAAGCAGGCCGACGCCGGCGTGGCCGAGCTGGAAGCCAACGTCGACTCGCTGATCGTGGTGCTCAACGAGAAGCTGCTGGAGGTGCTGGGCGACGACGTCACCCAGGACCAGGCCTTCGCGCACGCCAACGACGTGCTGAAGAACGCCGTCGGCGGCATCTCGGACATCATCCACATCCCCGGCCTGGTGAACGTCGACTTCGAGGACGTGAAGACGGTGATGAGCGAGCCGGGCAAGGCGATGATGGGCACGGCCATGGCCGGCGGCCCGGACCGTGCCACCAAGGCCGCCGAGGCCGCGGTGGCCTGCCCGCTGCTGGAGGGCATCGATCTGTCCGGCGCGCGTGGCGTGCTGGTGTTGATCGCCGCCGCCCGCTCGACCTTCAAGCTGGCCGAGAGCAAGAACGCGATGAACACCATCCGCCGCTATGCCGCGGAAGATGCGCACGTGATCTACGGCACCGCCTACGACGACAGCCTGGGCGACCAGCTGCGCGTCACGGTGATCGCCACGGGCCTGTCGTCCATCCGCCGCGCGCAGGCGCCGCTGACGGTCATCCAGACCCAGCAGCAACAGCACCACCAGCAGCCCGTGCTGCGCACCGGCACCGACAACCTGCCGCTGCTGAACAACCCGGTCACCCCGGCCGGCATGCAGGCCGGCCAGCCGGTCGGCACGACCCACCCCGCCATGCCGCAGCAGGACTACAGCCAGCTCGCCACGCCCAGCGTGTGGCGGACCGGGCGCACCCAGGCCGCGGCCAAGGTGGAGGCGCTGAGCAGCAACGGCATGGACGAGATCGAGATCCCCGCGTTCCTGCGCAAGCAGGCAGACTAAGGATTCAAGAGCCGACGTCGTAGGGAGGGGCGGTGCCGAGAGGCCCGCCCCTTTGTCCATCTGCCAACTGAGGAGTGATGCCATGAACCTGTCTCCTGGAACCCAAGACACCATGGCGCTGGTGGGCCGGGCCTTGTTGGCCCTGCTGTTCATCCCGGCGGGCTACAGCAAGATTGCGGGCTTTGCCGGGGTGGCGGGCTACATCGCCTCCAAGGGCGTGCCGATGCCCGAGGTCTGCGCAGCGCTCGCCATCGCGGCCGAGCTGGGGCTGGGCATCCTCTTGCTGGTGGGCTGGCAGGCCCGCTGGGCCGCGCTCGGCCTGGCCCTGTTCGTCTTCGTCATCACGCCCATCTTCCACGCCTTCTGGGCCGTGCCGCCGGAGCAGGTGATGCAGCAGCAACAGGCCTTCTTCAAGAACCTGGCGGCCGCCGGTGGGCTGCTGCTGGCGGCGGCCTTCGGCCCCGGGCGCTTCAGCGTCGACGGCCGGCGCACGTGAGAGAAGGACAGCGGGCTACTTCACGCGTTGCTTTTCGAGCTTGCGCGCGAGCGTGCGCCGGTGCATGCCGAGCCGGCGCGCGGTCTCGGAGATGTTGAAGCCAGTCTCGGCCAGCGTCTCGTGGATGCGCTCCCATTCGAGCGTCTTGATCGACGTGGTGCGCTCGGTCAGCTCGACCTCGGCGTCGCCTTGCGCGCGGCCGAAGGCGGCCTCGATGTCGTCGGTGTTGGCGGGCTTGGCCAGATAGTGGCGGGCGCCGAGCTTGATCGCCTCGACGGCGGTCGCGATGCTCGCGTAGCCGGTGAGCACCACGATCACCATCTCGTCGTCGTGGGCGCGCAGATGCTGCACGCAGGCCAGGCCCGAGCTGCCGCCTGCCAGCTTCAGGTCGACCACCGCGTAGCCCGGCGTGCGGACCTGCAGCACGGCCTCGACCGACTCGAGGTCGATGGCCCGCAGCACTTCGTAGCCGCGGCGCTCGAAGGAGCGCGCCAGCGTGCGGGCGAAGGCATCGTCGTCCTCGACGATCAACAACTGGCGGATCTCATCCGTGCTCATCGTGGGTCCAGTCGTCGGTGAGGGTCAGGGCGCCCAGGGGCAGGCTGATGCAGACCTCGGCACCGCCCCCGGGGCGGTTGCGGGCGGTGATCTGCCCGCCGAGCATGCGCGCCACGTTGACCGACAGGAAGAGCCCCATGCCACCACCAGGCCGGCCCTTGCTCGACTGGTAGGGCTTGCCGAAGAACGCCAGCATGGGCGGGGCGAAGCCGGGGCCCTGGTCTTGCACGGTCAGCGTGAGCGTTTCCTCGTCGCAGGTGACGAGCAGGCGCAGCGGCAGGCCGGGCGCCGCCTCGCGCGCGTTGTCGAGCACGTTGTCGATCATCTGCTTGAGGGCCACGTCGAAGACCAGGGGCAGGTCGGGCAGGCCATCGCGCTGGAAATGCAGCACGCTGCCGGGCCGGGTGCTGCGCCAATGCTGCACCAACTCGTCGAGGAAGGCGTGCAGCGTGGTTTCCATCGGCGCTTCACCACGGGTGCGGCCGGCCGACATCAGGATGCCGCTGACGATGGTCTTGCAGCGCTGGATCTGCAGCTCCATCTCCTCGATCTCTTCGCGCAGCTCGGGCTCGCCGGCAAAGGGCGCCATGCGGGCCCAGTCGCCGAGGATCACCGACAGCGTGGCCAGCGGCGTGCCCAGTTCGTGCGCTGCGCCGGTGGCGAGCAGGCCCATGCGCACGATGTGCTCCTCTTCGGCCGCGCGCTGCCGCAGCGCGGCGAGGCGGGCATCGCGCTGGCGGAGGTTTCGCCCGATGCGGCCGATGAAGATCACCAGCAGCGAGGCGGTCAGCAAATAGCACAGCACGAGCCCGCCGATGTAGAGCGGCGAGAGCACCGGGCTGGCCAGGTGCGGCATCGGCAGCGGCCGGTGCCAGCGCGTCAGCAGCACGAAGCACAGGCTGGTCACGGCGACCAGCACCCACACATAGCGTGGCCGCAGCAGCACCGAGCCGACCGCGACCTGTAGCAGGTAGAGCGAGATGAACGGGTTGGTGATGCCGCCCGAGAAGAAGAGCTGCGTGGTCAGCACGCCCACGTCGACCAGCAGGCCGGCGAACAGCTCGCCGTTGCCCACCGGCAGCGCCAGCCGGCTGCGCTGGTGGCTGGCCACGTTGAACAAGGCCAGCCCGGCCAGCAGCGTGAGCATCGCGACCAGCGGCAGGTCGACGCCCAGGAGGAAGTGCACCACCAGGATGGTGAGCAGCTGCCCCGCGACCGCCAGCCAGCGCAGCTGGATCAGCTGCAGCAGGTTCTTCCGCCCGGCCAGTCGCTCGGGCGCCTGGCCCCCTTCGCCAGGCGGCGCCAGGGCGGCAGCGTCAGTGTCGGGCAGGGACAAATCCGTGGGCTCCAGCCAATCGTCGCAGGCGGCGCTCGTCGAGCACCAGGTACCCGAGCGCGCAGGCTGCCATCGCCGCCAGCGCGAACCAGGTGGCAGCGTAGACGCGGTGATTGTTGCTGAAGTGGACGACCGTCAGGCCGGCGCGGGGCCAGGCGTGGGTGGGCTGGTGCGGCGCGGCCTGGTCGACGAAGTAGGGCGCCACTTGCGGCCCCAACTGCTGCGAGGCGGCGATCGCCGAGACATCGCGCGAGTACCAGCGGCCGGCCGCCGCATCGTTGTCGCGCAGGAAGCCGCCGCCCGGCTCGGTGAGGCGGAGCAGGCCGGTGATCGATTGCTCGTCCGACGCGGCTGCGCTGCCCAACACCTGCTGCCGCTGATCGCCCGGCACGAAGCCGCGGTTGACGAGCAGCCAGCTGCCGTCTTCCCGCTGCAGCGGCGTCAGCACCCAGTAGCCGGAACCGAGTGCGGTGGTGGCGGCCACCAGCGTGCTGCGCACCGTGTCGAAACGGCCCTGCACGGTCACGCGGCGGTACTCGTCGGCCTCACGGCTGACGCCGGCCCAGTCGCCCGGCCCCGGCGCCGGCAGCGGCTGTGCGTGCCGGTGCTGCTCGACCCGCTCGATCAGCGCTTCCTTCCACGCCAGGCGCTGCACCTGCCACACCCCGAGGGCCAGGCAGCCGACGAACACCGACGCCAGTGCCGCGGCCCAGAGGGCCAACAGGCGCGACGAACGTGGAGCGGGGATAGACATGTGCCTCAGCGTGTCGAGCAAACCAAGTGGCGTGCGCGGATCCGGCTTTGCCGGTCCGCTGCGCGAGCCCCCTCGGGGGGCAGCCCCCGGGAGGGGGCGTGGGGGCTACATATTCCGCATCATCTGCGGGTCGGGGCTGGGCATCATGTTGGTGTTCAGGTGGTACATGACCCAGATCGACCCGGCCAGCATGATGATCACCAGTGCGGCGGTGAAGATCAGCGCGAGCATCGACCAGCCGCCCTCGACCTTGGTGTTCAGGTGCAGGAAGTACACCATGTGCACCACCATCTGCACCGCGGCGAAGCCGAGGATCACGAAGGCCGTGACCTTGGGTGAGGCCATCACGTTGCCCATCACCAGCCAGAAGGGGATGGCCGTGAGCAGCACCGAGAGCAGGAAGCCGACCAGGTAGCCCTCGACGGTGGCGTGGTAGCCGATGTCGTCGTCGTGGTGGTCGTCGTGGTGTTCGTTGTGGTCGCTCATCGAAACGGAGCTCATCACATGCTCCCCATGAGGTAGACAAAGGTGAAGACGCCGATCCAGACGACGTCCAGGAAGTGCCAGAACATCGACAGGCACATCAGGCGGCGCTTGTTCGCGGTGGTCAGGCCCAGCTTGCCGACCTGCAGCATCAGCACCACCAGCCAGATGCAGCCGAACGTGACGTGCAGGCCGTGGGTGCCGACCAAGGTGAAGAACGACGACAGGAAGGCGCTGCGCCACGGGCCGGCACCTTCGTGGATCAGGTGCGCGAACTCATAGATCTCCAGGCCCAGGAAGCCGAGGCCGAACAGCCCGGTGATGCCCAGCCAGATCAGCACGCCGGTCTTGCGGTTGTGCTGCATCGCGATCATCGCGAAGCCGTAGGTGATGGACGAGAACAGCAGCAGGGCGGTGTTCGCCGCGACCAGCGGAAGGTTGAACAGGTCGGCGCCCGACGGGCCGGCCGCGTAGCTGCGGCCCAGCACCGCGTAGACGGCGAACAGCACCGCGAACAGCAGGCAGTCGCTCATCAGGTAGAGCCAGAAGCCCAGC
Source organism: Pseudomonadota bacterium (assembly GCA_049322835.1). Lineage (GTDB taxonomy): Bacteria > Pseudomonadota > Gammaproteobacteria > Burkholderiales > Burkholderiaceae_C > Ideonella. Next base: position 164,496 of record JBMOQN010000032.1, on the reverse strand, counting down.
AGCGTGCCCTGCTGCGGGTGGTGGCTGCCGTCGTCGTAGAAGACGATGGGCGTGGCGCCGGGAACAGCGCCAGGTGAAATCGTGGTGGCAGTCATGGAGCTCTTCTCTTCACGCGGCCGACGCCAGCGCCGCGGTCCGCGCGTCTTCGCTGCGGGTCACCTCGTCGGCGGGGATGTGGTAGTCGCGGTCGTAGTTGAAGGTGTGGACGATGGCGGCGGCCACCGTGGCCAGGAAGGTGACCGCAGCCGGGATCCACATGTGCCAGACCAGCGCGAAGCCGCAGGCGGTGGCGAGCATCGCGATCACGAAGCCGGCCGCGGTGTTCCTCGGCATGTGGATCGGCTTGAAGCCTTGCGTCGGACGCTGGTGGCCGCGGTTCTTCATGTCGTGCCAGGCGTCGTTGTCATGCACGACCGGTGTGAACGCGAAGTTGTAGTCCGGCGGGGGCGAGGCCGTGGCCCATTCAAGCGTGCGGCCTTCCCAGGGGTCGCCGGTCACGTCGCGCAGCGCCTTGCGCTTCATCACGCTGACGGCGATCTGGATCAGGAAGGCTGCGATGCCGAAGGCGACGATCACCGCGCCGACAGCCGCGACCTGGAACCAGATCTGCAGCGACGGGTCGTCGAAGTGGCTCATGCGGCGCGTCACGCCCATCAGGCCCAGCACGTACAGCGGCGTGAATGCGACCCAGAAGCCGACGAACCAGCACCAGAACGAGACCTTGCCCCAGAACGCATCGAGCTTGAAGCCGAAGGCCTTCGGGAACCAGTAGTTGATGCCGGCGAAGATGCCGAACACCACGCCGCCGATGATCACGTTGTGGAAGTGCGCGATCAGGAACAGGCTGTTGTGCAGCACGAAGTCGGCCGCCGGCACGGCCAGCAGCACGCCTGTCATGCCACCGATCGTGAAGGTGACCATGAAGCCGACCGTCCACAGCATCGGCACCTCGAAGCGGATGCGGCCGCGGTACATCGTGAACAGCCAGTTGAAGATCTTCGCCCCGGTCGGGATCGAGATGATCATCGTCGTGATGCCGAAGAACGAGTTGACGCTCGCGCCCGAGCCCATCGTGAAGAAGTGGTGCAGCCACACCAGGTACGACAGGATGGTGATCACGACGGTCGCATAGACCATCGACGCGTAGCCGAACAGGCGCTTGCGGCTGAACGTGGAGACGACTTCCGAGAAGATGCCGAACACCGGCAGCACCAGGATGTAGACCTCGGGGTGGCCCCAGATCCAGATCAGGTTCACGTACAGCATCGCGTTGCCGCCGAGGTCGTTCGTGAAGAACGCGGTGCCGAGGTAGCGGTCGGCGGTCAGCAGCGCGAGGGCCGCGGCCAGCACCGGGAAGGTCGCGACGATCAGCACGTTGGTGCACAGCGACGTCCAGGTGAAGACGGGCATCTTCATCATCGTCATGCCCGGCGCGCGCATCTTGATGATGGTCGCGATCAGGTTGATGCCCGACAGCGTGGTGCCTATGCCCGCCACCTGCAATGACCAGAGGTAGTAGTCCACCCCGACGTCCGGGCTCTGCAGCAGGCCCGACAGCGGCGGGTAGGCCAGCCAGCCGGTCTTGGCGAACTCGCCGATGAACAGCGACGCCATCACCAGGATGGCGCCGCCGGTCGTCATCCAGAAGCTGAAGTTGTTCAGGAAGGGGAAGGCGACGTCGCGTGCGCCGATCTGCAGCGGCACCAGGTAGTTCATGAAGCCGGTGACCAGCGGCATCGCGACGAAGAAGATCATGATCACGCCGTGGGCCGTGAAGATCTGGTCGTAGTGGTGCGGCGGCAGGAAGCCGGCCTGGTCGCCGAAGGCCATCGCCTGCTGGGCGCGCATCATCAGCGCATCGGCGAAGCCGCGCAGCAGCATCACCACGCCGAGCACGATGTACATGATGCCGATCTTCTTGTGGTCGATGCTGCAGATCCAGTCGCGCCAGAGCGGGCCCCAGAGGCGGAACTTCGTCAGCACCGCCATCATGGCGACGCCACCGAGCACCACCATGGCGAAGGTGGCCACGAGGATGGGCTCGTGGTAGGGCACGGCCTCCCAGCTCAGGCGGCCGAAGATCAGGTTGCTCAAGTCGTTGGGCATGTGGGCTCTCGTGCTCGCTTCGCCCGTGGCTCACGGGCTCGGCGGCTGGCGGGTCAAGGCTGGGCGGGCAGGATGGGGAAGCCGGAGGGGTTGGTCGGGGTGCACAGCCCGGCCACCACGAGCCGCTCGGTCGGCCCGTCACCGTTGCGCCAGGGCTGGCGCATCAGGCCGGCGACACCGCCCTTGCCGGCACCGCCCGCGGCGTCGATCGCCATCATCTGGTGCATGCACATCTTCTGGCCGTCGACACAGCGGTTGACGATGGCGCTGAACAGACCGGCATCGACCTTGGCATAGCGGCGCACGGGCTCGGCCTCGCTCGGCTGTTCGAGCTGGAGGTAGGTGTCGCCGTCGAGCGTGGTGCCCTGTTGCCGGTTCGTGTCGACCCACCGGTCGAAGCCCTCGTCCGACAGCCCGTGGAAGCGGAAGCGCATCTTCGAGAAGCCGGCGCCGCTGTAGTTCGCCGACAGGCCTTCGTACTCGCCGGCTTTGTTGATCACTGCGTGCAGCTTGGTCTCCATGCCCGGCATCGCGTAGACCATGCCCGCCAGCGCGGGCACGTAGAACGCATTCATCACATTGGACGAGGTGATTCGGAACTGGATCGGTCGGTCGACCGGCGCGGCCAGCTCGTTGACCGTGGCAATGCCCTGCTCGGGGTAGAGGAAGAGCCACTTCCAGTCGAGTGCCACGACTTCGACCACCAGCGGCCTCGCATCGGCCGGCAGGGGCCTATCGGCGTCGATGCGGTCCAACGGGCGGTACGGGTCGAGCTTGTGGGTGCTGATCCAGGTGATCGCGCCCAGCGCGATGATGATCAGCAGCGGGGCGCCCCAGATGATCAGCTCCAGCCGGGTGGAGTGGTCCCAGTCGGGCGTGTAGGTGGCTTCGGTGTTCGACTGGCGGTAGCGCCAGGCGAAGAACAGCGTCAGCGCGATCACCGGCACGATGATCAGCAGCATCAGCAGCGTCGAGGTGACGATCAGCTGGGCCTGCTGGGCGGCGATGTCGCCGTGCGGCTTCATCACGACCCAGTCACAGCCGCCGAGCCCCACCAGGCCGGCCACGAGGCCCGCCATGGCGGCGGGCCGGCCCAGGCGATGGGGCTTCCACGAGGTAAAAGTAGGCAAACTCATCAGGGTAAGCGAGCGGGCGGGAAAATGCCAGTTGCGCAGCGGTGCTCAATCTATCGTGATTGATGCGAATCAACGATTGGACAATTTGTCCTAGTGCCTTCCGGCGGCGCGCGTGACATGATTTCCGCCACATGAGCACCTCCGCCCTCCCGAACCAGACTCTTCACGACGACGCGCCAGCCAGCGTGGCGCCCGGCGACATCGCAGTCGGCGTGGTGATTGGCCGGGCGTCCGAGTACTTCGACTTCTTCGTCTACGGCATCGCCTCGGTGCTGGTGTTCCCGTCGGTGTTCTTCCCCTTCGCCGACCGGTTGCAGGGCACGCTGTATGCCTTCGCGCTGTTCGCCATGGCCTTCGTGGTGCGGCCGGTGGGCACGGTCGTCAGCATGCAGATCCAGCGCCGCTTCGGCCGCAGCGCCAAGCTCACGGTGTCGCTGTTTCTGCTGGGCAGCTCGACGGTGGGCATGGCCTTGTTGCCGGGCTACGAGCAGGCGGGCTCGGCCGCCATCGCACTGCTGATGCTCTGCCGCATCGGCCAGGGCCTGGCGCTGGGTGGCTCGTGGGACGGCCTGCCTTCGCTGCTGGCGCTGAACGCGCCCGAGCGCAAGCGCGGCTGGTACGCCATGCTGGGCCAGCTCGGCGCGCCGCTGGGCTTTTTCGTGGCCTGCGGCGTGTTCGCCTACCTGTGGGCCAACCTGTCGTCACCCGACTTCCTCACCTGGGGCTGGCGCTACCCGTTCTTCGCCGCCTTCGCGATCAACGTGGTGGCACTGTTCGCCCGCCTGCGGCTGGTGGTCACGCACGAATACGAGCGCCAGCTGGAGCAGCACGAGCTCGAGCCCTGCGACGTGGGCGAGCTGTTCGCCCAGCAGGGCCACAACGTGCTGATCGGCGCCTTCGCCGCGCTGGCCAGCTACGCGCTGTTCCACCTCGTCACGGTGTTCCCGCTGTCGTGGATCATGCTGTATTCCGAGCAGTCGGTTGGCGAGTTCATGGGGGTCGCGCTGTGGGGCGCGGTGCTGGCCGCGGCGGCGATGCCGCTGTCGGGCTGGGTGGCCGACCGCATCGGCCGGCGCCGCATGCTGGGCGGGGTGGCGGTGCTGATCGCTGCCTTCAGCCTGGCCATTCCGTCGCTGCTCGGCGGCGGGGTCGCCGGCGAAGACACCTTCATCCTGGTCGGCTTCGTGCTGCTGGGCCTCTCGTATGGCCAGTCGGCCGGCTCGGTGACCTCGAACTTCCTGCCGCACTTCCGCTACACCGGCGCGGCGCTGACGGCCGACCTGGCCTGGCTGCTGGGCGCGGCCTTTGCGCCGCTGGTGGCCCTCGGGCTCGGTGCCAAGTTCGGCCTGTTCGCGGTCAGCCTGTACCTGCTGTCCGGCGCCGTCTGCACGCTGCTGGCGCTGCGCGTCAACAAGGTGCTCGCGGCCGTCCGCGACTGACGGAATGGGGCACCCGGCTGCAGGGTACCGCAGCCACCCTCCGTGAGAGTGACACGGCCGCTTCTGAGTGGCCGTTCGCTGGCCGCGTCGAAGCTAGCCGGGCAGCGGAGCGAGGCCGTGCCGCGCGCGGGCTCGGGCGCAGGCGGCATCGCCGCGGCCCAACGGGGCCAGCATGCCGAACTCGCGGCAAGGCCCTGGGCGCCATTCGTAGATGCCGCAGCGGGCATCCACGCCGACCCGGCCCGACAAGGCGGCGCAGCGCGGCTGCGCATGGTCGGTGCCCCGCATGCGGCAGGTGGTTCGCGTCACCTCCACGACCAGCCCGTCCGGCACGCTGCCGCCTTCGCTTTGCAGATCATCCCGGGCGAAGTCGACCCGGAAGCTCGCGCAGCAGGCGCCGCAGCGCACGCAGGGGTTGTCGGCTTGGCGGCTGTTCATGGCGAACCTGCCGGCGGCTCGTCGGCACGCACCACGGTGACCGTGCAGTCCGATTCGGCCACCACCTGTGACGACACGCTGCCCAAGTAGCGCCTCAGGGCCGAGTTGCCCCGCGCACCCATCACGATGTGGTCGATGTGGTTGCGTCGCGCGAATTCGACGATGGCAGTGGCGGCATCGGGCGCCTCCAACACGTGAAAGGTGAGCCGCCCGTCGTCCAGGCTGAGCGCTTTGCTGATCGGGCGGGCCCAGTGCTTCAGGCCGACGAGCTGCTTGACGTGCACGCTCTGGCCCTGGTCGTCGGTGAGCTCGTCCATGCCGATTCGGGCGGTGCGCATCACGCTGACGCAGGCCAGGCGCGCGCCGGGCTCGGTCAGCACGATGCGGCGCACGGTTTCGCGCAGCGCGTCCAGCAGCGGCGTGCCGGCGTTTTCCACGTCCACCGCGGCCAGGATGATGGGGTTGCGCGTGGCCAGCTCGGCCGCGCTGGCCATGCGCGGCTCGGGCTCGCTGCCAAGCGCGAAGAACCAGCGCTTGAAACGCTTGAAGGCGCTGCTGCGCTGCAGCCTGGCGGCGCGCTTGCTCAGCGGCACCTGGGTCGGGTCCTCCAAGGCCAGGCCCAGCTGCGCCGCACTCTGCCAGCGCTGCTCGGGCTTGACCTCCAGGCACTTGAGGATGATCTCCTGCAGCCAGGGCGGGCAGTCTTCCCGCAGCGCGCGCGGCGGCACCGGGTCGAGGTAGAGGCGGCGGCGCAGGCCGCGCACCGAGTCGGGTGCGCCGAAGGGCCGCTCGCCGGTGGTGAAGTGGTAGAGCATCACGCCCAGCGCGAACAGGTCGCTGCGCGGGTCGTTGCGCACGAACTGCACTTGCTCCGGCGACATGTAGGGCCCGGTGCCCATGGGCAGCGTGAACTCCTCGTCCAGCAGGTCGGGCAACTGGTCGTGGCGCGACAGGCCGTAGTCGACCAGCACGGCGGTGCCGTCGGGTCGGAAGAGGATGTTGCTCGGCTTGATGTCCAGGTGCACCACGTGCTGGCGGTGCAGATCGTGCAGCGCGGCGGCCACGCGGGCGCCGATCTCGACCACCTCGTCGATCGCCAGCGGCGCCTCGTCCAGCCGCGGCCGCAGCGTGGGCCCGGGGATGTGCTCCATCACGATGTAGGGCTGGCGCGTGAAGTCGCCCTTGGCGATGAACTTCGGCACGTGCGGGCCGGAGAGCATCGGCATGATCATGCGCTCGACCTCGAAGCCGACGATGGTGGCCGGGTCCTCGCCGCCCTTGATGCGCGGCACCTTCATGATCAGCGGCAGGTCGGACGGCATGGGGGTGCCGTCCGGGCCGACACGCACCACCCGCCACAGCGTGGCCATGCCGCCCTGGTGCAGTGATTCCTCGAGGCGGAACTGGTCGACCACGTCGCCCACCGCCAGCGTGCGCAGGCCGGCCGGGGCGCCGGTGCCGTGGCCGAGGAACTGGTTACTCTCCATGGGCCAGGCGGTCGGCCAGGGCCACCGGCAGGCCGGCTTGCCGGATCTTGGCTGCGGCCAGCTCGTGGTCGTAGGGCACGCGGTGGTAGGTGAGCATCTGCTCGGCAGCATCGAAGATCGCGTAGCAGGCCGCCGGGTTGCCGTCGCGCGGCTGGCCGGCCGAGCCGGGGATCACCAGCCATTGCCGGTGCGCCGGCACCGGGATCGGCACGCCCGGCGTCGGCACGAAGTCGCCCGCCTTGCCGGTGCCCGAGAGGTGGAACAGCATCGGCTCGTGCATGTGGCCGCAGAAGGTGTAGCGGCAGGGCGTGGCGTGCAGGCTGCGCACCGCTTCCATGCGGCCCTGGATGTAGGCCCATTCCGCCGGCGCGAAGGCGTTGGCGTGCACGAACAGCATGTCGCCTTCGGTGTGCGAGAGCGGCAGGCCTTGCAGGAAGCGGTGCTGGCGTTCGTCCAGCCGCGACTGCGTCCACTCGATGACGTGTCGAGCGTCCAGCCGCATGTGGGGCGAAGGGCCGTGCACCGCGCCGGCGTCGTGGTTGCCGCCCACCGCGATCGCGCCCTGCGCCACATGGGCCATCACCGTGTCCACCACCCAGCCCGGGTCGGCGCCGTAGCCGACGTAGTCGCCCAGGAAGGCGTAGCGGCCGGCGCCCTGGGCCTGGGCGTGGTCCAGCACTGCCTGCACGGCTTCGCGGTTGGCATGCAGGTCGGTGATCAGCGCGAGTTTCATGGTGCGCGGGATTGTCCGCCGCCGGGCTGACGGCAGGCTTGTCCGCCCCGATCAGCCGATCCGGCCGAGCACGAGGTACTCCATCAGCGCCTTCTGCACGTGCATCCGGTTCTCCGCCTCGTCCCACACCACCGACTGCGGCCCGTCGATCACCTCGGCGGTGACTTCCTCGCCCCGGTGCGCCGGCAGGCAGTGCATGAACAGCGCGTCCGGCTGGGCCACGGCCATCATCTCGGCGTCGACGCACCAGTCGGCGAAGGCCTTCAGGCGGGCCTCGTTCTCGGCTTCGTAGCCCATGCTGGTCCACACGTCCGTGGTCACGAGGTGAGCGCCGCGGCAGGCTTCGAGCGGGTCCTTGAAGACCTTGAAGCAGCCCGTGTCGCCGATGCCCGCGACCTTCGAGTCGACCTCGTAGCCACCGGGGGTGCTGACATGCACCGTGAACCCGAGGATCTCGGCCGCCTGCAGCCAGGTGTTGGCCATGTTGTTGCCGTCGCCGACCCAGGCCACGACCTTGCCCTTCAGGCTGTCCATCTCGAAGCCGCGGGCGCCGATCGGGGCGCGGTGCTCCAGGAAGGTGAACAGGTCGGCCAGGATCTGGCAGGGGTGGAACTCGTTGGTCAGGCCGTTGATCACCGGCACCCGCGAGTGCGCGGCGAAGCGCTCGATCTTGGTCTGCTCGTAGGTCCGGATCATCACCAGGTCGACCATGCGGCTGATGACGCGGGCCGAATCCTCGATCGGCTCGGCGCGGCCGAGCTGGCTGTCGCCGGTGGTCAGGTGCACCACCGAGCCGCCCATCTGGTACATGCCGGCCTCGAAGCTCACGCGGGTGCGCGTGGACGCTTTCTCGAAGATCATCGCCAGGGTGCGGTCGACCAGCGGCTGGTACTTCTCGTAGTTCTTGAAGCGCTGCTTGATGACGCGGGCGCGCTCGAACAGGTAGGCGTATTCCTCGGCCCGGAAGTCCTTGAACTGCAGGTAGTGCTTCATGAGGCTGTAACCCGGTTTCATGGCTGGGTGGCGGGCGCCGGCTCGGCCAGGAAGGCCTTCACCAGCGGCGCGAGGATGGCGACGATCTCGTCGGCCTCGGCGGTGGTCAGGATCAGCGGCGGCACCAGTCGGATCACGCTGTCGGCCGTCACCGAGAGCAGCAGCCCGGCTTCCATCGCGCGAGTGAGGATCACGCCGCAGGGGCGGTCCAGCTCGATACCCAGCATCAGGCCGGCCCCGCGGATCTCCTTCACGCCCGACAGGCCGGCGAATTCTCGCTCCAGCGTTGCCTTCAGGTGAGCGCCCACTTTGGCGGCGTTCTCCAGCAAGCCGTCCGCTTCCATGATGTCGAGCGTCTCGATGGCGGCGCGCATGGCCAGCGGGTTGCCGCCGAAGGTGGTGCCGTGGTTGCCCGGCCCGAAGACGTTCCTCGCCCGCTCGCCCACGACGATGGCGCCGACCGGCACGCCAGAGCCCAGGCCCTTTGCCAGCGGCATCACGTCCGGCACGATGCCGGCCCACTGGTGGGCGAACCATTTGCCCGTGCGGCCGATGCCGCACTGCACTTCGTCGAGCATCAGCAGCCAGTCGCGCTCGTCGCAGAGCTGGCGCAGCGCGCGCAGGTAGTCCCACCGCGCAGCGTGGATGCCGCCTTCACCTTGGATCGTTTCGAGGAAAACCGCGGTCACGTTGGGGTTCGAAGCAGCGACCCGGCGCACCGATTCGATGTCGTTCAGTGGCACGCGCACGAAGCCTTCGACCAGCGGCTCGAAGCCGGCCTGCACCTTGGGGTTGCCGGTGGCTGAAAGCGTGGCGATCGAGCGGCCGTGGAAGGCCTTCTCGAAGACGATGACCTCGGGCCGCGCGATGCCCTTGTCGTGGCCGAACTTGCGGGCGATCTTGAGCGCCGCTTCATTCGCCTCGAGGCCCGAGTTGCAGAAGAAGGCAGCCGACAGGCCTGACAGCTCGCACAGCTTGGCAGCGGTGCGCTCCTGCAGCGGGCTCTCGTAGTAGTTGGAGCAGTGGATCAGCTTGGCGACCTGGTCCTGCAGTGCCGGCACGAGGCGGGGGTGTGCGTGGCCCAGCGTGTTGACCGCGATGCCGCCCAGGCCGTCGAGATAGCGCTTGCCGGTGGTGTCCCACACCTGGCAACCCTGGCCGTGCGACAGCGCGATCGGCAGCCGGCCGTAGGTGTTCATCACATGGGGCATCGAGGCGGTCATCGGCAACTCCTGCGCGGCTGCAAAAGAGAAGGGCTGGCCGCGTCAGCACGTTCACGCGCCAGCCCTCGGAAGATTCTAAAGCCGGGTCGGGCGGGCCGACGCGCGCGCGGTGGCGGCGAAGTTCGTGCTGGTTTGCAAGCGGGACGCAAGCGCGAGGCGCGATGATTGCTGCAGCGCAGCACCCCCGAGGCACAATACGCCTTTCGCCGCCACTCCCCGCTCTTCCGTGTGGGATGACCGCGCCCTGCTTCCTCCGATGTCTTTGCCCAAGCCCCGCGAAGTCTTTATCCAAGGCCTGACCCAGGACGGCCGGGCGTTTCGCCCGAGCGACTGGGCCGAGCGCCTGGCGGGGGCGATGTCCAGCTTCCGCCCGGGTGGCGTGGTGGGCGGCCCCGGCGCCCACATCGGCTATTCGCCCTACTGCGTGCCGCGGGTCATCAACGGCGTGAAGTGCGTGATCGTCAACGAGGCCCTGCGCGAGCTGGAGCCGATGGCCTGGGACTTCGTGATGAACTTCGCCCGCGACAACGGGCTGCAGGTGGCGGAAGCCTGCCTGCTGCCGGACCCGCCGCCGGCCCGGCCCGGCCTCTGAGAGGCGCGGCAGCAAAGAAAAAGGGCCCGCATCGCGGGCCCTTCATCGTTCCACCTGGAAGAGGTTGTCAGGCGGCGAGCGCCTTCACCTTGGCCGACAGGCGGCTCTTGTGGCGGGCAGCCTTGTTCTTGTGGAAGAGGCCCTTGTCGGCGATCGAGTCGATCACGCTCTGGGCGGTCTTGAACAGGTCGGTGGCCTTGGCCTTGTCGCCGGAGGCAACGGCCTTCAGCACGTTCTTGATCGAGGTGCGGAACTTGGAACGCAGCGACGAGTTGGCGGCGTTCAGCTTGACGTCTTGACGGGCGCGCTTGCGGCCCGAGGCCAGGCGCACGGTGCGCTTCTTGGCTTTGGAGGAGGTGGCCATGGGGTAAGTGGGCTTTCCAGGTGGGAAAAGACTGTCGAGTATAGCATTTTCCCTGAAGGGGGCGCAAGTTGCGGCCCGGTGCCAGCCGGTTTGGCGCAAGGGGCCTCCCTATAATCCGCCGCCGCCCTGTCTGGCCACCGCCGGCGTGGCCGCCACCCTTCGTTGTCCGCCGGCGCATCTTCCGCGCGGCCCCCGCATGAACCTCCTGAAGGCCGCGTCGACGGTATCGCTCTGGACACTGCTGTCTCGCGTGACCGGCCTGGTGCGCGACCAGCTCATCGCCGCCAGCTTCGGCGCCGGTGCGTTGACCGACGCCTTCCAGGTGGCCTTCAGGATCCCCAATCTGCTTCGGCGGCTTTTCGCAGAGGGCGCGTTTTCCTCGGCCTTCGTGCCCATCCTGGCGGCCACTCGCGCCACCGAGGGCGACGACGCGACCCGGGGCCTGATCGATGCAGTGGCTACGGCGCTGTTCTGGGCCCTGCTGCTGACCTGCGTGGCGGGGGTGGTCGGCGCGCCGGTGGTCGTCTGGCTGTTCGGCGCAGGCCTGCAGGAGCTGGACCTCGCGGTCGTGATGACGCGCTGGATGTTCCCCTACATCGGCTGCATGTCGCTGGTGGCGCTGTCCGCCGGCGTGTTGAACACCTGGCGCCGCTTTGCACTGCCGGCGGCCACGCCGGTGTTGCTCAATCTCTCCATGATCGCCGCGGCGGTCTTTCTCGCGCCGTGGCTGGAGCGGCACGGCATCCGCCCCATCCATGCGCTGTCGGCGGGGGTGATGGCGGGCGGCGTGCTGCAGCTGGCCCTGCAGGTGCCAGCGTTGCGGGCGATCGGCTGCCTGCCCCGCATCGGCCTGTCGCCCGCCCGCGTGCGCCGGGCCTGGCAGCACCCCGGCGTCCACCGGGTGCTGACCCAGATGGCGCCGGCCCTTCTGGGCGTGTCGGTGGCGCAACTTTCTCTGCTGATCAACACCCAGATCGCCTCCCACCTGGGGCCCGGTGCCGTCTCGTGGCTGTTCTTCGCCGACCGGTTGATGGAGTTCCCGACCGCGCTGCTGGGCGTGGCGCTCGGGGTGGTGCTGATCCCCGGCCTCTCGGCCCGGCGGGCGCAGGGGGACGACGAGGGCTACTCGGCTCAGCTCGACTGGGGCTTGCGCCTCGTGGTGGTGCTGGCGCTGCCCTTCGCGGTGGCGATGCTGGTGTTCGCCACGCCGCTGGTGGCGGTGCTGTTCCACTATGGCAAGTTCAGCCCCGAGGCGGTCGAGGCCACGGTGCTGGCCCTGCGTGGCTACGGCTGCGGGTTGATGGGCATCATCGGTGTCAAGGTGCTGGCCCCGGGCTTCTTCGCCCAGCAGGACCTGCGCACGCCGGTGCGCATCGCGGTGGTGGTGCTGGCTTGCACGCAACTGATGAACCTGGCCTTCGTTCCATGGCTGGGCCATGCCGGGCTGGCGCTGTCGATCGGCATCGGCGCGCTGATCAACGCCGGCTGGCTGCTCTGGGGCCTGCGCCGCCAGGGACACTACCGGCCTGCGCCGGGCTGGCTCGGCTTCGCGGCCCGCGTCGCACCGGCCAACCTGGCGCTCGCGGCCTTCCTGGCGTGGAGCAGCGCCCAGCTGGATTGGCTGGTGCTGCAGGCACAGCCGGGGCTGCGTGCGGCCTGGCTGGCCGGCATCATGGTGGCCGCCGTGGCGGGGTATTTCCTGCTGCTGATCGCGGCCGGGCTCAGGCTGCGCCAGTTCGCGCGGCGCGCCTGAAAGGCCTACACTCGGCCACATGAGTTTCCCGCTTCGCCTGGAAGCGCCCAGTCCCCTCGAATACTTCGCTTCGCTGGTGGCCGAGGACGCAGGTTTTGCGTTGCTGGAAGCGGCCGTCTCGCTCGGTCAGGACGCCGACCCGGGCCTCGACACCCAGGCGGTGCTGGACGAAGTGGAAGGGCTGGGCGACCGCCTCAGGCGCCGCCTGCCGGCCGATGCCAGCGCGATGCACCGGCTGCGCACGCTCAACCGCTACTTTTTCCGCGAGCTGGGCTTCGCCGGCAACGTCAACGACTACTACGACGCCAACAACAGCTACCTGCACAAAGTGCTGGCCAGCCGGCGCGGCATCCCGATCTCGCTGGCGCTGCTCTACATCGAGTTGGCCGGCCATGCGGGCCTGGTGGCGCGTGGCGTTTCCTTCCCAGGCCACTTCCTCGTCAAGCTGCGCCTGCCGCACGGCGAGGCGGTGATGGACCCGTTCAACGGGCGCTCGCTTTCGCGCGAGGAGCTGGAAGAGCGCCTGGAGCCGCTGCGCCGGAAGCAAGGCCTGGTCGGCGACTTCGAGGTGCCGCTCGGCCTCTTCCTGCAGACAGCGTCGCCGCGCGAGATCCTTGCCCGCATGCTGCGCAACCTGAAATCCATCCACCAGCAGGCCGAGGATTTCGTGCCGTTGCTGGCGGTGCAGCACCGCCTGGTCTGCCTGCTGCCCGAGGCCTGGGACGAGCGCCGCGACCGCGGCCTGACCTTCGCCGAGCTCGGCCAGCCCGATGCGGCTGCCGAAGACCTGAGCGCCTACCTGGCCCATGAGCCGGATGCGGCAGACGCCGAGCCGATGCGGCGCATGCTGGCCGAGCTGCGCGACAGCCCGCGCCCACTTCTGCACTGACGGCCGATGGTGTGGCGGCACCTAGAATCCGCCGGCTTTGACGCCCCTTCGCGCTTCGGCACGACCCGCCCGCGGCTGTGGGCGCCTGACCTGTCCGACCCATGAACCTGTCTCCCGCCCAGCGTCAATCCCTGAGCTGGCTGTTGATCGCTGCCGTGGCGCTGGCCCTGCTGTGGGCGCTGGCACCGGTGCTGATGCCGTTCCTGATCGGCGCCATCCTGGCCTATGCGCTGCATCCGGCGGTCGAGCGGCTGGCAGCGCGGCGCGTGCCGCGGGTGCTGGCGGTGTCGCTGGTGGTGCTGGCGGCGATCGTCGCCGCGCTGGCGCTGGTGCTGCTGGTGGTGCCCATCCTGGCCAAGGAGGTGCCGCTGCTGAAGGCCCAGATTCCACTGTTGGCCGACCGGGCCAACCAGCATGTGTCGCCGTGGCTCGCACAATTCGGCATCCACGTGGCGCTGGACGTGGCCGGCATCAAGGCCATGGTGCTCCAGTACTTGGACGGCAACCTGGAGGACTGGACCGGCACCTTGCTGAGTTCGGCCCGCATCGGCGGCAGCATCGTGCTGGCCGTCATCGGCAACGCCGTGCTGGTGCCGTTCGTGCTGTTCTACCTGCTGATGGACTGGCCGCGCCTGGTGGAACGCACACTCTCGCTCGTGCCGCCGCGCTTGCGGCCCAACGTCGACGGTTTCCTGGAAGAGTGCGATCCGGTGCTGGGCCAGTACCTGCGCGGTCAGGCGCTCTTGATGCTCATCCTGGCGCTGTACTACGCGGTGGCCCTGGCCATTGCCGGCTTCGAGCTGGCGCTGCCGGTGGGTGTGTTTACCGGGCTGGCCATCTTCATTCCCTATGTGGGGTTCGGGCTGGGGCTGGTGCTGGCGCTGCTGGCAGGCCTGCTCCAGTTCACCGGCTGGTACGGCCTGGTGGTGGTGGCGGTGGTCTATGGCATCGGCCAGGTGGTCGAGAGCCTCTACCTCACCCCGCGACTGGTCGGCGAGCGCATCGGCCTGCCGCCGCTGGCGGTGATCTTCGCGCTGCTGGCCTTCGGGCACCTGCTGGGCTTCGTGGGCATCCTGATCGCACTGCCGTTGTCGGCGGTGGCACTGGTGGCCTTTCGCCGCATCACCGCGGCCTATCTGGCCAGTGACCTGTACCGCGGCCACCCATGAAACAGATCCCGCTGCCGATCGGCTTCGACAGCGAGCCGGATTTCGACAACTTCGTGGTCGGCGACAATGGGGCCGCGGTCGACGGCCTGCGCCGGCTGATGATCCCTTCGCCGCCGGTCTACCTCTGGGGCCCGGCCGGGGCTGGCAAGACGCACTTGCTGTCCGCCCTGGCAAGCCGGCTGCGGGCAGAAGGGGCGCGGGTCGGCTGGTTCGACGCAGCCAGCCCCTTGCCCTGGGATTTCGACGAGGGCTGGTGGCTGATCGTGATCGATGGCGCCGAGCGTCTCGATGCTGCGCGCCAGCACGCGGCCTTCGCACTGTTCGTCGAAGCGGCCACGCACGGTGTGCAGATGGCGGCGTCCGGCGAGTCGCCTCCGGTCGACCTGCCGGTGCGGGACGACCTGCGCACCCGCCTGGGATGGGGGCAGGTGCATGCACTCAAGCCGCTGACCGAAGCCGGCACGCGGGCAGCGCTGCGCCGCGAGGCCGACCGCCGGGGCATCTTTCTTTCGGATGAGGTGATGGATTTCCTGCTGACCCGTTTTGCCCGCGACCTGGGCTCGCTCATGGCGCTGCTGCGCCGGCTCGACCAGTTCTCGTTGGCCGAGCGGCGCGCGGTGACGGTGCCGCTGCTGAAGAAGATGGTGGCCGAAGAGGGTTTGAACACGTGAGACTTGCCCTGTTCGACCTCGACGGCACGCTGTTGCCGGTCGATTCCGATCACGCCTTTGGCGAGTTCATGGTGGCCATCGGCTGGGCCGACGGCGACACCTGGCGCAACCGCAACGACGAGTTCTACGCTCAGTACCAGGCCGGCCGGCTGGACCTGGACGAGTACGTGCAGTTCGCCACCTCCGTCTGGCGAGCCCGCCCGCCCGCCGAGGCCGAGGCGGCCCGGGATCGTTTCATGACCGAGGTCGTCGGCCCGAACCTCCGGCCCTCGGCGCGCGGGCTCGTGAACGCCCATTTGCAGGCGGGTGACCTGGTCGCGGTCGTCACCGCGACCAACGAGTTCGTCACCCGGCCTATCGCCAGCGCCTTCGGCGTCGACCACCTGCTGGCGGTGGAACTGGCACGAGACGACAATGGCCGCGCCACCGGCCATGTCCGGGGGGTGCCGACCTTCCGCGAGGGCAAGGTCACCCGGGTCGAGGCCTGGCTGACGTCGCTCGGCAAAGGCTGGGCCGATTTCGACGACGTGTTGTTCTACAGCGATTCGACCAACGACCTGCCGCTGCTCGAGCGGGTTTCGACGCCGATCGCGACCAACCCCACGCCGGCGCTCGAGGCGATTGCGCGCGAGCGCGGCTGGCGAATCCTGAAACTTTTCGATCAACCATGATCCGCAAATTCATCGACAAGCTGCTGGGCAAGCCCGCCGCTGGCGACAAGGCGCCTGCCAAGGCCCCACGCGTTCCGCTGGGCAAGCGCGCCGAGGTGGCCGCCGCCGAGCACGGCATCGACCCGACCCTGCTGGACGAGCGTGCGGTTCGGGTCGTCACCACGCTGCAGGAGGCCGGCTACGAGGCCTTCATCGTCGGGGGGGCCGTGCGAGACCTGCTGGTCGGCCGCCGCCCGAAGGACTTCGACGTGGCGACGAACGCCACGCCCGAGCAGGTCAAATCGCTGTTCCGCCGCGCTTTCATCATCGGCCGGCGCTTCCGCATCGTGCATGTGATCCACGGCCGCGGGCGCGACCACGAGGTGATCGAAGTCTCGACTTTCCGCGCCTACATGGACGCGTCGGCCGCCGAGCAGGTCGGCGGCAACGAGAAGACCTCGAAAGACGAGATGGCCGGCAAGAGCCATGTGGTCGATTCGTCCGGCAGGGTGCTGCGCGACAACGTCTGGGGCCCGCAGATCGAGGATGCAGCACGTCGCGACTTCACCGTCAACGCGATGTACTACGACCCCCGCAGCCAGGTGGTGGTCGACTATCACCACGGCATCAGGGACGCCAAGGCCAAGACCCTGCGCATGATCGGTGACCCCGAGACCCGTTACCGGGAGGACCCGGTGCGCATCATCCGCGTGGTGCGTTTTGCGGCCAAGCTGGGCTTCACGATCGAGCCCAAGACGCTCAAGCCGTTGAAGGCGATGGCCGCGCTGCTGGCCAACGTGCCGGCTTCGCGCATGTTCGACGAGATGATCAAGCTGCTGCAGACAGGCCATGCGCTCGACAGCCTGGCCGAGCTGAAGAAGCACGGGCTGGACCGTGGGCTGTTCCCGGTGCTCGATGCGGTGCTGGCCAATGCGCCGGACGGCAGCCCGCGCGACAAGTTCGTCAAGCTGGCCCTGGCCGACACCGACCGGCGCGTGGGCGAAGGCAAGGCCGTGGCACCCAGCTTCATGCTGGCCTGCATGCTGTGGCACGACGTGGAAGCCAAGTGGACGCAACTGCGCGACCAGGGCGAACACCCGATGCCGGCCCTCAGTCAGGCGATCGACGCGGTGTTCGACGCACGGATCGGTGACATCTCCGGCCGCGGCAAGCTGGCCACCGACATGCGCGAGATCTGGCTGATGCAGCCCCGCTTCGAGCGCCGAAACGGCAACGCGCCCTATGCGCTGGTCGAGCAGCCGCGTTTCCGCGCTGGCTTCGACTTCCTGCGCCTGCGCGCCGATGCGGGCGAGGTGCCGGTCGATCTGGCCGAGTGGTGGGAAGACTTCTCGCTGGGCAGCGACGCCGAGCGCGAGGCATTGGTCGAATCGGTGCGCGAGGCCGGCCGGCCCAAGCGGGGGGCTCCCCCCCGCCGGGTACCTGTCGCGGAGGCACGTCGCGAACCGCAGGTGCAGGCCGACGCGTCGGCGTCGGATGCGCCGGACGATGACGTCGCGCCCACCGAATCGACTGGCGATGCCCCGCGCAAGCGCCGCCGCCGGCGCCGCAAGCCGGCGGGCAGCCGCTCGGGCAGCGGGGAGCTGGGCGCGACGCCCCCCAACCCGGGCCACGACGCCTGACAGCGGTGCAGCGCGCCTACATCGGCCTCGGGGCCAACCTGGGCGATGCTGCCGCGCAGGTCGAGGCGGCGCTGGCCGCGCTCGCAGCCCTGCCGGAGTGCCGCCTTGTCGCGCGCTCGTCGGTCTACCGCAGCGCACCGGTCGACGCCGTTGGCCCCGACTACGCCAACGCCGTGGCCGTGTTGGAGACCGGGCTGGAACCGGTGCAGTTGCTGGCCGAACTCCAGGCGATCGAGCGGCGCTTCGGCCGCGAGCGACCCTACCCGAATGCGCCCCGCACGCTGGACCTGGACCTGCTGCTGCATGGTGAGGCCCGGCTGCATGGCCCGGCATTGACCTTGCCCCATCCGCGGCTGCACCTGCGCGCCTTCGTGCTGCGTCCCCTGGCCGAGCTGGCGCCGGATCTCCCCATTCCCGGCTACGGCCCGGTCCACACGCTGTTGGCCGGCGTCGCCGACCAGCCTGCCGAACCCTGGAGCCCCGCCCGGCCATGAGCAGCCTGTCTTCCCTGCCGATCTCGGTACAGGCCTTCGGCCTGCTGGTCTTGTCCAATCTGTTCATGACCTTCGCCTGGTACGGCCACCTCAAGCACCAGGCCGGCCAGGCGTGGTGGGTGGCGGCCCTGGTCAGCTGGGGCATCGCCCTGTTCGAGTACCTTCTTCAGGTGCCGGCGAACCGGATCGGCTATGCCGGCGGCCTGAGCCTGGCCCAGCTCAAGATCGGTCAAGAGGTCATCACGCTCGCGGTCTTCGTCGCCTTTGCCACCTGGTACATGGGCGAGCCGATGAAGCTCGATTACCTCTGGGCAGGCCTCTGCCTGGTGGGGGCTGTCTATTTCATCTTCCGAAATTGAGGCAAGGGTGGGGGCCTACAATGGCAGGTTGACCCACCGATGACGCTTCGGTGAAGAATTTGTGACGGCCCGATCGGTGCCACCACGAGGAGATCCCGAATGCTTTTCGGCAAACTGTTGCCCAGGGATGGCAACTTCTTCGAGCTGTTCAACCAGCACGGCAAGTACATCGCCGAGGGCTCGCGGGCCTTCATGTCGATGATCCAGTACTACAGCACGCCCGATCTGCGTGAGAAGTACGCCGGCGAGGTCGACGCCGCCGAGCGTGCTGCCGACAAGATCACCGCGGAGGTGAACCGGCTGTTGCACCGCACCTTCATCACCCCGATCGACCGGGAGCAGATCCATGGCCTGATCAACGCCATGGACGACATCCTGGACCTGCTGCAGGATTCCAGCGAAGTGATGGCGCTCTACGATGTCCAGCATGTCAACGAAGACGTCATCCGCCTGGGCGAGATCTCGGTCAAGTGCGCCGAGCGTGTACAGCATGCCGTGTCGCTGCTGCCGCGTCTGAACCAGGCCGAGGTGGCCGAGGCCGCCATCAAGACCTGCGAGGAGATCGACCGCCTCGAGTCCGATGCCGACCGCGTCATGCGCAGCGCCATGTCGCGCCTGTTCCGGGAGGAGCAGGACGTGCGCGAGCTGATCAAGCTGAAGGCGATCTACGAGCACCTGGAAACCATTTCCGACCGCTGCGAGGACGTGGGCAACCTGATCGAGGGCATCGTCCTCGAGAACTCCTGACCGCCAGCGCGACATGGAAGCAGCTTCCATCGCGTTCTGGGTCGTGGCCCTGCTGGTGTTGCTCGCACTGGCGTTCGACTTCATGAACGGTTTCCACGACGCGGCGAACTCGATCGCCACCGTCGTTTCCACCGGTGTGCTCAAGCCGCAGCAGGCGGTGTTGTTCGCCGCCTTCTTCAACGTCATCGCCATCGCTGTCTTCCAACTCAAGGTGGCGGCCATGGTGGGCAAGGGGATCGTCGACCCCGGGGTCGTCGACCACCACGTCGTCTTCGGTGCGCTGATCGGCGCGATCACCTGGAACGTGATCACTTGGTGGTACGGCATCCCGTCGTCCAGCTCGCACGCGCTGATCGGCGGCATCGTGGGGGCCGTGATCGCCAAGGGCGGCGGCGGCAACCTGATCGCCGGTGGCATCCTGAAGACCGTGGCCTTCATCTTCGTCTCGCCCTTCCTCGGTTTCCTGCTGGGCTCGCTGATGATGGTGCTGGTGGCCTGGATCTTCCGGCGAACCTCGCCCATACGGGTGGACCGCTGGTTCCGCCGCATGCAGCTCGTTTCGGCTGGCCTGTATTCACTTGGCCACGGCGGCAACGACGCGCAAAAGACCATCGGCATCATCTGGATGCTGCTGGTGGCGGCCGGGTACGTCGCGATCGACGCCAAGGCGCCGCCGTCGTGGGTCATCTGGGCCTGCTATGTGGCCATCGGCCTGGGCACCATGTTCGGCGGCTGGCGGATCGTCAAGACCATGGGCCAGCGCCTGACCAAGCTGAAGCCGGTGGGTGGCTTCTGCGCCGAAACGGGCGGCGCGATCACGCTGTTCATCGCCACCGGCCTGGGCATCCCGGTGTCCACCACCCACACCATCACCGGCGCCATCGTCGGGGTGGGCTCGGTGCGCAATGCGTCCACCGTGCGCTGGGGCCTGGCGGGCAACATCGTCTGGGCCTGGATCTTCACCATCCCGGCCTCGGCCTTCGTGGCCGGCGCGTTCTACTGGCTCAGCCTCACGCTGTTCTGATGCGGTCTCAGCCGGCTGCCGACGTGTCGGTGGCCTGCTGCCACTCGAAGAACTTCTGGCCGCTGAAGGCGATCGTGCCCATCAGGGCGGCACCCCCGACCAGAAGGGCCACGATCACCCCCAGCACCGGCGTCCACCCGCTGGCTTGCACCTGGCCGGCACGGAATCGCTCGGCCCAACGCTCGTCGGGGGTCAGGCCGATGACGATCGCGCTCAGCATGGCCGCGGCGACGGACAGGCCCAGCAGCGGAATCAGGGCCCATGACACCATGTCGTCCTGGCCCAGGTTGCGCATGCGGATCACGCCGGCCAGGCCGGCCAGCGTGGCGGGGCAGAACAGCCAGGCCCAGGGGTCTCTCGGCCCGTGCAGGTAGTGCCGGTGCAGGCCCAGGCTGCCGCCCAGCACCGCCAGCCAGGTGGCCGTGGATTTCGACTTCAGGGCGCTCATCGTCCGGCCTCGGGCGGCTCGCTGTCGCCCCTGCCGAGTCCACGCTGCATGATGACCACGTCCAGCCAGCGGTCGAACTTCCAGCCCGCGCTCTGCATCACGCCCACATGCTCGAAGCCCAACCGGCGGTGCACGCCGATCGAGCCCGCGTTGGCACTGTCGCCGATCACAGCCAGCATCTGGCGTGCACCGGCCGCCTCGCAGCGGGCCAACAATTCGGCCAGCAGCAGCGTGCCCAGACCCTTGCCGCGGGCGTCGCGGTGCAGGTAGATGGAGTCCTCGACGCAGAAGCGGTAGGCCAGGCGAGGGCGGAAGTGGTTGGCGTAGGCGTAGCCCAGTACCTGGCCGTCGACCTCGGCGACCAGCCAGGGCAGGCCCTTGCCCAGCACATCGTCGCGCCGCCGGGCCATCTCAGCTTCGCCGGGCGCTTCGAGCTCGAACGTGCCGGTGCCGGTGAGGGCGGCGTCGCCGTAGATGGCGGCGATGTCGGGCAGGTCGGCGTCGGTGCTGGGTCGGATCAATATGGCAGGCATGGCGGGGCTGGGCGGAAACTGGCTGGTTGTGTCGGGATGAACCGCTTATAATCTCATGTTTCGGTCACGGTCGACCTGGGTTCGCTCCCACTGGAAGCAGCCCGGATTGGCGTATCTACGGGGCCGAACGTGCCGCGCGAGGCGTTCATCCGAAGCGCGTGGCAAGCAGGCTGGCCGGCCCGGATGTGTCTCCCGGGAAGCGGCGGTCGCCCCCATCATTAAGGAAACGACAATGGTCGTGATTCGTTTGTCCCGTGGTGGTGCCAAGCACCGTCCGTTCTACAACATCGTCGTCGCCGACTCGCGCGAGCGCCGTGATGGCCGCTTCATCGAGCGCGTGGGTTTCTACAACCCGATGGCCGCCGAGGGTGAAGAAGGCCTGCGTGTCGCGCAAGACCGCGTGACCTACTGGGCCGGTGTCGGGGCCCAGCTGTCGCCCACCGTGAAGCGTCTGGTCGACACGGCCAAGGCCAAGGCCGTTCCCGCTGCCTGAGTGGTGAGCCGAAGCCGGGTATGAGTGCCGTGTCGGCTGGGCTTTCGGGCCCTGAAGACGACGGCCCGCCCTGGCCTGACGATGCGGTCGAGGTCGGCCGTATCGTTGACGCCTGGGGCATCCAGGGCGGGATCAAGGTCCAGCCTTTCTCGAACGATCCCCAAGCGCTGTTTTCCTCCCGGCGCTGGTTCCTCCAGCCGCCCGCCAGCCCGGCGCCGAAGAGCGTGGCCGGCAAGGCCGGCAACTCCTCCGCCCCGCTGCCCAGGCTGTTGAAGATCACCCAGGCCCGCGAGCAGGGCTCGCTGGTGGTCGCACGCGCCCAGGAGATCGCCGACCGCAACGCGGCCGAGGCCCTGCGCGGCGCCCGCGTCTTCATTTCCCGCCAGAGCTTTCCGACGGCCAAGGACGGCGAGTACTACTGGATCGACCTGATCGGCCTGGCGGTCGTCAACCGCGCCGGCGAAGCCCTGGGCACGGTCACCAATCTGCTCGACACCGGTGTCCACTGCGTGCTGCGGGTGCAGCGCCCGGATGCGCCGGCCGACGCCAAACCCGACGAGGCCGAGCGCCTGATCCCCTTCGTCGACGCCTATGTCGACGCGGTCGACCTGCCCGGGCGCCGGATCACGGTCGACTGGGGCCTCGACTACTGAGCCGCGCGGCGGCTGCGGCCATGCGCTTCGACGTCATCACACTGTTCCCCGAGCTGTTCGCGCCTTTCCTGGCGCAAGGGGTGACGAGGCGTGCCTTCGAATCACGGCAAGTCGACGTGCGCTTCTGGCCGCTGCGCGACTTCGCCGACGGCAACTACCGACGCGTCGACGACCGTCCATTCGGCGGGGGGCCCGGCATGGTGATGCTGGCCGAGCCGCTGGAGCGGGCGCTCACTGCGGCCCGCGCCGACCGCGGCGAAGCGGCGCCGGTGATTCATTTCAGCCCCACCGGCCGGCGAATCGACCAGGCGCTGCTGCGTGAGATGGCCGCAGGGCCGGGCGCGTTGCTGCTCTGCGGGCGCTACGAGGGCATCGACCAGCGTGTACTCGACCGCCATGTGGACCTGGAGTTGAGCCTCGGTGATTTCGTGCTTTCCGGCGGCGAGTTGCCGGCGCTGGCCCTGCTGGACGGTGTGGCCCGGTTGCAAGACGGTGTGCTGGGTGACGCCCGCTCGCACCAGCAGGACAGCTTCGAGAATGGTCTGCTCGATTGTCCCCACTACAGCCGGCCCGAGGTGCTGGCGACACCCCAAGGTGAACTGGCGGTGCCGCCGGTTTTGCTCACGGGCCACCATGCCGACATCGCCCGCTGGCGGCGCGAGCAGTCGCTGGCGCTGACCGCCCTCCGCCGGCCGGACATGATCGAGGCCGCTCGCGCCGCCGGCCGCCTCACCCGGTCGGATGAGCGCTTCCTGGCGGCACTGACCGTGGCAGGCCCGCCTGCGCTATAATCAAAAGCTTTTCGATCCTCTACCGGCGAACGCCAAGCAGCAGGGCTCATCCCTGTTGCCGGGAGCCAAGTCTCCCGCACTCAATCAGCGCCGGCACGATCATTGGAGAAACCCAGTGGATCTGATCCAGACCCTCGAGCAGGAAGAAATCGCTCGCCTGAACAAGACCATCCCGGCCTTCGCCCCTGGCGACACCGTGATCGTCAACGTGAACGTCGTCGAAGGCACCCGCAAGCGCGTGCAGGCCTACGAAGGCGTCGTCATTGCCAAGCGCAACCGCGGCCTGAATTCCAGCTTCATCGTGCGCAAGATCTCCAGTGGCGAAGGCGTGGAACGCACGTTCCAGCTCTACAGCCCGCTGATCGCTTCGATCGAAGTCAAGCGTCGCGGCGATGTGCGCCGCGCCAAGCTCTACTACCTCCGCCAGCGCTCCGGCAAGTCGGCGCGCATCAAGGAGAAGCTGGCCTGACCTTCAGGTCAGCCTGCTGCCCGAAAGAAGCCGCCCACCGAGGCGGCTTTTTTGTGTCTGCCGTAAGCTCACCCGCCATGCCGACCGACGATCCTGCCGCCGCGCCTCGTACGCGCACCGCGCTGCGCAACCCACACGAGATCCCGGTCGTCGCGACCGATGCCCATCTGCCCCCGGTCGCCGCCGACCGGCTCGACGCCGATGCCTTGCGCCGGCGCCTCGCCGCAGCCGCGGGCTGGTCCGCCCCGATCGCGGGCGATGGTGCCCGGCCGGACATGTTCGGCGACCGCCCCGCCACCGCGGCCTCGGTGCTGGTGCCGCTGGTGCAGCGACCGGGCGAACTGCATGTGCTGCTGACACGCCGCACCGACCACCTGCACGACCATGCCGGTCAGGTCAGCTTCCCCGGCGGCCGTGCAGAGCCGACGGACGCCGACGCGGTAGCGACCGCCTTGCGCGAGGCGCAGGAGGAAGTCGGCCTGGATCCAGCGCTGGCCGAGGTGATCGGAAGCCTGCCCGCCTATACCACGGTGACGCGTTTTGTCGTGACACCCGTGGTCGCGCTGGTGCGACCCGACTACACCCTGGCGCTCGACATCTTCGAGGTGGCCGAGGCCTTCGAGGTGCCGCTGCCTTTCCTGATGAACCCGGCGCACCACCGGCACCACGAGTTCGAGTTCAGCGGCTTGCGCCGGCGCTTCCTGTCGATGCCCTGGCGCCCTGGCCATGGCGACCCGCGCGAGTACTTCATCTGGGGAGCGACTGCGGCGATGTTGCGCAACCTCTACCACTTGCTGTCGGAGTGAGCCGGCCGCAAACCGCTGGTTATCATCCGCGGCGATGAGTTTCTTTGCCGTCCTCTTCGCGTTGCTGATCGAGCAGGTCAAGCCGCTGCCACGCGACAACTGGGTCCACGACACCCTGGCCGACTGGGTCGGCTGGACGGGCCGAAACTTCGACGCCGGCAAGCCCCAGCATGCACGCGTGGTCTGGTTCGTGACCGTTATCGTGCCGGCGCTGGTCGCTTGGGCCATCCACTTCGGCATCGCGCATTTCAGCCTCATCGCCGCGTTGGTGTTCGACGTGGGGGTGATCTACCTGACGCTGGGGTTTCGCCAGTTCAGCCACTACTTCACCGACATCCGCGAGGCACTGGAACGGGGTGACGAGGACCAGGCCCGGCGCCTGCTGGCCGAGTGGCGCCACCTCGATGCCAGCGAGCTGCCTCGCACCGAACTGCTGCGCCATGTGCTGGAGCACTCGCTGCTGGCCGCGCACCGCCACGTCTTCGGCGTGTTTTTCAGCTACGTCGTGCTGGCCGCGTTCGGCCTCGGCCCGGCGGGCGCCGTGCTTTACCGCATGGCCGAGTTCGCTACCCGCTACTGGGCGTTCAAGAGCCGCAACCTGGGCGTGGCGGTGAACGAGAACCTGCGCGACCTGTCCCAACGCGCCTTCAGCCTGATCGACCATGTGCCGGCCCGCCTCACGGCGTTTGGCTTCGCGGTGGTCGGCAACTTCGAGGAGGCGGTGGCTGGCTGGCGCCGCGACGCCGAGCTGTGGAAGCACGCCAACGAGGGCATCATCCTGGCCGCCGCCGCCGGGGCCGTCGGCGTGCAACTGGGCGGGGGCGCTGCGCCGGGCGTGACGCCCGACCGCTCCAAGACCTTCGCCCAGGGCTCCGACGCCGAAGCAGCCCAGGCCTTCGGCTCCACGCCGGGGTTGGCGCCACAGTTGGGCCACCTGGGCAGCGTGGTGGGCCTGGTTTGGCGCTCGGTGGTGCTGTGGATGCTCCTGCTGGCGCTGCTCTACCTCGCCAACCTGCTCGGCTGACTCGGGCTCAGCCCTTCCGCTGCCCCTGCTCCAGTTCGTCCCACAACCCTTCGTACAGCCGCATGCGTGTGGGTGCGATCTCGCCGCGCTCAGCGGCCGCACGCACGCCGCAGCCTGGCTCGTGGCGGTGGGTGCAGTTGTAGAAGCGACACTGGCCCAGGCGCGCGCGCAGGTCGGGCATCAGCTCGGCCAGGCGCTGCGGCGTGATGTGCATCAGGCCGAATTCCTGGAAGCCGGGGGAATCGAGCAGGGCGCCTGAGCGGCGCTCGTCAAGCCAGTACCAGCTGGTGGTGGTGGTGGTGTGGCGGCCGCTGTTCAGCGCTTGAGAGATCTCGCCCACCTGCGCGTCCGCGCGCGGCACGATCAGGTTGATCAGCGTGCTCTTGCCCATGCCGCTGGGGCCCAGCACCAGCGTCGTGCGGCCGGCCAGCGCCGGCTTGAGCAGGGCGCGCGCGGCGTCCGGCGCGGCGGTCAGCGCCGCTTCCATCACCGGCACGCCCATGTCGCGGTAAGGCTGCAGGCGCTCGCGCGCCACGGCCGCGGCCGGCAGATCCGTCTTGTTCAGCAGCAGCGTGCTGGCGATCCCGGCGTCCTCCGCGGCGATCAAGGCCCGCGTGAGCTGCGACTCGCTGAACATCGGCTCACCCGCCAGCACCACCAGCAGCAGATCGATGTTGGCGGCGAACGACTTGGTGCGCCATTCGTCCTGCCGGAACAGCAGGTTGCGGCGGGGTTCCAGGGCCTCAATGACCGCTTCGTCGCCGGCGGATTGCCACCGCACGTGGTCCCCCACCACACACTGGCTCTTCTTGCCTCGCGGGTGGGCGATCAGGCGCCGCCCCTCCGGCGTCTCGATCACCACGTGTCGGCCGTGCGCCCCGACGACGAGACCGGTGTCCAGATCGGCGTGCTTGGTCAAGTTTTCAGCGCCGCAAGGCGCTCGCTGGCCGGCGGGTGCGAGTAGTAGAAGCGGGCGTACACCGGATCGGGTGTCAGGGTGCTGCCGTTGTCCTCGTGCAGCTTGAGCAGCGCCGAGGCCAGGTCGGCGCCGTCGGTCTGGGCGCGGGCGAACGCGTCAGCCTCGAATTCGGCGCGACGGGACCAGCGCGCCGACAACGGCGAGAGGAAGAAGAGGAAGGGTGGTGCGGTCAGCAGGAACAGCAGCAGCGCCAGGGCATCGTTGGGAGCCGTGAGGTTCGGCCCCACGCCCAGGCCAACGTAGAAGGTGGGCTGGTTCTTGAGCCAACCCAGCACGGCCAATGTGACAAAGCCCATCGCGAAGCCGCGCAGCGTCATGAACAGCACGTGCTTGTGGTGGAAGTGACCCAGTTCATGCGCCAGCACCGCCTCCACTTCGCGCCCGCCCAGGCGCGCGAGGAGTGTGTCGAACAGCACCACCCGCTTGGCGCGCCCGAGGCCGCCGAAGTAGGCATTGACATGGCTGGAACGCAGGCTGCCGTTCATCACGAACAGCCCCTTCGACTTGAACCCGCAGCGCGCCATCAGGGCTTGCACGCGCTCGGCCATGGAGGCGTCGGCCAGCGGCTCGAACCGGTTGAACCACGGCGCGATCCAGGTCGGGTAAACGACCTGCATCAGCAGCACGAAGCCCGACCAGATCGCCCAGGCCCAGACCCACCACCAGGCCCCGGCCGCCTGCATCACCCACAGCACCAGCGCCAGCAGCGGCCCGCCGATCACGATCGACAGCACCAGGCCCTTGGCGAGGTCGGAGAGGAAGAGGGCGGGTGTCATCCGGTTGAAGCCGAAGCGTTGTTCCAGGCGGAAGACCCGATACCACTCCAGCGGCAGGTCGATCAGGCCGCCGATCACCGCGAAGGCCCCCACCAGCGCCAACTGGTAGGCCAGGTCGCCGAAGCGGGGCTGCACGGCGTCGCGCACCAGGGCGTTCAGCACGTCCAGGCCGCCCAACAGCGTCCAGGCCAGCAGCAGCACGGCGCCCACCGTCTCGGTGCTCATGCCGAAGCGCAGGCGGGCGAGGGTGTAGTCGGCGGCCAGTTGGTGCTTTTCGAGTGGCACGGAGGCACTGAAAGGCGCCGGCACCGAGGCCCGGTGCCGGCGCACGCTGCGGGCTTGCCGCCCGGCCAGCCAGAACTTCAGCAGCTGCGAGGCGAGCAAAGCCACCACCAGCGCCAGCGATACGGTGAGCGCCTGCATGGGGGCAAAGTGTATGTTGTCGGACAATCACCGTCCCTCGATTCCTCAGCCCCCGGGAGGCCCACGATGCTGGCCAAGAACGAACACAACCTGATCTGGATCGACCTGGAGATGACCGGCCTGAAGCCCGACGCCGACCGCATCATCGAGATCGCGGTGGTGGTGACCGACCCGCTGCTCACGGAGCGCGTCGAAGGCCCGGTCTTCGCCATCCATCAGAGTGACGCCACGCTCGATGGCATGGACGCCTGGAACAAGGGCACCCACGGCAAGAGCGGCCTGATCGACCGCGTGAAGGCCTCGACCGTCGACGAGGCCGAGGCCGAGGCGCGGGTGATCGAGTTCCTCGCGGCCTACGTGCCGGCGCGGAAGAGCCCGATGTGCGGCAACTCGATCTGCCAGGACCGGCGATTCCTTGCCCGCTACATGGCCGGGCTGGAAGCTTTCTTCCACTACCGCAACCTCGACGTCAGCACGCTCAAGGAACTCGCGCGCCGCTGGAAGCCTTCAGCGATGGACGGGTTCAAGAAGGCCCAGGCACATACGGCCCTGGCCGACATCCATGAGTCGATCGACGAGCTGGTGCATTACCGCACGCACCTGCTGAACGTCTGACCTACTGCTTCTTGATGGCGGTCACGACGTACTGGCCGTCCACCTTGTCGGCGCTGAACTGCACCTTGTCGCCCACGGCCAGGCCTTCGAGCAGGCGAGGCGGCTTGGCGCGGTAGGCCATGGTCATGGCCGGCATGCCGAGCTCCTTGATTTCGCCATGGGCGATGGTGACCTTGCCGTGCGCCGGATCGATCTTGCGCACCTCGCCGTCGGCCGCCCGGGCCGGCATCGCCACCCACAGGGCGGCGGCAAGGAGGGCGATGGTGCTGGTGTGCTTTCGGAACATGGTTGTCTTTCCAATCACAGGCTTACAACGCCTCGGCGCCGCCGCTGGATGACCCGCCTGGCGGAGGGAGGGTTCCCTAGAATGCGGCAAACCACCGGATTCTGATGCCGGAAACGCCCCGGAAGGACCCTCATGAGCCACGCCACCGCCCCCGCCAACGTCGACCACATCCTGCCGCGCGAAAAGGCCGAGATCCTGGCCCAGGCGTTGCCGTACATCCGCCGTTTCCATGGCAAGACGCTGGTCATCAAGTACGGAGGCAACGCCATGACCGACCCGGCGCTGCAGCAGGACTTTGCCGAGGACGTGGTGCTCCTGAAGCTGGTCGGCATGAACCCGGTGGTGGTGCACGGCGGCGGGCCGCAGATCGACGAGGCCCTTTCGCGCCTGGGCAAGAAGGGCACCTTCATCCAGGGCATGCGGGTGACCGACGAAGAGACGATGGAAGTCGTCGAGTGGGTGCTGGGCGGGGAGGTGCAGCAGGACATCGTCGGCCTGATCAATGCCGCCGGCGGCAAGGCCGTGGGCCTGACCGGCCGCGACGGCGCGATGATCCGCGCCCGCAAGCTGAAGATGCTCGACAAGGACGACCCGAGCAAGGAGCACGACGTGGGCCAGGTCGGCGAGGTCGAGTCGATCGATCCGAGCGTGGTCAAGGCCTTGCAGGACGACGCGTTCATTCCGGTCATCAGCCCCATCGGCTTCGGCGAGAACAACGAGAGCTACAACATCAACGCCGACGTGGTGGCCGCCAAGCTGGCCACGGTGCTCAAGGCCGAGAAGCTGGTGATGCTGACCAACATCGCCGGCGTGCTGGACAAGCAGGGTCAGTTGCTGACCGACCTGACCGCACGCCGCATAGACGAACTCTTCGCCGACGGCACGATCAGCGGCGGCATGCTGCCGAAGATCGCCGGTGCGCTGGACGCGGCCAAGAGCGGCGTCAACGCGGTGCACATCATCGACGGCCGCGTGCCCCACGCCATGCTGCTCGAGATCCTGACCGACCAAGCCTACGGCACGATGATCCGCTCGCATTGAGCACTTCGCTTCGATGAGCACCCCCAGCCCCGTCGCCGCGATGGCGGCGGCCTGCGGCGCGGCGTTCCTGTGGGGCACTGGCGCGCTGGTCGTCAACCTGCTCATCGCCCGCTTCGGCATGAGCCCGGAGAGCATTTCGTTCTGGCGCTTCGTGGTCGGTGCGCTGTTCCTGCTGGCCCTGTTTGCGCGCCCCGCGCTTGTGCCTCGCCTGCGTGCGCAGGCCCCGCTGCTGCTCGGTGCCGGTGCCTGCATGGCGATGTACGTGCTGTGCTGGTTCCTTGGCATCGCGCGCATCGGCGCGGCCGTGCCGACCCTGATTGCGCTGTGCCTCCCGCCTGTGCTGGTGACATTGGTGGCGGTGGCGCGAGGCCGCGAGCGGCTGGATGCCGGGCTGATCGCGAGCCTGGCCGCCGCGCTCGCCGGCACCGCGCTGGTCGTGATGCGGCACGGCGGCATGGCCGCCGCCACGCCGGCGGGGGTGGTGCTGGTGGGTGTCGGCTTCTCGGTCGCTTCCGCCGTCCTGTATGCGGGGTTCACCCTGGTCAGCGGGCGTCTGTCGCAGGCGCTGGGTGCCGGCCCGGCGACCATGGGGTTGACCGTCGTGGCAGCACTGGTGATGGGCCTGAGCGCGCTCTACACGCCGCTCGCCTGGCCGAACGAGATCCCGCCCGAAGCCTGGCTGCTCTACCTCGGCCTGGTCACCGCGGCGCTGGCCCTGCTCGCCTTCAGTTGGGGCGCCGCGAGGTTGAGCCCGACCGCGTTGACGGTCGCCACCCTGGTCGAGCCGCTGACGGCCGTGCTTCTCGCGGCCCTGCTGCTGGGCGAGGCGCTGTCACTGGCGCAGTGGGCCGGGGCGGCGTTGATGCTGGCCAGCATAGCCGCGCTGGGCCGTCGCGATGCGCGCCGGGCCACCGCGGGCACCGCGCATGGCCGCTGAGCGCGTCTGGCTGTTCGACCTGGACAACACGCTGCACAACGCGGCAGTGTCGGCCTTCTCCCTGCTCGACGCGTCGATGAACGACTACATCTCGCGCGAATTGCAGGTCGACCTGGCGGAAGCCGACCGCCTCCGCCTTCACTACTGGCATCGCTATGGCGCCACTCTGCTGGGGCTGATGCGTCACCATGCCGTCAAGCCGGCGCACTTCCTGCATCACACCCATGTTCTGCCGGCGCTGGAGAGTCTGCTGGCCAGCCACCCGCACGACCTGGCGGCACTGCGCCGGCTGCGCGGCCGCAAGTATGTCCTGAGCAACGCGCCGCTGGCCTACGCCGAACGGGTGCTGGCGCACCTGGGCCTCGCCAGGCACTTCGACGGCATCATCGGCATCGACCAGATGCGAATGTTCGGGCAGTGGCGCCCCAAGCCCGACGAGCGCATGCTGCGCGCGCTCGCAGTGCGCTTGCGCGTGCCGCCGCGGCGCTGTGTGCTGGTCGAAGACACGCTGGTGAACCAGAAAGCCGCCCACCGCGTCGGCATGCGCACGGTGTGGATGCAGCGCTGGGCAAGACGATGTTCACACGGGCCGGAAGTTGGTGTTTACCTGCACCGGAGGCCGGCCTATGTGTATGCCAGAATCATTTCGCTCCAACAGTTGCGCCGTGTGCCGTGATGCCTGACCTGCCCGAAGAAACCGAAGCGGCCCAGGCCGAGGCACCGAGCCCCACGCCTGCGCCCGGGCAGCCCGGCGCCGGCACCGAGGCACCAGCCCGCAAGCGACCCAAGCCTGGGGAGCGCCGTGTGCAGATCCTGCAGACGCTGGCGGCCATGCTCGAGCAGCCCGGCGCCGAGCGCATCACTACCGCCGCGTTGGCCGCGCAGCTGCAGGTCAGCGAAGCCGCCCTGTACCGCCACTTCGCCAGCAAGGCGCAGATGTTCGAAGGCCTGATCGAGTTCATCGAGTCCAGCATCTTCGGCCTCGTCAACCAGATCATCGAGCGCGAAGCCGAGGGCTCGGTGCAGGCTCAGCGCATCGCCCAGGTGGTGCTGCAGTTCGGCGAGAAAAACCCCGGCATGACCCGCGTGATGGTGGGCGATGCGCTGGTGTTCGAGAACGAGCGCCTGAGCGCCCGCATGAACCAGTTCTTCGACCGCGTCGAGTCGCAGTTGCGGCAATGCCTGCGCCAGGCGGCCGAGCAGGGCGGTTCCAGCACCCCGACCGTGGACGCGAACGGCCGCGCTTCGGCCCTCACCGCTTTCATCGTCGGCAAGCTGCAGCGCTATGCGCGCTCCGGCTTCAAGCGCAGCCCCACCGAGCAACTCGAGATCGCGCTGGGCCTGCTGACCTGATCGCCCCAGGCCCTGCCGGTATGCGGGCCTTTCACCGTGCTGACACGGCGCGCCTTTCCAATGCGGGCTTTTCGCTTAGTCGAGGCCTGCATGTCCCACTTCCGCTTCTCCCCGGGCGCCAGCGTGCGCGCGGCAGCCGCGCTGGCGGTTGCCACCTATCTGGTCGCTCCAGCGCTCGCTGCCAAGGCCCCCGCATCCAAGCCCACCGGCGTCGTCAAGATCCTGGCGCTGAACGACTTCCATGGACAGCTCGAGTCGCCGGGCACCTTCCGCTCCAACATCGACGCACCGCTGGTGCCGGCCGGCGGCGCCGACTACGCCGCGGGCTACATCGCTGCCGCCCGCACCGCCAACCCGAACACGGTGGTGGTTTCGGCAGGTGACCTGATCGGCGCCAGCCCGCTGGTCTCAGCCTTCTTCCACGACGAACCGACCATCGAGGCGATGAACCGCGCGGGGCTCGACTTCAATGCCGTGGGCAACCACGAGTTCGACGATGGCAAGGACGAACTCCTGCGCATGCAGAAGGGCGGCTGCCACCCCACCGACACCGTCTACAGCTGCCGCGGCGCCGAGGTCGGCACGCCGGTGCCTTTCGAGGGGGCAAAGTTCAAGTTTCTGGCTGCCAACGTGGTGCGCAAGTCGAACGGCAAGACGCTGTTCGCGCCCTACGGCCTGAAGAGCTTCGACATCGGTGGCAAGAAGGTCAAGATGGCCTTCATCGGCATGACGCTGAAGGAGACGCCTCAGATCGTCACCCCGGCGGGCGTCAAGGGTCTGGTGTTCAACGACGAGGCCGCCACCGTGAACGCGCTGGTGCCCCAGCTGCGCGCGCAGGGCGTGGAGGCGATCGTGGTCCTGATCCACCAGGGGGGCGCGCAGACCGGCCCGTCGCCGGTGGACATCAACGCCTGCGTCGGCGGGCTGGAAGGGTCGCCGATCAAGTCGATCGTGGCTCAGCTGGATGCTGCCGTCGACCTGGTCGTTACCGGCCACAGCCACGCAGCCTACAACTGCCAGCTGCCGCTGGCCAATGGGCGCCTGGTCCCGGTGACGAGCGCGAACGCGCAGGGCCGTGTGCTGACCGACATTGACCTCACGCTCGATGCCGGGACGCGCGACGTGACCGGTGTGACCGCCCTCAACAAGGTGGTCGACCGCAGCAACACCAGCATCACGCCCAGCGCCGAGATCGCAAACATCGTGGCCGGCTACAAGACGTTGTCGATGCCGATCGCCAACCGCGTGATCGGCACCATCGCGCGCGACGTGCTCAACACCAAGGACGCGGCCTGCAACATGCCCGCCGGCGACCTGATCGCTGACTCGCAGCTGGCCGCCACCGCGGCACCCGAGTTCGGCGGTGCCCAGCTCGCGCTGATGAACCCCGGCGGCGTGCGCAACCCCGGCTTCACCTACGCCAACAGTGGCGCCAACGAAGGCGATGGCAACGTCACCTACGGCGAGGCGTTCACAGTGCAGCCCTTCGGGAACAGCCTGGTGACGATGACGTTGAATACCCAGCAGATCCGCGATGTGCTGGAGCAGCAGTTTCCGAACTGCTTCGGCCAGACGACCTTCGCCCGTGTGCTGCTGCCGTCGAACGGTCTGCGCTACGAGTGGGACCACACCCAGGCCTGTGGCGCCAAGGTGCGCAACGCCACGCTGCTGGCCGGGGGCGTGAACGAGGTGCTGGTGGCGGACGGTGCGGTGGTGAACCCGACGCGCACCTGGCGCGTGACAGTGAACAACTTCCTGGCCGACGGCGGCGACGCCTTCACCGTGCTCAAGGGGGGTAACGACCGTGTCGGCGGTGCGCAGGACATCGATGCCCTGGAGCGCTACCTGGCCGCCTTCCTGGCGCCCAACCCGCCCTATGACCCGCTTGCCGCCAACCTGGGTAAGCCACGCATCGTGCGCCTGGACGCCGGCGCCACCTGCCCCTGAAGGACCGACGCGGCCGCGTGCCATGGCCCGGGTGTTCACTACACTCGGTGCCATGGACCCCGTGACTCTCGAAGCCCTGCTTGCCAAGGCCGACCGCCTGCTGTCGCGGCTGGACGCGGTGCTGCCGCACCCGCCGGCTGCGCCCGACTGGTCGGCGTCGATTGCCTTTCGCTACCGTCGCCGCGCCGGTTCCGGCGTGCTCGAGCCGGTGCGACATGTCGCGACCATCCGGCTGGCCGACCTGAAAGAGATCGACGGCCAGAAAGAGCGCCTGGCCCGCAACACCGAGCAGTTCGTGGCCGGCGCCTCGGCCAACAACGTGCTGCTCACCGGCGCGCGCGGCACCGGCAAGAGCTCGCTCATCAAGGCTTGCCTGAACGAATACGCTCCCCGCGGCCTGCGCCTGATCGAGGTCGACAAGGCCGACTTGGTCGACCTGCCGGACCTGATCGATCTGGTCGCCGGCCGCCCCGAACGCTTCATCGTCTTCTGCGACGACCTGAGCTTCGAGGAGGGCGAGCCGGGCTACAAGGCGCTCAAGTCCATCCTCGACGGCTCGGTCGCCCAGGCCTCGGACAACCTGCTGATCTACGCCACCAGCAACCGGCGCCACCTGCTGCCGGAGTACATGAAGGAAAACCTCAGCTATCAGCACACCGAGGACGGCGAGGTGCACCCGGGCGAGGTCGTGGAGGAGAAGATCTCCCTGTCCGAGCGATTCGGCCTCTGGATCAGCTTCTACCCCTTCAGCCAGGCCGAGTACCTGGCGATCGCTGCCCAATGGCTGCGCCACCATGGCCTGTCGGATGCGCAGATCGAGGCGGCACGCCCGCAGGCGCTGGTCTTCGCTCTGGAACGGGGGTCGCGCTCTGGCCGCGTGGCGCACCAGTTCGCGCGCGATCTCGCCGGTCGCCAGGCGCTGGGGCAGCGCGCGTGAGCGGCGAGGGCGAGCGCATCCCGGTGGATGTGGCGGTGGGCGTGCTGGTCGAGCGCGACGCTGCGGGCCGCGAAGGCCGCTTCTTGCTCACTTCCCGCCCTGAGGGCAAGGTGTATGCCGGCTACTGGGAGTTCCCAGGCGGCAAGCTGGAGCCCGGCGAGTCGGTGCACGACGCGCTGGCTCGCGAGCTGCACGAGGAACTGGGCATCACCATCGGCGCCAGCCACGCCTGGCAGGAACTGGTGATGGATTACCCGCACGCCCGTGTGCGGCTGCACTTCCGCAAGGTGTTCGACTGGCGCGGTGAGTTCGAGATGCGCGAGGGCCAGACGATGGCCTGGGAATCCCTGCCTGTGTCCAGCCAGCCGGTGCTGCCCGGCACCATCCCGGTGCTGCAGTGGTTTGCCGCGGAGCGCGGCCACACCGGCGCCACGCACGCCGGCTAGCTACACTGCCCGCATGGATTGGCTGGATCACGTCCACTGGGACGAGCAGGGCTTGGTGCCCGTCATCGCGCAAGAGGCCGCCAGCGGCGATGTGCTGATGTTCGCCTGGATGAACCGCGAGGCGCTGGCGCGTACGGCAGCGCTCGGCGAGGCGGTCTACTTCAGCCGCTCTCGACAGCGTTTGTGGCACAAGGGCGAGGAGTCCGGCCACACCCAGAAGGTGCACGAGATCCGGCTCGATTGCGACCAGGACGTCGTGCTGCTGAAGGTGACCCAGCTGGGCCACGACCCCGGCATCGCCTGCCATACCGGTCGGCACAGCTGCTTCTTCGAACGACTTGAAAATGACCGCTGGAATGCGGTCGACCCGGTCTTGAAAGACCCGGCCCGCATCTACAGATAGCGAATCACGCATGGCCACCCCAACCTCGAACGACACCTTGCAGCGCCTGGCCGGCGTGATCGAGACGCGCCGCCAGGGCGACCCTGAGAAGAGCTATGTGGCGCGCCTGTTCCACAAGGGCACCGACGCGATCCTGAAGAAGGTAGGCGAAGAAGCCACCGAGACCGTGATGGCCGCGAAAGACGGCGATCGACAGAAGATCGTCTACGAGGTGGCCGACCTGTGGTTCCACTCGATGATCGCGCTGGCGCACTTCGGCCTCACGCCGGCCGATGTGCTGGCCGAGCTGGAAAGGCGAGAGGGCCTGTCCGGCCTGGAAGAGTTCGCCGCCCGCAAGGCGCAACAACGTGAACAAGGAGAAACGCCGTGAACGATCTGGTCGAAACCGGCAGCGACAGCTCGCTGCGCACCATCGGTCACATCAGCTACGCGCTGCACGCGGTGGTGGCGGTCGGGGCCGTGCTGCCCGGCGCCCAGCCCGGCGTGCTGCTGCTGGTCATCGCCTTCATCCTCGACCTGGTCAAGCAGGGCGACGCGGCCGGCACCTGGCAGGAGAGCCACTTCCGCTGGCGCATCCGCAGCGTGCTGTGGGCGGCGGGGCTGTACATCGTCACGGCGCCGCTCTGGCTGCTGCTGGTGGCCCCAGGCTGGATCGCCTGGGCCCTGATATCGATCTGGTTCCTCTACCGCGTGGCGCGCGGATGGCTGGCCCTCAACGACCGGCGCCCGATGCCGGTCTGACCCTACCCGAGAACGCACCCCATGAGCGCGGACCCGAACTGCATCTTCTGCAAGATCGTCGCCGGCCAGATCCCGTCGAAGAGGGCCTACGAAGATGAGGACCTGCTCGTCTTCCACGACATCCACCCCTGGGCGCCGGTGCACCTGCTGGTGATCCCCAAGCGCCACATCCCCACCATGGAGTCGGTCACCCTGGCCGACCAGGCCCTGGTGGGCAAGATGATGGTGCTGGCGCCCAAGCTGATGGCCGACGCGGGCGTCACCGGCGGGTTCCGCCAGGTCATCAACACCGGTCGCGACGGCGGGCAAGAGGTGTTCCACCTCCACATGCACGTCTTCGGCGGTCCCCGGCCCTGGGCCAAGGGTTGACGGATGTCACGGCCGGTTGAACCGGCGCTGTCACACCCGACTCATACAATCATTCGTTCGTCTTTGGAGAAACGTCATGGGATCGTTCAGCATCTGGCATTGGCTGATCGTGCTGTTGGTGGTTGTGCTGATCTTCGGCACCAAGAAGCTGAAGAACATCGGTTCCGACCTGGGCGGCGCCGTCAAGGGCTTCAAAGACGGCGTCAAGGGCGGCGCCGAATCTGGCGAGCCGCTGCCGCCTTCACAGCAGGTGACCGGCAACCCCAACAAGACGGCCGACGGCAACACCGTCGACGTCGAGGCCAAGAACAAGGTCTGACTTGATCGACTTCGGCTTCGACAAGATCGCGCTGATCGGCGCGGTCGCGTTGATCGTCATCGGCCCGGAGAAGCTCCCGAAGGTCGCGCGGACGGTCGGCCACCTGATCGGCAAGGCCCAGCGGTACGTGGCCGACGTGAAGGCCGAGGTCAACCGCTCGATCGAGCTGGAAGAACTTCAGAAGATGAAGTCCCAGTTCGAGACAGCGGCGCGCGACGTCGAGCAGACGGTCCAGCGCGAGGTCAACGAAGCCTCCACCGGGCTTCAGCAGAGCTGGAACGAGGCCTCAGCCGGCCTGGGTCACGACACGCCCCCTGATGACGGCACCGGCTGGACGCCTCCACCGCCGACTTACCAGCACCCGCGCAAGAACTGGCGCCTCAAGCGCGGTGCCGTCCCCGCCTGGTACAAGCAGCGCGAGGGGGTCAGGCGTCATGTCCAGTCGGGCGCCGCACGTGTCGCGCGTTTTCGGCCGCGAGCCAGCGGCTTCAAGTAAAGCAAGATGAGCGCCGAACCGCGTGACGAACTCGAAGGCACCGAAGCCCCGTTCGTTTCCCACCTGATCGAGCTGCGCGACCGCCTCATCAAGGCGCTGATCGCAGTCGGCATCGCCTTTGGCGCCCTGGCCTTCTATCCGGGGCCTGGCGGCCTGTACGACCTGCTCGCTGCCCCGCTGATCTCGGCGTTGCCTCAGGGCGCCACGATGATCGCGACCAACGTGATCTCGCCTTTCCTGGTGCCGTTGAAGATCACGCTGATGGCGGCCTTCCTGCTGGCGCTGCCGTTCGTTCTGTACCAGGTGTGGGCCTTCGTGGCACCGGGCCTGTACAGCCACGAGAAGAAGCTCGTGCTGCCGCTGGTCATCTCCAGCACCATCTTGTTCGTGGCCGGCGTGGCGTTCTGCTACTTCTTCGTCTTCGGCCAAGTGTTCAAGTTCATCCAGGGCTTCGCGCCCAAGAGCATCACCGCCGCGCCGGACATCGAGGCCTACCTCGGCTTCGTGATGACGATGTTCATCGCCTTCGGGGCAGCTTTTGAAGTCCCCATCGCGGTGGTGGTGCTGGCGCGCATGGGCGTGGTCAGCATCGAGAAGCTGCGCGCCTTCCGGGGCTACTTCATCGTGGTGGCCTTCATCATCGCCGCCGTGATCACCCCGCCGGATGTGGTTTCGCAGCTGGCGCTGGCCATTCCGATGTGCCTGCTGTACGAGCTGGGCATCCTCGCGGCCGGCCTGTTCATCAGGCACACCCAGGCCCCCGACGCCGAAACCGGCTCCAGCTAGCCTGGCTGTGCGTCAGTCGGCGTTGTTGCGCTGCAGTGCCGTGGCCTTCGGACGCTGCGCCACCGTGACTTTCAACTCCAGGGCCTTGTCGCCCCGCTGAACCGCGAACAGGGTTTCCGATTTCGGCTTGAGGGCGGCCACCACGTTCATCAGCTGGGACGTGTTGCGCACCGGGGTGCCGCCGATGCTGGTCACCACGTCGCCGGGCTTCATGCCGGCGCTGCTGGCCGGGCCATCCTGCAGCACGCCGGTGATCAGCACACCTTCATTGACCGGCAGCTTGAAGCTCTGGGCGAACTCCGGGTCGAGGTCGCGCGGCTGCACGCCGATCCAGCCGCGAGTGACCTGCCCATCCTTCACCAGGCCTTCCATCACCTGGCGAGCGAGGTCGATCGGGATGGCAAAGCCGATGCCCAGGCTGCCGCCAGAGCGGGAATAGAT
Organism: Pseudomonadota bacterium; assembly: GCA_049322835.1. GTDB lineage: Bacteria > Pseudomonadota > Gammaproteobacteria > Burkholderiales > Burkholderiaceae_C > Ideonella. The sequence continues at coordinate 126,077 of JBMOQN010000032.1, read as the reverse complement.
CGCGGTATTGATGCCCACCAAATTGCCGTTGACATCGACCAGCGCCCCCCCGGAGTTGCCGGGGTTGATCGCGGCGTCGGTCTGGATGAAGTTTTCGAACGTCGACAGCCCGAGGCCGCTTCGGCCCAATGCGCTCACGATACCGGAGGTGACGGTCTGGCCGACGTTGAACGGGTTGCCGATCGCCAGCACCGAGTCGCCCACCTGCACCTGCTCGATGTTGCCGAGCGTCACCACCGGCAAGCGCTCGAGGTCGATCTTCAGCACCGCCAAGTCGCTTTCGGGGTCGGTGCCGACCAGTCTGGCCTGCGCCTCGCGGCCGTCCGACAGGCGCACCTGGATGTCGTCGGCGCCTTCGACGACGTGGTTGTTGGTCAGCAGGTAGCCTTCCGGCGACACGATCACACCCGAGCCAAGCCCGATCTGCGGCTCCTGCCGGGCCGGGTGCCCCGGGCCAAAGAAGAAGCGGAACCACGGGTCCTGCGCCCGCGGGTCAGCCCGCTCCGACGGCGCCTTGCTCGCCGTGACGCTGACGATCGCAGGGGAAGCGCGGCGCGCGGCCGACGACAAAGGCTGGCTGGGGCCTGTGGTCACTGCCACTGACACCGGCACATTGCCGTCGGGCGAGCTGACCACGCGTGCCGTGCCGCCGCCGAGCAGCGCCTGACGCTGCAGCCATTCGGGCTTGAATGTGCCGACAACGAACAACACCGCGACGGCCACAGTGACCGTCTGGGAGAATACGAGCCAGATTCTGCGCATGATGACGCTGGAAGGAGAAGCTGCCCGATGGCTGCACGCAGCGAGGTCGAGTCCTACCTCAATCAACTGCTGGCACCGGACCGGTTCAAGGATTATGGGCCGAACGGTTTGCAGGTGGAGGGTCGCGCCGAAGTCCGCAAGGTGGTCTCCGGTGTCACGGCCAGTCTCGCCCTGATCAACGCGGCCATCGCGGCCGGCGCCGACACGATACTCGTCCACCATGGCCTCTTCTGGCGCGGCCAGGATGGCCGGCTGACTGGCTGGCTCAAGGCCCGGGTACGGCGGTTGATGGCCGACGAGGTGAACCTTTTCGCCTACCACCTGCCGCTGGACGCGCATCCGGAATTGGGCAACAACGCCCGCCTGGCGGCCGAACTGGGCTTGCAGGCCGACGCGCGCTTCGGTGACCAGGAACTGGTGTTCAGCGGGCCGGCTGGTGAACTTGGCTCGCTGGACCGGCTGCAAGGGCGAGTGGCGGAGCGCTTGCGCCGCGCGCCGGTTGCCGTGCCGGGCGATGGCCGTCCGTTGCGCCGCATCGCGTGGTGCACCGGCGGAGCGCAGGGCTACTTCGAGGCGGCCATCGCGGCTGGAGCCGACGCCTTTCTGACCGGGGAAATCTCCGAACCGCAGGCGCACCTCGCTCGCGAGACGGGCGTGGCCTTTCTCGCCTGCGGGCATCACGCCACCGAGCGCTACGGTGCGCCCGCGGTGGGTGCCCGGCTGGCCGAGGTGCTGGGCCTGGCCCACGAGTTCATCGAGATCGACAACCCGGCATGAGCCAAGCGGCAGTACCGCCCCCTCTGCTGGTGACCATGGGGGATGCTTGTGGCATCGGCCCCGAGATCATCGCCCGGGCCTGGGTTCGGGGCGAACTGGTTGATGCGGTGATCGTGGCCGACGCCGGCGTGATGCGCCGGGCGCTGTCGGCCGTGGGTGAGGCGCGCCCGGTGGCGTGTGTCGATGGCCCGGCTGACCTATCGGCGGTCCCCCCCGGCACCCTGCCTGTGTGGCAACCCTCCGGGCTTCCCCACGGGCTGGCCGACCTGCCTTGGGGGCAGATCACGGCCGAGGCCGGGGCGGCGGCAGCCTGCTGCATCGAGGCGGCCGTCGACGAGACCATGGCCGGGAGGGGGTGCGCCATCGTGACCGCGCCAGTGCACAAGGAGGCCCTGGCTGCCGCTGGCGTACCGTTCCCCGGCCACACCGAGATGCTGCAGGCCCTGGCAGCGCGGCATGCGGGGCAGGCGGATCTTCCGCCGGTGCGCATGATGCTGGCCAACGAAGAACTGCGCGTCGTTCTGGTGACGATCCACCTGGCGCTGCGGCGTGCGATCGAGCAACTGGACACACCGGGAATTCTTCAGACCTTGCGCATCACCCAGGCGGCGGGACGGCGCTTTGGCATGGCCCGGCCGCGCATTGCGGTGGCCGGGCTCAACCCGCACGCCGGCGAGGGCGGCCTGTTCGGGGACGAGGAGTTGCGCATCATCGGCCCGGCGATCGAGGCCGCTCGGGCCGAAGGCATCGAGGCCAGCGGCCCCTATGCGCCGGACACCGTGTTCATGCGGGCGCGCCACACCGTCGGTCGACCGGGCGAATTCGACTTCGTGGTCGCGATGACGCACGACCACGGCCTGATCCCGGTGAAATACCTGGGCGTGGAGCAGGGGGTGAACGTCACGCTCGGCCTGCCGCTGGTGCGCACCAGCCCGGACCACGGCACGGCCTTCGACATCGCAGGCACCGGCCGGGCAGACCCGGCCAGCCTCATCGCGGCGGCGCGCATGGCGCGCCGGCTTGCAGGCGCCTGAGGGAGGCTTCAGCGCTTCAGCGAATCGCGGATCTCGCGCAGCAGCACCACTTCCTCGGCCGGGGGCGGCGGCTCGGCCGGCGCGGCGGCGGGCTCCGCTTTCTTCAGGCGGTTGATCTGCTTGATCATGATGAAGATGATGAAGGCGAGGATCAGGAAGTTCAGCGCCACGGTGACGAAGCTGCCGTAGGCGAAGACGGCCCCGGCCTTCTTCGCGTCGGCCAGGTTGGTGGCCGTCTGGCCGGCCAGCGGGATGAAGTAGTTGGAGAAGTCCAGCCCCCCGAAGGCCACGCCGACCAGCGGCATGATCAGGTCGGCCACGATCGAATCGACGATCTTCCCGAAGGCTGCGCCAATGATGACGCCGACCGCGAGGTCGACGACATTGCCTTTCATCGCGAATTCCTTGAACTCCGTCGCGAACCCCATGTGAAACTCCTTGTGGTTGGTGTCGAGACACGCGAGCCCGATTCCCGGCCCGTGCGCCCCCGGCGGCAGTATTGCCGCTGCAGGGGCGGTGTCAATCGAGATCGGTGGTGTCATGCCACAGCACCGCCGTTGTCCATGCCGACATCGCTGGCTTGTCCGCTAAAATGCCGGATTGCCCGAGACCGGATCCCCTTTTCGACAAGGCTCACGTCCTGCGTCTCCCAAGTCTTCCAGAGCTCCAAGAAGGACCCCCATGAGTGATAACGCGGTGGACCAAGGCAAGCGCACGTGGCTGATCACCACGAGCTGCGCGGGTGCCGTGGGTGGTGTGGCGGTGGCCGTGCCTTTTGTCAGCACCTTCGCCCCTTCCGAGCGCGCCAAGGCCGCCGGCGCCCCGGTCGAGGTCGACATCAGCACGCTGAAGCCCGGTGAGAAGGTCACCGTCGAATGGCGAGGCAAGCCAGTGTGGATCGTCCGCCGTACCGAGGAGCAACTCAAGGCCCTGGAAGGCCTGACCGGCGAGCTGGCCGATCCTGATTCGAAGCGCAAGGCCTACCCGACCCCCGAGTACGCCCTGAACCCGCACCGCTCGATCAAGCCCGAGTATTTCGTGGCCGTGGGCATCTGCTCGCACCTGGGCTGCTCACCGTCCGACAAGTTCGCCACCGGTGCCCAGCCTTCGCTGCCGGACGACTGGAAGGGCGGTTTCCTCTGCCCCTGCCACGGCTCCACCTTCGACATGGCTGGCCGCGTCTTCAAGAACAAGCCCGCGCCCGACAACCTCGAGGTGCCGCCGCACATGTACCTCTCCGACAGCCGCCTGCTGATCGGTGAGGACAAGAAGGCCTGACCCCGCACGACGAGACCAAAAGAAAGGCAACCATGGCTGAATTCAAAGTCGTGCCGGCGGACGCACCTGTCACTCAGAAGGTCACCGTCTGGTTCGAGAACCGGTTCCCGACCGCGTTCGACGAGTACAAGAAGCACATGTCGGAGTACTACGCTCCGAAGAACTTCAACTTCTGGTACTTCTTCGGCTCGCTCGCCCTGCTGGTGCTGGTGATCCAGATCGTCACCGGCATCTTCCTGGTGATGCACTACAAGCCGGACGCGGCGCTGAACGCGGCCGGCATCCCGGTGGCGTTCGCCAGCGTCGAGTACATCATGCGCGACGTGCCGTGGGGCTGGTTGATCCGCTACATGCACTCCACCGGCGCCTCGGCGTTCTTCGTCGTGGTGTACCTGCACATGTTCCGCGGCCTGCTGTATGGCTCGTACCGCAAGCCTCGCGAACTGGTCTGGATCTTCGGCTGCGCGATCTTCCTGTGCCTGATGGCCGAGGCCTTCATGGGCTATCTGTTGCCCTGGGGTCAGATGAGCTACTGGGGCGCCCAGGTGATCGTGAACCTGTTCGCCGCCGTGCCCTTCATCGGCCCCGACCTGGCGCTGTTGATCCGCGGTGACTACGTGGTGGGTGACGCGACGCTGAACCGATTCTTCGCCTTCCATGTGATCGCGGTGCCGCTGGTGCTTCTGGGCCTGGTGGTCGCCCACCTGCTGGCGCTGCACGACGTGGGGTCGAACAACCCCGACGGCGTCGAGATCAAGGCCAAGAAGGACCCGAAGACAGGCGTCCCGCTCGACGGCATCCCCTTCCACCCTTACTACACCGTGCACGACCTGCTCGGCGTCGGCGTGTTCCTGATGCTCTTCTGCGCGATCCTGTTCTTCGCGCCGGAGTTCGGCGGCTACTTCCTCGAGTACAACAACTTCATCCCTGCCGACCCGCTGAAGACGCCTGCGCACATCGCACCGGTCTGGTACTTCACGCCGTTCTACTCGATGCTGCGGGCGACCACCGACGACATGATCCTGGTGCTCGACGCCGTGATCGCCATCGGCGTGGCCCTCACCCTGATCAAGGGCCGCATGTCGGGTGGCGCCAAGGCGGGCGTGGCGATCGCCGCGCTTGTCGGCGTGGGCCTGCTGCACGCGTTCGACGCCAAGTTCTGGGGTGTGGTGGTGATGGGTGGTGCGGTCATCATCCTGTTCTTCCTGCCCTGGCTGGACCACAGCCCGGTCAAATCGATTCGCTACCGTCCGAGTTGGCATGCCTGGCTGTACGGCGTGTTCGTCGTGTTTTTCCTGATCCTCGCCTACCTCGGCATCCAGCCTCCGTCGACCATCGGCACCATCGTGGCCCAGGTCGGCACCCTGTTCTACTTCGGCTTCTTCCTGCTGATGCCGTGGTGGACGCAGCTCGGCACCTTCAAGCCGGTGCCCGAGCGTGTGACCTTCCACCCGCACTGATGCCTCGGCAGGAGATCACCAACATGATGAAGAAATTCTTTGCCGGCTGGATCGCCGCGCTGTGCATGGTCAGCAGCGGGGCCTTCGCTGCCGGAGGCGGCATGCAATGGGACAAGTTCCCCACCGAGCGCATGACTGACCTGGCCTCGCTTCAGAACGGCGCCAAGCTGTTCGTCAACTACTGCCTGAACTGCCACGGGGCTTCCTTCATGCGCTACAACCGCATGAAGGACCTCGGCCTGACCGACGAGCAGATCAAGGACAACCTCATGTTTGCCGCCGAGAAGGTGGGCGAGACCATGAAGGTGTCGATCGACCCGAGGCAGGCCAAGGAATGGTTTGGTGCCGCGCCGCCCGACCTGTCGATGGTGGCCCGCTCGCGTGCCGGTCAGGGCACCGGTGCCGACTACCTCTACACCTACATGCGCACCTTCTACCGGGACGACACCAAGGCGACCGGCTGGAACAACCTGGCCTTCCCGAGCGTCGCGATGCCGCACGTGCTCTGGGAAATGCAGGGCCAGCAGCGCGCCGTTTTCGAGGAAGTGCCTGATGCGCACGACCCCACCAAGACGGTTCACCGCTTCAAGGCTTTCGAGCAGGTCACGCCCGGCCAGATGACGCCCGCCGAGTACAACCAGGCCGTCGCGGACCTGGTGGCTTTCCTGCAGTGGATGGGTGAGCCGGCGCAGAGCCAGCGTGTGCGCCTGGGGGTCTGGGTGCTGATGTTCCTGGGGGTGTTCACCTTGTTTGCCTGGCGCCTGAACGCGGCGTACTGGAAAGACGTGAAATGACAACCCGCCCGGTCAGCCTGTCGGCGGCCGGGGTTTGACGCGCAGTGTGCGCCCGATGGCGCCGCTGCGTTTTGCCGTTCCTGCTACCGAATTGCTCTTTGAAGGGAGCCCACGCTCATGATGGTGCTTTACTCCGGAACCACCTGCCCTTACTCGCACCGCTGCCGCTTCGTGCTGTTCGAAAAGGGCATGGACTTCGAGATCCGCGACGTCGACCTGTTTGCCAAGCCGGAAGACATCGCGTTGATGAACCCGTACAACGAGGTGCCCATCCTCGTGGAGCGCGACCTGATCCTGTACGAGTCGCACATCATCAACGAGTACATCGACGAGCGCTTCCCGCACCCGCAACTGATGCCGGGTGACCCGGTGGCTCGTGCCCGCGTGCGCCTGTTCCTGTTCAACTTCGAGAAGGAGCTGTTCGCCAACGTGAACATCCTCGAAGGCCGGGGCATCAAGGGCACCGACAAGCAGCTCGAGAAGGCTCGCTCGCAGATCCGCGACCGGCTGACCCAGCTGGCCCCGATCTTCCTGAAGAACAAGTTCATGCTGGGGGATGACTTCTCGATGCTCGACGTGGCCATCGCGCCGCTGCTGTGGCGCCTGGACTACTACGGCATCGACCTGTCGAAGAACGCCGCCCCGCTTCTGAAGTACGCTGAGCGCATCTTCTCGCGCCCGGCCTACATCGAGGCGCTCACCCCCTCCGAAAAGGTGATGCGCAAGTAAGGGTCAGGCCCAGCGACATTCCTTTTTCCATGACCTCGACGCCGACCCCACCGCCTCCGCCTTCCGCGCCCGACAACCAGGGCAGCTCGACCCGGCCCTACCTGATCCGCGCGCTGCACGACTGGTGCACCGACAACGGTTTCACGCCCTACCTGGCGGTCTTCGTCGATGCTGGCGTGCAGGTTCCGAACGAGTACGTGAAGAACAACGAGATCGTGCTCAACGTCGGCTTCGAGGCTACCAGCGGCCTCAAGCTCGGCAACGAGTACATCGAGTTCAAGGCCCGGTTCGGTGGCGTCGCGCGCGAGATCGTCGTGCCGGTGGACCACGTGGTGGCGATCTATGCGCGCGAGAACGGCCAGGGTATGGCTTTTCCAATGCCGACCAACGCACCGGACACGGCCGGCGGCCCAGAGTCCAGCGATGCCCGTACCGGGCGTGGCTTGCGGCTGGCGCGCAGTGACCAGCATGGCGGGGTGCCCGGGCTCTCGGCCCCGGCCACGACGACACCGGTTTCCGACCAGCCGGACGGCGACGAGCCGCCGCCGGCTCCCCGTCCTGCGCTGAAGCGCGTGAAGTGACGCACGCCCGGCTGTGGCTGTTGCCGCCCGGCATCGCCCACTTCGGGCCACTTCAGTAAAATCAACAGCTTATGCCGTGCCGGCTTAGCTCAGCTGGTAGAGCAACCGCCTTGTAAGCGGTAGGTCATCCGTTCGATTCGGATAGCCGGCACCACGTTTTCCCTACACCTTGCTACAACGGGTCGGATTGAACCTTCACCCGGAGTGAAGTAGGCTTCCACCCCCGCTCGACCAAAGCCTGCTCGATGGCAGGCAGGCATTGGCGCAGCTTCGCGGCCACCGCACCGTTGGGCACCAGCAGGTTCCAGCCGGTCTCGTCCAGCACGCCCGTGCGCACGTGGGCGCGCAGGCCCGCCGGCAGGGTTTCCCGCACCGTGGCCATGCGCGCTTCGGCCTCCTTCAGCCGCTCCAGCAGCTGGGCCAGTGTCGTGCTGGCCGACAGCGCTTCGTTGATCGGCCGAGTGTGGGGGCCTGGTGCGGGAGGTGTCGGGGCGGGAGGCGGCATGGGGCCAAGGAGTTTACCGATGCAGATCCTGATCACCCACGGCAGCTTGGCGCGCACGCGCGTGCTGAGCTTCAGCCGCCTTCAGATCACCCTCGCGTTGATCACCCTCGTGACGGCCCTGTTGCTGCTCTCCGGCGCGGTCTACCACTTCATCTTCCTCAAGGCCGCGCGCGAGGGATGGCCACTCGTCAGCCCGCTGGTCAAACTGGTGGTGCGCGACGAGATCGCCCAGCTGGACAAGAACATGCGCAGCAACCTGGATGTGCTGGCCCAACGGGTCGGCGAGATGCAGGCCCGCATGGTCAGCCTGGAGGCGATGGGCGAGCGCGTGTCCGGCCTTGCCGGCGTCAAGCCGGACGAACTGAAGGCTGCTCCCGCCGAACCCGTGCCAGATCGTTCTGGCCGCGGCGCCGCTGCCGGCCGCGGCGGCCCTTACGTACCGCTGGACCATCCAAGCCTGGAGCAACTGGGCAAGACACTCGGTGCGCTGGAGTTGTTGGCCCAGCAGCACAGCGACGTCTTCACGCTGGCCGAATCCCGGCTGTTCGAGTCACGCCTGAAGGCCTTGATGGTGCCCAACACGCGGCCGGTGGAGGCCGAGGTGGGCTCCGGCTTCGGCTTTCGTTCCGACCCGTTTACCGGCCGAAGTGCATTGCACACGGGGCTCGACTTTTCAGCCGACCCTGGCACCCCGATCATGGCGGCGGCTGGCGGCGTCGTGGCGTCGACCGACTACCATGCGCAGTACGGCAATCTGCTCGAGATCGACCACGGCAACGGGCTGTCCACCCGCTACGCCCACGCGCAGCGTATCCTGGTCAAGGCGGGCGACCTGGTCAAGCGCGGCCAGCAGGTGGCGCTGGTCGGCACGACAGGGCGCTCTACCGGCCCGCACCTGCACTTCGAGGTACTGGTCGACGGGGTGATGCAGGACCCTGCCAAGTTCCTGACCAGCAGCCCGGCTGAAGTGCCTCTTGCCGCTGCCGTCGCGGCGCCGGCCCGCCGGAACTGAACCATTCCGCCCGACCCCCGGTGCTAAACTCGCGCGCTTTGGCGCGAGCGCCGGGCGGCCGAAGCACGCCCCAGCAACCCCCTCGGTGACCCGCGCCCCAACCGCCCTGCGCCATAGGCCGAACTAGGGGGTCGGCCCCGCTTGCAAGGTGGGCGCCACACCCCCATGTCCGTGGGCACCGCGCCGCGCGCCCGAGTCGCGCCGGCCTCCGACCTCTACCGCTTTCGACGCCGCATGTTGCCCAAGCTCCTGACCCAGATTTTCGGCAGTCGCAATGACCGCCTGCTCAAAGGCTATCGCCGCACGGTCGAGAAGATCAACGCGCTGGAGTCGAGCTTCGCGGCCCTGGATGACGCTGCGCTCAAGGCCAAGACCGGGGAGTTCCGCGAGCGCCTGGCCAAGGGCGAGACGCTGGACGACCTGCTGCCTGAAGCCTTTGCCGTGGTGCGCGAAGCGAGCAAGCGTTCGCTGAAGATGCGCCACTTCGACGTACAGATGATCGGCGGGATGTCGCTTCACTCCGGCAAGATCGCCGAGATGCGCACCGGCGAGGGCAAGACGCTGACCGCCACGCTGGCGGTGTACCTGAACGCGCTGCCCGCCAAGGGTGTGCACCTGGTGACGGTGAACGACTATCTGGCCCGGCGCGATGCCGAGTGGATGGGCCGGTTGTACAACTTCCTCGGCCTGAGCGTGGGCGTGAACGTGCCCGGCATGGACCGCGCCGAGAAGCAGGCCGCCTACGGCGCCGACATCACCTACGGCACGAACAACGAGTTCGGCTTTGACTACCTGCGCGACAACATGGTGCACGACGTGGCCGACCGCGTGCAGCGCGGCCTGGCCTACGCCATCGTCGACGAGGTGGACTCGATCCTGATCGACGAGGCCCGCACCCCGCTGATCATCAGCGGCCAGGCGGAAGACCACACCGAGCTGTACGTGCGCATCAACGCCGTCGTCCCCCAGCTCAAGAAGCAGATCGGCGAGGCCGACACGCGCACCGGCGAAGGCGTGATCGAGCCGGGCGACTTCACCATCGACGAGAAGGGCCACCAGGTCTTCCTCACCGAAGATGGCCACGAGAACGCCGAGCGCATCCTTGCAGAAGCCGGCCTGCTGGTGGAAGGCGCCAGCCTGTACGACCCGGCCAACATCACGCTGATGCACCACGTGTACGCGGCGCTGCGGGCCAACCACCTGTACCACCGCGACCAGCACTACGTGGTGCAGAACGGCGAGGTGGTGATCGTCGACGAGTTCACCGGCCGCCTGATGACCGGCCGCCGCTGGTCCGACGGCCTGCACCAGGCGGTCGAGGCCAAGGAAGGCGTGCAGATCCAGAGCGAGAACCAGACCCTCGCCTCGATCACCTTCCAGAACTACTTCCGCATGTACGGCAAGCTGTCGGGCATGACCGGCACGGCCGACACCGAGGCCTACGAGTTCCAGGAGATCTACGGCCTCGAGACCGTGGTCATTCCGCCCAACCGGCCGACCATCCGCAAGGATGAGCTCGACCTCGTCTACAAGACCTCGCGCGAGAAGTACAACGCCGTGGTCGAGGACATCCGCGACTGCCACGAGCGTGGCCAGCCGGTGCTGGTGGGCACGACCTCGATCGAGAACTCGGAGCTGATCTCCGGCCTGCTGCAAAAGGCCAAGCTGCCGCACCAGGTGCTCAACGCCAAGCAGCACGCCAAGGAGGCTGAGATCGTGGCCCAGGCCGGCCGCCCGGGCGTGATCACCATCGCCACCAACATGGCAGGCCGCGGTACCGACATCGTGCTCGGCGGCAACGTCGAGAAGCAGGTCCAGTTCATCGAGGCCGACGACGCGATCCCCGCCGACGAGAAGGCACGCCGCATCCAGCAGCTGCACGACGAGTGGCAGGGCCTGCACGAGAAGGTCAAGGCCGAGGGTGGCCTGCGCATCGTGGCCACCGAGCGCCACGAGAGTCGCCGCATCGACAACCAGCTGCGCGGCCGCTCGGGCCGCCAGGGCGACCCGGGCGCCTCGCGCTTCTACCTGTCGCTCGAAGACCCGCTGATGCGCATCTTCGCGGGCGACCGCGTCAAGGCCATCATGGAGCGGCTGAAGATGCCCGAGGGCGAAGCCATCGAGGCCGGCATCGTGTCGCGATCGATCGAGTCCGCCCAACGCAAGGTCGAGGCCCGCAACTTCGACATCCGCAAGCAACTGCTCGAGTACGACGACGTTTCGAACGACCAGCGCAAGGTCATCTACCAGCAGCGTGGCGAGATTCTGGAGGCCAAGGAGCTGACCGAGCAGATCGCCAACCTGCGCAAGGCCACCATGACCGACGTGGTGCGCACGTTCGTGCCCGCCGAGAGCGTGGAAGAGCAGTGGGACCTGCCCGGCCTGGAGAAGGTGCTGCGCGAAGAGTGGCAGGTCGAGGTCGGCTTGCAGTCGCTGGTGCAGGCCAGCGACTCCATCACCGATGACGAGATCCTGGAGAAGGTGATCGCCGCGGCCGACGCGACCTTCCAGGCCAAGCTCGACCTCGTGGGCGCCGAGCAGTTCACGCCCTTCATGCGCATGGTGCTGTTGCAGTCGATGGACTCGCACTGGCGCGAGCACCTGGCCGCGCTGGACTACCTGCGCCAGGGTATCCACCTGCGCGGCTACGCCCAGAAGAACCCGAAGCAGGAGTACAAGCGCGAGGCCTTCGAGCTCTTCTCGCAGCTGCTGGACGTGGTGAAGATGGAAGTCACCCGGGTGCTGATGACCGTGCGCATCCAGACCCAGGAACAGGTGAGCGCAGCGGCCGAGGCCATCGAGGACCGTGTCGAGCGCATCGCCAACGTGACCTACACCCACCCCAACGAAGACGGCAGCGTCAGCCAGGAAACCGACCCGTCGACCGAGGTGCCGCGCGTGGGCCGCAACGACCCCTGCCCCTGCGGCAGCGGCAAGAAGTACAAGGCCTGCCACGGCCGGCTGGCCTGACCTCGATCGTCGCGTGGATCGGAGCACACTGATCCACGCCCCGCGCCGCATCGAGACGGCGCGGCTGGTGCTTGAAGCTCCGTCGCGCGAGCATGCGGCCGCTGTGCACGAGAGCGTCAACGCGAGTCTGCCCACGCTCGGTTTCATCGCCTGGGCCCAGTCGCCGTGGACCCTGGAGCGAGCCCAGAGCTTCTGCGAGCGCGGGCTGGCGTTGGTGGATGAGGGCGACTGCCTCATCTTCAACGTCTTCCGCGGCGACGACCGGGCCTTCGTCGGCCGCATCGACCTGCACACCTTCGACTTTGAGGTGCCCCGCGCCGAGATCGGCTACGTGGGCGACGCCCGCCAGGCCGGCCAAGGCCTGATGCGCGAGGCGGTGCTTGCGGTGGTGGCCTTCGGTTTCCAGCTCGGGCTGGTGCGCATCGAGGCGATCTCGGAAGTTGGCAACGAGCGCGCGCTGCACTTCGCCGAGCATGCGCTGGGCTTCACGCTCGAGGGCCGACTGCACCACCGCGAGCGCGATGCGCGGGGTGAGCTCTGCGACCAGCTGATGTTCGCGGCCTTTCCCCAAGGGTGAATGGCCATGCGGCGTGGCAAACTCGCCGCCGCTTCTCGGCGTTAGGTATTGTCCGGGCGGCACACACCACGCATCGACATGGCCACCAGCGACCTGTTCCGCACCGAGGCGGTGGACCACCAGCGGCAGCGCTTCCACGGCTCGGTGGTGCTGGCGCGGCCGTGGTCCTTCGCCGCGCTGACGGCGCTGCTGGCAGCGTTGGTACTGGGTCTGCTCGCCTTCGCCTGGTTCGCCGGTTTCACGCGCAAGGAGGTGGTGAGCGGCATGGTGGTGCCCGACAGCGGCGTGATCCGCGTCGTCGCGCCGCTGGCCGGGCGTGTCAGCGAGGTGCGGGTGACCCCCGGGGCCGCCGTCCGCGCCGGCGAGGTGATGTTTGTCGTCCAGCGTGACCGCGCCACCGCGTCGGGTGTGGACCAGGGCAGCATCAGCACTGCCCTTGCCAGCCGCCTGCGCCGCCTCGAAAGCGAGGTCGCCCAGCAGGGCCGCCTGGCCGACCTGCGCACGCAGGAGGCCGCTGCCCGCGTGCGCGGCCTCGAAGCCACCCTGGCCCAGCTCAAGCGGGAGCGCGCGTTGCAGGAGCAGCGGGTGCAGGTGCTGCGCGACATCACCCGCCGCCATGAAGAGCTGGCCCGCGAAGGCATGGTCAGCCAGACCCTGGCGCAGGCCAAGGCGGCCGAGGCGCTGGAGCAGGAGGTGGAACTGGCCGCCATCGACCGCGCCCGGGTCGACACCGCGCGCGAGCTGGCCTCGCTGCGCGTGCAGCAGGCCCAGATCCCGCTGCAGGCCGAGCGTGAGCAATCGGCCTCGCGGCGCGACATGGACGAGGTGCAGCAGGCGCTGGACGAGAGCGAGCTGGAGCGTGAGGTCAGCGTGCGGGCGGCGCGCGATGGGGTGGTGGCCGCCGTGCTGGTCGACCCCGGCCAGCCGATGGCCGCCGCGGCCGAGCTGGCCACTCTGGTGCCAGAAGGCGCCACGCTCGAAGCCGAGCTCTTCCTGCCCTCGCGCGCGGTGGGCCACCTGCGCGAGGGCCAGGCGGTGCAGCTGCGCTTCGAGGCCTTCCCCTATGAAAAATACGGCCTGTTCCCGGGCCGCCTGCGCAGCGTGTCGCTCAGCCCGGTGGCCAGCAGCGAGCGCGCCGGTGGCCTGACGCTGCCTGCCGACCCCGCCGCCGCGCCCGGCACCGCGCGCTCGCAGTACCGTGCACGCGTCACGGTGGACCTGGCCGCCCTGCGCGAGCGCACTGGCAGCCCCGCGCCGCTCAAGCCCGGCATGCTGCTCTCGGCCAGCGTGGCGCTGGAACACCGCAGCCTGGTCGAGTGGGCACTCGCGCCGCTGCTGGGCATCGGCAAGGCCATGTGATGCGCGAAACGCTCTTCTCCTGGGCCGGCCGGCACCTGCCGGTGTTCATCCAGACCGAGGCCACCGAGTGCGGGCTGTGCAGCCTGGCCATGGTGGCCAGCTATCACGGCTACCGCACCGACCTGGCCAACCTGCGGCTGCGCTTCGCCATCTCGCGCAAGGGCGCCACGCTGGAAGCGCTGATGCGCATCGCCGAGGCCATGCGCCTGCAGACGCGCGCGCTGCGGCTCGAGATGGACCACCTGCCGCAGCTGCAACTGCCCTGCGTGCTGCACTGGGACATGAACCACTTCGTGGTGCTCAAGTCAGTGGACGCACGCGGGGCCGTCATCCACGACCCCGCCGTGGGCGAGCGGCGCGTCTCCATGGCCGAGTTCGGAAAGCACTTCACCGGTGTCGCGCTCGAGGTGTCGCCCGGCCCCGACTTCGTGGCGCAGCCGGCCGGGCCGAAGCTGTCGCTGCGCGGCCTGATGGGCCGCGTCACGGGCCTGGGCCGCGGCCTGGCGCAGATCGCGCTGCTGGCGGTGCTGCTCGAGCTGATCGCGATGGCGCTGCCGTTCTACCTGCAGTGGGTGGTCGACCATGTGCTGGTCACCGCCGATGCCGACATGCTGGCCGTGCTGGCGCTGGGCTTCGGCCTGCTGGTGGTGGTGCACGCGGTGATCTCGGCCACGCGCGGCTGGTTCGTCGTGGTGCTCAGCACCAGCCTCAACTTCCAGTGGCTGGGCAATGTGTTCGCCCACCTGGTGCGGCTGCCGCTGGACTTTTTCGATAAGCGCCACATCGGCCACATCCTGGCCAGCTTCGGCTCGGTGGGCACCATCCAGCGCACGCTGACCACGCAGTTCGCGCAGGTGCTGGTCGACGGTCTGATGACCGTGGGCACGCTGGCCATGATGCTGGCCTACAGCCCGCAGCTCACGGTGGTGTCGCTCGCCGGCCTGGCGCTGTATGCGCTCTTGCGCTGGGCGGTGTTTCGCGCGCTGCGCGAGGCCACCGCCGAGCAGATCATCCACGCCGCGCGCCAGCAGACCCACATGATCGAGACGGCCAGCGGCATCCAGAGCGTGCGCCTGTTCGGCAAGGGCGACGTGCGGCGCGCCGGCTGGCTCAACATGCTGGCCGACCAGTTCAACGCCGAGCTGCGCATCCAGCGCCTCACCGTCAGCCAGGACACGCTGCGCAGCCTGCTCAACGGCCTGGAGCGCGTGGTGGTGGTGTGGCTCGCGGCGCGCCTGGTGCTGGCGCAGGAGTTCACCGCCGGCATGCTCTTCGCCTACATGGCCTACCAGCTGCAGTTCTCGACCCGCGTCTCGGCGCTGGTCGACAAGCTGGCCGAGCTGTCGATGCTCAGGCTGCACGGCGAGCGCGTGGCCGACATCGTGCTGCAGGAGACCGAGCGCGACCACCAGCACCTGCCCGCCGAGGTGGACCTGGGGCAGCTGCCGATGTCGGTCGAGCTGCGCAACGTGAGCTTCCGCTACTCGCCCACCGAACCCTTCGTGCTGCAGGGCGTGAGCCTGCGCATCGAGCCCGGCGAATGCGTGGCCATCACCGGCCCCTCGGGCTGCGGCAAGACCACCCTGGTCAAGGTGATGCTGGGCCTGCTGCAGCCCACCGAGGGCGAGGTGTGGGTCGGCGGCCGGCGGCTCGGCCAGCTCGGCCTGGCCAACTACCGCCGCCTGATCGGCACGGTGATGCAGGAAGACCGGCTCTTCTCCGGCTCGATCGCCGACAACATCTGCTTCTTCGACCCCGACCCCGATTGGGAGCGCATCGTCGAAAGCGCTCGCCAGGCCGGTGTAGAGCGCGAGGTCACCGAGATGCCCATGGGCTTCCACACGCTCACCGGCGAATCCGGCATCGGGCTCTCGGGCGGGCAGAAGCAGCGCATCCTGCTGGCCCGGGCGCTCTACCACCGCCCTCGCATGCTGGTGCTCGACGAAGCCACCAGCCACCTCGACATCGGCAACGAGCGCTCGGTGAACGCGACGGTGCAGGCGCTGCAACTCACCCGCGTGATCGTGGCGCATCGGCCGGAGACGATCGCGATGGCGGGAAGGGTGGTGGCGATGGAGGCCGGGCGGTTGAGGCCGGGTGGGGGTGGATTGGGAAAGGACTCTCCAGAGCCGCCCGACCAGGCCTGATCAGCGCGGTGCGTCCTGGGTCTTGGGGGGCGGGTGGGGTGGATAAGCCGGGATAGTCGGCCGGCACGCCGGCCACGAGGTATGCCTCCGTCGGCGTCAGCTCGCGAGGTCCGTCGATGGGGCTGCCCAACCGATGGCGATACTCAGCGGCTTGGCGAGCCGATCACTTCGGTGTCCGGCGGCACCCCAAGGCCCGGGAAGCCCATCGGGCCGCCGGCCACGAGCACGACCTCTGCGGCGGTCAGTTGCCGCGGCGCTTCGCCTTGCGGGTCGGGCTGTTGACCCAAGGTGGGCGAGCCCATTGGGCCGCCGGCAACCGCTCGAACTTGTTCGGTGTTCAGCAACCGCGGCTGCTCGCCCTGGGGGCCGGGTAGTTGCCCGAGCCCTGGGTAACCCATCGGCCCTCCTGCGACTTGCCTTGTCTCGGTCGGCGTCAGCTGCCGAACGGGTGAATTGCACTGACTCTGCTTGTCCATCATGGCTCCCATGCTGAGTGTCAGGCCGGGCAGAAGCGCCCAGCCTGCGCCGCGAACGATCGCGGCGCAGGCGCACGGTAGACGCGGATCCAAACCTGGCACATCCCTCGGTCGGGGGATGGGGTCGGGCGGTTAGTCCTTGCTGATGCGTGGCACGCGCCCGTACCGGCAGCCACCTTGCGGCTTGGTGTCGCCGCAGCCGCGCGGGTCGTAACGCGCGTTGAACACCGGGTACGGCGGAATCGTGGCCGGGAGCAGGCCCTTGAACGGCACCCCCTTGTGGTACTCGATGATGAAGTCGACCCAGTCGGTCACCTTCAGGAAATCGATGATGTGCGGCTGCACCGGCGGTTTGTTCGGGTCAGGGTTCACGTCCAGGTAGTAGGGCGAGCGCCAGTCCCACACGCCGTCCAGCAGGGGGTCGGGCAGCAGGATGTTCATCGCCAGCGTCTCCTCGCTGAAGTCCCACTGCACGCCGGGGTCGACCCACGGGGCATCGGCAGAGCCGTAGGCCTTGATGCCCTTCAGCGCGCCCTGCAGGGCGGCAGCGGCGGCCTTCACGCCATAGGGGCCGAAATCGTGCTCCTGCAGCCGTGCGGCGAAGCTGCACAGGTCGGTCAGCTGATCGGGCGCCTCCAGCACGAAGCCGGCCTGGGTGTCGTACTGCTGGGCGGCGACGATGGCCTTCTTGATCTTGGCCACCTCGTCGGCGCGGTTGGGCGAGGTGCGCAAGGCGGCCAGCAGCGCGTCGGCCAGGTCGTCCAGCCGCTCGGTGATCTCGTGCATGCGCGACAGCGCGATCACCCCGCCGACTGTCGGGTGATTGCCCTTGGCGGCCAGGAGGTCGCGGTTGGTTTCAGCGAACCAGCGCGCCACCTGCTCGGCCGGTGCTTCGCCAGCGGCCTGGAGGTTCTGGAACACGCGCGGGTAGGCCTCGCCGGCGGTGAAAAAGTTGTAGTTGCAGTAGCCCACGGCGAAGTCGGCATGCGCCGCCACCGTGTGCAGCAACTCGGCCGACATGTTGAAGCAGTTGTTGAAGTGGACGACGGCGATGCGGTCGCAGCGCTGGTCGCCTGATGCCGCGGCCAGGCCGGCGCCGATGGCCCAAGTAGACAGGACGGGGTGGTCGTTTGCAGAAGTAGGCGTCGCAATGGGCAGGATGGGAGAGCCGTCGGCGATGACTGGGCTTCCATCTGGTCGACGAGGCACAAGCAGGCCGTCGGCCAGTTCCCAGCGCACACCGTCCGCAGTAGCGTTTGCGAATGTGATTTGTGAGGCGTCTAGCTCAGGCGTGTAGCCGGCGCCATGCCCTTGCAGCGACAGCACGAGCGACAAGCCAGGATGGCGTTCGCGGCCCTGGCGGATCAGGTAGGCCAGGGTTTCCGGCGCGCTCATGTCGAGCTTGCCTAACGGCGTGATCTGCACCGCTGCGCCATGGTGCGGAGCGATGGCCAGGAGGTATGTGGGTTCGTCCGGCCGGTCGATCATGGCGAGTACGGCCGCTCCGAAGTTGGCCACCTTTTGCAGATTGGTCACCAGCGGGTGGTCGCTCAGCGTCAGCGACGTACCGTCCGGGTAAGTTGCCAACACAGGGTCAGTGCCGAGTGGGGCGTGGACCAGTAAGACCAGGCCGCAGCCGGAAGAAGAGTCGCCACGCTTGGCCAACGTCAGAAGGTTTGTGCTCATGGGTCGCCTTGTCGTAGAAGAGGAAGGAGATTGCGATCCGTACACTACGGGACGTGCTTTCGCATTGAAAGGCATGCCTGCCTCGTGCCGGCCGGGTCGGGCCGGACGATTTCTGGACGATACCGAGTCAAGCTGGGCCACATGACTGCCGATCCGTTCGCCGTTGGTGCGCCGACGTTCATGCCGGCGCGCATGTCACCACGTCACATCGAGGCCATCGTGCAGGGCCTCTTGTCGGCGCACCGGGTAGGCACCGTGCAACAGGTGCTGGAGCGACGTGCTCGGCTGGCGCGCAGGCTGCTGATGCCGGTGCTTCCCTTGCTTGAGGGGGTCTGGGGCGATTCGGCGCCGCAGGAAGCGAATCAGCGGTTGTTCTTGGCCGTTCGCGCGGTCACAGTCTGGCTTCTGGGCGAAATGCGACCGGACAGGGGCACGGGGCTGGACGCGATCAGCGACGAGGCGTGGCTCTACAGCACCAGTTGGCGCCCGCTGCTGGCCACCGCGTGCCAACTCGGGCTATGTCGGGTCCCGCATTTTCCCAAGCGCTACCTTGGCAGCGAGGCTGACGGGCCTATCGAGCATCTGTGTACGTTGTGGGATGTTGGCCCCAGCACGCTGTACCGGTACCTCGAAAAAGGCCGGCAACAACTCGGCCGGCAGTTGGGTCACCAACTGGGTGCAACGCAGCGCGGAGCTTTACGAGCTTGCGCGCTACAGATCCTGCGAGAGAGGTGCGGTCCAGCCATCGATGCCGAATGGCACGCTCGGCAAGTGCGCTGGGCGACCAGCCACCAGTACCTAGATAGCGCGTTGTGGCACTGTTTAGAGAGCGGCGACTGGGCTGCAGCGGTCGAACTGCTGATGCGCTCGTGTACGCAACTGGCGGGTCACGTTGACACGCCAGTTGCATTGGGTCGGCTGGAGGCGGCGCCAATGGCGCCGCCGACGCGTGCGCACTACGCGCTTGCGCTTGCGGCGTTGCGCCGAGCCTCGGGTGATTCGGAAGAGGAGCGACGTTGCCTCGAACAGGCCCTGGCGCAGGCCGCGCATCACGGCCTGTACCGCCTGGAGGGGCAAGCTATGCTCGCGCTGGGCAACTACTTTCAATCGCGAGACCTCGATCGCGCCCTGGTGTTCTTCCAGGATGGTGCCGACAAGCTGGCGAGCTTGGGTTCAGAAGAATCTGAGGATGATAGGCAAGACAGCGCGATGGATCTGCACCTGCGCGCCCTCGACCGGCTCGCTTGGGTTTACGCGCTACGCAACGATGGTCGAGCGCTGGCCGTGCTTCGGGCCGCTGACGAGCGAAAAAGTCATCATGCTGTGTCTGACAGCACCCGTGCGACGCTGGAGAACACCTGGGGCGAGTACTGGCGCCGAGCGGGCGACAGACAGCAAGAGCTTGAGCACAAGTTGCGTGCGCTGCTGCTGTTCGAACGTGTAGGTGACGCCCGGCAAATCCTGTCGACAAGCAACAACCTCAGTGTCACGTACGGCGAACTTGGCCGCTTCGACGAGGCGATCCGCTATGCCCAGCGAGTGGTCCAAGGCACTAGCCATCAATCGGTCGAGCCCTTTTTGCTTGCCGGAGCTACCGGTAACTTGGGAATCGCGTACTTCCGGATGGGCAAGCTGAGCGAGGCGATTCGCGCCTACCTGAGTGCGCTTGAGACCAGTCAAACAGCGGGCTTGGGGCTGCTGGTCACCCGGATGCACTACAACTTGGCGGAAGCCTTTTTTCGACGATTCAAAGAGTCCGGCGACCCTGCTGATGAGATCCAGGGTGATCATCATGTCGAATGCACCTTGCAAGCCAAGGCCGGAGAGCACGACCCCTACGTGCTGGATGCCGCGCGTCGCCTGAAGAGCGAGGTGCTCGGCCTCGATCAGGGTTTCTCCCTGGCCAGCCTGGTGCCCGACGAGCACGCGGCCCACGCGTCGCACATGGCCCGGATCCAGCAGCACCGCCAGGCGCTGGCCATGCCCGGCTCTGCCGAGACGAAGATCAAGCTCCACCTGGAGATCGCCCAGTCCTATCTGGAAATCGCCGCGGTCGAGCGCGACGCTGCCCTGGCGTTGATGCAACGCTCGGGTCTGGACAGGCAGTTCGCCCCCGAGCTGGACCGGCTGCAGGACGCCTTCAAGCGCCAGATGCCGCGGGAGCAGCAGGTGCAGTCGCAGTGGCGCGAGCGGGCGGGCGAGCTGCTGGCCGAGCAGCGGCGCATTGCGATCCTCGAGCACCTGTTCACCGACGGCTCGATTCAGAAGAGCACCTATGCCCGCCTGTGTGGGGTGGGCCTGGCCACCGCGTCCAAGCACCTGGTGACCTTGGCGGAGCGAGGGCTGCTGTTGCAGACCGGCAAGGGGCCCAGCACCCGGTATGTGCTCCCCGCGGACATCCCCCTAGAACAGTAGCGGGGGCGCCACGATCGCACGTGGATCGTCTGACCATCGTCCGCCCATCGGGCCGTGGTGAGGCGGTGATGCGCGTGGCGTTGCGAAGTGCATGCCGGTGAAATGCCTTCCGTGCCAGGCAGAAACCCGCCCGGCCCACCAAGCCCGGTGCCGGCCTCGGCACCCGAACACACACAGCCCAGGAAGGAGTTCCCCATGAACACGCTCGAGGACATGCTGCTGGCCGAACAAGCCCGTTGCCGCCAGCTGGTGCGCGAGTACACCGAGCTCGGCAGCGCCGCCGCCTTTGCCCGCGCCCTGCTGGAAGACTGCCTGCGCAGCGCCGAGGAAGCGGTGCAGCAGCGCCAGCTGGTGCTGATGCAGCGCGCCTTGGACCGCCTGGTGCGGTTCCAGACCGTCAACCACCTGGCGATTCGCCTGTCGCACGGCGTCACGCCGATCAGCTCGCGCCGCCCGGCGCCCGCCGCCCGGCCCGTGCCGTCGCGCCTGCAGGAGCAGTTCTTCACCTGGACGAGGGCGGCATGAGCCCCGCGCTGCTGCTGCCCGAGATGGCGGTCTGGGCGCCTGAAGAGCAGGCTGCCGCCTTGGCCGAGCCCGAGCGCCTGCTGGCCCGGCTGGACCGGCAGGGCCTGTGGTTGAGCGGGGTGATCGCCTCGCTGGCGTTGCTGGCCGCGGCGGCGCTGGCCTGGTGGCCCCTGCCCTGAGAAACAACACGTTCGACGCTGTCAGTGGAGGACAGGAAGGCGGCCGGGGCCACAAGCCCCGGCCGCCTTGCCGTTGGGGGCCCAACCGGCGCAACCGGCTCCCTACAATCCGGCCCTCTCTCCCACCCTGAACCGGACCGCCGCCATGCCCGTCAACCTGACCGCCCCCGACCCTGCCCGCCTGGCCCCTGTCGCCGGGGTGGAACTCGGCATCGCCGAGGCCGGTGTCCGCAAGGCCAATCGCAAGGACCTGGTGGTCGTGAGCATCGCCGAGGGCTCGGCGGTGGCCGGCGTCTTCACCAGCAACCGCTTCTGCGCCGCGCCGGTGCAGGTCTGCCGCGAGCACCTGGCCGCGGGCGGCACCAACATCCGCGCCATCCTGGTCAACACCGGCAATGCCAACGCCGGCACCGGGGCCGACGGGCTGGCGCGCGCCCGCCGCAGCTGCGCGGCGCTGGCGTCGCAGCTCGGTGTGGCGCCCGAGCAGGTGCTGCCGTTTTCCACCGGCGTGATCATGGAAACGCTGCCGGTCGAGCGCATCGAGGCCGGGCTGCCCGCCGCGCTGGCCGACCGCTCGGCCACCCACTGGGCCCGCGCCGCGGAAGGCATCATGACCACCGACACCCTGCCCAAGGCCGCCTCGCACACGGTGGTGATCGGCGGCAAGGAGGTGCATGTCACCGGCATCTCCAAGGGGGCCGGCATGATCCGGCCCAACATGGCGACGATGCTCGGCTTCGTGGCCACCGACGCGGTGATCGCCCCGGCGCTGCTGCCCTCGCTGGCCAAGGCGGCGGCGGACGCGTCCTTCAACCGCATCACCATCGACGGCGACACCTCGACCAACGACTCCTTCGTGCTCATCGCCACCGGCCAGGCCGGCCACGCGCGCATCGAGTCCTTCGCCAGCACCGAGGGCCAGGCGCTGCAGGCGGCGGTGTTCGACGTGGCACGCGAGCTGGCCCAGGCCATCGTGCGCGACGGCGAGGGCGCCACCAAGTTCATCACGGTGCAGGTGGATGGCGGCCAGACCGAAGCCGAGTGCCAGCAGGTGGCCTATGCCATCGCCCACTCGCCGCTGGTCAAGACGGCCTTCTTCGCCAGCGACCCCAACCTGGGCCGCATCCTCGCCGCGGTGGGCTACGCCGGCATCGCCGACCTGGACCAGTCGCTGATCGACCTGCACCTGGACGACGTGCACGTGGCCACGCAGGGCGGCCGGCACCCGGCCTACCAGGAAGCCGATGGCCAGCGCGTGATGAAGCAGGCCGAGATCACGGTCAAGGTGCACCTGCACCGTGGCAGCTCGACAGCCACCGTGTGGACCTGCGACCTCTCGCACGACTACGTCAGCATCAACGCCGACTACCGGTCCTGACCGGCGGCGCGCGCCACGCGAAAAAACCTCATCAGCATATTCGGCGCGCCGTCGCTACAGTCGGCTCTCTTCACCTCAGGAGAGAGCCCCATGACCCTTCGCATCCGACTGCTCGCGACCGGCCTGCTGGTCGCGCTGGTTCCTTTCGCCCAGGCCGACCAGGTGGCCGACGTGAAGGCCAAGGGCGAGCTGGTCTGCGGCGTGCTCGGCACCGACGAGCCCTTCAGCTTCGTCGACATCAAGACGCGCGAGATCGTCGGCTACGAGGTCGACCTGTGCAACGCCATCGCCAAGAAGCTGGGCGTCAAGCCCAGCCTGAAGCAGCTGGCCGTGGCTGCGCGTGTGCCCGAGCTGCAGCAGGGCCGCGTCGACATCCTCGCCGCCTCGCTGACGCACAACAAGGAGCGCGAGGCGCTGATCGATTTCTCGCTGTCGACCTTCATTACCGGCCAGAAGATCATGACCAAGAAGACCAGCGGCATCCAGCAGCCCGCGCAGCTCGCGGGCCAGAAGGTGCTGACGGTCAAGGGCTCCACCATGGAGCAGAACGTCAAGAAGCTGGTGCCCCAGGCCGAGATCGTGTCGTTCGACAACAGCCCGCAGGCCTTCCTGGCGCTGCAGCAGGGCAAGGGCGCGGCCTACGTCAACGACGAGACCTCGCTGATCGACGACTTCAGCAAGCTCGGCCCCGCGCAGAAGGACTACGTGATCCTGCCCACCAGCATCAGCACCGAGCACCTGGCCCTCGGCCTGAAGAAGGGCGAAGCCGGCATGAAGACGCTGGTCGACGGCGTGCTGCGCGAGTTGGAAAGCTCGGGCGAGGCCGAGAAACTGTTCATGAAGTGGTTCGGCCCGTCGACCAAGATGAAGTTCACGTCGCGGCCCTTCAAGTACGAGACCGACAAGATCGATTGATCCACCGGTCCGGTGGACTTCGACCTCGGCCTGTTGACCGCGGGCCCGTACCACGAACAGCTCGTCGCCGGCTTCTGGCTCTCGCTGAAGCTGGCGGCGATCACGCTGGTGCTGGCGCTGCCGCTCGCGCTGGTGGTGGCGGTGCTGCGCCTCACGCCGTCGCGCGTGCTGCAAGGCATCGGCTTCGGTTTCGTCGAAGCCATCCGCAACGTGCCGCTGCTGGCGCACATCCTCTTCTGGTATTTCGGTGCGCCAGAAGTGCTCCCGGAGGGCATCAAGCAGTGGCTCTACCGCGGCAACATCGAGGCCGCGGCCGCCGTGGTCGCGCTCACGCTCTACACCGCGGCCTACATGTCGGAAGACATTCGCAGCGGCGTGCGCAGCGTGCCGCGCGAGCAGCTCGAGGCGGCGCGCGCACTCGGCTTCGGCTTCCTGCCGTCGATGCGCCTGGTGGTGCTGCCGCAGGCGCTGCGCATCACCGTGCCGCCATTGATCTCACAGACGCTCAGCCTGTGGAAGAACACCAGCATGGCGATGGTGGTGGGCGTGGCCGAGATGATGTACCAGGCGCAGCAGGTCGAAAGCGCCACCTTCCGCGGCTTCGAGGCCTTTGCCTTTGCGACGGCTGGCTACCTCACCGTCTCGCTGCTGATCAGCGGCCTGGCGACGCTGTACGAACACCGCCAGCACCTGGCCACGAAGGGGCGCTGAGGTGCTCCAGCTCATCCAGGACTACTGGGTCTACTTCCTGATCGGGCAGTACCCGCATGGCCCGCTGGGCGGCCTGGCGCTGACGCTGGTGCTGGCCTCGCTGGGCCTGGTGCTCGCCTTCCCGGTGGGCTTGGCTCTGGCGCTGGCGCGCGTCAGCCCCTGGCGCGCCTTGCGCTGGCCCGCGATGGGCCTGATCTACGTGGTGCGCGGCACGCCGCTGCTGATGGTGGTGTTCTGGGCCTACTTCCTGATCCCCACGCTCACGGGTGTGAAGACCGACCAGTTCAGCACCATGCTGGCCGCGCTGGTGGTCTTCGACGGCGCCTACCTGGCCGAGATCATGCGCGCCGGCATCCAGGGCCTGCCCAAGGGCCAGATGGAGGCCGCGCGCTCCTGCGGCCTGAGCTGGCTGCAGGCCATGCGCACCGTGGTGCTGCCGCAGGCGCTGCGCAACATGCTGCCCTCGCTGATCAACCAGTTCGTCTCGACGATCAAGGAGACTTCGCTGGGCTACGTGGTCAGCCTGTCGGAGGTGTCGTTCATCGCCTCGCAGATCAACGCCCAGGTGCTCACCCGGCCGGCCGAGGTCTACGGCCTGCTGGCGCTGACCTATTTCATCCTCTGCTTCGGGCTGTCGCGCTGGGCCTTCTGGCTCGAGAAGCGCCTGGCCCGGCGCGGAGCCCGCCCTGTCGTTGCCACGCCGCCATGATTCAGCTCGACACCGTCAACAAGTGGTTCGGCGACTACCACGCGCTGGTCGACGTGACCGAAGCCGTCGCCAAGGGCGAGGTGGTGGTCGTGTGCGGCCCGTCGGGCTCGGGCAAGTCCACGCTGATCCGCACGCTGAACCGGCTGGAGCCGATCCAGTCCGGCCGCATCGTCATCGACGGGCAGGACATCCACGACCCGAAGCTCGACATCAACGCCTTCCGCTCGCACATCGGCTTCGTCTTCCAGCAGTTCAACCTCTTCCCGCACCTGTCGGCGCTGGGCAACTGCACGCTGGCACCGGTTCAACTGCGCAGGATGAAGCCGGCCGAGGCGCGCGAGCGCGCCATGGCGCTGCTGGAACGGGTGGGCCTGGCGCACAAGGCCGACGCGATGCCGTCCCAGCTCTCGGGCGGCCAGCAGCAGCGCGTGGCCATCGCCCGCGCGCTGGCGATGCAGCCGCCGCTGATGCTGTTCGACGAGCCCACCAGCGCGCTCGACCCCGAAATGGTGGGCGAGGTGCTGCTGGTGATGCGCGACCTGGCCAAAGACGGCATGACCATGGTCTGCGTGACGCACGAGATGGGCTTCGCGCGCGAGGTGGCCGACCGCGTGCTGTTCATGGACGCCGGGCGGGTGCTGGAACGCGCCACGCCGGAAGACTTCTTCAACCGGCCGCATCACCCGCGGGCGCAGCAGTTCCTGGCCGATATCCGCTCGCCTTTCGACGCGCGGCGCTGACCTGGGCGCTCAGGCGCCGGAGCCGCCGTCGATGTCGCCCCGGTATTCGATCTTGCCGCGCAGGCGGGCGCGCGGATGCACGTCGAGCAGGGCGTCGTACAGCGCGTCGCCCAGCAGCGTGGCCGAGCCGGTGATCTCCAGCGTCTTGCGGGCGATCACGGTGCCGCGCACCTTGCCCTCGATCAGCACATGGTCGGCCTCGATCGTGGTGGCTTCCACCATGCCGGTGGCGCCCACATGCACGGTGCCGCCGGTCTCGAGCCGGATGTCGCCCTTGAGGAGACCGTCGACCTTCAGCCCCAGGTCGACCTTGGCGCTGAAAGTGCCTTCGAACCGGGCACCTTCGGCGATCAGGCTGGAGATGGCGTTGAGCTGCTCGGCGGGTACCAGGCGGGCCGGTGCGCGGTGGGTGTCTTGGCCGTTCACGTCAGGGGTCTCCTCGGTTGGCGCGGGTGTCGGCAGCGGAAGGCGATTGTGCCTGCGCGCTGGGTCGCGGGAGTGTCGAATCGTTGGTGCCGGGCACCAGAGGCCGGGCGTTGTTCCAGCCCAGGCTGCCCAGCACGAGCAGCGGGCCAAGCCAGGTCACGAGCAATCGCGCGACGCGCAGGGCCTGGCGACGGGCCAGGCGCTTGCGGGCCACCTCGGCACCGCGCGCCGCGGAGCGCTGCAGCGCGGCCCGCCGCAACTCGTCGCTGGTGGCCACCGGGTCGGGTGTCGGCCCGTCCGGCGTCGGCTCAGCGGACGCGCCCGGCGCCATCGCCCTCGGGGCGCACGCGCTCCAACTGGGCGTTCAGGTCGGCGCCGTTGACCTGCAGGTGGGTGTAGCGGATGCGGCCCGAGACGCTGGCGGTGTCGTGCAGCGACACACGGCCGCCTGCGGCGTCGAGCAGGCCTTCGGTCTGGCCCAGCACGGAGATGTTGCGGGCCTTGATGTCGCCGACGACGGTGCCGCTCTGCGTCACCGTCACATGGCCGCTGCCGCTGTCCAGCAGCTCGATGTTGCCCTGCACTTCGCCTGAGATGGTGAGCGAGCCTTCGATGCGGGCGGTGCCGACGAACGACAGACCCGGGCCGAGTGTGGACACCTGTGTGGCGGCGCCGGTATCGGTGGTGCGGGCCACGGCCTGCACCTGCGGCAGCAGGGTGGGCACGCGCTGGCTGTCCGGCATGGGCTGGCCCATGGGGACGAGGGGCGCGGCCTCTTCGGTCAGAGTGGGGATGTCGGCCGGAGCAGCGGCTGGTGCGTCTTCTGGATCCATGGCGGGGGCAGCAGACGAAAGTTTGAGGAGTGGCTCAGCCCGTTTGCAGCACCGGCAGCGACTGGGCGTTGCGCAGGGTCCGGAACGGGCCCTGGAGGATCGCTCCATCATACATGCGCAGTTTCGCGGCGATGAGCGTCCCGGTGCTCACGCCGGTGCTGGCCACATAGGCCGTGCCCTGGCACTCGATCTCGGTGTGTTCGTCGACCTCGTCCTCGGATTCGGTCGCATCGCCAAGCTGGCCCAGCAGGTAGAGGTCACCCAGCACGCGGAAGCGGCCGACCAGCCGCGCGTCGTGCCACACCACCAGCCGGCCGGCGATCTCGCCCAGGCCCTGCAGCGTGCCCTGCAGCAGCAGCCCGCCCTTGAAATGGAAGTCGCCGCCCAGCACCGTGCCCGCTGCGATGCGGTTCACGATGTTCATCTTCACCGGGTCGATGACGAGCGTGTCCTGGGTCTTGTCCAGCAGCGGGCGGCCGTCGGGGGTCTGCATGGGGGTCAGACGGCGAAACGCTGGAACAGCCACCACAGGCCGGCCGACCACAACGCGAGGATGGCCAGCAGCCCGATCACGAGGAGCCGGCGTCGCATGCGTGCCAGCACCGCTGTCGAGACGGGCTTGCCGGCGCCTGCGTCGGCCTGCAGCGGCGAGACCAGCCCCCGCAGGGCATGGCCGATCAGCTCGGCCTCGGCCTCCAGCATGTGGAGCTTGAGACCGCGGGTGGGTTCGCGACGAACACCGCTGCTCGCCCCCATCTCGACCGAGAAGGGCAGCCCGACCACCTGCTCGGTGAAGTAGTCGTCCAGCGCGGCACGGTTGGTCATCGGGGAATTATCGGTGAACGAATGCACCGGCATCCCCAGAATCAAGGACGATGCATGCGTGAGAACGCTTGCATGCGCTGCTGGCCCGCTGCTAGGATGCAACCACGCCGTTCCCAACCACCGATTCACCACCCGCCCGATGAAGCCCGCCTTCGCCATCACCCGCCTCTCCGGTCACCGACCGGCAGTGCGCGTCATGGCGGGCGCCGCAGGCATCGCGGCAGCCCCGCACTAAGCGGCATCGGCTTTCTCGCCTGGTCGACCCAGGCGTCCGCCGAGCCCCTCGGCGGAAGAATCGGAACCCGGCCTTTTCCTCTTTCGCCGTTTTGTCGGTCTGCTTGCGCCTGACCCGGGCGCGAGCATTGACCATTCGGCCGAGAAAGTAGAACGACCCATGAGGTCCTTGCTCAGAACGCTCGTCAACCGCTTCAGGCTGCCTGCGAACGACCTGCTGCGCGACGCCACCTACCGTCGCCTGTGGACATCCATCCTCATCAGCTCGCTGGGGGGGCAGGTGACCATGCTGGCGTTGCCGCTCACGGCCGCCGTGCTGTTGCACGCCACGCCCACCGAGATGGGCCTGCTGACCGCGATGGAGATCGCGCCCTTCGTGCTCTTCTCGCTGCCCGGCGGGGTGTGGCTGGACCGCGTGCGCAAGCTGCCGGTCTACATCGTCGGCGAGAGCCTGCTCGCGGTGGCGGTGGCCAGTGTGCCGCTGGCTTACTGGCTCGGCTGGCTGACCATGCCCTGGCTCTACGCGGTCGGCTTTTTCATCGGCACCATCTTCACCATCGCCGGCTCGGCCGCGCAGGTGGTGCTGACGCAGGTCGTCGAGCGTGACCGGCTGGTGGAGGCGCATGCCAAGAACTCACTTGCCAGCTCGGGCGCCGAGGTGGCCGGCCCCGGCGTGGCGGGCGCGCTGATCCGCCTGCTGGGTGCGCCGGTGGCCCTGCTGGTCGATGCGGTGGGGCTGCTGGTCTCGGCGTGGATCCTGCGTGGCATCGACGTGCGCGAGCAGCGGCCGCCCCGCGGCGGCAGCGTGGCCTTCTGGCACGACCTCGTGGCCGGCTTGCGCTTCGTGGCGCACCAGCGGCTGCTGGTGGCGTTGGCGGCCTGCGTCGGCACGCTGCAGATGTGCCATCACGCGGCGATGGTGGTGCAGATCCTGTTCGCCACGCGGGTGCTGGGCATGGACGAGCAGGCCATCGGCCTGAGCTACGTGGGCCTGGGCGTGGGCACGGTGCTGGCCAGCCTGCTGGGCGACCGCATCAGCCGCCGCATCGGCCCCGGGCCTTGCCTGGTGGCTGGCTTCGCAGTCTGCGGCAGCGGCTGGGGCCTGCTCGCGATGGCGCCGGCCAGCGCGCTGGGCGTGGCAGCCTTCGCCACCATGCTGTGCCTGTTCGGCTTCGGTGCGGTGCTGGTGTTCATCAACTTCCTGGCCTTGCGCCAGGCGGTGACACCCGAGCCGCTGCTGGGCCGCATGACCAGCACCATGCGCTGGCTCACGCTGCTGCCGGCGGGCCCGGGCGCACTGCTCGGCGGCTGGCTGGGCGAGCACGTGGACCTGCGCGCGGCGCTCGCGTTCTCCAGCGTGACGGCGTTGCTGCTGGCCCTGGCCGCCTGGCAATGGGCGACCATCCGCGGCGTGCGCAAGCTGCCTGAGACGACGCGGGTCGTGGGTTCGGCCGAGGCCTTGGCCGAGGGAACGACCTGACCCGAGGCCCTGGCCCAGGCCGGTGGCGTGAGCCGCCGGCCCGGGTGCCTCTTCAGGCCGCCCGCAGCCGGAACAGCACGCCCGCGTGGCCCACGCCACCGCTCTGGTTGGTGCCGTAGAGCCAGCCGTCGGCGCCGAAGCGCAAGGCGCCCACCGGGGTCGCGCCGCCGGGGCCGTTGGCGGTGAAGCGGTGCAGCAGCTTGACCTTGCCGTTGCGCGTCATGCGGAACACAGTGCCGTAGCTCTGCGGAGCGGCGCCGCCTTCAAGGGTCGTCCCGTACAGCGCACCATCCGCGCCTTCGATCAATGCGCAACGGGGGTAGGCCCCATCGTTGTCGCCGCCGGCGAAGTGGTGCATGACCTGGTAGGCCCCTCCATTGGGGAAGAGCCGGAAGACCACGCCCCGGTTGAAGGCGCCGCCGCTGCTGGCGCAGCCGTAGAAGTAGCCATCGCTGGCCAGCAACAGCGGCTGGCTCAGGCCCTGGCCATCCATCGTCAGCGTCATGGCCTTGACCACCTCGAAGCCGCTGCCGTCGAGGTTGAGCCGGAAGATCGTGCCCTTGTTGCCGGGGCCGCCGAAAGAGTTCACGCCGTAGAGGCGGCCGTCGGGCCCGAGCACCAGGGCCGCGTCGCAACCGCGGCCGTCGACGTCGCCGTTGAAGCGGTAGAGCTCCTTGACCTTGCCGTTGCGGCTGTCGAAGCGGAAGACCGAGTCCCCGGTGGTGCCGTGGAAGCGGCCGGGGCGGGTCTCCAGCAGGGCGCCCTGCGGCATGAACAGGTTGCTGTCGCCGGCGAACTCGCACCGCATGGTCACGGTCTCGTAGTCGTCCACCGTGTAGATGGTGCCGCGGAAGGCTTCGCCGCCGAAGGAACTGGTGCCCCACAACAGCCCATCCTGGCCCATGACCAGGCCCGATTCGGGCGCCGACGGGCCGCTGTCGCTGTAGGCGAAGTGCTGCACCACCGCGAAGCTGCCGTCGGTCGGGTTCCAGCGGAACAGGGTGCCGAGGCCCTGCTCGCCACCGGCAGCATGCACGCCGTAGAGCATGCCGTTGCGGCCGAAGTTGAGGCTGCCGACGGCACGCGACCCTTCGGACCAGGTGAAGCCGTGCAGGGCTTCGAAGGTCCAGCCGGCGGCGGTCTGGCCAGAACGGGCGGCGGTGGGCACCGCGAGCGCTGCGGCGCCCCCTGCGAGGCCGAGCATGAGCTGTCGACGGCCGCGAGAAAACGAGATCGGGTTCATGGGCGTCTTCCATCAAAAATGAGGTGGCGCGCATGCTCCGCCTGCGAGGCAGCCCCTCGCCATCCCTAGCCGGGATGCAACCTTTCCGGCGCCGGGCGGCACGCGGGCCCTAGGGGCCTACGTTCTGGGGGGCTCAACTACTCCACCGGTGGGAAGGCGTCGACCTCGTCGGTGATCAGGCCGTCGATGCCGAGTGCGACCAGCTGCTGGGCGGGGGCCGGGTCGTTGACGGTGTAGCAGAGGGCGCGCAGGCCGGCCTGGCGCAGCCTCTGCAGCAGGGCAGCATCCATCAACATGTAGTTGGTGATCACCGCCACGCAGCCCAGTTGCTGCGCGACCGACAGCCAGTCGGGCCAGAGGGTGTCGACCAGCAGCGCTCGCTGCAGCTGCGGCACTTCCTCGCGCGCACCGTACAAGGCTTCGGGCCGGAAAGAGGACAGCAGGGGGGGCGCCGGGTCGCCTGCCCACAGGCGCTGGACCTCACGCGCGACCGCGCGGCCGGTGTGCTCTTCGCTGCCTGGGGTGGGCTTGATCTCGAGGTCGAGCCAGTGGCCGTTGCGCCGCAGCCAGGTGGCCAGGGACTCCAGGCTGGCGAGCGGTTCTCCGGCATAGGCGCGGCTGTGCCAGCCGCCGGCATCCAGGCGCGAGAGCTCGCTCCAGGGGCGGTCGGCTGCCCGGCCGCGGGCGCTGGTCGTTCGGTCGAGCTTCGCGTCGTGCAGCAGGAAGGGCACGCCGTCGGCCGAGAGCTTCACGTCGCATTCGAAGGCGCGGTAGCCGTGCGAGGCACCGAGGCGGAACGCCGCCAGGGTGTTCTCGGGCGCCAGCTTGCCGGCGCCGCGGTGGGCGATCCAGCGTGGGTGGGGCCAGTCGGGCAAGGTCATGCGACCCGGCGGCCGTTGCCGCTGTCGAACCAGTGCAGGTGCTCGGGCGTCGGGCGGAGCATCAGGGCCTCGCCGACACGGGGCGGCGTCTCGCTGCTGGGCATGCGCAGGGTGAAGCCGGTGCCGCCCGGGCCCCCGATCAGCCCGTGCACCAGACGCTCGGCCCCCAGCATTTCGACCAACTCCACTTGCAGTGGCCAGCGGCCGTGCGGGTCCGGGTCGGCGTGTTCCGGGCGCAGGCCGAGGGTCAGCGGCCCGGGGCGCGGTGCCGCGCCGGGCAGCGGCAGCAGGGCTGCACCCAGGCGGAAACCGTCGGGCGTCGCCTCGCCCGGCAGCAGGTTCATCGGGGGCGACCCGATGAAGCTGGCGACGAAGGTGGTGGCCGGCCGGGCATACACCTCTTCCGGCGTACCGATCTGTTCCATCACGCCGGCATTCATCACGATCATGCGTTGGGCCAGCGTCATCGCCTCGACCTGGTCGTGGGTGACGAAGAGCGACGTGACCTTCAGCTCGGCGTGCAGCTTCTGGATCTCGAGCCGGGTCTGCGCGCGCAGCTTGGCGTCGAGGTTGGACAGCGGCTCGTCGAACAGGAAGACCTGCGGCTGCCGCACGATCGCGCGGCCCATGGCCACGCGTTGCCGTTGGCCGCCGGAGAGCTGCCGCGGCTTGCGGTCCAGCAGGTGCGTCAGTTCCAGGATGCGCGCTGCCTTCTTCACCCGCTCTTCGATCTCGGCCTTGGGGCGCCTGGCGATCTTCAGGCCATAGGCCATGTTGTCGTACACGCTCATGTGCGGGTAGAGCGCGTAATTCTGGAACACCATCGCGATGTCGCGCTCGGCCGGCTCCAGGTTGTTCACCACCCGCGGGCCGATGGCGATCTCGCCGCCGGTGATCTCTTCCAGCCCGGCGACCATGCGCAGCAGCGTGCTCTTGCCGCAGCCCGAGGGGCCGACGATGACGATGAACTCGCCGTCGGCGATCTCGGCGTTGACGCCGTGGATGACCTTGTTGGTCGATGAGCCGTGGCCGTAGGCCTTCTCGACACCGCGCAGGGAAATGCTTGCCATGGGAGTTGCTTGCTTCTACTTCTCGGTGTCGACGAGGCCCTTGACGAACCACTTCTGCATCACGATCACCACGATGGCCGGGGGCAGCATCGCCAGCATGGCGGTGGCCATCACCACGTTCCACTCGGTGTAGGCCTCGCCGGCGATCAGGCGCTTGATGCCCATCACCACCGGGTACATTGATTCGTCGGTGGTCACCAGCAGCGGCCAGAGGTACTGGTTCCAGCCGTAGATGAACTGGATGACGAACAGCGCCGCGATCGAGGTCGACGACAGCGGCAGCAGCACGTCCTTGAAGAAGCGCAGCGGGCCGGCTCCGTCGATGCGCGCGGCCTCGACCAGCTCGTCTGGCACGGTGAGGAAGAACTGGCGGAACAGGAAGGTGGCGGTGGCCGAGGCGATGAGCGGCACCGTGAGCCCGGCGTAGGTGTTCAGCATGCCCAGGTCCGACACCACGTCGTAGGTCGGCCCGATGCGCACCTCCACCGGCAGCATCAGGGTGACGAAGATCATCCAGAACACCAGCCCACGCAGCGGAAAGCGGAAGTAGACGATCGCGAAGGCCGACAGCAGCGAGATCGCGATCTTGCCGAGCGAGATCACCAGCGCGCTGATCAGGCTGGTCCACATCATCGGCGCCGCGCCGGCCACCTTGCTGCCCACGCTGTTGGTGCCGCCGAACAGGGCGAGCTTGTAGGTCTCGATCGCGTGGTCTCCGGGCAGCAGCGACAGCGGGTGGCTCTGCACGATCTGCTCGGCACTTTGGGTGGAGGCGACCAGCGTCAGGTAGACCGGAAAGGCGACGGTCAGCACCCCGAGCACCAGCACGAGGTGGGACAGCAGCGTCGCGACCGGGCGGCGTTCGATCATCAGTATTGGACTTTCTTCTCGACGAAGCGGAACTGCACGATGGTCAGCGCGATGACGATCGCCATCAGCACCACCGACTGCGCGGCCGAACCCCCCATGTCCAGCGCCTTGAAGCCGTCGTAGTAGACCTTGTAGACGAGGATGGCGGTGTCCTTGCCCGGGCCGCCCTGGGTGGCCGCGTCGACGATGGCGAAGGTGTCGAAGAAGGCGTAGACGATGTTGATCACCAGGAGGAAGAACGCGGTGGGCGACAACAGGGGGAACTGAACCGTCCAGAAGCGTCGCCACGGGCCGGCGCCATCGATGGCGGCCGCCTCGATCAGCGATTTCGGGATCGACTGCAGCCCGGCCAGGAAGAACAGGAAGTTGTAGGAGATCTGCTTCCACACGGCGGCCAGCACGATCAGCGTCATCGCGTGGCCGCTGTTGAGCAGGTGGTTCCAGTCGAAACCCAGCAGACCCAGGGCGTGCGCCACCACGCCGTGGCCCGGCGCGAACATGAACACCCACAGCACGCCTGCCACCGCCGGGGCCACCGCATAGGGCCAGACCAGCAGCGTCTTGTAGAAGCGCGCGCCGGCGATGACCCGGTCGGCCATCACCGCCAGCAGCAGCGACACGCTGAGGCCCACTGCCGCCACCAGCAGCGAGAACAGGCCGGTGGTGTAGAACGAATCGAGGTAGCTCGTGTCGCTCCACAGGCGCTCGAAGTTCTCGAGGCCCACGAACTCGACCGAGGTGCCGAAGGCGTCCTGCTGCAGCACGCTCTGGTAGAGCGCCTGGCCGGCCGGCCAGAAGAAGAAGACGAGCACGATCGCCATCTGCGGGGCGACCAGCAGCCACGGCAGCCAGCGGGAACGGAAGCGGACGCGTTTTTCCATCGATGTGTTGCAGCCTGCCGGCCGTTGGCGCCGGCAGGCTGCGGTTCATGGCATCAACTCAGAGCTTGGCGGACTTCTGAAAGCGTTCCAGCTGCTCGTTCCCCCGCTTGATGGCGGCATCGACGGCTTCCTTCGGCGTCTTCTTGCCCGACCAGATGCCCTCGAACTCCTCGTCGATGATGGTGCGGATCTGCACGAAGTTGCCCAGCCGCACGCCGCGTGACTTGTCGGTCGTCTTGCGGATCATCTGCGTCACCGACACGTCGGTGCCCGGGTTTTGCTTGTAGAAGCCCGACTTGTCGGTCAGCTCGAACGAGGCCTTGGTGACCGGCAGGTAGCCGGTGCGCTGGTGGCTCTTGGCGGCCACCTCGGGCTGCGACAGGTAGTTGAAGAACGCGGCCACCGCCTTGTACTCGGGCGCCTTCTTGCCTGACATCACCCACAGGCTGGCACCCCCGATCACGGTGTTCTGCGGGGCGCCCTGCACATCGGGGTAGTATGGCAGGGTGCCGATCCCGGCGGCGAATTTGGCGTTGCGCTTGATGTTGCCGTACAGCGCCGACGAGCCGGTCATCATGGCGCACTCGCCCGAGACGAACACCGCGTCGGCCGCATTGCCGCGGCCTTTGTAGATGAACAGGCCCTGCTTGGCCATGTTGGCCAGGTTCTCGATGTGGCGCAGGTGCAGCGGCGTGTCGAAGGCGAGTCGCGTGTCGGTGCCGCCGAAGCCGTTGTTCTTGGTGGCGAACAGCGTGTTGTGCCAGGCCGAGAAGGTCTCCAGCTGCGTCCAGCTCAACCAGCTGGTGGTGTAGGGGCACTTGTGGCCGCTGGCCTTGAGCAGGGCGGCGGCGCGCGCGACCTCGGGCCAGGTGGTGGGCGGCTTCTCGGGGTCGAGGCCAGCCGCCTTGAAGGCGTCCTTGTTGTAGTGGAAGACGGGCGTCGAGCTGTTGAAGGGGAAGCTCAGCATCTGGCCGTTCGGCGCGGTGTAGTAGCCGGCCACCGCGGGCACGTAGGCGTTCGGGTCGAAGCCCTTGCCGCCTTCCTTCATCACCTCGGCCACCGGCTTGATCGCGCCCTTGCTGGCCATCATGGTGGCGGTACCAACCTCGAACACCTGCAGGATGTGCGGCGCATTGCCCGAGCGGTAGGCGGCGATGGCCGCGGTCATCGACTCGTCGTAGGTGCCCTTGAAGGTGGGCGTGACCTTGTAGTCCTTCTGGCTGGCGTTGAACTCCTTGGCCAGGTCGTTGACCCATTCGCCGAGCGCGCCGCCCATCGAGTGCCACCACTGCACCTCGACCTGCGCGTGCGCGGAGCCCGCGCCCAGCAGTGCGGCCAACCCCAGGGCCCTCGTGACTTGACTCAATCGCATGAACATCTCCTGATCTGGTGTGACGCGAAAACGCGCCCGAACGAAAACAAACGGGCCAGTTTTTCAGCGCTTTGTGACAGTTGCGTTTTGTGGCATGCCGACCTTCTGCCCGACATGGGGGAATACCCCGGACGCACCTGCAGTGCGCTCACGGCAGTGGGTGTGCCTGCGGCGCGGAGTCGGGATGCTGCACTGCGGTACGATTCGGCCTCACGTGCCCCCGTACAGGCGACCGTGAGGCCTGTGCCCTCGAGGGCCCGCCTTTCGCGTGTCGCCGCGTCGCGTCGCCCCCAAATGAACGCACCGCTGCCCGCCGCCACCTTCCAGCCGAGCAACCACGAGGGCGCTGGCGCATCCTCTGCGCCGCGGCTGCGCGAGATCCCCTACAACTACACCTCGCTGTCCGACCGCGAAATCGTGCTGCGCTTGCTTGGCGAGCGCGCCTGGAGCCTGCTGGACCGCCTGCGGCAGGAGCGCCGTACCGGCCGCTCGGCCCGCATGCTCTACGAGGTGCTCGGCGACATCTGGGTGGTCCAGCGCAACCCGTACCTCGAAGACGACCTGCTCGACAACCCGAAGCGGCGGCAGCTGCTGATCGACGCGCTGCACCACCGCCTGGCCGAGATCGAGAAGCGCCGCACGCCCGCCGACCCCTCCACTGGCAGCAGCGAGCGCGACGCCTTCGTCGGCGAGTTGCTGCAGGCGGCGGGTGCGGCCGTCGAGCGGTTCGCCAGGCGCTTTTCCGAGACCTGGGACCTGCGCCAGCGTACCCGCAAGGGCTTGAGCAGGCACACCGCGAAAGACAACATCAAGTTCGACGGCCTGTCGCGCGTGTCGCATGTGACCGACGCCACCGACTGGCGCGTCGAGTACCCGTTCGTCGTGTTGACGCCCGACACCGAGGCCGAGATGGCCGGGCTGGTGAAGGCCTGCATCGAGCTCGGCCTGACGATCATTCCGCGTGGCGGCGGCACCGGCTACACCGGTGGCGCCGTGCCGCTGACCTGGAAGAGCGCGGTCATCAATACCGAGAAGCTGGAGGCGATGACCGAGGTCGAGTTCGTCGCGTTGCCCGGCATCGAGCAGCCGGTGGCGACGGTCTGGACCGAGGCCGGCGTGGTCACCCAGCGCGTGGCCGACGCGGCCGAGCGGGGCGGCCATGTGTTCGCGGTCGACCCGACCTCGGCCGAGGCCAGCTGCATCGGCGGCAACATCGCCATGAACGCCGGCGGCAAGAAGGCGGTGCTGTGGGGCACCGCGCTCGACAACCTGGCCAGCTGGAAGATGGTGACGCCCCAAGCCACCTGGCTCGAGGTCGTGCGTCTGAACCACAACCTCGGCAAGATCCATGACGTGGAGGTCGCGAGCTTCGAGCTGCGGCACTTCGATGCCTCCGGCAAGAAGCTGGAGCGCACCGAGCGGCTCGACATTCCCGGCCGCGTGTTCCGCAAGGAAGGGCTGGGCAAGGACGTCACCGACAAGTTCCTCGCCGGCCTGCCCGGCATCCAGAAGGAAGGCTGCGACGGCCTGATCACCTCGGCCCGCTGGGTGGTGCACCGCATGCCGGCCCACACCCGCACGGTGTGCCTCGAGTTCTTCGGCAACCCGAAGGACTGCGTGCCCTCGATCGTCGAGATCAAGGACTTCATGTTCGCCGAGGCCAAGCGAGAAGGCGGCGCCATCCTCGCCGGCCTGGAGCACCTGGACGACCGCTACCTCAAGGCCGTGGGCTACGCCACCAAGAGCAAGCGTGCCGGTTTGCCGAAGATGGTGCTGATCGGCGACATCGTCGGTGACGACCCCGACGCGGTGGCACGCGCCACCAGCGAGGTGATCCGCCTGGCCAATGGCCGCTCGGGCGAAGGCTTCGTGGCCGTGTCGGCCGATGCGCGCAAGAAGTTCTGGCTCGACCGCAAGCGCACCGCGGCGATCAGCAAACACACCAACGCGTTCAAGGTCAACGAGGACGTGGTGATCCCGCTCGAGCGCATGGGCGAGTACACCCTCGGCATCGAGCGCATCAACATCGAGCTGAGCCTGCGCAACAAGCTGGCATTGGTCGACCGGCTCGAAGACTTCTTCGCCAACGGCAAGCTGCCGCTCGGCAAGACCGACGATGCCGGCGAGATCCCGAGTGCCGAGCTGCTGGAAGACCGGGTGCAGCAGGCGCTGGCGTTGCTGCGCGAGGTGCGCGCGCTGTGGCTGGGCTGGAAGCAGGGCCTGGACATCGTCCAGCCGGATGTCCAGCGAAGCTTCTTCGACCAGCTGCAGGACGGCTCGCTGCGCGCCTCATGGAAGCGCCAGATCCTCAAGCCTCTGCAGGGCCTTTTTGCGGGCGCCGCCTTCACGCCCCTGCTGGACGAGTGCAAGCGCATCCACCAGGAGGTGCTCAAGGGCCGGGTGTGGGTGGCGCTGCACATGCACGCCGGCGACGGCAACGTGCACACCAACATCCCGGTCAACTCCGACAACTACGAGATGCTGCAGACGGCGCACGAGGCCGTCGCCCGCATCATGGTGCTGGCCCGTTCGCTCGATGGCGTGATATCTGGCGAGCATGGCATCGGCATCACCAAGCTCGAGTTCCTGACCGACGACGAGCTGGCCAACTTCACCGCCTACAAGCAGAAGGTGGACCCCGAGGGCCGTTTCAACAAGGGCAAGCTGTTGCGTGGTGACGCGCTCAGCGGCCTGGGTGCTGACGTTCACGCCGCTGACCTCAGCCACGCCTACACGCCCAGCTTCGGGCTGATGGGCCACGAGTCGCTGATCATGCAGCAGAGCGACATCGGCGAGATCGCCAACTCGGTGAAGGACTGCCTGCGCTGCGGCAAGTGCAAGCCGGTCTGCGCGACCCACGTGCCGCGTGCCAACCTGCTCTACAGCCCGCGCAACAAGATCCTCGCGACCTCGCTGCTGGTCGAGGCCTTCCTGTACGAAGAGCAGACGCGCCGCGGCGTGTCGATCAAGCACTGGGAGGAGTTCGAGGACGTGGCCGACCACTGCACGGTGTGCCACAAGTGCCTGTCGCCCTGCCCGGTGAAGATCGACTTCGGCGACGTGTCGATGAACATGCGCAACCTGCTGCGCAAGATGGGCCAGAAGAGCTTCCGGCCGGGCAACGCCGCCGCGATGCTGATGCTCAACGCGACCAGCCCGCAGACCATCAAGTTCGCCCGCACCGCGATGGTCGGCGTGGGCATGAAGGCCCAGCGCCTGGCGCACGACGTGCTCAAGATCGCCGCCCGCAAGCAGACCAGCGCACCGCCCGCCACGGTGGGCGCAGCGCCGGTGCGCGAGCAGGTGATCCACTTCATCAACAAGAAGATGCCGGGCGGGCTGCCGAAGAAGACGGCCCGCGCGCTGCTGGACATCGAAGACAAGAACTACGTGCCCATCATCCGCAACCCGGCGGCCACCACGCCGGAGACGGAGGCCGTGTTCTATTTCCCGGGCTGCGGCTCCGAGCGCCTGTTCAGCCAGGTGGGCCTGGCAACGCAGGCCATGCTCTGGCACGCTGGCGTGCAGACGGTGTTGCCACCGGGCTACCTGTGCTGCGGCTACCCCCAGCGCGGCTCGGGCCAGTTCGACAAGGCCGAGGCCATGATCACCGACAACCGGGTGCTGTTCCACCGCGTGGCCAACACGCTGAACTACCTGGACATCAAGACCGTGGTGGTCTCCTGCGGCACCTGCTACGACCAGCTACAGGGCTACAAGTTCGAAGAGATCTTCCCCGGCTGCCGCATCGTCGACATCCACGAGTACCTGCTGGAAAAGGGCATCACGCTGCCCGGCGGGCAGGGGGGGTACCTGTACCACGACCCCTGCCACAGCCCGATGAAGCTGCAGGAGCCGATGAAGACCGTGAAGGCGCTGGTGGGCGACGCGGTGGTCAAGAGCGAGCGCTGCTGCGGTGAGTCCGGCACACTGGGCGTCAGCCGGCCCGACATCGCCACCCAGGTGCGCTTCCGCAAGGAAGAGGAGATGCGCAAGGCGGAGAGCGTGCTGCGCGCCAGCGGCGCGGTCACGGCCACGCAGGACCTGAAGATCCTCACTTCCTGCCCGAGCTGCCTGCAGGGCCTGTCGCGCTACGAGGGCGACCTGCAGAACGGCCTGCTCGAGGCCGACTACATCGTGGTCGAGTTGGCTCGCAAGATCCTGGGTGAAGGCTGGATGGCCGACTACGTGGCGCGCGCCAACGCCGGCGGCATCGAAAGGGTGCTGGTGTGACGGCATACGTGCAGCGGCAGCCCGGCTGCGAGCTCTGCGAGCGGCGCGAATCCCCCGCCTGGGTCGAGGTGGTGCGCGACAGCCGGCTGCGCGTGCTGCGGGTGCTCGACGCGCCGGACTTCCCCGCCTTCTACCGCGTGGTCTGGCAGGGCCACGTGGCCGAGCTGAGCGATCTGGCCGACGCCGACAGGGCGCACTGCATGGCCGCGGTGACCGCGGTCGAGCGCGTGCTGCGAGGGGCGCTCGCCCCCACCAAGATCAATCTGGCAGCGCTTGGCAACATGGTGCCGCACCTGCACTGGCATGTGATCGCCCGCTTCGACTGGGACAGCCACTTCCCGCAGCCGATCTGGGCCCCCCGCCAGCGTGACCTTCAGCCGCCCGCCGCCGACC
Organism: Pseudomonadota bacterium; assembly: GCA_049322835.1. Taxonomy (GTDB): domain Bacteria; phylum Pseudomonadota; class Gammaproteobacteria; order Burkholderiales; family Burkholderiaceae_C; genus Ideonella. The sequence goes on along the minus strand of JBMOQN010000032.1, from coordinate 85,617 downwards.
GGCTCGCCGTGCCCATGACGATGCTTGACGAGCGGGTGCGCGAGGCGATCCGGGCGCTGCCTGGCGCCTTGGGTAGCATCGCGCCTTGATGTCCCCGGCTCGCGTCGGGCCCTACAGCGCCGGCCGTACCGGCTTTTTCCCCGCCCGCCCATGATCCGCGCCGCTGCTTTCCGCCTGCTCGCCCCCCTGACCGTCCTAGCCCTGGCCGCCTGCGGGGGCTCGGAAGGGCCGCCCCCGGTGGGCGCGGGTGCCGACCTCCTCGTCACCAGCACCGGCGCCGCCGAGGTCTTCGCCGGCGAGCCGATCACCTTCACGGTCACCGTGGCCAACGACGGCCCTGCCACGGCGACCGGCGTCACCCTCACCCACCAGTTGGCAGGCGCCCCGGCGATCGGCACCATCACCTGCGCGGCCACTGGCGGCGCCAGTTGCCCGGCCGTGGTGGGCGAGGCAATGAGCCTGGAGTCGCTGCCGCGGGGTGGCGGCCTGATCTTCCACTTCGAGGTGCCGGGCGACGTCAACCGCATCGGGCCGGTGACCAGCACCATGACGGCTGCTTCCGGGGACGACTCGCGCGCCAGCAACAACGTCGCGGCGCACACCACCACGGTGATCGACCTGCGCAACGGCGACTACACCGTCTTCGGCAGCAACGGGCGCCAGTACACGCTGTCGTTGAACTTCAACACGTCGACCTACGCGATGGTCGGGCAGCAGCACGACACGGCGGGCACCTTCACCCGCGACGCCGACGGCGTCAGCTACGTCTTCAATGGCGGCGGCACCGCCCGCTTCCGCACGGCGCCTGACATGGTGGTTGGGGGCTTCGATTTCGACCTCGAAGGCAGCACCCACCCGTACGATCACGGGGTGCGGCCCTTCGTCGCCTCGCGCAGCTTCAGCGGCGACCTCGCCGGCCTGAACGGCCGCAGCTTCAACCTGATGGGCCTGAACCTGCGTCGCAACGACACCATCCAGGCGCCCGTGCTGCCTTCCAGCATCGCCGACGGCGTGATGCGCAGCTGCTTCAGCCCGCTGTTCCTGCGTGTCGACCAGTGCCCGGCCGAGCAACTGGCCTCCTACACGCTGACCGTGTTCGACGGCGTGTTCACCGGCCGCGACAATACCCGCGACGACACCATCCATTTCCGCGTCGCCCAGAGCGGTGGCACCCTCGTCTTGCTGCGCGCCGAAGATGCGTTCGACAACACCGGCCGCCACTTCCGCGTCGGCCTGCCGGAGTCTTCCGGCCTGGCCGGTGGCAGTTTCGTGGCCAGCAGCACACGCGCCGCCTGGGGCAGCACGACCTTGTCCGACGCGGCCTACAACTTCAGCGGCACCACCACCGCCGGCGCGCCGCTCACCGAGACGGCCGACCTGGTGCCGCTGATCGGCGGCCAGAGCCCCACCGGCCTGCGCCGCGGCCTGCGCTCGGGCGACAGCGCGCCCCTCCTGTTCACCCAGGGTGGCCCGTTGTACCTGATGCTGGGCGAGCGCCTTGGCGTGGCCGAGGGCACGATGGATATCGGCATCCGCTGATCTGACCTGGCGTTCCTGCAGCGATTCCCATGGCAACCGACCACCCGCAGCCGACCGGCCTGACCGTGCACCAGGCCTCCAAGGTGCTGGAGATTTCTTTCGACGACGGGCACACCTTCCGCATCCCCTTCGAGCTGATGCGGGTCTATTCGCCCTCGGCCGAGGTGCAGGGCCACGGCCCGGGCCAGGAGGTGCTGCAGACCGGCAAGAGCGAGGTGCTGATCGAGGCCATCGAGCCGGTCGGCCACTACGCCGTGCAGCCGCGTTTTTCCGACGGCCACGACAGCGGTATCTTCACCTGGGCGCTGCTCTACCGCCTGGGGGCCGAGCAGGCCGAGCACTGGGCGCGCTACGAGCAGCGCCTGAAAGAGGCAGGCGTGCCGCGCGATGCACCGATGGCTCCCAAGGCCGGCGGCGCCTGCGGCCACCACCACTGACGCATCCCCCCATCGACTCCACCAGCCTGCTTGCAGGAGGGCCCCATGTCACAGACCCATTTCGGCTACCAGAACGTCGACGAAGGCGAAAAGGCGCAGCGCGTCAAGGGCGTGTTCGATTCGGTCGCGTCCAAGTACGACGTGATGAACGACCTGATGTCGCTCGGCATGCACCGGGCCTGGAAGGCCTACACCGTGGCGGTGGCCAACCTGCGCGAGGGCGACAAGGTGCTGGACATCGCCGGCGGCACCGGCGACCTTGCCCGCGCCTTCGCCCGTCGGGTGGGCCGCACCGGCCAAGTCGTGCACACCGACATCAACGAGGCCATGCTGCGCACCGGCCGCGACCGCCTGCTCGACGAGGGTCTGTCGCTGCCGACGACGATCTGCGATGCCGAGAAGCTGCCCTTTCGCAGCGGCAGCTTCGACCTCGTCAGCGTGGCCTTCGGCCTGCGCAACATGACCCACAAGGATCAGGCGCTGGCCGAGATGGCGCGCGTGCTGCGGGACGGCGGCCGTCTGCTGGTGCTCGAGTTTTCCAAGGTCGCTGCGCCGCTGCAGAAGCCCTACGACTGGTACTCGTTCAAGATCCTGCCGCAGCTGGGCCAGTGGGTCGCGGGGGACGCCGAGAGCTACCGCTACCTGGCCGAGTCCATCCGCATGCACCCCGACCAGGCCACGCTCAAGGCCATGATGAAGACGGCCGGCTTCGGCCATGTGGACGTGCACAACCTGACGGGCGGCGTGGTCGCGCTGCACGTCGGCATCAAATGCTGATCACCGCGCTGGAATGACCACCGTCCTGCTCACCGGTGCGACCGGCTACATCGCGTCCCACACTTGGCTGGCCCTGCTCGAAGCGGGCTTCGACGTGGTCGGCGTCGACGACTTCTCCAACAGTTCGCCGGTGGTGCTGGAGCGCCTGCAGGAGCTGAGCGGCCACACGCCGCGCTTCGAGCGGGCCAGCGTTTGCGACGCGGCCGCGATGGACGCGGTCTTCCAGCGTCACCGCATCGGCGCGGTCGTCCACTTCGCGGCCTTCAAGGCGGTGGGCGAATCGACCGCCGAGCCGCTGAAGTACTACGCCAACAACATCGGCGGTCTGCTGACCACCTGCGAGGCGATGCGCCGGCGCGGAGCCAGGGCCATGGTCTTCAGCTCCAGCGCCACCGTCTACGGCACGCCGGTCTTCCTGCCCTACACCGAAGAGCACCCGCTCTCGGCGATGAACGTCTACGGCCGCACCAAGCTGGCCGGCGAGCAGATCCTGCGTGACCTGGAAGCGGCCGACCCGGCATGGAAGATCGCCTGCCTGCGCTATTTCAACCCGGTGGGGGCGCACGAGAGCGGCCGCATCGGCGAGGACCCGCGCGGCGTGCCCAACAACCTGATGCCCTACCTGACCCAGGTCGCCGTCGGGCGGCGCGAGTACCTGCAGGTCTTCGGCGGCGACTACGACACCGTCGACGGCACGGGCGTGCGCGACTACCTCCATGTGATGGACCTGGCCGATGGCCACGTGGCCGCCCTGCGCCACCTGCTGGACACCGGCCGTTCCATCACCGCCAACCTGGGCGCCGGCAACGGGCACAGCGTGCTGCAGATGGTGCGGGCCTTCGAGCGGGCCAGCGGCAAGCCCGTGCCCTACCGCATCGTGGACCGCCGGCCCGGCGACCTGCCGGCCTTCTGGGCCGACCCGCGCATCGCGCGCGAGGTGCTGGGCTGGCAGACGCGCCGCGACCTGGACGCGATGTGCGCCGACAGCTGGCGCTGGCAGAGCCTGAACCCGAACGGCTACGCCTGAAGACGCCGGCGGGGCGGCTCCTACAATTCCGCCCATGCCGAACCCCATCACCGAGCTGCTGCTGCCCGCGGCGACGGACCGTTTCGTCCTGCTGGCCAACCACGTATTGGCCAGCGCGCCGGCCGCCACCGAGCGCCTGAAGCCTCACGCCGGGCGGGTGCTGAAGATCGAGGTCGAAGGCTGGCGGGTGCCGCTGCCGCCCCCGCCGCCGCTGGCCCTGCGCCTGACGCCGGCCGGCCTTTTCGAGGCGGTTGCCGTGGGCGAGGTACCGCAGCCGACCCTCGACCTGCGCCTGCGAGTCGATGCCTCGCAGCCTTTCGAGGCCGCGCGCCGCGTCGCCACCGGCGAGCTGCCGCCGCTTCAGATCGAGGGCGACGTGGCACTGGCCAACGACGTGAACTGGGTCGTCGCCAACGTGCGCTGGGACATCGCCGCCGACCTCGAGCGGGTCTTCGGCCCGCTGGTGGCCGGCGGCCTGGCGCAGGCTGGCGAGAAGCTGGCCGCCACGGCGCGCACCCTGGCCGAAGGCGCTGCCAGCGTCTTGCGCAAGCCTTGACGGGCTGAACGGCGCCATGCGTTTCGTGTTGCGGCTGGTCCGCATCGTCTTCACGTTGCTGCATTTCGGCGTCGACGAAATGGTCTTGTCGGCGTTCCCGCAGCGCTCGTTGCGGCTGCTGATGCGGGTGGCCATGATCGGCCGCCGCTTCAGCGCCCCGCGCGGCGAGCGCCTGCGCACGGCGCTCGAACGCCTGGGGCCGATCTTCATCAAGTTCGGCCAGGTGCTCTCGACCCGGCGCGACCTGCTACCGCTGGACGTGGCCGACGAGCTGGCCCGGCTGCAGGATCGTGTGCCGCCGTTTTCCGCGGCCCAGGCCCGGGCCATCATCGAGGCCGAGCTGAAGTGCTCGCTGGACACGGTGTTCGCGCAGTTCGACGACGTACCGGTGGCCAGCGCCTCCGTCGCCCAGGTGCACTTCGCCACGCTGAAGGACGGCCGCGAGGTGGCGGTCAAGGTGCTGCGGCCCGGCATGCTGGCGGTGATCGACGACGACCTCGCAATCCTGCACATGCTGGCGCGCTGGGTCGAGCGCCTGTCGGCCGACGGCCGGCGGCTGCGCCCGCGCGAGGTGGTGGCCGAGTTCGACACCTACCTGCACGACGAGCTCGACCTGGTGCGCGAGGCCGCCAACGCCGCCCAGCTGCGGCGCAACATGGCCGACCTGCCGCTCATCCTGGTGCCCGAGATGCACTGGGACCTGTGCTCTCGCAATGTCTGCGTGATGGAACGCATGACCGGTGTGCCGATCAGCCGCGTCGACCGTTTGCGCGAAGCCGGCGTCGACATCAAGAAGCTCGCCCGCGACGGCGTGACCATCTTCTTCACCCAGGTCTTCCGCGACGGCTTTTTCCACGCCGACATGCACCCGGGCAACATCCAGGTGAGCATCGATCCGGCCACCTTCGGCCGCTACGTCGCGCTGGACTTCGGGATCATCGGCACCCTGACCGAGACCGACAAGGAATACCTGGCGCAGAACTTCATCGCCTTCTTCCGCCGCGACTACAAGCGTGTGGCCGAGCTGCACGTCGAGTCGGGCTGGGTGCCGCCGGGCACCCGCATCGATGCGCTCGAAGGCGCCATCCGCGCCGTCTGCGAGCCGCAGTTCGACCGCCCGCTGAAAGACATTTCGCTCGGCCAGGTGCTGATGCGCCTGTTCCAGACCTCGCGCCGCTTCAACGTCGAGATCCAGCCGCAGCTCGTGCTGCTGCAGAAGACGCTGCTCAACGTCGAGGGGCTGGGCCGCCAGCTCGACCCCGAGCTCGACCTGTGGACGACCGCCAAGCCCTTCCTCGAGCGCTGGATGGACGAGCAGGTGGGCCCGCGTGCGCTGCTGCGCCGGCTGAAGGACGAGGCACCGCACTACGCCAAGCTGCTGCCCGAGTTGCCGCGCCTGCTGCACAACGCCCTGGCCCGGGTCGCAGCGCCGCCCCCGCCGGACGAGGCCCTGCTGGCGCTGCTGCACGAGCAGCGCCGCACCAACCGGCTGCTGACCGGGGTGCTCTTCGCGCTGATCGGCTTCGCCGGCGGGGTGGTGCTGGCACGCCTCGTGCTGGCTGGCGCCTTGTTCTAGCCGCCCGCGGCCCGATAATGCCGCCCGCCTTCTTCTGCAGTTTCCCCTCCCTCGCGAGCCCATGAACACGATCCTCATCACCTTCGTCGTGCTGTACCTGGTCGGCACCCTGGCGCTGGGCGCCTGGGCGGGCACCCGGATCAAGACCACCACCGATTTCGCGATCGCCGGCCGCAGCCTGCCGCTGATCATGGTGATCACCACCACCTTCGCCACCTGGTTCGGTGCCGAAACGGTGATGGGCATCCCGGCGCGTTTCGTGCAGGGCGGCCTGGGTGACATCGTCGAGGACCCGTTCGGCGCCGGCCTGTGCCTGGTGCTGGTGGGTGCCTTCTTCGCCACCAAGCTGTACCGCCTGAACCTGCTGACCATCGGCGACTTCTACCGGCAGCGCTTCGGCAAGGGCATCGAGGTCTTCTGCTCTTCGGCCATCATCCTGAGCTACCTGGGCTGGGTGGCGGCGCAGATCACGGCGCTGGGCCTGGTTTTCTCGGTGCTCACCGGCGGGGCCATGAGCGAGACGGCCGGCATGATCGTCGGCACCCTGGCGGTGCTGATCTACGTGGTGATCGGCGGCTTCCTCGCGGTGGCCTGGACGGACTTCATCCAGATGATCGTGCTGGTGGTGGGCCTGTCCATCATCGCCGTCTTCGCCAGCGACCTGGCAGGTGGTTCCGACCAGGTCTTCGCGATGGCCACGAACGCCGACCTGTTCAAGTTCCTGCCGCCGCCCACCTTCACCGACATCGCCATGTTCATCGGCGCGGCGCTGACCATGATGCTGGGCAGCATCCCGCAGCAGGACGTGTTCCAGCGCGTCATGTCGGCCAAGGACGAGCGCTCGGCCCGGCTGGGCGCCATGATCGGCGGCTTCAGCTACATCCTCTTCGCCTTCGTGCCGATGTTCATCGTCGCCAGCGCGGTGGTGGTGATGGGCGAGAGCGCGCTGCAGATGGCCGAGAACGACTATCAGCGTCTGCTGCCCACCTTCGTGCTGAGCAAGATGCCGCTGATCATGCAGATCCTGTTCTTCGGCGCGCTGCTGTCGGCCATCAAGAGCACCTCGTCGGCCACACTGCTGGCGCCGTCCACCAGCTTCGTCGAGAACATCCTCAAGAACCTGCGCCCGCACATGAGCGACCGCCAGCAGCTGCTGGCCATGCGTGTGACCATCGTGCTGTTCGCCGGCCTGGTGCTGCTGTACGCCATCGCCATGCAGGGCACGACCATCTACGACCTGGTCTCGTCGGCCTACCAGGTGACTCTGGTCGGCGCCTTCGTGCCGTTGGTCTTCGGCCTGTACTGGAAGCGGGCCACCACCCAGGGCGCGATCGCCTCGCTGGTGTTGGGCATCGGCACCTGGCTGGTCTTCTTCGAGCAGGTCTCGACCTTCGGCGAGTTCTTCCCGGGCCAACTGGCTGGCCTGATCGCCGCCATTGTCGGCATGATCGTCGGCTCGCTCGCGCCACAGGTGCTGCACAACCGGCACGAGCCGCGCACTCACCACGTCTGACCGCTTGAAATTTCCGCGCCGTGCCCCACCTGCGGCACGCGCGGGGCGGGGCCCGGCAAGGCCCCACCCTTATAATTTCCCGTTTTGAATCAAGGGTTTGGTCATGCCGATCTACGCTTATCGCTGCGCCGCCTGCGGCCATTCGCGTGACGTGCTTCAGAAGCTGTCCGATGCGCCGCTGAGCACCTGCCCGGCCTGTGGCGCCGAGCAGTTCGCCAAGCAGATCACCGCCGCTGGCTTCCAGCTCAAGGGTTCGGGCTGGTACGCGACCGACTTTCGCAACGGCGGTGGCGGCGCAACGCCGGCCGCCGCCGCGGCCAAGACCGACACGCCGGCCCCTGCGGCGTCGGGTGGCGAAACCACCGCGCCGGCTGCGGCCAGCGCTGCCGGCGGGGCGGCCTGCGGCGGCTCCTGTGCCTGCCACTGAGACCCGACTTGAAAAAATACCTCCTCGCCGGCCTGCTGACCTGGCTGCCCCTGGCGATCACCATCTGGGTGTTGCTGTGGGTCCAGGGCCTGCTCGACGGCATGTTCCGAGCCCTGCTGCGGACGGCGGGTTACGTCGTCCCGCCGGCCAGCGATGCGCTGGCGCGCCTGGGCGAATGGCCGGGGCTCGGTGTGGTCGTCATGCTGGTGCTGCTGCTGCTGACCGGCATGTTCGTCACCAACATGTTCGGCCAGTGGTGGCTGCGGCAGTGGGATGCGCTGATGAACCGCATCCCCATCGTCAAGTCGATCTACAGCTCGGTCAAGCAGGTCTCGGACACCCTGTTCTCCAGCAACGGCAACGCCTTCCGGGAAGCGGTGCTGGTGCAGTACCCGCACGCCGGCTCGTGGACGATCGCCTTCGTCACCGGCAAGCCGGGCGGCGAGGTGGCCGACAAGCTGCCGGGCGAGCACGTGAGCCTGTACGTGCCGACCACACCGAACCCGACCTCCGGCTTCTTTCTGATGATGCCGCGCGCGGCCGTGCACCCGCTCGGCATGAGCGTGGACGAGGCGCTGAAGTACATCATCTCCATGGGCGTGGTGGCACCGCCGCCGCTCCCCACCTCGCCCGGCGGCATCGTGCTGCCGGAGGGGGCCGACCCCAATCGGGCGGGCTGAGCAGCCGCAGCGTCCGGCGCTCAGTCCTGAGGGTTGACCACCCCGCCCCGACAGCCTCCAATTCCCGATCCCGGCAAATCCTTTCATGCCTGCCCGTGCAGGCTGGAGTCGACCTATGAGAACAACGTATTGCGGCCTGGTCAGCGAAGCGCTGATGGGCCAGACCGTGACCCTGATGGGCTGGGCCCACCGCCGCCGCGACCATGGTGGCGTGATCTTCATCGAGCTGCGTGACCGCGAAGGCCATGTGCAGATCGTCTGCGACCCCGACCGGCCCGAGATGTTCAAGACGGCCGAGAGCGTGCGCAACGAGTTCTGCCTCAAGGTCGTGGGCCTGGTGCGGGCCCGCCCGGCCGACAAGGAGAACACCAACCTCGCCAGCGGCAAGGTCGAGGTGCTGTGCCACGAGATCGAGGTGCTGAACCCGTCGGTCACGCCGCCGTTCCAGCTCGACGACGAGAACCTGTCGGAAACCACCCGCCTGACGCACCGCGTGCTGGACCTGCGCCGCCCGCAGATGCAGAAGAACCTCATGCTGCGCTACCGCGTGGCGATGGAGGTGCGCAAGTTCCTCGACCACAACGGCTTCGTCGACATCGAGACCCCGATGCTGACCAAGAGCACGCCCGAGGGCGCGCGCGACTACCTGGTGCCCAGCCGCGTGCACGACGGCCACTTCTTTGCGCTGCCGCAGTCGCCGCAGCTGTTCAAGCAGCTGCTGATGGTGGCCGGCTTCGACCGCTACTACCAGATCACCAAGTGCTTCCGCGACGAGGACCTGCGCGCCGACCGCCAGCCCGAGTTCACGCAGATCGACATCGAGACCTCGTTCCTGAGCGAGGAAGAGATCCGCGGCATGTTCGAAGGCATGATCCGCACGGTGTTCCGCAACACCATCGGCGTCGACCTGCCGGGCTACCCGGTGATGACCTACGCCGACGCGATGCACCAGTACGGCTCGGACAAGCCCGACCTGCGCGTCAAGCTCAAGTTCACCGAGCTGACGGACGTGATGAAGGACGTCGACTTCAAGGTCTTCTCGACCCCGGCCACCACCAAGGGTGGCCGTGTGGTGGCCCTGAAGGTGCCGGGCGGTGGTGAGATGAGCCGCGGCGAGATCGACGGCTACACCGAGTTCGTCAAGATCTACGGCGCCAAGGGCCTGGCCTGGATCAAGGTCAACGACGTGCAGAAGGGCCGCGAGGGCCTGCAGTCGCCGATCGTGAAGAACCTGCACGATGCCTCGCTCGCCGAGATCATCGCGCGCACCGGCGCCTGCAACGGCGACCTGATCTTCTTCGGCGCCGACAAGGCCAAGGTGGTCAACGACGCGATCGGTGCGCTGCGCGTGAAGATCGGCCACAGCGAGTTCGGCCGCAACCACGGCCTGTTCGAGGACAAGTGGGCGCCGCTGTGGGTGGTCGACTTCCCGATGTTCGAGCACGACGAGGAGGAGGACCGCTGGAACGCGGTGCACCACCCGTTCACCAGCCCGAAGGACGGCCACGAGGACCTGATGGACACCGACCCCGGGGCCTGCATCGCCAAGGCCTACGACATGGTGCTCAACGGCTGGGAGCTGGGTGGCGGCTCGATCCGCATCCACCGCGCCGAGATCCAGAGCAAGGTGTTCAGCGCGCTGAAGATCGGCCCTGAAGATGCGAAGGTGAAGTTCGGCTTCCTGCTCGACGCGCTGCAGTACGGCGCGCCGCCCCACGGTGGCCTGGCCTTCGGCCTGGACCGCCTGGTCACGCTGATGACCAAGGCCGAGTCGATCCGCGACGTGATTGCCTTCCCCAAGACCCAGCGCGCCCAGTGCCTGCTGACCGGCGCCCCGAGCCTGGTCGACGAGAAGCAGCTGCGCGAGCTGCACATCCGGCTGCGCAACGCGGCGGCGGCAGGCTGACGAGGCCTCAAGGTACGCGACAACAAGGGCCCCGCATGCGGGGCCCTTTTCATTGGTGCATCAGGGCTGCTTGAACAGCGTGAACTGGCAGTTGATGACCGTGTCGTTCAGGTAGTTGACGATCGACAGCGTGTTGCCGACTTGGCGGGCGGAGAACAGGTGGCCGACGTTGAGGCAGTTGAGGAGACCGCCTTGTTCCATGTGGCGCCCCCACGCGTACTCCTCGTTGCCCGGCAGGGTGTTGAGCCCCGCCGCCACGAGGTCCACCTCCCACGGGTGGCCGGCGATCGGGCCGGTGTACCAGGTGCTGCTGTAGAAGTAGCCATCCGCACGTCTGCAGAGCAGGTCGAACTGGGTCCGACCGATGATGGCGGAGTTCTGCAGCGTGCAGCTGTGGCTGCCGTTCGCATCGGCATAGGTGCCCGGCACGAACTCGGTCGACTTCGGCTTGGCCTGCCGCACCGATTCGGTCAAGGACCGCCCGGTCGGTTTGCCGCTGGGCCCGATCTCCAGCGTGATGGTCGTGTCCCAGTAGTTGATCTTGCCTTCGGCGTCCTTGCCAGGCAGGCCGTACAGCCGCAGCACATTGCCGCCGCCAACGATCTTGGACTTCTCGATGAAGGCTTCGTTGGACTGCGCCAGCACCACGACGGGCAAGGCGGCCAGGGTCAGCGACAGCGTCTTGATCATTCGGTTCATGGTTGCTCCTTGAAGGTGAAGGGAAGGCCGGCGATCTCCCAACCGGCGCCTTCATGCTCGCGGGCAGCGAGATCACCTGTCGAGTCACGGTTCGAGGCCCAGGCTCACGGAAACCTCACGGCGCGCCCCAGCTTCGAGGCCGCTCGCCACGCGAGGCGCCAACCGATAGCATCCGTTTCGCGCAAAGACAGAAGAAGCCGCAAGATGCGCGCAGGAAGGGGGCTCCGTGCTCGAACAACCCACCGATGGCGGCGGCACGCTATACCGCTACCGCTTTGGCGACGTGACCTGGGACCAAGGCAGCGGCAGCCTGCTGCGGGGCGGCGAGCCGGTGCCGGTGGAGCCCCGGCCCCTGGCCTTGCTGGACGCGCTGCTGCAGCAGCCCGGCGTGGTGCTGACCAAGGCCGAGTTGCTGGCCACCCTGTGGGGCCGGGACGAGAGCGCCATTGCCGACAACGCGCTGGCCAACGCCGTTTCCAAGCTGCGCCGCGCGCTCGGGCCGCAAGGCGAGGCGTGGGTGCGCAACGTGCAGGGCATTGGCTACCGGCTCGATGCACGGGTCGAGCGTACCGTGCTGCGCAGCCGCGGCGCGTTGGCCGCAGTGCTCGTGGCCGGCCAGCCGGTGCCAGGGCGCGACAGCTTCATCCTCGACAGTCCGCTTGGCACCGCGCCGGCCAGCGAGGTCTGGCTGGCCCGGCAGCCGCGCACCCACGAGGTGCGGGTGTTCAAGTTCTGCAGCGACGCCGAGCGCCTGGCGGCGTTGAAGCGCGAGTTCATGCTTTACCGCGTGCTGCGCGAGGCACTGGGCCCGCGGGGTGACTTCGCCCGCGTCATCGACAGCAACTTCGCCACATCACCCTACTGGCTGGAGTGTGAGTACGGTGGGGAAGCCTGGCCCGCGTGGTGTGCCCGCGTTGGCGGCGAAGCGGGTGACACACCCGCCCGACTCGCGTTGTTCCTGCAGGTCGCACGCGCCGTGGCCGCAGCCCACGCGGTGGGGGTCCTGCACAAGGACCTGAAACCAGCCAACGTGCTGGTGGCGCCGTCCGCCGCGGGTGGCTGGCAACTGCGCCTGACCGATTTCGGCAGCGGCCGGGTGCTCGATGCCGACAACCTGGCGCGTTGGAACGTCACCGAGATGGGCCTGACGGTCACCCAGGGCGTGGCCAGCGATTCCGGCAGCGGCACACCCTTCTACCTGGCCCCCGAGCTGCTGGCCGGCCAGGCGCCCACGGTGCGCAGCGACCTCTATGCCCTCGGCCTGATGCTTTATCAGTGGCTGGTGGGCGACTTCCGCCGCCCCATGGCCCCGGGTTGGGAGGCCGACGTGCCGGACCCGCTGCTGCGTGAAGACATCGCGGCGGCGACCCAGACCCGCCCCGAGGCCCGGCTGGCCAGCGTCGACGAGTGGCTGGCGCGGTTGGAGCGGCTGGAAGCGCGTCGTGCAGACCGGGTGCGCCAGACCGAAGCCGCGGCGGCGGCCGAAGCGGTGGCTGCCCAGCTGGCCCGGCAGCGTGCCCGCCGCCCCTGGGTCTGGGGCTTGGTCGCCACACTGGCGCTGGGCCTGGGCACCAGCCTGTGGTTCCACCAGCAGAGCCGGCTCGCACTGGCCGAAGCCCGCGAGCAGGCCGCCCGCGCCGATGCGATCAACACCTTTCTGAACCAGGACCTGCTCCAGAGCGCCGACCTGTCACGGGTCAACCAGGGCAAGACGCTGACGGTGCAGGGCCTGCTGCAGCGTGCCTCGGCCAAGGCCGGCCAGCGCTTTGCCGGGCAGCCGGAAGTCGAGGCCAGCGTGCGCCAGCAACTGGCGCAGATCTTCCTGAACACCGCGGCGCTGCCGCAGGCGCAGGCCGAGTACGAGCGCTCGATTGTGCTGCTGGAACCGCGCCGACCGCCGGGCGATGGCCAGTTGCTGGCACTGCGCTTCCACTTTGCCAGGCTGCTGGTGGTGCGCTCGCAGTTCGAGGCGGCGAGTCGCCTGCTGCTACAGGCCGACGCTGCCGCGGGGCCCGAAACGCTGGCCGGGCAGGGCGAGCTGGCCTACCTGTCCGCGCGCACCCACTTCGCGCTCAAGTCGTTGCGACACGAGGGCGCCGCGGCGGCAACGCATGGCGAGCGTGCACTGGCCCTGCTTGACGCCCTGCGGCCCGACGACCTGGCGGCGCGCGCCGTGATGCGGCGCGAGCTGGCTGACCACTACCACCGCCAGAGCGAGCCGGCCAAGGCGCGCGCGCTGCTCGAAGCGGCACTCGCACCGCCCTTCGACGCCGAAGCGCTGGGCGAGGTCGGCCAGGCGCGAATGCGCATCCAGCTGGCGCGGGTGCTGGCCGCCGAGGGCCGCCTGGACCAGGCGGTGCAGAACTACCGCCAGCCCCGCGAGCGCATCGTCGAGCTGCTCGGCCCGGACGAGTTCACCGTGGCCGCGGCCAGCTCGGGGCTGGCCACCGTGTACATGGAAATGGGCCGCTTCGACGAGGCCCTGGCCGAAGCGCGCCAGGCCCATTCGTCGCTGCTGCGCACCGTGGGCGTCGGGCATCAGCACACCCGCTTGGCGGCGGCCAACCTGGCGCTGGTCGAGCTGCAGGCCGGCCACGCGGCGGCGGCGCTGAAGGCGCTTGACGACGTGCGCGGCTGGGCCGTGGCCACCTTCGGCGGCGTCCAGGCTGCGCTGGTGCAGGCGATCGACTACCACCGGGCTCAGGCGCTGAACGACCTCGGCCGGCCGGCCGACGCGTTGCCGCTTCTGCAGCCGCTGGATTCCGGCGCGCTGGCCCAGCTCACGCCGGCCCGCGACTGGCCGGCGCGCCTGGCCGCGCAGCACGGCCGCAGCCTCAGCCTGCTCGGCCGCCACGCCGAGGCGCTGGCGCTGCTCGACCCGGCCCTGTCGCAGATGCAGGACGCGCGCACGGCGGCGTGGGTCGTCCGGCCGTTCCGCGAGGCCTGGGCGCGCAGCCGCGGCGAGCCGCCGCCCCGATGAGGCGGGTCAGGCGGCGCCGTGGTGGGTCTCGAAGCGGATGCCGATGTCCTTCAGCAGCGGGGTCGGCAGCTGGCCCCCGGCGCAGATGATGACCGCGTCGTTGGGCAGGTGGCGGTCGGGGCCCTGGGCGCAGCCGAGGGTCACGGTGCCGGGGTGGATGGCAAGCACCTCCGTGGCCATCAGCAGCGCCACGCGGCCTTCGCCGGCCAGGGCCTGCAGCCGCTCGCGGTTCTTCGCCTTCACCCGCGAGAAGGCCTCCCCCCGGTAGGAGAGCGTGACCCGCGTGCCGGGCTCGCCCGCCAGGGCGATCGCCGCCTCCAGTGCGCTGTCGCCGCCGCCGACCACCAGCACGGCCTGGCCGGCGTACTGGGCGGCATCGACCAGGCGGTAGGTGACCTGGGGGCCTTCCTCGCCGGGCACCCCCAGCGCACGCGGCGTGCCGCGCCGGCCGATGGCCAGCAGCACCGAACGGGCGCGCCGCTGCTGGCGCGACGTGGCGACGACGAACCCGTCGCCCTCTGGCGTGATGGCGAGCATGCGTTCGTCGAAATCGATCGCCAGCCGATGCTGCAGCACCACGCCGTGCCAGAACGCGAGCAGCTTCTCCTTGCTCACCTCGCGCAGGCGGACCTGACCCACCAGAGCCAGCCGGACCGGGGCCGTCATCGCGATCTTCTGCCGGGGGTAGTGGAAGATCGAGCCGCCGAGCGAACTCTCCTGCTCGACGATGCGGTAGCGCAGGCCCTGCTCGATCGCCGCCAGGCCGGCCGAGAGCCCCGCAGGGCCCGCGCCCACGATGAGCACGTCCAGCACCTCGTCGCCCGCATCACGCGCCCGGCCGCGGCGGGCGATGGCCTCCATCGCCTGCCGGCCCTGCTCGGCGGCCTTGCGGATCAGCCCCATGCCACCCAGCTCGCCGGCGATGAAGATGCCCGGCACGTTGGTCTCGAACTGCGGCGTCAGCAGCGGGATGTCGATGCCGCGCTTTTCAGTGCCGAAGACCAGCGAGATCGCATCGAAGGGGCACGCGGCGTGGCAGGCGCCGTGGCCGATGCAGGCCGAGGCATTGACCAGCGCCGCCTTGCCACCCACCATGCCCAGCGCCTGCTCGGGGCAGGCCTGCACGCAGGAGCCCGAGCCGATGCAGCGCGCCGGATCGACCACCGGGTGCAGCGTCGGCGGCTCGTTGAGGCCGGCCGCCACCGCTTCGGCCAGTTGGGCGGCGTGCGCGCGCTCACGACGGCCGCGCCACCACAGGTGGCCGCCCACCGCCGCCGCGAGCAGCAGCAGGTAGGGCCACGCCGTTGACCACTGCATCACGGCAAGGTCAGGGCACGACCTGGCCGATCACCAGCGTCAGCCCGCTGGCCCCGGGCGCCACAGGGGCCGACAGGCCTTCCAGGTCGCCCGGTTGCGGCATGGCCTGGCCGCTCTTCGACACCCGGGCGCCGACGACCACCTGCGCCGCCTGGCTCAGGCGCGCCTGCGGGCTCATGGCCAGGGTGTCGTCGAGCGTGAAGTCGAAGGGCAGGTCGCGCACTTGCTTCTTCAGGATGGCCAGCGGCATGCGTGAGCCCTCGGCAGGCCGCGCGAAGACGAACACCGTGTCGCCGGGCGATGCCCGGGCCGCCAGCGTCGGTGCCAGCTCGACCCGGCCGCGGATGGCCGGCCCGGCCGCCACCGCCGCGGGCGGCGTGGGTGGCGCCGGCGGTGCGTCCGCAGGGGGCATACCGGCCAGCTGGCGCACCTCGGCGATGTTGTCGGCGGCCTGCTGCACCAGCGGGTGCCCCGGCGGGCCGACGCGCTGGGCTTTCTCCCAGTGCCGCATCGCCGCGGTGTAGTCGCGCCGGTCGAAGGCCACCGTGCCGGCGAGCATCAAGGCCTTCACGTGGTCGCCATCGGCGGCCAGCGCCTGTTCCACCAGGCGCGCGGGCTCGCCGTCGAAGCGGCCGCCGTTCGTCACTGCCAGTGCGTCGGCCAGATCGGCCAGCGCCTGGGCATTCTTCGGCTCCAGCGTCAGCACATGGCGGTAGGCGGCGATGGCCGGCTCGAACTGGCCGAGCACCGAGTACGAGCGCGCCAGCATCAGCCAGCCCTCGGCGTTGCCGGGCTCGTTCTTCAGGCGGGCCGCGAGCCCGTCGACCATGGCCTGGACCTGCCCGGTGGCCATCGGGTGGGGCGCCTGGGCGCCGTCCGCGGCCGCGGCGGTGGGCGGCGCTGGCGGCAGCGTGCCGGGCGGGGTGTTCCAGCCGGTGCGGCTGCCCAGCCACCAGGTGCCCGCGAGGCCGAAGGCCACCACGAAGGCCAGCAGGCCGGCGAGCAGGCGGCGCGAGGGCCGCCGGCCCACGGGGTCATCGGTCAGGTCGGTCATGGGGCTGGTTGTCGTCATCGGGGTCGAAGGCCTCGTCAGGCAGGCGGCTGCGGCGGCGCAGCGCGATCAGAAGGGCCGCGGCGCCGGCGGCCACCAGCAGCGCCGGGCCGAACCACAGCAGCGCGGTGCGCTCGTCCATGGGCGGGCGGTAAAGCACGAAGTCGCCATAGCGCTCGGTCATGAAGCGGCGGATCTCGTCGGGGCTGCGGCCGGCCTGCAGTTGCTCGCGGATCTGCTGGCGCAGGTCCACCGCCAGGCCCGCATGCGAGTCGGCGATGGTCTGGTTCTGGCAGACCAGGCAGCGCAGTTCCTGGGCGATCACCATCATCCGGGCTTCGAGTGCCGGGTCGGCTGCGGCCGGGCGCGCGGTCTGCGCCGCCACCGCACCGGCCAGGCACAGCGCGCCGAGCAGCAAGGGGAATGTCTTCATGGGCTGAGTTGCTTCAGCAGCGGCTCGATCTCGTCACGCAGCACCGCGGGCGTGAGCGGCCCCACGTGCTTGTAGCGGACCAGGCCCTGCCGGTCGATCACGAAGGTCTCGGGCACGCCGTAGACGCCGAACTCCAGCCCCACGCGGCCGGCCGGGTCGGACAGCGACACCGCGTAGGGGTCGCCCAGGCGCTGCAGCCAGCCCTGGGCGGCCGGGCGCTCGTCCTTGTAGTTCAGGCCGACCAGCGTCACCGGGTGCTTCTGCTGCGCGAAGCGCACCAGCAGCGGGTGCTCTTCGCGGCAGGGCGCGCACCACGAAGCCCACACGTTGAGCAGCCACACCCGGCCTTTCAGGTCGTCGCGTGTGAGCGTGCGGGCCGGGTCGGCGAGGGTGGGGGCGGCGAAGGCGGGCGCGGGCTTGCCGATCAGCGGCGAGGGCACCTCTCGGGGGTCGAGCTTCAGCCCGACCGCGAGGAACAGCGCCAGCGCCAGGAAGATCAGCAGCGGAATGAGTGCCTTCAGTCTCATGCCGCCACCTCCACGGGGGCAGCCTTCGTGGCTTCGGCTCGCCGGCGGTAGCGACGGTCGCTCGCGGCCAGCCCGCCGCCGGCGGCCATCATCACGCAGCCGAGCCAGATCCACACCACCAGCGGCTTGTGCTGCACGCGCAGTGTCCAGGCGCCGTCGGGCTGCGGCTCGCCGAGCGAGACGTAGAGGTCGCGCGCCAGGCTGGTGTCGATCGCCGCCTCGGTCATCGGGTTGCGCTGCACGCGGTACACGCGCTTCTCGGGCGTCAGCGTGGCGACGACCTCGCCGCCGTGCGTGACTTCGACGCGCCCCTGCTCGGCCAGGTAGTTGGTGCCCGTCACTTCAGTGGTGCCGAGGAAGCGGAAGACATAGCCACCCAGCGCGGTGGTCTCGCCGGCGCGCATGGTCACGTCGACCTCGCTCTCGTGCGTTCGCACGGTGGTGACCCCGGCGATGAAGGCGGCCACGCCCAGGTGCGCCAGCCACATGCCGAGCTGCCCACGGCCAAGCTGGCGCCAGGTGCGCCGCCAGCCGGCCGCATCGACCAGCACCCCGGCCACGACCCAGGCGGCCAGCGCGTACCAGACCACCGACCAGGGCGAGGCGCGGCC
>JBMOQN010000032.1:0-67551 GCA_049322835.1 Pseudomonadota bacterium | reverse complement strand
AGCAGCGCCGGCACCAGCACGGCGGCCAGCGCCGCCCAGCGCAGCCGCCGGGCCAGCGAAGGCAGCTCGTCGCCCTTCCAGCGCGCCAGCGGGCCAGCCCCCAGCAGCACCATCAGCGGCGCCATCAGCCAGCGGAACACGGTGTCGAAGTAGGGCGGGCCGACCGAGATCTTTCCCAGGCCCAGCGCATCGAGGAACAGTGGGTACATCGTGCCCAGCAGCACCGCGCCGGTGGCCGCCATCAGCAGTACGTTGTTCAGCAGCAGCGCGGTTTCCTTCGAGACCATCGCGAAGCGCTGGCCCAGGCCGACGGCCGGTGCACGCCAGGCATAGAGCAACAGCGAGGCGCCGACCACCACCACCAGGAAGCCGAGGATGAACAGGCCGCGCTCGGGGTCGGTGGCGAAGGCATGCACCGACGACAGAACGCCCGAGCGCACGAGGAAGGTGCCCAGCAGCGACAGCGAGAAGGCGCAGATCGCGAGCAGGACCGTCCAGGCCTTGAAGCTGCCGCGCTTCTCGCTCACCGCCAGCGAGTGGATCAGTGCGGTGCCGACCAGCCAGGGCATGAAAGAGGCGTTCTCGACCGGGTCCCAGAACCACCAGCCACCCCAGCCCAGCTCGTAGTAGGCCCAGGCGCTGCCGAGCGCGATGCCGAGCGTGAGGAAAAGCCAGGCGGCGATCGTCCACGGCCGCGACCAGCGCGCCCAGGCCGCATCGAGCCGGCCGCCCAGCAGCGCCGCGATGGCGAAGGCGAAGGCGACCGAGAAGCCGACATAGCCCATGTAGAGCAGCGGCGGGTGGAAGACCATGCCCGGGTCCTGCAGCAGCGGGTTCAGGTCGCGCCCGTCGCGCACCGGTGGCAGCAGGCGCTCGAAGGGGTTGCTGGTCAGCAGCATGAAGAGCAGGAAGCCGGCCGCCACCATCGACATCACCGCCAGCACCCGCGTCACGAAGACCAGGGGCAGGGTGCGGCTGAAGGCGGCCACGGCCTGCATCCACAGCACCAGCATCGCCACCCACAGCAGCAGCGAGCCCTCGTGGCCGCCCCACACACCGGCGAGCCGGTAGGCCAGCGGCAACGCGCTGTTCGAGTTCGAGGCCACGTAGAGCACCGAGAAGTCGTGCCGCACGAAGCTGGCGGCCAGCGCGGCCAGCGCCGCCAGCACCAGCGCGCACTGGGCGAGCGTGAGCGGCCGGGCGAGCGACATCCAGTCGCCACGCGCCCGGGCGGCGCCGGCGAAGCCGAGCGCGGCCTGGGCCAGCGCCACGGCAAGCGCGAGGATCAACGCGATCTGGCCAAGCTCGGGGATCATCGCTGCGCCTCCACCAGGGTCGGTGCCGACTGCTGTTTGTGCTCTTGCGCGCGTTTGAGCGCCTCGGCAGCTTCGGGCGGCATGTAGTTCTCGTCGTGCTTGGCCAGCACTTCGCGGGCGACGAAGACGCCGTCCGGGCCGATGGCGCCTTGCGCGACCACGCCCTTGCCCTCCTTGAAGAGGTCGGGCAGGAGGCCCGAGTAGCGCACTGGCACCTCGCGCCCGGTGTCGGTGACGACGAAGCGCACCTGCACGCCGTCGCGCTGCACGCTGCCTTCACGCACCAGGCCGCCGAGGCGGAACACGCGCTGCGCCGGTGCCTCGCCGGATGCCACCTGGGTGGGGGTGTAGAAGAACACGAGGTTGCTGCGGAAGGCGTTCAGCACCAGGGCGGTGGCGGCCGACAGGGCCAGCACCACGCCGGCCGCGATCACCAGGCGCTTGCGGCGCGGCGTCATGCCGCCCCCCCGGTGCTGCTTTGCGCGGCGGCGCGCGCGCGGCGCAGCCGGCGGCGAACCCACAGCGCCTCGGCCACCAGCAGGATCAGGCAGGGCAGCCAGGCGGCCCAGAGGAAGAGTGAGTGGCCGTCGAGGCCCAGCAGTCGGGTGAGATCGTCCATGGGTGTCTTCAGCGGTGTTCGGTGGGTCGGGCCAACTCGGGCTCCTGCTCCAGGCTCAGCGCACGGGCGCGGGTGAGGCTGGCGGCGATCGCATGGGCCCAGAAGGCGACGGTGCACAGCGCCAGCGCGAGCAGCATCTGGCGCGCCATCGTCGGCGCGGCGGTCATGCTGATGGAGGCGCCCTGGTGCAGCGTGTTCCACCACTTGACCGAAAAATAGATGATCGGCACGTTGAGCGCGCCCACCAGCGCCAGCAGCGCGCCGGCGTGGGCGGCGCGGCGGTCGTCGTCGATCGACTCGACCAGCGCGATGTAGCCCAGGTAGAGCAGCAGCAGGATCAGCTCCGAGGTCATGCGCGCGTCCCAGGCCCACCAGGTGCCCCAGGTCGGCTGGCCCCACACGGCGCCCGTCCACAGGGCCATCGCCGTGTACAGCGCCCCTGAGGGCGCGATCGCGCGGGCCAGCCGCGACGCCATGCGCACCTTGGCGACCCAGCCGATCACTGCCCAGAAGGCGATGGCCAGGTAGCACAGCATCGACAGCCAGGCCGCCGGCACGTGGATGAAGAGGATGCGGTAGACCTCGCCCTGGGTCGCGTCGGTGGGCGCGACGACGAAGCCGACGTAGAGCCCGGCCAGGCCGGTGACGAGGGCGATGGCCCAGCACCAGCGGGCGAGCACGGCGGCGAGTGCATCGAAACGCACCGGCGAGGCGAACATCGTCCAGCGCCGAGGGGCGGCCTGAGCGGGGGAGGGGGCGGCCAGCGTCATGCGGGTCATTCCATCGCGATGCGCAGGGCGGCGGCCGTCAGCGGCGGCGCGACGAGCGCGGTGAGGATCAGCAGCGCGGCCTGCAGCGACAGGCCGGCTTCGGGGGATTCGCCGTTCAGCGCCGCCAGCACCGCGCCGCTGCCGAAGACCAGCGTCGGCATCGCCAGCGGCAGCACCAGCAGGAAGACGAGCGCGCTGCCGTGGCGCAGGCCGAGCGCCAGCGCGGCCCCGAGCGCACCGAGCAGCGCGGTCGTCAGCGTGCCCAGCAGCATGCTCGCCACCAGCACCCCGGCGGCCGGGCCGGGCAGGCCGATGGCCAGGCCGGCCAGCGGCGCCAGCAGCACCAGCGGCGCCCCGCCGAGCAGCCACTGCGCCAGCACCCGCTCGGCCACCAGGCGGGTCAGCGGGCGCTGGCCGAGCAGCATCTGCTCCAGCGAGCCGTCGGCGAGGTCGGCGCTGAACATGCCGTGCACGGCCAGCAGCATGGCCAGCAGCGCGCAGGCCCAGACCACACCGGGCGCGACGCGGCGCAGCAAGGCGGTCTCGGCGCCGATGCCGAGCGGGAACAGGCCGACCGCGGCGACGAAAAAGGCCAGCGGCAGCAGCCAGCCGATGCGGTGCCGTGCCGCGGCGCGCAGGTCGCGCACGAGCAGGCCGATCCGCGCGTCGGGGCCAGTGTGGCGATCGGCTGGCGCGTCGGGCGCGGCGCCGGTCTGGTGGCCGAGTGCCCTGTCGATCGTCATGCGCCGGCCATCTCGAAGGGGGTGAGCACCGGGCTGGCGACTGGCGCATGGCTGGTCAGCAGCACCGACCCGCCGCGCGCCACGTGGGCCGCCAGCCAGGCCTCGAAACGGGCGACGCCGTCGGCGTCGAGCGCGTCGAGCGGCTCGTCGAGCAGCCAGGTGCGCGGCTCGTCGTCGAGCATCAGGCGCGCCAGCGCGGCCTTGCGCCGCTGGCCCTGCGACAGGCTGGCGACGAGGCTGTCGATGCGGCCGGGCAGGCCCATGTGCTCCAGCGCCCCGGCCACTCGCGCCCGCGGGAGTGGCGCGCCCTCGTGCAGGCTGGCGAGGAACCCCAAGGCCTCACCGACGCGCAGCTCGCCCTTGAGGGCATTGGCATGGCCGATGAAGCGCAGCCGGCCCCGCTGGGATGGCGCCAGCGCATGCACCGGCGCACCGTCGAAGCGGGCCTCGCCCTCGTCCGGCCGGGCCAGGCCGGCCAGCAGGCGCAGCAGGCTGGTCTTGCCGCAGCCGTTCGGGCCGCGCAGCCACAGGGCCTGGCCGGGCGCCAGCCGCAGCGCCAGGCCGCGGAACAGGCGCCGGCCGCCGCGGCGGCAGGCCAGGTCGGTGGCGACGAGAGCTCCGGATTCAGAAATCAAGCCGGTATCCCAGGGAATAGTAGAGCCGCGTCGAATTCTCGTCCTGTTGGGCGCTGCGGGTGCGGCTGCTCTCGACGTTCATGTCGCCTTCGAGCACCCACTTGTCGCCGCCGCGCCAGGTCACACGCAGGCCCGGCGATGCGCGCAGGGTGCGCACGCCGCTCGGCCCGTTCTGCTGGTACAGGCGCAGCGAGGGCTCGACCTGCCAGCGCTCGATCGGCACCGACAGGTGGTTGTACGAGGCGAGCCAGCCGGTGTAGCTGGGGCCCTTGACCGCGGTGAGGTTGAAGACGTGGGTGTCGCGCTCCGAGTACAGGTTGGTGCCGATGGCCTGCAGCGAGCCGGTCCAGATGTTGCCGGTGGCCGGCAGGCCGTCGGGCAGGATGCCGGGCACCGGGGCGATGGCGCCGACGCTGGTCAGGCGCAGGTCGGCGCCGACCTGCCAGTGGGCGCTCAGCGGGGTGGTCACGCCGAGCAGGCCCTGGGTGGCGTAGGCGGTGGTGTCGGCCACCTGCTGGCGCAGGATGTCGAGCGTCTTGCCGGCGGCGATCAGGTCGGCCAGGCGCCGCGGCAGCACCAGGGCGTTCGGGTCGGCGGGGAAGAACAGTGCGTTGCCGAGCATCAGCATCGGCGTGGCGCGGCGGTCGTACAGCAGGTTGACGACGGTGTTGTCCTCGCCGGTCCAGGTGCCCTGCACCGAGGCGATGTTGAGGCCCTTCAGCGTGGTGTCGTACTCGAACTGCGAGAAGGCCGAGACGCCGGGCCGGAAGTAGCGCAGGTCGGCGCCGAGCGCCCGGCGGTCGACCTCGCCGTCGATCTTCTGCTCGATCGCGTAGACGCTGCCGCCCAGGCCGGGCAGCAGGGTGTCGGCATCGAGCGAGGCGCCGTAGAAGTGGCGGCGGGTGTCGAGCAGCTTCTCGGTGGGCTGGCCGGCGACCAGGTTGGCCTTCCATCCTTTGGCGAAGCTCCAGCCCAGGAGCGCCCCGTCGAAGCGGCCGAGCACGCCCCCGCCCAGGCCCGACTGGCGGCCCAGCCGCGCCGAGAGGCCGGGGCCGGTCTCCTTCCAGTCGAGGTAGAGGGCGGACAGGCGGTTCTCGTCGGCCTCGCCAGGCATGAAGTCGCTCGTGAATGCGTCGCGGAAGACGAAGCGGACGTCGCGGTCCGCGTCCTTCATGCGCCAGTTCAGGTCGACGCTGGTGAGCAGCTGTTTCTGGTCGACTGCGTCCAGGGTCTGGTCGGAGATGACGATCGGCAGCTGGCCGTCGAGCGGCGTGTCCTTCAGCTGGGTGCGCGTCTTGGAATTGCCGCCGTAGTAGTACTGCGAGAGCGCGCCAGTCAGCAGGGTGTTGTCCTTGCGTGGCGCGGCCGGTGCGGCAGCGGGCGCCGCCGCGGTGTCGGCGCCGGGCAGGCCGGCCAGCGTGAGGCGGGCCTGGTCGGCGTCCGGCCCCTCGGGGTAGAGGCTGAGGAACAGCTCCAGCTCGCGCCGGGCGCCGGCCGCGTCGCCGCCGGCCAGGCGTGCCTGCGCGATCAGGGCCTGCGCCTCGCGGGTGTGGCTGTTCGGCGGCAGGTTGAGCGCCTCGTTCAGCGTCTCGACCGCCAGTCCGGCCTGGCCCTTCGACAGGGAGTCACGTGCCTGCGCCAGCAGCTCAGCGGCGCGTTGCTCGACCTGGGCGTCGAGGGAAGAGGCGGCCGCCGCGGCGGGTGGGGTGGGGGCCGGCGGCGCGGCGGCGAAGGCCTGGGCGCCGAAGCCTTCGAGCACCACCTCGATGCTGCGGCGGTCGCCACCCCCGCGAACCTTGAAGCGGGCCGGCGGCGCGAGCCGCACGACGAGCCGGCGGTCTGTCAGGCCCGCGCCGCCGTCTTCGGTGATCGTCAGGCGAGGGATGCCGTCGCCGCCGATGACGCGCCGCTCGCCGTCCACGAAGCGGGGCTGGTCGCGGCTGGGCACCACGTCGTAGCTGATCTGCACCAGGTCGTTGGAGCGGGCCGAGATCGCGCGGCGGTACTGCACCGGCACGTTGAAGCGGACGACCACCACCGCGTCGGCGCCTTCTCGCTTCAGCTCGACGTCTTCCATCACCTGGGCCTGGGCCGAGCCTGCCGTGACGATGCCGATCGCGGCCGGCAGCCACCACGCGGTGCGCGTGGCCAGGGGGGTGCGGTACGGGTGGTGCGCCATCTTTGTCTCCCTCAATCCCATTCGACGTAGGTCTTGCCCTTGGTGCCCAGTGGGCGGTGGCAGCCGGATTCCGAGCAGTCCAGCGGCGTGCGGCCCTTGGCCTCGTGGGTGAGCGACTTGCGCTCCATGTCGCCGAGGTAGTTCGTGCCGCTGGCGTGGCAGCCCTTGCACCAGCCGGCGCCGCCGCCCAGGCTGCCGTTGTGGTTCATGCGCATCGAGCCCCAGTTGCTGGTGGTGGTGTGGCAGGCGTTGCAGTCGAGCGCGGCGCCGTTGAGCAGCTGGGTCTCGGGCACGTGGTTGGTGGGCTTCGCCTGCAGGCCCTGGCTGATGTAGTTGCCGACGTGGCAGCTCTTGCAGGGCTGGCCGGCGAGCAGCGAGTGGTTGGTCGTCACCGCCGTCGCGAACGAGGCCTGCGAGCGGTGGCAGCCGTCGCACTTCACGGTGGCGAGCTGGACCGGGATGTGGCCGGCCGGCTTGCCCTTGGCCTGCACGCCGTTGTGGCAACCATCGCAGGTGCCGGAGCCGACCTGGTTGTTCGGCGCGTGCTGGTACTGCACGTTGGACCAGTTGCTGGTCGACTTGTGGCAGCTCTCGCAGGTGGTGACGCCGACGTGCAGCGCATCGGCCGGCTTGCCGCGTGCGCCCAGGTAGCCGCCGGTGTGGCAGGTGCCGCACTGGGTGCTGGTCGAGAAGTTGGCGTGGAAGCGGCCGGGGTTCCACGAGGCGTAGCCGCTCTTGTGGCAGGCGTCGCAATTGGCGCTCGCCGCGACCGTGATGAGCTGGTAGGGCACGTGGTTGCCGGGCTTGCCGTCGGCCGGCGGGAAGGTGCCGGTGTGGCAGCTGGCGCACTGTGCGGTGACCACCACCTGCGTGTGGTTCCATTTGGTCGGTTTCCACGCCGTCACGCCGTGGCAGGCGTAGCAGTTCGTCGTGCCGACGGGCATGTGCGTGCCTGGTTTGCCGGGGGCCGCCACGCCGTTGTGGCAGCTGGCGCAGTTGGTGGTCTGGTTGAAGCCGGCGTGGTCGACGTTGGCGTTGCTCCAGCTGGTGGTGTTGTGGCACTGCTCGCAGGCCGTGACACCGTTGTGGATCGGCGTGGGTGGCTTGCCGCGCGCACCGAGGAAAGCGCCGGTGTGGCAGGTCGAGCAACTGGTGGAGACGCTGTAGTAGGCGTGGAAGCGGCCCGGGTTCCACGAGGCGTAGCCGGCCTTGTGGCAGCCGTCGCAGTTGGCCGAGGCCGCGGGCGGCACCAGCGTGTAGGGGATGTGGTTGGCCGGCTTGCCATCGGCCGGCGGGTAGGCGCCGGTGTGGCAGCTCGCGCACTGCGCGGTGACGACGACCTGGGTGTGGTTCCACTTGGTCGGCTTCCAGGTGGTGGTGCCGTGGCAGGCGTAGCAGTTGGTCAGGCCGACCGGGATGTGGGTGGCGGGCTTGCCAGGGGCGCCACTGCCGTTGTGGCAGCTGGCGCAGTTGGTGGTCTGGTTGAAGCCGGCGTGGTCGACCTGCGCGCCGGACCAGGTGCTGGTCGACTTGTGGCAGCCCTCGCAGGTGGTGGCGCCGGCGTGCGTCTGGTCGGCCGGCTTGCCGCGGGCGCCGAGGTAGGCGCCGCTGTGGCAACTGGCGCAGTTGGCCGTGACGCTCAGGTTCGCATGCAGCCGGCCGGGCACCCAGCTCGCATAGCCGCTCTTGTGGCAGCTGTCGCAATCGGCCGTGCCGCCGCCCGGCACCTGGGTGTAGGGGATGTGGTTGGCCGGTTTGCCGCCGGCGCCGCTGCCGTTGTGGCAGCTCGCGCAGTTCGTCGCCGGCGTGAAGCCCGCGTGGTCGGGCCGTGCGCCACCCCAGCCCCGCGTGGTGTGGCAGCTGTCGCAGGCGGCGGTGGTCGGCAGGTGGTCGCGCGGCTTGCCGCTGGCGATCTGCCCGTTGTGGCAGCCCTGGCAACTGCCCGGCAGCACGCCGGCGTGGCTGAAGCGGGCGCCGTCGAAGCGGCGGGTGTCGTGGCAGGTGTCGCAGGCGGCGCTGGTCGGCACATGCTGGGCGGGCATCACCGTGTTGTTGCGGGCCAGGCGCGCGCCCGCGGTGTGGCAGCTCGCGCAGTCCTTGGGCGTGCCCTTGAACACGCCGTTGACATGGCAGGACTCGCAGCGCGCGTTGCCGTGTGCGCCGGTCAGGGCGTAGCCGGTGGTGGTGTGGTCGAAGGGGCGGGCGTTGGCCGGCTGCGCCTGCGCGGGCAGCGCCAGCATCAGGCCCAGCCATAGCACGGCCAGCAGCAGCCATCCGGCGACGGCGGCGATGACGAGACGGTGCATCCAGGGCGCGCCGTCTCGCCGGAACGGGCTCAACCTCGTCTTCATGGCCGGTCTCCTGTTGGGGGAGCGACGCCGGGGCGGCGCGCGCGCAGGGCCCTCCAGTCGGAGGCCGTATGGCAGGTGTCGCAGCGCGGGCCGAAGGCGCCGTCGTGCGGGTCGTCGCCCCGGTGGCAGGCCACGCAGTCGCGGCCGACGGCGGCGATCGCGCGGCCAGCCGGCGCGGGCGCGGCGTGGCAGGCGGCGCAGGTGGCGCGTGCGTGCGCACCGTCGAGCCGCCAACGGCCGTCTCGCTCGTGGTCGAAGCGCACCAGCGGCCAGGCGCGGGCGTTGTGGCAGCTGTCGCAGCGCGCGCCGAGCGCGCCGCGGTGTCTGTCGTCGGCGCGGTGGCAGGCCACGCAGTCACTGGGGGCGTCGCGGTAGCGCGGCGTCGTGTGGCAGGCCTTGCACTCGACTTTCAGGTGGGCGCCGACCAGCGCAAAGCGGGCGCGGGCGTGGTCGAAGCGCGTGGTGCCCCAGGCCTGTTCGGTGTGGCAGCCGTCGCAGCGTTGGCCGAGCTGGCCTTCGTGCTTGTCGTCCTGCCGATGGCAGGCCAGGCAGTCGGTGGGTGTGTCGCGGTAGCGGGTGACGTCGGCGTGGCAGGCGCTGCAGGCTGCCTTCAGATGGCCGCCACGCAGCGGGTAGCGCGTGCTGCCGTGGTCGAAGCGGGGGATCTTCCAGCTGCGTTCGCCGTGGCAGGCGCCGCAGGCCTCGCCCAGGGTGGCGCGGTGCTTGTCGTCGGCACGGTGGCAGCCGATGCAGGTGCCGGGCACCTCGCGGTAGGCCGCGCTCTTGTGGCAGGCCTTGCAATCGGCATCCGCGTGCCGGCCCAGCAGCGGGAAGCGGCTGGTCGCGTGGTCGAATCGGGCCACGCTCTTCCAGCCGCCTTCCTGGTGGCAGGCCACGCAATCGCTGCCGAGGCTGCCTTTGTGGGGGTCGTCGCTGCGGTGGCAGGCCACGCAGTCGGTGCCGGGCTTGTCGCGTTGCAGCGAGCCCGTGTGGCAGCTGTCGCAGCGCACCGCGCGGTGCTTGCCGCGCAATGCATAGCGGGTGTCGCGCTCGTGGTCGAACAGCGCGGCGGGTCGCCAGGCGCGGGTGTCGTGGCAGCTGTCGCAGCGCTCGCCGTAGCGGCCCTTGTGGCCCTTGCGGAAGTCGTCGTCGCGGTGGCAGCCGTTGCAGGTGTCCGGCGCGTCGGCGTAGGGCCGGCCCGGCTTGTGGCAGGCCTCGCAAGGCGCGTCGGTGTGCGCGCCGGTGAGCGCGAAGCGGGTCTTCGCGTGGTCGAAGCGCGTCTCGGCCCAGCGGGTGTCGGTGTGGCAGTCGGCGCACTTCGCGCCCAGGCTGCCCTTGTGCACGTCGTCCTGGCGGTGGCAGGCCTGGCAGTCCTGCGGCGCCTCGCGCCAGCGCTTGCCGGCCACGTGGCAGGCGGCGCAATCGGCCACCTTGGCGTGCGCGTTGCGCAACGGCCAGTCGGTCTGCCGGTGGTCGAAGGCCTTCTTGTCGAGCGGCGCGATCTGCATGTCACGCCCCTTGTGGTCGGTGTGGCAGCCGCGGCAGGCCTTGGGCGGCTGCCGGCCGTGCAGACCGCTGCGGGCCTTCAGGTCGGCGGCCACGTCCTTGTGGCAGTCGAGACACAGGCCGTCCTGCGCGGCGCGGTCGAAGCGCACATGGCAGCTCGCGCACTGGCTCTCGACCTTGGCATGGCCGCGGATCAGCGGCCCCGGGGAGAGCGCCGATTCCAGGCCCTGGGCGCCGGCGGTGGAGATGGCCCACCCCAGCAACCAGGCCCAGGCGATGCGCTTCCATCCCATCGGCCCCTGCCATCAGTACGCGTGGACCGCGACGACATGCACGATGGCGCAGACGACCATCACGTACACGAAGGGCAGGTGCAGCAGGTGCCAGGCCGCGAACAGGCGCTCCCAGGCGCGCAACTGCACCACGGCCAGCACCTGTTCGATGTGCTGCTCGGCCTGCGTTTGCCACTGGGTACGGATGCGGTCGCGACGCTCGTCGCCCAGTGCCTGCGGCGCAGTTGCCAGCGCCTGGTCGATCAGGCTGCGTGCCCGCTGGCGCGCGGCGCGCGCTGCACGGTTGGAGCTGAGCAGCTGTGCCACCGCCGGGCGCGAAGCGGGCACCGCCAGCCACGCTTGCTCGAAGCCGAACAGGTGCTCGCGCACGCGCGGAGCGAGCGCCAGTGAGCCGGCCAGCTTGTCGTGCGCGGCATCGAGCCGAGCCCTCCGCTCGGCCAGCTCGGCACGCCGGCCGTCCAGGCCCTGGTGCACGTGGCGGTAGAGAAACCGGCCGACCACGCCGCTGGCCGCGACCACCAGCATGGCCGCCAGCGCCACCGCGGCGTTCAGCGAGCCGATGCGGAAGTTGCAATGCACCAGGATCAACCAGGGCCCGGCCACGCCCATCAGCATGTGAAAGACGAACCAGTGCCTGGTGGCGCCCAGGTGGCGCAAAAGAGGCACGCGCTTGCGCAGGGGGTAGGTGAACAGCGCCAGCATCGCCAGGCCCCCGGCCACGCCGACCCAGTAGCCGGCGGTCGACCCGGCCTCCAGGGCCAGCAGCCGGCTGGCCGCCCATGCCGAGGCCACCACCAGGCCGGTCGCGACCACCGGCAGCGCCGCCTGCCACCGGCGGTGGCGCGCGGCGGCGCCAAGGGGGCCAGACGCGCCGGCCCGGGCGGTGGCCGTCGAAGACGCTGTCGAGGAGGATGTCAGGGGATGGTTCATACAGAATGTGCAATTTGCACATTTGAAGGTCAGTCTACCTGAATTTGCCCTGGAGTGCGCAGGGGTTTTCGGGCCGAGGTGTGTCGGGTTGCGACCGATTCACGCCCCGACGGGGGTCGGAGCCCTGCGTGCGGCCTGCACTAACATTCCTTCATGCCCGCCCCGCTGGAAGCCCCCGCCACCCGCCCGTTCAAGTTGCCGGAGTCGGTGCTGGTGGTGATCCATACGCCAGCACTGGAGGTGCTGTTGATCGAGCGGGCAGATGCCCCCGGCTTCTGGCAAAGCGTGACCGGTTCGAAGGACGCGGCCGACGAGCCACTGGGCACCACTTGCGCGCGCGAGGTGGCCGAAGAGACCGGCATCGTGATCGGCTCGCCGGGCATCCCGCGGGCCGCGCTGCGCGACTGGGGCCTGGCCAACCGCTACGAGATCTACCCGCGGTGGCAACACCGCTACGCGCCCGGCGTGACCCACAACACCGAGCATGTCTTCGGCCTCACCGTGCCGGCCGGCACCGCAGTGACGCTGGCGCCGCGCGAGCACACCGCCCTGGCCTGGCTGCCGTGGCGCGAGGCGGCCGACCGCTGCTTCTCGCCGTCGAACGCCGAGGCCATCCTGCTGCTGCCGCGCTTCCTGCCGGCGTCGACGCCATGAACGCCCGCGTCACCCGCCCGATGGGCTTTGCGGCCAGCACCCAGTACACCTCGCAGGTGTTGCGGGTGGCCACCTACAACATCCACAAGGGCGTGCGCGGCATGGGGCCGCGCAAGCGGCTCGAGATCCACAACCTGGGCCTGGGGATCGAGGCGCTCGACGCCGACCTCGTGTTCCTGCAGGAGGTGCGCCTGTTCCACGCCCGCGAGGCGCGCCACTTCGACCAGACGCACCTCGGCTGGCCCGAGGTGGGGCAGGCGGAGTTCCTCGCGCCTCAGGGCTACGACTCGGCCTACCGCACCAACGCGGTCACGCGCCACGGCGAGCACGGCAACGCGCTGCTGTCGCGCTGGCCGATCGGCGATGTCGGCCACCACGATGTGTCGGACCACCGCTTCGAGCAACGCGGGCTGCTGCACGTGCCGGTCACCTGGCAGGGCATGACGTTGCACGCGGTGGTGGCCCACTTCGGCCTCATCCATTCGAGCCGGGTGCGCCAGGTGCAGCGGCTGGCCGAGTTCCTGGAGGCCGAGATCCCGCCCGGCGAGCCGGTGCTGGTGGCCGGCGACTTCAACGACTGGGGCGAGCGTCTGGACACGCCGATGGCCGGCCTGGGCCTCACGCGCGCCCTGTCGCCACAAGGCCAGCGCGCCCAGGTCACCTTCCCCTCGCGGGTGCCGGTGTTCGCGCTCGACCGCGTCTACATGCGCGGCTTCCGCTGCGTCTCCACCATGGTGCCGCGCGGCAGCGCCTGGGCCCGCATGTCCGACCACCTGCCGCTGGTGGTGGAGCTGGAGCCGGCGTGATCCCCGACCGGAGCGGACTGCAGCCGACCCACCCCGGCGCCTGGTACACGCTGCCGCAGGCCCAGTTCCTCGGTGGCAACGAGGCGCAACTGCTGATCGGCGGCGATGACCTTTTCCCGCGGCTGATTCGCGCGGTGGATGGGGCGTTGCACGAGGTCTGGTTCGCGACCTACATCTTCCACCACGACGCGGCTGCCCAGCAGGTGGCGCAGGCCCTGGCGCGGGCGGCGCGGCGCGGCGTGCGGGTGCGCCTGGTGGTCGACGGTTTCGGCACCCACCGTGGGCTGCCCCACCTTGAGCGCTGGCTGCAGGGCAGCGGAGCGTCGATGGTCGTCTTCCGTCCGCTGGAGCGCTGGTGGAACTGGCTGCAACCCAACCAGCTGCGGCGCCTGCACACCAAGCTGTGCGTGGTGGACGGCACCCAGGGATTCGTCGGCGGCATCAATGTGATCGACGACCGAAATGACCTGAACCACGGCCCCACCGAGGAGCCTCGGCTCGACTTCGCGGTCGAGTTGCGGGGCCCGGTGGTGGCGCCGATCGAGCAGACGGTGCGCGCCATGTGGACCCGCGCCGCCTTCGGCCACGACTGGCGTGCCGAGGTGCTCTCGCTCGCGCGCAGCACCGAGCCGATGGCCCAGGCTCGGCGCCTGATGCAGCGCCTTCGAATCCTGCCCCCGGCACCACCGCCCAACGACGAGGCGCAGCCAGTGAGGGCGGCCTTCCTGGTGCGCGACAACCTGCGCCAGCGCCGGGCGATCGAACGCGCCTACATCGAGGCCATCCGCTCGGCCCGCGAGCGCATCGACCTGGTCTGCCCCTACTTCTACCCGGGCCGCTCCTTCCGCCGCGCACTGGTCAAGGCAGCTCGGCGCGGCGTCCGGGTGCGCCTGTTGCTGCAGGGCAAGGTGGACTACCGCTTCGCCGGGCTGGCCGCGCGCGTGCTCTACGACGAGCTGCTGGCCGAAGGCGTGAAGATCTTCGAGTACCAGGTGGCCTTCCTGCACGCCAAGGCGGCGGTGGTCGACGGCGAATGGGCCACGGTCGGCAGCTCCAACATCGACCCGTTGTCGCTGTTGCTGAACCTGGAGGCCAACGTGGTGATCAGCGACCAGCGCTTCGCGGCCGAGCTGAGCGAAGCCTTCGAGCAGGCGTTGCTCGCATCGCAGGAGATCACCGTGCCACCCTTTCAGAAGGGGGCGTGGGCCGTGCTCGGCCGCGGCTTCGTGGCCTGGTCGGCCCACTGGTATCTGCGCATGGCGGGGTTGAGCGGGCGGTATTGAGCCCGGGAACCTCGCGTGTCAGGCGCCGTCGGGTGCGTCGCCGAACCGGTTCGGCCCGGCCGTGCCGCGAACGAACCCGTTGTCGATCAGGGTCCACAGCGTGCCGACCAGTGGGATCGCCAGCACCAGCACCCACCAGCCCGAACGGTCGCGGTCGTGCCAGCGCTTGGCCGACACGGCGATGAAGGGCCAGGCCAGCACCAGGTTGGCCAGGTACTCGGCGCGCTCGCTGCGCAGGCCGGCGATCTGCAGCAGCATGGTCAGCACGACCGAGGTCGCCAGCAGCGCCAGCACACCGCGCAGCCAGAAGCAGCGGCGGTCGATGCGCCCCTGCAGCGACAGGTACAGCCGCGCGGGTGGCATCGCTTCCTCGAAGGGCGGCGCGGTGGCGGCAAGATGAGGAGAGGGCGCGGGCATCCAGCCAGTATTCCACGAAGCGCCGGGCAGCCCACGCCCGGCCGGCGCTATGCTGCCGCGCATGACGCTCGAAACCATCGAACTGCAGACCGGGCCCGCGCCGGTCGCCAGCATCGTCGTGCTGCACGGCCTCGGCGCCGACGGCAATGACTTCGTCCCCATCGCCAAGGAGCTCGACCTGTCCGCCGTCGGCGACGTGCGCTTCGTGTTCCCCCATGCACCGGTGCGGCCGGTCACCATCAACGGGGGCTACCGCATGCGCGCCTGGTACGACATCCTCGGCGCCGACATCAAGGCGCGCGAGGACGAGCCGGGCCTGCGCATGTCGCTGGCCCAGGTGCATGCCCTGCTGGAGCGTGAGGCCTCGCGGGGCATCGCGCCCTCGCGTACGGTGCTGATGGGGTTCTCGCAAGGTTGCGCCATGACGCTGCTGGCCGGTCTGCGCGCGCCGCAGCGCCTGGCGGGGCTGGTGGGCTTGTCAGGCTACCTGCCGCTGGCGGCCACGACCGCGGCCGAGCGCCACGGCGCCAACGCCGACGTGCCGGTGTTCCTGGGCCACGGCCAGTTCGACCCCATCGTGCCCTTCGCCTACGGCAGCGCCACGCGCGACGCGCTGGTGGCGCTGGGCCACCCGGTCGAGTGGCACGGCTACCCGATGGAGCATTCGGTCTGCATGGACGAGATCGAGGACCTGAACCGCTGGCTGGTGCAGGTGCTGGGCTCGCCGGCCGGCTGAGCGCTGCTCAGCCCCACAACCCTTCCATCACCGCCTCGAAACGCGCCTGCCGCTCGATGCTGCCGTGCTGGTGGTGGTCTTGCACCACCCAATGGCCGGCCACCATCACGTCGCGCCACGGGCGGCCGGGGCTGGAGAAGACCAGCGCGTCGAGCACGCGATCGGCGGGTATGCCGGCCAGGCTGGCGTCGCCGAGGTCGATCACCAGCAGGTCGGCCCGCGCGCCGGGCTGCAGGCCCCAGGCCGATTCCCCCATGGCCGCGCCGCCGCCGGCCAGCGCGCTTTGCCACAGGCGCTCGGCCGTGGCGGGTCGGCCTTGCTCGGGCGAGGCGGCCACGTTGCGCTGGCGCAGTGCGAGGCGCTGGCCGTATTCGAGCCAGCGCAGTTCCTCGCGCCAGGCGCGCGTCACGTGGCTGTCGGAGCCGATCGCCAGCGGGACGCCGGCCTTCAGCCAGGCGGGGATGTCGGTCAGGCCGTCGCCCAGGTTGGCCTCGGTGCTGGGGCAGATCACTGCGGTGCTGCGGCCCTGCGCCACGGCCTCGATCTCGGCCTGGGTGACGTGGGTGGCATGCACCAGCTGCCAGCGCGCATCCAGCAGGCCCTCGCTCGCCAGCCACTCGACCGGCCGCCGCCCGGTGGTGGCCAGGCAGTCGCGCACCTCGGCCGGCTGCTCGGCCACATGGATGTGGATCGGCCCGCCAAAGCCCTCGGCCAGCTCACGCAGCCGGTGGATGGACTCGGGCGCGGCGGCGCGCAGCGAGTGGATCGCCAACCCGGCGTTCAGGCGCGGGTGGGCCTGCGCCTGCACTGCCTGGGCCGCGGCCCAGACGCCCTGCGCATCGAGCAGGAAGCGCGCCTGGTCGGGCCGCAGCGCAGGCTGCGTGAAGCCGGCGCGCTCGTAGAGCACGGGCAGCACCGTGAGGCCGATGCCGACCTCGGCCGCGGCCTCGACCAGCGCCTGCACCATCGCGCGGGGCTCGGCATAGGCATCGCCGCCGGGCCGGTGCTGCACGTAGTGAAACTCGCAGACCTGGGTGTAGCCGCCACGCAGCAGCTCGCCGTAGAGCTGGCCGGCGATGGCCTTCAAGCCGGCGGGGTCGACCGCGCCGGCCACGCGGTACATGCGGTCGCGCCAGCTCCAGAAGTCATCGTCTGCAGTCTCGCGCCGCTCGGCCAGGCCGGCGAAGGCGCGCTGGAAGGCGTGGCTGTGGGCATTGGCCAGGCCGGGCAGCACGGGGCCGGCCAGGCGGGGCAGGCCTTCGGGTGCGGGCGTGTCGGGTTGCACCGTGAGCCAGCGGCCTTGGGCGTCCACCTCCATCAGCACCTCGTCGCGCCAGCCGCCGGGCAGCCAGGCGCGGGGCGCCCACAACGTTTGCCTGGTCGTGTTCATGCGTTTGGCCTCCAGTCGAGCAGGGTCTGCAGCAGCGCGCGCAGCACCGGCTCCAGCGTGGCGGTGCGCGCCGGGTCGACGCGGAAGGGCGGCTGCTCGGCCATGTAGGTCGACCAGCACATCTCCAGCTGCACGGCGTGCAGGCCTTGCGCCGGCTGCCCGTAGTGCCGCGTGATGTGGCCGCCCTTGAAACGGCCGTCGACGACCTGGGTGAAAGTGGCCTGTTCCGCGAGCACCTCGGCCAGCGCGGCGCGCATCGAGGGGGCGCAACTGCGGCCTTCCGCGGTGCCCAGGTTCAGGTCGGGCAGCTTGCCCTCGAAGAGCCAGGGCAGCTCGCTCTTGATGCTGTGGCCGTCGAACAGCACCGCGTGGCCGTGCCCGGCCTTCAGCCGCGCCAGCTCGGTGCGCAGCGCGTCGTGGTAAGGCTGCCAGTAGGTGGCGCGGCGGGCGTCGATCTGCTCCGGCGTGGGCGCACAGCCCTCGCGGTAGATGGGGTCGCCGGTGAAGAAGCGGGTCGGGCACAGCTCGGTGTTGTTGGCGCCGGCGTACATCGGCGTGTTCTCGGGCGGCCGGTTCAGGTCGATCACGAAGCGCGAGTGGCGCGGCACGATCAGGCTCGCACCCATCCCGCGCACGAAGGCATAGACCTCGTCGAGGTGCCAGTCGGTGTCTTCGACCTGCAGGGCGCGCTCGGTGTAGAGCGGCTGCAGCGCGAGCGGAATGTGCCGGCCGACATGCGGCAGGCTGACCAGCAGCGGACCGGTGCCGCGGTGAAGTTCAAAGACAGGTTGGTCGATCATGGAATGACGCGCCTCACAGGTTCACGGCCCTCCCGCCGACGACCACCCCACGGCAGGGGCGGTCGCCGAAGCGGTAGGCCAGCTCGTTCGGGTGCTCCACCGCCCACAACGCGAAATCGGCCCGCCAGCCGGCGCGCAGTTGGCCGTGGCTCGCGCCCAGGCCCAGCGCCTGCGCGGCATGGCGCGTCGCGCCGGCCAGCGCCTCTTCGGGCGTCAGGCGGAACAGGGTGCAGGCCATGCTCAGCATCAGCGGCAGCGACAGCGTGGGCGAGGAGCCCGGGTTGTGGTCGGTGGCGATCGCGATCGGCACGCCGACCGCGCGCAGGGCAGCGATCGGCGGCAGTTTCGTCTCGCGCAGGAAATAGTAGGCCCCCGGCAGCAGCATGGCCACTGTGCCGGCCGCGGCCATGGCGGCGATGCCTTCGTCGCTGAGGTATTCGAGGTGGTCGCAGCTCAGCGCGCCGTGGCGCGCGGCCAGGGCGGCGCCACCCTGGTCGCTCAGCTGCTCGGCATGCAGCTTGACCGGAAGGCCGAGCGCGCTTGCCGCGTCGAACACCCGCTCGGTCTGTGCGGGCGTGAAGGCGATGCGCTCGCAGAAGGCGTCGACCGCGTCGACCAGGCCCTCGGCGTTCCACTGCGGCAGCCAGCTGCAGATGGCGGTGACGTAGTCGTCGGCGCGGCCCTCGAACTCGGGCGGCAGCGCGTGCGCCGCGAGCGATGTGGTGCGCACCGTCAAGGGCAGCGCCTGCCCGAGCCGTCGCGCCACGCGCAGGCAGCGCGCCTCGTGCTCCAGGCTGAGGCCATAGCCGGACTTGACCTCGACGGTGGTCACGCCTTCGGCCATCAGGGCCTTCGCGCGGGCCAGCGCCGTCTCGAACAGCGTGTCGTCGCTGGCGGCGCGCGTGGCCGCCACGGTCGAGCGGATGCCGCCGCCGGCACGCGCGATCTCTTCGTAGCTGGCGCCCTGCAGCCGCAGCTCGAACTCGCGCGCACGGTGGCCGCCATAGACCAGGTGGGTATGGGCGTCGATCAGGCCGGGTGTCACCAGCAGGCCGGTGACGTCGACCTTCTCGACGGTGCCGAGTTCATCCGCTGGCACCAGCGCCTGCCGGGCGGCCTCGGCCTCCTGCGCCGGGCCCACCCAGGCGATGTGCTCGCCCCGCGTCAGCAGGGCGCCTTCGGGCAACCAGCCCCAGGCCGGTTGCCCGGCCTCGCCGGACAAGGTGGCGACGCGGGCGCCGTGCCACCACCGCCAGGCCGGCTTGAGGGGGAGAGCGAGGCTCATGTCAGTGCGTCCTTCAAGTCAGGGGGTGGCCGGTGCAGCGGGCTGAAATGGCCGGCGCAGGCCCTAGCATGCGCGGTTTCATCCACCTGCCGGAAATGGAGAGTCCCGAGTGATGACCCGTCGTCTTGTCGTGCGGCCGCTGGTTGCGGCTTGGGCCGGGGTGGCCTGCACCGTGGCAGCCTCGGCTGCTCCGCTCTACCGCATCGAGCCCCTGCCGGCGAACGACGAGCTGGTGCCCACGCGGGCGCTGGCCATCAACAACCAGGGTGTGATCGTCGGCGCCGGGCGGCCACCACGCCCCGATGGCGGCCTGGGGGACTACGACAAGCCTTTTCGCTACCGTGACGGTGTGACCACCCGGCTGAGCCTGCCCGATTACCCGGGTGCGGGCGTCGCGAGCACCGTGAACAACCGGGGCGCGGCCGCTGGACAGGCCTACCACGCGCTGGGCTGGAACCTGCAGGGCAGACGCAAGCCGCTTGCCCGGCCGCCCGCCTGCGACGGCAGCGTCTTCGTGGGCCAGATCAACGATGTCGGCCAGATGGCGGGCGCCATCGATTGCCTGGTGCCGCAGGTGACGACGGCTTCGCTGACCGAGGCGGGCGTGACCCTCGAGCTTGGAACATTGCCCGGCGACATCGAAAGCTGGGCCACGGGCATCAACAACGCCGGGCAGGTGGCCGGCACCTCGATGGGTGTGTTCCCGTATCTGGTGCATGCCTTCCGCTGGCAGGCCGGGGTGATGCAGCCCCTGGGTACGCTGGGCGGCGCCGAGAGCGAGGCGTCGGCGATCAACGCGCACGGCGTGGTGGTCGGCCGGTCGCAAAGGGCCAACTGGGTGTGGCACCCGTTCATTCACGACGGTGTGACGATGCAGGCCTTGCCGACCTGCAGCGAGGCCACGATCTGGCCGCTGGCCCTGAATGCGTCCGCCGCTGTGGTCGGCTTCGAGGAAGGCGTACGCGGCGGGGCGGTGCTGATCAGGAAAGGCCGCTGCCACCGCCTGGCCGACCTGCTCGACGGCAGTGGCGCCGGTTGGGCGCTGACCAGCGCCCATGGGATCAACGACCACGGGGTGATCGTCGGCGAAGGCCGCTTCAACGGGCAGAGCCGCGCCTTCGTCGCCACGCCGGTCGCGCGCTGATCGCTGGGCGCGCTCACGCATGGGTGTGCAGCACCAGCCACCAGGCGCGCAGCGCGGGCGCCTTGGCGGCTGCCTCCAGCCGACATGACGGCATGCCCGCTTCGCTCCACGCCAGGCTCCCCGCCGGCAGCGGCAGCGGGCCATCCGGCGTGGCCAGCACCGCGGCGGTGGCGGTGTAGAGGCCGCACCAGCGGGCCGGCACGGGCGCGGCCTGGCCTGCCACGGCCGCGGACATCCGCGCCGGCCCGGCTTCTTGGCGGACCATCAGGTTGAGATCGCGTGTCGGCCCGTCGATCAACCGGCAGGTCGGCGCTGCAGCGCCGTCGAACCCGAGGGGCGCCGAGGCGGTCGTCAGGGCCCGGTCGGTGCCTTCGAGGCCCAGCACCACGCCGGCGCCCTCCAGCACGGCGAACCAGCGCTGCACCCCGGGGAAGGCCGAGAACGGGCCGTCGCGGTCGATGTCGGCCACGCTGACGCGCACCAGCCAGCTGCTGCCCGAGCCGGCCGGCCAGGCCAGCAGCTCGCGCGTCTGCCCGCCGCCGTTGCGCCAGGGCTGCGGCGCAACGGCCGCGAGGCCGACCACCTGGATGCCGTTCATGGTGTGAACTGCCCTTCGATGCCGTAGCGCGCGCCGGGGTGCACGAGGCGGGCGATGGTGATCGCGCTGTCGGTGGTGAAGGTGCGTCGCACGATGATCAGGCAGGGCTCGTCGGCCGCGATGCCGAGCAGGCGCGCCTCGTCGGCGGTGGGGCGGCCGGCCTCGATCGAATACTGCGCCCGCCAGAGCGCCGTGGCCTCGAAGAGGTAGCTCGTCGGCGTGGTCTGCGTGAAGTCCTGCTGCAGGTAGCCGGGCGCGCACGCCGGGTTCACATAGCGGTCTTCGCACTGCAGCGGCGTGGCGTTCTCGTGGTGCACGATCAGGGTGTGGAAGACCGGCGCACCCGCGGCCAGCCCGAGCTGCGCCGCCAGGGCGGTGGTGGCGGGCACCTCCTCCTGCACGATCACGCGTGCCTCGTGCCGGTGGCCGCGCTCGGCGATCTCGTCGTGCAGGTCGCGCAGCGTCAGCGTGGACGACACCTTGTGCAGCGGCGCGGCGAAGGTGCCCACGCCCTGCACCCGGTCGACCAGGCCCTCGGCCTGCAGCTCGCGCAGCGCGCGGTTCACCGTCATGCGGCTGACGCCGAACTGCGCGACCAGCTCGGCCTCGGACGGCATCAGCACGCCAGGTGCCCACTCGCCGGCGGCGAGCCGGCCTTTCAGATGCTGCTTGACCTGGGCGTAGGGGGCCATGCCGGCCGGCGCGTTGGGGGAAACCATGGGTGGGGATGCTACTTGCCTAAACTTGTCTAGACAAGTAGGATGCACCCCAGTTTCCACCGCGGCCCGTCCCGCGGACCCGTCTGTTTCGCCTGCCGCGAGGAGCCCTGCGATGACCGATCTCTCCCAACCCGCCCGCCGCGCCACCCCCCGCCCCGTGAAGGCCCCCACCGGCACCGTGCTGCACTGCCGCAACTGGCTGATCGAGGCCGCCTACCGCATGATCCAGAACAACCTGGACCCGGCGGTGGCCGAGAACCCCGATGCGCTCGTGGTCTATGGCGGCATCGGCAAGGCCGCGCGTGACTGGGACTGCTTCGACGCCATCCTCCAGAGCTTGCGCGAGCTGGGCGACGACGAGACCCTGCTGATCCAGAGCGGCAAGCCGGTCGGCGTGTTCCGCACCCATGCCGATGCGCCGCGGGTGCTGCTCGCGAACTCGAACCTGGTGCCGAAGTGGGCCACCTGGGAGCACTTCCACGAGCTGGACCGCAAGGGCCTGATGATGTATGGCCAGATGACCGCCGGCTCCTGGATCTACATCGGCAGCCAGGGCATCGTGCAGGGCACCTACGAGACCTTCGTCGAGGCTGCCCGGCAGCATTTCGGCGGTGTCGCACAGGGCCGCTGGATCCTCACCGCCGGCCTGGGCGGCATGGGTGGTGCGCAGCCGCTGGCCGCGTCCTTTGCCGGCTTCTCGTCGCTGAACATCGAGTGCCAGCAGTCGCGCATCGATTTCCGCCTGCGCTCGCGCTACCTCGATGAGCAGGCCACCGACCTGGACGACGCGCTGGCCCGCCTGAAGCGCTACACCGCCGAAGGCAAGGCGATCTCGATCGGCCTGCTGGGCAATGCGGCTGAGCTGCTGCCCGAACTGGTCAAGCGCGCCCAGGCCGGCGGCCTCAGGCCCGACCTGGTGACCGACCAGACCTCAGCGCATGACTTGGTCAACGGCTACCTGCCGGTGGGCTGGAGCGTCGACCAGTGGCGCAACGCCCAGGCCGACTCGGTCCAGCATGCGGCGCTGAAGGATGCCGCGGCCAAGGGCTGCGCCGTGCACGTGCAGGCCATGCTGGCCTTCCAGCAGATGGGCATCCCGACGGTCGACTACGGCAACAACATCCGCCAGGTCGCCTTCGACCAGGGCGTGAAGAACGCCTTCGACTTCCCCGGCTTCGTGCCGGCCTACATCCGGCCGCTGTTCTGCCAGGGCAAGGGCCCGTTCCGCTGGGTGGCGCTGTCGGGCGACCCGGACGACATCCGCAAGACCGACGCCAAGATGAAGGAGCTGTTCCCCGAGGACAAGCACCTGCACCGCTGGCTCGACATGGCCGGCGAGCGCATCGCCTTCCAAGGCCTGCCGGCACGCATCTGCTGGATCGGCCTGGGCGAGCGCCACCGCGCCGGCCTGGCCTTCAACGAGATGGTCAGGTCGGGCGAGCTGAAGGCGCCGATCGTGATCGGCCGCGACCACCTGGACTCAGGCTCGGTGGCCTCGCCGAACCGCGAGACCGAAAGCATGAAGGACGGCTCGGACGCGGTGAGCGACTGGCCGCTGCTCAACGCGCTGCTCAACACGGCGGGCGGCGCCACCTGGGTCAGCCTGCACCACGGCGGCGGCGTGGGCATGGGCTACTCGCAGCACTCGGGCGTGGTGATCGTCTGCGACGGCACCGACGCCGCTGCGAAGCGCATTGGCCGTGTGCTGTGGAACGACCCCGGCACCGGCGTGATGCGCCACGCGGACGCGGGCTACGAGGACGCCATCGCCTGTGCCAAGGCGCGCGGCCTCAACCTGCCGATGATCAACAAGTGATCGCCGCGGCCGGCACCGCGTGCTTCATTGCGGCAACGGCAGCTTGATGAAGCGCGGGCGGTAGATGTCCTTGCCGCCGGCGCGGAAGTTTTCCCAGAAATCGAACGAGTTGACGTGGTAGCTGATCAGCAACTCACCCGGCGCCGACAGGTGTGGGTGCGCCTTGGCGCCGTAGACGAAGGTGTCCGGCGTCAGGTTGTCCTCCGGGCACAGCCAGACAGGGATCGGCTTGCCGAAGGGGCCGACCGGCGAGGGGCCGTAGCGCACGGCCACCGTGGCGCTGAGCGTGTCCAGCTGGTGCACGACCATGAAGCGGCCGTCGGGCAGCGGGGTCACGCTGATCTCGGCGCCCATGCGGTTGGCCACGGGCGCGGCAC
Organism: Pseudomonadota bacterium; assembly: GCA_049322835.1. Classification (GTDB taxonomy): domain Bacteria; phylum Pseudomonadota; class Gammaproteobacteria; order Burkholderiales; family Burkholderiaceae_C; genus Ideonella. Next base: position 44,184 of record JBMOQN010000032.1, on the reverse strand, counting down.
GGTTGATGTCGGTCACCCAGATCTTGCCGTTCCAGAAGCGGTAGGCGCCGGTGTCGCTCATGCGGTCGGGCCGCACGCGCGCCACCAGCAGCTTCTTGTTCAGGTCGTCCGAGCGCACGCCGTAGACATAGAGGAAGCCGTCGGGGCTGGCCACGCCGGCCTCGGCGGTCATCGGCAGGGTCGCGATGCCGAAGCTGATCTCGCCCAGGCTGCCGTTGCGGGGCGCGAAGAGCGGCAGCGTGCGGCGGGTGTAGCTGCCCAGGAAGGGTGCCTCGTCGGTGGCCGGCGCGGTCAGCAGGTCCACGCCGACCTGCTTGAAGTCGAAGGCGCCGCCACCGCCGTCCAGCCGCTCCATCAGCGAGCCGTACATGCGCACCTTGCCCTTCCACACCAGCGCGTCGCCCGGCCAGTACCACTGGTTCGACTGAGTGGGCACCACCATCGAGACGGCGGCGCCCTGGCCGTTGCGGCGCACGTTGAACTGCAGCGCGCTCGGCATCGGCGTCGCGCCGCTCAGCATGGCGCTGGTGTTGTTGATCATCACCGTGCCGCCGGCGCGGCTGCCGTCGGCGTTGGTGCGGCCGACGAAGCTGTCCGAGAACAGGATCAGCGTCTTGCCGGCGTGACCGCTGCCGAAGCGCTCGTCGCCGTTCATCGGGACGGTGTAGACCCCGTCGGCACCGCTCCAGCCGTCGTCCAGGCCGTAGGGCGCGTCGAACAGAGCCGTCCAGTCCGGCGCGGCGACCGCGCTGTAGGGCGTCACGTCGGCAGCGGTGGCGACGGTCATCGCGGCGGCCAGCGCCACACCTGAGAAAAACGTTTTCATCCAGCCATCTTAGAACGAAGGACCGACCACCATGTCCACGCTCACCCTCACCCCCGGCCAGCTGACGCTGGAGCAGCTGCAGGCCATCCACGCCGGCGGCGTGCAGATCGCGCTGGCCGAATCGTCGAAGGCCGCCATCGCCGCCAGCGCCGCCATCGTGCAGGCCGCTGCAGCCGGCGATGCGCCGGTCTACGGCGTCAACACCGGCTTTGGCAAGCTGGCCAACCAGCGCATCAGTGCCGCCGACCTGGCGCTGCTGCAGCTCAACCTGATCCGCTCGCACTCGGTGGGCGTGGGCGAGCCGCTGGCGCCTGCGGTGCTGCGGCTGATGCTCGCGCTGAAGGCCGCCAGCCTGGCGCGCGGCGCCTCCGGCGTGCGGCAGGTAGTGGTCGACACGCTGCTGGCCGTCTTCAATGCCGGCCTGACGCCGTATGTGCCGAGCCAGGGCTCGGTGGGCGCCTCGGGCGACCTGGCGCCGCTGTCACACATGACGCTCGCGTTGCTGGGCGAAGGCGAGATGCTGGTCGATGGCAGGCGCGTGCCCGCCGCCCCGGTGTTGGCCGAGCACGGCATCACCCCGCTCGCGCTGGAAGCCAAGGAAGGCCTGGCACTGATCAACGGCACGCAGACCAGTGCCTCGCTCGCGCTGCACGGCTTCCTCAGCTTCGAGCCGGTGCTGGAGTCGGCCCTGGTGGTGGGCGCGCTGACGGTGGACGCCGCGCGCGGCAGCGACGGCCCCTTCGACCCCCGCATCCATGCCCTGCGAGGCCAGCCCGGCCAGATCGACGTGGCGCAGTACTACCGCGCCCTGCTCAAGGGCAGCGCCATCCGCGCCTCGCACGAAGAAGGCGACGACCGCGTGCAGGACCCGTACTGCCTGCGCTGCCAGCCGCAGGTGGTGGGCGCCTGCCTGGACCAGCTCCGCCATGCGTCGCTGGTGCTGGTGCGCGAAGCCAACGCCGTCACCGACAACCCGCTGGTGTTTGCCGACGACGGGATGATGATTTCCGGCGGCAACTTCCACGCCGAGCCGGTGGCGCTGGCCGCCGATGCGATGGCGGTGGCGATCGCCGAGGTCGGCGCCATCGCCGAGCGCCGCATCGCGATGCTGATCGACACCGGTGTCTCGCGCCTGCCGCCCTTCCTGACCAGCAACGCCGGCCTGAACAGCGGCTTCATGATCGCCCACGTCACCGCCGCCGCGCTGGCCAGCGAGAACAAGTCGCTCGCCCACCCAGCCAGCGTCGACAGCCTGCCCACCAGCGCCAACCAGGAAGACCATGTCTCGATGGCCACCTTCGCGGCGCGGCGCCTGCAGCCGATGATCGCCAACGTGGCGCACATCGTCGCCATCGAGCTGATGGCAGCGGCGCAGGGCATCGAGTTCCTGCGCCCGCTGAAGAGCTCGGCCGCGCTCGAGCAGGCCCACGCGCTGCTGCGCGCCGAGGTGCCCTCGATCGAGGTTGACCGCTACCTGGCGCCCGACATCGAGCGTGCCACTTCGCTGGTCACCGGCGGCGCGCTGTCGGCGGTGTTCCGTGCGTTGCCGGGGGCGCTGCCCAAGCTCTGGGTGCCCGCCTGAGCGCCGGCAAGCCCTGCGAAGGGCTTGCCGCGCGCGCTTCAAGGTCGGGCGGCGGGCGCGGGGGCGAACTGGTCGCGCAGCAGCAGCGCCGAGACGATGCCGGCGGCCGCCAGCTTGTCGGCGGCGGGCAGGTCGTCCGCGATCCAGACATGGCCGCCCATCAGCATGTCCACCGCGGCCAGGGCGCGCTGGCCGTCGTGCAACACGTGGCCGGAATGGGTCTGGGCCACCGGCCGGGTGGTCGTCGAGGTGGGGGACACCGGCAGCAGCAGGCCGTGCGTGCGGCGGATCTCCCAGCGCCGCCCACCGGCGCTCTGGGCCAGGCCCACGGTGTCGGCCGAGACTTCAGAGTGCTCGCCCAGCCAGAAGCGCCAGGCGGGCTCTTCAGCGGCCTCGGGCGTCACGGTGCCGAAGAACGCCAGCCGTCGCTCCTCGCGGGTGGTGGTGCGGAACGCACCGCCGAACCAGTTCACCGCCCAGCCTTCGCTGGCGACCTGCCAATCCGCCAGTGCGCGCACGTCGGCCGCCGCACCCCGCGCGTCGACCTGGCGGAAGACCAGCCGCTGGCGGGCCGTGCGCACGGCGTTTTCGAAGCGCAGGGCCTGTTCGCGGTCGCCCACGCCCCAGCAGAGCGCGCGCTCGCAATGGCGCGCGGTGTGCATCTGGTGGCCGCTCTCGAAGCCCTCGGTGCGGTAGGGCCCGTAGCGCAGGGCGCCGTTCGGCAACCAACCCTGGCGGCCCTGCACGTCCAGGCGGGGCGCGGTGGCCAGCTCGGGCGGCGGTTGCATGGTCACGGTGCCGCCGGTCTGGCAGGCGGACAGGGCCAGTGCGAGAGCCGCCGCGGCGAGCAGGCGGGCGAGACCAGGTGTGTCGTTCGAACGCATCGAGTGGAAGCGGCAGGCCTCGGGCCAATGGGACATGGGCGTGACAACGGACCACTTCACCTGCCTGCCGACAGGGTTCACCCGATGGCGCTGCCGAACACGGCCTGCAGCAACCGCCGCCCCACCGGGTGCGCCGGCAGCCAGCCGGCGTGCGCCGGGTCGCGCAGCACCATGGCCAGCATGCCGCAGCGCTCGTCGCAGGCCCGCTGCAGCAGCGCGGCGGCGCGGTCGATCTCGCCGATGGCCGCCAGCGGCGCGGCGTAGAGCGTGGCCTCGCCGGTGGTGGTGCGTGAGCAGATCAGCGTGGCGTCGATGATGTCCAGCGCGGCCTCGCGCCGGCCCAGGCGGGCCAGCACGAAGGACAGCACCGTCCAGACGAAGGGTGGGGTGTCGGCCCCGTCGCTCAGCCTCCAGGCCGGGGCTTCGATCGCCGGCGTCGGCGCCACCTGGGCCTGCATGGCCAGCGCAAAGGCCACCAGCAGCAGCTGGCCGGGGTGTTCGGCCTGGGCGGCCTGAGCCTCGGCCACGGCCTCCGGGCCCCGGCCCGCCTGCACCAGCGCGCGCGAGAGCGTCATGCGCAGCAGCGGGGCGTGCGGGGAGATCGACAGCGCCTGCTTCAGCCGCTCGACTGCTGCATCGGCCTGGCCCGTCATCAACAGGTGGCGCGCGGACAGCAGCAAGGTGTCGGGGTCGCTGCTGCCCTGGCGCAGCGCCTGGCCGTGCGCCAGGGCGGCTTCCTCGAAGCGCCAGGCCATGTCCAGCAGGCTGCCGCGGGCGCCGGCCAGCCCCGGCGTGGACGGGTCGAGTCGTTCGGCGGCGGTCAGCACGGCCAGGCCTTCGGCCACCGCGTCGTCGGTCGGCACCTGCCCCCAACCCACCGCGGCCGCCAGGGCTTCGCCCAGTGCCACCCCGGCGGGGGTGTAGCCGGGCTCGCGGGCGATCAACTCGCGCAGCAGCTCGATCGCCCGGCCCACCGCGGCGGGGGTGCGCGACAGTGCCAGCTGGCGGGCGTGCAGGTAGGCGTCCACGGTGGCCTGCGAGGCGTGCGCCACGCCAGCAAGCCGCGGCAGGGCGGGCGGCGCGTGGGCGCCGTCTGCGCCATCGCCGCCCAGCCGGTAGCCGGTGCCGTAGACAGATTCGATCGACAGCCCCATGGGCCCCAGCACGCGACGCAGCCGGCTGATCGAGCGTGCCAGGCTTTCGTCGGACATCGCCTGGCCGGCCCAGGCCACGTCCGCGAAGTCGTTCTTGCTGACCACCCCGGGGCGGCTCTTCAGCAGCAGGGCGAGCACGGCCCTTTCCTTCGGGGCCAGGTCCAGCGGGCGGCCGTGGGCGGTGGGGAAGCCGGCGTCGTCCAGCGTCAGCGCGTCGGGGGGCATGGGGGTGTCGTGGTCAGGATTCGGTCAAGCTTGCCACAGCCGCGCTGAATAGCATCTCGGGCACCGCAACGAGGAGCTTTGCATGAACCGCACCCGCATCACCGCCCTGGCCGCAGCCTTGCTGCTGGCCACCGGCGCCGCCTTCGCCGCCGGCCCCCGGCCCGCTGCCGAGACCGTGGCCATCGTCGACACCCCGGGCCCGGGCGGCCCGCTGGGCTTCAACGGCTTCGATGTCTTCCAGGAGCAGGCTGTCGCCGCCCGCTTCACCGTGCCGGTCGAGGGCAACTACCGCCTGGCCCGCATCGGCATCTGGTTCATGAACAACAGCGACACGCTGCAGAAGCGCATCCGCCTGACGCTGCAGACCGACGCGCTGGACGAAGGCGGCAGCGAGACCATGCCCAGCGGCGTGGAGCTGGAGCGCTGGGACACCCGGGTCGAGGCCCTGGGCTGGAACCCGGTCGAGCAGTTCTTCCGCACCAAGACCGGCCCGCTGCTGAAGGCCGGCAAGTCGTACTGGGTGGTGGCCGGCTCGATGTCGCCCCCCTTCGTCGACCCGGTGTGGACCTGGGCCAAGAGCGGCAACATGGTGACCACCACCAGCCGCGACGGCGCCTGGCAGACGGCCGGCAGCGGCGCCGCGGTGACGCTGCGCGTGGACGCGGTGCCGCGCTGAGGCTGGCGATGGTCTCCGTGGTCAGCGGCTGGGGCATGCGCCGGGCCTGCTGAGGCGGCCCGGCCGCAGGCCGCGATACCGCGGGTCTCGCGCCGCGCTGCTCGGCCGCTGCGGCCGTGGGGCCTGTCCTGAACCCGCTCGCATAATCGCCCCCACCTCCGGATTCAACAGGAGGGCATGAGGGGGTGGGATGAAGTGGATCTTCGGTCTCATCGGCGCCGTGCTGGGCATGGTGTCCGAGAGCTTCGCCGGGATGGTGGTCGGCGCGTTGTTGGGCGTCGGCTTGGCGGCGCTGATCCAGCGCGGCCTGCGCCCCGACCCCGACCCTGCGGCCACCGGCGCTGCCCCTGCGCCCGTCAACCCGCCCGTGCCGCTGAATGAACGCGTGGCGCGGCTGGAGCAGCAGGTACGCCAGCTGCAAGGCGAGCTGGCGCAGTTGAAGGCCACCGGTGTGGTGGCTGCCGAGCCGGTCGCAGCGGCGCCTGTTGTGGTCGTGCCGCCGGTGCCGTCGGCAGCGGTTCCCACCGAGGCTGCCGCGCCCACCGTGCCTGCGAGGGCCGCGCTGGAGGCGCTCCCCTCGGGCACCGCCCGCCAGCCGCTGCCCGAAGCGGCGCCCGAGCCCGGGCACCTCGACCTGTCGATCGATCTGCCGGCCGATGCGTTCTCGTCGCCGGCCGAGCCGGAACCCGAGGCCGCGCCGGTGCCCGCCAAGGCGCCGCCGCCCCCGGCGCCGCCCCCGGTGCCGCTCAAGGACCGCCTGCCGCCCTTCCTGCGCGATTGGATCTTCGGCGGCAACACCATCGTCAAGGTCGGCGTGCTGGTGCTGTTCCTCGGCCTGGCGTTCCTGCTGCGCTACGCCGCCGAGCGGGTCACGCTGCCGGTCGAGCTGCGCTATGCCGGGGTCGCTCTGCTGGGCGTGGGCCTGCTGGCATTGGGCTGGCGGCTGCGCGATCGGCGCGACGCCGCGGGTGGCGCCGGCTACGGCCTGATCCTGCAGGGCGCCGGCATCGGTGTGCTCTACCTCACCACACTGGCCTCGCTCAAGCTCGACGGCGTGATCCCGCCGGCGGCGGCCTTCGTGTTCCTCTTCGCGGTGTCGGTGATCAGCGCGGGGCTGGCCGTGCTGCAGAACGCGCCCTGGCTGGCCTATGTGGCGGTGGCCGAGGGCTTCGCCGCGCCGGTGCTGGTCTCCAGCGGCGGCGGGCACCACCACGTGCTATTCAGCTACATGCTGCTGCTGGACATCGGCGTGTTCCTCATCGCCTGGTTCAAGGCCTGGCGGCCGCTGAACCTGGTGGCCTTCGTCGGCACCTTCACGCTCGCCGGCGCCTGGGCGCAAGGGCGCTACGAACCGGCGCTCTACACCGGCGTGCAGGTCTACCTGCTGTTGTTCTTCGTGCTGTTCACGCTGATCGGCGTGCTGTTCGCCCGCCGCGCGCTGGCGCTGGGCACACCGCCCAGCGAGGGCGACCCGCTCGCGCAGCGAGCCGCGCAGGCGCTGGCGCAGGTGGGCCGCGTCGACAGCGCGCTGGTCTTCGGCGTGCCGCTGGTGGCCTTCGGCCTGCAGTACCTGCTGGTGCAGGACCGCGAGTTCGGCCCGGCCTGGGCAGCCATCGCCTACGCGATGTTCTACCTGCTGCTGGGGGGCCTGACGATGAAGCGCGGCGGGCCGCGCTACGCGCTGCTCGGCGAGGCCTACGTGATCGTCAGCGTGATCTTCGGCACCCTGGCGATCCCGCTGGCGCTCGAGGGCACCTGGACGGGCGCCACCTGGGCCATCGAGGCGGCCGGCATGTTCTGGCTGGGGGTGCGCCAGCACCGGCCGTATGCCCGCGCGTTTGCGTTGCTGGTGCTGGGCGCGGCGGCGGTGCGCACCTTCAGCGCGCGGGGCATCGATCCATCGAACGGCACGCCGCTGCTGACCGGCTCGGTGCTCGGCATGGCGCTGCTGGCTGCCGGCGCGCTGGCGATGCACGCCGTGGCGTTGCGCTCGCGCGAGCAGCAGCCCGCGATGCGACCGTGGGAGGCGATCGGCGAGGCGGGCCAGCTGGCCGTGGGCCTGGCCGCGCTGACGGCGATCGCCTGGCTGCTGCTGGTGCCCTCGTGGGCCTGCGTGGCGACCTCGGGCCTGGCGCTGGGCGCCGCGCTGCTGCCCGCGCGCTGGCGCAGCCCGGCGCTGCCCTGGTCGGTGGCCTGCCTGCAGGCGCTGGCGCTGAGCGGTTTCGTCGCGACGCTGCAGGTGCTGCACGGCCAGGCGATGCTGGGCAGTGGCTGGTCCGGCCTGGTGGCCGCGGTGCTCATCGCCGGCAGCCTGATGGCCAGCGCCTGGCTGGCGCTGCCAGCCGGGTTGCGAGGCCGCTTGGCGGCGTCGGAGGACACGGCTGCGCCGCCGGCCTGGCCGCTGGGCGCCACGCTCGGCCTGCTGGCCGGCGTGGCGGCACTCGGCGGCAGCCTGCTCTTCGTGCTGCCGGCCGACGAGGCGGCGCGCCTCTGGCCCGTGCTCGGCCTGGCCGCGCTGTGGCTGGGCCTGAGGCTTCGCCACGGCCCGCTGGCGGTCAGTGGCTGGGCCTGGCAGGTCGTGGCCGGCCTCGCCTGCGTTGCCTATGGCACGCCGATGTGGTCGACCGAGACCACCGGGCTCACGCTGTGGACGCCGCTGGTGCTGGCGCTGGCCGCGTTGATCGGTGGCGACATGGTGCGCGCCGCGGCCGAGCGGGTGTCGACGGCCGCCTGGCTCAGACTCCCCGCGGTGCAGTGGGGCCTGGTGGTGTGGGCGCTGGGGTGGTGGGCGCTGGTGCTGCCGCCTGAGCTGTGGCGCGGTCTGCACCGCATGGGCACCGAGGGCCCGGCCTGGTGGCCGCACGTGCTGGTCGCCTGGGTGCTGCTCAGCTCGGTGTTGCTCGCCCTCGTCGCCCGCTGGCGCCAGTGGCAGGTGCTGGGCCAGAGCACCTGGGCCACGGTGCCGGCTTGGGCGCTGCTGGCCTGGGTGAGCCTGGGCGTGGCCGGTGACCTGCCGCATGCCCATGGCGGCTGGCTCGCCTGGCCGCTGGCGCTGGCCTGGCACCTGGTGCTGCTGCGCCAGCAGCAGCGCTGGGCCCCCGTGAAAGCGCAGGTGCCGCTGCACCTGCTCGGCTTCTGGCTCTACGTGGTGCTGGCGGCGCGCGAAGGCCAGGGCCTGCTGGCGCTGGCCGGCGAGCCCGGCTCGGCCTGGCCGGCGCTGGGCTGGGTGCTGGCACCGGCCGTGGCGCTGGCGCTGATCACGCGGCCGGCCTTGCAGCGGCGCTGGCCGCTCGTCGATTTCCGCGAGGCCTACCTGGTGTTCGCGGCGGCGCCGGTGGCGGCGTACCTGCTCGGCTGGGTCTGGCTCAGCAACGGGCTGTCGGGCAACGCCGCGCCACTGCCTTACCTGCCGCTGCTGAACCCGCTGGAGCTGGGCCACGGCCTGGTGCTGCTCGCGCTGGTGCTGTGGTTCCGTGCACTGCCCGACTCGGCGCAGGACTGGTTGCCGCGGCCCGCGCTGCTGGCGGGCCTGGGGGCGACCGCCTTCGTGCTTTACACCGGCCTGCTGCTGCGCACCTGCCACCACTGGGCCCGCGTGCCCTGGGATGGCAGCTCGCTCTTCGACTCCACCCTGACCCAGGCCACGCTGTCGGTCGCCTGGGCGCTGCTGGGCGTGGGGTTGATGGTGCTGGGCCACCGCCGGGCGCGCCGCGTGGTCTGGGGCGTGGGCGCCGGGCTGCTGGCGGTGGTGGTGCTCAAGCTGTTCTTCGTCGAGCTGGCCGACAGCGGCGGGGTCTACCGCATCGTGTCCTTCATCGTCGTGGGCCTGCTGCTCCTGGCGGTGGGGTACTTTGCCCCGGTGCCGCCGCGGCGTGACGAAGCGAGCAGCGAGGTGGCGGCATGAGGTGGTCGGGGGCCTGGTTGCTGGCGCTGGCCGCATCGGCCGGTGCCGGCGAGCTGCCGCTGCAGCTGACAGGCGAGGGGCCGTACCACACGCTGCGCGTGCCGCTCGACGTGCGGGCGCAGGCCGGCTCGGCCGGGCTGGACGACCTGCGTGTGCTGAACGCCGCCGGTGTCGCCGTGCCCCATGCCTGGGTGGACGACGACCCGGCCGGGGTGGCGCAACCCCGCCGGCAGGCGGTGCCGCTGTTCAAGGCGCCACCCCCCAAACAGGCTGCCTCGGGCGCGCCGGCGCAGCGTGGCGGCTGGATCGTCGACCTGCGGGCCGTCGCCGGCCTGCCGCAGGAGCTGCAGCTCGATGTCACCCCGGGCACGAACGGCATCTACCCGTTCGCACTCGAAGCCAGCGCCGACCTGCAGCAGTGGCGCACGCTCGTGGCCGAGGCACAGCTGGTGGCCTTGCAGCACCAGGGCCTGCGGCTCGCCCACACCAGCTTCGAGCTGGACGGCGCACGCGGGGGCTACCTGCGGCTGCAGCCGCTGCCGGGCGGCCCGGAGCTGCCGGTCACCGCGGCGCGCGTCGCCAGCCTGGCGCATCAGGCCGCCGCGTTGCCGGACTGGCAGTGGAGCGAGGCCCTCGCGCCGGCCCGCTGCGAGCCGGCGTACTGCGACTACGTGCTGCCGCGTCACCTGCCGCTGCAGCGTGTCGAGTTCCTGCTGGCCGAGCCCAACACGCTGGCGCGGGTGCAACTGCTCGCGCAACCCGACGACGCACCGGTGCCGGCCACCTCGCGGCTGCGCCACCACCACCCGGTGCGCGAGCACCTGAGGGCGCTGCGGCACAAGACTGTCGCATCGTCGCCCCGCCCGGCCGAAGACCGCTTCTGGCCGCAGGGCAGCGGCACCGTGTATGCGCTGGACCTGCAGGGCCGCGCTGTGCGCTCGACCGTGCTGGAACTGCCCGGCGGCCTGCACCGCACGCTGCGGGTGCAGCCGACCGGCGGCATGGCGCAGCTCGGGTCGCAGCCACCGCAGATCCGCGTGGCGGGTCGGGCGCAGAGCCTGGTCTTCCTGGCCCGCGGCGAAGGCCCCTATCGCCTGGCCTGGGCGCAGACCTCGCCGCCGGTGGAATTGCCGCTGGCCCAGCTCATGCCCGGGCGCCGGCCGGGCGACCCTCTGCCCGGATCGACCGCCGGCGTGGCACCGCGCGCCGTGGCGATGCCTGCCGCGCCGGCCCCCAGCGCGCCGGCCAAGTCGACCCCGGTTGCCGGCGCCACGCCGCACAAACTCTGGCTGTGGGCTGCGCTGGTGGCCGCGCTGGCGCTGATGGGGTTCATGGTGCGCTCGCTGCTGAAGCCCTCGGCGCCCGCGGAGGGCGCCTCAGGCCAGTGAGCCGAGCGCTTCGGCGGGACGGAGCCTGCCGACCTCGATCCCGTTCCAGTTCACCAGCCGCACGTTCACGCGGGCCTGCAGCGCGGCGGCATCGGCGCCGTCCGAACCACCGCGCTGCACCAGCGCCTCGATCACCCGTGCCATCACCACCTCGACGGCCCGGGCGGTGTTGCCGTCGTCCATCTTGATCGCCACCCCCAGGCCCTGCTCGGGCAGGGCGGCGCAGTAGACGCCTTCGGCACCCACCTTGCAGAACACCCGCTCGCCGAAGTGCTGCATCACCTGGGTGTCGAAGCGCCCGCTGCCGGCCACCATGAAAGGGGCGCGGGCCACGGCCTCGCGCAGGCGCTGCGCCGCGCATGCACGGTCGGCAGACAGGCCCTGGCCGGTGGCCAGCCGGGCGAAGCCCAGCGCCAGTGCGCGCAGGGGGATGCCGAAGGTCGGGATCGAGCAGCCGTCGGTGCCCATCGGCGCCTGCGCCAGGTCGACACCGGTCGCGGCCTGCAGCGCTGCGCTGACCTCGCGCATCACCGGGTGCTGCGGCTTCACATAGCCCTGCACGAACTCGGCCGGCTCGCGGCCCGCGGCGCCGGCCATCAGGCAGCCCAGGCACACGAAGCCGCTGTGCTTGCCCGAGCAGTTGTTGTGCAGCGCGCCGGGCTGGCCGCCCGAGCGCGCCAGCGCACGGCTCGCCCCCTCGAACGACGGCCAGTGCGCGCCGCATTCGAGCGCCCTCTCGTCCAGGCCCAGCGACTGAAGCACGGCGCCAGCGACCGCCGTGTGCTCCGGCTCGCCGCCATGCGACGCGCAGGCCAGCGCGAGCGCCTCGTCGCCCAGGCCAAACCGGTCGGCAGCGCCGCTGGCCACCAGCGGCAGCGCCTGAAGCGCCTTGACGGCCGAGCGCGGGAAGATCGGCCGGTCGATGTCGCCGAGGGCGGTGTGCACCGTGCCGCTGGCATCGACGATGGCCAGCGCACCGCGGTGGAAGGACTCGACGGCGCCGCCGCGCAGCGCCTCGACCAGAACAGGGTTGGATGGGCTCATCGGGGCAGTCTAAGGCGACGTTGCTCACCTTCAGGGCCGGGGCGTGAGCAACAGCGGCGCCAGCGGAGTCGCCACGCCGGGTTGCACGCGGTGGCGCGAGACGTGGGGCAGGTGGCCACTGGCCTCGACCGTCAGCGTGTACTCGCCCTCGGCCAGGCCGCGGAAGCTGAAGTGGTTGCCGATCGCATCGTCCCGGCCTTCGAGGTAGGCGCTCAGCAGCTCGTCGTCCCCGGCGTCACGGGGCAACAGCACACGCGGACCGCCCGGGCCCTGCAGCACGAGGCGCTCGACCCGCACGGGAGCGGGCAGCGGGCGGCTGCCGGCGGGCTGGAGGCCCGCCGAGCCCGCGACACCCACCTGGCCCTGCAGGCTGCCTTCGGGCGCCAGGTCGACGTCGAGCGACGCGACTTGGCCGTTCGACACCTCGACAAGCTGCCAGCCCAGCGGCGCGCGATAGCCGATGGCGGCGATGGCGGCGGCATAGCGGCCGGGCGGGATCGGGCCCAGCTGGCCCTTGGCGCCCACCGGGATCGGCAAGGTCAGCGGCGCGCCGGGCGGGCCTTCACCTTCGGGCCGGGGCCGCAGCACCAGCATTGGCGCAGCCCCGAGCGGCAGCGGCCCGCCGCCCGAGGCGCGCAGCACGACCTGCACGCGCCCGGCTTCTGCCGCGTTGCGCGGGGCGTCGGCCGCCAGCAGCACACGCTGCACCTGCGCCAGCACGGCCGGCGCGTGCAGGATGCTGCCGTGGTCTTCATCGAAGCCCATCACCAGGTCGGCCTGGTGCTGCGCCTCGGGCCGGAGCTGGCTGGCCAGCGTGACCGTGCCGTCGTGGTTGGGCCGCAGCAGGCTGTAGCCGCCGCGGTGGCCGAACAGCAGGGTGTGGGCCAGGCCGGCGGGCAGCGGGCGCTCGAACAAGGTCGCGAGGAAGGGCCCGCCGGGCTGCATGTCGCGCCACGAGGGCACCACGGCCGGCGCGTGCTGCACACCCAGCGTGGCCGTCTCTTCGCCGCCCCAGGGAGTGGACAGCGTGACGAAGGCGCCCAGCTGCGGCTGGAAGTCGTGGCCGTGGTCGAGCAGGAAGCGCTGCAGCAGCAGGCCGCCCATGCTGTGGCCGACCAGGTGAACGCGTTCGAAGCCGTGGCGCAGCCGCAGGTTCATCAGCTTCCAGTACAGCAGGTGCGCCATCGACTCCAGCGGCGCACCGGACGGGTATTGGTAGACCCAGGCCTGATAGCGCCGACGGTCGAGCCCGGCGATGAAGGCCTGCCAGTCGGCGGCCGAGCCGAGCGCGCCATGCACGAACAGCACCGGCGTGCGGGTGGGGTCGTAGGGCTCGGCGAAGTAGATGTTGCCGCCGAGACGGCGAAACGCCTCGCGCGGCGTCCAGTAGCCCAGGTGAGCCGCTTCGGCCGAGAAGTATGGGGCGCCCGGCACCAGCGGTGCCCCAGCCTGGGTGTCGTGCGTGGCTGGCGCCGGCAACTGCCTCGGCAGCATGGCGCGCACCGCCGCGGCGTTGCCGGGCTGCAGCAGCATGTCGAGCTGGATGACCATGCCGCTGCCAGGCGCCTCCACATCGTCGGCCTGCACCGCCGCGGGGTCGTCGGGGTCCGGCAGTCCATCGACACCCTGGTCGCCCCAGGCGACCAGGGTGTAGCGCCCGGCGGGCACGATCAGCTCGAAGCCACCGGGCTCGTGCAGCAGCACCTGGTGGGCCACGTGCCGCGGGCCAACGCCTGGCCGCGCCAGCGCGGCCACCCGCACCGGCCCCTGCCATCCGGGCGGGCCCGAGACGCGGCCGACGAGCACGGCATCGGTTTCGTAGGCCTGGGTGTCGCTGCGCAGGCTCGCCAGCGTGCAGCCGGCCAGCAGCGCCGTGAGGGCCACGAGCGTGATCGAGGCAATGCGGGGCGGGGACATGGTGTGAGGTGCGGGCCGGCGACCGACGCGACTGTAGCGGGCGCCACAATGCCCCGATGTCCTGGCTCGCCCTGTCGCTGGTCCTCGTGGCCGCCTTGCTCCATGCCACCTGGAACGTCGCGGCGAAGAAGGCCGGCGGCAACCACCACTTCGTGCTGATGGGCGCGCTGCTGATCGTGGTGATCTGGGCGCCGCTGGGCATCTGGGTGGCGTGGGATGCGGTGCCCGGCTGGGGTGTGCTGGAGTGGGCCCTGATCGTGGCCAGCGCGGTCACGCACCTCGTCTATTTCAACGTGCTGCTCAAGGGCTACCGCGAGTCCGACCTGACCGTGGTCTACCCAGTGGCGCGCGGTACCGGGCCGCTGCTCAGCTCGGCAGGCGCGATGCTGCTGCTGGCCGAGTGGCCCAGCCTCGTCGGCCTGGCGGGCCTGGCCGGCATCGTGGGCGGCATCTGGCTGATCGCGGGTGGGCCTGCACTGTGGCACAAGGCGCACGACCCCGCCCAGCGGGCGCGCGTGTGCGCCGGCCTGGGCTGGGGTGCGCTCACCGGCGTGCTGATCGCCGGCTACACGCTGATCGACGGCTATGCGGTGAAGGTGGTGCTGATGTCGCCGATCCTGGTCGACTACCTCGGCAACCTGGCGCGCATCCCGTTCCAGCTGCCTTCGGCCCTGAGGGACCGGGCGGGCTTCGCCGCCGCCTGGCGCGCGCAGTGGCGCTACGCGTTGCTGATGGCGGTGATCAGCCCGCTGGCCTATGTGCTGGTGCTGTATGCCGCGACGATGGCGCCGCTGTCGCATGTGGCGCCGGCCCGCGAGGTCTCGATGCTGTTCGCCGCACTGATCGGCGGTCGGCTGCTGGGCGAGGCCGACCGCGGTTGGCGGTTGGCCGGCGCCGCGCTCATGGCCGCCGGCGTGATCGCCCTGGCGATCGGTTGACCCCCGGGCCGCCGGGTACGGCGGCCCACCCCCCGGGGGGGTGCGCGGCCGCTTCGGAGCGGCCGTGCGCTGGCCGCGGGAGGCTGACGAATCAGACGCCGAAGTAGAGCGCGCCCAGTGCCAGCAGCGCCGGCAGCGCCTGCACGAAGAAGATCCGGCGCGACACGCTGTAGGCACCGTACAGCCCGGCGACGACCACGCAGATCAGGAAGAAGGCCTGGATGTGCGAACCGGTCACGCCCAGGCTCAGGCCCCACAGCAGGCCGGCGGCGAGAAAGCCGTTGTACAAGCCCTGGTTGGCCGCAAGCACCTTGGTCAGCTCGGCCTTCTCGGGCGTGTTGCGGAAGGTCTTCAGGCCCAGCGGCTTGTCCCAGAGAAACATCTCCAGCACCAGGAAGTAGAAGTGGAGCAGCGCGACCAGCGCCACGAGCACGGCAGCCAACATCTCAGGGTTCTCCTCAGTCCACCCCCAATTCGGGGTGGCGCGCATCATGCCCCAGGCGCTGCCCACAAGCCACGAGGCGCCATGCACAATCGTTCGACCGCACACTCGTTGAAGGAGTCGCCCCATGTCGGACAGCAGCAAGGCCCTCGTCGCCCAGGGCGGCGGCCCCACCGCGGTGATCAACCAGTCGCTGGCCGGCGTGGTGCTCGAAGCGCGGCGGTTCCCCGGCATCACCCAGGTCTACGGTGCGCGCCACGGCGTGCGCGGCATCGTCAACGAAGACTTCGACGACCTGTCGCAGGAGACGGCCGCCCACCTGGAGCTGGTGGCCGCCACGCCCGCCGCGGCGCTGGGCTCCACCCGCGACAAACCCGATCTCAAGTACTGCCAGGAGATCTTCAAGGTGCTGAAGGCGCACGGCATCGGGCGCTTCTTCTACATCGGCGGCAACGACTCGTCGGACACGGTGCGCATCGTCAGCGAGCAGGCGCAGGCCGCCGGCTACCCGCTGCGCTGCATCCACATCCCCAAGACGATCGACAACGACCTGGTCGGCAATGACCACACGCCCGGCTTCCCCTCGGCCGCACGCTTCGTGGCCCAGGCGTTCGCCGGCGCCAGCCTCGACAACGCGGCGTTGCCCGGGGTGTACGTGGGCGTGGTGATGGGGCGGCATGCGGGCTTCCTCACCGCGGCGGCGGCGATGGCGCAGAAGTTCCCGGACGACGGCCCGCACCTGGTCTACCTGCCCGAGCGGGTCTTCGAGCTGCCGAAGTTCCTGGCCCAGGTGAAGGCGGTGCACGACCGCTTCGGCCGCTGTGTGATCGCGGTGTCCGAAGGCATCCACGATGCGAGCGGGAAGTCGATCGCCGAGCAGCTGGTGAAGAATGTCGAGCGCGACGCGCACGGCAACGTGCAGCTCTCGGGCACCGGCGCGCTGGCCGACCTGCTGTGCGACCAGATCAAGGGCCAGCTCCAGATCAAGCGCGTGCGCGGCGACACCTTCGGCTACCTGCAGCGCTCGTTCCTCGGCTGCGTGTCCGGCGTGGACCAGCGCGAGGCGCGCGAGGTGGGCGAGAAGGCGGTGCAGTTCGCGATGTGGGGCGACGCGTCCGGCTCGGTGGCCATCAAGCGTGTCGGCGACTACGCGGTGAACTACGAGCTGCTGGCGCTTTCCGACGTGGCGGCCAAGACCCGCACGATGGACGATGCGTTCATCGACGAGGCCGGCACCGGCGTCACCGCGGCCTTCCGGGCTTATCTGCGGCCGCTGCTGGGCAGCGACATGCCCGAGGTGCACCGGCTGCGGCGGCACCCCGTGGCCCGGCGGCTGGGCTGATGGCGCACTCTCTGCTCTTCGCCAACGCGCGCGTCTTCGACGGCGCTCGCGAGCAGTGCGCCGAAGGCCAGTGGCTGCGGGTGGCCGATGGCCGCATCCAGGAAATCTCGCCCCAGCCGCTCAAGGCGCCCGGCGGCACCGAGGTCATCGATTGCCGTGGCGGCACCCTGATCCCCGGCTTGATCGACTGCCATGTGCACGCCTTCGCGAGCGACGTGGCGGTGGCCCGGATCGACGCGATGGGCGAGGCCTACCGCACGGCCCATGCGGTGCGCATGCTGCAGCACGCGCTGGCCTGCGGCTTCACCACCGTGCGCGACATCGGCGGCGGCAACCATTCGCTCTGGCGTGCGCTGGCCGACGGGCTTGTCCAGGGCCCGCGCTACCTCTATGCCGGCAAGATCCTCTCGATGACCGGCGGCCATGGCGACATGCGGCCGATCGAGGAACGTCCGCGCTACGAGTCGGTCTGCGGCTGTGCCGGCAGCGGCACCTTCAGCACACTCGCCAACACCTTCGCGGTGGTGGCCGACGGCGTCGACGCCTGCATCCGGGCCGCGCGCGAAGAACTGCGCCAGGGCGCTCACTGCATCAAGATCATGGGTTCCGGCGGCGTGGCCTCGCCCACCGACCCGATCTGGATGAACCAGTACCGCGAGGACGAGATCCGCGCCATCGTCAACGAGTGCACCGAGCGGCGCACCTACGTTTCGGCCCACTGCCACCCGGCCAGCGCGGTCCGCCGCAGCGTGGCCTTCGGCGTGCGCAGCATCGAGCACGGCACGCTGATCGACGACGACACCGCCGCCTTCGTGGCCGGGCATGGCGCCTACATCGTGCCCACCATGGCCATCATCTTCGCGCTGGTCGAGCAGGGCCGGGCGCTGGGCTTTCCGCCGCAGAGCCAGGCCAAGGTGGAAGAAGTCTTCCGCCAGGCGATCAGCGGGCTGGACGCGATGCGCCGTGCTGGCGTGAAGGTGTGCTTCGGTACCGACCTGCTGGGCCGCACCTACACCGACCAGTGCCGCGAGTTCACGCTGCGCAGCCAGGTCTTCACGCCGGTCGAGATCCTGCGCCAGGCCACCTCGACTGCGGCCGAGATGATGATGCTCTCCGGCGAGATCGGCTGCATCGCGCCGGGCGCGCAGGCCGACCTGCTGCTGGTCGACGGCGACCCGCTGGCCGACATCGGTTTGCTGGCGAATAACGGCGAGAACCTGAGGGTGATCGTGCGCGGCGGCGAACTGGTGAAGAATCGGCTGCACTGAACTTCGGCGGCGGGGCACGCTCCATCACCGGAGCACCACCAACCGTTTTCGAGGAGCTTCACCATGCAACTGATCGGCATGCTCGACTCGCCCTATGTGCGGCGCGTCGCCATCTCGCTGCAACTGCTGGGCCTTCGGTTCGAGCACCGCAACCTGTCGGTCTTCCGCACCTTTGGCGAGTTCAGCAAGATCAACCCGGTGGTCAAGGCGCCGACGCTGGTCTGCGACAACGGCGTGACGCTGATGGACTCGACCCTGATCCTCGACTACGTCGAAGCGCTCGCCGAGCCCGCACGCCACCTGATGCCCATCACCCTGCCCGAGCGCCAGCAGGCGCTCCATCGCCTTGGCCTGGCGCTGGTCTTGTGCGAGAAGGCGGTACAGATCGTCTACGAGCACGAGCTGCGCCCGGAGGCCAAGCGCCACGCGCCCTGGCTGGACCGGGTCACCACCCAGCTGCACGCCGCCTGCCGCGTGCTCGACGACGAGGTGGGCCGCCACCCCTTCAGCACCGAGCCCGGTCGCATCGACCAGGCCGGCATCACCACCGCGGTGGCCTGGCACTTCCTGCAGCGCATGCTGCCAGACGCGGTGGCCGCGGCGGCATGCCCCGCCCTGGCGGCCTGGTCGGACCATGCCGAGAGCCTGCCCGCATTCCGCCACGCACCGCACGGCGAGGGCCTGGTGACCGTGGTCGAGGCGGCATGAAGGCGCTTCTCGTCGTCGCGGCGTTCGCGGTGGGCGCTGCCGGTGCCGCGCAGGCCGCCACGCCGGCGGCGGTGCGCAACGAGATCACGGCCCTGCTGGCTCGGCTCGAAAGCTCCGGCTGCCGCTTCAACCGCAATGGCGACTGGCATGGCGGGGCAGAGGCGAAGGGCCACCTGCTGCGCAAGCTGGACGCGATCGACGGCAAGGCGGCGGTGACGAGCACCGAGCGCTTCATCGAGCTGGCCGCTTCGCGCAGCAGCTCCAGCGGCAGGGAGTACCAGGTGCAGTGCGGCAGCGCGGCGCCTCAGCCCAGCGCCGCATGGCTGGCGGCACAGCTCAGGGTGCTTCGCTCGACAGCCTCGCCGGACACGGCGCGCTGAACCTGCGGGCCTGCCATTTGCCCGAAGTCCGTACTGCAACGAGGAGACCCGTCGAATGGCCTTGCCTCATGCCAACCCCCTGGACGTGATCCGCGTGCAGCCGTTGGGTCCGGCGCTGATCGATGCCTTCAGCACCAGCCTGCTCAAGACCGAGCGGCTGCAGCTGTTGCATCTCGTGCTGCCGGCCCGCCACGACCAGCCCGAGCACCACCTGGACGACGAGTGCAGCCTGCATTGCCTGGAAGGCGATGTCGAGGTCGTGATGCCCGGTGGCAGCCGCCGCCTGCAGCCGGGCGACCTGGTGGTGCTGCCAGGCCGGCAGCCGTTCTCGTTGCGGACCCGGGTCGACTCGGCCCTGCTGATGACCCTGCGGCTGAATCACGGGGAGACAGCCGGCGGTTGAGGCCCTACAGGCGCTGCAGCGCTGCCGGCGGCCGGCTGCGGGCCTCGTCCCACCAGTCGCGGGCCTGCATCCACCAGTAGGCGGCCTGGGTGCCGGCGCGGCCCAGCGGGCCACCGGTCCACCGCAGCGGGAAGGCCTCGAAGCGGCGCCACTCGTCGTCCCCGGCGGTGATGGCGCGGGCCAGCATCAAGGCGCCGGCAGCCGTCTGGCCCACGCCGTGGCCACCGTAGGCCGACGAGACCCACAGCCCCGGCTCCAGTTGCCCGATGAAAGGCATCTTGTGCAACGCATAGCCCATGATGCCCGGCCAGGCGTGCGCGATGCGCACGTCGCCCAGTTCGGGAAAGACCGCCAGGATGTGCCGTCGCATGAAGGCGCGCAGGCCGCGTGGCTCGCGGGTGTCGGTGGTGATGCGGCCTCCCCAGAGCAGCCGACTGCCGTCGACGACGCGGAAGTAGTCGCAGGCGCGGCGGGTGTCGGTGATGGCGCCGGGCCAGCGCACCAGCGCTTGCAGCGACGGGCCGAGCGGCTCGGTCACCGCGACATAGGTGGCCACAGGCAGCACCGCACGCCGCAAGCGGCCGTGCAGCGCGCCCAGGTCGGCGTTGCCGGCCAGCACGAGTTCCTTCGCCGCCACGCGGCCCTGGGCGGTCTCGGCCACCCAGGTGCTGCCCTCGCGGCGCAGCGCCTGCACCGGGCTGGCCTCGAAGACCCGCCCGCCGCGGGCGGCCACGTCGGCGGCCAGGGCGAGCGAGAAGTTCAGCGGGTGGATCTGGAAGGCGCGGGGGTCGTGGATGGCCTCGTGGTAGCGCGCGCTGCGCACCACGGCGTGCAGCTGTGCGTTGGTCCAGGGCTGGAAGTGTGCGCCGAGTGCAGCCGACAGCGCATGCACCTCGTCGGCAAAGCCGGGCCCCTGCGCGCTGCGGCAGCAGGTGAGCTGGCCACGGCCCATCAGCAGGTCGGGCCGCTGCAGCTCGCGCAGGCTGTCCTCGACCAGTTGCACGCCGGCCTGCGAGGCCGCGTAGAGCGCGCGTGCCGTCTCTTTGCCCAGCCGGCGCAGCAGCACGCTGGAGCTTTCGGCAAAACCGGCGCTGACGAAGCCGCCGTTGCGGCCCGAGGCGCCCCAGCCGATGCGGTGTCGCTCCAGCAGCGCCACGCCGCGGCCCTGTCGGGCCAGCAGGCGGGCGAGGTGCAGCCCGGCAAAGCCGCCACCCACGATGGCCACCTCGGTGTCGACGGTGCCCGCCAGCGGCGCGCGCGTGGCTGCGCTGTCGCGCGTGGCGGCATACCAGCTGTCGGGGTAGTCGGCGGGTTGCATTGGGTGGGTCGTCAGGGCTGCGGGGGCGGGCGCAAGCCGCCCGATTGTCAGCGCAGCCGAAGTGCGTAAGATGCGCCCGTCGCGCTTTGAAAGCGCTGTCAAAGCTGCGCCGCCCATGCCACGCATCCCGTCTCGCTGCCTCGCCCCCACGCTGAGCCTTGCCCTGCTGATGAGCACCTCTTCCTTCGCCGACGCGGCCCAGGCCGCCGCCTCCCGGGTCACCGTTCACACCACCGCCCAGGGCGCGCCGCAGCGACTGGCCGCCACCGCCACGCTCACGCTGGCGCCGGCCGCGCAAAGCCCCGAATCGGAGATCGCCATCCAGGTCAACAGCGCCAAGCGCTTCCAGGCCCTGCTGGGCATCGGCGGTGCGATCACCGACGCCACCGCCGAGGTCTTCGCCACGCTGACGCCAGAGCAGCAGCAGGCTTTCCTTCGCGCCTACTTCGACCCGGTCGACGGCATCGGCTACAGCCTGCTGCGCACCACCATCCACAGCTCCGACTTCAGCAGCGCGAGCTACACCTACGTGCGCGATGGCGACGAGTCGCTGGCCAGCTTCGACGTCGCGCCCGACCGGCGCCACCGCATCCCGCTGATCAAGCGCGCCATCGCCGCCGCTGGCGGCCGGCTCACCACCTTTGCCAGCCCCTGGAGCGCGCCGGCCTGGATGAAGGACAACGCCAGCATGCTGCAGGGCGGCAAGCTGCTGCCGGCGCACCGCGCGCGCTGGGCCACCTACATGGCGAAGTTCGTGCAGGCCTACGAGCGCGAAGGCATTCCCCTCTGGGGCCTGAGCGTGCAGAACGAGCCGATGGCGAAGCAGACCTGGGAGTCGATGATCTACACCGCCGAGGAAGAGCGCGACTTCCTGCGCGACCACCTGGGCCCCACGCTGCACGCTGCCGGCCTGGGTGACAAGAAACTCATCGCCTGGGACCACAACCGCGACCTGATCGTCGACCGCGCGAACGTGATCCTGTCCGACCCGGCGGCCGCGAAGTACGTCTGGGGCATCGGCTACCACTGGTACGAAACCTGGGCCGGCGGCGAGCCGATGTACCGCAACGTGGCCGCGGTGCACGAGGCCTGGCCGGGCGTGAACCTGCTGCTCACCGAAGCCACGGTCGAGCGCTTCGACCCGGCGCGCCTGGAGGACTGGACGAACGCCGAACGCTACGGCAGCGCGCTGGTCAACGACTTCAACGCCGGCGCGGTCGGCTGGACCGACTGGAACCTGCTGCTCGACGAGCACGGCGGCCCCAACCACGTCGGCAACTTCTGCTTCGCGCCGGTGCACGCGGACACGCGCACCGGCACGCTGAGCTTCACGCCCTCGTTCCACTACCTGGGCCACTTCTCGAAGTTCGTCCGCCCCGGCGCGCAGCGCGTGAGCGCGGTCAGCACGCGCAGCACCCTGCAGACCACGGCTTTCCTCAACGCCGACGGCCGCCTCGCCACGGTGGTGTTGAACACCAGTGCGTCGGAGGTGCACTACCGCCTGCAGGTGGACGGGCTGCAGGCCGAGGTGCGCATCCCTGCCCGGGCGATCCAGACGTTGGTGCTTGGGGGCTCTCCACACTGAGATTCGCCGGCGCGGGCGGGGCATTTGTCACGCGGTGGCGGCCGGCCCGCGGCAGGGGGCCGCTTACACTCGACCGGCACTCCTGCGCCCGTTGATGCCACCCATCTTCTCGTCCCGCCGCCCGCCTGCCCGCCACCCGCTCGACGACACCACCGAGGCGCTGGCCGGCCACTCCGCCGAGCTGCGTGCCCTGTTCGACATGAGCCCCGTGGGCCTGGCACTGGCCGACAACGCCGGCCGGCTGTTGCGCACCAATGTGCCGTGGCAGACGCTGAGCCCCGCAGGGGCCGATCCCCACGGGCTGAGCGGCCTGCCGGAATCCTGGCAACGGCTGCTGGGCTGGCAGAACGGCTGGCCCGCCGCCAATGAAATCGAGTCGGGTGATGCCTGGGTCGAAGGGCCTGGCGGCCGGCGAATGCACCTGCGTGCCCAGGCGCGCCGCCTGCCTGGTGCCGCGGCCGCCGCACCGGCCCGCTGGCTGCTGCAGATCGAAGACCTGGGCCTGCAGGACGAATCAGCCCGCGCGGCCGTGCAGATCAACGCCCTCATGGGCACCGCCGGCGTCGGCGTGGCCACCTGGGACGCCGAACAGGGCTGGAATGCGGCCGCTCCTCTGCGTGCGCACCCCGGCAGCCCGCAGCTCGGGCAGGGCGCGGCCGAAGCCTCGCAGCTGTCGATCGGCCGCGACGTGGTCGAGACCGAGTCGCTTGCCGACTACGCCCGACTGCAGCAGGCGCTGCGCCAGCGCGAGCGCGCCGAGGTGCGCTACGCCGTGCGGCACCCCGACACCGGTCGCCGCTGGTTGCTGACGCGCGTCGAGCCGGCCGAGCTGGGCCCCGGTCGGCCGGCCATGAGCGTGGTGACGCTCGACATCACCGACGAGGAGACCGCGCGTCGCCACAACGAGCAACTGCTGCTGGAGCAGGCGAGGGTGCGCGAATCGCTGCTGCTGCAGACCGACCGCACCCGGGCGGTGCTCGATTCGGTGCTGGTGGGCATCGTGACCGTCGGTGCACGCGGCATCGAGTGGATGAACCGCTCCGCTCGCCGCATGTTCGGAGGCGAGCTGAACGACTTCCTCGGCCAGCCGATCGCGGTGGTCGCGTCGGCCGAGGCCGAGCACCCGCTGCGCCGCACCGACTGGTTCAACGTGCTCGAAGAGGGCCAGGCCGAGACCTTCGAGTGCCGGCTGGTGGCGCGTGACGGCCGCGAGTTCTGGGTGGTCGGCAACGCGGTCGTCACCGGCCGTGAGGCCGGGCATGCCCAGCTGACTTTCGCGCTGCTGGACATCGAGCGCCGCCGCCAGGCCGAGAACCAGATCGCCCGCGCCCAGGCCAGCCTGCAGCGCATCATCGAGACGGCACCGCTGGCGATCGCGTTGTTCGACGGCCGCGGCCTGCAGGTGCTGCAGCTGAACCAGATGCTCTCGGCCTTCGCCCGCCGCCCGGCCGAGGAGATCATCGACCGGCCGCCCTCGCTGTGGCTGCCCGGGCCCGAGGCGGCGGCCCTCTCGGCCGACCTGCACCAGGCGGTGGCGACGCGCCAGATGGTGCGGCGCGAGCTGCACCGCGACGCCGACCCCGCGACCGGCGAGCCGGCCCGCGAGTGGGACGTGCGCATCGTGGCCCTGCGGGACGCCGGCGACGGCCACGAGGAGCACCTGCTGCTGGTGGCCAGCGACGTGAGCGAGCAGCGCGCCGCCGACCAGGCCCGCTTCGAGGCCGCGATCGCGCAGCGCGAGATGCTGGTCAAGGAAGTGCACCACCGCATCAAGAACAACCTGCAGGGCGTGGCCGGCCTGCTGCAACAGAACGCGCAGCGCCACCCCGAGGCCGCCGCCGCGCTCGGTGAGGCGGTGGGCCAGGTGCACGCGATCGCCCAGGTGCATGGCCTGCAGGTCGGCATGACCGGCCCGTTGCGGGTGCGCGGCGTGATCGAGGCGATCGCGCTCTCGGTGCAGCGCATGTTCGGTCGCGCGATCCGCTTCGAGGTGGGCGGGCCGGCGCCGCACCGGTTTGCGCTGACCGAAGCCGATTCGATCCCGATTGCGCTCACCGTCAACGAACTGCTGACCAACGCCATCAAGCACAGCCCCCACGGCGAAGTGAGCTGCCGGCTCGACTGCGAAACCGCGGCGGTGTGCATCTCGGTGGCCAGCGCCAGCCGGCTGCCCGAGGGCTTCCATCTCAGCCAGGTGCCGCCGGGCATCTCGGGGCTCGGCCTGGTGCGCGCGCTGCTGCCGCGCAAGGGCTCGGCGATGACGCTGCAGCAGCAGGGCGACCAGGTCGTGGCGTGCCTGCGGCTGGAGCCGCCGGCGGTGGCGGTGCTGGAGCCGCTGTGAGCGCGACGGCCGTGGGCGTGCGTCAGAATCGCGGCGGGAATCAACCATGACAGCAGCGGGCACCAAAGGCAAGATCCTGGTCGTCGACGACGACCGGCTGGTGCTGGCCACCGTGACGCATGGCCTGGCCCGCGCCGGCTATGAGGTGATCGACGCCGACAACGGCGACGACGCGATCCTGCTGGCGCGCGAGCACCGGCCCGACCTGGCGCTGCTGGACATCCGCATGGAAGGAAAGTCCGGTTTCGACGTCGCCGACTACCTGCGTTCCTTCCTCGGCACGCCGTTCATGTTCCTCTCGGCCTTTGCCGACGACGCGACCGTGGCCCAGGTCAAGGCGCTGGGCGCGGTGGCCTACCTCGTCAAGCCGCTCGACATCGCGCAGATCGTGCCCACGGTCGAGGCGGCCTTGTCGAGCGTGCGTGCCCGCCGGGCCGGGCCGCCGGCACTGCAGGCCCCCAGCCCCGCGCCCGCGGCCGCGGCCGGCAACCCGCTGGCTGATCCGGTCCCGGTGGCCGTGGGCGTGCTGATGCACCGCTATTCGCTGCCCCGCGGCGAGGCCCTGGCCCGACTGCAGCGCCTGGCCGAATCGGATGGCCGCTCGGTCCACGCGCAGGCCAGCGCCTTGCTGGACGCGGTGGAGCTGTTGTCCCGCCCTGCGGGCGGGTAGGGCCTGTTCCCCGGCCCTAACTCAGGGTGAAGTAGAAGCGGGCGCCCTTGCCCACTTCGGCCTCGGCCCAGATGTCTCCGCCGTGGCGGCGGATGATCCGTCGCACCGAGGCCAGGCCGACGCCGGTGCCCTGGAAGTCGTTGGCGCTGTGCAGGCGCTGGAAGACGCCGAACAGGCGATCCGCGAATCTCATGTCGAAGCCGGCGCCGTTGTCTCCGACCATCATCACGCGCTGCCCCTGGTGCTGATCGTGGCGGAACTCGATCTTGGCCAGCGGCACCTGGCTGCTGTACTTCCAGGCGTTGCCCAGCAGGTTCTCGAGCGCGATGCGAAGCAGGGTCGGGTCGCCTTGCACCAGCATGCCGGGCTCGATCGCCACTTCGACGGCGCGCTCGGGGTGTTCGCGCCGCAGGTCTTCGAGGATGAAGGCGGCCAGCTGGGAAAGATCGACCGGCTTGCGCGACAACGGTTGCTGCTGCAGGCGTGACAGCGCGAGCAGCGCGTCGATCATGCTGTTCATCCGCGCCGCCGCGGCCAGCACGCGCTCCAGGTGGTCGTTGCCGATGCGGTCGAGGAAGCGCCCGTAGTCTTCCTTCAGGATGCGCGCGAAGCCCTCGACGACGCGGATCGGCGCGCGCAGGTCGTGCGACACCGAGTAGGCGAAGGACGCCTGCTCCTCGACCGCAGCGGCGTCCACCGAGGTGTCCACCGCCGGTGCCTTGGGGCGAAGCAGCAGCAGCCGCCCGCCGTCCGGCGATTGGTCGTCGCCCACGAGATGCAGGCTCAGAGTCCAGTCGCCCTCGTCGCGGGCCTGGCCCGGGCTGAGTTGCGCGACGGCGTCGGCCAACGGCGCAGGCAGCCGCGCCTGCACCTCGGGCCAGGTGGGCAGCGGGGCCTCGGGGTCGAGCCTCAACAGGCGCACGGCCTCGGGTGTGGCCGCGTCCACCACCCATCCTGCCCGGGCAGGGGCTGCGGCGGGCAGGGCGCGCAGCACCAGCGCGGGTGCCTCCAGCGCCGGCCACACCCGTGCCAGCAGCGCCTGATCGAACAGGCGGCGCTCCTTGTCGCCCAACGCGCAGGCGCTGCCGAGGTAGCCGGTGAACCGGCCCTCCGCGTCAAATTGCGGGTAGGCCCGCAACAGCCAGGGGCCAGGGCGCTCACCCGTCCCGGGGGCGACGGCGCGGCGCACGCGCAGCGCTTCGACCGGGGCCTGAGCTTCCAGACGGGCCTTGAGCGCCTGGCCGGCGCCATCGCCCAGGTCGAACTGCTCCCACAGCGCGCTGCCCAGTGCGCGGCCATCGGCCCAATCGGCCGCGGGGGCGCCGGGCGGCGGGCGCCATTGGCGCACGCGGTGCTGGGCATCGGTCTCCCACAGCCAGGCGTCGACAAGCTGCGTGGCGAGCTGCTGGCGCAGGCAGGCGTCGCGCAACTGCGCGGCGGTGCGCTGGTGGCCCCAGGCCAGGCCGGCGCCGGCACAGGCGGCGCCGAAGGCCAGCATCGCCAGCCAGGCGTGGCTGGAGGCCGGGGCGGTGGTGGCAGGCACCGCGAGCTGCCACAGGAGTGCGACGACGCCCGAAATGAGCGCCGAGACCACCAGGGCGATCGCGATGCCGCGCCCGCGGGATGGGCGGGGCGGTCGGGTGGTCCTTGCCATGCGGGGCATTGTACGGAGCGGCCCCTGCTCTGTCGGGCCTGCATCGGCGGTGTCGGCAAGGTCGAAAACGCGCCGGATGCCGCGATCCGCGAGGATTTCAGCGCCCAATTCGGCCTTGACGCCACAGGCGCCTGCCGCGGAAGCTTGCAGGATGTATATTGGCCCCGCTGTACCCGTGGCCCGTGGTCGCAGGCGCGCCGTGCAGCGCGCAGGCCCCGACGAAGGGCCGCGAAGAGCAGCCTGTTCCAAGACCCATGCTAGACGCCCGGCCCAAGCCCTCTTCGGATGACCAACACCGCCCGGTGCTCGATGCGGCCAGCCTCGACCAGCTGAGCCAGCTCGACCCGACCGGCGGCAGTGGTTTCGTGGCCCGCGTGCTGGGCACCTATGTGCGCTCGCTGGAGCGTCACGAGGCCGAGGCCCGCCAGGCCAGCGAAGCCCGCCAGTGGGACCACCTCGCGCGCGCTGCCCACACCTTGAAGTCCGCGTCGGCGAGTGTCGGCGCGCTGGTGTTCTCCGGCCTTTGCGCCGACGTCGAGGGCCACATCCGCCAGCAGGCCTACGACCGGCTCGAGCCTGCGCTCGACCAGTTCTTCCGCGAGGCGGCCCGCGTGCGCGAGGCCGTCCTCGCGCAGCTGTCCGCGCTGGGCGGCGCGGCGGGCGCGGTGTCGTCTCCTGACGGGTCGGCTGCTTCATGACGGCGGCCGGCTCTGCCCTGGGCTTCAGCCAAGCCGAGCGCCCCCGGGTGCTGCTCGTCGATGACGATGAAGTGAACCTGATGCTGGTGTCGGCCGCGCTCACGCAGCATGGCTTCGACATCACCGAGGCCACCGATGGCGAGGCCGCGCTGCGCCTGCTGCGCGACTGGACACCCGACCTGGTGGTGCTCGATGCCCGCATGCCTGGTCTCGACGGCTTCGAGACCTGTCGCGAGCTGCGGCGCATGTACGGCTTCGAGAACATCCCGGTCCTGATGCTCACCGGCCTCGACGACGAGGGCTCGATCAAGAAGGCCTACCAGGCCGGTGCCACCGACTTCTTCGTCAAATCGAACCAGTGGAGCCTGCTGGCCGGCCGCCTGCGCTACATGCTCCGCGCTTCGCGCACGAACCTGGAACTCGCGCGCAGCAAGTCGAAGCTGGCGCGCGCGCAGGACCTGGCCCGCATGGGCAGCTTCGACTGGTGGTACGACCCCAGCCAGCCCATCAACCGCGGGCTCGACCTGTCGGAAGAGGCGCTGCGGGTGTTCGGCTTCGGGCCGGACGACCAGCCCGGCCTGAACTACCTGATGCGCTCGATCCCGCCGTCCGACCGGCGGGCCCTGCTGCGCTCGGCGCGCGAGGTGCTGCAGCAGGTGTCGGTGTTCGCGACCGACGTGCCGATGAACCTGCCGGACGGGCGCTTCCGCATCCTGCACGTCGAGGCCGAGCCCGAGTTCGCCGAGCACGGCCACTGCATCGGCTACACCGGCATCGTGCAGGACGTGACCGACCGCCGCCAGGCCGAGGACACCGTGCGCCGCCTGGCCAACAACGATGCGCTGACCAGCCTGCCCAACCGGCGCCAGCTGGTCTGGCGCACTGAGCGCGCGCTGGAGTACGCACGCCGCCTGGGCCACCAGGTCGCGCTGCTGATGATCGACCTCGATCGTTTCAAGAACATCAACGACACGCTCGGCCACACGGCCGGCGACGAACTGCTGATCGAGGTCGCGGCGCGCCTGCGCAGTTGCGTGCGCCACTCCGACCAGATCGTCGAGGGCGTGGTCGAGTCGGCCGGCACCCGCACGCATCGCTCGCTCGAAGCCGTGGGCCGGCTGGGGGGCGACGAGTTCATCGCGCTGCTGCCCGAGGTGAGCGACGAGCACGATGCCGAGCGCGTCGGCCAGCGCGTGCTGGACGCGCTGCGAGAGCCGGTCTATGCCGGCGGCCAGGAGTGTTTCGCCACCGCCAGCGTGGGCATCGCGCTGTACCCGCGCGACGGCACCAATGTGCACGACCTGATGCGCAACGCCGACGTGGCGATGTACCGCGCGAAGGACGACGGCCGCAACCGGTTGTCGGTCTACAGCCCGCAAGGCGCCACGCGTGGCCGCGAGAAGCTCGAGCTCGAGACGGCGCTGCACAAGGCGATCGAGCGCGACGAGCTGGTGCTGCACTACCAGCCCCAGGTCGAGATCTCCACCGGCCGCATGGTCGGCGTCGAGGCGCTGATGCGCTGGCGGCGAGGCGACCAGCTGGTGCCGCCCAACGAGTTCATCCCGCTGGCCGAGGTGACCGGCCTGATCGTGCCGATGAGCGAGTGGGTGCTGCGGGAAGCCGCCCGCCAGGCCAAGATCTGGAAAGACGAATTCGGCTTCGACGGCACGGTGGCGGTCAACATGCCCTACCGCATGTTCCTGCAGAAGGACATGGTCGAGCTGGTCAACGCCGCCGTCACGCCGCATGGGCTGCCCCACAGCACCATCCAGCTCGAGATCACTGAAGAAAGCCTGGTCAAGGACCTGCAGAGCATCCAGCCCACGCTGCAGCGCCTGAACGAGATGGGCGTGCAGATCTCGGTGGACGATTTCGGCACCGGCTATTCGTCGCTGTCGCGCCTGACCGACCTGCCGATCTCGGAAGTGAAGATCGACCGCTCGTTCGTCAAGAACATGGCGGTCACGCACAAGGGCACGGCGGTGGCGCGGACGATCATCGCGCTGGCCCAGGTGCTCGACCTGCGTGTGATCGCCGAGGGCGTGGAGACCATCGCGCAGCAGCATGCGCTGGTCAACGAAGGCTGCGACCTGATGCAGGGCTTCCTGTATTCCAAGCCGGTGCCGGGCGACCAGATCGGGCCCTGGAACGAGCAGCACATCGTGTCCGGCCAGGGGGGCTGGCAGCGCGGGCCCATCTCTTCCCGGCCGCGCCGCGACCCGAACCATTGAGGCCCCTGGCCGGCCGCCGATGAAAGACGCCGCCAGCAGCCTCACGCCCGCGCAGATCGCCAAGGCAGCGCTGCGCCGCCTGGCGGTGGCTCAGCAAGAGCCCACGCCCGAGAACTACGCCCAGGCCTGGGCCGACGAGATCGGCGAGAGCCGCGTCGCCAGCGGCCTGCCGCTGCGTGCCAAGGCGCTGGCCGAGCGCATGGCGCAGCGCCTGATCGACGACCCGGCACAACGGGCCGACTTCGTGCAGCAGATGCTGCAAGGCCAGTGGGACGACGCCCTGCGCGCGGTCGAGCGCGGCAGCGAGGCGGCGGCTTCGCAATCGCAGGCCTGGGCGCAACTGGTCGAGCGCCTTGCGCGTGGGCTGGAGCGCGGCGGCAAGCAGTGGACGATGGCGCGCAAGAAGGACAGCCTGCAGCGCGTGCTCGACTCCAGCCGTGGCGACATGCAGCGGCTGCTGCATCGGCTGAAGCAGCTCGTGGGTTCATGGGACAGCGACGAGGGCGTCGCCACGGGTGTCGATGCCGCGGCGGGCGACCCGCCAGCGGGGGCCACGGCAGACGCCGGCACGACGGTGGAGCCGGCTCGTGCACCGGGCGCCAGGTCTTCGTCGCAGGCCTGGCCGCAGGTGGTGGCTCCACTGCACGCCACCGTGCAGGCCGCGTTGCCCGCCGACTCGGCGCGTGCTGCCGAGCTGGCCGACGAGTTGAACGACGTGGGCAAGCGCCTCGCGGACGAGGGCGCCACGCCGGAGCTGGTGGCCGAGACCGAGGCGCTGTGCCTGCGAGCGCGCCGCCTGCTGGCGCACCGCCACCACCTGCTCGACCAGGTCCACCAGTTCAGCATCGAGCTCACCGAAGGCCTGACCGAGTTGGCCGAGGACGACAGCTGGGTGCAGGGCCAGGTGGCCAGCCTGCGCGAGCGCCTCGCCGGCCCACCGAGTGCCCGAGCGGTGCATTCGGCCAGCCAGTTGCTGGCCCACGCGCGGGCGCGGCAGCGCGAGCTGCGCGGCGACCGCGACAAGGCCCGCGACGCGCTGAAAGACCTGATCCAGCGCATGCTGGGCGAGCTGGGCGAGCTGGGCGAGCACACTGGGCGCTTCAGCGATGGCCTGGTGCGATATGCCGAGACCATCCAGCAGGCCGACTCGCTGGAGTCGCTGGCCGGTGTGGTGCGCGAGATGGTCGACGAAAGCCGCAGCGTGCACGGGCTGGTGAGCAGCACGCGCGAGCGCCTGGCCGGCGAGCACCAGCGTGCCACCGAGCTGGAGCAGCAGGTGCGCATGCTCGAGGCTGAGTTGCGCCGCCTGTCTGACGAGGTCGGCACCGATGCGCTGACCCAGGTGGCCAACCGCCGCGGCCTGATGCAGGCCTTCGAGGCCGAGAAGGGCCGCCTGGAGCGTGACGGCGGCCCGCTGGCGGTGGGCCTGCTCGACATCGACAACTTCAAGCGCCTGAACGACAGCCTCGGCCACGCGGCCGGCGACCAGGCCCTGGTGGCGTTGGCGCAGCGCGTGCGCAGCTCGCTGCGGCCGGTGGACGTGGTCGCACGCTTCGGTGGCGAAGAGTTCGTCGTGCTGATGCCGGGCACGCCCGTGGACGAAGCGCAGAAGGCCCTCACGCGGCTGCAGCGCCTGCTGACTGCGAGCCTGTTCATGCACGACGGCAAGGAGGTCTTCGTCACCTTCTCGGCCGGCGTCACCACCTACCGCCTGGGCGAGAAGGTGGAAGAGGCCCTGGAGCGCGCCGACGAGGCGCTCTACGAAGCCAAGCGAACGGGCAAGAACCGCACCTGCATCGCCTGAAAGCCCACCCCGGCATGCTGCGAACACGCTTGGCCGATGCCATCGTCGTGAGGGCGGTGCTCACTGCTGAGCAGGGCGGCCTGCGTGTCGATGACGCCGATGCGCTGCAGGCGGCGGCGCGGGCCACGCCCGAGTTCGACCGCCGAGTGGCGCTGCGTGCCTGGCTGCTCGGTCAGCGCCTCGGCCTGGTCGACGAGCTGGCGCGCTGGCGGGCGCTGCTGCCCTGGCTGCTCGGCGGATCGGCCGTGCTGGTCGGGCTGCTGTCGGTGCCGCTGTTGAGATCGATGATCGGCGAGGGGCGCCACATCAGCCTGCTCGGGGCGCTCGTCGCGGTGCTGGCGCTGCCCACACTCAGCCTGCTGCTGTGGTGCCTGAGCCTCTTGCTCGGGCCCGGCCATGCCGGCGGCGGCATCGCCCGGGCGCTCGGCGCGCTGGCGACCCGGCTGCCCGGGCTGCGCAGCCGCCACAGCGCCCGGCTCTGGGCCGCCGGCATCGCGGTGCTGCGCGACGCCGGCCTGGCACTCTGGGCATTGGGCGCGCTCAACCACCTGTTCTGGATCATTGCCTTCGTGGGCGTGTTGGTCGGCCTGCTGGGCAGCTTCGCTTTCTGGTCCTACACCATCGGCTGGGAGACCACGATCCTCAGCCCGGCCTTCTTCGAGGGCCTGGTGGCCGCGATCGGCTGGTTGCCGGCCCAACTCGGTGTGCCGCCCGTGCAGGCGGGGGCCGAGGGCAGCGAGGCGGCGCGCGCCTGGTGGCTGATCGGCTGCACGCTGGTCTATGGGCTGCTGCCCCGCCTGCTGGCCTTGGGGCTTTGCGTGGGTGTGGGGTGGCGGCGCTGGGGCTGCGTCGGTGCGCTGCGCCCCACCGACCCGCCGTGGCAGGCCCTCGCCGAGCGATTCCAGGCGCTGGATGGTGCGGGCGGTGGGGTGCCCGCCCGGCCTGCCTCGCACACGCGGTCACCGTTGGCCGTGGTCGGCTTCGAGCTGCCGGGTGAGGTGTGCTGGCCCCCGCTGGAAGCCGCGCTCCCGGTCGGGGCCTGGGAGCAGCGCGTGGCCGGTGATGCCGCCACCTGCGCCGCCGCGCTGCAACGGGCCGCCGACACCCGGCCGCGGGTGGTGCTGGCCGTGTGCCGCGCCGCCGCCACGCCCGACCGGGCCACCGAGCGCGTCCTGCTCGGCCTCACCGCGGCGGCCGAGCGGGGTGCGATCTGGCTCCAGGGCGAAGGCGAGCACCCGGCCTGGCGGCCCTGGCTCACGGCGTCTCCCCTGGCGCGGCTGGCGGTGCTGCGTGATGCCGGCGAGGCCGAGGCCTGGCTGGGCGAGGTGCTGAATGGCTGAGCGGCTGCGCGTCGTGGTGGCAGGGCATGTCAACGCCGGCAAGACGACCCTGCTGCGCACACTCGTGCGCCAGGCGGGCTTCGGCAGCGTGGGGGAGTTGCCCGGCAGCACCCTGCGCAATGCGCACGTCGGGGCCGGCGGGGGCCCTGCGGGAGGCGAAGCCTCGATCGACTGGGTCGACACCCCCGGCTTCGAGGAGCCGTCCCTGCTGGCCGCGCGCTTCGCCGCATTGACGCAACCGGGCACGGTGGAGCGCCTGCGCGCCTTGCTGCGCCAGCCCGAGGTGGTGACCGAGCACCCTCACGAGTGGCGCGCACTGAGCGCCGCCCTCGACGCCGACCTGGTCCTGCTCGTGGTCGACAGTGTGGAACTGGTGCTGCCCAAGCACCGTGCGGGCATCGAGCTGCTGCAGGCCTGCGGCCGCCCCGTGCTGATGCTGCTCAACCGGCCGGCCCACCCGCAGAGCCAGGCCGAGGCCTGGGAAGCGGCGGCCGCCGGCCACGGCCTGCGCGCGGTGATGCGCTTCGATGCCTGCCAGCCCGAGGCTGCGGCCTGGCCCGCCCTCTGGCGGCAGCTCGGGGCCGTGCTGTCGGTGTCGTCGCTGGAGCCGGCCTGGCAGGCCGCGCGCCAGCACCGCCACCAGGCCAGCGTGGTGGCGATCGCCGACGCGATCGTCTCGCTCGCCGCGCGGCGCGAGACCCTGCCGGCGGTGGTCGCCGGTGACCCACACGAGAAGGAGCGGGCCACCGCGGCCTTCCGCGAGGCCGTGATGGCCGAGGCAGGCAGGGCCCGGCAGGCGTTGATCGCCCGGCATGGCTTCGAAGGGCAGGACCCGGCGCGCGGCGCGCTGAACGCGGTGGACGGGCGCTGGGAAGACGACCTCTTCAACCCCGAGGTGCTGAAGGACGCCGGCGGCAAGCTGGCCGGCGGTGCGGCGCTGGGCGCTGCGATCGGCCTCGGGGCGGATGTTGCGCTGGCCGGCCTGTCGCTCGGGGCCGGCACCGCGGTGGGCGCGGCGGTGGGCGGCATCGCCAGCCAGGGCTTCAGCGCCTTCAGCCGCAAGGTGCTGAACCGGCTCACCGGCCAACTCGACCTCAGCGTCGAGGACGGTGTGCTGGTGGTGCTGGCCGACAGCCTGCTCGGCCTGCTGCAGGCGCTGGAGGCGCGGGCCCACGGGGCCTGCGGGCCGTGGGCCTGGCCGGCCGGCATTGCCCTGGTGCCCGACGCACAGACGGCGCTGCTCGAAGCCGCGCGGCCGGCCCGTGGCCACCCCGAGTGGGCGACTGCCGCCGGGGTGGAAGGGGACGAGCCCGCGGCGCGCCGCCGGGCCGTGGAAGCCGTCGCCGCGGTGCTCGGCGCGCTGCCTGCGCGCGCCTGGGCCGAGGCGAATGCCACCCCCGCGGTGGCCGGTCAAGGCGCAGTCCGTCTCGTTTCGTGACCGCAGGAAACAGCCGCTAGGGCTTTCCCTGGAAAGCCCCTGAAAGCAACTGAAAGCGCTTTCAATCTTGCGGTGCCGCCCCTACCATCGCGCCGCTTTCGAAAGCTCCTCCATCGCCCGCCCGGCGCACTTGTGCGTGCCCTGGCGGCCCGC
Source organism: Pseudomonadota bacterium (assembly GCA_049322835.1). Classification (GTDB taxonomy): domain Bacteria; phylum Pseudomonadota; class Gammaproteobacteria; order Burkholderiales; family Burkholderiaceae_C; genus Ideonella. The sequence continues at coordinate 9,871 of JBMOQN010000032.1, read as the reverse complement.
TCGGCTCGTTCACCCTTTCGGGGAGATTCGATGAAACGATTTGCCACCTGGCTGGTCCTCGCCTGGGCCAGCCTGTTCTTCTGGTTGCCGCCGGCCGCCCACGCGCAGACCGGCGACGACTACACCCAGGGCGTGGTCACCACCGGCAGCGCCGCCACGATCTGGTTCAAGCCGACCTCGGGCCAGACCACCTGGGTCGACGTGCACTACCGCCTCAACAACGGCCCGCAGCAGAACCTGCGCATGCCCTGGGCCGGCGGCAATGCGCGCCATGAGCAACCGCTGATCGAGCCGGTCGCGACCGGCGACGTGATCGACTACTTCTTCACCTACAACAAGGGCACCCCTGCCTACGACACCCCCTGGTTCCAGTACACCGTGGGTGCGGGCGGCGGCAAGGTGGCCACGCCCACCTTCAGCCCGCCCGGCGGCACCTACGGCGCGCCGGTGAGCGTCACGCTGGCCACCACCACGGCGGGCGCGACCATCCGCTACACGCTCGATGGCAGCAAGCCCACCGCCGGCTCGCCGGCCTACACCGGCCCGATCACCGTGAGCCAGAACACCACCGTCAAGGCGGTGGGCTTCAAGGCGGGCATGACCAAGTCCGGCGTCGCAAAGGCCGTCTACCGCATCGACGCAGGCGGCGGTGGCAACGCGGCCACGCCGGTGTTCAGCCCCTGGGGCGGCGCCTTCGCCGGCCCCACCCCGGTGACCATCACCAGCGCCACCGCCGGCGCGACCATCCGCTACACGCTGGACGGCTCGCAGCCCACCAACTCGTCGCCGGCCTACACCGGGCCGGTCACGCTGAACCGCTCGCAGACGTTGCGTGCGATGGCCACCAGGTCGGGTCTGGGGCAATCGGGTGTGGCCACAGCCGACTACTGGATCGGCATGGGCGCGTGGAACCAGATGACCACCTTCAACCTGGTCAACAACACGCGCGGCACCTACCCGGATTCGCAGGTCTACTGGTCCATCATCGGCCGCGATTGGGCCACCAACCAGTTCGTGCATGTCGACGCGGCGGGCAACCTGATCCCGATGCAGTTGTCGGACAACGGCCAGCTGTGGAAGAACGGCCAGGGCTACACCAACTACTTCATCCCGCTGTCGCAGGCCAAGTCGGTGACCATCCCCCCGATCAACTCGGCCCGCATGATGCTGAGCGTGGGCAGCCCGATGTACATCAAGGTCGTGGTCGACGGCAACGGCAACCTCGGCTACGCCGGCGCCAACATCGAGAACCCCGACGACCCGAACATCGACGTGCACTTCGACTTCATCGAGATGGCGATCGTGCCGAACGTGGGCTTCTTCGGCAACACGACGCGCGTCGATCACTTCGGCTTCCCGGTCAAGCTGCGCCTGCAGGGCCTGGGCGGCTACGACCGCACGGTGGGCGAGACCGAGACGCGCGACGCGATCTTCGCGGCCTTCCAGGCCGAGGCGCCGGCCGAGTTCAAGTCGCTGGGCCAGGCGCCGTTCGCGCCGTACCGCATCGTCGCCCCGGCGCACGCCACCTTCCGCCCCGGCGAGGCGAACGCGCACTACCTGGACGCCTACATCCAGAGCGTGTGGAACCGCTACACCACCGAGACGCTGACCTTCACCAACGCGCAGGGCACCTTCACCGGGCAGGTGGTGAACGGCAAGTTCCAGTTCACCGACGGGCAGGGCACCTACTTCATACACCGTGCGCCGACCACCAGCGAGGCGTTGCTGGGCAACGGCGCGCTGAACGACGCCACCGGCACCACGCCGGGCACGCCGGCCTATGACAAGCAGTTGCAGATCCAGGCCCAGATGTGCGCGGCGATCAACCGCCACGTGGTGGAAGACCCCGAACACTGGAGCAACGCCAACTACTTCTACCCGAACGGCCAGGCGGCCAACGGGTACGCGAAGTTCTGGCACGACCACAACGTGGCGCGCCAGTCCTACGGCTTCGCCTACGACGACGTGTGGAACTTCAGCTCCTCGCTGCACACGCCCGCGCCGACCGTGGCCACGGTCTCGATCGGCTGGTGAGTTTCTCTACGCACTGCACCGCGTATGCGGGGCCCGCGCCGAAAGGCCGGGCCCCTTTTTTCGCGCCATGTCAGCGGATGCGCCGCACCTCGGACCCCGACACCGGCGGTGCCTGGTGGCCCCAGGCCTGTCGCAGGAAGGTGGCCAGCGCCGCGACCTCGTCGTCCGACAGCAGGTGCCCGAAAGGCGGCATCCCGAAGGGCCGGGGGTTGCCCGCAGTGGCCGGCGCAAAGCCGCCCTTGCGGATGGACTGCACCAGGTTGTGCGGTGGCGCCAGCATGACTGCGCGGTTGCCGGCCAGCGGCGGGTAGATGCCGGGCACGCCCTGGCCCTGCTCGCCATGGCAGGCGACGCAGTGCTGCTTGTAGAGGTTGCTGCCGCGCGCGAGTTGATCCGGCGGGGCCGGCTTCGCCGCAGGCATCGGCGCGAGCTGCTCGGGCAGCGCGCCGAGGTAGCGTGCCATCGCGGCCAGGTCCTGCGGGCTCAGGTGCTGCGTGCTGCCGTAGACCACCTCGGCCATCGGGCCCGCCACGCCACCGTGCGCGGACACACCCGCGCCAAGCAGCCGCACCACCTCGGCCTGGGGCCAGCGCTGTACACCGGCCTCGGCAGGGTTGGCCAGCGATGGCGCGTACCAGCTTTCGTCCGGCATCAGTCCCCCGGCGAACTCGGCGTTCAGCCCGGGCCCGCCCAGTGCGTTGCGGCCCGAGTGGCAGGCCGCGCAGTGGCCCAGGCCCTGCACCAGGTAGCGGCCGCGTTGCCACTCGGCCGGCCGGCCGGGCTCGGGCTCCAGGCCCCCCGGCGAGAAGAACAGCGCGCGCCAGACGGCCAGTGCGGCCTGTGTGCGGTAGGGGAACCGCAGCGCATGCGGCCGGTTGGGTTGCCGCACCGGGGGCACGCTGCGCAGGAAGGCGTAGAGCGCTTCGGCGTCCTCCCGGGTGACATGGGTGAAGCTGGGGTAGGGGAAGGCGGGGTAGAGCAGGCGGCCGTCTTTCGAGCGGCCATGGTGCAGTGCGCGCCAGAACTCGGCCGCTGACCAGCGGCCCAGGCCCGTGGCCTCGTCGGGCGTCAGGTTGGAGGCGAAAACAGTGCCGAAGGGGGTTTCGATGCCCCGCCCGCCGGCCAGTGCGGTGCCCCCGGCGGCGGTGTGGCAGCCGATGCAGTTGCCGGCGCGCGCGAGGTAGGCGCCGCGCTGGATCGTGGCGGCATCCGAGGCGGCATCTGCGGCAGCGCCTGGCGGCGTGCCGGTGGCGTCCAGCGGCGATTCGCCGCGCACGTTCAGCCATGCCACGAGCGCGGCCAGTGAGGCCATCACCAGCAGGGCAACCGCCAGCCAGCGCCACCACCGGAGCGATGGGCGGGCCGTCATGGCGCCGCGCTGCCGCAGCGCAGCGGGAGGGGGGCGGGCGGCGGGGGCGCGGCGTGGGTGCCCGCCAGCAGCGTCTGCGCGGACAGCCAGCGCGCGATGGCGGCGATCTCGTCGGGCGTCAGGCGGCGGGCGATTTCGGCCATGCAGTCGGGCTCGGCCGCTCGGCGCTGGCCGGTGCGCCAGGCGCCCAACTGGCCGGCGAGGTAGTCCGCCGGCAGGGTCAGCAGGCCGGGGGTGGCCGGCAGCATGCCGGCCATCTGTGCGCCGTGACACGACACGCAAGCGGGCAGCCGGCGCTCGGGTGCGCCCTGGCGCACCAGCGCTTCGGCGGTGGCCTGTTCCTGCGGTGTCAGGCGCGGGGCGCGGGCGGGCGGGTAGGGCAGGTCGAGCGCCGCGAAGTAGGCCGCGATTTCGCGCAGGTAGTCGTCCGACAGGTGCTGCACCAGATGCCCCATGGCTGTGTTGCGGCGCCGCCCGGCCTTGAAGTGCTGCAGCTGGTTGTAGAGGTAGCCCTCGGGCTTGCCGGCGATGCGAGGGTAGTAGCCGTCGCTGGTGGCGCGCCCCTCCTTGCCGTGGCAGACGACGCAGGCCTGCATGCGCTGGGCCATGGTGTCTTGAACCGGGGCAGGGGGCGCCTGCGCCTGCAGGGCCGGGCCGGCCAGCAGCAGGGCGGCGGCGAGGGCGAAGGCGGGGAAGACGGCTGTGACGGTCATGGTCGGGGACCCCACTGTGCCAAGGTTGTTGCAACGGTCCAAGACTCAGATCAACACGAATTCACCGTATCAGATGGCGTGCACGTGGTCATTTCATTGGTTTGCAGCAGGATCAGTACAGTCGCTTTCAAGTGAAAAGCAATCAGATCAGGCGATGAAGCGCTACGAAGCCCTGGCCCAGGCGCTCGCCGAGTCCGTCGCCGCCGGCACGCTGCGGCCGGGTGACCGCCTGCCTTCGGTTCGCGAGGCCAGCCGGGCGCGTGGCGTCAGCCCATCGACCGTGTTCCAGGCCTACTACCTGCTCGAAGCGCAGGGCCTGGTGCAGGCGCGGCCCCGGTCCGGCTACTTCGTCGGCCAGGCGGCGGCTGCGTGGGCCGCCGAGCCCGCCGCGTCGGCGCCCGTGGCCGAGGAGCGCGAGGTGGAGGTGTCGGAGCTGGTGTTCCAGCTGCTCGGCCAGGCGGCCAACCGGGCGCTCGTGCCGTTGGGCTCGGCCTTTCCGAGCCCGGCGCTGTTCCCTCTGCCGGCGCTGACGCGCTCGCTCGGCAAGGCCATGCGCCGACTGGACCCCTGGCGCACGGTGGAAGACCTGTCGCCCGGCAGCGCCACGCTGCGCCGCCAGATCGGCCTGCGCTACCTGGCGATGGGCTGCGGCATCGATGTCGACGAGCTGGTGCTCACCAACGGCGCGATGGAGGCGCTCAACCTCTGCCTGGAGGCGGTGACCGAGCCCGGTGACCTGGTGGTCGTCGAGTCGCCCACCTTCTACGCGGCGTTGCAGGCGCTGGAGCGTCGAGGCCTGCGTGCGGTGGAAGTGGCCACCCACCCTCGCACGGGCATCGATGTGCCGGCGCTGGCCGCGCTGCTGGAGCGCCACCCGGTCAAGGCCTGCTGGCTGATGCCCAACTTCCAGAACCCGCTGGGCAGCCTGATGCCGGATGCGTCGAAGCAGGCGCTGGTCGAGCTGCTGGCCGTGCGCGACGTGCCGCTGATCGAAGACGACGTGTACGGCGAGCTCTATTTCGGACCCACGAGGCCGCGGCCCGCCAAGGCCTGGGACCGGACCGGCCTGGTGCTGCACTGCAGCTCGTTCTCGAAGACGCTGGCGCCGGGCTACCGCATCGGCTGGGCTGCGGCCGGGCGCTTCGCCACCCGCGTGGGCCAGCGCAAGCTGATGGGTTCGCTGGCAGCGCCGGTGCCCTCGCAGGAGGGCTTGAGCGAGTACCTGCAACACGGGGGTTATGACCGCCACCTGCGCCAGTTGCGCCAGGCCCTGGCCAGGCAGCACGGGGTGGTTCAGCGGGCCATCGCGAAGCACTTCCCGCCCGGCACGCGCAGCACGCAGCCCGAGGGCGGCTATTTCGTCTGGGTCGAGTTACCACCCGGCACCGATGCGCTCGCACTGCACCGGCTGGCGCTGTCGCAGGGGGTGAGCACCGCGCCGGGCCATCTCTTCTCTGCGGACCGGCGCTTCGCGCACCACCTGCGGATCAACTTCGGCCACCCGGGCGACGCGCGCATCGAGCCGGCATTGAAGACCGTGGGCCGGATCGCCCGCACGCTGGTGCCGGGCGCGGCCTGACCCGTCACGGCTTCGGCTCCCGGCGCTTCTGCTGCCAGGCCAGCAGCTCGCCCACGAAGCCACGGCGGAAGGCGACCACGCAGACCACGAAGATGCCGCCGATGATGACCGTGACCCACGAGCCCACCCGGTCGGCCAGGAAGTTCTGCAGCCCAATGATGGTGAACGCGCCCAGTACCGGGCCGGCGAAGGTGCCCATGCCGCCCAGCAGCGTCATCAGCACCACCTCGCCCGAGAGCGACCAGTGCGCGTCCGACAGCGTGGCAAAGCCCAGCACCAGGGTCTTGAGCGAGCCGGCCAGCCCGGCCAGCGCGGTCGAGAGCACGAAGGCCAGCAGCTTGTAGCGGTCGACGTTGTAGCCCAGCGAGATCGCGCGGGCCTCGTTCTCGCGGATGGCCTTGAGCACCTGGCCGTAGGGCGAATGCACGACGCGGACGATGAACAGGAACACCGCGACGAAGATCGCCAGCACGAAGAAGTACATGGCCAGGTCGTTGGCCAGCGGCAGCACGCCGAAGAGGGCGCCGCGGGGCACGCCCTGCAGCCCGTCTTCCCCGCCGGTGAAGGGCGCTTGCAGGAACACGAAGTAGACCATCTGGGCCATTGCCAGCGTGATCATCGCGAAGTAGATGCCCTGGCGGCGGATCGCGATCGCGCCCACCACCAGCCCGGTGGCTGCCGCGACGGCGGTGCCCGCCAGCAGGCCCAGTTCGGGCGACCAGCCGGCCGAGCGCACCAGCCAGCCGGTGGCGTAGGCCGCCGCGCCGAGGTAGGCCGCGTGGCCGAACGACAGCAGCCCGGTGAACCCCAGCAGCAGGTTGAAGGCGCAGGCGAAGATCGCGAAGCACAGCGCCTTCATCATGAAGATCGGGTAGACGCCGATGAACGGCGCCGCGACCAGGAAGGCCAGCCCGACGGCCCAGGCGATGCGGGCTGCCCTTGGAGAAACCGCCATGCCTATTTCTCCTTCCCGAACAAGCCCGCCGGCCGGATCATCAGCACGATGGCCATGATGACGAAGACGACGATGTTGGAGGCCTCGGGGTAGAAGACCTTGGTCAGGCCCTCGACGATGCCCAGCATGAGGCCGGTGAGGATGGAGCCCAGGATCGAGCCCATGCCGCCGATCACCACCACCGCGAACACCACGATGATCAGGTTGCTGCCCATCAGCGGCGTGATCTGGATCACCGGCGCGGCCAGCACGCCGGCAATGGCCGCCAGCCCGGCGCCAGCGGCATAGGTGAGCATCACCATCACCGGCACGTTGATGCCGAAGGCCTGCACCAGCGCCGGGTTCTCGGTGCCGGCGCGCAGGTAGGCGCCCAGCCGCGTGCGCTCGATGACGAACCAGGTGCCGAAGCACACCGTGAGCGAGGCCACGATCACCCAGGCCCGGTAGTTGGGCAGGATCATGAAGCCGAGGTTGGTGGCGCCCTGCAGCGCCTCGGGCACCGAGTACGACTGGCCCGAGACGCCGAACTGGTCGCGGAACACGCCTTCGGCGATCAACGCCAGCCCGAAGGTCAGCAAGAGCCCGTAGATCGGGTCGATCTTGTAGAGGCGCTTGAGCAGCGTGCGCTCGATCACCACGCCGAGTGCGCCGACGACGAGCGGCGCGACGACCAGCGCCAGCCAGTAGTTCAGGCCGAAGTGCTCGAGCCCGATCCAGGCCACGTAGGCTCCGATCATGTAGAGCGCGCCGTGGGCGAAGTTGACGATCCCCAGCAGGCCGAAGATCACGGCCAGGCCGAGGCTGAGCATGGCGTAGAACGAGCCGTTCACCAGGCCCAGCATCAGCTGGCCGAGGAAGGCCTGCAGGGGGATGCCGAAAATCTCCACGGCGCTTCCTCAGTTCACTTCAAAGGTTACTTCCACAGGGCGCACTTGGTGTCGGCCTTGGTCGTCCAGGCGGCCTCGCCCTTGATCGTCTCGACCACGTTGTAGTAGTCCCAGGGCTCGGTGGACTTGTCCGGCGTCTTCACCTGCATCAGGTACATGTCGTGCACCATGCGGCCGTCCTCGCGGATCCAGCCGCCCTTGGCGAACATGTCGTTGACCTTGGTCTTGCGCAACTGGGCCAGCACCTTGTCGCCGTCGTCGGTGCCGGCGGCCTTGACGGCCGCCAGGTAGTTCGAGGCCACCGAGTAGTCGGCCGCCTGCAGCGAAGAGGGCATGCGCTTCATCTTCTCGAAGAAGCGGCGGCTCCAGGCGCGGGCTTCGGCGTCCTTGTTCCAGTACCAGCTGTCGGTCAGGTACATGCCCTGGGTGGTCTTCAGGCCCAGCGAGTGGATGTCGTTGATGAAGACCAGCAGCCCGGCCAGCTTCATCGTCTTGGTCACGCCGAACTCGTTGGCGGCCTTGATCGAGTTGATGGTGTCGCCGCCCGCGTTGGCCAGGCCCAGGATCTGCGCCTTGCTCGACTGCGCCTGCAGCAGGAAGCTGGAGAAGTCGGCCGCCGAGAGCGGGTGCTTGACCGAGCCGACGATGTTGCCGCCGGCCGCCTTCACCACGTTGCTGGTGTCGTTCTGCAGCGCCGCGCCGAAGGCGTAGTCGGCGGTCAGGAAGTACCAGCTCTTGCCGCCGGCCTTCACCACCGCGCCGCCGGTGCCCTTGGCCAGCGCGACGGTGTCGTAGGCCCAGTGAACGGTGTAGGGCGTGCACTGGTCGTTGGTGAGGGCCGAAGTGGCCGCGCCGACCACGATGAAGGGCTTCTTCTTCTCGGCCGCCACCTTGGCCATGGCCAGGCTGGTGCCCGAGTTGGTGCCGCCGATCAGCATGTCCAGCCCTTGGGTGTCGAACCACTCGCGGGCCTTGGCGGCGGCCACGTCGGCCTTGTTCTGGTGGTCGGCGAACACCAGCTCGACCTTCTTGCCGTTGACGGCGCCACCGGCATCGGCGATGGCCATCCTGATCGCTTCCACGCCGCCCGGGCCGTCGATGTCGGCATAGAGGCTGGACATGTCGGTGATGAGGCCGATCTTGACCACGTCGCCCGAGATCTGGGCCTGGGCCGGCGCGCCGGCGAGTGCTGCTGCGAGGCTGACGGTGCAGGCGGCGGCGAGTTTCGTGAGCTTCAGCTTCATGCGTGTCTCCGTGCGGGCTGGTGGGGTGAAAGTGGCGTTGAGTCAGACGCCCAGGTACTCGTGCAGGCGCTCGATGCGCGAGGGCAGCTCGGCCTGCGTGAACTGCTGGATGACCTGGCCGTGCTCCATCACGAGGAAGCGGTCGGCCAGCGGCGCGGCGAAGCGGAAGTTCTGCTCCACCATCACGATCGTGTAGCCCTGCTTGCGCAGGGTGACCACCATCTCGGCGAGCTTCTGCACGATCACCGGGGCCAGGCCTTCCGAGATCTCGTCGAGCAGCAGCAGCCGGGCGCCGGTGCGCAGGATGCGGGCGACCGCCAGCATCTGCTGCTCGCCACCCGACAGGCGCGTGCCCTGGCTGCTGGCCCGCTCTTTCAGGTTGGGGAACATGGCGTAGATCTGCTCGATGGGCATGCCACCGGGGGCGAGCGTGGGCGGCAGCATCAGGTTCTCTTCGGCCGACAGGCTGGAGAAGATGCCGCGCTCCTCGGGGCAGTAGCCGATGCCGAGCCGCGCGATACGGTGCGTGGCCATCGCGATGGTCTCGCTGCCGTGCACTTTCACCGAGCCCTCGCGCCGGCCGGTGAGGCCCATGATGGCGCGCAGCGTGCTGGTGCGCCCGGCGCCGTTGCGGCCCAGCAGCGTGACCACCTCGCCCTCGTCGACATGGAAGTCCACGCCGTGCAGCACGTGCGACTCGCCGTACCAGGCGTGCAGGTTCTTGACTTCGAGGAAGCGTTTGCTCATCGAAGGGTCTCCACTTTGGTCGGAGCGGCAGCGGGGTGTGCGGGCAGGCTGTGGCGCTTAGGTTCCGCGGTCGGCACTGCGTGCCGACTGCCCTGCGTTGCTCGCGGGTACGGCCGGGCGCTTAACTCGCCGCACTCGCTGCGCTCGTGCGCTCGGACAGTCGCGCCCAAAGTGATTTGGAAGCGCGCTGCGCGCGCGGCCGCACCCGCTGCGCGACTCGGCGCTCCACATGCGCGCCACAGCCTGCCCGCACACCCCGCTGCTGCCACCGCCGGAGACTTGCCCCAGAACAGCCACCGATGGTCGCACTCGCGGCAGGGGGGACCCGGTGGGGCGATTTGTG
>JBMOQN010000031.1:0-103037 GCA_049322835.1 Pseudomonadota bacterium | reverse complement strand
CGCCGACGCTGCTGCTGGAGTACGCCGCCGAGCTGCGCGCCATCGAGGGCAACTGGCCGAAGATCCGCTTCCACGCGCTGCGCGAGCACGCGGGGCTGGTGTTCCAGCAGCGGCTGGAGGGGTAGCCGAGCCGCGTCCGCGTCCGGGCTACCCCATGCGCGACGCCCTACTTTTTGGAAGCGTCAAAAGTGTTCTTGCTGACGCCGGCATTGCCTGAGGCGTCCAGCGCCTTGTACCGCACTGTGTAGAGGCGGCCGTTGACCTGCTTGACGTAGAACACGTTGGCTTCCGTCCCGACAGCCGCATCCACGTCCTTTTCGGAGATGGCCTGATTGGCATCAATCTCGGCCAGGATGATTTCCGGGTAGGGGTCGTGGTTGTCGTAGACGCCGTGCGTTGCCGTGACCTTGAGCCAGCCAGGGCGATCCGCGGCGGGTTCAAGGTAGAGGTTGGTGGCAATCGTTGGTGCGGTCTGGTCGAATGGTTTCAGTTCGACCACCGGTGGCTCCAGGTACTTGAAGGTCTTTAGACCGATCAGCATGCGCGTCCTAAGCAGGTCGCTGAAGGCGACATGCGTTCGCATAGAAAAGCTCAACGACTGACCAGGTTGCAGGCCAATCCCGAAGTCAAGTTGATTGGCAGGCAACCACTCAACCATTTTCTTCGTCGTGCCTTCCAACTGACCAACCTCGCCAGCCCAACCAACTGGGGAATCGACCCAATCGCTGTTGATGGCAAAAGCCTTGTCGTTCAGCAGCGGCTGCGATATGTCGGAGATCGAATCGCGCCCGATCGTGAATCCACGTACGAGCGGGGCGCTGACGTTCTCGATCGTGAAGGTGTAGCGGGCTACCTTGGTGCCATCATCCAGCCGTTCATGAACGCCATCGGCGACGATCTTCAGGCCCAGCTTTTCCGGCGTGTAGATCGCAGCAGCGGGAGTTATCGATGTCGTGAAGGCCAGCGATGCGGCTGTCAGTGTCTTCATGTGTTGTTTCGGGCGCGCAGCTTGATGGTTCGGACGCCCGGCGGGTGTCGGCGCGCTCTCAGTACAGGATCTTCACCAGGTTGTTCGACGCGTCGGTCCAGAGCGTCAGCCCCGGAATCGGCGTGATGGGCAACCGCCGCGCCTGCACCTCGGGGTCGGCCAGGAACACCGGGTCGTCGGTGACGATGACCCAGACCGAAGCCGTCTCCGGGTAGCGCGCCGGTGCGCGAAGGTACACCGCCTGCAGGCCGGCGTCGGCCGCGAGCTGCTCGACCACCGGTTCCAGGTTGAGGAACAGGTTCGAGACGTGGAAGGCGATCAGGCCGTGCGGCCTGACGTGGCGGCGGTAGGTGGCCAGCGCCTCCTGCGTGATCAGGTGCACCGGGATCGAGTCGCCCGAGAACGCGTCGACGACCAGCATGTCCAGCGCCTGCGCGCGCCCCTGGTCGGCTTCGGCCTGCAGGTTCATGCGCGCGTCGCCCAGCACCACCTCGTGGCGCGCGGGCGACTCGCGCAGGAAGCTGAAATCACGCTCGGCCACCAGCTGGCTGTGCGGGTTGATCTCGTAGAAGCGGAAGCGGTCGCCTTCGCGGCCGTAGGCGGCCAGCGTGCCGACCCCCAGCCCGATCACGCCGACCGACTTGGGCACGCCCTCGAAGCGCTTCATCGCCAGCGCCACGCCGCTGCCGGCGCCGTAGTAGGTGGTGGGCGTCAGGCGCCGGGCGGCATCGTCGCTGCGGATCTGCGTGCCGTGGACGATGGAGCCGTTGTAGAGCGCACGCAGCGTGTCGCCGTGGTCGTTGGTGTACTGCGCCACGCGCGAGGCGGCGTAGAAGTTGCGCATCATGGCCAGCGTGTCCTGCGCCTGCCGCTGGTGGAACACCCAGGCCATCACGACCGTGAGCACGCTGGCCATGACCGCCAGCGACAGCACGCCCCAGGCGGCCAGGTTGGCGGTGAAGTAGTCCTTCAGCAGCACCAGCATCACCACCGCGGTGGCGATGAGCAGCAGCGGCAGCTCGTAGTAGTGGTCGAGCAGCGCTGGCGCGACCAGGCTGACGAGCAGGCCGCCGGCCGCGCCGCCGGCGCTCAAGCCGAGGTAGAAGCGTGTCAGGTGGCGCGGGGCCGGCTTGCGCATCGCCAGCTCGCCGTGGAAGAACATGCAGCAGACGAAGAAGGCCAGCGAGAAGGCAGGCACCGCGAGCGCGATGTCGACATCGCGCGAGTGGACGTTCATGCCCCAGGCCAGCACCACCAGCGACAAGATCAGCGGGCCGGTGAAGATGCTGCGCCGGTACCAGCCGCGCCCCTCGAAGCAGAGCACGAAGCTCAGCAGGTACAGCGACAGCGGCAGCAGCCACAGCAGCGGCACCGCCGCCACGTTCTGCGTGATGTGCTGGGTGATGGCCAGCAGCAGCGCCGAGCCCAGGCCCGACAGCAGCAGCCACAACGCCTGCTCGCGCCGCGTGGGTGCCGGGGTGTCGTCCCACGGCGCTGCGGGTGTCTCGGCCGCTGCCGCAGGCGGCGGTGCCGCCCCGACGGAGCCCCGGCTGGCCCAGGCGCAGCCCGCGCACAGCAGCGCAAAGGCCACGAAGCCCAGGCTCCAGCCGAGCGACTGCTCCAGGCTGCTCGAGAACGGCTCGATGGCGAACGGGTAGGCCAGCAGGCCGGCCAGCGAAGCGAGGTTGGACAGCGCAAAGAGCCGGTACACCCGGCTGCCGGGCACCAGGCGCGCGTACCAGGCCTGCAGCAGCGGGCCGGTGGTGGCCAGGCAGAAATAGGGCAGGCCGACGGTCGAGGCCAGCAGCAGCAGCAGGTCGCGGATCGGCGGCGCCTCGGGGTCGGGCTTCAGGCCGTCGCCGGGCGTGATGGGCAGGGTGGCCACCGCCAGCACCAGCAGCCCCACGTGCAGGGCGGCGTGCTGGGTCGGCTTCAGGCGGCGGGTTGCCAGGTCGGAGTAGGCATAACCGGCCAGCAGCACCAGCTGGAAGAACATCAGGCAGGTCGTCCAGACGCCCGAGGTGCCGCCGAACCACGGCATGACCTGCTTGGCGATGATGGGCTGGACCAGGAACAGCAGGAAGGCCGAGCTGAAGATGCAGGCGGCGAACAGAAGGCGGATGGCCCAGCCCGGCGTGGCGGCCGACGGGGCGGCGGTGGCCGCGGCGGCCGCTTCGCCCCACCCCGAGGTGCGTGCATCACTCATGCCTGTGCTCCCAGGGCCAGCCGATCACCAGGTGCCAGGTTCAGGCGCTCGGCCAGGCCCGCCCTCAGTTCCAGGGTGGCATGCGCCTGGCGGCAGGCCGCTGCTCGCCAGGGCACGAGCCGGTGCACGATGCGCGCCACGGTGCCATCACGGCGCAGGAACACCACGTCGATCGGATACCGCATGCCCAGCGTGTGGACCGAGTTGCAGGGGGCGATCCACAGCCCGCAAGGGTCGTCGAGCTGCGGCGTGGCCAGCAGCCCGATGGCGCGCGACCACCAGCGCAGGGCCGGGCGGATGTGGCAGCCGCTGGGCCGCCCGTCGATGTGCAGGTGGAGCGGCCGGGCCGTGCTCATATACCGGAGGTAAGGAACTTCACGACGATCGGGAAGCCGATCACGATGAAGGTGCAGGGGAAGATGAACATGATCAGCGGCCCCAGCATCTTCACGGGCGCCTCCATCGCGAGCTTCTCGGCGCGCTGGAAACGCTCGGTGCGACGCTGGTCGCTTTGTGCGCGCAGGATGGGGCCGAGGCTGGAGCCCATCAGCTCGCCCTGCACCAGCGCACTCACCAGGCTGGAGATGGGCGCGTAGTCCATGCGGTCGGCCAGGTCGCGCAGCGCCTCGATGCGGGGCTTGCCGGCGCGCACGTCGCGCAGCACGCGGTTGATCTCGGTCATCAGCGGGCCGGGCTTGCACTTGTCGACCGCCTTCTGCAGCGCCCCGGTGAGGTTGAGGCCGGCTTCGATCGACAGCGTGACGATGTCGAGGAAGAAGGGCATGGCCTTCAGGATGGCCAGGTTGCGCCGCTTGGTGTGGTCGCTCAGCCAGATGTCGGGGTAGACGAAGCCGAACAGGCCGCCGAGCACCGCACCGAGGAAGCCGCCGCCCTCGCCCGCCAGCGTGATGCCGACCAGCGCGCCCAGGGCCAGGCCGACGATCTTGCCGCCGAAGAACTGGTGGGGCGTCAGCGCGTACTCCTGGCCGGCCTTGCGCAGCCGCGAGAGCAGCGCCGCCTCGCGCTCACCGCGCAGCAGGAAGCCGAAGGTGTTGGCGAAGATGTTGACCGCCGGCCACAGCCAGCGGAAGCCCGAGGGTGGGCGGTCGCGGTAGGTGGTCTCGGCACTGCCGAGCTCCACCACCAGGCGCCAGACGGCAAAGGCGGCGACCGACAAGGCGAAGCCTGCAAGCAGGGCGATCAGGAGGGTGTCTTGCATGGGCAGCCTGGCGCGTCAGACGTCGATCGTGACGATCTTCTTGATGAAGAAGCCGCCGAGCAGCAGCAGCACGAAGACCGCCGCCATCACGCCCCAGCCGTAGAGCGTGGTGAACAGCGGCAGCATCGCCTCGGGCTCCATCACGTAGAGGATGCCGGCCAGGAAGATCGGCAGCGCGCCGACGATCAGCCCCTGCAGCTTGCCCTGCGAGGTGAGCGCGCGGATCTTGCCTTCCATCACCGCCTTGGCGCGCAGCGTGCTGGCCAGCCGGTCGAGAATCTCCGACAGGTTGCCACCCACCTCCTTGGCGATGCTCATGGCCGAGACGAAGAGGTCGATGTCTTCGACCTTCAGGCGCTGGGCCATGCCGCGCAGCGAGTCTTCCAGGGCGAGGCCGAGCCGCTGCTCGCGCAGCAGCAGCGAGAACTCCTGCGACACCGGGGCCGGCGTCTCCTTCACCACCATGTCGAGCGCCTGCTGCAGGCTGGCGCCGGCGCGCAGCGAGCCGGCCATCATGGTCAGGGCATCGGGCAGCTGCAGCACCAGCTTGCGCATGCGCCGGTTGCGCATGACGACCCAGGCCGTGCGCGGGAAGACGGCGCCGGCCACCGCCGCCACCACCGCCAGGAACAAGGTGCCGGTGAACAGCCACACCAGCAGCGGCAGCAACAGGAACAGCGCCACGTTGGCCCGGAACAGCGCCCGCGGGTCGACGAACAGGAACATGTCGTCGAGGGACACCCGCGCGTTCTCGGTGAACATTTCGCGCCAGCGCTCGTAGGCGGCACGCATCGTCCACAGCGACGCCAGCATGGCGCCGAAGACCATCAGGGCAATGAGGGCCAGCTCGACGGTCACGCGCGCCGCTCCCGCGCCTCGCCGGGGCCGTGCATGCCGTCGTGGAAGATGCCGAGGTCCAGCGGCACGCCGATGCGGGCCAGCTCGTCGTAGAACTCGGGCACGAAGCCACGGCCGGTGAACACGCCCTGGGTCTTGCCGGCCGCGCTGAGGCCGGTCTGCACGAAGGCGAACACCTCCTGCAGCTGGATCTTGCCGCTCTCGACGCCGGTCACCTCGACGATGCTCGTGACCTTGCGCGTGCCGCAGGCGAAGCGGGTCTGCTGGACGATGATGTCGACCGCCGAGGCCACCTGCTCCCGGATGGCGGTCACCGGCAGGTCCATGCCGGCCATCAGCACCATCACCTCCAGGCGCGCCAGCATGTCGCGCGGGCTGTTGGCGTGGGCGGTGGTCAGCGAGCCGTCGTGGCCGGTGTTCATGGCCTGCAGCATGTCGAGCGCCTCGCCGCCACGGCACTCGCCGACCACCACGCGGTCGGGCCGCATGCGCAGCGAGTTCTTCACCAGCTCGCGGATCGAGATCTGGCCCTTGCCCTCGATGTTGGCCGGCCGTGCTTCGAGCGCGACGATGTTGTCGTGGTGGAGCTGGAGTTCGGCCGCATCTTCGATCGTGACGATGCGCTCGCCGTTGGGAATGAAGTTGGACAGGATGTTCAGCAGCGTGGTCTTGCCCGAGCCGGTACCGCCGGAGATCAGCATGTTCTTGCGCTGCTCGACGCAGACGCGCAGGAACTCGATCATCGCCGGGCTGGCCGAGCCGAACTTGAGCAGGTCGTCCGAGCCGAGCTTGCGCTTGCTGAACTTGCGGATCGTGATCGACGGGCCCTTGAGGGCCAGCGGCGGAATCACCGCGTTGACGCGCGAACCATCCTTCAGGCGGGCGTCGACCATCGGCGAGCTTTCGTCGATGCGCCGGCCGATGGGCGCAACGATGCGCTCGATGATGCCCTGCACCGCGCGGTCGCTGGTGAAGACCGCCGGCCAGCGCTGCAGCTGGCCGGAGCGCTCGACGAAGACCTCGTCGTGCCGGTTGACCATGATTTCGGTGATGGTCGGGTCGGCCAGCAGCGGCTCCAGCGGCCCCAGGCCGATCGCCTCGTCGCGCACCTCGTCCAGCAGCTGCTGCCGGTCGATCTGCGGCGGCAGCTCGCTGCCCAGGCGCTGGATCTGCTCTCGGATCAGTCGCTCGGTCAGCTCGCGCAGGTCGGTGTCGGCCATGCGGTGGGTGTCGGTGCGGCGCACGTCGAAGGCCTCGAGCAGGCGGTCGTGCAGCAGGCGGCGCACGCGGTAGTGCTCTTCGCTGGCCGCGTCCGGCACCGGGGCCGCCGGGGTGGCGGGCGGGGCCTCGGCCGCCGCCGCAGCAGCAGCGGGGGGCGGCCGGGTCGGCTCAGCACCCTCCGGCACCTGCACGTCGTCGCTGCCCGGGCGGTGCCACAGCACCTTGATCGAATGCGGCCCGATACGGATCTCGTCTTCCGCGGCCAGCGGGTGGGCCTGCTCCAGCTTGCGGTCGTTGACGAGCGTGCCGAAGGTCGAGTCGAGGTCGCGCACGAACACCCGGTCGTTCGACACGAAGACCTCGGCGTGCCGGCGCGACACGCGCCAACCCGAGAGCGCGACCTCGCAATCGACGTCCTTGCCGATCACGCAGCGGGGCGCGTGGATGCGCATCGGCCGCCCGGGCTGGCCGTTGCCGTTGAGGATCTCGATGGTCAGCATGGCGGGTTCAGCGGTTGCCGCGCGACGCGCCGCCGCTGCCTTCTGTCGCCGGGGTGGCGGACGGCAGCTCGAACAGCGGCGGGCGCTCCAATCGGGCGCGGGTGTGGGTGTCGGTCTCGGCGGCGAGCTTGTCGGCCTTCTCCATCGCGCTGCGGTTGAGCGCCGAATCCGGGGTGATGACGCGCGGGGTGGCGATCACGAACAGCTCGGTCTGCTCGGTGCGCGCCTCGCGGGCGCCGAACAGCAGGCTCAGGAAGGGCAGCCGGCCCAGGCCGGGGATGGCGTCGCTGGACTTGTCGGCCTTCTGCCGCAGCAGCCCCGAGATGACCAGCGGCTCACCCTGCTTCAGGGCCACCTGGGTCTCGGTGCGGTTGGTGGCGAAGGCGATGAAGCCACCGTTGGCGTTGCGCGTGTCGGGCTCGCTGACCTCGATCACCAGGTGCGAGTCGACGTTGCCATTGGCGTCGGCCACCGGCTTGAACTCGATCATCACGCCGTACTTCTTGTACTCGACCGAGACCACACCGAAACCCTGGCCGACCGGGATCGGGATCTCGCCGCCGGCCAGGAACTCGGACGAGCCACCGCTGCGGCACGAGAGTCGAGGCTCGGCGAGCGTCCAGGCGTCGCCGTTCTGTTCCAGGAACTGCAGCGCCGAGGTGATCTGCGTGGCCAGGCCGAGGTAGGTGGCGATCGGGTGCGCCGTGTTCACTGGGGCGAAGCCCGTTTCCGGCCGGAACGGCGTGTTGCTGTAGCCCAGCACGTTGGTGGCGAAGGTCGGCCCGTTGGCGCTGCCTGCCCACTTGATGCCAAGCTGGTCCAGCGCCCGCTTCTTCACCTCCACCACGCGCAGGTCGATCTGCACCATGCGGTCGAGCTGCAGCGGGTCGGCATCGGCAGGCGACTCGGGGACCAGGTTGAGCACCTGCGGGAAATTGGTCGCCAGCATCTTCAAGCGCGCGGCGGACTCGGCGTTGGGGTAGCGCCCTTCCATCACCACCCGCTCGCCCACCAGCCGCGCGCTGATGCCTGGTGTCTCCTTCAGCAACGCCTGCAGCTCTTCCAGCACACGGGCGCCACGCACCGCCTGCACCTGAAGCTCGTAGCTGAGCTGGCGGCCGTTGCGCAGCCACACATGCATGATCGTCTGCCCCGGTGCCTCGGCGAGCAGCACGATCTCGCGGTCGTCGACCACCGTCGCCTTGACCAGCGAGCCGTTGCCGATGGCGATGCGCGCCACGCCCGGCAGGCCGATGGTGGTGACCTCGCCCACGGCCATCACGCGTTTCGGGCCGGACTCGACCGTCACCGGCGGAATCGCCCGGGTGGCGCGGCCCCTGGTGGATGCGACCGGGCTGGCCGCGGGTGCCGAAGCCTCGATCACCGTGCCCGCCGCCGGCGGGTTGAGGTGGCCACGGCCGGCACCGGCGTCGGTGCCGGCCGCCTGGGCCAGGGCCGCGGCCGATGCGGCGGCGAGGCCAATTGCGCTGAAACCGCCTCGAACAGACGGCGTGATTCGGAATGACACGGGTACGACCTTCCCTCTCTCTGACGATTCGTGTTGTTGTGCGCGCGGCGGCAGGCGGCTCAGCGCACGGGGGCGGAGACAGCGCCGCTGCCGCCCGCGCCCGCAGCGCCACCGCCGGAGCGGTCGAGGCCTGCGCCAGCCGCCATGCCGGTGGCGAGCTGGCCCAGCTGTCGCTGGATCTCCGCCACGCCGCCGCGACCCGCACCGCCGACGATGAACTCGACCGCGGGCCCGGTGGCTTCGGGTGTGACGCCGTGACGGCCGAGGTGGGCCGCGGTCAGCGGGCGCGTGGTGTTGGCGGCCTCGTCTTCCGGGTGGCGCAGCACGGCCGTAAGCCGGCCTGCACTCTTGGCGACGATGATGCGGTCCGCGTCCAGCGGGGTGACCTCGAGCGTGATGGTGGAGAACGAACGCTCCTTTCCGGTCTGCTCGTCACGCTTGGTCAGCGTCTGGTCGGTGGCCAGCACCGGCACGTTGGACATCAGCGGCACCGTCACCTCGACTTCGCTGCCCGGCGGGCCGCCGCTGGGCCCGCGGGCGGAATAGATCAGGTCGATGCGATCCCCCGGGCGCAGCATGCCCGAGATGGAGTTGACCGAATCGACCTCGAAGGTCAGGGCGCGCAACCCCTTCTTCAGCGTGGCCGAGAAGACCTGGTTTCCATTGCCCTCGGAGTGCACCGGCAGCAGGATCTCGCCGCGCTTGAGCGGCACCGCCAGCCGCTGGCGCTCCAGCCCGGCGAAGTCGGCGGGCGTGACCGCGTTCTGGTGCACGAAGTCCTTGGGAACCTGGCGCACCGCCATCGCGTCGGCCGAGATCGGGTCGCCGCGCGCCAGGTCGCGCTTGGCCACCACCACGGCCACCGTCTCCTGCCCGCGGCGGGCCTCCTCTTCGAGCTGGGACATGCGGCGCTGGATGAGCTGGTTGCTCAGCACCACCGCCCCGACGCCGAGCGCGAGCGCGACGCCGAGGAGCAGCCAGTTGGTGTTGATCTTGGGACGAGGCAGGGCCATGGGAGGACTTCAGGGCAGGGAAATGAAATAGCTGAGGCTGCGGAAGAACGCGCGGATCATGTCGGCCAGGTACTGGGCGCCGGTCTTGCCGCCGAACTCGAAGGTGAACAGCGCCGTGGCAAGCACCGAGGCGGCGACGACGTACTCGATGAGCGCCTGCCCGCGTTGCGCGGTGGGGGCCATTGCGCGGCGGCCGGCCTGGGTGGAGCGCAGCTGACTCATCGTGATCCCCCGTCCGTCGGGCCGAGCAGGTTGGCGGTGATGTACGAGCGCCGGTCGGCCGGCTTCCAGGCCAGCGCCACGTCGACCGATTGCGGCGGCTTGGCGAAGCTCGCCAGCCAGGTGCGCACGCCGTCGCTGCCGACCGGTGGCTTCTGCTCGAAGGCGAGCTGCCAGCCCCGGCGCTGCCATTCGCCGCGCCAGCGGGCGATGTTCACCTCGAAGCTTTCGGTGCTGACCATGCTGACGAGCTGGCTGCGTTGCGGGCCGTCGGTCGATTCGGTGACCTGCGCCACCTTGGTGTCGGCGAAGCGGGGCAGCATCGCGGGCACCGGGTCCCGGCGCACCTCGCGGAAGGCGGCCACGCTGATCAGCCCTTCGCTGCCCGAGCCGGCGCGCGGGCGCACCTGCACCGCGAGCTGGAAGCCGCCCGGCAGCAGCGTGGACAAGGCCTGCCAGCCGCCGGCCTGGGTCTCGCGCGGTGCGCCGACCGTGGCGCGGGCCCACTGCTGGCGGTAGAACGACAGCACTTCCGAAGGCGTCAGCTCGGTCTCGAAGCGCTCGATGCGCGTCGGCAGCCCGTTGACCACCGAGTCGCGCGCCACCCACTCGACGAGTTCGGCGCGCGGCGGAGGCGGCACCTCGGGCCAGACGGTGGCCGCCAGGCTGGTGCCTGCGGCCGGGCAGGCCACCAGCAACGCGGCCGCAGCGCGCCTCGGGCTCATTTGCACCGCCGGTTGTCGGCACCACCATCGAGCCGGTGGGTCGGCACCACGTCGGGCTTGATGCAGCCGATCTCCGGGCCCTCGGGCTCGAACAGGCCGATGGCCTCTTCCAGGAAACCACTGAGCACGTCCGGCACATGGGCCGTGGGCACGATGGTGGCCGCGGCGTCGCGCGTGCCCATCGAGCCGGAGCTGCCCAGCCCGTTGCCAGCGGCCGCGGTGGCCGCGGCGATGACGATCGGCTTGGGGCTCGGGTTGACCTGGTCCAGCTTGTTGTTCAGCGTGACCTCGATGCGCGCCACCTTGCCGCCCGGGTAGCTCTTGCCGGCGGTCTTGGTCATCACACCCATGGCCTCGGCCACGCCGCCACTGCTGAGCGCGGTGTCGGCCCATTGCACCGTGACCCGGTCGGGACGCGTCAGCAGCGGGTTGCCGGACAGGTCCTGCCACATCTCGGACTGGCCCTTGTCGTTGGTGTAGCCGGCGACGGTGTCGTCGCTCTGGACGCGTCCCTTGTGCAGGTAGTCGCCGGCGAGGAAGAAGCGGGCCCGGGTCTGGTCCTCGATCTTGCTGTTGGACAAGCGGCTCTCGGACGGCTCCATCGCGCGGCCCATCGCGGCATAGCGGCTGGCCTGCGTGGCCGTCTGCTGCAGGTCACCGTAGCGGCCGGCGTAGGCAATCGCCAGGAACAGCGGCACCAGCATCGCCAACGCCAGCAGGAATTCAGCGATCGACTGGCCACGCTGGGCGCCAGGGCGCGGCAGGTGGAAGGAACGAGCGGAGTTCATCGTCGGCTCCTCGAGGATCGTCAGGGTTTCAGCGGCGTCTTGGCCGGCTGGCTCAGGAAGGCCTGCGCGCCGGAGCGCGAGAAGCGCTCGGGCGAGATGGGGTGGCCATCGCTCAACGCCAGCAGGCGCTGGTTGAAATGGCCGCGTGCCTCGCCGAAGATGTCGCTGATGTCGTTGCCGGCCAGCGACTGGTCGGAGCCGCTGGATCGCAGCGCGACCAGGCGGGTGTGGCCGCGCCAGAAGTACTCGGGCTGCTTGGCATAGAGGCAGAAATCGAGCTTCTTGTCGTCGTGCCCCTTGGCCTTCAGGCCCGCAGCCTGCATCGAAGCCGCCATGGCGTCGGCCCACCAGACGCAGGCGGTGCCGTCGCCGGCGTCCTGCACGGGCAGGCCCTGGGTCGGCAGCGGCTTGGGCTTCTTGCGGCAACTGCCAGCCGGCCCGGTGGCCACCTCGGCGACCGGCGGCTTCGGCGATTCAGGATCGGCCATTTCCTGCGTCGTGGGCATCACGGCGCTGTAGCGGCTCTCGCAGGTCTGCTCGATGCGCACGCCGCGCGACACGAACAGCGCCAGCTTGCAGTCGCCGCTGGACGGGTCGGCCAGCACGCTGCGCTGCGTGGCGTATTCGGCCCAGCGGGCGCCGTCGAAGAATTCTTCGTACTCCACCACCCGCAGCTTGGCCAGGAACTCGTCGGGGGGCAGCTCCTTGGGCGCATTCAGCGGCAGCTTCTTGGCCACGCGGCAGGCCTCGATGCTGACACCGATGTTCAGCTTCAGGCCGGCCACGTTGCCATGGCCCACGCGGTGCAGCTGCAGCGGATTGCTGCTGTCCTTGGTTTCCTGCGCAAGGGCGGAGCCGAGCAGGCTGGCGGCCAGCAATGCGGCGGCCAAACGGGCATGGCCCATCACTTCTTCTGCCCTCCGGGGGTGTAGATGGCCTTGTCAGGCAGCATGCCCATCGCGATCATCAGGCCGCCCTTTTCCTCGATGGTCACGTCGGCCAGCCGGGCCTGCCAGTAGGGGCTGAAGAGCGAGCCGTATTCCTTTGCCGAGTCATCGCGCCAGAGGCTGCGGGCGGTGAAGTCGTTGCTCAGGCCGCGCTGCGGGCGCTCGAAGAAGACCCGCGCCTTGCCGATCGCGGTGTACTGGTCGGCCTCCAGCCGCTCGGCCATGTCGGCGCTGCCGGTGTTGGCCCCCACGTCCAGGCCAACGCCCAGCTGCTTGGAGGTCAGCGTGGCAGTGCGCACGCGCCGTGTGACGACGAGGAAGTCGATGCCGAGGTTGGGGCGCGAGCGGGCCGTCTTGTCCTTGATGTCGTAGACGCTGGGCACGCCGCTCCAGCCCTTGTGGCTCTCCGCGTCCGAGTAGGCGAGCTTCTGGGCCGTGCGGTTGGGCGACCAGACATCCCCCGAGCTGCCGTTGCGGTCGGCGTTCGAGCGGCCCCAGCCGATGGGCTGGTACTCCTTGCAGAAGCCGGACTTGCAGGGCACTTTCTCCCAGAGCTCGAGCGTGTCCTGCGTCTCCCAGCGGTCGAAGCCCTTGAGCTGCGAGCCGCCGCGCTTCTCGGTGCCTGCCACCACCAGATCGATGTTGGTCCACCACTCGCCGGGCCGGTCGGCCGAGAAGCGGTCGCGCGAGTTCAGCAGCACTTCGCGGGCGTCGGTGCGCTGGTTCTTCGTGTAGGCCTTGGTGAAGGCCAGCCAGTCCTTCTCGTTCAGCGCAAAGGTGGCCGCGCGCACACCGGGGCGCTTGTCGACCTCGACGCCGAGGTCTTCGTGCGTGCCCCATTGGGTGCGGTTGGCCTCGACGATCTTCGAGGCAGCGTCCTCGGCCAGCAACCCGCCGGCGTTGATCACCACCGCGTGGGCGGCATAGATGATCTTTTTCTCGACCTCGATCGCCTTGATGATGACGTCGTTGGCCTTGGACAGGCCGTCGTGGATCTTTTCGGCCACATCGCCCATCCGGTCGAGGAACTGGCCGATCACCTCGACAGGCGGGATGAACACGCCGATGATCTCGAGCACCGTGCCGAAGTTGTCGGCCGTGTTGCCGAAGTACTGCAACCAGCTTTCTATGCTGAGCATCTGGATGAGGAAGGCCTCGTTGGCCATCATCGCCCGGTTGTTGTAGGCGGCCAGGTTAAGCACGCGCGCCTGCACGGTGGCCCCGGCCAGGGCGCCTGCATCGGCCGCGTTGACGGTGCGCTGCTTGGCCACCGTGATCTGCGCGGTGTTGAACACGCCATAGAGGATGGCGGCACACGCGACCATCGTGCCCAGCAGCCAGATCAGCGCCTGGCCCCGCGAGCGCCGCATGGCCATCGAGGCCCTTCCTGCAATCCAGCTCATCGCCACACTCCCTCTACCTTGTTGCGGCACGCTGCCCGTTCAGGCAGCGAGCCTCCTCGCATCCTTCATGCCCAGCCGCGGGCAGCCGCAGCCCTCAGCTTCGCTTGACGAGCTCGACCCGGCGGTTCTTCGCCCGCCCGGTGTCGCTCGCGTTGTCGGCCACCGGCTGCGTCTGACCACGTCCCGCGGCGCTGAGCCGCTTGGCGTCAATGCCCTGGGCGACCACCGCCTTCATCACCGCCTCGGCACGCGCCTGCGAGAGCTTGAGGTTGTCGGCCGGCTGGCCGACGTTGTCGGTGTGCCCTTCGATCGACAGCTTCCAGTCCGGCGCAGCCTTCAACAACGCCACGATCTGCTGCACCGCCGCCAGGCCATCGGCCTTCAACTCCGCCTTGCCGGTGTCGAACAGGATGTAGACCGGGGCGCGGCCGAAGTTGGCCAGCCGCATCGAGAGCTCGTCCTGCCGAGCCGGCGCGCGCGCATCGGCCACAGGGAACAGCACGAGCCAGTGGGTCATGCCGCCGTCCTGGATCCACAGGCCGAAGTTCACCTCGCCCTCCGGCGTGGGGCGGCTGTACAGGTGCATGCGCGCGTTGGCCTCGGTCCAGGCCTTGGCGTCGAAGCCGGTGTTGAGCCGCTTGCCGCCGGCCTGGGCCACCTTGGTGTCGTAGTGCGCAAGCACCTCGACGATGCGTCGCCGTTCGGTCGCGCTGTCACCCGGGTCGCCGGGCAGGCGCATGTCGAACAGGCGGGTGCCCTGGAAGGCGCGCAGGTCCGAAGCGCCCGAGGGCAGCGTGCCGGCGGTCCGGTAGGTCTTGTTGGCGGTGTTCGCCGGGTCCTGCTCCTGCAGCAGCTGGGCGCCCGGATAGACCAGGTCGGCCAGCGCGGGCGGCAACGCAGCCCGCCCCTGGGCGCGGCCCGAAGCAGGCCACGTGGCCAGCAGCGTCAGCGATGCAGGGCTCAGCTGCCATACAGCCAGGCAGCCAAGGGCGCGCCGCGAAAACATTCCAACTCCTTGTCGGCCCTGCCCGATGCGGCAGAGCCACTGATCCAGCTTGCGCTTCAGCGGCGGCGCCCAGACGCAACCGCTGAGGCAGCAACGACCCGGCCGCAGGCCCGCGGGCCACAACCGTGTCATGCATCTCGATGGTCAGGCGCAGCAGCGGCGAGGCGCCACCCGTGGCAGCACCGCGCCGCTGCGCGCCGGCAGCAGGTCTTACTGCTTCTTCGCGTCGTTCGTGAAGTTGTCCAGGCCGGCGGCCTGGTTCGAGATCGACGTGGCGCCCTGGCCGGCTTCCTTGCCGGCCTTGTTCGTGTCGCGCGCTTCCTTGTCGGCACCGCCGACCGCGGCCGCGATCGCGGCCGACTGGTTGCGCACCGTCTTGCCGAAGTAGCTGTAGACGCCGATCGCCGCGACGGCGATCAGGGCCACGATGATGATGTACTCGGTCATGCCCTGGCCACGGGCGCGGCGCGGCGACGAAGTGTCGAACATTGGTAACTCCTCACTAGCATGGTTGATCTGCCCCGGGGCGACGCACCGGGGCGCAGGGGCTGCCGGTGTACCCGGCCGCGGCCCGCAAAGGGCTCGCCGCGCCGAACATATTTCAGGGCGCGATGCGACACACCCCCTAACAAAATACTTAGTGCAACGCTTCGTAAAAGATCTGAAAGAGTGAGAGCAAGTCGGCCGCGCCGCTTGATTTGTCATCCGACGGCCGCGAGACTCGCGCGCCACGCGGTACACAAAGTAAGCGATCCGTGAGCCACACGGGTGCCCGCCGCGACAACACGGGAGGGAAACGGGGTGTACGCACGCCTGGCTGCCAAGGCCACCACGCGCCCCATGGCGGCCGCCGCAGACCGCACGCGCTGGCTGGACGGCATAGCGCTCGGGCTTCTCGCTGCATCGGCGCTGGCTGGAGCCGCCGTTGGCCTGGGGGCCGCCTGGCCCGCGCTGTGGCCGCTGTCACTGCTGTCCTTGTCGGCCTGGGCCTGGCTGGTGCTGCTGGCCGCGCGACGCTCGGCACGCTTCGGCCTGGCCGCCCTGTCGGTGGGCTGGCTGGCTTGGCATCTGGTGGGTCAGGGCTGGGTGGCCTGGGCCGTTCGCGAAGGTGAGCACGCCTTGGCCTGGCGCGCAGCGGTGCTGGCCGTGATGCTGGTGTTCCAGCTGGCACCGCTGGTGCTGGCCTGGCTGCTGCTCGCCCCGCTGGGCGGCCCGCGGCACCGCGCCGCAGGTGCGATCGTGCTGCGGTGGGGCGTGAGCGTGGCTTGCGCGGAATCGCTGCGGCAGCTCGGCTGGTGGGGCAGCGGCTATGCGAGCCTGGGCGTCGTCTTCATCGACCTTCCCGGCGCACGCGCGCTCGTGCCCCACATCGGGGGGGCCGGCCTGGGCCTGCTGGTGCTGGCTTGGTGCGGTGTGGTGGCGCTGGCGGCCTGGCACCTGGCCAGCCGGGCCACCCGCGCAGCGCGCCGTGCCGCGGGGCTGGCATGCATCTCCGCCGTGGCCGCTGTCGCGTGGCCGGCCGCCGAGCCCACAACCGCCACCACCGGAGAGGCGATGAAGATCTGGGCCGTGCAGCCCCCGGCAGAACGCGGCCGGCGCTGGACTCGCTCCGGCCGCGATGACGCGCTGGCGCAACTCGAAGCGGCCATCGCCAAGGCTCCCGCGGGCGCGCTGCTGGTGACGGCCGAGACCTTCTTTCCCGAGCCACCACCGCGTGCCGGCGCCGACACCCGCTGGGCCGATCTCGTCCGGCAGGCGCGTCGCCGCGACGTGCACCTGCTGATCGGCATGCCGCACCTGCTGCGCGACGACCAGGGCATGCACCTGGCCAACGCAGTGGTGCAGGTGTCGCCAGAGCGCGGCTCGCTGTATGCAAAGGAGCGCCTGGTGCCTGGCGGCGAGTACCTCCCCTGGCCTGGTGTGCTGGGGCCGGTCTACCAGCGCCTGTTCGAGCGCGTGCGCGACGGCCAGCGCAGCGGGCCGCCAGAGCTGACGACGCCGATGTTCGTAGGCGGCAGCACGGTCGGCGTCACGATCTGCCACGAGCTTGCCTTTCCGCTGATCCTGGCTGCACGCGCGCAAGGCGCCGGCTGGCTGGCCAACGTGGCCGACGACGGCTGGATCGACCAGGCGCTCTACCGGCGGCAGATGGTGGGGCTGGCCCGGTTGCGCGCGCTCGAGACCGGCAAGCCACTGCTGCGTGTCAGCCAGGGCGGCCCGACCCTGCTCGTGGGCGCTGACGGCCGCATACAGGCCCGCAGCGCGAGCGAGCACCTGGCCGAGCAACTGCCCCTGACCCTGCGCCCACGCGAGCAGGCCGCCCCCTACCAGCGCATCGCCACCGGCGTGGCGGCCGCGCCGCTGTTGCTGGCCGTGCTGCTGGTGGTGCTCACAGGCTGGCTGCGCACGCCGGCAGCCCCGACGGAAGAAGGAGAGACCTCCCCATGAAACGCCCGCAGCTCCGCCGCCAACGCGGCATCACGCTGGTCGAGTTTGCCATCGTGTTCCCGGTGGCCACGCTGTTCGTGCTCGGGCTGATCCAGACCGGGCTGGTCTACATGGCCAAGCTGACGGTGAACCACGCCTCGTTCATGGCGGCGCGCGTGGGCGCCACCCACAACGCCAGCGAGAAGGTGATGCGCGAGGCCGTGATCCGTGGCCTGTCTCCCTTCTACCAGGACAGCACCAACACCAACGACCTGACGCGGCTGGCCAAGGCCTACCTCCTCTCGCAGAAGGACAACCTTGCCGCCCTGCCCTGGGCAGCCCGGGTGGAGATACTGAACCCGTCGCCCGACGCCTTCACCGACTTCGGCGTGCGCGACCCGCGCTCGCGCGCGACCTACATCCCCAACGACAACCTCGAGTGGCGCTCGCTGGACCTGGGCTCGCGCTCGAAGATGAACATCCGCGACGCCAACCTGCTCAAGATCCGCGTGACCTACGGCTACGAGCTGAAGGTGCCCCTCGTGGCCGGCATGCTGTCACGCGTGATGTGCGGCGGCACGATCGGTGTCGACGCCTACGGCGACGTGAAACCCTGGGAGGCGGTCTTCGGGCCGGTCTCGCAGGAGTGCCTGCGCTACTACATGCACGGCCGCATCCCGATCGAGAGCTACGCCATCGTGCAGATGCAATCCCGCGCAGAGAAATCCTGACCATGAAGATGACGATGATCGACAAGACGAATCCGAAGGCGCCGACCACCGCAAGCCGCCTCCACATCGCCGGGCTGGCGACGGCAACGATGGCACTCGCCCTGCTGGCGGGCTGCGGCGGGGGCGGCAACGAGTCCGGCCCCCCCGACGTGCTGGAGGCCCAGCCCAGCGCCGTCAGCGTCGGCATGACCGGTGAATGCGCGCCCGGCCCCGGGCCGACGGTGACCGTCTGGGGTGGCCAGCCCCCCTACAAGCTGACCAATTCCCTGCCGGCCGCCATGACGCTGGACAAGTCACGCCTGACGTACAGCGGCGAGGGCTTCACCATCACGTTCATCAACGGCATCTGCATGACCAACATGCCGGTCTCGATCGAGGACGACATGGGCCGCCTGCTGCATGTGCTGGTGAGCAAGGGCGCGTGATGCGGGCGCGCCGAAGCCTGCTCGTGGCCGGCACGCTGCTGGCCACGGCGGCGTGTGCGGCGGCCGCCGCCAACACGCCGGTGTGCAGGCGCGGCGGCGTCGAGTGGATCGTCGGCGGGGCCTCGGGCGATGCCGGCACCTGCGACGCACCGACCGCGCGCGCCTCCACAACGCCCACCACCGCGCCCAACGGCCCGGTGCCGGGCGCTGCAGCCGCGGCCCCGCGCTGGCGCGACAGCGACGGTGCAGCCGAACGCCGCCAGATCCTCGAGCAGGAGCTGCGGCAGGAGCAGGCGACCTTGGCCGCGGCCCAGCGCCACGGTGCAGCAGCCGATGTCGCCCTGCTGGGCCGCACGCGCGCCAACATCGCTGCGTTGCAGAGTGAGCTCGCGCGGCTGCCGGCCGCGCGCTGAAGCACGGGCCGTCCCGCGCGGCACCCTCTCATGGCCGGCCCGCCGCGTTCATGGTTGCTGGCGGTGTACCTCGCCGCCCCCTTGCTGGCCCTGGTGGCGGCCGTCGACGCCACCTGGCTGAGCCATGCACTGCGCGACGGTTCGCCGGCCGCGCCCATGTCACTGCCGGGCTATGCCTTGGTGTTCGGCATGCCCCATATCCTGGCCAGCTTTTTTGCGCTGGCCGACCCTGCGGTGGCGCGCGCCTGCCGGCCGGTGATCCTGCCGGCGGCCTGGTGTGCAGGCCTGGCCGCCCTGGCGATCGCGCCCTTCGTCGGCCAGGCCTGGGCCGAGGGCGCAATCGTGGCCTGGACCATGGTGCATGTGCTCGGCCAGCAAAGCGGCCTTGCAGTCGGCCAGGCGCTGGGGCGCAGCGGCCTGCTCGCCGCCGGCCCCTGGGCCTGGGCCGCGCGGGCCTGGCGGCTGATGGTGGCGGGCGTTGGCGTGGCGGCCGGGCTGGCGCTGGGCGGGGAAACCGGCACCCGCCTCGTCGGCGAGCCCGCCGTGTGGCTGGTGGCGGCAGGCGTGCTGCTGCTGTTGTCGACCCCCATGGCGACCCTGCTGGCCGCGGCGGCGCGGGCCCGTGGCGGCCAGCCGCAGGCACTGCTCGCGGTGCAAGCCACGCTGGCAGGGGCCTGGGGCCTGGTGCTCGCGGGCTACCCGCTGCTGGGCATCGTGCTGCTGCGTTGGGTGCACGACGCCAGCGCCTTCCTGCACTACGCCGCGCTGGCGAACGCGCGTGAAACCGCGCAGCCCGGTGCCAACCGGTTGTACCGCCTGCTGGGCCTGGCCGGCCGGCGCCCGGGCTGGTGGCTGTGGCCGCTGTCCTGCGTGCTGGTGCTGGCGCTCGCGCCGGTGGTGCCCGTGGCCGTGTCGCTCTGGCTGGTGTTCACGCACTATCTGGTCGAACACCGCCTGTGGCGACACGACTCGCCACTGCGGCGGGCCACAGCCGCGCCGCCCTGAAGCGGCCAAGGGCTACTGCAGCACCATCTCGACCCGCCGGTTGCGCGCCCGGCCCGGCTCATCGGCGTTGGACGCGACCGGTGCCACGTTGGCCACACCACGCGCCAGCAGGCGCCTCGCGTCGATGCCATACGGCGCAGCGGCGAGCGCGGCCACCACCGCCTGTGCGCGCGCCTGCGACAGCGCCAGGTTCGCCTCCAGCAGGCCGACGTTGTCGGTGTGGCCGACGATGAAGACCTTCCACTGCGGCTGGCCCTTCAGCACTGCGGCCATGGCTTCGAGTTGCACGCGCGAATCCGGCTTCAGCTCGGCCTTGCCGGTGTCGAACAGCAGCCCGCCCAGCGTGGCCCTGCCCTCGGCCGACAGGCCGGCCTGCAGCGCCGCCGCGTCGGCGACCTGCACCTGGCCTGTGGCCATGGGCCTGGGTTCGACGATCTGCACATAGGTGGCCGCCATGCCGGTGATGTTGTTCGCCGCGTCGCCGGTGTAGAGAAGCACATGCACCGGCTTGCCCCCGCGCTCGGCCCGGCCGGCCCAGAAACGGCCCTGCGTAGGCTGCAGCGCAGAGTTCATGCTGTAGCGGCTGTTGCTCTCGGTGGTGATGTGGCCTTCGGTCTGCCAGCGCAGGCCGTCGACCGGCTTGGTGTGCCGATACCAGGTCCAGTAGAGCTTGTCGCAGTCGGCCTCGCAGGCGAACTGCTTCTGGAAGCCGGCGGCGGTGAAGGCCTGCTCGTGGTTGCGAAAGACCTCCAGCGGCCCCTTGCCCCGCGGTGTCAGGTAGACCAGGCGGGTGACCTGGCCCTCCAGCGTGGCCACGTCCTTGAGCTTGTCCCAGCCGGCCACGCCCGGCCCGGTGGGCCAGAGCGCCTGGGCCCATGGTTCCTGCCGGTAGCCCACCAGCCAGGCACCGGTGAAGCGACGCATCAGCGGGTGGTCCTGCGCGCCGGGCAGGTCGGTGCCCCAGGCCACGTCCGCCGCCCAGGCCGGTGCCCCAGCGCCGGTGGCCAGCAACAGGGGCAGCATCATCTGGCCCAGGAGGCGTGAATTCTTGCTGTTAGGTGATTTCATCGGTGCTGCTGCGGCCTGGGCCTGCGGAGGATGGATCTTGGGAGGGCTCGGGGGCCGGCGCGACGGCAGAATGGCACCGCGCCGATCGGGCGTGCCGAAGCGACGCCGCGTCATCATGGGGCCTTTCAGGTTGCAGCCGGTTCCCTTCGCGATAGCACTCACGGCCCTGGGGCCGGTGGCCGCGGCGGCCTCGTCGCCGGACTTCCCGCCGCCGGGCGAGTACCGCATCGACACCGAGACCACGCGCCGGCTGCATTCGCCGGCCGGCAGGGTCGAAAGCATCGAGCGCGTCGATGGCGCCACGGGCAACGCCAGCATCACGCAGAGGGCGCCCGGCATGGTGCAACCGGTGGTGAGCCAGGTGCCGGGCAGCGGGCCGGTGCTGCATTGCCAGGGCCTCGCGGGGCCGCCGCCGACCCGCACCCACTGCCGGGCGCACACCGACCGCAGCGGCGGGCAGACGGTGGTCGAGACGAACTGCGCCGGGCATCCGCTGCGGGCCAGCTTCCGGCAACTGGGTGACGGGATCTGGGAACAGCGCCACCACGTGCCGCCCGGCCCCAACGGCATGGAGATCGACTCGGTGCAGCGCTGGACGCGCGTGGCCTCTCATTGCAGCAGCAGGCGCTGAGGCATTCGGTCGTCGCCTCAGGGCCGGTCGAGCCGCGTCGTGAAGCCGACCTGCTGCCAGGTGCTGGCGTCGATGGCGTGCACCGCCACGATGTAGCGGCGGCCCGCCTGCAAGGGGCTGGCGCCGTCGAACTCCGCTGGGTAGGCGATCCGCGTCAGCAGGGTCTGGCCCTCGCCCACCAGGCAGCTGCCGTTGGCCACGCCGGCCAGCAAACAGCCTTCGTCGAGCACCCGCACCAGGTAGAACACCGTGCCGCCCAGGCTGGGCCAGGACCAGGTCGGGCTGGTGCCGCCGGTGGAGCCGGCGATGAAGTTCGAGGGCGTCGCCACCGTGCCGCCATAGAGCCGCCAACTGCCATAGGCGGCCACGTGGTACTGGCAGTCGCCGGGGCCGCTGACGGGCACCTTGCCCGCGCTGTTGGTGTAGGTGCCGCTGAACTGGTCGGCGAGGGCGTCGTAGCTGCCGTCGTAGTCGCCGCCGACCGCGACGCCGTCGACCGAGCCGGCCCAGGCGCCGTCCAGCGTGTTGCCGCGCCGGGTGCCATTGATGACGCCGACGTCGATGCCATCGCGGCAGCCGGCGTACGAGAACGGCATCAGCCCCTGGAAGCTGCCGTCGCCCGCCGGCAGGTAGGCGACCAGCGTGCCGGGCTCCGGGTCCTCCGGGTTGTCGACAGGGTCTTCGAGGTAGTAGCCGACATACAGGCGACCCTCTTCCCCATCGGTGCCCCCGCCGCAACCGGCCATCAGGAGGGACGCGGTGCAGATGGCCAGCAGGCCGGACAGGCGTTGTTTCGATCGGCGCATGCAGCGGCCTCCGTGGCATCGTGGCCTTCGACAACGGCAAAACCCGTCGACACGCCGACAAGGCCAGGCCGCCAATTCGCTGCCAGACGTAACCGCCGCTTCGTCGAGGGGTGGCGCCCACCGCGCCACAATGCCGGCCCATGGCAACGCCGCAAGACCCACCCCGCAGCCGCTTGGCGCTCTATCTCGACCTGATCCGCTGGAATCGCCCGGCGGGTTGGCTGCTGCTGCTGTGGCCCTCGCTGTGCGCCCTGTGGATCGCGGCCGACGGCTTTCCGGGCTGGCACCTGCTGATCGTGTTCGTGCTGGGCACGGTCCTCATGCGCAGCGCAGGCTGCTGTGTGAACGACGTGGCCGACCGCGAGTTCGACAGGCACGTGAAGCGAACCGCCAACCGCCCGGTGACCAGCGGCGCGCTGCCGGTGAAGGAAGCCCTTGCCGTGGGCGCCGTGCTGGCGCTGGCCGCCTTCGGCCTGGTGCTGACGACCAACCCGCCGACCATCCTGCTGTCGTTCCTGGCGCTGGCGGTGGCCATCGGCTACCCCTATGCCAAGCGCTTCGTCTCGATGCCGCAGGCGGTGCTGGGCGTGGCCTTCAGCTTCGGCATCCCCATGGCCTTCGCCGCGGTTCAAGGCGGCCAGTTCTGGAACATCGCGGCCATCGGCAACGCCGTGCCCTGGCACGCCTGGGCGCTGCTCGTGCTGAACCTGTTCTGGGTCCTGGCCTACGACACCGAGTACGCCATGGTCGACCGCGACGACGACCTGAAGATCGGCATCCAGACCTCGGCCATCACGCTCGGCCGCTGGGACGTGCCCGCGGTGATGGCGTTCTACGCTGTCTACCTCGTGGGCTGGGGCTGGCTGACCACGCGGCTGGGCGTGCCGCGGCTGGTGTGGGCCGGCGTGGCCGTGGGCGCGGCGCAGGCGGTGTGGCACTACACCCTCATCAAGGGCCGCTCGCGCGAGGGCTGCTTCAAGGCCTTCCGCCTGAACCACTGGGTCGGCTTCGCGGTGTTCGCAGGCACGGTCCTGGCGCTTGCGCGGATCTGAAGAAACTGGGGAGGAGACCCAGTGCAGCGTCGAGCCATGGCCATGGTCGGCGGTCGCGCCCGCGATGCCGAGGCGTCAGCCGCCGAACTCGTCGCCCAACTCCTTCGCTCGCCGAGCAGCGGCGTGCAGGGCCTGCACGAAGGCGTCCATCACGCCGCGCTCGTCCAGCGTGCTGATGGCCGCATGGGTGGTGCCCCCTTTGGAGGTGACGTTGGCGCGCAGTTGCGCCGGAGGCTCGTCGCTTTGCGCCGCCAGCGCGGCCGCGCCGGCAAAGGTGCCGACCGCCAGCCGGCGTGCCTGCTCGGGTGACAAGCCCAGTTCGGCGCCGGCCTTCATCATCGCCTCGACGAAGTAGAAGACATAGGCCGGTCCGGAGCCCGACAGCGCGGTGACGGCGTCCAGCAGCTCTTCGCGCTCGACCCACAGCAGCTCGCCGGTGGGCGCCAGCAGCTGCTCGACGAGGCCGCGCTCATCGGCCGTCACGGCCTCGCTGGCGAACAGGCCCGACATGCCGCGCCCGATCAGCGCCGGCGTGTTCGGCATGGTGCGCACGATGCGGTTGCTGCCGGTGGCCGCGCCGATCGCCCCGCTGCGGATGCCGGCCATCACCGACAGCTGCAGCGCGCCGGGCACATGCGCAGCAACGGGCCTCGCCGCTTGCTGGAACAGCTGCGGCTTGACGGCCCACACCACCAGCGATGCACCCGCCAGTGATGGCCCGGCCGAAGGCTCGACCTGCACGCCGAACTGCGCGCGCAGCTTGTCGGCCTGTGCAGCGAAGGGCTCCACCACCTGGATCGCCGAGGGCGCGTGGCCCGATTTCACCAGCCC
This sequence comes from Pseudomonadota bacterium, assembly GCA_049322835.1. Taxonomy (GTDB): domain Bacteria; phylum Pseudomonadota; class Gammaproteobacteria; order Burkholderiales; family Burkholderiaceae_C; genus Ideonella. The sequence continues at coordinate 79,027 of JBMOQN010000031.1, read as the reverse complement.
GCCAATGAGGGCGGACGCCATGTTGCCGCCACCGATGAAGGCGACGCGCGGGGACGATGAAGACGACATGGCAGGCAGTGTAGGCCGCGCCCTGGCCCGCGGCCATGAGGCAATGCGGCAAGGGTTATGCAAACAATGCATGTAGCTCCGAGACAAATTCGGCCCCCTCGTCGCTAGAGTGCGCCCCCATGTCGCGGTGGCCCGCTCACGAGGCTCGCCGCCGCCCTTGGAACCACGTTTCGGAGATCCCGATGTCCCTGTCCTTCGTCCACCCGACCCCCGACAGCCCCTGGGGCACCTACCTGTCGCAGGTCGACCGCGTCACCCCGTACCTGGGCCACCTGGCCCGCTGGGTCGACACCCTCAAGCGCCCCAAGCGCGCGCTGATCGTCGACATCCCCATCGAGCTGGACAACGGCACCGTGGCCCACTTCGAGGGCTACCGCGTGCAGCACAACATGAGCCGCGGCCCGGGCAAGGGCGGCGTGCGCTACCACCCCGACGTGACGCTGGAAGAGGTGATGGCGCTGTCGGCCTGGATGAGCATCAAGAACGCCGCGGTGAACCTGCCGTACGGCGGCGCCAAGGGCGGCATCCGCGTCGACCCGAAGCTGCTGTCGGTCAAGGAGCTGGAGCGCATGACGCGCCGCTACACCAGCGAGATCGGCATCATCATCGGCCCGCAGCAGGACATCCCCGCGCCGGACGTGAACACCAACCCGCAGATCATGGCGTGGATGATGGACACCTACTCGATGAACGTCGGGGCCACCGCCACCGGCGTCGTCACCGGCAAGCCGATCCACCTCGGCGGCTCGCTGGGCCGGGTGAAGGCCACCGGCCGCGGCGTGTTCGTCACCGGCAGGGAAGCGGCGCGCCGCATCAACCTGGAGCTGAACGGCGCCAAGGTCGCGATCCAGGGCTTCGGCAACGTCGGTTCGTCGGCCGCCGAGCTGTTCGCCCAGGCCGGCTCGAAGATCGTGGCCGCGCAGGACCACACCGGCACCATCTACAACGGCAGCGGTTTCGACCTCGCCGAGCTGATCCCCCACGTCAAGGCCACCGGCGGCGTCGCGGGCTTCAAGGGCGGCGAGCCGATGGGCAACGAGGAGTTCTGGGACGTCAAGGTCGACATCCTCATCCCCGCGGCGCTGGAAGGCCAGGTGACGGCCGACCGCGCCCGCCGCACCAGCGCCAAGCTGGTGCTCGAAGGCGCCAACGGCCCCACGGTCTCGGCGGCCGACGACATCCTGGCCGACCGCGGCATCCTCGTCGTGCCCGACGTGATCTGCAACGCCGGCGGCGTGACGGTCTCGTACTTCGAGTGGGTGCAGGACTTCTCCAGCTTCTTCTGGACCGAAGACGAGATCAACGTGCGGCTCGACAAGATCATGGTCGACGCGCTCAAGCGCATCTGGGCCATCGCCGACCAGCACAAGATCACGCTGCGCACCGCCACCTTCGCCGTGGCCTGCGAGCGCATCCTCATGGCCCGCGAGGAGCGCGGGTTGTACCCCTGACCTTGGGGGGTCCTTGCGGCGCTTGTCATCGCCGCCGCTAGACTCCACGTTGCAGCCTCGCCGCCCTGTTTCCGGGGCGGCCGGTGCGTCAAGCCGGGCCCGCGCCCGGCTTGCGTGTTTTTTGGCGAACGTGACGATCCCGACGGAGGGGAACCGAGATGAAGAAGAGCCTGAGCCTGCTGAGTGCCCTGGGTCTGGTGGCGGCGGCTGGCGCGAGCCACGCACAGGAGGGGCAGCCCACGGTCGAGAAATGCGACCGCGAGATGGGCAGCCTGGCGGTCGCCGAGCCGCAGTCGCATGTGCTGGGCTACCTGTCGCGCTACAGCCTGGGCTCGCCCAGCATCATGCTGCGCATGATGGCGCAGGAGTCGGGCTGCTTCGCCGTCGTCGAACGCGGCGTGGCGATGCAGAACCTGCAGCAGGAGCGTGCGCTGGCCGCCGGCGGCCAGTTGCAGTCGGGCTCCAACATCGGCGGCGGCCAGATGCAGGCGGCGGACTTCGTGATGACCCCGGCCGTGCAGTTCAGCGACGACACCGGCGGTGTGGGTGGCTCGGTCAGCGGGTTGCTGAGCCGGGCCGGCGGCCTGCTGGGCCAGATCGGCAGCGTGGCCGGCAACGTCAAGTTCAAGGAAGCCCAGACCAACCTGCTGGTGGCCGACGTGCGCTCGGGCATCCAGGTGGCCAGCGCCGAGGGCAAGGCCAGCAAGATGAACTTCGCCCTCGATGCCTGGGGCTGGGGCGGCCTGGGCTGGGCCTCGGGCGGCGGCTACTCCAAGACGCCCGAAGGCAAGCTGATCGCGGCCAGCCTGCTCGACAACTTCAACAAGATCGTCCAGCAGATCCGCAGCAAGCCGCAGCTGATCCGCAGCACCTCGCAGGCGGCGATGCAGAACGCCGCGGCTTCGCTGCAGGCCACCGGCGGCGGCTCGGCGGCCCAGAAGCCGACCGACGCGCAGCTCGCGCAGGCCGCACCGGCCGGCGGCGGCGCGTTCCCGGCGGCGCTCGTGGGCGCCTTCTCGGGCCAGTACGCGGGCAACGACCAGGGCGTGTTCTCGGTGATGATCGGCGCCGACGGCAAGATCTCCGGCGTCGGCCAGTCGTCCAAGAGCCAGAGCTTCACACTCACCGGCATGGCCAGCGCCAACGGCACGGTGGTGATGAGCGGCAGCGGCGGCGCGCAGTTCAGCGGCGTGATCGACGCCGGCAGCGGCAACTTCGTCGGGACCTGGCGCCAGTCCAGCGGCAAGAACCAGGGCACTTTCAACGGCCACAAACAGTGAGCGGCTGAACCCCACCCGACGCGCGAAAGCCGGCCATGCGCCGGCTTCGTGCATTCAGGCCGAAGCCACAGCAGTCGCCGGACCTCGGCCTCGCACCCACAATCCCGGCAGCCCAACACCCTGCCCTGCCCGACATGGCCCCTTCACCACCGCGCTGCCGCCTCCCAGCCCGCCGGCAATGGCTGGCCGCCGCTGCAGCCGCGATCGTGGCCAGGCCCGGGCCGATCCTGGCCCAGGCCTGGCCGTCGAAGCCGGTCAGGATCGCCGTCCCCGCCCCAGCCGGCAGCTCGCTCGACATCATCGCCCGCCTGCTGGGCGAGCGCCTGGTGGCCCGCTGGGGCCAGCCGGTGGTGGTGGAGAACAAACCCGGCGCCGGCGGCATGCTGGGCACCGACGTGGCAGCCAAGGCGGCGCCGGACGGCCACACGCTGGCGCTCTCGTTCAACGGCCCGATCGCCTTCGCGCCCTACCTGTACGCCAAGGTGCCCTACGACGCGGCGAAAAACCTGGTGCCGGTGGTGATGACCACTTCGCAACCCAACGTGCTGGCGGTCAATGCGACCAAGGTGCCGGCGAAGACAGTGAAGGAATTCGTCGACTGGGCCCGCGCCGCCAACGGCGCAATGAACTATGCGTCGCTTGGCAACGGCAGCTCGGCCCACCTGACGATGGAGTGGCTGCTCGCCGAGGCCGGCCTCCAGGCCACCCACATCCCGTTCAACGGCTCGCCGCCGGCCGCCATGTCGGTCGCCCAGGGCGAGGCCGACGCGGTCTTCATGGTCGCCCCGGCGCTGCTGCCGCACGTCAGGAGCGGCAAGGTGCGGCTGATCGCGGTCAGCAGTGCCCGGCCGGTGGAGACGCTGAAGGATCTGCCGACGCTGGCCGCCGCCGGCTACCCGGTCGAGTCGATGGCGTGGAACGGCCTGTTCGCCCCCGCCGGCACGCCCGACGCGGTGGTGCAGAAGATCAACGCCGACGTCAACGCGCTGCTGCGAGAGCCGGCCGTGCAGTCCGCGCTCGACGCGCAAGGGCTGACGCCCGTGGGCGGCAGCGCGGCCGACTTCAAGCGCCTGGTCGAGGCCGAGCAGAAGCGCTGGGCGCCGATCATCGCGAAGATCGGCGTCAGGCTGGATTGAGCATGGCGACCAGCAAACGGCCGAGCTTGGCGGAACTGACCACCACCGTGGCCCGGATGGAAACACGCCTGCAAGCCCACAGCTCGGCCGCCGTGGGGCAGGCCTTCAGGCTCTACCAGCGCCTGGTGCCGCGCTTCGAGGCCGATCTGGGCGCGGCGTCCCGCGACCTGGCGCTGGCGCGGGCCAGCGCGCTGATGCTGGTGCAGGCACTCGCCCAGGCCGAGGCTGTGCAGCCACCGGCAGAGGGCGAGGCCGAATGAACCCGTCCGGGGAACTTGTTCAGCGTCGCCTTACACACCCGCGGCCAGCAGCGCCGCGTTGCCGCCCGCAGCCGCTGTGTTGATCGTCAGCGTCTGCTCTGCGCAGAAGCGGTAGAGCTGGCGCGGGCTGGCCGCTTCGGCCAGCGCCAGCAGCGGCACGATCGCGCCGGCCTGCGCCGCAAGTTGGCGGGCGATGCGCGGCAGCGCCTCGGCCGAAGTGGCGCAGACGCCGGCCAGGCGCCCATCGGCCACCACGGCGCTGCCCACGCCGTCGAAGCTGCCGCCCAGCAGGCCCAGCGTGTGGGCCGGCAGGCCGGCCTGCAGCACCGCCAGCCACGGCCCGGCCTCGGCCTGGGCGGCCGGCTCGGCAACCCAGGCGACCGGGTTGCCGGTGACCAGCGCGGCGGCGAGCGCGCCCGCCAGGTCCGCCGCCGCCGGCTGCCCGCCGCCCACGAAGGCGAACAGGCCACGGCCCTGCAGGCGCAGCTCGTTGCTCTCACCGGTGGGGCCGGGCAGCGCCTGCGCCGGCAACGTGGCCGCGGCCTGGTCGGCGATGGCGCGCCAGCGTTGAGCGATGTCGCCCTGGTCGGCCGGCAGCGCGTCAGCGGCGCGGCGCAGCCAGGCGAGCCGGCGCTCCAGCGGCGTGGCGGCCCAGGGGGCATGCTGATGGTGCAGCGCACCGAGCTGGCGGCGTGTGGCGTCGTCGAGCGCGCCGGGGCGGGTGTCGCTGGGCGCGGTCACCACCTGCGGGAGACCGGTGGGCGAGGTTTCCGCGCCGAAGCGGCGCAGGTAGTTCGGCCCGCCCGCCTTGGGGCCGGTGCCGGACTGACCCTCGCCGCCGAAAGGCTGCACACCGACCACCGCGCCGATCATGTTGCGGTTGACGTAGACGTTGCCGATGTGGGCCAGCCTCGCCAGCCGCTCGGCGCGGCTGTCGATGCGGGTCTGGATGCCGAAGGTGAGGCCGAAGCCGAGTGCGTTGATCTCGCGCACCAGTTGGTCGGGCTCGCCGCGCCAGCGCACCACGTGCAGCACCGGGCCGAAGATCTCCTGCTGCAGCGCGCCGACCTGCGGCAGCTCGAAAGCCACCGGCGCCACGAGCCGGGGGAAGGCAGTGGTCTCCACGCGGGTCTCGCCCAGCAATTTCGCCTCGCGCTTCAGGCGCTGCACATGGCCGCTGATGCCCTGGAAGGCCTCGTCGTCGATCACCGGGCCGACATCGGTGCGCAGCTCGGCCGGGTCGCCCACGTGCAGCTCGGCCATCGCGCCCTGGAGCATCTCGATGACGCCGTCGGCGATGCCCTCGTGCACGCAGAGCAGGCGCAGCGCCGAGCAGCGCTGGCCGGCCGAGCGGAAGGCGCTCTGCACCACCGCATCGACCACCTGCTCGGGCAGCGCGGTGGAGTCGACCACCATGGCGTTGAGGCCGCCGGTCTCGGCGATCAGCGGCAGCGGAGCGCCGTTGGCGCCGACGCGACCGGCCAGCGCACGCTGGATGAGGCGAGCGACCTGCGTCGAGCCGGTGAAGCACACGCCCGCGGTGCGGGCATCGGCCACCAAGCCGGCGCCCACCGTCTCGCCCGGGCCGTGCAGCAGTGCCAGCGCGTCGGCCGGCACGCCGGCCTCGTGCAGAAGCGCCACCATGCGGGCGGCGATGGCCGGGGTCTGCTCGGCCGGCTTGGCGGCCACGGTGTTGCCGGCCACCAGCGCGGCCACCACCTGGCCGGCGAAGATGGCGAGCGGGAAGTTCCACGGGCTGATGCAGACGAAGACGCCGTGGCCCTGCAGCGGGCCGCTGGCGGCCAGCACCTCGGCCTGTTCGGCGTAGTAACGGCAGAAGTCGACCGCCTCGCGCACCTCGGCCACGCAGTCGCCCAGCGTCTTGTGGGCCTCTTTCACCAACAGGCCGCAGTAGTCGGCCAGGCGGGCGTCGAGCAGGTCGCCGGCGCGGCGAACGATGGCCGCACGCTCGGCCACGGGGCGGGCGCTCCAGGCGGCAGCGCCCTGATACAGGCGCTGCATCGCGGCGTCGATGTCGGCCGGCGTGGCCTCGGGCACCGTCTCGACGGTGGTGGCGGCGATGGCCGCCGTCAGCGGCTCGCGTTGGGCCAGGCAGGTGATGTCGGCGCCGGTGGAGTTGCGGCGCCTGACCACACCGCCTTCGGCATAGAGATCGGCCGGCAGCGGCAGCCCCTCGGCGCCTTCCGGGTGGGCCTCGGCCAGCGGCGAGGCCAGCAGCTCGGCCGGCGCCACCGACGGGTCGGCCAGCTGGTGCACAAAGGACGAATTGGCGCCGTTCTCGAGCAGGCGACGCACCAGGTAGGCCAGCAGGTCGCGGTGCTCGCCCACCGGGGCGTAGACGCGGCAGGCCATGCGTGAATCCTTCAGCACCTCGCGGTAGACGCCGTCGCCCATGCCGTGCAGGCGCTGCATCTCGTAGTGCGCGCCCGGCTCGGCGCCCACGGCGCGGGCCATGCCGACGATGGCGGCGATGGTGCCGGCGTTGTGGGTGGCGAATTGCGGGTAGATCACCTCGCGCTGGGCGAGCAGGGCCTGGGCGCACGCGAGGTAGCTCACGTCGGTGTGCGGCTTGCGGGTGAAGACCGGGTAGGCCGGCAGGCCCAGCTCCTGCGCCCGCTTGACCTCGCCGTCCCAGTAGGCGCCCTTGACCAGGCGCACCATGAAGCGCAGGCCGTGGTGCCGCGCGATGCGAGCCACTTCCTCGACCACCGCCAGCGCCCGGGTCTGGTAGGCCTGCACCGCCAGGCCGAAGCCCCGCCAGCGCGGGTAGACCTGGGCGATGCGCTCGGCCAGCGCCTCCAGCACGTCGAGCGACAGCTCCAGCCGGTCGACCTCTTCGGCATCGATGGTGAGGTTCAGCTCGGCCGGCGCGGCGCGCTCGATGAGCGACCAGACACGCGGCAGCAGCTCGGCGAAGACCCGCTCGCGCTGGGCATCTTCATAGCGAGAGAACAACGCCGAGAGCTTGATCGAGATGCCGTCGCGCACCTCGGGGCCGGCCGCCGCGGCGTGGGCCGTGCGAGCCAGCGTGTCGATCGCATTCGCGTAGGCCGCGAGGTAGCGCCGGGCGTCGGCTTCGGTGCGGGCACCCTCGCCCAGCATGTCGTAGGAAAAGCGCAGGTTGGGTTGGTCGCGACGCTGGCTGTCGGCCTCGCCCATCGCCTCACCGATGGTGCGGCCCAGCACGAACTGCCGCCCCAGCAACTGGATCGCCCGCACGGTGGCCGCCACCACGGTGCGAGCCCCCAGGCGCTTGATCAGGCCGGCGTCTTCCTCACCGTCGGGCAAGAACTTCTTGGACAGCGTGATGGCCGTCGCCGACAGGCCGGCCAGGAGGCCACCTGAGCCGTCGGCAGCGTCGAACTCGGCGCGCCCGAGCTGGTCGGCGGTCAGGGCGACCGCGGTCTCCACGTCCGGTACCCGCAGCAAGGCCTCGGCGAGGCGCATCAGGGCCAGTCCCTCGGCGCTGGAGATGGGGTATTCCTTCAGCAGGGATTCCATGGCCCAGAACGGGGCCGGCTTGTCCCGCACCGCCTGCACCCAGGGCGTGGCAAGCGCCACCACCGGCGCCCACGCGCCCGCCGAGCCCAGCCGGGTCTGTGCCGCGCCCAGCGCCTCGTGCTCGCGCCGGTAGGGGAACGGCAGCCGCGCCCGCGGCGGCGGCGCCCTGAACTCGGGCGGGGGGAAGGCGTTGGAAGCGGCGACCGAGTTCATGATGGCGGTAGAAATCCTGACTGGAAGGATTGGCAGCTTACGCGGACAATTCCTGAAAAAGATTCGGAGTTCCTAGCCAATGACGGAGTTTTCGCAAGCATGACCGGGCCTGTCAACGACCAAACCCTGGCCGAGCGGGGCCTCGACAAGATCGATCTCCGGATCCTGCGTGTGCTGCAAAAGGATGGGCGCATCAGCAACCTGAAGCTGGCCGAGGAAGTGCATCTGTCGCCCACCGCCGTGCTGGAGCGCGTCAAGCGCCTGACGCGCGAGGGTTACATCCTGGGCTACGAGGCCAAGCTGAACCCGCTCAAGCTGGGCGCCGGGCTGATGGTCTTCGTCGAGGTGCTGCTCGACCGCACGGTGCACGACGTGATGGACAGCTTCCGCGCCGCTGTGCAGGTGCGGCCCGAGATCCTCGAATGCCACCTGGTGGCCGGCGGCTTCGACTACCTGCTCAAGACCCGGGTCTCCGACATGGCGGCCTACCGCAGCTTCGTGGGCGACGTGATCTGGTCGCTGCCCGGCGTGCGCGAAACCCGCACCTATGCGGTGATGGAAGAGGTCAAGAACACCACTTCGCTGAGTTTCTGAGACGAGCAGGGGCGCGGCCAGTGCACGGCCGCTCCGAAGCGGCCGCGCGCCCTCCCGGCGGGTGGCCCCCAATATGGGGGGTGCGGCCTCCCTCATGGGGGCGATGGCGGCCATCTCCTGGGAAGCGGAGGATCACGTCCATGCCAGCACCGCTGGCCGACGACGACCAGGACCCCGCCGTGACCACCGCCGCCCTCACCCCGCGCTCTGCTTCTTCTGCCTCCTTCGGCCCGCTGCGCCGCCCGCTGCCTTTCCCGCCCCACCGCATGCCGGCGCCGCCGCAGCGCCCAACGGGCTGGCCGGCCTGGCTGCCGACACCCGCCAACCGGCCGGATGCACTGGCGCAGGAAGTGCGAGACGAGTTGGCGGCCGTGCACCCGGCCGCTGGCGAAGGCCTGCTGCCCACCACCGGCGGCTGGCACGACTCCAGCCTCGACCTGCTGATGGGCCTGGACGTGCGCGACCTCGGCCCGGTGGAGTGGCTCGACGAGTGGGATGGCGCTTTCCTGCCGAACTGACGCCTTCCGTGAAGTCCCGCGAGCGGCGACTACCCGCGGTCGCCGAAGATCGCGGTGCCCACGCGCACCATCGTGGCGCCTTCCAGCACCGCCGCCTCCAGGTCGGCGCTCATGCCCATGGACAGCGTGTCCAGCGCCAAACCCCCGGCGCGCAGGGTGTCGAACGCTTCGCGGAGGCGCCGGTGCGGCGCACGCTGCGCTGCCGCCCCCTCCACCGGCTCGGGAATCGACATCAGCCCCCGCAGCCGCAGCCCCGGCAATGCAGCCACCGCGCGGGCCAGAGCCGGCAACTCATCGAACGAGACCCCGCTCTTGCTCGCCTCCCCGTCCACATTCACCTGCAGGCACAGGTTCAGCAGCGGCAACCCGGCAGGCCGCTGGGCCGACAGCCGCTCGGCGATCTTCAGCCGGTCCACCGAATGCACCCAGTCGAAGGCCTCGGCGACCACGCGCGTCTTGTTCGATTGCAGCGGGCCGATCAGGTGCCACTCGAGTTCCGGCCTGAGTTCGGCCAGCGCCTCGATCTTGGCCAGGGCCTCCTGCACGTAGTTCTCGCCGAAGGCGCGCTGGCCGGCGGCATGCGCCGCCCGCACGGCCTCGGCCGGTTGTGTCTTGCTGACGGCCAGCAGCGTGACATGCTGCGGATCGCGGCCCGCCTCGGTGCAAGCACGGCCCAAGCGCAGACGCACCTGGCCCAGGTTCTCAGCGATACTGACTGGATCGGTTCCCATGATGGTCGAGCATAAACGCCGAACATAGACACCCATGGACATCACTCAGCTGCTGGCCTTTTCGGTGAAGAACAAGGCCTCCGACCTGCACCTCTCGGCCGGCTTGCCGCCGATGATCCGCGTGCATGGCGACGTGCGCCGCATCAATGTCGACCCCATGACGCACAAGCAGGTGCACGCCATGGTGTACGACATCATGAACGACACCCAGCGCAAGCAGTACGAGGACACGCTGGAGTGCGACTTCTCGTTCGAGGTCCAGGGCCTGGCGCGCTTTCGCGTCAACGCCTTCCACCAGAACCGCGGCGCGGCCTCGGTCTTCCGCACGATTCCGTCGAAGATCCTGACACTGGCCAACCTGAACTGCCCGCCGGTCTTCGCCGACCTGGCGCTCAAGCCGCGCGGCCTGGTGCTGGTGACAGGCCCGACCGGCTCCGGCAAGTCGACCACGCTGGCCGCGATCATCGACCACCTGAACGAGAACGAGTACGGCCACATCCTGACGCTGGAGGACCCGATCGAGTTCGTGCACGAATCGAAGAAGTGCCTCGTCAACCAGCGCGAGGTCGGCCCGCACACGCTGAGCTTCGCCAACGCGCTGCGCGCCGCGCTGCGCGAAGACCCGGACGCCATCCTCGTGGGCGAGTTGCGCGACCTGGAAACCATCCGCCTCGCGCTGACGGCGGCCGAGACCGGCCACCTGGTGTTCGGCACGCTGCACACCTCCAGCGCCGCCAAGACCATCGACCGCGTGGTCGACGTCTTCCCCGCGGCCGAAAAGGACATGGTGCGAGCCATGCTGTCCGAGTCGATGCAGGCCATCATCTCGCAGACCCTGTGCAAGACCAAGGACGGCTCGGGCCGCGTGGCGGCGCACGAGATCATGCTGGGCACTGCCGCCATCCGGAACCTGATCCGCGAGAACAAGATCGCGCAGATGTACTCGTCGATCCAGACCGGCCAGAACCTGGGCATGCAGACGCTCGACCAGTGCCTGGCCGATCTCGTGCGGCGCAACGTGATCAGCGCCGCCGAGGCCCGCGTGAAGGCCAAGTTCCCAGAGAACTTCCCGGGCTGAAGGCAAGGAGCGCGGCATGCAGGCCAAGGCGATGGAATCTTGGAGCGGCAAGCGAGTTGCTGACGGCGCCCGCCTGGGCCGCTGGTTCACCCGCCTGCTCGGGCGCAGCCCGCGGCCGTTGCCGCAGCACCCGGCCCGTGCCGACGACTCCGGCTACTACGCCACCCAGCTGGCCGACCGCCAGGGCGACACCCGCCTGTTCGCCCCCTGGGCCCAGCGTGCGCCCGACCTGCGCGCGCAGCGGCATGACGACGCCAGCGGCGTCAACGCGCTGGTGCGGCTGTTCAGCCACGACGCCACGATGGCCGGCCTCGGCGCCCAGGGCCTGGGCACGTTGGCCAGCTACATGGAATACGCCGAGGTCGACGCCGGCAAGCGCATCGTCGGCCAGGACGAACAGGGCGACTACCTGCTGATCCTGCTGCAGGGTGCGGTCGCCGAAGACCGCCACCAACCCTCGGGCGCCAAGGTGCGCCTGGGCGAAGTGCGCGCAGGCGAGGTGCTGGGCGAGCTGTCCATGCTCGACGGCACGACGCGGCTGTGCTCCTGCACCGCCCTCACACCGGTGCACGTGGCCGTGCTGACGCAGGCGGCCTTGGCCCGCCTGATGGCCGAGCAGCCCGGGCTCGCGGCGGTGCTGCTGGTCTGGCTGGGCAAGCGCCTGTCGATGCGGCTGCGCCAGGTGAGCGCCCGCGCCTCGGTGCTGCTGACGCGCCTGCCCAAGGCCGACACCGGCCGATAGCCCTTCCCCGATCCTCCGGAGACCCACCATGGAACGCGACCAGGCCTCGAAATTCGTCAGCGACCTGCTGCGCCTCTTGGTCACCCGCAACGGCTCGGACCTGTTCCTGACCGCCGACTTCCCGCCTGCGATCAAGGTCGACGGCAAGGTGAGCAAGGTCTCGCCGCAGCCACTGACCGGCGCGCACACGATCACGCTGGCGCGCGCGATCATGAACGACAAGCAGGCGGCGGAGTTCGAGCGCACCAAGGAGTGCAACTTCGCGATCTCGCCCTCGGGCATCGGCCGCTTCCGCGTCAGCGCCTTCATGCAGCAGGGCCACGTGGGCATGGTGCTGCGCACGATCCCGGCGCACATCCCGACCGTCGATGAACTCGGCCTGCCCAAGATCCTGAAGGACGTGGCGATGACCAAGCGCGGGCTGGTCATCATGGTCGGCGCCACCGGCTCGGGCAAGAGCACGTCGATGGCTGCGATGGTCGACTGGCGCAACGAGAACGCGCAGGACCACATCATCACAGTCGAGGATCCGGTCGAGTTCGTGCACCCGCACAAGAATTGCATCATCACCCAGCGCGAGGTGGGCCTGGACACCGAGGACTGGGACATCGCGCTGAAGAACTCGCTGCGCCAGGCGCCCGACGTGATCCTGATGGGCGAGATCCGCGACCGCAAGACGATGGAGCTGGCGGTGGCCTTCGCCGAGACCGGCCACCTGTGCATGGCCACGCTGCACGCCAACAGCGCCAACCAGGCGCTGGACCGCATCATCAACTTCTTCCCCGAGGAGCGGCGCGACCAGTTGCTGATGGACGTGTCGCTGAACTTGAAGGCCATGATCTCGCAGCGGCTGATCCCTCGCCAGGAAGGCAAGGGCCGCATGGCGGCGGTCGAGATCATGCTCAACACGCCGCTGATGGCCGACCTGATCTTCAAGGGCCAGGTGGGCGAGCTGAAAGAGCTGATGAAGCGCTCGCGCGAGCTGGGCATGCAGACCTTCGACCAGGCCCTGTTCGACCTCTACGAAGGCCAGGTCATCAGCTACGAAGACGCACTGCGCAACGCCGACTCGGTCAACGACCTGCGGCTGCAGATCAAGCTCAACAGCCAGCGCGCCCGCGTGTCGGACCTCTCCGCCGGCACCGAGCATCTGACGATTGTCTGAATACGCCTTCCCATGAGCACCAAGACCTACGAAGCGACCCCCCCGCGCCGCGTGGCCTTCCTCGGCCTGGGCGTGATGGGCGGGCCGATGGCGGCGCACCTGGCCGCGGCCGGCCATGCCGTCACCGTCTACAACCGCACGAATGCCAAGGCGCAGGCCTGGGTGGCCGAGCACGGCGGTGCCTCGGCCGGCACGCCGCGCGCGGCCGCTGAAGGCGCGGAGATCGTGTTCGCCTGCGTCGGCAACGACGACGACCTGCGCTCGGTGGTGCTGGGCCAGCAGGGCGCCTTCGCCGGCATGGCGCCAGGCACCACCTTCGTCGACCACACCACTGCCTCGGCCGAGGTGGCGCGCGAGCTGCACGCCACCGGCCTGCAGCACGGCATCCATTTCGTCGACGCGCCGGTGTCCGGCGGCCAGGCCGGCGCGATCAACGGCGCGCTCACCGTGATGTGCGGCGGCGACGCCAAGCCCTTCGAGGCGATGAAGCCGGTCGCGATGGCTTTCTCGCGCGCCGTGACGCTGCTGGGCGCCAGCGGCGCCGGCCAGCTCGCCAAGATGGTCAACCAGATCTGCATCGCCGGCCTGGTGCAAGGGCTGGCCGAGGCCATCGCCTTCGGCCAGAAGGCAGGGCTGGACATGCCCGCCGTGCTCGACGTGATCGGCAAGGGCGCAGCCCAGAGCTGGCAGATGGACAACCGCGGCAAGACCATGGTCGACGGCCAGTTCGACTTCGGCTTCGCGGTCGACTGGATGCGCAAGGACCTGGGTCTCGTACTGGAAGAAGCGCGCCGCAATGGCGCCCGCCTGCCGGTGACCGCCCTGGTCGACCAGTTCTACGCCGACCTGCAAGCCCAAGGCGGCGGCAGGCAAGACACCTCCAGCCTCATCAAGCGCCTGTCTTGACCCGGCGCACGAAGCGCCGCCGCCGTCAAGTGGCGTGCGCGGATCCGGCTTGGCCGGTCCGCTGCGCGAGCCCCCACGGGGGCAGCCCCCGGGAGGGGGCGTGGGGGTCAACAGTCAACGTTTCTCGATCGCCTTCAGCTCCTCGTCGCTGATGATCTCGAATACGCGCACGACCTTCTGAACGCCGCTGACGGTGCTGGCCACCTCGGCGGCCTTGGCGGCCTCCTTTTCGGTGACCCGGCCCATCAGGTGAACGGTGGCGCGCTCGGTCACGACCTTGACGGCGTTGGCCTGGATGTTCCCGTTGTCGATGAAGGCGGCCTTGACCTTGCTGGTCAGCAGCGCGTCGTTGGAGCGGCTGGTGAGCGAGCTCAAGCCCATCACCGCGGACTCGTTGACAGTCGAGCGGACGTTCTCGATGCTGGCGACGGCCTTCTGGGCCGCCTCGCGATCTGCCTCGCTGGCCACCTCGCCGGTGATCAGCACGAGGCGGTTGTAACTGGTCACGTTCAGGTGCGCGCGGTCGCCCAGGGCCTCCTTCAGGCGCGGGCCGGCCTTCAGCTCGATGGCCTGGTCTTCCAGCTGCGCGCCGGAGGTGCGGCGGTCGCTGTACATCAGCGCGCCAGAGGCCACGGCGCCGCCGATCAGCAGCGGCGCGCAGGCGTTCAGCAGCGAGGTGGCGGCCAGGGCCGTGGCGCTGGCCAGCAGGAGTCGTCGAGTGGTCATAGGCAGGTGAGGAAGTCGGTTCGTGGAAAGGGGCCGGGCGGCTCAGCTCGGTTCGGCGTCGCCCAGCAGTTGAAGATCGATCGCATCGCACAGCGCGTGCAGCACCAGCAGGTGCAGCTCATGCACCCGCGCAAGCCGCTCGTGCGGCACGGCGATCCAGACATCGGTCTCGCCCAGCAGTGCGGGCAGCGTCTGGCCCTCGGCCGGCGCGCCGCCGAGCAGCACCACGCTCATCTCCTTGGCGTGGGCCTCGCGCACGGCAGCCAGGGTGGCGGCGGCGTCTCCCCCGGCGCAACATGCCAGCAGCAGGTCGCCTGGCTGGCCCAGCGCTCGCAACTGCAGCGCCAGGCCCAGCGCCGGGTCAGCGGCGAGTTCATCTTGCGGGTACAGCGCATGGGCCAGGCCCGGCCCGAGCGCCAGCGCCGCCAGCGGCGGCCGCTCGCGCTCGAATCGCAGCATCAGCGCCGAGGCCAGCCACTGCGCCAGCAACTGGCCTCCGCCCTGCCCGCAGGCCAGCAGCTTGCCGCCAGCGGTGAGGCAGCCCACGATGGCTTGCGCGGCGTCCGCAATCGGCCGCGCCAAACCTTCCGCCGACTGGTACATCAGGTCGGCACATTCGAAAAACTGCTGCTGGATGCGGGCTTCAAGCATGGCCGCGGATGATAAAGGGCGTGCCAAGCGCGCCCACGACGAGAAAGCCACCCCGGACAGAGCCACGCGGGGCGCGCCGGTTCCCTCGATCAGCCCAGGTCGAAGGCCGCCCGCAGCCACTGCAGCTCGGCGCCGTCGATCGCGACCACATCGAAGCGGCAGGGTGGCAACGTGGGCAGCCGCATCAGGTAGTGCTGCGCTGCATAGGCCAGGCTGCGCTGCTTGGCGGCCGTGACGCTGGCGGCTGCCCCGCCCGCCAGCAGCCCCGCGGCGCGCGCGCGGACCTCGACGAACACCAGCGTGCCGTCCCGGTCGCGCAGGATCAGGTCGATCTCGCCGGCCCGGCGCGATGGCCCGCGGGCCACCCGATAATTGCGCTCGACCAGCTTCAACCCCTGCTGCTGCAGGTAGGCCAGCGCCGCAGCCTCGCCACCATCGCCCCTGGCTTGGCGGGCGGTGCGCCCCAGACCGGCGCCGGCGTTCGCGGGCGCGCGCTTCGAATCGATCATGCACTCCCCTTCCCCATCGCCGTCGCTGCTGCAAGCGGCCGCCGCAGCAGCCGGCGGCCAGCACCACCCGGCCGGCGCCCTGTATGTGGTGGCCACACCGATCGGGAACCTGGCGGACTTCAGCCTGCGGGCGGTGCACGTGCTGGCCCTGGCCGATGCGGTGGCCTGCGAGGATACGCGCGTCAGCGGCGGCCTCCTGCGTCACCTGGGCCTGGACAAGCCGCTGATCCCGCTGCACGAGCACAACGAGCGCGAGGCTGCCGAGCGCGTGCTGGCGCGGCTGGCCTCCGGCGAGCGGGTGGCCTATGTGAGCGACGCCGGCACGCCGGCCATCTCGGACCCGGGCGCCGTGCTGGTGGCGATGGCGCGCAAGGCGGGCCATCGGGTGCTGCCCATTCCGGGGCCCAGCAGCGTGGTCACCGCGCTCAGCGCGGCCGGGCAGTTGCCGGGTGCCGCGGGCTTCCATTTCGCCGGCTTCCTGCCGGCCAAAGGCAGCGAGCGCACCGCCGCGCTCGACGCGGCCTTGGCGCAGACCTGCGCTTGCGTGCTCTTCGAGGCGCCACACCGGCTGGCCGCGCTGTTCGCGATGCTGGCGGAGCGGGCACCGGCCCGGCGTGTCACCGTGTGCCGCGAGCTGACCAAGCAGTTCGAGCAGATCGAGACGCTGGCGGCGGCGGCGCTGCCGGGTTGGCTGGCCGCCGACGCGGTGCGCGGCAAGGGGGAGTTCGTGCTGGTGCTGCATGCCGACGAGACGCCGCCCGCCGAGGTGGAAGGCGCCCTGCCCCCCGAGGCGGAGCGCAGCCTGCGCGTGCTGCTGCGTGAGCTGCCGCTCAAGCAGGCGGTGGCGCTGGCCGCCGAATTGAGCGGCGCGCCGCGCAACCTGCTCTACACGCAGGCCCTGGCCTGGAAACAGGCGCAGGCCGAGGGCGACGGCACGGCCTGAGCCCGCTGCGGCTTACTTGCCCGGCGCGCTGGCAGCGTCGTGCTTCTGGCGGCGGATGTCGCGACCGGCCCGGTCCTGCATGCGGCGGATGCCCTGGCGCTCCTGCGCGGTGACGGTGCCGTCGGCCTCGGCGCGCTTCTGCTTCCGGTCGATGATCTTCTGCTCGGCGCGCAGGCGGCGGGCCTCGTGCTTGGTCAGCTCACCCGACTCACGGCCCTGCTTGATCCGCTCCTGCTGATTGGCCTCGTGCTTGTCGATCAGCGGCGTGTTGGTGCCGCGGGCAGGCGCGGTGGGCTCGGCCGGCGCCGGGGTGGCGGTCTGGGCCAGGGCGGCAGCACAAGCGGAGGCCAGAGTGGCCGCGGCGATCACATGGCGAAGATTCATCTTGTATTCCTCGTGGTTGGCCGCATTGGAACAGCGGCGCCCCGAAACAACGCCAAGTTCCCAGAGCCTGCCGACCCCAAAAGTGCAAACGCATGTAAAGCCCCGGGGAACGCCCTGCTGCCTACAATCGCCCGATGAGCACGCAGAGCCGCCTCAAGGGCGATTTCCCCCACGGCGGGACGGCGCACAGCGCCAAGGGAGCTTCATGATCGCCCGCGAACCCACCCTCGAGCGCCTGGGCGTCGCCCAGGGCCTGCTGCTGGAGCCCTACCAGCTCGACGAAGGCACGCTGCTGCGTGCGCTCGGCACCATCGCCGCGCACCGCGTGGATGATGCCGACCTCTACTTCCAGTACACCCGCCATGAAGGCTGGAGCCTGGAAGAAGGCATCGTCAAGAGCGGCAGCTTCTCGATCGACCAGGGTGTGGGCGTGCGCGCCGTCGCCGGCGAGAAGACCGCCTTCGCCTACTCGGACGACATCTCGGAAGCCGCCCTGCAGGACGCCGCGCGCACGGTGCGCGCCATCGCCGCGGCCGGCCAGAGCAAGCGCATCAAGGTGGGGGGCGCCTCGGTCAAGGTGCCGGGCAGCCGCACCCTGTATGCGCCGATGGACCCGATCGCCACGCTCGACAGCACCCAGAAGGTCGCACTGCTGGAGCGTGTCGAGAAGATGGCCCGCTCGCGCGACCCGCGGGTGGTGCAGGTGATGGCCGGGCTGGCCGCCGAGTACGACGTGGTGATGGTGGCCCGCGCCGACGGCACCCGCGCCGCCGACGTGCGCCCGCTGGTGCGCCTGTCGGTGACCGTGATCGCCGAACAGAACGGTCGCCGCGAAGTCGGCTCCGGCGGCGGCGGCGGCCGCTTCGGCCTGGGCTACTTCCAGGATCAGCAGCTCAACGAGTACGTCGACCAGGCCGTCAATGCGGCGCTGACCAACCTGGAGTCGCGCCCGGCACCCGCCGGCGAGATGACCGTGGTGCTGGGCTCGGGCTGGCCGGGCGTGATGCTGCACGAAGCGGTGGGCCACGGGCTGGAAGGCGACTTCAACCGCAAGGGCTCGTCCACCTTCACCGGCCGCATCGGCCAGCGCGTGGCCGCCAAGGGCGTGACCGTGCTCGACGACGGCACGCTGGCCGACCGCCGCGGCTCGCTCAACATCGACGACGAGGGCAACCCGACCCAGCGCAACGTGCTGATCGAGGACGGCATCCTGCGCGGCTACATGCAGGACAGCCTCAACGCCCGCCTGATGGGCGTCAGGCCCACCGGCAACGGGCGGCGCGAAAGCTACGCCCACGTGCCCATGCCGCGCATGACCAACACCTACATGCTGGCCGGCGACAAGACCAAGGAAGAGATCGTCGCCAGCATCAAGCGCGGCCTCTATGCCACCAACTTCGGCGGCGGCCAGGTCGACATCACGAGCGGCAAGTTCGTCTTCTCGGCCTCGGAGGCCTTCTGGGTCGAGAACGGCAAGATCCTCTACCCGGTCAAGGGCGCCACATTGATCGGCAACGGCCCGGAGGCCATGACACGCGTCAGCATGATCGGCAACGACATGCAGCTGGACACCGGCGTGGGCACCTGCGGCAAGGACGGCCAGAGCGTGCCGGTGGGTGTCGGGCAGCCCACGCTGCGCATCGACGGGATCACAGTCGGCGGCACGGCATGACGGCTCGGCTGCGATCCGCGTCATGAGGACCATCTTCGACCGGCTACGGCCCGGCCGGGCCCCTTCACCGAAGGCGTCCGAACCGCTGCCGGAGCCGCCTCTGCAGGGGGAGCTGCCGCCCGAGGCCGAGTTGCCGCCACCACCGCCACTCGTGCTCGACCAGGTCAGCGCGGCGGCCGCGCGCGCCAGCCGCAACGCCTTCGGGAGTTGGGCCGCCCGTGCCCAGGCCGCCAACCAGGCCGACCGCAGCCTCGCGTGCCACCGCATCTGGGCCGAGCTGCCCGAACTGCATGTGCAGCCGAAGTTCCAGGTCAGCCGGTCGGAAGCGGTGTTTGCCATGGGGTCCTGCTTTGCCCGGGAGGTCGAGGACGCCCTGGCGGATCAGGGATTCTCGGTACCCACCCGCTGCGACCCGATCTTCGAGCAGCCGCCGCTGCAGCACGACGACAAGCTGACCCCCGGCGCCCGGCCGCGCGCCTACCTGAACCGCTACAACAGCATGTCGATGCTGGACGAGTTTCGCCACCTGCTGGGCGAGGCCCCCGAACTCGAAGCCGGGCAGCTGACCTATCCCCTGGACCGCGGCGCGGCGGCAGACCTGCACTACACGCAGTCGCTGCGCCAGGTCGACCAGGCCACCACCCTGGCACGCCGCCAGCGGGTGCGCGAGCACCTGGGGCCGCTGCTGCGTGACAGCCGGCTGTTCGTGCTCACGCTCGGCATGGCCGAGTGCTGGTATGACGCGAAGGCCGGCCACTATCTCAACAACACCCCGGGCCCGCGTGTGCTGGCGGCCTATGGCGACCAGCTGTCGGTGCACCTGACCCGCTTCGAGCAGCACCTGGCCGCCCTGCATGGGTTGCACGCGCTGCTGAGCCGGACGCACGGCGAACACTTCCGCATCGTCGTCACCGTTTCGCCGGTGCCGCTGGAGCGCACTTTCCTGGCCCAGGACGTGGTGGTCACGAACAACTACTCGAAGTCGATGCTGCGTGCGGTGGCGCAGGAGTTCGCCGCCGCGCACGCCAATGTCGACTACTTCCCGAGCTACGAGCTGGTGAGCTACGCCAACCCCCAGAGCAGCTGGGCCTGGGACCACCGACACGTCAGCGCGGCCCTCGTGGCCCACATCATGTCGCTGTTCGCGCGGCACTACGTGGCCGACGCGTGACCTCGGCCTGGCGTTAGCGTTTCCAGCTCACGCCTTCGCGCAGCAGCACTGCCGGCGAGCCACCGACGAGGGTGTTGGCGGCCACGTCGCGGGTGACCACGGCACCGGGCTCGACCACACAGCCATTGCCCAGCGTCACGTCGGGCTGCACCATCGCTCGGCGCCCCAGCCACACGTGCCGGCCGATGCGGACATGCCGGCGCTCGGTGTGCAGAACCGCCCCCGACGCCGCATCGACGAGGCTGTGCTGGTCGCTGCCCTGGACCACCACATCTTCGGAGAACTGGCAGTCATCACCCACCACCAGGTCGGCGTTCGAGGCGCTCAAACGGGCCTGGCCCATCGTGGTGTTGTCGCCGATGAAGACGCTGGCCTTGCCGGCCAGGTGCAGTCCGGCACGCAGCACCGTGCCCGTGCCGATGACGACCCGCAGGTGGTCACCCCCCAGCACCAGCTGGATCTGCCCCTTGCCGCCGAAGAAGGCCAGGTGCAGCCCGGCGTAGGGCTTCCGCCCGGCCGCCACGAGCTTCACATGGGCCAGGTTGTCGTGCTCGCCGTCGACGGTGGTCAGCAGGCAATCATCGCCCCAGACTGCGTCGACGCTCTTGCCGAGCGCCGAATCCGCCAGGCGCATCGTGCGCAGCTTCAGCTCGGCCGAGGCCGGGCAGAAGCGGACCAGCGAGGGCGGCAGCCCCATGATGCGCATCAGGGGCTCAAGGTGGGGGGTCTCGTTCAGGATCGTCATGGCAATGGGCAAGGCAATCGCCGGTCTCGCACCCGCGAGACCGGTCGCGCGCGGCAGGGCCGCTGGTCAGGCGGCGTCGCTGGTCTTGGCGTAGGCGCGGCCGACGGTGCGGCGCGGGTCGCGTTCCCAAGCCACCTGCTCGCGCAGCACCACCGCCGGCGAGCCGCCGACCCAGGTGTTGGGTGGCACGTCACGCACGACGACGGCGCCGGCCTGGATGATCGCACCATCGCCGATCCGCACGCCGGGGTTCAGCACCGCGCGCCGGTTGACCAGCACATGGCGCCCGAGGTAGATGCGGCGGCGATCGCCATTGAGCAGCTCGCCATTGGTCAGGTCGATCACCGGGAAGGGGTCGTTGCACTGGATCAGCGCATCGTCGACAAGCTGGCAATCGGCACCGATCACAAGGTCGGCATGGCTGACCATCAACCGGGCCTGCGCACCGATCTGCGTGCCATCTCCGATGAACAGCGTGGGCTCGCCGAGCAGATGCACCGTGGCTCGGACATTGGTGTTGCTGCCGATGAAGACCTTGGCCTGGTCGTCACCGAGGACCAGCTTGGCCTGCCCCTTGGTGCTCAGCACCGTCAGGTGGACGCCACTGAAACGCTTCTTGCTGCCACTCACGCTCAGCTTGAGCGAAGCTTCGGCCGGCTTCATGCCTTCGGCCACGGTGAGCCAGCAGCTGTCATCGAAGTGGACCCCCAGGCCCTGGGCCAGCGGGGTGTCGCGCAGGCGGACGCTGCACAGGCGCCGCTCGGCAGAGGCCGGCGCATGGCGCATCAGCGTGCGCGGCAGCGGCATCAGGCGGAGCAGCGGCTCCAGCAGCAGGGGTTGGTCGAGCATGGCAGGCGCTCCGGCAGGCGACTTCAACAAGCGCCGAAGGGCCCGCACGACGCGGGCCGCGCCGATCTTAAGTGAGCGCCCGGCGCGGGCCAGCCCCTAGCCTTGGGGCCCGACGTACAGGCTCCTGAAGCCGCCGCCGATCTGCACCTTGTGCTCGCTGCTCGGGTTGTAGACCTCCTGGCCGACGTGACCCGTCAGCAGCACCCAGGCGTTGCGGTCGTTCCACGCCCGGCCCCAGACAGCGGCAACCTGCGTGTCGCTCACGCTGCCGGAGTCGACCGAGAGCTTGCGGCCAGCAACAATTCGCAGCACATGTTGCAACTGCTCGAAGCTGATCGTCACGTCGAAAGTCCGGCCGCTGAACGAGCCATGCTGGGTCGCCGAACCCTGTGACGTGAACAATGGCAGGCCGGTCTTGGAGTCGGTGGTGACGGCGCCGCTGGCGCGGATGGGGCCATCGACGATCGGGATGCCACCCTGAACCGGATCGAACCACACGTCGCCCTGCTGGAACCAGCTCACTTTCGACCAGTCCGTGACACCGGAGCGGACGATCGCGGTGTTGAAGAGGTACTGGATCTGGCAAGGCTGACCGCTGTTCTCGCGCAAGCAGGTCGGGTTGAGGAAAGTGGCCATCATCTGCTGCTTGGCCTGCACGGCCTCGCCGGCCGTGTCGACCTGCGCGGCACCCATGCTCTGCACGCTGCGCACCCGCGCCACCGCGCCGCCGATCCACGGCTGCAACGGGTCGGCCACCGACCAGGCCTGCCGGAAGTTGACGAAGGTGCCACCGATGTGGGCGTTGGTGCCCGCGCCATTCTGGCCGCCGCGCCCGTAGGGCCCGAAGAACGGCACGCCACTGTCGTCCTGCTTGCCCGAGGTGGTGAGCATGCCCACGCCGCCGGCCGTGTCGTCGGCATTGAGGTAGACCGCCGACGCGCCCGAGCGCGCCTGGGCTTCGTTGCTGCAGCCAGCCGACCCGCCGGCGGGCGTCCAGCGCAGCGCCGGGGCGGCGGCCGCATGGGCCATGCCGGTCAGCCGCGCCACATCGGCCAGACGATCGTCCGAGACCGGCGC
This sequence comes from Pseudomonadota bacterium, assembly GCA_049322835.1. Taxonomy (GTDB): domain Bacteria; phylum Pseudomonadota; class Gammaproteobacteria; order Burkholderiales; family Burkholderiaceae_C; genus Ideonella. The sequence continues at coordinate 56,635 of JBMOQN010000031.1, read as the reverse complement.
CAGCGGGCCCTGAACGCCGGCTTGGCAACCTTGGGCGGTGCCGAAGAACATGATCTTCAGGCCCGGCTTCAGCGCCGCCTGCTGATCCTGCGGGTTCCAGACAGCGAACAGCGCATCGCCACCGGAGACCTTGTCGAGCGCCCCTGCCGCCGCCAGCGCGGTGCCGGGGCGGAAGTACAGCGCGTCCGGGCCCTCCTGCGGCGTCGGCCCGGTGCTGTTGCCGTTGTCCTGCGGCTGCTCGTTGCCGCCGCCCACCGGTGGCGGATCCTCGGCACCCCCCCCGCCACCGCCGCAGGCGGCGACGAGCAGGCCGAGTGCAATGAGCGATGCCATGGGCGTGACCCGAAATGCCTTTGCCGAACAAGAAGCCCTGTTGTATCCGATCGCCCGCATGGCTGCCCCTGGTGAACTGCGGCGCGGCGGCACATGAGCCACGCCTGCAGGGGCTTTCGGCAGCCGAGGGGGCTGCTTGAAGCAGAAAAGCCAGGCACATGGCCCGGCTTTTCTCGCTCAATTCAGCCGATGGGCGGCCGATATCGGGGATCAGGGCCGCGGAGGCATCGAGGCGTCCAGCTCCGCCATGACCGCCTGGTAAGCCGGCTGAGAAGCCAGGTTGGTCAGCTCGCCCGGGTCCGTCCGGGAATCGTAGAGCTCGCGCTCGCCGGAGGCATAGCGGATGTAGCGCCAGTCCGCCGTCCGGATGGCATGGTCGTGCTGGTCCTTGGTCGTGAGGACCGGGTGATCCCACGGCATGCCCGGCTGTGCCAACAAGGGCACGAGGCTGCGGCCGTCCATCGCATAGGCCGGGGCCACCCCACATTGGTCGAGCAAGGTCGGCGCCAGGTCGCGCAGGCTCACGCACGCCTGGATGTCGGCTCGCGCGGCCTGCCCGGGCTGACGAATGAGCAGCGGCACACGGGTCGCGCGCTCCCACAACGCCAGCTTGTGCCAGTGGAACTTCTCGCCGAGGTGAAAGCCGTGGTCGCTCCACAGCACGACGATGGTGTTGTCCGCATAGGGGCTCGCATCGAGCGCAGCCATCAGGCGCCCGACCTGGGTGTCGGTCCAGCTGATCGACGCCAGGTAGGCCTGTACCGCATCCGCCCACAGGTTCTGGCGCGTGATGCAGTCGTGGAAGTTGAACTTCAACGCCACCTGCCGCCCTGCAGTGCCGAGATCGTCCAGGTCGCCAGGCGGCGCCGGCGGCAGTGTCAGCGTGTCGCGCGGGTACAGGTCGAAGAAGCGCTGTGGCACGTACCAGCCAAGGTGCGGCCGGACGAAACCCACCGACAGGAAGAACGGCTTGTCGTGGCTCTGCGACAGGAAGTCGATGCCGCTTTGCGCGTACTGGTAGTCGGGCTGCGCTTCATCGCCGCCCGGGGCAGCCCCCCAATCGAATGCGCCCTCGCCGACAGGCGCCGCGCACCGCTTGTTCGCATTGGGCATCGTCGGCGGCAGAGGCTGGTCGACATGGGTCGAGTAGAAGTGGTCGACCTTGCCGAAGCGCCGCTTGATGTAGCCCGCATCGGCAAACATGTCGTCGATCTGCTTCTTGCCGGGGTTCACGCCCAGGAAGGTCTGCTCGTTGAAATAGACCCCCGTGTTTTGCACCGACAGGCCCGACAGCACACTGGCGCGCGAGGCCGAACAAACGGGTGCATTGCAGTAGGCCCGCTGAAAGACCGACGAACGCCCAGCCAGCGCGTCCAGCGCGGGCGTCCTGACCTGCGGATGCCCGCCCAGGAACCCCACCCAGTCGTTCAGATCGTCGATGGAGACGAACAGGACGTTCGGTGGCGGTGGCGGCGGGGGTGGCGGAGGGGGTGGGGGTGGGGGCGACGGTGACCCTGGAGGCGGGGACGGCGCTTCGTCGGCCCCCCACCGCCCCCGCAACCGGAAACGGCTGCCACCAAAGCTGCCAGATGCAGCAGTCTGCGCCTTTGCATTTGTTCCTCCCTGTCAAAAGCGGGCGCAGGGTAGCCGCGAGGGCGCGTATTGACAACCGTGATACATTGATTGAGTGATGCGTACCCCGCGATTTTTCTTTGCGTACTTTTGGTTCTCGCCCCGATCGGCGGCTGGAGAGGCAATCGCGCGCACCTGAAAGCACAGCGAAACCCCCGAAAGAAACCGCCGGCAACCCCCGGCGGTTTTTTTTCGCCGGTCGCCAGGCACTGCTTGACGAGAAAGACGACGATGAACGCCAAAGCCACCGCCACCGCCCAGGACCACCCCGGCCGCTCTGGCCTCGTGCTCAGCGAGCGCACCAGCGAGACCGACGACCAGCGCATCGAGGACGTGACCCCGCTGCCGCCGCCGGAGCACCTGATCCGCTTCTTCCCGATCGCCGGCACCCCGACCGAGAAGCTGATCAAACACACCCGCAGCGCGGTGCGCCACATCATGAACGGCAAGGACGACCGGCTGCTGGTGATCATCGGCCCCTGCTCGATCCACGACCCGGCCGCGGCGCTGGAGTACGCGCGCCGGCTCAAGGCCGAGCGCGAGCGCCACGCGGGCGAGCTGGAAGTGGTGATGCGGGTCTACTTCGAGAAGCCGCGCACCACGGTGGGCTGGAAGGGCCTGATCAACGACCCCTACCTCGACGAGAGCTACCGCATCGACGAGGGCCTGCGCATCGCTCGCCAGTTGCTGGTCGAGATCAACCGCCTGGGCGTGCCGGCGGGCAGCGAGTTCCTCGACACCATCAGCCCACAGTACATCGGCGACCTGATCAGCTGGGGTGCGATCGGCGCGCGCACCACGGAGAGCCAGGTGCACCGCGAGCTGGCCTCGGGCCTGTCGGCGCCGATCGGCTTCAAGAACGGCACCGACGGCAACCTGAAGATTGCGTGCGACGCCATCCAGGCCGCCGCCCGGCCGCACCACTTCCTGTCGGTGCACAAGAACGGCCAGGTCGCGATCGTCGAGACCAAAGGCAACAAGGACTGCCACGTCATCCTGCGCGGCGGCCGGTTGCCCAACTACGACGCCGGCAGCGTGGCAGCCGCCTGCCAAGCCTTGACCGAGGCCAAGCTGAACCCGGTGCTGATGGTGGATTGCAGCCACGCCAACTCGAGCAAGCAGCACCAGCGCCAGGTCGACGTCGCCAAGGACATCGCCGGCCAGCTCGCCGGCGGCAGCCGCCAGGTCTTCGGCGTGATGGTCGAGAGCCACCTGAACGACGGGGCCCAGAAATTCACGCCCGGCAAGGACGCACCGGGTGCGCTGGCCTATGGCAAGAGCATCACCGACGCCTGCATCGGCTGGGACGATTCGGTCGAGGTGCTGCAGGTGCTCGCCGACGCGGTCAAGGCGCGCCGCCGCTGACGAGCGCAGCGGTGCGCAGGCGCCCTCTCACTTGCGCCCGTTGGTGAAGATCGTCGCGCCGTCGACCGGCGAGACACCCCAGGCCTGGCCCAGCACCACGTCGACCTTGTCGGCCACGTCGAAGTGGCCGGCGGTGCCGACCAGGAAGTACAGGATCCGCCCATATGGGCCGGCCACCTTGTCGATGCACACCGAGCGCGGGTCGTAGGCGCTGCCGCGGTAGGTCAACCGGCCGTCGCTGGCCACGACCAGGGTCGCGACGCCGGACTTCACGAAGTTGAAGTTGGCGTCGTAGCGCCCCTCGTCACCGGCAAAGCTGCCGGCATAGGCGGCGATCTGCGCGCTCGTGGGTGGCTCGACCGCGCCCGCGGCGTAGGCGCCGGTATCGCAGGTCGGCGTGAAGCCCACGCCGCCGCCATCGTCTCCATCGTCCTCGCCGCCACCGCCGCCGCAGGCGGCCAGCAAAGCGGAGGCGGCGATCGAAAGGGCCAGGGGCAGGATCACGCGGAAAGTGGGTGTCGGCATGGCGAACTCCAGTCGTAGGGCTGTCGGCGGGCACTTGGCGTGGCCCACCCTCTGGACCCGCCTGCTCGCTCACCTGCTTACGCCGGATCGCGGGCCGCCACGGCTCAAGGGGCCGGGTCGAGCATTGCGGCGAGGCGCCGGTCGCGCCCCCACCAGCGCGCGTACATCCCCGGCGGCTGCCCTTCCGGCGAGCCCTCGGCCCAGGCCGCCAGCGCCTTCCGAGCCGTGTGCGCGGCATCGGCCGGCCGCCCCTGCCGCTGCCAGGCTTCGGCCCGCTCGCCCAGGGCCTGGGCCAGGATCCACCAATGGCTGGCATTGCGCTCGGTGGGTGGGGGCTGCATCAAGGTGTGGGCCTCTTCGGCGAGCGCCGCCGCCCGGGCCGGGTCGGCCCGCTGCCAGGCCCGCGCCGACCAGACCAGCGCCTCGGCGCGCGCCCGGGCCAGGTAGAAGTCCTCGGCTGGCGTGGCGCGCGGGAACTCGCGCAGCGTGCCCGCCAGAACCTGCCGTGCCTCACCGAACTGGCCGGCCAGCACCAGCGTGCGGCCCTGGGTGATGCCGAAGGCACGCAGGTCGCGCTGGGCCGCCTGGTTGGCGGGGTCGGCGGCCACGCTGGCGCGGCCGATGGCCCAGACCGTGTCGATCAGGCCCGGCACCCGCGCGTGCTGGCCGGCATGGGCCAGCGCGACCGCCAGCGCCAGGCGGGCCACTGCCGTCTGGTGGCGGAAGTGGGCGTTGCCGGGTGCCAGGCCGGCGGCTTGGTCGCGCAGGGCCACCGCCTGCTCGGCACGGGCCACCGCCTCGGTGGTGTCGCCCCGCAAGGTGGCCGCATTGGCCGCGATGAAGTGGGCCCAGGCCAGCTGGTGCACCCACTCGGCCACCGCCGGCTCACGCGCCTGCAGCGCCTGCATATGGCGCAGGGCCGCGGCGAAGTGCGGCGCCGCCTCGCCCGGTCGGCCCAGGCTGGCGCCGGTGGCACTGCCGCCAATCAGCAGGCCCAGCTGCCCCTCCAGTGTGGCCAGGCGCGACAGGGCCTGCTGGTCGTCGGGCGCCCGCTGCATCGCCCGCTCGGCGTACCCGCGGGCCTGCTCCAGCGCCACGCGCGCGGGCTCGAGCTGGCCGCGGCGGGAGGCCTGTGAGGCCTGGGCCAGCCAGATGTCCACCGCCGGGCCCAGCGCTGCCGCGTCCAGCGCGGGGTCGGTGATGTAGAGCGCGAGCAGCGCCTCGGCCTTGTGCAGGTTCGCCTGCGCCGGGTCGAGCTGCTCCAGGCTGGGCGAGAAGGCCTCGCCCTGCAGCACCGCGATGCGGAAATAGGTTTCGGCCAGCTCACGCGCCAGCACCCGGTCGGTGCCGACATGGCGGTGCAGTTCGTCGAGGTAGCCGACGGCGTCGTCGAGCAGCTGCGCCCGCACCTTGGTGGCGCCGGGCAGGTTGGCGATCTGGTCGTGGTACTGGAACACCAGGCGGTTGGCCAGCCGCCGCACGTCGGCAAAGCGCTGGTCGGCGGCGGACCGGGCGAGCTCGGTCTGGCGCATCTGCCAGATGCTGACCCCCAGTGCGCCGGCCAAGGTGGCAACCAGGGCCACCGTGGCCCCGACGGCACCGGCGTGGCGCCGCACGAAACGTGCGCTGCGGTAGGCCCAGCTCGGCGCGCGGGCGCTCACCGGCCAGCCGGCCAGGTGCCAGCGCAGGTCCTGCGCCAGCGCGTCGACCGAGGGGTAGCGGCGATCGGCCGGCTTCTCCAGCGCCTTGAGCAGGATGTTGTCGAGGTCGCCGCGCAGGCGGCGGCGCGTCGCCGGCCAGCCCGGGGCTTCGGCATCGGCCGGGTCGGCCAGCGCGCTGGGGCGGGTGGGTGCGTCCTCGAGCACGCTGCGCGCCGCGTCGTGCGCGGTCGCGGCATCGCGGCCGTAGGGGCGGCGCCCGGTCAGCATCACATACAGCAGCACGCCCAAGCTGTAGATGTCGGTCGCAGTGCCCACCGGCTCTCCGCGGACCTGCTCCGGGCTGGCGTAGTACGGCGTGAACGGCCGCTGCCCGGCCGCTGTCTGCGCCGGGCCGGCAGACTCGGCCGGATCGAGCGCCTTGGCGATGCCGAAGTCGAGCAGCTTCACCTGGCCGTCCGGGGTGACCAGCACATTGCTCGGCTTCAGGTCACGATGCACCAGCAACTGCCGATGGGCGAACGACACCGCGTCGGCCAGCTGCAGGAAGAGGGCGATGCGCTCGTCGACGCTGCGGTCGGCGCAGGCCTGGTCGATCGGCACGCCGTCCACCAGCTCCATCACGAAGCAGGGCTGGCCGTCAGGCGTGTGGCTGGCGTCGAGCAGGCGCGCGATGTGCGGATGCACCAGGCGGGCCAGCATGCGCTGCTCCTGGGCGAAGCGGGCCAGCACCGCCGCGGAGTCCATGCCGCGCCGGATGACCTTGACCGCCGCCTGGCCGTCCCAGGCGCCATCGGCGCGGCGGGCCAGGAAGACCTCGGCCATGCCCCCCTGCCCCAGCGGCCCGATGACCTCCCACGGGCCGAGCCGCAGGCCCGGCGGCAGCAGCGGGCGATCGTCGGGCCGGGCCGCCACCCCCGGGCGATCGTCATCGTCCACCACATGGGCCAGCAGGCTCAGCACCTCGTCTCGCACGGCCGGCGGCGACGCGTGCGCCCGAACGAAGTCCAGGCGCTCCGCCGGCGGCTGGTCGAAGGCCTCGGCGAACAGGCGCTTGACCCGCGTCCAGTCGGGGCGTGGGGCCGCAGCGGGCGGCAGGATGTTGTCGGTCATGCGGCGGTGGACGACAGGTTTTGCCGAAGAATACGCAGACCCCTGGCCCCGCGCGAGCCCATGCCCCCGACCGATCTCGACGACCCCTCGCTGACCCGCTGGCTGGCCCAGTTCCACGGGCCGGACCCCGCCGCTGGCCAGCGCCTGTTCGAGGCCTTGTACGGCGAGCTGCGCCGGCTCGCGCGGGGCCACCTGCGCCAGGAGCGGCCGGGCCACACCCTGAGCGCCACGGCGCTGACCCACGAGGCCTGGTTCCGCCTGGCCGAGCAGACGCGGACCCAATGGCGCAACCGCGGCCACTTCCTCGCGGTGGCCTCGACGATGATGCGCCGCATCCTGGTCAACCACGCCGAGGCGCGTCGGGCGGACAAGCGACAGGCCGAGCTGGCCAGCCTGTCGCTGTCGGGGCTGGACGAGATCGCGCTGCCCGCCGACCCCGTCGTGCTCGCCGTGCACGAGAGCCTGCAGGCCTTCGCCGTGGTGGACGAGCGCGCCGCCCGCATCGTCGAGCTGCGCTTCTTCGGCGGGCTGGAGGTCGAGGAGATCGCCGAGGTGCTGGGCATCTCGGCCGCCACCGTCAAGCGCGACTGGACGCTGGCCAAGGCCTGGCTGCGGCGTGAGCTGCTCAGCGAGTGAGGCGGGCGAAAGGCAGGGGGGCTCATGGGGTGGGCAGGCCGGGACGCGGGTCTGACCTGTCCCGTCACCGGCTTACGCCGCCCGCCGCGGCCGGAAAGCTCAGCCGGTCAGGCCGCTGAGGGCGCGTCGCCGTCGCCCGCCTGCTGGCGGGCCAGGCGCTCGCTGCGCCAGTAGACATCGTCGCCGCCCAGGCCGTCGAGGTTGGCCCGATTGAGCACCCGGGCCAGCACGAACAGCAGGTCCGACAGGCGGTTGAGGTACTGGCGCGGCGCGGCGTTGACGGCCTCGCTGGCCGCCAAGGCGACCACCGCGCGTTCCGCACGCCGGGCGATGGTGCGGCCCACATGGGCGATGGCGGCGCTGCGGGTGCCGGCCGGCAGGATGAACTCGGCCAGGCGCGGCAGCGCGGCGTTGTAGTGCGCCAGTGCCTCGTCCAGGCGCAGCACGGCATCCGCCTTCAGCAGCTCGTAGCCGGGGATGGAGAGCTCGCCGCCCAGGTTGAACAGCTCGTGCTGGATCGTCACCAGCAGCTCGCGCACGTCCGCCGGCAGCGGCTCGGCGAGCAGCACGCCGAGCTGCGAGTTGAGCTCGTCCACGTCGCCCATCGCGGCGATGCGCAGATGGCTCTTGGGCACACGCTGCCCGTCGCCCAGCCCGGTGGTGCCGTCGTCGCCGGTGCGGGTGGCGATCTGTGAGAGTCGGTTGGCCATGGGCGGCAGTGTAGGCGGGCTCATCCGAGCCCGCCCGCCGCGCCGGTCAGCGGGACAGCAGGTAGGCCCGCACGGCACCCGTCGCCGGTTGTGCGCCTGACCGGGCTGCCCCAGGGGGGCAAGAGCCCCGGGTTATACCGAGGGCGTGTGGATCAGCGCTCAGCAATTTGCGGATCCGATACCGGTTACGCTGTTGCCCATCGAAGGGGGATCCGCCATGCGCTACATGCTGTTGATCGTCGAACCCAACGGGCAGCGCGAAGCCCGCACACGCGCCGAGGGCGAAGACGCCTACGCGCGCATGCAGCGCTTCGGCGAGGAACTGCAGGCCGAGGGCAAGCTGCTGGCGGTCGAGTCCCTCGCCACGCCGGCGCGCGCCACGCGCGTGCGGGTGCGCAGCGGCCAGACGCAGATGCTGGATGGGCCTTTTGCCGAAGCCAAGGAAATGATCGGTGGCTTCTTCCTCGTCGACTGCGAAGGCCCCGAGGAGGCCCTGGCCATCGCGCGCCGCTGCCCGGCGGCCGAGTGGGCCACCGTCGAGGTGCGGCCCGCCTCGCCCTGCTACGCTGAATCGAAGGCCTGACTGCCGCGCCGCTGCAGCCCGGCCGGGGCCCGGTGCTGGCGGTCTGTCGAAATCGGGGCCTGTATTTCGTCGTGCAGGTACGGTCCCACCCGCGACGACCGACAGGAGAGCCGACATGCGATTCATGATCATGGTACGCGCCAATGCCGTCAGCGAATCCGGCGCGATGCCGGAAGAGCGCCTGATGGCTGCCATGGCCGTCTTCCACGAGCAACTGGCCAAGGCTGGCGCTCTGCTCGATGCCAACGGCCTCAAGCCCAGCCGGGACGGCTGGCGGGTGCGCTACCGTGGCGGCCAGCCTACCGTGATCGACGGCCCGTTCACCGAGAGCAAGGAGCTGATCGCGGGCTACACGCTGATCCAGACCCGCTCGCGCGAGGAGGCGATGGAATGGGCGCGCCGCTTCCCGGCCCCCTTCGGCGCCGAGATGGACGGCGAGATCGAGGTGCGGCCGCTCTACGAGTTGGACGACTTCACGCCCAGCGAGGCGGTGGAGCGCTTCAAGAACATCGACCTCGAACAACGCTGAAGCCGGAGGGCGACATGAGCACCCCCGCAACACCGGCCGACCCGCGCGACGTGGTGAACCAGCGTGACCTCCCCTGGCCTCGCGAGGCGATCTTTGCCGCGATGACCGACCCCGAGCGCCTGGCGCGCTGGTGGGGCCCGGCCGGCTTCAGCAACCGGGTCGCGCACTGCGACCTGCACCCGGGTGGCCACTGGCGCTACACGATGGTCGGCCCGGACGGCACCGAATACCCCAACGAGAGCCGCTTCACCGTCATCGAGCCGCCGGCACGGCTGGTGATCGAGCACCTGTCGGGGCACCATTTCGAACTGCTGGTCACGCTGGACGCACTGCCCGGTGGCGGCACCCGCCTGACCTGGCGCCAGCGCTTCGACACCGCCGCACACCGCGACGAGATCGTCGGCTTCGTCGCCCCGGCCAACGAGCAGAACCTGGACCGCCTGCAGGCCGAACTGGCCCGGCCCGGCGACCGATGACGCTGCGTGCACCCGCCCACCATGGCGCCACCCACCAGGCCATCGACGCCGTGTGGCGCATCGAGCAGGCCCGCATCGTGGCCGGCGTCGCGCGCCTGGTGCGCGACATCGGCCTGGCCGAGGAGCTGGCGCAGGACGCCCTCGTCGCCGCGCTCGAGCACTGGCCCGCTGAAGGCGTGCCCCACAACCCGGGGGCCTGGCTCATGACGACCGCCAAGCACCGCGCACTGGACCGGCTGCGGCGCGACAAGAACCTGGCCGCCAAGCTGGAGCAGATCGGCCTCGACCTCGAAGCGCGCGAGGCGCTGGTCGTGCCCGACTTCGTCGACGCGCTCGACACGGCACGCCAGGACGACATCGGAGACGACCTGCTGCGCCTGGTCTTCACCGCCTGCCACCCGCTGCTCTCGCCCGAGGCCCGGGTGGCGCTGACGCTCAAGCTGCTGGGCGGCCTGACGACCGCCGAGATCGCCCGTGCCTACCTGGTGCCCGAGCCGACCATCGCCCAGCGCATCGTGCGCGCCAAGCGCACCCTGGCCGAGGCCCAGGTGCCCTTCGAGGTGCCGCGCGGTGACGCGCTGGCACCGCGCCTGGCCTCGGTGCTGGAGGTCGTCTACCTGGTGTTCAACGAGGGCTACACCGCCACCGCCGGCGACGACTGGATGCGCCCCGCCCTGTGCGACGAGGCCCTGCGCCTGGCCCGCGTCCTGGCCGAGCTGGCACCCGAGGAGCCGGAAGCCCACGGCCTGGCCGCGCTGCTGGAGATCCAGGCTTCGCGTACCGCGGCGCGAACCGACGAGCGGGGGCGGCCGGTGCTGCTGGCCGACCAGAACCGCGCCCGCTGGGACCACCTGCTGATCCGCCGTGGGCTGGCCGCGCTGGGGCGTGCCGAGGCGTTGGCGCAGCAGCGCGGGCGACCGCTCGGGCCGTATGCGCTGCAAGCCGCCATCGCCGCCTGCCACGCCCGCGCCCCCAGCGCCGACGGCACCGACTGGGCACGCATCGCCGCGCTGTACGACGCTCTGGCCCAGGCGGCACCCTCCCCGGTGGTCGAACTGAACCGCGCGGTGGCGGTGGCGATGGCCTTCGGCCCGGCCGCCGGCCTGTCGATCGTCGACCAGCTGCTGGGTGAGGCTGCCATGAAGCAGTACCACTGGCTGCCGGCGGTGCGCGGCGACCTGCTGGCCCGGCTGGAGCGGCGCGACGAGGCGCGCGAGGAGTTCCTGCGGGCTGCCGGGCTGGCTCGCAACGAGCGCGAGCGGGTGCTGCTGCAGGAGCGCGCCGCCGCCTGCCTGCAATAGAGCCGAAAGGCCCGGCGGCGCTGCAGGCTTTTCGACGGCCACCGCGGGCGCAGAATCCCGCCATGAATTCGCCTGCTGCCCCCTTCGTCATCGCCCCGCGGCCCTGCCCACCTGCCCTGCGCGAGGCGCTCGCCGGGCACTTTGGCACCCGCTTGTCCACGGCCCTGGCCGTGCGCGAGCAGCATGGCCGCGACGAGTCGCCCTTCGACGTCCCGCCGCCCGAGCTGGTGGTGTTTGCCGAGTCGACCGAAGAAGTGGCCTTCGTCGTGGCACAGGCCAGCGAACACGGCGTGCCGGTCATTCCCTATGGCGCCGGCTCCTCGCTGGAAGGGCACCTGCTGGCGATCCAGGGCGGCATCAGCATCGACCTGTCGCGCATGAACCAGGTGCTGCGCGTGAACCCGGAAGACCTGACGGTCACGGTGCAGGCCGGCGTGTCGCGCGAGCAGCTCAACCGCGAGATCCGCAACACGGGCCTGTTCTTCCCGATCGACCCCGGCGCCAACGCCTCGATCGGCGGCATGGCCGCCACCCGCGCCTCGGGCACGAACGCGGTGCGTTACGGCACGATGCGCGACAACGTGCTGGGCCTCACGGTGGTCACTGCTTCCGGTCAGGTGCTGCGCACCGGCACACGCGCCCGCAAGTCCAGCGCCGGCTACGACCTGACGCGCCTGTTCGTCGGCAGCGAAGGCACGCTGGGGGTGATGACCGAGATCACGCTCAAGGTCTACCCGTTGCCGCAGGCCGTGTCGGCCGCGATCTGCCATTTCCCCGACATCGCCAGCGCCGTCAACACCACCATCCAGATCATCCAGATGGGCGTGCCGATCGCGCGTTGCGAGCTGCTCGACGCCAACGCCATCCGCGGCGTGAACCGGGCCGAGAAAATGACGCTCGCCGAACAGCCGATGCTGCTGATGGAGTTCCACGGCAGCGAGGCGGGCGTGCAGGAGCAGGCCGAGACGGTGCAGGAGATCGCCGCCGAATTCGGCGGCCAGGCCTTCGAGTGGGCCACCACGCCCGAGGCGCGCACGCGGCTGTGGACCGCCCGCCACCGCGCCTACCTGTCAGGCCTGCAGATGAAGCCCGGTTGCCGCGCGGTGACCACCGACGCCTGCGTGCCGATCTCGTGCCTGGCCGAGGCGATCGTCGACTCGGTGGCCGAGGTCGAGGCCTCGGGCCTGCCCTACTTCATCGTCGGCCACGTGGGCGACGGCAACTTCCACGTCGCCTACCTGATCGACCCCGCGAAGCCGCAAGAGCGAGAGCTGGCCGAGCAGCTCAATCACCAGCTGGTGCAGCGCGCCCTGCGCCTGGAAGGCACCTGCACCGGCGAGCACGGCGTGGGCCTGCACAAGCAGGGCTTCCTGGTCGAGGAAGCCGGCGAAGGCGTGGTGGCAATGATGCGCGGGATCAAGCAGGCGCTCGACCCGCGCAACATCATGAACCCGGGGAAGATCTTCGCGGCTTAGCGTTCGGCCTGGTCAGGGTCGCACGTGGATGCTCACAGACGGAAAGTACGCACTGAAGTCGACATCCCCGCCGAACTCCACGCTTTGGTAGAAGCGTTGCATCCCGGCGTAGTCGACGACCGTGAGATGGGCCAAGCGGTACTCGCCTGTCGGTTGGAATGCAGGGAGCTGCATCCCTGTGCGGTATCGGATGTGTTCAGCCCGAGGCACCCCAAAGTAGTACCCAGGGATGCTGAGGCACGAAGAAAGATCTCTCTTGCAGAACTCACCGGTTGCGTACGAAGCACCGGCGAGCGCCGAGTCGCCGGTATCTTGCAACTCGAACTCGACACCCGCAAACGAGGGTTCGGTCGTTCCAGGATGTGGCTGCGAGAGAGATATCCAGGGCGTCAGGACTCGCCCGCGCACCAGCTCCGGGGGCGTCACGTCATACCCACGCCGGTTGACGACCGTCATGCGGTTCTGGCCCAGAGCAGACAGCCCGGCCTCGTCGTAGCAAGCGCCGTTGCCCGCCAGATCGTAGACACAGGCAGTAGTGAAACGGTACTCGCCCGGCTCGTGAAAGGGCATGTTTTCGCGCGCTGTGGCAAAACCCGCGAGACGCCGGCTGGGTGGGGTGGAGTAAAGGTACAAGCTGACGCGCTGGTTGCGTGGCCCGTAGCCAGACGCCCACAAGTACTCCACGCCGGATTCGTCGTCCGTCGCCTGCACAGCAGCGGCGAACCGAGCGCCTTGTGCAGCAACATCGATGGACTTGGTTGCGTTGAAGGCCGTGAGGGCCGGCCGCGTCGTGTCGGTCGACGCCGCGACAGTTTGTACTCGCTGGCGCGCCATCTCGTTCATCAGCGACTTCAGATGCGCTCGCTGCTCGACCGACACCCCGTCGAGCAGCGCTTCCGGGCTCATCGGAGCGGGTGCCGCGGATTGCGCTGCCGAGCCCATGGCAAAGCAGCACATGATCGCCGCAGCCGCCACGCCATTGATCCGGTTTCTCATGAATCTCCCCGTGAAAGGCGGCCAGCGTGCCACCTCGCGCGAGGAGCGCGACTACGCAGAAAGTTCAGGTCAGTGCGCTTCAGCTGTTGGGTGCGGGCACGCTCCAGCGGCGGGTGATGTCGCCCTTGGCGTTGACGCTTTCGAGCTGCACGCCGAAGCCCCAGAGCCGCGCCGCGTGCTTCAGCACCTCATGCGCGCCATCGTCGAGCGGGCGGTCGTTGTGCTGGGTGTGGCGCAGGGTGAGCGAGCGGTCGCCGCGCAGGTTGACGTTCCAGACCTGGATGTTGGGCTCGCGCGCGCCCAGGTCGTACTGGCGCGACAGGGATTCGCGCACGCGCCGGTAGCCCGAGTCGTCGTGGATCGCGCTGACCTCGATCTCGGTGTCTTTCTCGTCGTCGGTGATCTGGAAGAAGCGGAAGTCGCGCATCAGCTTCGGGCTGAGGAACTGGCCGACGAAACTTTCGTCCTTGTAGTTGCGCATGGCCTGGTCCAGCGTGGGCAGCCAGGGCTTGCCGGCGATGTCGGGGAACCAGGCGCGGTCCTCGTCGGTGGGCGCGTCGCAGATGCGCTTGATGTCGGTGTACATCGCGAAGCCCAGCGCATACGGGTTGATGCCCGAGTAGCCGCGGTCGCCTACCTTGGGCTGGTAGACGACGTTGGTGTGCGACTTCAGCCACTCGATCATCACGCCGTCGGTCAGGAAGCCGTCGTCGTACATGGTGTTGAGGATCTTGTGGTGCCAGAAGGTGGCCCAGCCCTCGTTCATCACCTGCGTCTGGCGCTGCGGGTAGAAGTACTGCGCGATCTTGCGCACGATGCGCACCACCTCGCGCTGCCAGGGCTCCAGCAGCGGTGCGTTCTTCTCGATGAAGTAGAGGATGTTCTCCTCCGGGTCGACCGGGAAGCGCTTGGCCTCGCGGGCCTCTTCCTCCTTCTCGACCCGCCGGGGCAGCGTGCGCCACAGGTCGTTGACCTGCGCCTGCGCGTACTGCTCGCGGTCCTTGCGCATCGCCAGCTCTTCGGCCAGCGATTTCTTGCTGGGCCGGCGGTAGCGGTCGACCCCGTGGTTCTGCAGGGCGTGGCAGGAGTCGAGGAACTCCTCGACCTTCTCGACCCCGTGACGTTCCTCGCACTCGGCGATGTAGTTCTTCGCGTAGACGAGGTAGTCGATGATGGACCCGGCATCGGTCCACATGCGGAACAGGTAGTTGCCCTTGAAGAAGCTGTTGTGGCCGTAGGCGGCGTGGGCGATCACCAGCGCCTGCATCGCCATCGTGTTCTCCTCCATCAGGTAGCTGATGCAGGGGTTGGAGTTGATGACGATCTCGTAGGCCAGGCCCATGTGGCCACGGCGGTAGTTCTTCTCGGTCGAGATGAACTCCTTGCCGTACGTCCAGTGGCGGTAGTTCACCGGCATGCCCACGCTGGCGTAGGCGTCCATCATCTGCTCGGCGGTGATGATCTCGAGCTGGTTCGGGTAGGTGTCCAGCCCGAAACGGCGGGCCGTGGCCTTGATGACCTCGTGGTAGTCGTGGATGAGCTCGAAGGACCAGTCGCTCGGGTCGGGCAACGGCGTTTCGGGGCGGGGCGGCGGCGGCAGCGGGCCGTCGAGGGCCGTGTGGGGCTTGCGGCGGTCGCCGGCGGCGGGGATCTTGGCGGGGTTGTGCACGAAGCGACGGTCCTGCGAATACTCGATGCTCATGATGTCGGCCCCTTGTCCGATGGACACCATCGGCCGATCCCCCAAGGGGATGCGGCATGGCTTGGGAGCGGCCCGGCGCTCATGCCGATGCCCCCTCCTTCTTGAAGAGATCTCGGAACACCGGATAGATTTGGGAAGGCTCGATGGCCTTGCGCATCGCGAAGTGCTTGTGCGTCTCGACCAGGCGGGTGTATTCCTCCCAGAGGTTCTGCTCTTCCTCTGCCACCTGAACATACGCGTAGTAGCGACAGGCCGGCAGCAGCTTTTCGACCAGCAGTTCACGGCAGCGGCCGGAATCGTGGTGCCAGTTGTCGCCGTCGCTGGCCTGGGCGCCGTAGATGTTCCACTCGCCCGGGTTGTAGCGCGCCTTGATGATGTCGTGCATCAACTCCAGTGCGCTGGACACCACCGTGCCGCCGGTTTCGCGGGCGTGGAAGAAGTCTTCCTCGGACACCTCCTGCGCCTGCGTGTGGTGGCGGATGAAGACGAGGTCGATCTTCTCGTAGTGCTTGGTGAGGAACAGGTACAGGATGATGAAGAAACGCTTGGCCAGGTCCTTGCGCGCCTCGTCCATCGAGCCCGAGACGTCCATCAGGCAGAACATCACCGCCTTGGAGCTCGGCACCGGCACCTTCACGCGGTTGCGGAAGCGCAGGTCGATGGGATCGAGGAAAGGGATGCCCGAGAGCCGGCCGCGCAACTCGGCGATGCGCTTCTCGGCTTCGGCCAACTCCTTCTGGGCCACGGGGTCGTCGGCATGGTGGCGCCGGATTTCGGCCACGCGCGCCTCCAGCGCATGCAGCTCGCGGCGCGCGTCGCCGCCCAGCGCGATGCGGCGGCTCAGGGCACCGCGCATCGAGCGCACGATGTGCAGGTTGTTCGGCGTGCCGTCGCTGGAATAGCCGGCGCGGTGCGTCTTCCACTCCGGCACATCGGCCAGCTGGGTCTTCACGAGGTGCGGCAAGGCCAGGTCCTCGAAGAAGACCTCCATGAACTCTTCCTTGCTGAGGCTGAAGGTGAAGTCGTCCTCGCCTTCGCCGGAATCGCTGGCCTGGCCTTTGCCGCTGCCCTGCCCGCCGCCTCCCTTGGGCCGCTGGATGCGGTCGCCGGTGACGTACTCCTTGTTGCCGGGGTGGACCATCTCGCGCTTGCCGCCCTGACCGTGGTGGAAGACCGGCTCGGAGATGTCCTTCTTCGGGATGCGCACCTCTTCGCCGCGCTCCAGGTCGCGGATGCCGCGGCCGTCCACCGCGCGCTTGACCGCTTCGCGGATCTGGTCCTTGTAGCGGCGCAGGAAACGCTCGCGGTTGCCGATCGACTTGTTCTTGCCGGCCAGCCTGCGGTCGATGATCTGCTGAAGCATCGGGTCCCTCCGTGTTCAGGCCACTCGGTGCTTCTTCAAGACGACTTGCGAACGCGCAGATACCACTCGCAGAGCAACCTCACCTGCTTGGCCGTGTAGCCCTTCTCGACCATGCGCTGCACGAAGTCCTCGTGCTTCTTGGCCTCGTCGGCGCTGGCCTTGGCGTTGAAGCTGATCACCGGCAGCAGCTCTTCCGTGTTCGAGAACATCTTCTTCTCGATCACCGCGCGCAGCTTCTCGTAGCTCGTCCACACCGGGTTGTTGCCGGCGTTGTTGGCCCGGGCGCGCAGCACGAAGTTGACGATCTCGTTGCGGAAGTCCTTCGGGTTCGCGATGCCGGCCGGCTTCTCGATCTTCTCCAGTTCAGCGTTGAGGCTCGCGCGGTCGAACACTTCGCCGGTGTCGGTGTCGCGGTACTCCTGGTCCTGGATCCAGTAGTCCGCATAGGTGACATAGCGGTCGAAGATGTTCTGGCCGTATTCGCTGTAGCTCTCGAGGTAGGCGGTCTGGATCTCCTTGCCGATGAACTCGGCATAGCGCGGCGCCAGCTGCTCCTTGATGAAGCCGATGTACTTCTGCTCGAGCTCCGCCGGGAACTGCTCCCGCTCGATCTGCTGCTCCAGCACGTACATCAGGTGCACCGGGTTGGCGGCGACTTCCTGGCTGTCGAAGTTGAAGACCTTCGACAGGATCTTGTAGGCGAAGCGGGTCGAGATGCCGCTCATGCCCTCGTCCATGCCGGCGTAGTCGCGGTACTCCTGGTAGCTCTTCGCGCGGGGGTCGGTGTCCTTCAGGTTCTCGCCGTCGTAGACCTGCATCTTGCTGAACAGGGAGGAGTTCTCGGGCTCCTTCAGCCGCGTGAGGATGGCGAACTGGCTCATCATCTTCAGCGTGCCCGGGGCGCACTTGGCCTCTGCCAGCGACGAGCCGCGGATCAGCTTCTCGTAGATCTTGATCTCCTCGCTGACGCGCAGGCAATACGGCACCTTGACGATGTAGACGCGGTCGAGGAAGGCCTCGTTGTTCTTGTTGTTGCGGAACGCCTTCCATTCGCTCTCGTTCGAGTGCGCGAGGATCACGCCGTCGAAGGGGATGGCGCCAAAGCCCTCGGTGCCCTTGAAGTTGCCTTCCTGGGTGGCCGTGAGCAGCGGGTGCAGCACCTTGATCGGCGCCTTGAACATCTCGACGAACTCCATCAGGCCCTGGTTGGCCAGGCACAGGCCGCCGGAGTAGCTGTAGGCGTCGGGGTCGTCCTGCGCGTAGGTCTCGAGCTTGCGGATGTCGACCTTGCCGACGAGGGAAGAGATGTCCTGGTTGTTCTCGTCGCCCGGCTCGGTCTTGGTCACACCGACCTGCTTGAGCACGCTCGGGTAGCGCTTGACGACCTTGAACTGCCGGATGTCGCCGCCGTACTCCTCGAGCCGCTTCACAGCCCACGGGCTCATGATGCGATTCAGGTAGCGGCGCGGAATGCCGTACTCGCTCTCGAGCAGCGGGCCGTCTTCATCCGCGTTGAACAGGCCCAGCGGCGACTCGTTCACCGGCGAGCCCTTGATCGCATAGAACGGCACCAGCTCCATCAGCTGCTTCAGCCGCTCGGCGATCGAGCTTTTGCCGCCGCCCACCGGCCCCAGCAGGTAGAGGATCTGCTTCTTCTCTTCCAGCCCCTGTGCGGCATGACGGAAGTAGGACACGACCTGCTCGATCGAGTCTTCCATGCCGTAGAACTCGGCGAAGGCCGGGTAGATCTTGATGACCTTGTTGGCGAACAGGCGCGACAGCCGCGGGTCGTTGCGCGTGTCCACCATCTGCGGCTCGCCGATGGCCTTGAGCATGCGCTCGGCGGCGGAGGCATAGGCCAGCGGGTTGCGCTTGCACTCCGCCAGGTAGTCCGCAAGGGATATCTCTTCCTCGCGGGTGCGCTCGTAGCGGGCGGCAAAGCTGCTCATCACGTCCATGCAAGACCTCCTGTCGATGTGTCAGGGCGGCACCGCGCGAAGATCCCTCCGGCGCGGCGTCTGGGAAGTTCTGATGGCGTCCCGGCTGTACGGACCCGGGCGTCATCAGAGCTTTCCGGTCTTCAGGTCATGCAACGCAGAACACTGCGTCGACGGTGACAAGCTTGTGCTTCTCTCCTGCAAACAATCGAGCAAAAAGCAGGCCACCTGCGGGCCTCTTTTCGGGATGCCCCCGCCACGCGATCCGTCCACGTGGCGCAGCTGCTTCGGTCGAACCGTTATATCTCGTTTCGCGCGGGCTGGGCTAGTGGCGTGTGAATTCACGCCACAGCCAGCGTGGCGTGGTGCACGTGCGCAGCAGCGGCGCGGGCTTCAGCGCTCGCCGGCGCCCAGCTTGTCCAGCAGGCCCGACAGCTCGTCGAGCGAGCCGAAGCGGATGGCGATCTCGCCCTGCTCGCCGCGCTTGGTCTTGCGCTGCACGCGGATCTCCACATCGGCGGTCAAGGCGTCGGCCAGCAATTCCTCCAGCCGCACGATGTCGCGCGACTTGGGCTGGGCCACCCGCAGCAAGGGCGTCTGCCGACCCGCGCTGCCCGCAGCCGTCGCCTTGTTCACCAGCTTCTCCGCATCGCGTACCGAGAGCTTCTTCGCGACGACCTCGTTGGCCGTGAGGATCTGCTGCGCGCCGGGCAGGCTCAGCAGCGCGCGGGCATGGCCCATGTCCAGGTCACCGGCCATCAGCATCTGCTGCACCGGAGCGGCCAGGTTCAGCAGCCGCAGCAGGTTGCTCGCCGCACTGCGCGACCGACCCACCGCCTGTGCGGCCTGCTCGTGCGTCAGGCCGAACTCGTCGACCAGCCGCTTCAGGCCCTGCGCTTCCTCCAGGGGGTTCAGGTCTTCGCGCTGGATGTTCTCGATCAGCGCCATCACCGCGGCGGCTTCGTCGGGCACGGGCTTGACCAGCACCGGCACTTCGTCCAGCCCGGCCAGCTGCGCGGCACGGAAACGCCGCTCGCCAGCGATGATCTCGTAGCGGGCGGCACCGGCCGCCGCGCCCTCGCCTGGTGCAGCCAGCGGCCGCACCAGGATCGGCTGCATCACGCCCTGGCTGCGGATGCTTTCGGCCAGCTCGTACAACGAGCCCTCGTCCATGCGGGTGCGGGGCTGGTACTTGCCCGCCTGCAGCTGCCCGACCTTGAGCACGCTGGGCGCGCCCGGTGCCGCGAGCGCGGCCGCAGGCGCGTCGTCGACCTTGGGGCCCAGCAGGGCCTCCAGGCCCATGCCCAGGCCCTTGGGTTTCTTGGTTGCCATCGGGCGATTGTCGGTCAAGGCGCCTTCGCCTCAGCGCTGCACCCACGCATCCAGCCAGGCTCGTCCTTCAGCCCAGACGCCCAGGCCCGAATCGCCGTTGATATGCCCCCGTGAACCCAGCGGCGTGCATCGGGCACCCCAGTCCCGCGCCAGCGCGACCGCTGCGGCGCTGGAGGAGAACGGGTCGTCCTCGCTGTAGATCACGTGCGCAGCGAAGGGCAGGCGCTGGCGCCGCACCGGGCGCCAGTTGAAGAGCTGCGGCGGCGTGTCGGGCTGATCCAGGTCGGGCGGTGCCACCAGCAGGGCAGCCCGGACGCGCGACGTGTGACGGCTGTGGGCCGCCCAGCCGGCCACCAGGTGGCAGCCCAGGCTGTGCGCCGCGAGCAGCGCCGGCCGCTCATCCTGCAGCAGCACCTCTTCGAGCCGGGCCATCCAGTCCCCACGGCGTGGCCATTGCCAATCAGCCTGCTGCACGCGCAGGTCGCCGTGCAGGCGCTCCCACTCGGTCTGCCAATGCCCGGGGCCGGAATCCAGCCAGCCGGGCAGCAGGAGCACGCGCAATGGACTCGGGGCCGTCATGGTCGGGGCTTGCCTTATGCTTGGTGGAACCCCGCATTCTGTGGCACGCCGCCGAGCCGGCCGTGCACGACCTTGGAGACCCACCCATGAGCACCCGCGTCTTCGTCGACGGCCAGGAAGGCACCACCGGCTTGCGCATCCACGAGTACCTCGCGCTGCGCGGCGACATCCAGGTACTGAAGATCGACCCCGACAAGCGCAAGGACCCGGCCGAACGCGCCCGGCTGCTGAACGCCGCCGACGTGGCCTTTCTCTGCCTGCCCGACGCGGCGTCGCGCGAGGCCGCGGCGATGGTCACCAACCCCGACACCTGCCTGATCGACGCCAGCACGGCGCACCGCACCGCACCGGGCTGGGTCTTCGGCCTGCCGGAGCTGGCCCCCGGCCAGCGCGACGCCCTGCGCCAGGCCAAGCGCATCGCCAACCCGGGTTGCCATGCCAGCGCCTTCATCCTGCTGCTGCGGCCGCTGGTCGACGCCGGGCTGGTGCAGGCGGACGCGCCGATCACCGCCACCTCGATCACCGGCTACTCCGGCGGTGGCAAAAAGATGATCGAGCAGTACCAGGCGGGCGGCGACCCGGCACTGGACGCGCCGCGCCCGTACGGCCTGGGCCTGGCGCACAAGCACCTGCCGGAGATGATGGCCCACACCGGCCTGGCCCACGCGCCGGTCTTCATGCCGATCGTGGCCAATTTCTACAAGGGCTTGGCGGTAAGTGTGCCCTTGCATCCAGAGGTGCTGCCAGCCATGGTGGACGGCGCCAGGCTGCATGATGCACTGTCCGAGCGCTATGCCCGCGAGCGCTTCGTGCGCGTGATGCCGCTGTCCGACCCCGCCACGCTGGAGAACGGCTTCTTCGACGTGCAGGCCTGCAACGACACCAACCGGGTCGACATCTTCGTCTTCGCCAACGGCCGGCAGAACCTGCTCATCGCCAGACTGGACAACCTGGGCAAGGGTGCCAGCGGTGCGGCGGTGCAGGCAATGAACGTGCACCTCGGAAAAGAAGAAGGGCTCGGGTTGTAGACCCGAGCCCTTCAGGAAGCCGCGCACCGGCATCGACGCCGGTGCAGCCGCTGGCCGATCAGCGGCGCAGCAGGATGCGGTTCTCGCGCTCCGGGCCGCGCAGCAGGCGCGGCTGGGCTTGCGGGCCGGCGGCAAGCTGCGAGCGGCGCGCCGCCTGCGCGGCCACCGGGTCGCAAGCCCCGTCATGGCGGGCGCTGTAAAGCGCAGCGCTCAGCATGCCCTCGCTGGGGTGGTCCAGGGCCATGCTGAAGTCGTCAACAGCAGGGCAGGTGGCCGCAAAGCCGTCGGGATAGTCACTGAACCCTTTCGCGTTCTCGCCTTTGAACTCGATGGGAAAGTAAGAGATGCCGCAATTGTCCTTCGCGGTGAACCCGTACGGCTTGCCGCATGTCGTGTCCCCGACGACCGTGACCTCCACGTCGATGCCGCGCAGGCCATTGATGAACGCCTCGCTGGCGGAGCAGCTCGAACCGGTGGTGATGACCGTCACCCGCGACAGGTTGAGTGTAGGCAGCGGCTGAACGTTCGTGCAGCTGAAGTTCGAGTCCAGGAAGCAGGACTCGCTGCGGAACGGCATGATTTCATTTTCGCCGCTGCGTTTGTCGTTGTAGACCAAGCGCTCGAAGGTCTTGCCCGCAGTTCGCGTCGGGCCCGCAATCATGTAGGCGAGCTCACTGGCGATGTAGAGGTAGCCGCCGCCGTTGTAGCGCAAATCCACCACCAAGCCGTCAATGCCAGTGGCCTTGAACGCCGTGATCGCCTCGATCAGCCCCTGTTCCGCGGTAGCGATGTGGTCGTTGAACACGATGTGACCGGTCTTGCTGCAGCAGTCGTGGATCACTTGGAAGTACACCGGCTTCTTTGTCACGTTGGCACTGACCAGATTCGCGTTCAACGTGAATCCATGACGATCAAAGCTGAAGCTGTGGCTCTGCCCGTTGGCGCCGGGAAACATTGCTGCGTTGAGCGTGGCCACGCCATTGCTGTCGCCCGCCTCGGAACTGACACCGTCGGCGGTGACCAGCCGGTCACCGCGCTGGACACCAGCCAGCGCGGCGGGCGAGCCGGGCTCGGTATAAGCCACGCGGATGCCGCGCGGCGGCGTGGGCGAATCCCAGTACCACTCGATCCCGTAGCCCGAGACGACGCCGGAGCCGGCCAGGTCGTTCCAGGCCTTGGTCGGGTAGGTGAAGCTGAACCGATCCTTCGCGGCACCGGAGCCGGTGACGCTGCGAGTCAGCAGGGCATTGAAATAGCTGTCGAGCGAGGTGTAGACATCGCCCGTGTTGCTGTACGCCGGGTCATTGGCATTGACGCTTGGGATCTCGCTATACCAGAGGTAGGCGGCGTCCATGTAGCTGGCGACCCAGGCCTTTTCGTCGCTCAAGCTGCCGGTTCTGGTTGGCGCGACCGCGTCGGCACGGTAGGGGTTGGTCGGTGCGCAGACTTGCGCGCCATCGCCCAACGGCGGGTCGTTGCCGCCGCCACCTCCGCCGCAAGCCGCGAGCAGGGCGGGCAGCAGGGCCAGGGCGAAGCGCACTCGCCCCAGGGCCGAAGCGCGTTGATTGCGGGATGTGGTCGGTTCGGCGCCGTCGATGCGTCGTTTCAAGTGGTGTCTCCCTGGTGGGGCCGGGCGGCGCCGGCAGAAAAAGGCGATGACCGGATTGTGCAAGCGGCCCACGCTCCCGATCCTCAGGAAATTTCCGCGGGCCGCGAAAGCGCCTCCGGTCGACGACAAGCCTCGTTCGCCTTTCGAGTGCGTCACCCGGGAGCGGCCCGGCGTCGATCCAGGCGCGTGATCGGGATCAGGCGGGTGCGGGGCTGCGGCCCACCCGGGCCACCATCTCGCGGGCAAACTCGACAAAGGCCTGGGCGCCCTTGGCAGCGGGGTCGAACACCACGCCCGGCAGGCCGTAGCTGGGCGCTTCGGCGAGCCGCACGTTGCGCGGGATGACGGTGTCGAACACCTTGTCGCCGAAGTGCGCCTTGAGCTGGTCGCTGACCTGGGTCTGCAGCGTGATGCGCGGGTCGAACATGACCCGCAGCAGCCCGATCAGCTCCAGGTCACGGTTGAGATTGGCGTGCACCTGCTTGATGGTGTTGACCAGGTCGGTCAGGCCTTCGAGGGCGAAGTACTCGCACTGCATCGGCACGATCACACCGTGGGCGCTGCACAGGCCGTTGAGCGTCAGCAGGCTCAAGGACGGCGGGCAGTCGATCAGCACGAAGTCGTAGTCGGCCTCGGCGGCCTTCAGGGCTCGACGCAGCCGCTCGTTTCGGTGGTCCAGCGAGACCAGCTCGATTTCCGCCCCTGCGAGCTCGCGATTGGCCCCCAGCACGTCGTAGCCGCCCTGCTGTGAGTGCGCGCGCGCCTCGGCCACGCTCGCGCTTTCCAACAGCACGTCGTACACGCTGGTTTCGAGCTTGCGCTTGTCCACCCCCGAGCCCATGGTGGCATTGCCCTGCGGGTCGAGGTCGACCAGCAGCACACGCTGGCCGACGCGGGCCAGCCCAGCGGCGAGGTTGACCGCGGTGGTCGTCTTGCCGACCCCGCCTTTCTGGTTGGCGATGCAGAAGATCCGGGACATGGCCAGGATTGTCGCCTGCGCCGTTGGGTGGCGGCACGGCTGTTTTCACGCCTGGGGGCCCGTCGACCGGCCGAACGCCTGTGGACAAGGCTGTGGAGAGGGTGGTGGATGGGCTGAGGATGGCGTGGGGACGACCTGTGAATGCCGCGAGGTCAGCCCCCGACACGGGGTCGCATCCAGACCAGACAGCGGGTCGCGTCCAGGCCGGGCACCACCAGAGGTTCCACGTGAAACACATCCACGTCAGCCGGGACGGCACGCCGCTCCTCGTCCGACAGGTGAGCCTTCATGGCCGCCCAGCAGCCGCCCGGCCCGAGCCGGTCCCGCGTCAGGGCGATGAAATCAGCCAGCGTGGCGAAGGCCCGTGAGGTGATCAGGTCGTGCTGGCCGGGCATCGCCTCGACGCGCTGGTGGCTGGCCTGCAGGTTCGGCAGCCCGAGTTCGGCCGCGACCTGGCGGATGAAACTGGCCTTCTTGGCCACCGCGTCGACGCAGGTGACCTGCCAGCGGGGCTCGCAGATGGCGAGCACCACCCCGGGCAGCCCAGCGCCGCTGCCGACGTCGAGCACACGCAGCGTCGCCGCAGGCTCCCTGCCCTGCCCCGCCAGGCCACGCCGCAACGCCGGCACGATGGCCAGGCAGTCCAGCAGGTGCTGGGTCAGCATCGCCGCCGGGTCTCGGATGGCCGTCAGGTTGTAGACCTGGTTCCACTGCGCGATCAGGTGCAGGTAGGCCAGCAGTCGGGTGCTGGCCAACTGAGGCAGGCTCAACCCCAGCCGGGCGAGCCCCTCGCGAAGGGTGGGCTCGAGGACGGACGATTGGGCTGAAGAGGGTTCGGCAGTCGACATGGGCGGTGGACGCTCGGAGGGCTTGGGGGCTCAGCGCGACACATGCCACGCGGGCGGGGCGGCAATCGGCGGTGGCTCAGGCGGCGTTCGCCCGGGGCCCGCCTGCACCGGCGGGCGGGGGCTCGTCGTTGGCCGCAGGCGGCTCTTCGGCCAGGAAGCCCTTGAAGCGTTTCTTCTTCAGGTGCACCAACAGCAAGGACACCGCCGCCGGCGTGACGCCCGAGATGCGCGCAGCCTGGCCCAAGGTCTCGGGGCGATGGCGGCTGAGCTTCTGCCGCACCTCGAAGCTCAGGGCCGTGACCTGCGCGTAGTCCAGCTCGGGGGGAAGCGGCAGGTTTTCATAGGCGTGCGCCCGGCCCACCTCCTCGACCTGCTTGTCGATGTAGCCGGCGTACTTGGTCGAGATCTCGATCTGCTCGATCACTGCATCGGCCAGTTCGGGCCCCAGCTCTGCCGCCAAGGTTTCACGTGAAACACCGGCCTCGGGGCGGGCCACGCCCGCCAGAGCCACCACATGGTCGAACCCGATGCCGGGCCGGCGCAGCAGGTCGGTCAGGTTGTACTCACGCTCGATGGGCTTGCCCAGCACCGCCTCGGCCAAGTCCGTCGGGAGGATCCCAGGGTGGACCCAGGTCGAACGCAGGCGCTCCACCTCCCGCGCCAGCACCTCGCGCTTGCGGCTGAAGGCTGCCCAGCGTTCATCGTCAACCAGGCCCAGGCCGCGGCCCAGCTCGGTGAGGCGTGCATCGGCGTTGTCTTCGCGCAGCTGCAGCCGGAACTCGGCCCGGCTGGTGAACATGCGGTAGGGCTCGGTGACACCCTTGGTGACGAGGTCGTCCACCAGCACACCCAGGTAGGCCTGATCGCGCCGCAGCGCCAGCGGCGCCTTGCCGAGCACTTGGCAGGCCGCGTTGGCGCCGGCATAGAGGCCCTGCGCCGCCGCCTCTTCATAGCCAGTGGTGCCGTTGATCTGGCCGGCAAAGAACAAGCCGGCGATGGCCCGCGTCTCGAAGCTGCCTTTCAACCCGCGGGGGTCGAAGTAGTCGTACTCGATGGCGTAGCCGGGCCGCAGGATGTGAGCCTGCTCCAGGCCGGGCATGGTGCGCACCGCCGCCAACTGCACGTCGAAAGGCAGCGAGGTCGAGATGCCATTCGGGTAGACCTCGTGCGTCGTCAGCCCTTCAGGCTCCAGGAAGATCTGGTGGCTGGCCTTGTCGGCGAAGCGGTTGATCTTGTCCTCGATGCTCGGGCAGTAGCGCGGCCCTACCCCCTCTATCACGCCGGTGAACATCGGGCTGCGGTCGAAGCCGGAGCGGATCACCTCGTGCGTGCGCTCATTGGTGTGGGTGATCCAGCACGGCACCTGGCGCGGGTGCATCGCGGCCGAGCCCATGAAGCTGAACACCGGCACCGGGTCGAGGTCGCCAGGCTGCTCGGCCAGCTTCGAAAAGTCGATCGTCCGGCCGTCGATGCGTGGCGGCGTGCCGGTCTTCAACCGGCCTTGCGGCAGCTTCAGTTCCTTCAGCCGCGCCGACAGGCTGACTGCCGGCGGGTCGCCCGCACGGCCGCCACTGTGGTTCTGCAGGCCCACATGGATGCGGCCATCGAGGAAGGTGCCCGCGGTCAGCACGACCGCCCGGGCGCGGAAGCGGACGCCGATCTGCGTCACGGCGCCGGTGACCCGGTCACCCTCGACCATCAGGTCGTCCACGGCCTGCTGGAAGATCCACAGGTTCGGCTGGTTCTCCAGCCGGCGGCGGATGGCGGCCTTGTAGAGGATGCGATCGGCCTGTGCGCGGGTCGCCCGCACCGCGGGGCCCTTGCTCGAATTGAGGATGCGGAACTGGATGCCACCCTCGTCGGTGGCCAGGGCCATCGCCCCGCCCAGCGCATCCACTTCCTTGACCAGGTGCCCCTTGCCGATGCCGCCGATCGAAGGGTTGCAGCTCATCTGCCCCAAGGTCTCGATGTTGTGCGTCAGCAGCAGCGTCGCGCAGCCCATGCGGGCCGCGGCCAACGCGGCTTCGGTGCCGGCGTGGCCCCCGCCCACCACGATGACGTCGAATTCCTGGGGATAGAGCACGGCACTTCCAATCAACCCGCGCAGCTCGCGCGCAAGGTATTGATTTTAAAAGACTGGCTGCGTCGATGCCATGGCCAGGTCAAGCCACCCGTGTGATGCAAATAGGA
Organism: Pseudomonadota bacterium; assembly: GCA_049322835.1. Taxonomy (GTDB): domain Bacteria; phylum Pseudomonadota; class Gammaproteobacteria; order Burkholderiales; family Burkholderiaceae_C; genus Ideonella. The sequence continues at coordinate 29,736 of JBMOQN010000031.1, read as the reverse complement.
AGAGGGTGAGCAATCACATACAATTGATCAGACCCACCACCGGGACCGCGGCCACCGACAATACGGCATGGCCCACGCCACCCCCAGTTGCCGCCCCGGCTGCGGCGCTTGTTGTACCGCACCGTCGATTTCCAGCCCGATCCCCGGCATGCCCGGCGGCAAGCCGGCGGGCGTCCCCTGCGTGCAGCTGGACGATCGGAAGCGCTGCCGGATTTTCGGCGACCCGCGCCGGCCGGCAGTCTGCAGCTCGCTCCAGCCCTCCACGCCGATGTGTGGCACGGATGAGCGGCATGCCACCAAGTGGCTGACAGCACTCGAGCAACTGACGCGCCCAGGCGCCTGACCCGCCCGGGCGGCCACCCCACGACGCCCTTCTTCGTTTGCCTTGTCGCCGGCCATCCCGCCGCGCCAAGGCATGGAACGTGCGGGAAGCCGTGCCAAAAAAAGGGGTGCTGACAGCGATCTGCCGCCAGCACCCGGAAAGTCAACCAAGCCGAACCGGAAAGTTCCAGGCCCGACGCTGGTTGTGGAGGGATTCGATGACGCGCGCTGGGCGCGGGGCTCACCAGCCGGTGCGCGGAGATTGCGTGCCGTCGTCGTTGCCGCCGGCCACCAGGCGCAGCGATGCGCGATCAAGCTCGCGCATGCCATGCACCGGCGCCTTGGGGGCGGCGGCCACACGGCTCAGCGGACGACGGATGAGGGACATCAGGGCTTGCTTCATGGGGTACTCCGCGACGGTGAGGCGCTGGTGAAGCGCATGTCGTCATTGAAGCAATCCCCCCCTGATTCGGACACTGTCAAGTCTTACAGGTCCTGGTAACACGGCGTGTCACCGAGCGCGCCACCCTCGGGGCTGGCGGCGTGGCGCGCCGAGGCCCGTCAGTGGATCAGGCCGAGCCGGAGGGCCTTGAGCACCGCCTGGTGCTTGTTCACCGAGCCCAGCTTGCGCATCGCGTTCTGGATGTGCAGAACCGCCGTGCGCTCGCTGATGCCCAGGATGCTGCCCACCTCCCAGGCGGTCTTGCCTTCCATCGTCCAGCGCAGGGCCTCGAGCTCGCGCGGCGTCAGCGACGGCGCGTCGACCAGGCGCTCCGCCGGCACGAACAAGCGCAGCGCGGTGTCCTGGGCGTGCACGGCGAAGAGCTGGAGGTCGGCCACCAGCCGGGTCAGGTCCTCCGGCGGCTTGGGCAGGGGCTGGTCGCGGTCCACGCCGAGCATGAAGTGGCGCCCCTCGGGCATGTGCAGCGCCAGCGCGATGCCGGTGCGGTAGCCGAAGCCGGCCTGCTCTTCCCACAGGTCGATCGCGCCCTGGCGCAGGTAGGTGGCCTGATCCCAGACGATGGGCACTGCACCCCGCTTGCAGTGCTGCATGACCGGGTCGCGCACGTGCGTGTTGGCCATCGAGGCCCCGGCCTCACGCCATCCGTCGGGCATGTTGTCGATGTTGATGAAGTCGGACTGGGTGAGCGAATGGTCGACCACCGTCATCGCCGACACGTACTGGAAGCCCAGGCCGTTGGCGAATCGCACGATCTGGCCGCGGAAGTCGTCGGCGGACTTCGCCTCCATGATCGACAGGTAACTGGAGCTCAACATGGCGCCGGTCATGGGCACCCCCATGACGACACCCTGACAGGATTGACAGCTAGTCGGTACAAGACGACCTCTCCAGACTTCGGGCTATTCGGACGAAGAAGAAGGCCATCATGCACACGACCCCCTCCCCCACCATGCCACCGCCCTGGGCGCTTTACGCGTGGCCCGCCATTTTCTGCCAAGCGAACGACAAGCGTAAGGCAAGATTCGTGCACTTGGGAACCCGTGTGACCACTGTCGGCGACACCGGTGGCTGGTGTGCAGGCCAAACCGTCTGGGCCGAGCACTGGGACGAAGGCGAGGCCGGCATCGCCTGGGACTGGATCCAGATCGCCGATGGCGTGGTCGCGATGGCCAACCCGCTGTGCGTGCTGACGAACCTGCGGCTGGTGGGTGAACACGGCGAGCTGCTGCCCGCGCGTGAGTCGGCCCTGCACCTGAGCCGCCTGGTGTGCCAACTGCCGTGGCAGGACGAGGTCTGGCGCGTCGCCGCGTTGCAGGCCGCCTGACCGGCCCGCGGCCGGCGCTCAACCCCGCCGGCGAGCCAGCAAGGCAACCACCAGCCCGAAGGCCATCAGCCCCGCGAGGCCTGTTGCCGCGTCGGCCAGCGGCAACGCCGCCGGGCCATGGTGTTCGTAAGCCCAGCCGTCGACCAGCGTGACCCAGGCGATCGGCATGTTCGACAGCGACGCCAGCAGGCTGTACTTGGTGGCCGCCGCGCCGCGGCCGATGGCCTCCAGCACGAGCGCAGAGAAGCCCGCGTAGGTCAGGCCCTGCACGAACGCGTAGGCGGTGGCGAAGACGATGAAGCTCGTTTCGTTGCGCGGCGCCAGCGCCATGCCGATCCCCAGGCCCACCATCAGCGCGCCGAAGAGGCAGTAGGCGCCCTGGCGGCTCATGCGGTCGCAAACCTGGCCGCCCACCAGGCAACCGAGCGCCGAGACCACGCCCCCCAACACACCGCTGACCAGGGCCACGGTGCCGGCCGAGGCCCGCCAGTCGCCAGCGGCGACCGACCACAGGTTGCTCGCCGCGCCGCTGCCGATCGGCAGGAAGCAGACCAGGATCGCCAGCCCCCCGCGGCGTGAGCGCGCCACGGCCCACAGCTCCCGCACCGCCGCCTTGAGCCGCACACCCAGCCCCAGGGGCCGGCCCGCGCTGCCGGTGGCCATCGTCTCCGTCTCCGGCAAGCCCCACAGCCCGAGCAGGCACAGCGCGCAGGCCCCGCCCAGCACCGCAGCGGACACCTCGGGCGCCCAGCCCAGCGACTGCACCATCCACAGCCCGGCACCCCCGCCCACCCCCAGCCCGCCCAGGTTGCCGGCCTGGAACCAGCCCGCCGCACGGCCCTTCGCTTCGTCGGCGGTGACATGCGCCATCAGGCTCTCGACCGCCATCCCGACCAGCGTGGCGGCGACGTTCATCGCCAGCACGATGGCGCCCAGCCAGGGCAGGCTGGCCGCGATCGGCGGCAGGCTGCCGAGCGCCCACGTACCCAGCGCGCAGCCCAGCGCGCCCACTGCGTACCAGGCCCGGCGCCGCCAGGCCAGGTCGATCACCGGCGCCCAGAAGAACTTCCAGGTGTGCGGGATGTAGGCCAGCGCAATCAGCGCCGCCACCTCGGTCGGCGCCACGCCGGCCGCATTCAGCAGCCAGGCCAGCGTGACGGTGAGGAAACCGCCACTCACGCCGAAGGGCAGGATCAGCAGCCCGTAGCGCCAGGGGTGCGGCGCGGGCGACCCGCCCTGCACGGCCGGCAGGACCGGCGCGGCCGCGCTCACCGCACCGCAGCCTTGGCGAACTGGCGCGACAGGTAGGCCAGGCACAGCACGGCCAGCAGCACGCAGCCGAGTGCCGGGACCGCCAGGTCCACCGCGCCGATGGCCTCGCCCTTGAGCACCCGGCTCATCAGGGTGGACTGGGCCAGCGCCGGCACCCACAGGTGCCAGGGTTTCTCCCCCTCCTGGTTGAACAGCGTCAGCATCGGCAGCAACGACACCACCAGCAGCACCACGGTCGCATTCGCCTGCGCCTCCTTGAAGCTCTTGCAGCGGATCGCGATCGCCATCAGCAGCGCCGACAGCGCGCCGGCCAGCGGCAGCAGCAGCGCCAGGAAGGCGCCCGCCTCGGGCAGGCCGTACTGGAACATCGCCGCCAGCGTCTCGCTGCGCAGCAACCACTGCCCGGGCAGGAAGCTGAACGAGGACAGCACCGCGATCATCATGCTCACCGCCGCCACCGCGCCCCACTTGCCCACCACCAGCGCCAGGCGCGAGGCGGGGTTCATCAGCAGCGGCTCCAGCGAGCCGCGCTCGCGCTCGCCCGCGGTCGTGTCCAACGCAGCATTCAGCGCGCCGTAAAGCACCGCCATCAGCACGAAGAAGGGCAGCATGCCGGTGAGCTGGGCGGCCCGCGTCGCCGGGTTGGCCAGGTCGCGCTCGTCCACGTCGACAGCCTGCAGCGCTGCCGGCGCCACCCCGCGCACCGCCAGGCGCAGCGTGCCCTGCTCGACGTTGAAGCCGTCGAGCAGCCGGCGCAGGCGGCCGACACCGCTCTGCGCCCGCTGGTTGGCGCTGGACGAAACGACCTCGACCACCGGTGCCTCGCCCCTCGCCATCGACGCTTCGAAGTCCGCGGGCACCACCAGCACCGGGTCGGCCAGCTTGCTGTCGGTCAGCTGCTTCTCGTAGTCGGCCGGCGCTGCCTTCAGCGTGTAGGTCTGGCGCAGCAGGTAGTTGCGCAGGGTCGGCGCCTGGTCGAGCCCGACCACCATCAGCTCGCGCACCTCGGCGCGCTTTTCGATGTTCGACACCAGCGTCGAGATCAGCACCAGCACCAACGGGCCCATGGCCACCGAGCTGAGGAAGACCGTCAGCAGGGTGCGCCGGTCGCGCAGCGCGTCGAGCAGCTCCTTGCGGAAGACCGCCCACGAAGCCTGGAATGTGTTCATGCTGCGTGCCCCCCGTGCACCACCACGGCCGGGTGCTGTTCGCCGGCCTCCAACCGTTCGGCCGACGTGAACGCCAGGTCCACGAATGCCTCCTCGAAATCGGGCTGACCTGTCTGGGCCGAGAGCTCGGCCACGGTGCCGGTGGCCACGGTGCGGCCGTGCGAGATCACGACGACGTGGTCACACAGCCGCTCGACCTCCTGCATGATGTGCGTCGAGAAGACGATGCACTTGCCTTCGTCGTCGCGCAGCCGGCGCAGCGCCTCGCGCAGGGCCCGGGTGGCCAGCACGTCCAGCCCGTTGGTCGGCTCGTCGAGGATGATGTTGGGCGGGTTGTGCACCAGCGCACGCGCCAGCGCCGTCTTCATCTTCTCGCCCTGGCTGAAGCCGTCGGTGCGGCGGTCCAGCAGCGGGGCCATGTCCAGCACGGCCGCCAGATGGTCGGCACGGTCGCTGGCCGCCTGGTCCGACAACCCGTGCAGCCGGCCGTAGTAGACGATGTTCTCGCGCGCCGTCAGCCGCGGGTACAGGCCGCGCGCATCCGACAGCACGCCCATGCGCGCCAGCGCGGCCATCGGCTGCTTCGCCACGTCGATGCCATCGACGCGGATGGCGCCAGCGTCGGGCGGTATCAGCGCCGCCACCATGCGCAGCGTGGTGGTCTTGCCGGCGCCGTTCGGACCGAGCAGGCCGGTGATGCGGCCGTCCTCGGCGCGCCAGTTCACGCCGTCCACCGCGCGCACCTCGCGGGCCTTCTTGCCACGCCCCTGCACGAAACGCTTGGAGAGTTGTTCGACTTCGATCATCGGTCGGCTTTCGAGGAGGGGGCGTCATCCGGGCCGCGGCGGCGGGGCGGCGGGGCAGGCGGCGGCGGGGGCGGCGGGGCCGAGGAGGCCGCCGGTGCCGGCAGCGCGAAGGCCAGCGCACGCGGCACCTGGGCCGCGCAGGCGGCGTCGGCCTGCACGCCGTTCAGTGCGGCGGCCCCGTCCTCCTGGTCGACGAAACGGAACACCACGTCGCGCAGGCAGCCGAGCGCCATCGTCCCGTGGCCAGCGTGCGGCACCACCACATGGCGCGCCTGGGCGCCCAGCGCCTTGGCCACCCGCTCACCGTGGCGCGGGGGCGTCACCGGGTCGTCGCCGCCGGACATCACCAGCACCGGCGCCTTGGCCGGCGGCACGCTGTAGAAGGCCGCCGGCACCGCGCCCTTGGGCCAGGCGCTGCAGGTGTCGCGATAGAGCTTGAGCGCCGCCTCGCCGAAGTCGTGGCCCGGCTTGTCGCCCGTCAGGCCCAGGCGCGGCATGTCCTCGGCGCAGACGACCGAGAAGTGCATGCCGGTGGCCAGCTCCATGCCCCGCCCCCCGCTGCTGAGCGCGGTCGCGAGGCCGATGATCGGGTCGTAGCGCCCCACGGCCGCCTCGTGGATCGCGAACGGCAAGGCCGAGGCCAGCGCCGGCGCGTAGAGCGGGGCACGCACCAGGCCGACCAGCATCTCGCGGGTCAGCTGGAAGCGCTCCTCCCGCCCCGTCACGGGGTGGTTCACCGACACCTCGCGCGGGAGCGCCGCCAGCACGGCATGCCACTTGGCACGCAGACCGGGGTAGCGCTGCCGGCAGCTGGCGTCCCCTTCCGCGGCCTCGCAGGCGGCCAGCAGGGCATCGAACGCGCGTTGCGCGTCGGGCGAGAACGAGCCGGGCAGCGCCATGTCGGGCGGTGCCACGCCGTCGATCACCGCGCGCCGCACGCTGCCCGGGAACTGGCGCATGTATTCCAGCGCCGCGCGGGTGCCGTAGGAGCCGCCGATCACGTTGACCTGCGTCACGCCCAGGGCCTGGCGCACCGCGTCGGCATCGGCCATCGCGATGGTTGTCGTGTAGTGGCGCAGGTCGCCGTGCGGCAGCTTCTGCAGCGCTTCGCGGCACTCGGCGAGCACGCGCTGCTGTCGGGCCGGGTCCAGCGCCTCGGCCACCGGCCGCGTCGGCAGCTCGGGCTCGCACACCAGCGGTGCGCTGCGGCCGGTGCCACGCTGGTCGATCAGGATCACGTCGCGCCGGTTGAGGAAGCGCTGGAACATCCGCGCCATCGGGCCGGCCAGGCCGATCGCGCTCTGCCCCGGCCCCCCGGCGAAGAACAGCACCGGGTCGGGTTTCTTGTTGCGCGCCACCGCGGGCAGCACCGCCACATGCACGTCGATCAGCGGGCCATCGGCGCGGGCCGGGTCCAACGGGCGGCGCAGCACGCCGCACAGGGCTTCGTGCTCCACGCCCTTGAGACGACAGGCCTTGAGCTGCAGCGCGGGGGCCGAGGCGCTGGCGGCCTCGGCCGGGCCGCCCGCCCCGATGGCCGCGGCGACGGCCACGGCCACGGCGAGCCAGCGAGGAGTAAAAGAACGCTTTGTCATGGGCGGCGATTGTGCGTGGCTGCAGCTGGCTTTCGGCGGCGCCGGCGCACGAAATGCCCACTGGGCGGAGCGAACAGCGGCCCGACACGCACGGGCTGCAACCCGAGCGGCCTACACGCAATGCCAAGCCCCTGGCCGCCCCCCGGTCATGGCCTTTGCCCGGATGATCGTCCCTTTCACTTCGACCCCACCCAAGAGGAGAACCGATGAAGCTCTACTACAGCCCCGGCGCCTGTTCGCTCTCGCCCCACATCGCGCTGCGCGAGGCGGGCCTCGACTTCGAGCTGGCCCTGGCATCGACCAAGACCAAGAAGCTGGCCGACGGCAGCGACTTCAACCTGGTCAACCCCAAGAGCCAGGTGCCGGTGCTGGAGCTCAACGATGGCCAGCGCCTGACCGAAGGCCCGGCGATCGTGCAGTACATCGCCGATCAGGCCCCGGCCTCCAAGCTCGCGCCCCCCGCAGGCACGATCGAGCGCTACCGCCTGATGGAGTGGCTCAACTTCATCACCAGCGAGCTGCACAAGAGCTACTCGCCGCGCTGTTCAACCCGGCCATGCCGGAAGAGGGCAAGGCGGTCTACCGCGCCCGCCTGGGCGACCGCCTGAAGTGGGTCGACAGCCAGCTCGAAGGCAAGGACTACCTGATGGGCAGTCAGTTCACCGTGGCCGACGCCTACCTGTTCGTCGTCACCAACTGGAGCAAGGTGGTGGGCGTCGACATGGAAGGCCTGAAGCACCTGAACGCCTTCCGCGGCCGGGTGGCCGCCCGCCCCGCCGTGAAAGCAGCGATGGAAGCAGAGGGCCTGAACAAGGCCTGACGCGGCGCCCCGCAGGGGCCGCCGCCCATCCAGTGGCGTGCGCGGATCCGGCTTTGCCGGTCCGCTGCGCGAGCCCCAGAGATCCCGAGGATCTCTTCGCGATCCTTGGGGGCAGCCCCCGGGAGGGGGCGTGGGGGCTCCGTTTCAAGGCTTCAGGTGCTGGCCGAAGAACTGCTCCATGGCGCCGTAGAACTCGAAGCGGTTCTCCTCGTTGCGGAAGCCGTGGCCCTCGTTCTCCTTGACCATGTACTGCACGGTCACGCCGCGGGCCTTCAGCGCCTCGACCATCTGGTCGCTCTCGGCCTTGTTGACGCGCGGGTCCTTGGCGCCCTGGGCGATGAACAGCGGCGTCTTGATGCGGTGGGCCTGCAGCGCCGGGGAGGTGGCGGCCAGGCGCTCCTTGTCCTTCGGGTCGTCCGGGTTGCCGACCATCGCGTAGAACTGCTGGCGCATCGGCTCCCAGTAGGGCGGGATGGTCTTCATGAAAGTGAACATGTTGGCCACGCCCACGAAGTCGACCGCCGCCGCGTACAGGTCGGGCGTGAAGGCCACGCCGGCCAACGTGGCGTAGCCACCGTAGCTGCCGCCGTAGATGCCCAGGCGCTTCGGGTCGGCGATGCCCTGCTTGATGAGCCACTGGGCGCCGTCGGTGACGTCGTCCTGCATCTTCAGGCCCCACTGGCCGAAGCTGGCCTCCCAGAACTGGCGGCCGTAGCCGGTGGAGCCTCGGAAGTTCATCTGCAGCACGCAGTAGCCGCGGTTGGCCAGGAACTGCACCTCGGGGTTGAAGCCCCAGCCGTCGCGCGCCCAGGGGCCGCCGTGCGGGTTGACGATGCAGGCGAGGTTCTTGGCCGGTTTGCCCGGGGGCAGCGTCAGGTAGCCCGGGATCACCAGGCCGTCGCGCGCGGTGTAGCTGATGGGCTGCATCTTCGCCATCTGCGCGGCCGGCAGCGCGGGGTTGATGTCGCCCAGCTTGCTCAACTTGTCGGTCGCGGCGTCGTACACGTAGCGCGCGCCCGGCGTCTGGTCGCTCATCGCCGCGACCACGAAGCGGTCCTCTGCGCGGTTGGCGCTCTGCAGGATGATCTGCATGCCCGGCAGCTGGCGCTCCAGCCGCTCGTACATCTGCTTCATCTGCGCATCGAACAGGTGCCGCTCGGGCTTCTCGACCTGGAAGTCGGCCTGCGTCAGCACCTTGCGCTTCTGCGAGTAGGCGGCGCCGGCCAGGTCCACCTTCGGGTGCGTGAACACCACCTGCTCGGCATCGGGCTGGGTCGGGTCGATCAGCACCAGCGCGGTCTTGTCGCGGCCACGGTTGCTGAGCGCGTAGAAGCGCTGGTTGTCGAAGTCGAAGAAGGTCGGCGCGATCTGGGTGCGGAAGTCGGTCGACAGGATGGGCTTGAACGCATCGGCCTCGGTCGCGCGGTACAGCACGGTGTTGTTGACGCCGTCGCTGGAAATCGCCAGCCGCACGCGGCCGCTGTGGTCGGCCGTCCAGTCGACCACGTTGCCGGGGTTCTGCGCCACCAGCGTGGATTCGCCGGTGCGCACGTTGACGCGGTAGACGTCGAAGGCCCGCTTGTCGCGCTGGTTGTGCTGGACCAGGATGTGCTCGGGGTCGTCGACCAGCTCGTTGACGATGCCGGCACGCACGCCGCCGTCGGGCGTCAGCGGGGTCAGCTTGCCCGTCGCCACGTCGACCGCGACGACGCGCACGTTCTCGTCACCGCCGAAGTCCTTCTCGTAGAGCACCGCGCCGTTGCCCTTCCAGCGGTAGATGCTCACGTCGCGTGCGCTCTCGCGGGTCAGCTGGCGAGCCGGCCCGGTGGGCTGCCCGCCTTCGAGCGCCTGCACGAACACGTTCATGCGCTTGGCATCACCCCCGTCGCCGGTGGCTGGCTGCATGAAGCCCAGCCACTTGCCGTCCTCGCTCAGCCGGAAGTAGCCCTTCTCGGGGTTGCGGAAGAAGTCGCGCAGCGGGAACTGCGGCACTGCGGTGTCGGCCAGTGCCGGCACCGTCACGGCCAGGGCGGCCAGGCTGAGCGTCGTCAGCGCCAGGGCGCGGATCGGCGCGCGCCGGAAAACGATCGGGGGCATGGAATCTCCTCGTGGGAACAGGAACGCTGAAGGCGGCGATTCTTGGCCGCTCACAGGCCGGCGCCGGCTCCGATGCGATGAAGCGCCGCCCCCGCGCGACAGGCTGCGCGCCCCGCGGCATGGGCTGTGAAACCCGACCGGCGTCAGGCCTTCTTCAGCACGGCCTCGCACGAGGCGCGCTGGGCATCGCCCGCCGGCAGCTTGGCGCACACCGGCTTCAGCTGCGCGCGCAGCCGCGCCACCACCGCCTGGTGGTCGCCCATCGCATTCCAGGCGGCGAGCTTGTCGCCCATGCGCTTCATGTCGCGCCCGCTGCGCTCATAGAAGGCGGCCTTCTGGCCGCTGGCCTCGCGGATCAGCTGCGAGGCCGTCTTCTCGATGCGCGCCGCGTCCTGTGGCGCCAGGTCGATCAGGTTGACGAGGTAGCTGGTGCCCCACTGCAGGCGCGTGGCCGGCCCCTCGCTCTTCTCGAAGGCCTGCTCGTACCACCGCAGGGCCTCGTCCTTGCGGCCCTGCTTCTTGGCATTGCCGCCCAGGTGGCTCATCAGGTAGTAGGGCGAGTGGCTCTTGGCCAGGCTGGCCTGCAACAAGGCGTCGCTCTCCTTCCAGAGCCCGGCCTCGCCCAGCAGGTAGGCGGCGGACGAGATGACCGCCTGGCGCTCGTAGCCCTCGGTCACCTCGCGGTCGACCCGGGCCGATTCGTCACGCACCTGCTGCAGCAGCGGGGCCGGCATCTGCGGCGTCAGCGTGCCCTGGGGCTGGTCGAGCCGCGCCAGGCCGACGCGGCCGATCAGCGCGCCCAGGCGGTCGGCGCGCGAGAGCGTCGCATCGGCCTGCAGGCGCTGCAGCGCGGCGTCCAGCGCGGCCACCGTGGCCTGGCGCTCGGGGCCGGCGGCGGGCGCCAGCGCCTTGGCCAGCTCGGGCGCGTAGTTGACCAGCACGTCCATCTGGCTGCGGCTGGCGGCCGGGTCGGCCAGCAGCTTGCGCACCCGCTCGCGCGCCGCCGCGTCGGCCGGTGCGGCGCCTTCGCCAGCCAGCGACTTCAGCATCAGCCGGGTCGAGGCCTCGCCCTCGGCGGCGGGGCAGGCCGCGGCCAGCTGGCCCAGCAGCGCGGCACGCTGCGCCGCCGGCACCAGCTGGGCCTCGTCGGTGTCCCACGAGTAGAAGGCCAGCATCTGCCATTCGTTGCCCGACACCGGCTTGCCGGCGCGGGCGTCGGCCAGCACCGTCTTGACCGGGCGGCCACCGGCCAGGCCCATCTGCAGCACGTTCATCACCGCCGGCGCATCGGCCTCGCCCGGCAGGCGGGTGATCTCCTCGCCTTGCGGGTTGAACAGGATCATCGTGGGGTAGCCGCGCACCTTGAAGCGAGCGCCCAGCTTCTGTGCGCCCGGCTTGTCGCCGTCGATGTTGACGGCCACGAAATGCTTGGAGCGCTCGATGAAGTCCTGCCGGTTGAACAGCGTCGCCTTCAGCTGGTTGCAGGGCGGGCACCACTTGGCGCCCCAGTACACCAGCACCGGCTTGTTGCCCGCCTTGCCGAGCGCAAAGGCCTTCTCGATGTCGGCGTCGGCCGCGGCCGGCAGCCAGGCGACCTGTGCGCTCGCGGTGCTGGCGGGTGCGGCGCTCCAGGCCGGGCTGGTGGCGAGCGCGGCGCCGAGGGCACACGCGGCGGCCAGGCGGGTCAGCGACAACGGGGCGATGCGATGGGACTGCGGCACGGGGATCTCCAATGGGGAGCCGGCCCGGCCGAGGCGCTGCGGGTAGCGCGCCACCGCGGGGCGGGCGTCGGGGTGTGCGCGGGATTGTGCGGCAAGCCCAGCCCGGCTCGCGTCGGGTCGTCCATCACCCCAGTGCGCCCTGGGGCAGGTCCTCGTCCGGCGGCAGCGCATGCGCCCGCGCCAGCGCCATCCACACCGCCAGCGGGAGGCGGAAAGGCCGCCGCGGCGCCGGCCGCAGCACCTCCAGCGCGCCGAAGACCGGGCCGTCTTCCAGCGTGCGGCCGGCCATGGGGTGGGCCCACATCACGCCGAAGTCGGGCGGGATCTCCTCCGGCTGGCCGATGCCGGCCTTCAGCACATACCAGCACTCGCTGGCCAAGGCCCGGTAAGCCTCGCCCTTGGCCGGCCGCTTCAGGTCGGACAGCAGGTCGGCGCGCCGCACCTTCACCTCGTGCGCGATCGGCAGCACCCAGTCTTCGAGCGTGGTGTGGCGGATCGAGTAGACGTCCGGCATCGCCATCACCCAGCGGGCGGCAGGCAGCGGCGGGTCCGGCGGGCCGTCACCATCAGATGTGAGAAGCGATGGAACAGGCGGCGGTACCGATGCCACGTTGTCGCCCGCCACCGGCGCGCGCAAGGCCAGCCCGCGCCAGGCGATGCGGCCGGCACGCTGCATCTCCTCGGCCACCCGCAGCACCAGCGCCTCGTGGGCGTCGCGCGTGGCACGGTTGCGCTGCAGCGTGGCCGCCAGCGCCTGCACGCCGGCGTCGCTCACGCGCAGGGTTTCGCGGCCAGCCTCGTCGCGCAGTCGTTCCAGCCAGCCGGCGGCCAGCAGCTCCACCTCGACCAGGTCCTGGCAGGGCCAGCCGGCCGAACGCCACACCGCCCGCAGGCGGCGGCGGTGCACCACGGTCAGGGCAGTCGTGTCCATCCGCGCTTCCGGCGTGCCGCCTTACTCGACCACCTGCACCCCGCGGCCGAAGGCCACACGCCCCTTGATCTGCGCCGCAGCCTCGCTGGGCTCGGGGTAGTACCAGACCAGGTCCGGTCCCAGCTCGCCGTTGACCAGCAGGCTCAGGTAACGCGCCTGGCCCTTCCAGGCGCAGCTGGTGCGGTGGTTCGAGAAGCTCGTGTACTCGCGCTTGAGCGCGCTGTCGGGAAAGTAGTGGTTGCCCTCGACGACCACTGTGTCGTCGCTCTCGGCCACCACCACACCGTTGAAGATTGCTTTCATCCCATGCTCCTGATCGTGCACCCTGCATCAAATGCTGAGGTGCGGGAATGCCCGGCACCAGCCGAGCGTAAACGCCAACCCTATACTGAAAATTGTCCCGACGAGCTGCACACAAGATAACGACATGAGGGAGTCGACCGTCACCGGCGACCACAAGCCAGGCGCCCCGGGCGCCGTGCCCATCGCCTTCGGCGAAGAGCGCACCCGATGCTTCGGCTGGTTCCATGCCGCGCAAGCCCCGGCGCGCCCGACCGGCGTCGTGCTCTGCCGCCCCGTCGGCTATGAGGGCACCTGCGCCTACGAGACCTACACCCAGCTCGCCGAGCGCCTGGCACAGGCGGGCTTCGCCGTCATCCGCTTCGACTACCACGGCACCGGCGACTCCATCGGCGACGACAGCGACCCCGACCGCGTGCCGGCCTGGCAGGCCTGCATCGACGCGGCGCTGGATGAAGTCACCCGCCTGGGGGGCGTCTCCCGGCTGGCGCTGTTCGGCGTGCGCGTCGGCGCCACGCTGGCGGCCAGCGTCGCCCGCGCCCGCGGCGGGGTGGACAGCCTCGTGCTCTGGGCCCCCTGCCCCACCGGCCGCGCCTTCGTGCGCGAGCTGCGCGCCGCCGGCACGCTGCGCAAGCATTCGCCCCAGCCCGGCGTGGCCGGCGACGACGACCTCGAAACCCTGGGCACGCTCTACACCGGCCAGACCCTGCGCGACCTGCAAGCGCTCGATGCCGAGCCCGGCCCCGCCGAGGGCCCGCAGCCAGCCCGGCGCGCCCTCTTCATCGACCGCGACGACCTGCCCGGCACGCCCAAGCTGGCCAAGGCCTGGCGCGAGGCCGGCATCAGCGTCGACACCGTGGAGTGGCCTGGCTACGCCGCGATGATGGCCGAGCCGCACGAGGCCGACGTGCCTGCCGCCACGCTCGACGGCATCGTCGCCTGGCTGCGCGATGGCGAGCCCGCCCAACCGCCCGCCACGCCGCCGGCGCCCACCCAGGCCCCGGAGCAGCGCGACGCGGTCTTCGCCGGCGTGCGGGAGAAGCCGCTGCTGTTCGGCGAGCAGCTCGACGGCGGCGCCGGCCTGTTCGGCATCCTCGCCGAGCCGGCCGACCTGGCGGCGGCCGGCGACCGCGCCGAGACCGCCATCCTGATGATCAACGTGGGCACCAACCACCGCGTCGGGCCGAACCGGCTCTACGTGAAGATGGCGCGGGCCTGGGCCGGCCGCGGCTACCGCGCGCTGCGCTTCGACCTGGCCGGCATCGGCGACAGCCGCAGCGCCGCCGGCTACGCCAACAACCGCCTCTACTCCAAGGGCTCGACGGTCGATGTGGGCGCCGCCATCGAGCGCCTGTCGCAGCTGGGCGTGCAGCGCTTCATCCTGGTCGGCCTCTGCTCCGGCGCCTACGTCGCCTTCCAGACCGCGCTGGCGGACCCGCGCGTCGCCGGCCTGGTGCTGATCAACCCGCGCCGGCTCGACTGGAGCGAGGGCGAGACGCTGCAGAGCGCGATGCAGCGCAGCTACAAGTCCAGCCATTTCTACAAGCGGGCGATGCTGGAGCCCGCCACCTACAAGCGCCTGCTGCAGGGCGACATCGACGTGCGCGGCATCGCCGGCCGCCTGGCCACGCTGGCCCGCGCCCGCGCCGAGCGCGCCGCGCGCCGGCTGCTGGGCCGCGCGCCGGCCGAAGAAAACGTGCTGGCCAACATGAAGCTGCTGAGCCGCCGCGGCACCGACATCCTGCTCATCGTGGCCGAGGCCGACGACGGCCTGGACTACCTCGAGTACCACATCGGCCCACGCGGCAAGCTGATGCGCCAGGCCCCCAATTTCCGCATGCTGATGGTCAGCGGCGCCGACCACACGCTGTCACAGGCCGACAGCCAGCAGCATGTGATCGAGACCGTGCGGGACCACCTCGACCATCGGCGACACGCTAAGCCGGCGCCCTGAGGCCGATCGCCTGGGCCGAACGCGGCGGCGTCTGGCCGGCACACACATCCGCCCCCGGCTCGCGGCAAGGTGAGAGGGCCTCGGCCAGCGCGTCGATGAATGCCCGCGTCTTGGCCGGCATCAGGCGGCGCTCCGGGAACACCGCCCAGGCAGGCGACGGGCTGGAGCGCCATTCGGGCAGCACCCGCACCAGCTCACCGGCGTGCACATAGGGCGCGGCAAAGAAGTCGCCCGCCAGCGCCACCCCCAGGCCGGCGCGCGCCATCTGCAGCAGCAGCGCAGGTGAATTGGCCAGCATCCGGTTCGGCGGCAGGCCTTGCCAGCGCTGCGGCTCGTGAGCGCCTTCGAGCTGGCGCTCCAGCCGCCAGGCGACGGGCTCGCCGCCCTGGCCGGCAATCAGCAGGCTGCGCCAGGGTCGGGCCGGGGTCATCAGCTCTTCCGGCTCGGCTGGCAGGCCGTGGTCGATCGCCCAGGCGGGCGAGGCGAACAGCCCGCCGCTGAACCAGGCCAGGCGTCGGGCACCCAGCTGGCTGTCAGGCGGCAGATCGCCCATGCGCAGGGCCAAGTCGTAGTTCTCGGCGATCAGGTCGACCCGGCGCGGCGACAGGTCCAGCTCGAGCGTCACCGCCGGGTGCTCGCGCACGAACTTTTCCAGCATCTCCGACAGGGCGAGCGTCGCGATGTCGCCCGGCATCGACACGCGCAGGTGACCGCTGGGCCGGGCTTGGCGGTGTTCGGCCAACGCCAAAGCGCCATCGACCTCGGCCACCACCTGGCGCGCATGCTCCAGCACAGCGGCGCCGAACTCGGTCACCGTCAGGCGCCGGGTGGTGCGCAGGATCAGCCGCTCGCCAAGTTGCGACTCCAGGCCCGACAGGCGGCGCGACAGGGTCGACTTCGGCAGGCCCAGGCGGTCCGCGGCGCGGGTGAAGCTGCCCGTGTCGGCCACATGGGCGAACAGCACCAGGTCGCTCGGGTCGATGGCGGCGGTGGTCAGACTCACGCCTCAATTGTTCCACCAACGGAACAAACATGTCCATCTTGCCGGATTTATCGCCGAAGGGTGCGTCAATACAGTGGCTTCCATCGGCTGCACACCCGCCGCCGCCACCCGAAACGGAAGCCCCGCCATGAACATCCTGCAAGTCAATTCCAGCGCCCGCGTGTTCGAGAACGACCAGGGCTCGCACTCCACCCGCCTGGCCAACGAGCTGTCGGCGCGCCTGCTGGCCGAGCACGCCGGTGCCACGCTGACCGTGCGCGACCTGGCCCGCACCCCGCACCCGGTGCTGGACGAAGCCGCACTGGGCGCCCTCTTCACCCCGGCCGACGCCCGCTCGCCGGAGCAGGCCGCCCGCGTGGCGCTGGACGACGCGCTGATCGCCGAGATCCAGGCCGCCGACGTGGTGGTGCTGGGCGTGCCGATGTACAACTTCGGCGTCACCGCGCAGCTGAAGAACTGGATCGACGCGATCGCCCGGGCCCGCGTCACCTTCACCTACACCGACAAGGGCCCGGTCGGCCTGCTGACCGGCAAGACGGTCTATGCCGTGCTGTCGCGCGGCGGCGTGCACCGCGGCACCGAGCGTGACAGCCAGGTGCCCTACCTGCAGGCCGTGCTGGGCTTCCTGGGCATGACCGACGTGCGCTTCGTCTATGCCGAGGGCCTGGCCATGGGCCCTGAGGCCGAGGCGCAGGCGCTGGCCAGCGCCCGCGCCGAGATCGACGCGCTGCTCGGCGCGGCGCAGGAACCCGCGCTGGCCTGACGCGATCCCTCTACCATCCACCAGCCCCCGGCCTCCCCGGGGGCTCCCAACGGAGCTTTGCCATGACCACCACCACGCTCGACCCCAAGACATCCACGCTGGCCCGGCCGCGCCGGGTCGAGCGCCTGGTCGCCGGCCGCCCCACCAGCGACGGCGCCGGCGTCAAGCTGACCCGCGTGCTGACGCAGGACCTGCAGCGCCGGCTCGACCCCTTCCTGATGCTCGACGCCTTCGGCACCGACAACGCCGACGACTACATCGCCGGCTTCCCGGACCACCCGCACCGCGGCTTCGAGACGGTCACCTACATGATCGCCGGCCGCATGCGCCACCGCGATTCGGCCGGCCACGAGGGCCTGCTGGAAAACGGCGGCGTGCAGTGGATGACCGCCGGCCGCGGCGTGGTCCACAGCGAGCTGCCCGAGCAGGAGGAAGGCCGCATGGAAGGCTTCCAGCTCTGGCTCAACCTGCCCGCGAAAGACAAGATGATGCCGGCCGGTTACCGCGACATCCCGGCCGGTGCCATCCCGCACTGGCGGGCGCCGGGCGTGGATGTCGGCGTGATCGCCGGGCGCGCCGGGGCCGGTGACCAGGTGGTGGAAGGCGCAGTGCAACGCAGCACCACCGAGCCGCTCTACCTCGACATCGCGCTTGAGCCTGGCGCGGCCTTCGAGCAGCCGCTGCCGCCGGGGCACAACGCCTTCGTCTACGTCTACCGCGGCGCACTGCAGCTGGGCGGGGCGGTGGTGCCCAGCCAGCGCATGGCCATCCTGGCCAATGAGGCGGAAGCGGACGGCGTGCGCCTGGAGAACCCCGGCAGCGAGCCCGCGCGGGCCCTTCTGATCGCCGGCCAGCCGCTGCGCGAGCCGATTGCGCAATACGGCCCCTTCGTGATGAACTCGCACGACGAGATCTTCCAGGCGGTAGAGGACTTCCGCGCCGGCCGGTTCGGCTGACCGCAGCGCAGGAGGGCATGGCCGCCTGACCCACCCGGAGGGCGGCCATGCCGATGCACCGATTCACCTTCCGCCAGGCCGCGCTCGCCGCCGCCTGGCTTTGCGCTCCGCTGGCTGCGACCGCGGCGCCGATCGAGCTTTACGAGCGCCCCGGCTTCCAGGGCATGGCGTTGGGCCTGGACCGCGCCAACCCCGACCTGGCCGACTACGGTTTCGACAACAAGGCCGTTTCGGTCATGGTCCGCAGTGGCCGTTGGCAACTGTGCACCGAGCCCGACTTCCGCGGCACCTGCCTGACCCTCGGCCCCGGCCAGCACGCCAGCCTGCCGCGGGCGCTGCAGCAGCAACTCAGCTCGGTGCGGCCAGAGGCCGATGGCCAGCCCGCGCCCGGTGGCGAGGGCGACGCCGCGGTGGTGCTCTACGACAACGGCGACTTCGATGGCCGCGCGTTGGCGGTGAACGGCCCCGTTCCCTCGCTCGGCAAGCTGGACATGGGCGACCGCGTCTCGTCGGCCGACGTGCGCCGCGGCGCGTGGCAGCTGTGCGAGGACTCGGGCTACAAGGGCCACTGCATCACGCTGGAGCCCGGCCGCCACCACATCGGCGGCCGCCTGCACGACGAGGCCTCGTCGATCCGCCCGCTCTTCGGCCCCGGCCGCGAGCCGCTGCCCGAGATGGGCGGCCTGACGCTGTACGAGAACAGCGATTTCAGCGGGCGCAGCCTGCTGGTCACCAGCCCGACCGAGTACCTCGGCCGGCTCGGCTTCGGCGATCTGGCGTCGTCGGTCGAGGTCCATGCCGGCCTGTGGGAGCTGTGCACCGACTCGGTCTACAGGGGCCGGTGCATCACGCTCGCCCCGGGCCGCCATGTGCTCAAGGGCAACACCCACGACCGCGCATCTTCCGTGCGCCCCCGGCTGGCCGACGACTCGCCCGCCTGGCGCGGCGCAGACCGCGAGCGCCG
This sequence comes from Pseudomonadota bacterium, assembly GCA_049322835.1. GTDB lineage: Bacteria > Pseudomonadota > Gammaproteobacteria > Burkholderiales > Burkholderiaceae_C > Ideonella. The sequence goes on along the minus strand of JBMOQN010000031.1, from coordinate 11,277 downwards.
CAACGTCCACTGACCTGAGGCCGCCGGAAACAAAAACGGCGCGGGGCCTGAGCCACGCGCCGTTTTCATGGGGGCCGTGCCGTGCTCAGCGGCTCGGGCTCAGGCGGGCCTGGGGTTCGGCCACGCCGGCGTTCAGGCGGTCGAAGAGGAAGACGGTGTAGACGCCCAGGGCCAACAGGTTCTGCTCGGTCAGCGAAGCGACACTGCCCTGGGTGGGCGAGGTGATGTCGATCTCGACCGAGTCGTTGGCGGTGCGCACGTCGAAGTCGGACGCGGTGCCGAAGGCCTGGTCGCTCACCACGTCGCTGGCATCCACCGTCATCGACAGGTTCTGGTCCATCAGCATCGGCGACGCGTGGATCATGCGGATCTTGTACTTGGTGGTCGCGGTCGGCAGTCGGTTGTCGTCCTCGAGCACGTTGACCACGGCATCACCGGGGGTCTTGCCGACCACCAGCACCGTCATGTCGGCACCGGCCTCCACCGTGATGGCCTTGTCGGCCAGGGCGGTGCCGTCGACCGAGGTCTTCAGCGTCACGGCGCCGGCGTTCACCAGCACGTAGTCCTTGATCGTGAAGGAACCGACGTTGGCACCGAGGATGACGTCGCTGGCGGCGCTGTCGTCGGCGTTCACGGTCACGCGCGAGAAGTTCGGCACCGTCGCATCGGCCACGGCCGCCACCATGCGCAGGCGCGCCTGGGTGTTCAGGTAGGGCGTGACGGCGCCGTTCTGCACCACACCCATCGCGTGCACCAGCACACCGCCGGTGCCCGGCGTCACGACGAGGGTCAGCACCTCGGTGCTGTTCAGCGTCACGCTGGGGATGTCCAGTCGCAGGTCATCGGTGTCGCCGGCGCCCGTCACCCGCAGGCGATAGGTACCGGAGGTGACGCTGATGAAGCCGCTCTGGCTGCTGGCGTCGACGCCGGCCACGATCGCGGTCGAGGAGTCGAGGTCGGCGTTGGTCTCGGTGAGGTAGACATCGAGCTCGCCGGCATCCGCCGAGGTGTTCAGCACGCTGACCTTGGTCTTGCCGCTGTCGGCGGCGTCCTCGTCGTCGGTCAGCAGCCACGTCCGCAGCGCGCCTTCCCAGCCATAGGCGACCAGGGTGTACTTGTCACCGGGGTTCAGGCTGCGGGTCTGGGTCAGCAGCTCGGTGCTGGAGCCCGTTTCCGTCAGCGTGTTGTCGATGTCCTGGTCGGCCTTGACGTTGGCGTAGCCACTGCCGGCGCCGAAGAGGACCGCGGAGGCGGTCGTCGTGTCGTCGACCAGCAGGTCCAGCGAGGCGTAGCCGCTGCTGGCATTGACAAGGCGCATCTGGGCGTCGTTGCCGTCGTCGCCGCCGCCGCAGGCGGTGAGCCAGGCGAGCGGCAGGGCGGCCACGAGGCCGAGCAGGTGGCGTTTGTTCATGCGCATGGGAGTTTCCAGATCCTTCGGGCGGCCGATCGTGCTCAGGCCGTGTTGCGTGAATGTTTCGCCCTGTTGCCGGCGGTGAAGCGGCCGGCGGGGCCAGGGTGGCCAAGCGCCAAAGGATACCCGGTCTGACGGAATGCCCCGGCTTGAGCGCCCGTATTGTGGCATCCGTCACGGCCAGCCCTGGCGAGGCGCTTACAGCAGGTCACAAGCGGTCGATGGCAGGGGCCTGCCCCGGCCAGCCCAAGGTCACGTCCATGCTCAGTATCAACACCTGGAACAGCACCTCCCGCTGGATCGACGCCGCGGGCTCCCGACTGAACAGCGCCAGCGAGCGCATTGCCAGCCTGCGCCGCATCAACAGTGCGGCAGACGACGCCGCGGGCCTGGCGATCTCGGAGCGGCTGGCTGCGGTGCTCAACGGCGAGCGCATCGCCCGCCAGGGCGCGATGGACGGCGTGTCGCTGGCCGAGACGGCCGACGGCGCGCTGGGACAGGTCTCCAGCAGCCTGCAGCGCATGCGCGAACTGGCCCTGCAGTCGCGCAACGGCACCCTCAACGACAGCGACCGCGCCAGCCTGGACGCCGAGTACCGGGCGCTCGGCGAAGAGGTCGACCGCGTCATCGGCGGCACCCGCTTCAATGGCCAGAAGATCCTGGCCGGCGACGCCGGCACCCGCCAGATCAACACCGGCCCGGGCAGCGGCGACACCCTCGACCTCACCACGCCGGACCTGCGCGACGACGCCGCGCTCACCAGCGTCACCGTCGGCAACATCGCCACCGCCGGCGGCGGCCAGGGCATGGTCGATGCGATCGACGACGCCCTCGAGTCGATCGGCCAGCACCGCGCACGGCTGGGCGCCAGCGAGCGCCGCCTCGAAGCGGCGGCGGACACCTCCGACCTCCGCTACGAGAGCACCGCCCGCGCCTACGCCCGGCTGACCGCCACCGACGTGGCCGCCACCCGCAGCGACTGGCAGCAGGCCCAGGTGCAGCAGTACGCGGCGATCGCGATGTTCCAGCACCAGCAGAGCTCGATGCAGCGCCTGCTCTCCTTGTTCGGCTGAGCCCATCCCCACTTTCCAGGATGACCAGCGCCGCGGCTTGCGGCGATGCTGGCGCCCATGGCTCGGCAGTTCGGCTCCAAGGTCCCGCCCTGCGAACGGCGCCCGGTTGCCTGGTACGCCCCCGGCGTGCTGTGGCAGGCCGGGCGCGAGTGGGTGCAATCGGCCGATTTCCTGCGCAACCTGGACCGGCGCGAGACCTTCTCGCCCGTCCTGACGCCGATCGACCTGGCGCAAAGGCCGGCCAGCGAGACCGAGCCCTTCTGGTTCGACTTCCTCTCCGACGCGGGCGACAGCGGCGACGCCACCTTCACCGTCGCCCAGGCCATGCTCGCCCCGCAGCTGACAGTCGACGCCGGCCGCGACAGCGGCACGCTGACCCTGCCCGAGGCCGAGCTGCTGGTGCTCGGCGGCGACCTCGCCTACCCTGGCGCCAGCGCGGTCGAGTACCAGTACCGCTTCATCGAGATGCTGAGCGCAGCGCAGAACACCGGGAGCCGCTTCCTGCAGCCCGGCGGCCCGCGCAAGTTCATCGCCGCCATCCCGCAGAACCACGACTGGTTCGACTCGGCCTCCACCTTCTGCCGCTATTTCGTCAACTACGACAAGGGCGCGGTGATCGGCGCCCGCACGCCGCAATGCCAGACCTACTTCGCGCTGCGCCTGCCGCACGGCTTCTGGGTGCTGGGGCTCGACTTCGCCTTGGTGGGCGACCTGGACCGGCAGCAGCTGGAGGCCTTCTCGGCGCTGCTCGCGCCCGAGGCCGCGCCCGGCATCCAGCCCGGCGACGACGTGCTGCTCGTCTACCCCGAGCCCTATTGGACCCGGCCGCTGGGAGACCGCGCGGCCGCCGGCTACCCGCACCGCTACCAGCGGCTTGAGGCGCTCGTCGAGGCCCGCGGTGCGCGCATCCGCGCCCGCCTGGCGGGGGATCTGCACCTCTACAGCCGCGAGACCCTGGCGCACGACCCGCTCACCGGCCGGTCCACTGAGCTGATCGTGTGCGGCGCCGGTGGCGCGTTCCTGCACCCGACCCACACGCAGGACATCCAGGCCCCCAAGGTGCTGGACCGGCAGCCCGAGCCCGACGCGGCCAGCGCCGACCTGGGCCAGCGCGTGCGCGCCGGCGTCGCTGCGGCGCCGGACGACGCACACACCCCCTTCGACCACGCTGCGGACTTCCCACCACCCGGCCGCACCCGTGACATGGCCTGGGCCAACCTCTGGGCGCTGCTGACGGTGCGCTTCTCGCGCTCGCCGCGCGCACTGGGCTGGCGCGACACGCTGGCCGAGGCCTGGCAGTCCAACCTCGGCTTCTCGGTCTGCCTGGGACTGCTCTACGGCTTCAACGCCTACGTCAACTCCGGCGTGTTCTCCAGCAGTTACCGGGCGGACGGCTTCCAGCCGATGGCGCTGCTGGCCTTCGGCGAGGCGCACTGGCTCTGGCTCAAGGCCATGGTCTTCAGCCCCTTCGCCGCGTTCGTCAACCTGTTCATGCTGGCGGGCTGCGTGCGCATCGCCTGGGAGGGGCCGGCCGCGCCGGGCTGGCGCGCCGCGAGCGGGCTGCTGCACGGCATGCTGCACGGCTGGCTGATCTTCGCGCTGTACTGGGCCGCCTGCCACGTGGTCGCGCCGGCCTTTCCGGCCCTGGGCTGGCTGCCGCCGCCGCTGCGCGACACGCTGCTGGCGCTGGCGATCTGGGTCGCGGTGGGCCTGGCCGGCATCGTGGCCGGCGGGCTGCTCTTCGGCGCCTACCTGGCGCTGGCCTGCGCGGTGTTCGACCAGCTGCCCAACAACGCCTTCGGCTCACTCGCCAGCCCGCACCACAAGGGTTTCCTGCGCTTCCGGCTCACGCCGCGCGGGCTGGAGGTCTTCATGCTGGGCATCGACCACGTGCCCCGCCGGGCCTCGGCGCAGGAACCGATCCCACCCGGCTGGCGGGTGGTGGACCGATTCACCATCGACAAGTGAGCACTTGGCGCTCCGCAGGAGCCGCCAACTTCAAGTGGCGTGCGCGGATCCGGCTCTGCCGGTCCGCTGCGCGAGCCCCCTCGGGGGGCAGCCCCCGGGAGGGGGCGTGGGGGCCTCTTTACTTCTTGCAATCGCCGCGCACCAGGCAGCGGCGGTAGGCAGGGCCTTGCTTCAGCAGGGACTGCACCCGCGCGGCCACGGCGCTCTCCGGGAAGTCGGCGAACACGCCGTCCACGCCGAGCGAGAAGAAGCGCTGGTACTCGTTGGTCGGCGTGCCCAGGTCTTCCAGCGGCAGGCGCGAGGCCTCGCTGCGGAAGGTGTAGGGGTGCACCAGCAGTCCGTTCGCATGCGCGTTGGCCACCACCGGCGTGGCCGGCAGCACCGTGCGGTCGGCTTCGTTGACCACGCCGTCGCCGTTGGCGTCCTGGCAAGCGCCGTTGACGATCAGCTTGCAGGCGGTCGACTGCAGGTAGTACTTCCAGGGCCCGATGCCGTCGGCGTAGGTGGCCACCTCGGCCAGGCCGGCCGGCGTCACCAGATCGCTGAACAGCCCCTGGCGGCCCGAGACGACCCAGTCGTACGGCTTGTCATAGGGAGGCGCGTAGCTCAAGGTGCCGTCCGGGTTCAGCCCGTCGGCATCGACCAGCTGCACCAGGCGCACTTTCGTCTTGGCCCGCAGCTCGCGCAGGTTCGCCGTCTCGAAGCTCTGGATGAACACCGGTGCGGCACGGTCGTTCCAGCCGGCCAGCGTCAACTCGTCCAGCAGCCGGTCTTCCAGCGGCAGGCCGAGTGTCTTGTGGAAGGTGGGGTGCTTGGTCTCGGGGTAGATGCCGATCGTGCGGCCCTTTTCCAGCGTCTTCTGCTTGACCAGCCGGATCACCTCGCGCAGCGTCGGGATGCTGTAGCGGCCGTTGAAGGCCTGGTCACGCACGCCCACCGGCTGCACCGCACGCAGCTCCTTGATCTCGGCCAGCGTGAAGTCGCTGGCGAAGAAGCCCTCCTCGGCAACCCCGTCGACGATGGCGATGCGCTTGCGTGCGGCGAACTTCGCGATGTCCTTGACGTTGGTCGTCGCGATCAGGTTGGGCTCGTGGCGAGCGATCAGCACGCCGTCGCGGGTGGCCACCAGGTCCGGCTCGACGAAATCGGCGCCCAGCTCGATCGCCAGCGCGTAGCTCTCCAGCGTGTGCTCCGGCAGGTGGCCCGAGGCCCCGCGGTGGCCAATCACGATCGGCGGGCCGGACAGCTGCGGCAGCGCCGCAGCGGCCAGGGTGCTGCACAGCGCCAGGGCGGCGGCGGCCATCAGGCGGCGCGCCGTCGGAAGTCGGGATCGAGCCATCACAGCCTCCTCGTTCGGTTCAAAAAGAAGCCTGGCACTCTAGGCAGCGCCGATGACGGCCGTTTGAACGCGCTCGATCACGACGTAACCACTCGTCACCGGAATTGCCGGGTGCCGACCCCGCTGTTCCGGCCCTCGCCCCCGTGGAAACCCGCGTAGCCTTCGATCCCATGCTGTCCCAGCCCTTCGGAGGCTTGCCATGAAACCCGGAACCCCCCTGCATTCCTACCGCGCACCGCGCACCGACCTGCCGCCGCTGACCTGGCCGGCGCCGCTCGACGCGCTGCCGCCGCTGGGGATCAGCAAGGCGCCGGAAAGCCCGGGCTGGCAGGACACCATGCCTCTCGATGCGGGCGCCTCGCCCGAGCTGTTCGACATCGAGCGCGGCACCGCCTTCGAGGAATCGCTCAACGGCCTGCAGGTGCGCGAGCTGATCGGCAACCGCCTGTTCGACCAGCTCTTCGGGAAGAGATAGGCCCCCACGGCCCCTCCCGGGGCCTGCCCCCCGAGGGGGCTCGCGCAGCGGACTGGCAAAGCCAGATCCGCGCACGCCACTTGATGGACGGCGGCTCCTGCGGAGCGCCTCGTCAGGGCAGAGGCCGGACGCCGATCCAGGCCGCGTGGGCCCAGAAGGCAAAGAAGGCCCAAGCGGCCACGCCAGCGGCCACCGCCACCAAGGTGCGACCCGGCTTCACCGCCACCTCGACCCGCCCACGCCGGCGCGCGCTGCGGAACGCCAGCACCGCCCACATCAGGAAGCCCCCGAACAGCAGCAGGTCCGCCGCGGTGTTGTTGGCCAGCAGGTGGGCCAGGGCCCAGACCTTCGTGCCCAGCAGCATCGGGTGCTGCAGCCTGGCCTGGATGCGGTTGTGCCCGACCTGCGAGGCCGCCAGGAGCACGAAGGCCACCAGCGTGAGCGGCCCCGCCAGGTGACGCAGCGCCACCGGGGCCGCCCACAGCGGCTCGGCCACCTGCCGCGCCTGGCCGTAGCCCCAGACCAGCAGCACGAAGCCGGCCAGCGACACCAGCGAATACAGGCCGCGCCAGCCCAGCCGGCCGAGCCGGGCGATCTGCGCCTCGCGCCAGGCGGGGGCGACGATGCGTACCGAATGCACACCCAGGAACAGCAGCAGGCCGAGGATCAAGAGCGCCATGTCAGACTCGATGGGTCGTGGAAACGCCGCGCATTGTGCGCGCCAACACATGCAACCCAGCCTCCATTGGGAAGATTTCGAGGTGGGCCAGACCCGGGACTACGGGCCGATGGCCGTGACGCGGGAGGCGGTGCTCGACTTCGCCCGCCAGTTCGACCCGCAACCCTTCCACCTCGACGACGACGCCGCCGAGGCCTCTCTCTTCGGCCGCCTGGCCGCGAGCGGCTGGCACACCTGCGCCATGACGATGCGCATGATGTGCGACGCCTACCTGCTCGACGCCGCCAGCCTGGGCAGCCCGGGGCTGGACAACCTGCGCTGGCAGCACCCGGTGTACCCGGGCGACACACTGAGCGGCCGGCTGGAAGTGCTGGAGACCCGCAGCAGCGAGAGCCGGCCCGGCATGGGCCTGGTGCGCTCGCGCTGGGTCACTGTCAACCAGCAGGGCCAGACGGTGCTCACGATGGAGGGCTGGGGCATGTTCCGGCGACGAGGCGCGGCCCCGGGCCGTGCTGCGCCGGGCTGACGCTGGCCCGCCTTCCTGCCATACTGGTGCGGCTGCCCGCCCTTGCCCCCACCCCCGCATGCCTGCAGCCCAGCGCACCACGCTCTCGAGAAACCTAACCGCCTTGTTGCTGGCGCTGTGTGGCATCACGCCGCCCGCGCTGGCGCAGGTGGGCGGCGCTGCAGCGCCCGCGACGGCGGCGTCGGCCCCGGTGACCTTGCGCATCGTCGGCGGCCTGGCCGGCGTCAACCAGTTCACCCGCCACGAGGAGCCCTTCTGGCGCAACGAGCTGCCCCGGTTGTCCGGCGGGCGGCTGCGGGCCGACATCGTCGCCTTCGACCGCGCCGGCATCCGCGGGCAGGACATGCTGCGCCTGATGCAGCTGGGTGTGGTGCCCTTCGGCACGGCGCTGCTGTCCTTGTCCGCCACCGCGGAGCCGCTGCTCGGTGCGGCCGACCTGGCCGGGCTGAACCCCGACGCCGGCTCGCTGCGCCGCCACACCACCGCCTTCCGCCCCCTGCTCGACAAAACCTTGCGCGAGAAGTACGGCATCGAGCTGCTGGCGCTCTACGTCTACCCCGCCCAGATGCTCTTCTGCAAGCGGCCGCTGGTGGGCCTGGCCGACCTTTCCGGGCGGCGCGTGCGCACCGCCAGCGCCACCCAGGCCGACTGGGTCGAGGCCCTGGGCGGCAAGGCGGTGACCATGCCGTTCGCCGAGCTGACGCAGGGCCTGCGCAGCGGCGGGCTCGACTGCGCCATCACCGGCAGCATGTCCGGCTTCACCATCGGCCTGCACCAGTTCACGACCCATGTCTACACCATGCCGGTCAGCTGGGGCCTGGCGATGTTCGGTGCCAACGCCGGCGCCTGGGCGGCCTTGCCGGCCGACCAACGCGCCATGCTCAGGCAAGAGCTGCTGCGGCTGGAGCAGGCCATCTGGGCCGAATCCGAGCGCGAAACCGGCGACGGCGTGCGTTGCCTGACCGGCACCGCAGAGCCGGCCGATTGCGGCGGCGCGCCGCAAGGCCAGATGACCGCGGTCGCGCCGCAGCCGCCCGACGAGAGGCGGCGGCGGGAGGTGCTGGCCGGCTCGGTGCTGCCGCGCTGGGTGCAGCGCTGCGGCAGCGCCTGCGCCGCCGCCTGGAACCAGACCATCGGCCCGGTCGGCGGCACCGAGGCCAAGCCACAGTGAGCGCGACACCGCGCCAACCGGAGCACGCACGTGGGCGGTGATCGGCCGGCCGGCCCCCCGCCCCAGCGCGTGCAATGGTTCGTTGCCGGCGTGGTGGCGGTGTTCATCGGCACGGTGCTCGCCACGGCCACCGCCCTCGTGCGCAGCGAGGAGCGCGAAGCCCTGGAGGAGGCACGCCACCGGGCTGAGCGCTTCATCGCCGGGGCCGAGGCCTCGCTCAACCGCACCCTGCTGGGCATCGACGTGATGCTCGCCGGCAGCGAAGCGCTGCTGCGCCCGCACCGCCTGGCCAACGGCACCTACGACGTCACCGGCACCCAGGCGCAACTGCGCACCACCATCAGCCAGAACCTGCTGGTGCGGGACCTGGTGCTGTTGCAGCCCGATGGCAGCGTGCTGGCCGCGGCCCAGCCCGACAGTGCCCGCCTGGGCCTGCCGCTGCCGCCGGGCTTCGTGGGCGACGCGATGGCGCTGAGCTCACCCCAGCTCGTCATCAGCCCGCCGCTGGTCAATTTCGTGACCAGCGAGCGCATGATCTATTTCGCCCGCCCGGTCGACCTGGGCAGCGGGGCGCGGGTGCTCGCGGTGGCGGAGGTGCCCGCCTCTCTGATCGCCAGCCTCTTGTCGCAGGCGTTGGACATCGACGGCCTCATCGCCACGCTGGAGCGCGACGACGGCCTGCTGCTGGTGAGCGTGCCGGCCCACGACGGGCTGATCGGCCAGCGCCTGCCGCAGCCGCTGGGCGAGGCGGTGCCCAGCGGCCTGGCCGAGTCGGCGCCGTCGCGCGTCGGCGGTGCACCGGCGCTGGTGGCGGTGCGCCCTGTGCTCTACCGGCCGCTGATGGTGGCGGCCTCGATCCCGCTCGACGCCGCGCTGGCCGATGCACACGAGCAGCGCCGCTTCGTGCTGGGCGCCACCGCGCTGTTCATCCTGATGCTGCTGGGGACCGGCGGCCTGACCCACCGATACCTCGGCCGGATGGCCCAGGCGCGCGCCGAACTGGACCGCAGCAAGACCATGCTCGACCAGGCGCTGGCCTCGATGGCCGACGGCCTGCTGCTGTGCGACGCCGCCGACCGGGTCGTGGCCTGGAACCCCCGCTTCGTCGAGATCTACCCCTGGCTGGCCGACGTCGTGGCGCCCGGCGTGCCGTTCGAGCGCCTGGCGCTGGTCGGGGTCAACGCCCTGTTGCCCGATGCCGCGCCAGAGGACCAGCAGGGCTGGGTGCAGCGGCGCATGACCATCCACCGCACCGAGAACGGCCAACTCGACCAGACCCTGCCCGACGGCCGCGTGATCCACCTGATCGAGCGCCACACGCCCGAGGGTGGCGTGATCACGGTCTACCACGACGTCACCGCCGCCGAGCGGGCGCTGGAGCGTGCCAAGGCCGACGCCGAGGCCGCCAACCGCGCCAAGTCGCGCTTCCTGGCCTCGATGAGCCACGAGATCCGCACCCCGTTGAACGCGGTGCTGGGCATGAACGGGCTCATGCTGACCACGCCGCTGACGCCCGAACAGCGGCGCTATGCCGAGCTGATTCGCAGCTCCGGCCAGACGCTGCTGGCGCTGATCAACGACATCCTCGACCTGTCCAAGGTCGAGGCCGGGCGCATGGAGCTGGAGATCGTCGAGTTCGACCCGCTGGCCACCGTCAACGAAGTGGTGTCGCTGCTGGCCGTGCGGGCGGAAGCCAAGGGCCTGACGCTCAAGCTCAACGCCGCGCCCGGGCTGCCGGCGCGGGTGCGCGGCGACCCCAGCCGCATCCGCCAGGTGCTGTTCAACCTGATCGGCAACGCGCTGAAGTTCACCACCGAGGGCCGGGTCGACGTGGAATTGACGCACCGGCCGCTGCCCGGCCGGCGCAGTGAGCTGATGATCGCCGTGCGCGACACCGGCATCGGCATCGACCCCGAAACCCTGCCGCGGCTGTTCCGTCACTTCAGCCAGGGCGATTCCAGCACGGCGCGTCGCCACGGGGGCAGCGGCCTGGGGCTGGCCATCAGCCAGGAGATCGTCGAGCTGATGCACGGCCGCATCGAGGTGCAGAGCACGCCCGGCGCTGGCAGCACCTTCAGCGTCTGCCTGCCGCTGGAGGTGCTGCCCACCGAGACCGCGCCCGAGACGCCTGCCGGCGCGGCGCCCGAAGCCGCCGGTGCGGCCACGGCCACGCCGGCGCGCCGCATCCTGGTGGCCGAGGACAACGGCGTCAACCAGATCCTCATCAAGGCCATGCTCGACCACCTCGGCCACTTCAGCGACGTGGTGGCCGACGGTTTCGAGGCGGTGCGCCAGGTGCAGGCCGCCGCCTACGACCTGGTGCTGATGGACATCCAGATGCCGGGCATGGACGGCGAGGCCGCCACCCGGGCCATCCGCGCGCTGCCGGGGACCGTCAGCCGCATCCCCATCGTCGCGATGACGGCCAATGCAATGGTCGAGGAGCGCGCCGCCTACCTGGCCGCCGGCATGAACGACCACGTGGCCAAGCCGCTCGAACTCACGCGGCTGGCCGCCGTCATTGCCCGAGTCAGCTGAACCGGGCCGTCAGACCGCTTCGAGCAGGGCTTCCAGCGCGTGCTCGCGGATGCCATAGAAGGCCTTGATGCCGGCGATCTGCGTCAGCAGCGCCTCC
>JBMOQN010000030.1:0-318677 GCA_049322835.1 Pseudomonadota bacterium | reverse complement strand
TGAGCAGGCTGCTGGCCGCCACGCCGCCGAGCAGCAGCAGGTTGCCGGGGCCACGCCGGCCGAGGAAGGCCAGGGCCAGCGCACGCCGGTCCAGCGCCAGCAGGGGCACACCGCCCAGCAGGGCTCCGACCGAATCGCCGATCCACCAGCTGATCCAGGCGGGCAGCCACAGCTCGGCCGGCATGCCGGCAGCCGCCAGCCAGGCGGTGCCGTTGCTGGCAGGTACCACCATGCCCATGGCGACCGCCGCCAGGTACAGGCCCAGGTCGCGCCGATGCACCAGCGTGTCGTCGAATCGCCAGCGGCGCAACAGCCAGACGCTGAGGCCCGGCCCCAGGGTATTGCCGAGCGCGATGCCGGCCGCCACCCATGCAGGCCCGCCCAGGCTCAGGTTCGCCGCAAACGCGGCCAGCCCGATGGCGGGGGCCATCGCCAGGCCCCAGCGCCAGTAGGCCGCCAGTGCCACCCCCGTTGGCAGCCAGACCAGGGACACGTGCGTGCCGACATAGGGGATGAGCAGGCCCAGGCGAGCCAGCGCAAAGTAGGCGACCCCGGCCAGCAGCATGGCACCCGCCAGGCGCCAAGTCTGCGGCAGCCCCACCGCGGCGGCCGGCGGGCCCACTGTCTCTCTCGTCACTCCTGCAGCCCAATCCCTCTGACTCCGTCCGTTGCGGAGCTGGCTTCCCTGCAGACCAGTATGGGGGAAGCTCGCGGGAATGTCAGCGAGAAATGATTTCCCGAGCGGGCGGCTGGGATGTCAGCACGGAACAAGGATGCCACCCGCGCCGCAGTGCGGCGAAGGTGTTCAGGGGGCTCTCAGCGGCAGGTGCCCGACGCCGAGGTTCATCGCATTGAGCAGGTCGCCGTTGTCCTGCGAAAGCTCCCAGGCGAAGACACCGGCAAGACCTTCCTTGACGGCGAAGCGGCCCTTGCGCAGCACACCACGCGGGTCGTCGTAGCCCATGTAGAGCCGGTCGGCCGGGTTCCAAAGCGCCCAGGACTCGCCCTGCGGGTCGGCCAGCAAGCGGTAGCCCCGGCGCGCCCCGCCGCTGCGGTCGAGGTAGCGGGCGGCGATCTCGCGGTAGGTCATGGAGCCGTCGGCGCCCGCGTACACACCCTCGCGCTTCGTGCCGTTGAACCCGGCCCCGGCGGCCGGCGGCGTGACGCCGGTGAAGCCCCGGCCGTACATCGCCACGCCGGCCACCAGCTTGCCGGTCGGCACGCCGGCCTTGACCATCGTGCGCAAGCCCGCCTCGACACTGTCCCCCGCCTTCTCGTCACGGCTGCGCAACGCGGTGTGGTGGCCCGCCGTGGCGGTCCAAGGGCCGTAGAAGTCGTAGGTCATCATGAAAACCAGGTCGAGCGACTTCGCGGCGTCGCGGTAGTCGATCTTGTCGACCAGCGCGGCGTTGGTGTTGATGGCCGTCGTCACCAGGTAGGGCCGGCCGGTCTCGGCGCCGAGGGCGTCCACGGCCTTGCGCAGGGCGTGCATCAGCTCGGCGAAGCCGCGGCCGTCGGCCGGGCTGCCCAGCGCCACGCCGTTGGCGCTGCCGTTGGTGGTGGGGTGCTCCCAGTCGATGTCGACGCCGTCGAAGCCTGGGTGGCGTCGCAGGAAATCGACCACCGAAGCGGTGAAGCGGGCCCGCCGGGCGGCTTCGTTGGCAAAGTGGAAGAAGGGGTCGGAGCCGCCCCACCCCCCCACCGAGGCCAGCACCTTGACGTGCGGCGCGCGGAGCTTGAAGCGCTGGAAGGCCTCGTCGAAGGTCTTGTCGATGGGGCCGGTGGCGAGTTGGTGCTCACCCTTGCCTTCGCAGCGCGGCTCGTCCCTGGGCAACTGGCCGGGGCCGCAGACACGCAGGAAGGCGTAGAGCAGGTGCGTGACGCTGTGGCTGGGCAGCCTGTCGATCAGCGTGACCGGCTCCCAGTTGGGCACGTAGACGCCGACCACCTTGCCGCTGGTCCGTTCGAAATCCTGGAAGCGCCCCGAGAACAGCGCCGCCGCCGGCGGGTCGGCAGCCACCGGCATCGCCGCCTGCGCCGCCAGCCCCCCCGCCCACGACAGCGCCCATGCGCCCACGACCTTGGTCCACTGCACCGGGTTTCTCCTTTGGAATCAGCCCCTGGGTCGGCGGCGAGAGTATCACCAATTAAGTACCAGTGAAATACCAGTTCATCAAATCCGCCGGCGTCCAGGAGGCGGCGTAACAAAACATGTCATCGGGAGATCCCGCCGGGGCTTGCGAATACCATGGATTACTTCACGTCCTGCTGCCTTGGGGTCGGCTACCGCCGTGGCCTCGGGTGCCTCGCGTCGGGACGACCAGGCGCCAAGCCCACAGCCCGCGCCGACACCCACAGTACCGAGCGAACAGGCGCGCCATCACCCGTGGCAGCACCGAGGAGAGAGTTCCTTGAAGCGTTTGACCCTGGCGGCCATCGCGGCCGCCGTGCTGGCCGGCTGCGCCAGCCCCTTGCCCGCGCCAGAGCCGCTGGCATCGTCCGCGCCACCGACCTGGCAGGCCCCCCGCCCTCCATCCACCCCTGGCGGCCCCACTCTCCCCCACCAGGGCCAACGCGCCGAACTGACGCGCTGGTGGCAGCAATTCGACGACCCGCTGGTGGCGGAACTGGTCGAGGCCGCCCAGGCCGCGAGCCCGACGCTGGCCGCCGCGCGGTCTCGCCTGGAACAGGCCCGTGCAGCCCGCACCGCCGCCGGCGCTGCGCTGCTGCCCGCCGTCGACGCCAGTGCGAGCCTGAGCCGCGGCCGAAGCGACCTGAGCCTGCCGATCGCCAACACTGCGCTGGCAGGGGTACAGGCTTCGTGGGAGATCGACGTCTTCGGCGCCGGGCGCGCCGCCCGGGACGCGGCCGCCGCCCGCCTGTCGGGCGCCGAGGCCGATTGGCACGACGCCCGCGTGCTGGTGGCGGCCGAAGCCGCCGGCAGCTATCTGGCCCTGCGCGCCTGCGAGGCGCAGAAGGTGCAGACCCAGACTGACACCGCATCACGCATCGAGACGGCGCGCCTGACCGAGCTCAGTGCCAAGGCCGGCTTTCAGCCGCCCGCCAACGAAGCGCTGGCGCGCGCCAGCGCGGCCCAGGCCCGCGCCCAGTTGGTGGCCCAGGCGGCACAGTGCGAGCTGGAGCTCAAGGGCCTGGTGGCGCTGACGGGCATGGACGAGACGGCGCTGCGCGGGCGTCTGGGCTCCAGACAGGCGCGCCTGCCGCAGCCGGCCCAGCTCGCCGTGAGCGAGGTACCGGCCGAGGTGCTGGCCCAGCGACCCGACCTGTTCGCCACGGCGCGCGCGGTCGAGGCGGCGAGCGCCGACGTGGGCGCAGCGCAGGCCCAGCGCCTGCCGCGCATCGGCCTCACGGGCTCGGTGACGCGCGCCCGCGTCGATTTCGGCGGCGGCAGCACCGAGGGCAACCTGTGGAGCCTCGGGCCCCTGAGCGTCTCGCTGCCCATCTTCGACGCCGGCCTGCGGGCCGCCAACGTCGACGCCGCCCGAGCCCGCTACGACGAGGCGGTGGCGCTGTACCAAAGCCGGCTGCGCACGGCCGTGCGCGAGGTCGAGAGCGCGCTGGTGCAGCTCGACAGCAGCGCGGCCCGCAGCGAGGACGCCCGCGTCGCCGTCGAGGGCTACGAGGCCTCGTTCCGCGCTGCCGAGGCCCGCTACCGGGGCGGCCTGGCCAGCCTGTTCGAGCTGGAAGACGCCCGCCGCAGCGCGGCCCAGGCCCGCAGCCAGTGGGTCGAGCTGCAGCGCGAGCGGGTCGTGGCATGGATCAGCCTATACCGCGCGCTCGGTGGCGGCTGGCAGCCCCCGATGGGCCCCGAGGTCGCCGCCGCCCGCTGAGGCCAGCGCCCTGAGACACCGACACGAGAGAACCTGCATGAACAAGATCAAGATGCTTTCACGCCGCCCCTGGGCCCTGGCTGTCACCGCCGCGGCAGCGATCGGCGCGCTGGCCGGCCTGTCGACCACCCTGTCGCAGGCCGCCGACGCGCCGGCCGACAAGCCCGCGGCCGCTTCCGGCCCGCAGGCTGCGCTGACGGTCACCACCACCAGCCCGCAGGCCAGCACCCTCGCCACGCGGCTGAGTGCGAACGGCAACATCGCCGCCTGGCAGGAGGCGGTGGTCGGCACCGAGGCCAACGGCCTGCGGCTGGCTGAGGTGCGCGCCAACGTGGGGGACGTGGTGAAGAAAGGCCAGGTGCTCGCCACCTTCGCGGCCGACACGGTGCAGGCCGAGCTGCACCAGACACGGGCCGCCGTCGGCGAGGCCGAAGCCATGCTCGCCGAAGCCGAGGCCAACGCCCAACGCGCACGCGAGCTCTCGACCACCGGCGCCTTGAGTGCCCAGCAGATCAACCAGTACCTGACGGCCGAGCGCACGGCGCGCGCCCGGCTGGACGCCCAGAAGGCCGTCGCCCGCCTGCAGGAGCTGCGCCTGCGCCAGACCCAGGTGCTCGCGCCCGACAACGGCGTGATCTCGGCCCGCAGCGCCACCGTGGGCGCGGTGATGCCGGCCGGCACCGAGATGTTCCGCCTGATCCGCCAGGGCCGGCTGGAGTGGCGCGCCGAAGTGCCATCGGCCGACCTGCCCAAGCTCAAGCCCGGCATGCCCGCCGCCGTCGCGCTGCCCACCGGCGGCAGCCTTGCCGGCAAGGTGCGCATGCTGGCACCGACGGTGGACGACAAGACCCGCAACGCGATCGTCTAAGTCGACCTGCCCGCCTCGACGGAGGCCCGCGCCGGCATGTTCGCCCGGGGCGACTTCGAGGTCGGCAGCGGTCAGGCGCTGACGCTGCCGCAAAGCGCGGTGGTGCTGCGCGACGGCTTCAGCTATGTGCTGAAGGTGGGCCCCGACAACAAAGTGGCGCAGACCAAGGTCACGGTGGGCCGGCGCGTGGGCGACCGGGTCGAGGTGACGAGTGGCGTCGCCGCCGGCACGAAGGTGGTCGCCTCGGGCGGCGCCTTCCTGGCCGATGGCGACGTGGTGAGGGTGGTCGCCGCCACGCCAGCGGCCAAGCCCGCCTCGCCCGGCAGCACGGTGCCAACCGCGGCCGCGGGCCAGTGAGGAGCGCGCCGCGATGATGAACGTCTCCACCTGGTCCATCCGCAACCCGATCCCGTCGGTGCTGCTCTTCATCATGCTCACGCTGCTGGGCCTGATGAGCTTCAACTGGATGAAGATCCAGAACTTCCCGGACATCGACCTGCCGACGGTGATCGTCAGCGCCTCCCTGCCCGGGGCCTCGCCCTCGCAACTCGAGACCGAGGTCGCGCGCAAGATCGAGAACTCGGTCGCCACCGTGCAGGGCGTCAAGCACATCTACACCACCGTGCAGGACGGGGTGGCGACCATCACGGTGGAGTTCCGGCTCGAAAAGCCCACCCAGCAGGCGGTCGACGACGTGCGCGACGCCGTCTCGCGCGTGCGCTCGGACCTGCCCGGCGACCTGCGCGACCCGGTCATCAGCAAGATGGAGCTGGCCGGCACGCCGATCCTGACCTACACCGTCGCTTCGGCGCGGATGGATGACGAGGCGCTGTCCTGGTTCGTCGACAACCAGGTCGCCAAGTCGATGCTCAGCGTGCGCGGTGTGGGCGCCGTGACCCGCGTCGGTGGGGCGACGCGTGAGGTGCGCGTCGCCCTCGACCCGCTCAGGCTGCAGGCGCTGAACGCCAGCGCGGCGGACATCTCGCGCCAGCTGCGCCAGACGCAGCAGGAGGCGGCCGGCGGCCGCACCGACGTGGGCGGTGCCGAGCAGTCGGTGCGCACCATCGCCACGGTGCAGTCGGCCGACGAGCTGGCGGCGATGGACATCGCGCTGAGCGACGGCCGGCACATCCGCCTGGACCAGGTGGCCACGGTGGAAGACACGGTCGCCGAGCGCCGCTCGGCCGCCCTGCTCGACGGCAAGGAGGTGGTCGGTTTCGAGATCGTGCGCAGCCGCGGCGCCGGCGAGGTGGAGGTGGCCGACGGCGTGCGCGTCGAGCTGGAAAAGCTCAAGGCCGCGCACCCCGACATCGTCATCACCGAGGCCTTCAACTTCGTCGACCCGGTGATCGAGAACTACGACGGCTCGATGATGCTGCTCTACGAGGGTGCGCTGCTGGCGATCATCGTCGTCTGGTTCTTCCTGCGCGACTGGCGGGCGACGCTGGTCTCGGCCACCGCGCTGCCGCTGTCGGTGATCCCGGCCTTCGCGGCGATGTATTTCATGGGCTTCACCATCAACATCGTCACGCTGCTGTCGCTGTCGCTGGTGGTGGGCATCCTGGTCGACGATGCGATCGTCGAGATCGAGAACATCATGCGCCACTTGCGCATGGGCAAGTCGCCTCTGCAGGCGGCGCGGGAGGCCGCCGACGAGATCGGCCTGGCGGTCATCGCCACCAGCTTCACGCTGATCGCCGTGTTCCTGCCCACGGCCTTCATGGCCGGCGTGCCCGGCAAGTTCTTCGTCCAGTTCGGCTGGACGGCGGCGATCGCGGTCTTTTTCTCGTTGGTGGTCGCCCGCATGCTGACGCCGATGATGGCGGCCTACGTGCTCAAACCCCAGCCGGAGAAGCCCGACCCGAAGTGGATGTCGATGTACATGCGGTGGGCGCAATGGGCCTTGAAGCACCGCATCAAGGTCACGCTGTCGGCCATCGGCTTCACCGCCGCATCCTTCTTCCTGGTCGGCTTCCTGCCCACCGGCTTCGTGCCGCCGGACGACCTCTCGCAGACCCAGGTCACGGTGACGCTGCCACCCGGCAGCACCTTCGAGCAGACCTATGCCGCAGCCGAACAGGCACGCGAGCTGATCACGAAGAACCAGCACATCAAGCTGGTCTACACCACGATCGGCGGGGGCTCGACCGGCGCCGACCCCTTCATGCCCTCGGGCGCAGCCGAGGTGCGCAAGGCCACGCTCACCATCAACATGACGCCGCGCGGCGATCGCAGCGGCACCAGCAAGCAGGACATCGAGGCGCAGCTTCGCGAGGCGCTGCAGCCGCTGCCCGGTGCGCGGGTCAAGGTCGGCTTCGGTGGTTCGGCCGAGAAGTTCCTGCTGGTGCTGGCCGGTGAAGACGGCCGCGTGCTGGCCGAGCATGCCCGGCTGGTGGAGCGCGACCTGCGCACCATCCCAGGCATCGGCAACGTGACCTCGACCCTCAGCCTGGTGCGGCCGGAGGTGGTGGTGCGGCCCGACTTCGCCCGCGCGGCCGACCTGGGGGTCACCTCGTCGGCCATCGCGGACACCCTGCGCATCGCGCTCTCGGGCGACTACGACCAGGCCCTGCCCAAGCTCAACCTGTCGCAGCGCCAGGTGCCGGTCGTCGTGAAGCTGGCCGACGACGCGCGCGGCGACCTCGACCTGCTCTCGCGCCTGGCGGTGCCCGGCGCCCGCGGCCCGGTGATGCTCGGCAACGTGGCCACGATCGGCATCGACAGCGGCGCTTCGCAGATCGACCGCTACGACCGCCTGCGCAACATCAACTTCGAGATCGAGTTGAACGGCCAGCCGCTGGGCGAAGTGGAAGAGCAGGCGCGGGCCAAACCCAGCCTGGCCAAGCTGCCCCCGGGGGTGATCCAGCGCAGCGTGGGCGATGCCGAGGCCATGGCCGAGCTCTTCGCCAGCTTCGGCCTGGCCATGCTGACCGGTGTGCTGTGCATCTACGTCGTCCTGGTGCTGCTGTTCAAGGACTTCGTCCAGCCCATCACCATCCTGGTGGCGCTGCTGCTGTCCATCCCTGGCGCGTTCATGGCGCTGTTCATCACGCACACGGCGATGTCGATGCCGTCGATGATCGGCCTGATCATGCTGATGGGCATCGCGACGAAGAACTCGATCCTGCTGGTCGAATACGCGATCATGGCCCGGCGCGAGCACGGCATGACGCGCATGGAGGCGCTGCTCGACGCCTGCCACAAGCGGGCCCGGCCCATCGTGATGACCACCATCGCCATGGGCGCCGGCATGCTGCCGATCGCCATCGGCCTGGGGGTGGACCCGAGCTTCCGCTCACCGATGGCCATCGTGGTGATCGGCGGCCTGATCACCTCGACCTTCCTGAGCCTGCTGGTGATCCCGGTGGTCTTCACCTTCGTCGACGACGCGGTGCACAAGATCCAGGGCTTCTTCAAGCGCCGTCACCACGCGGCCAACCAGGTGCACGATCAAGCCGGCGGGGCCGCGACGGCAGCGGAGCAGAAGTGAGCGCGGCCCGACCCGTTCGAGGGTCGGGCTCGCCTCATCGAACCCGGAAAGCACAAAGCCGGCACGAGGCCGGCTTTGCCGTGACTGGAGCGGGTGAAGGGAATCGAACCCTCGTATGAAGCTTGGGAAGCTGCCGTTCTACCATTGAACTACACCCGCAGCGCTGCGCATTCTAACTGCGTGCGAGCCACTCGATCAGCGCATCCAGCGCGGGTGTCGCGCGGCCGGCGTCGGGGTGGTTGACCAACGCGGCCACGGCGAACACGCGGCCGCTGCGGGCCTTCACATAGCCCGCCAGCGCGCGGGTGTCGAGCAGCGTGCCGGTCTTCAGGTGGGCTTGGCCCGCCGCGGCGCCGCGGGTCATGCGGTGTTCCAGCGTGCCGTCCACGCCGGCCACCGGCAGCGAGTCGATCAGGCTGGCCGCCTGGCGCGCGTTCCAGGCCCTGGCCAGCAGGTCGACGAAGGCGCGTGGCTTGGCGCGCTCGCCACGCGAGAGGCCCGAGCCGTTCTCGATCTCGATGTCGCCTGGGGCGATGCCCTGGCGTGCCAGCCACTCGCGCATGCGGGCCTGGGCCGCCGCGAGCGTGGCGGGCTTGTGCGGGAAGCCGCGCGACAGCGCCAGCATCAGGTTGCGCGCGGCCAGGTTGTCGCTGGTCTTGTTGATCTCGCGCAGCAGTTGCGGCAGCGGCGGCGAGATGTGGGTCGAGAACGGCATCTGCAGTTCGCCGTCCGGGCCCTCGGGCATCAGCGCGGTGCGGTCGGGGCGGGACTTGTCGAGCACGCGGCCGTGCAACTGGCCGCCAGCCTCGCGCCACAGGCCCGCGATCGCGCGGGCGGTGAACTCGGCGTGCGGCAGCGGCGCCAGCACCCACTCGCGCGGGCTGCAACGTGGCCCCAGGCTGCCCTGCACGCTGATGCGCGGCTCGCCGTCGGCCGGGTCGCTCCAGTGCGCCCAGGCGCTGCAGCCGCTGCCGCCGCCACGCGGCTGTTCGATGCGCACGCCCGCGAGTGGCGGTTCGAGCTGCACCGCAGGGCGGCCGTCGCGGCTGGGATTGAGCCTGACTTTCAGGCGCCCTTCGTTGAGCGTCAGCGCGTCGGGCCAGGCATGGTGTGGCCTGTCCTTCGCCGGCGTGGGCGTGTGTTCGTGGTCGCTTTCCTTCAGCTGGAAGGCGAAACGGTCGAGCACGATGTCACCGATGATCTCGCGCAGGCCCAGCTTGCGCCACTCGGCCATCCAGGCCTGCAGGTCGGCCGCGCTGAGGCAGGCGTTGCCGCCCCCGACGATCCACAGGTCGCCCAACAGGCGACCCTGCATCAGCGTGCCGCGCACGAAGGCCATGGTGCGCCAGCGGAACTGCGGGCCCAGCAGGTCCAGCGCAGCCATCGAGGTGACCAGCTTGGTGGTCGAGGCGAGCTGGAAGGGCTTCTCGGGGTTCAGGGCCACCAGTGGCGCTGGGTTGTCCAGGGCGCGGGCATAGGCCCCCAGGCTGGCGCCGGGCAGGCCACAGCTTCGCAGCAGCGATTCGCCTGCACCGGGGCGCGGCGCAGCAGGCGCTGCGGCCGCGAACGAGCGGGTGCTGGCCCCGGCGCCCGGCAGGAACATGCCCGCGGCCCAGCCCGCGCCCAGGCGCAGGCTGCCGCGCCGTGTCAGCACGGGCGGTCGGGCACAATTCCGGTCATCCCACCACATCCTGTGAGCATCGCCCGCCACGCCGCCTTGCAGCGGGCGGAATAACAAGGCCTCACCGGGCCAGTTCCCCCGCAGCCGCACCGGCTGCGCGCCCTCAGCTTCCATGACCGATCCCGATCCCTCGCCGGCCCCCGTGGCCCATCCGGCCGACCATGCCGCACCGCACCGCCGCGGCATCAAGAGTTTTGTGTTGCGTGCCGGGCGCATGGGCACCGGCCAGCAACGCGCGCTCGAAACGCTGGGCCCGCTCTTCGTGCTGCCCTATGCGCCGAGCGCGCTGGACGCGGCGGCCGTGTTCGGCCGTCAGGCGCCGCTGGTGCTGGAAATCGGCTTCGGCATGGGCCAGGCGACCGCCGAGATTGCCGCCGCCAAGCCGGAAACGGACTTCCTCGGCGTCGAGGTGCACACCCCGGGCGTGGGCGCGCTGCTCAAGCGCATCGGCGAAACCGGCCTCTCGAACCTGCGCATCGTGCAGCACGATGCGGTCGAGGTGCTGGAGCACATGCTGGCGCCGGGCTCGCTCGCCGGCGTACACATCTTCTTCCCCGACCCCTGGCACAAGAAGAAGCACAACAAACGGCGCCTGATCCAGCCCGCGTTCGTGAACAAGCTGGTGACGCGCCTGGCGCCCGGCGGCTACCTGCACTGCGCCACCGACTGGCAGCCCTATGCGGAGCAGATGCTGGAGGTGCTGAGCGCCGAGCCGGCGTTGGTGAACACCGCCGAAGGCTACGCGCCCAAGCCCGACTACCGGCCGCTGACGAAGTTCGAGAACCGCGGCCTCCAGCTGGGCCACGGCGTGTGGGACCTCGTGTTCACACGACGCTGAAGGGGGCCCGGGGGCCGACAGTCAGCCGCCCCAATCGACCCAACCGCCGAAGTGGGTGACGAGCACGATCACGCCGAAAGCGATGCGGTACCAGGCGAAGGGCGTGAAGCGGTGGGTGGCGATGTAGCGCAGCAGCCACTGCACGCAGACCCAGGCCGAGAGGAACGAGACGAAGAAGCCGGTGGCGAACATCGGCACGTCGGCCATCGACAGCAGTGCGCGCTCCTTCCACAGGCTGTAGGCGCCCGCGCCCACCAGCGTGGGGATGGCGAGGAAGAAGCTGAAGTCGGTGGCCGCGCGGCGCGACAGGCCCAGCAGCATGCCGCCGATGATGGTGGCGCCCGATCGGCTGGTGCCCGGGATCATGCCAAGGCACTGCACCAGGCCGACTTTCAGCGCGTCCAGCACGCTCATGGTGTCGACCTGCTCGACGCGCGGGGGGCGGTCCTGCTGGCGCTTCTCGGCCCACAGGATGATGAAGCCGCCGACGATGAACGACGCCGCCACCACCGGCGCGTTGAACAGGTGCAGCTTGATCGCCTTGTAGGCCAGCAGGCCCACCAGCGCCGCCGGCAGGAAGCCGACCAGCACGTTCAGCACGAAGCGCCGGGCACCGACGCTGTCGGGCAGGTGCATCACGGTCGCCGCCAACCGCCGCCAGTAGACGATCACCACGGCCAGGATGGCGCCGCTCTGGATCGCGATCTCGAAGACCTTGGCCTTGGCGTCGGCGAAATCCAGGAGGGCCCCAGCGAGGATCAGGTGGCCGGTCGACGAGATCGGCAGGAATTCGGTCAGGCCCTCGACCACACCCATCACGGCGGCTTTGAGCAACAACAACAGGTCCAAGGGGCACTGGCTCCAAAACGGGGAAGGCGGCCCGTCGGGCCAAGCCGTTGATGATAGCCGGGTGGGTTGGCGGGCCCGCGGGGGGGTGGCTTGAACGGCGGCGTCCCGCCTGTTAGTATTACTGACCAGTCAGTCAGTAAATCCATGTCCACCACTGCCCGCCAGCGCCGCAAGGACGCCCGCCCCGCCGAGTTGCTGGAGGCGGCCCTGGAGCTCTTCGTCGAGAAGGGCTTCTCCGCCACCAAGTCGGAAGAAGTGGCGGCGCGCGCCGGTGTCTCCAAGGGTACGCTGTACCTGTACTTCCCGAGCAAGGAAGATCTGCTGACGGCGGTGATCCGCCACACGCTGATGGCCGACATTGCGCGCGGCGCCGAGCGCCTGGCCCAGGAAGACGGCGCCACCGGCGAGCTGCTGGTCGAATTGATGACCGACTGGTGGGTCGGCGTGTTCAACAGTTCGAGTTCGGCCGTCTTCAAGCTGGTGGTCACCGAAGTGCGCAACTTCCCCGAGATCGGCAACTTCTACCTGAAGGAAGTGATCGAGCCCGGCCACCAGTTGATCGGCGGACTGGTGCAGCGCGGCATCGACCGCGGCGAATTCCGCCCGGTGAACACGGACAGCGTGGTGCATTCCATCGTGTTGCCGATGGTCATGCTGTGCCTGCACAAGCACTCGATGGGCGCTTGCGGTTTTGCAGATGAACACTTGATGGACCCGGCGGTGTTCATCCGCCAGCACATGGACCTGGTGCTGAACGGCCTGCGGGTCGGGCCGAAGGTGGCGTCGTAACTCCTAGAATGAAGAGTTACGTCGAACCCGCCCGCCCCGGAGCCCAGGAAGCCGCCATGAACGTCGAACAAGCCCGCTTCAACATGATCGAACAGCAAATCCGCCCCTGGGATGTGCTGGACTCGGCAGTCCTGCAGTTGCTGGCCGTCGTCAAGCGGGAGGATTTCGTACCGCCAGCCCACCGCGCACTCGCCTTCGTCGACTGCGAAGTGCCACTGCCGGAGGGGCAGAAGATGCTGGCGCCCAAGGTCGAGGCCCGCCTGCTGCAGGAGCTGAAGGTGCAACGCCACGAGTCGGTGCTCGAAGTCGGTGCCGGTTCCGGCTTCATGGCTGCCTTGCTGGGCCACCGCGCCCGTCGCGTGCTCACGTTGGAGAACCGCCCGGTGCTGGCCCGCTTCGCCGCCGACAACCTCAAGCGCGCCGGCCTCGCCAACGTGCAGGTTCGTGAGGCCGACGGGCGCGAGGGTGCGCAGGAATCCGGCCCCTTCGACGCGATCGTGCTCTCCGGCTCCGTGGCCAGCGTTCCTGAACAACTGTTGAGCCAGCTCAAGCCGGGTGGCCGGCTGGTCGCCATCGTGGGCGCCGAGCCCATCATGCAGGCCACGCTGTACACACGGCAGCCGGCGGGTGGTGTCTCGAAGACGGTGCTGTTCGACACCGTGGCGCCGCGGCTGGATGGCTTCGCCGAGCCGACCCGCTTCCACTTCTGAACTGAGCGCGTCTTGAAGCTGCAGCCTGTCGCCGGTTTTCGTCATCACGCCCTGCGCCGCACGCAAGTCGTCGCATTCCTGCTGCGCTGATCGCCGGCCCTCGCGTACAAACTCGCCCGGACCGACGGTCGCACCATAAACACATCGCCTCGAGAGGACCCACCATGACGCTGACGCGCCGCCTGATGACCCTGCCCCGCGCCGCCGGGCTCACGCCCCTGGCCCTGGCACTGTCGCTCGGCTTCGCTGCCGGCGCGGCGCAGGCGCAAAGCCTGAAGGACCTGTACGAGGCCGCGCGTTCCTACGATGCGACCTACCTGGGTGCCCGCGCATCGGCGGACGCGGCCCAGTCCCGCGCCGACCAGGCCGGCGCGCTGCGCCTGCCCACCGTCGGGTTGCAGGCGTCGTCCACGCTCGTGCGTGGCGAGAGCGACACCGACAGCGCCGGCGTCACCAGCACCACCGAAACACGCACCACCCAGAACCAGGTCGTGCTCTCGGCCCAGCAGACGCTGTTCAACCGAGCCAACAGCGTCACCATCGAGCAGGCCGAGCGTGCCGTCGAGGTGGCCCAGACCCAGCTGCGCCTGGCCGAGCAGGACCTGATCGTTCGCGTCGCCCAGGCCTATTTCGACGTGCTCGCGGCCACCGACACGCTGGCCACGGTCCAGGCCAGCAAGAAGGCCATCGGCGAGCAACTCGCCTCGGCCAAGCGCAACTTCGAGGTCGGCACCGCCACCATCACCGACACCCGCGAGGCCCAGGCCAGGTACGACCTGTCGCTCGCGCAGGAACTGGCGGCCGACAACGATCTGCGCGTCAAGACCCTGGCGCTGGAGCAGCTTGTCGGCAAGCCCGGCGCCGCACCCAAGCCGTTGGCGCTGCCGGTGGCGCTGCCGCCGGTCGCCCCGGCCAACGTGGAAGACTGGGTCACGGGCGCCGAAACCCGCAGCCCGGTGATCCGCCAGGCCCAGCTGGGTCTCGACGTGGCCAAGCTCGAGACCGAAAAGGCGCGTGCCGGCCACCTGCCGACCGTGACGCTCGGCGCCAGCTTCACCAAAGGCTACCCGTCGGGCGCGGTCGAAACGACCGCTGCGGGGACGCTCATCTCGTCCGCGCGCCCTGGCGAGAGCCACACTGGCACCCTCGGCGTGACCCTGAACGTACCCTTGTTCGCCGGCTTCTCGGTGCAGAACCGCGTCAAGGAAACCCTCTCATTGGAAGAGAAGGCCCGCAACGACCTCGACGTCGCCCGCCGCGGCGTCACGCAAGGCACGCGCCAGGCCTTCTTCGGTGTGCAGTCGGGCCAGGCCCAGGTGCGCGCGCTCGAAGCCGCCGAATCATCGAGCAAGCTGGCGCTGGAGGCCACGCAGCTGGGCTACAAGGTCGGCGTACGCGTCAACGTCGACGTGCTGAACGCGCAGAGCCAGCTCTTCCAGACCCAGCGTGACCTCGCCAAGGCACGCTACGACGTCATCGTCGGCGGCCTGCGGCTGCGCCAGGCCGCGGGCCAGCTGATGCCGGACGACGTGCAGGCGGTGAACGCGCTGCTGGCGCCCTGAGCGGGCCCTCCCTAGGAAAGATTTCTTTACCGCGGGGACAAGGCCGGCGGTACACAGCCGTCACGAGTGGGCGTTATAACGGGAAGCGCAGGGGGCGGGCCAACTGGGCCGCGTCCTGCACGACCCGGAGCCAACGCCCATGTCCACCCCCTCCCTGCGCGCGGCCATCGCCGCCCATCGCTTCGGCCTCGGCGAGCCCAGGCTTGATGCCGTCGGCAACGACGCGGCCGCCTGGTTGAAGCAGCAGATCGGCCCGGCCGACAAGCCCGTCGGCGGCCCCTTCCCCAGCACCGTCGAAGCCCTTGCCGCCTACACCGAACAGAAGGTGCCGCTGTCGAAGCTGCTCGACACCGGCAAGCCCGGCGACGCCCAGGCGCCGGCCTTCGAACTGCGCGACATCGTCAACGAAGACCTTCAGTCCCGCCTCGACACCGCCATCGGCAGCCGGCGACCCTTCGCCGAGCGGCTGGTGCTGTTCTGGGCCAACCACTTCTCGGTTTCGATCAACAAGGGCACGGTGCGTGGCCTGGCCGGCGCGCTCGAGCGCGAGGCGATCCGCCCGCACATCGCCGGCAAGTTCGAGACGCTGCTGCGTGCGGCCTCGATGCACGCGGCGATGCTGCGCTACCTCGACAACAACAACTCCAGCGGCCCGAACTCGCCCGCCGTGCGCCGGCTGGCGCAGAAGAAGGCCGAGAAGCAACGCAAGCGCGGCACCGGCCTGAACGAGAACCTGGCGCGCGAGATCATGGAACTGCACAGCCTCGGCGTGGCCGGCGGCGGCGGCGCCTACGGCCCCTGGGGCGGCTACACCCAGGCCGACGTGACCGCCTTCGCCGCGGTGTTGACCGGCTGGCGTGCCTACGACCCGCCGCGCGGCGACGAGGGGACCGTCTTCGAGCCGCAGACGCACGAGCCCGGGCCCAAGACCATCATGGGCAAAAGCTACCCCGAGGGCCCGCAAGCACTGGACATGGTGATCCGCGACCTGGCCCATCACCCCAGCACCGCCCGCTTCATCGCCACCAAGCTGGCGCGTCACTTCACGGCCGACGAGCCCCCGGTGTCGCTGGTCAACAAGCTCGCGGCGACCTTCAGCCAGACCGGTGGTGACCTCGCCGCCGTCTACCGCACGCTGATCGACGCGCCCGAATCGTGGGAGCCCGGCCAGCGCAAGCTCAAGACACCCGAAGAGTTCGCCATCACCTCGCTGCGCATGCTGGGCAGCAACGAGCGCAACCTCGCCAAGGGCAAGGACTCGCTGCTCGGGAACCTCGGCCAGCGGCCGCACACCGCCCCCTCGCCGGCCGGCTGGCCCGACAAGGCGGACGAGTGGCTGGGGCCGGACGCGATCTGGAAGCGTGTCGAGTGGGCCTTGCGCCTGGCCGAGCGCCTGGGTGACCGGGTCGACGCCCGCGCCCTCGGGCCTGCCAGCCTGGGCCCGCTGCTGACCGACAACACGGCCCAGCAGATCGAGCGCGCCGCCGATGGCCCGCAGGCCCTGGTGCTGCTGCTGATGTCCCCCGAATTCCAGCGGAGATGAGGCCCCCGCGCAAACCCCTTGGTTTGGTGATGCGCGGCGGCACGACCGACACGAAAGGATGCCGAGATGACTGATTCAATGCTTTCGCGACGCAGCCTCCTGCGCGGCGCCCTGGCCGCAGGCACGGCTGCGGCCACCGGCGGCTGGGCCAGCCTGTCCTGGGGCGGCACCGCCGGCCCGGGCGATCGCCGCCTCGTCGTCGTCGTGCTGCGTGGCGGCATGGACGGCCTGTGGGCCGTGCCGCCGGTGGGTGACCCCGATTTCACCGCCGCGCGCGGGCCGCTGGCCGAGTTCCCGGCCAAGCCGCTGGCCCTGAATGGCCCATTCGCGCTGCACCCCGGTTTCGACAAGCTGCACGCGATGTGGGGCCGCAAGGAACTGGTGGTCGTGCATGCCGCCGGCCTGCCCTACCGCGACCGCTCGCACTTCGACGCGCAGAACGTGCTGGAAGGGGGTGGCGAGCGCCCCTATCAGCTGCAAAGCGGCTGGTTGGGCCGCGCGCTCGCGGCCGGTGGCCAGCCCGGGCTCGCGCTGTCGACCGCGGTGCCACTGCTGATGCGAGGGCCGAAGGACGTCGACACCTGGGCGCCCTCCAGCCTCCCCGACCCCTCGGGTGACCTGATCGCCCGCCTGGGCCGTGTCTATGCCAACGACCCGGCGCTGGGCAACGCGCTGATGCGCGCCCAGGGCTTGCGCACGGGCGGTGCCATGCCGGCCCAGTCCCCCAACATGATGGGTGGAGGCGTCGGCGGCGGTGGAGCGGGCACCGGCAAGAACACCGTCGGCACCTTGCCTGCCATGACGCGCAAGGCGGCCGAGTTCATGCTGCAGCCCAAGGCACCGCAGATCGTGATGCTCGAACAGGGTGGTTGGGACAGCCACGCCAACCTGGCCAACGAGAAGAACCCCTTCCTCGTGAATCTGGAGCAGCTCGACGAGAGCCTGGGCACGCTGCGTGACATGCTGGCGGCGCCGAATGCCAACGGTGTGTGGGACCGCACGGTGGTGATCGTCGCCACCGAATTCGGCCGCCAGGTGGCGATCAACGGCACCCGCGGCACTGACCATGGCACGGGCGGCGCCGCCTTCGTGCTCGGCGGCGCGGTGCGCGGCGGCCAGGTGCTGGCCGACTGGCCGGGCCTCGCGATGAAAGACCGCTACGAGGGCCGCGACCTGAAGATCACCACCGATCTGCGCGCGGTCTTCAAGGGGGTGCTGGCGGACCACCTGCGCATCGCCCGCGGCCCGCTCGACAAGGACGTCTTCCCCGGCACCGGCAGCCTGAAGCTGCCCGAGCTCGTGAAAGCCTGACGGCCCGCCAAGCCTTCCCCTAGAACAGGGCTGAGCGCTCCTCAACGCAGGGGATGCCAGCCCTGGCCGCGGCGCGCACACTCCCCTCGCTGCATGCAGATGCATGCGCCGCAAGAGGAGGCCGCCATGGGCTTGGACAAGTTGCTGGGCAACGCCTTCGGGGCTGGGCTGGTGCTGGTCGTCTTGCCGTCGGCGGCGCTGTATTTCGGGGCCGGCCGCTTCAGCGAGCACCCGACCGTCGGGCTCTCGCTGCTGGCGATCTTCGGCATCATGATCCTTTTCGGCTCGATGGCGCTGACGGCCTCGCTCTTCAGCACCCTGGGCCTGCATGACAGCAAGGAGGCGCTCGGCCTGCCCGCCGGCTCGGTGCGCGCCGCCATCGCGCTCTCGCTGGTGGTGCTGTTCGCCACCATCGCGATCATGCTGTTCCAGTCGCTCGCCCGCCCCGACGGCCAGGCTCAGCGGCTGCAGGGCCTGAGCGAAGAAGACAAGACGCAGGTGCTCAAGCAGCCCGGCAGCCGGGTGATCGGCGTGCGCAAGGTGCCCTGCGGGGCCGCCTCCGCGGCCTCGGCCACCGCCGCCCCTGCGGCCGGGCCGGCCGCCTGCTTCGACGTCGACCTGCTCTCCGCCCCCGGCCCCGAGGCGGTGGACGTGGCCAAGCAGTTGCTGACGCTGATCGGCACCCTGATGACCTCGGTCACCAGCTTCTACTTCGCCTCGCGGGCCGCTGAAGCCAGCGCCAAGGCGCAC
Organism: Pseudomonadota bacterium; assembly: GCA_049322835.1. Lineage (GTDB taxonomy): Bacteria > Pseudomonadota > Gammaproteobacteria > Burkholderiales > Burkholderiaceae_C > Ideonella. The sequence continues at coordinate 300,435 of JBMOQN010000030.1, read as the reverse complement.
AACCCGACCGGCGCGGCTGCCGCCGCCCTGGTGGGCGCAGCCGCAGCCATCGCCGCGGCGCCACCGGCCCCGGCAACGCCGGCCCACCGCCATGACGGCGGAAACGACGAAGACGGCTGCGACGTCGACATCGCCGATCCCACCCGCGATGAAGACCTGCCGGCCGCGAAAGGCGGGGTGGCCTGACATGGTGTTCTCGCTCACATGGATGCCCGGCGCGCTGAAGGAAGCGGGCCTGAAGGTGGCCGAGGTCGACGGCTGGGAAAGCCGCGGCCGGGCCGAGATGGGCCCGCTGCAGGGCGTGATCTGCCACCACACCGCGGGCCCAAAGGCCGGCAACATGCCCAGCCTGGGCACGCTGGTCCATGGCCGGTCGGATCTGCCCGGCCCGCTGGCCCAGCTGGCCCTGGGACGCGACGGCACCTTCTACGTCCTGGCCGCCGGCCGATGCAACCATGCCGGCCGCGGCGAGTGGCAAGGCTCGGCGCTGGGCAACAGCGGCTTCATCGGCATCGAGGCCGAAAACACCGGCCGCGACGACGACCCGTGGCCGGCGGTGCAGATGGACGCCTACCGCCGCGGCGTGGCGGCGCTGCTGAAGCAGCTGGGCCGCGGCGCCGAGGCCTGCGCCGGCCACAAGGAGTACGCCCTGCCGCTCGGCCGCAAGCCCGACCCGAGCTTCGACATGGCCGCCTTCCGCACCGGTGTGGCTGCGCTGCTGGCCGGTACCGCGCCGGTGCCACCGCCAATCCCCGCCAACGCCCCGCCGGGGCCTGCGGGCGGGCCACCGCGGCCGACGCTTCGGCGGCCCGACAACAACACCTTCGTCAAGGATCTCCAGGCGAAGCTGGGCGTGCAGGCCGACGGCTTCTTCGGCCCCAGGACCGAGGCCGCGGTGCGCGAATTCCAGCGCCGGCACGGCCTGGTGCCGGACGGCATCGTCGGCCCGAAGACCTGGGCGGTGGTGGACACGGCGTAGCGCCGCGGGCTTCAGCCGGCGGGTGGGCGGCCGATAATGCTCAGGCCGCCCGGCCACGCGCGGCCATCAGGGAGCATCCGCCGTCGTGAGTGAAGAAGCCGCCGTCGCCCAGGAGGACCCGACCCAGGTCAACCCGCACTACCTGGACCATGTGGTGGCGACCACCTCCCAGCACGCCGTGGAGGTGACCGAGGACATCGTCACCGGCAACGGCATCAAGCTGCTGGCCAAGGGGGCCCGCATCGACCCCGCCGTGCGCGAGCGCCTGCTTCAGCACAAGCTGCAGAAGCCGCTCGAAGAATGCGTGCAGGTGGTGGGCGGTGTGTCGCCCGAGCGCTTCGGGCCGATCGCGGAAGAGCTGCTGGCCGAGCACCCGCTGCTGGCCACGCTGTGCCAGACGGTCGGTGCCGCCTTGCCCATCCCCGCCTCGCTGATGCGGCTGAAGCTGGCGGGGCCCGTGCAATCGCTGCTGACCGTCTACGCCCAGTACCAGCCCGACCGGCTTCGTCACGGCGTGGGCGTGGCCATGCTGGCGATGGGCCTCGGCCGCCGGCTGGTTCCGGGCGACATCGACCGCCACCGGCTGCTGGCGCTGGCGGGCCTGCTGCACGACGTGGGCGAGCTCTACATCGACCCAGAGCACCTCCGGCGCGGCGCCCAGCTTGCGCCCGAGGCCTGGCGCCACATCGTCAGCCACCCGGTCATCGCCCACCGTGTGTTGAAGGACATGGAGGGCGCCGGGCCGGCCCTGGCGCAGGCCGTGCTGCTGCACCATGAGCGGCTCGATGGCTTCGGCTATCCGCGCGGTGTGGCCGGCTCCAGCCTGTCGCTGGACGGGCAGATCCTCGGTGCGGCCGAGTGGCTGATGGCGCTGCTCGAATCGGGCCTGATGCCCATGGCCCGGCTGATCGTGGCCACCCGCATCATCCCCGGCGAGTTCAGCCAGGAGCTGGTGCAGGCCATCAGCGACGCCGCCGCCGGCCTCGCCTCGGTGCAGGCCGCCCCCACGCCGCTGGAAGAGGCCGTGCCGCGCGTGGCCCGCATCGCCGCCACGATGCGCCGCTTCGCGCAGCATCGCGCCTGGATCGACGAGCGAATCGCCGAGGCGCGCGGCGAACTCAAGCGCGCGCTCGCCTCCGGCCTGGTGCGCATGCAGCGCCTGCAGACCGCCTTTTCCAGCACCGGGCTCGACGCCGCCGACTCCGAGGCCCTGCTGCGTCAGCTCGCCGCGCTGAACGACCCGAAGGTGCACCTGGAGGTCATCACCATCGTGCGCGAGATCGAATGGCGACTGCGCTCGCTGGAGCGCGAGTCGCTGCTGCGCAGCGGCCTGCTGCGGACCGAGGAAGACGCAGTGATGCGCGAGCTGATCGCGCGCCTGACCGGCGCCTGGGCGGAAGAGGCGCCGGCTCACCACTGAAAAGGCCGGGGCGGTGGTGCACTCGCACTGCGGCCCCTCAATGCGCCGCGGCCTTCAGGCGCTCCAGCTTCATTGCATAGGCCGATTGCTGCTGCGGCGTGTTGCTGTTCTCGCCAGCCTGGCGCAGATGGCGCAGCGCCGATTCCCGCTCGCCCAGTTGCAGGCAGGCCAGGGCCAGCCAGTGGTGGAACTCGTGGAAATCGTTGGAGCGGGCCAGCGCGCGCTCGAAACTCGCCTTGGCGGCGCGGAAATCCCCGGCGTCGTAGGCCCGGCGGCCCCGCTCGAAGTCGGCGAAGGGCGACTCGGCGCGCAGCCGCGCCAGCCGCGACTCGACCTGCACCGCCTCGGCCTCGCGGCCCTCGCGCCGCAGCACCAGCACCAGGTTGTTCAGCGCCTGCGGGTGGCTGCCGCTCAACGCCAGCGCGGCGCGCAGGGCCACCTCGGCCTGCTGCACGAGCCCATGACGCAGGTAGACCAGGCCCAGCGTGTTGTAGGCATCGGCATGGCGCGGGTCGGACCGGATCGCGGCGCGGATCCACCAGTAGGCGTCGTCGCGCTGGCCGCGGGCCAGGGCTTCGGCCGCCTTATTGCCCATGTACATCGCGACGACGCGGGCCTCGTCGATCGGCTGAGCTTGCTGGCGGCGGATGTCGGCCTGCGCAATGAAATCGATGGTCCACCAATCCGGACTGTGGTCCACCGTGCGAACGATCGGCGGGTGCCGGCCCACCGAGATGTTGACGTGACCGACGAACAGCGCCAGGTCACCATCGCGACCCCAGCTGTCGGGCACCTGCACCGAGCGGTAGCGCACCGCCAGCCCCAGCTCCTTGGCAAAGGCCCCGGTCATGATCGCCAGCGACAGGCAGTTGCCGGCACGTGCCTCGAAGGCCTCGGCAGCGTTGCGGGTGAAGGTGGCGTCGTAGCCCAGCGCCAGCTTGCCGCCGCTGAACAAGGCCTCCACCAGCCCCCGCTGCAGGCCCCGGCGGTCCACTCGCGGGCCGATCTCACGCTCCAGGTAGTCGCGCATCGCCGGGCTGAGCGCGAAGACGTCGCGCGCCTCAACCGCACGGCTGGGCGGGGCGAAGGCCTGGTCGGCAAACAGTGTGGCCTCGTCCGTCCCCCCGCCCGGCGGGAGCGTGGCACAGCCCGCCAGCGCGGCGGCGGCCACCACCCAGGCGGCCCTTTGAAGCAGTCGGCGGACCATGTCGCCCCCTTCCGGCGCGGGCGCCGGCGTTCGATCGGTCGCACCACTGTGCCAGCGTCCACGCGCTTCGGGGAGCAGGGTCATCGCGCAGGCGGCACCCGCGAGAGCCCCGCGGGCACACCGAATGCCAGTGAGGTGACCACGACTTGCCTAGGAAGACACCATGTCCCTCACCCTCATCCTGACCATCGTGCTGATCCTGCTGCTGATCGGGGCGCTACCGGCCTGGCCACACAGCCGCAGCTGGGGCTACGCCCCCAGCGGCGTCGTCGGCCTGCTGCTCGTCGTGCTGGTGATCCTGCTGCTGACGGGGCGCGTCTAGGCCGTCACCCTCCAGCAGCCGGGCGAGCTGCTCGACAACGTCGAACACCGCCCGGTTCTCGACGCGTGCGACGGCGGCACGGTACTGCGGCAAGTGCTGCAGCAGGTCATCCACCGCAGGGGCGATGCCGCTCAATGAAGGCAGCACCATGCCGAGCCCCTGATCGCGCACCCAGCGGGCGTTGTAGCGCTCCTGCGGCAGGGTCCAGCGGTTCAGCGTGGTGATGACAGGCAGGCCGCACTGCACGGCCTCGCTCAACGAGCCGGGGCCGGGTTTGCCCACGAAGTAGTCGGCCAGTCGCATCAGGCGGCCCACCTCGGGCGTGAACCCGAGCACGGCGTGTGGTGCGCGCGGCGCCAGCGCCCTCAAGCGGCCGGCCAGCGCCGCGTTGTGCCCGCACAGCAGGATCAGTTGCCGCTCGGCCAAGGCACGGGCAATGCCCAGCATGCGCGACGAGCCGGTGCCGCCGAACAGCACCAGCCCTGTCGGGCGCGCCGGGTCCAGCCCGAGCGCCCGCAACCCGGCTTCTCGGTCGACCGGCGTGTCGTCGTGGAAGGACGCGCGCAGGATCATGCCGCGTGCCCGGTGCACGCGGGCCGGCGGGTGGCCCGCCCGCAGCGCCTGCTGCACCGCGTGGTCACTGCCGCAGACGAAGTGCTGCGGCTGGTCCTCGATCCAGAAATGCGGCGGGTGGTCGGCCAGGTCGGTCAGCACCGTCACGAAGGGCACGCCGGGCAGACTGCAGGCGAGCGACTCGTACAGCGCACGGTTGAAGTTGGGCACCAGCGACACGACCAGGTCCGGCTCGGTGGCCAGCCAGTGCTGCTGCAAGGGCCTGAGGAGGCTGGCATGGCCCAGGCGGATCATGGCCTGCAGCAGCTTCAACTCCTGCGCCAGGCCCAGCGTCCAGCCGCGGGCCAGGCGCTTGTTGTAGAGATCCTCCGGCGCCATGCCGGTGAGCTTGCGGAAGACCCCATTCGGGTCGAGCACCTCGACCAGGTTGACCAGCCGCACCGTCCAGGGCCGCCGCTGCTGCACGATGGCCTCGTGCAGCGCCTGGGCTGCCGCGCGGTGGCCACCACCAGCGTTGAAATAGACGAGGGTGAGCGCCTTCATCACTGGGTCGGCATGCTGCCCGGCCCGCGTGACCGGGGCGTGACGGCCGACGCTACGCGGGGACGGCAGCAGCGGTCGGCGCCGCGGCCACGAGACAGGTCTGGCCGTCGCGGCCCTTGGCCTTGGTGCCGTAGAGCGCCCGGTCGGCCAGCGCCAGCAGGGCGGCCGGCTCGGCCTGGCCACCGCCGGGAAGGTAGGCGATGCCGATGCTCGTGGTCACCGAGAGCTCCATGCCTTCGGCCGCCATCGGCCGGCGAACCCCGGCCAGGATCTTGCCAGCGACCCGCTCGCCTTCGTCGGCGGCGTTCAGGCCTTCGAGGATCACGACGAATTCGTCGCCGGCCAGGCGTGCCACGAAGTCGGTCGCCCGCACCGCGGCCTTCAAGCGGGCGCCGAACTCGACCAGCACCGCATCGCCCGCGGCATGACCGAAGCTGTCGTTGATGTGCTTGAAGTGGTCGATGTCGAGGAACATCAACCCCAGGCCCGCCCGTTGCCGGCGTGCGCGGGCCAGGGCCTCCTGCAGTCGCTCGTCGAAGCGGCGGCGGTTGGCCAGCCCGGTCAACGGGTCGCTCAGGGCCAGCTCGGCCATTCGCCGCTCGGCCAGGTGCAGCGCCGCGAGGTTGCGCTCCAGCGCCTCCTTGGCCTGCTTGAGCTCGCTGACGTCGAAGGTCATCAGGTAGAAACCGTTCACCTGGCCATCGGCGCCCCGTTCGGGCATCAGGTTGACCTGGTAGTGGGTGGTGCGGCCGTCGCGCACCTCGACGCCGTCGAAGCGCACCCGCTGGCCCTGCAGCACCTGGGCAATGTAGGGCCGGTGCAACGCGTAGGCCTCGGGCGTGATGCCTTCGGCCAGGCGCCGACCCAGCGCCTGCTCGCGCGACATCCCATGCACCTTCAGCGCCATGTCGTTGGCGAAGAGGCAGCGCTCATGGGCGTCGAAGTGCCCCACCATCGCCGGCATGGCGCTCAGGACGTCGTGCAGCCGGCGCTCGCTGGCCTGAAGCTGCTGCTGTGCCTCGCGCCGAGCGCGGATGTCGCGCACGAAGGCGTTGGCCACATAGCCCTCAGGCGTCCGCACGGCCGAGATCGACAGCTCGATCGGGATCTCATGGCCGTCGCGGTGCCAGCCGGTGATCTCGGTGCGGCGGTTGATCACCGGGCCCTCGCCGGTCTGCGTGAAGCGGGCGAACCCGCTTTCGTGCGCCTGTCGGTAGGTCGGCGGCACGATGAGCTCACCGAGCGGGCGCCCGCGGGCCTCGGCCTCGCTCCAGCCGAACAGGCGCGTGGCCTCGAGGTTCCAGTCGGTGATCCGGCCATCGGCGCCGATCGCGATGAAGGCATCGCTGGAAGTGTCGAGGATGGTGTGCGTTCGCTGCTGCTCCTCGACCACCGCCTGCATCAGCGGGCGCACCCGCTGACGCAGCGTCCAGGCGCCAACGGCCACCAGCACCGCCACGAGCAACGCCACCAGGTGCAGGCGCTCCTTCAACGGGGCATGCAGCGCGCTGACGTCGTTCTTGACGACCAGGCCGATGCCCAGTTCGCCCACCGGCGCATAACCGGCCACGACGGCCACGCCGCGCAGGTCCTCCGCCGTCACCGCGCCAGACTCACCCAGCAGCGCACGGCTCATCGGGTACGCCGGTCGCTGGTTCGCGTCGAACATCGGCACGGTGGAGGGATCCTTGTGCAGGCGGCTGGGGCCGCACACGGCCACCGTCACCTGCCTGCTGCAGACCAGGGCGTCGGTGGTGTCGCCGGCCTGCGTCAGGGCCGCCAGCATCTGGTCGAACAACCACAGGCGCTGCTCGGTGACCAGCCGGCCCACGATGCGCCCACGCGCGTCCTCCACGTCCAACTCGACATGCAGCACATAGCTGCCCTGCCAGCGCAGCTCGGCCGTCTGGCCGGGCACCTGCAGCGGGTTCACCACCTTCGACGCATGGGCTGGCAGCTCGCCGGCCTGGGCCAGCAGCACCCCGTCGGCGGACAGCAGGCGCACACCGTCGACACCGGAGCCGAGCAGGCCCTCGGCCAAATGCGGCGGGATGGCACGGGCCGCGTCGGCTCGCTGCCCGTCATGCCAGGCCGCCAACGCCTGCACGACGGTGGCCTGGCTTGCCATGGCCCGCGGGAACCACAGGCTGGTCTGGAGCGTCTTCTCGAGGGCGATGGCACTGGTGCGGGTGTTGGTGCGCGCATCAGCGGTCAGCGAGTCGACGAAGTTGGCGCGCATCACCGCGAAGGCGGCGCCACCGGCGGCCAGCGCCACCATCGCCAGAGTGACCACGGAGAGCAGGGCCATGCGCCGCTCCAGGCCGACCGGGTCGCGGGGATCGGTCGGCACCAGCGCGGCCTGAAGCCGCCACAGGCCCGCAGCCAGCAGGCACACGCCAACCGCCACGGGCAGGAGCATCACGTTGTAGGAGACGACGCGATAGAGCTGCTCCAGCCCCAGCAAGTAGCCGACCAGCGCCGAAAAGCCCACCACGGTCAGCCCGGTCAGGCACAGCCTGGCCGGCCACCGGGCCGCGGCCCGGCGGTCGCGCAACAGCCACAACGCTGCCCCGGCAAAGATGAAGGCCACCGCCGTGTTGGGTGCCATGCGGCCCGGGTGCGGCATCTCGGGTGTCGGGGCCACCGGCACGCGCACGAAGTCCAGCCCGAGCTGGATGCCGAAGACCGTCTGGGCCTGGACCAGCACGGGGTAAAGCACCATCAACACCGCACCGGCGTCGGCCAGTCGGCTGCCGGGTCGGTGGCGTGCATGCTGGGCACTGCGGGCCAACAGCGCCAGGCCACCGGCCAGCAGCATCAGACCCGCGTGCACGCGCAGCTGGCCGAAGTACGGGTTCGCCAGAATCGCCGGGATGCGCAGCCACCACTGGGCGACGACCAGCGCGCCGAAGACGGCGATCAGGCCGCCGGACCAGGCGGGTGCGTTCAGCGATGGGAGGAGGCGGAGCATTGGCGGTACGCAGCCGCCGCGTATTGAACGGCTGCATCGCCCTTTTCGGCCGCGCCCTTGGCAAGGTGAGGGCTGGCATCGCCGGAACAGGCGGGGATTCCGGCCCCGATTCTGGCGATCGGCCCGTGATCAGCCGGCCGGCACCCTAACCAGCGGCCGGCCCATGCGGATGCGCACGCCCGGCTCGATGCCCTCGGCCAGCGCGAAGCCTGGCGGCGCGAAGACGATGATGGTCGAGCCGTGCTGGAACCAGCCCATCTCCTCGCCCTTCTTCACCGCCACGCGGCAGGCGATCTCATCGGGCCCACGGTAGCGCCCGTGCAGCAGCAGGTTCACCGCATGCAGCCGCAGGCTGGCCACCAGGATGGCGGCCACCGGCACCAGCGCCACCGGGTGGCCACCGCGGCTCAGCCGCAGCCGCAACACCGCCCGCTCGTTGCGGCAGAACAGGCGCTCCACCCGCTTGAGCGCGATTGGGTTCACGTTCCAGGTGTCGCCGCTCAGGTGGGTGACATGCTGCAGCTCAGCGTCGGCCGGCGCATGGAAGCGGTGGTACATGGCCGAAGTCAGCCGCAGCGTCACGTAGGTGCCCCCCTCGAACGGCCGCGTGTCCTGCGTCGGGCCGAAGAGCTCGGCCATCTCGTACGGGAAGCCCTTGGCCTGGAACACCGTGCCGCCCTGCACCGCCCCGCAGGCGCCGACGATCGCGTCGCACGGGCTGGTCAGCAGCGCCGGGTCCGGGTCCACCGGCCGGGCACCGGGCTTCAGCTCGCGGACAAAACACTCGTGCAGGCTGCCGAAGCGCTGCTGCTTCGCCTCGCTCAGGTCGAGGTCGGTGAACAGGCGCCAGACGGCGATCGACACCCGCGCCAGCAGCGGCGAGCGGATCTGGCTGAACCAGCCCATGAAGCGCGTCAGCGCGATGCGCGGCACGCGGTTGGTGAGCAGGAAGTTCAGGTCTTCCTGCTGGGTGATCTGCCGCAGCTGGCGGCCGAAGGCAAGCAGTTTCATCGGGTTGTCAACGCAGGCGGGTCAGATGGTGGGGTTTTCGATTCAGGCAACGACACATGGAAGACACCTTTGCGACGCTGGCGCTGCCGGCGCTCACGCTCGGCGCCCTGGCCTGGCTGCTGCCCAAGGCACGCCGGCGGCTGCAGCTTTCGCGCGCCAAGCACCGCTCGCTGGGCGGCCACGCGCGCATCGCCAAGCGGGTGGCGGCGCTCATTCCGGGCTACGCCTACGACGAGGCCGGCTTCTTCGGGTCGGACGGCGCGCCGGCCGAGGTGCAGGCCCGCCGGCGCACCGGCTTCGGCGCCCTGGCAGCCGAGTTCGCCACGCGCTGGCCGCGCAGCGCCGAGGCCACGGCCGAGGCGCGTGCCTCGCTGCCCGACCTGCAGTTCACCGGCAGCTACCGCGTGCCCTTCCAGTACAGCCCCTGGCTGCGCCAGCAGCTGAAGCTGGGCAGCCTGCTGCGCGCGTCGGAAGGCGTGACGGTGGAAGACCTGGACGGCAACGTCTTCTACGACCTGACCGGTTCCTACGGCGTGAACCTGCTGGGTTACGACGCCTACAAGGCCTGCATCGACCAGGCCGTGGCCGAGGCGCGCGCGCTCGGGCCGGTGCTGGGCGCCTACCACCCCGCGGTGCTCGACGTGGTGCAGCGGCTGAAGGCGATCTCGGGGCTGGACGCGGTGTCCTTCCACATGTCCGGCACTGAAGCCGTGATGCAGGCGGTGCGCGTGGCCCGCTACCAGACCCGCCGCAGCCACCTGGTGCGCTTCTGCGGCGCCTACCACGGCTGGTGGGAAGACGTGCAGCCCGGCCCGGGCAACCCGGCCCCGGTGCGCGAGACCTACACCCTGAAGGACATGGACGAGCGCAGCCTGCAGGTGCTGCGCACCCGGCGCGACATCGCCTGCGTGCTGGTCAACCCCTTGCAGGCGCTGCACCCCAACCGCGGCGCGCCGGGCGACTCGTCGCTGGTCGATTCGAGCCGCAGCGCCGGCTTCGACCGCGCCGCCTACACCGCCTGGCTGAAGCGGCTGCGCGAGGTGTGCACCGAGCGCGGCATCGTGCTGATCTTCGACGAGGTGTTCGTCGGCTTCCGCCTCGCCCCGGGCGGGGCGCAGGAATACTTCGGCGTGCAGGCCGACATGGTCACCTACGGCAAGACGCTGGGCGGTGGCCTGCCGGTGGGCGTGGTGTGCGGGCGCAGTGCGCTGATGCAGCGCTACCGCCCCGAACGGCCGGCCGACATCTGCTTCGCCCGCGGCACCTTCAATGCCCACCCCTACGTCGTCTGCGCGATGAAGGCCTTCCTCGACCGGCTCGACACGCCAGCGGTGAAGGCGCTGTACGAGGGGCTGGACGAACGCTGGAACGCCCGCGCCGCCCGCTTCAACCAGCGCCTGGCCGACGAGGGGCTGCCCGTGCGCGTGGCCCACCTGTCGTCGATCTGGACGGTGACCTACACCGCCCCCTCGCGCTACAACTGGATGCTGCAGTTCTACCTGCGCCTGCATGGCCTGGCCTTGAGCTGGGTGGGCACCGGGCGGCTGATCTTCAGCCTGAACTACGGCGAGGCCGAGTTCGACGCGGTGCTGGAGCGTTTCGTGGCCGCGGCCCGGGCGATGCAGGCCGACGGCTGGTGGTGGCACCGTGCCGGGCAGAGCGACCAGGCGATCCGCCGCGGCATCCTGCGCGAAATGCTGCAGCGGCGCTTCGGCGGGCGCTGACGATCAGTGCTGCCGGACGTGGCTCATCGGGTCGATGAGCTCGCCGCGCAGCAGGTGCAGCGGCGCCTTGTGGTACAGCCAGATGTCGTGGAACGGGTCGGTCAGGATCTTGCTCATCCAGACCAGCCCGGTCGCCAGGCTCTGCTGCACGGCCAGCTGGGCGACACGGAACAGCAGCCCGCTCACGCCGAGGAAGAACCACGCCATGCCCACGTCGTGCGCCCACTCGACGTACCCCGCCGCCGGCTCGATCAGGCCGAACAGCGAGGGCTGCAGCCACAGCAGCAGCGGGATCACCACCCAGGCGCTCATCAGCACGATCTTGCGCCGGATGTTGTAGCCCACCTTGATCGCTTCCTTGTGCTCGTCGGTCGCCTGGTTGACGTGGTCGTAGCCACGCGGCTCGAAGAAGAAGTGGCCGGCCTGGCGGGTGGTCATCGACACGCACCAGGCGAGGATCGCGGCCCACGCCGGGTCGACGAACAGCAGCCCATAGGCCACGACGAAGCTGATCGCGCTGACCAGGTGCAGGCTCTGGTTGATGCGGCTGTGGTGGTAGTAGCGGTGGTCGTCCCAGCGCTGCGTTGCAAGCTCCTGCCAATAACCTTTCACGGGTGCACCTCGGCTGACGTTGGATGACACGATGGTGACCACGCGGTGTGAAAGCCGCGTGACGACAAGCGTGCTGGCGCTGTGTCATCGAACTGTTGTGCAAGGCCGGCAGCATGACGGTCCATGCAGCCCAGCACGCCCCCCGCACTGCGCGACAGTGCCACCGCCGAAGGCATCCTGGTGGACAGCTACGCCGCGGCCTGCCGCTCGCTGCGCATCGCCTGCGTCACCGAGACTTACCCGCCCGAGGTGAACGGCGTGGCCTCGACCATGGCCCGCTTCGTCGAAGGGCTGCACCGGCGCAACCACGACGTGCAGCTGATCCGCCCCCGCCAGATGGCCAGCCAGGCGGCCGAGGCACAGCCGCGCTTTCACGAGGTGCTCATGCGCGGCCTGCCGATCCCGCGCTACCCCAACCTGCGCATGGGCGTGCCGTCGAAGCGGGCGCTGGTCAAGCTGTGGTCGACCCACCGGCCGGACGTGGTGCACATCGCCACCGAAGGGCCGCTGGGCTTCTCGGCGCTGCAGGCCGCGCTGCACCTGAAGTTGCCGGTCTGCTCGGACTTTCGCACCAACTTCCACGCCTACAGCCGGCACTACGGCGTGGGCTGGCTGCACCGGCCCATCATGGCCTACCTGCGAAAGTTCCATAACCGCACCCAGCGCACCATGGTGCCGACCGAGGCCCTTCGTCGAGACCTGGAGGCGGCGGGCTTCCGCCATGTCGCGGTGGTCAAGCGCGGCGTCGACACCGGTCAGTTCCACCCGCGCCACCGAAGCGAGCGCCTGCGCGCCCAGTGGGGCGTGGCGCCGGGTGACCTCGTGGTCGGCCATGTCGGCCGCCTGGCCCAGGAGAAGAACCTCGGCGTGCTGTCACAGGCCTTCGAAGCCATCCGCCGCGAGCAGCCGCGGGCGAAGCTGGTGCTGGTGGGTGACGGCCCGCAGCGCGCCGAGTTGCAGGCCCGCTGGCCCGATGCGGTGTTCGCCGGCCAGCGCACCGGCGACGACCTGGCCGCGCACTACGCGTCGATGGACCTGTTCCTCTTCCCCAGCCTGACCGAGACCTTCGGCAACGTGACGCCCGAGGCCCTGGCCAGCGGCGTACCGGTGGTGGCCTTCGACTACGCCGCCGCCTCGCAGATCGTGCTGCCCGGCCGCACCGGGCTGTTGGTGCCCTTCGGCGACGCGGCAGCCTTCGTCGTCCGGACGGTGGCGCTGGCGGCCGATGCCGAAGCCCGCACGGCCATGGGCCCGGCGGCACACGCCAGCACCCGCCGGCTCACCTGGGACAGCGTCGTCGCACGCTTCGAGGCGGTGCTGCGCGAAGTGATCGACGGGCGAGGGGCCGAGCCTGCGCCTGCCGGCCGGGCGCAGCCGCTGCAGCAGCCGCTGGCCTGAGCCCTCCCCTCTTCAGCGCCGCTGGCCGGTGCGGGCGCGCCACATCAGCACGCCCATCGCCAGCGCGATCGCCACGCCCAGCAAGCCCATGACCGGCACGATCGGCAAACCCGCGCCGACCAGCCCGGCATAGGCTGCCAGCATCACCAGGATGCTGGCGTTCTCGCTGCACCCCTGCACCGCGATCGAGCGGCCCGCGCTGAGCAGCTCGTGCCCCCGGTGCTGCAGCAACGCGTTCAGAGGCACCACCAGCAGCCCACCCACCACACCGACCAGCACCAGCAGCGGCAGCGCCACGGTCAGCACGTCGACAAAGGCGACCACCGGCACCAGCAAGCCCAGCAGAACACCCGCCGGCAGCATGCGCTTGGCCCGCCGCAGCGGCACGTGGCGCCCGGCCGCTGCGGCACCGGCCACCACGCCCACCGCGACCGCCGCCTGCAAGTAGGCCGCCTGGTCCAACGGCAGGTGCAGCGCATCGGAGGCCCAGCGCAGCACAGCGAACTGCAGCGTCGCCCCCAGGCCCCAGAAGATCGTGGTGACCGCCAGCGACAGCCCGCCGTCACGGTCGCGCCACAGTGCCAGGTGGTCGCGCCGGAACTCGTGCAGCAACACCACCGGGTGGATCCGGCTCGCCGGGTAGCGCGCGCCGCTCTCGGGCACACCCAGGTTGCACAGGCCGGCCACGCCATACAGCGCCAACAGCAGGCCCAGCGACACCAGCAGCGCACTTGGCGCCAGTCCGGGCCAGCGGCCCAACGCTTCTGCGGCCCAGCGCACGCCCTCGGCCTGCAGCAACCAGGGGCTGACCAGCCCCCCGCCCAGCACCGTGCCCAAGAGCGCGGCGCAGACCACGGACACCTCCAGCCAGCCGTTGGCCGCCACCAGCCGCTCGGGCCCGACCAACTCGGTGATCAGGCCGTACTTGCAGGGCGCGTACGCCGCCGCGCCGAAGCCCACCACCACGAAGGCCGCGACCGGTGGCACGCCGGCCAGCAGCGCCAGCACACCCACCGCCTTGATCCCGTTCATCCAGGCCATCAGCCGCGCCTTCGGGAAGGCATCGGCCAGTGGCCCCACGAAGGGTGCGAGAAAGACGTACGACAGCGTGAAACCGAACTTCAGCAGCGGCGCCCACCAGCCGGGCTGGCCCTGCTCGATCAGCAGCGCGATCGTGACGATCAGCAATGCGTTGTCGGCCAGCGACGAGCTGAACTGCGCAGCAATGAGCCAATGAAAGCCGCGCGGCAGCCGGCCCGGGGGGAACGTCATGGGCCGCCATTTCAATGCGCTTGTGTGACAGCTCGGCGGCGACTTTGTTGGCGCGGATCGGCCTTCAGCCGCGGTGCCGATGGCCGAAGTCAACTCACGATGAATGCCACCCGCCTGCTTGCCGTCGAAATCCCCATCGCCGCTCGCCTGCTCGAGATGTTCGACGAGCGCGAGACACCGATGCATGGCGACGACTACCGCTGCGTCTCTTCCCGCCTGGTCGAAAGCCTGGGCTTCATGCCCACGCCGCAGTTGGTCGAGCTGGCGCGCGAGCACGCCGAGTACGGGCCACGCGAGCTGATCGTGCCCACCGCCCGCCGGCGGCTGCGGGTGCTGGGTGAGCTGGCGGAGAACGTCGCCTTCGCACGGCTGGGCTACCTGCCGCAGGCTGGCGCCGCCGAAGCGGCCGCCGCCCAACAGGCCACCCGCGCACTGCTCGCGCGCATCGCCGCCCTCGGCTGACGCCCATCCCCGCCGCGGGAACGCCGTTCACAGCAGCAGGAACGCGGCGGCAGCCACCATCGTCGGCAGCAAGGCCCCGGCGAGCAGCCCCCCGGCGCCAATGGTGGCGTCGGCAAAGCCGTTCTTGAGCAGAGCCGCACCGGCCGGGTTCGGCGCGTTCGCGATCACCGTCAGGCCACCCCCCGCCACGGCACCGGCCACCAGCATGTGCTTGGAAGCGTCGGAGATGTCCGGCAGCAGAGAGCCGAGGTAGGTGAGCGCGGCGTTGTCGGTGATGGCCGTCAAACCCAACGCACCGAAAAAAAGCTTCAGTGGTGCGAGACCCGCCACGATCGGCTCCAGCCACCAGCGCTGGACACCGCCGAGGATCACCAGGCCGGCGAGGAAAAAGCCGACCAGCAGCGCTTCCCGGAGGATGAGCGGGCTCTGGTGCCGCTCGTAGGCCTGCGTGAACCCGAGGAACATCAGGAACAGGCCGAGGAAAGCCACCGGGTGATGGGCCAGGGCCACGACCCCGGCCAGCAGGGCCGCGTGGATCGCGATCACCGTCAAGGGGACCGGCGACGCGGAGGCCTTCAGGTCTGGCAGCGCCACGGCCACCAGGTGACGGCGCAGCGCCACCGTGGCGAGGGTCGCGTTGGCGATCACCGCGAGCGAGGCCTTCCAGCCGAAGTGGGTGAGCATGTGCCAGGAGTCCCACTGCCAGGTCGAGGCGACCATCAACACCGGCGGCGCCGCGTACGCCGTCAGCGTACCGCCGATGGAGATGTTCACGAACAGCACCCCGAGCGCGAAATACTTGGGCGCCTCGGGAATCTCGCGCCTGAAAACGACCGGCGCAAGCATCAGCGCCGCGATCGTCATCGCCGCAGGCTCGGTGACGAGCGAGCCCAGCAACGGCACGATCGACAAGCCGAGCCAGGCGACGGCCAGGCGCGTGTCGACGGGCGCCAGCGCGGCCACGCGGTGCACGGCCGCCGATACCGCGGCCAGGATGGGCCGCGAGGCCGCCATGACCATCACGACCACCACGAACAGCGGCTCGGTGTAGTTGCGGGATTCCGCGTAGTGGATCGCATCGCGGCCGCCCAGCAGGCCCGCCATCACCAGCACCAGCACGATGCCCCAGAAGCCGAAGACCACCTCCACCTCGCCGAGGAGGTGGAACAGGCCCGCGTGCCGTGGGAATCGGTGGGAGAGGCGCTCGAATTGCCTGGCCGCGAAGGTGTGCAGCACGGCCACGGCCAGCAGCACGGCGCCGACGACCTCGACGTCAATGGAGAACATG
Organism: Pseudomonadota bacterium; assembly: GCA_049322835.1. GTDB lineage: Bacteria > Pseudomonadota > Gammaproteobacteria > Burkholderiales > Burkholderiaceae_C > Ideonella. The sequence continues at coordinate 284,653 of JBMOQN010000030.1, read as the reverse complement.
GCGAATTTCCCGGACGAAGGAAGACCCGCGAGGCGGCCCGACCTTCACGAGTTCCTGTCGGTGGCTTGCTCCACGACACCCGGGGTGCAGTGTAGCGGGCGGCCCCTCAGCCTGCCCGGTTGCGCATCCAGTCGGCGGTGTCGAAGAACGAACGCTCCAGCCGTTCACGCAACGCCAGGTCGACGCCGCACTCGGCCATCGCTTGGTACATGCAGGCCAGCCATTGGTCGCGCTCGATCTGGCCGATCGAGAACGGCAGGTGGCGCGCCCGCAGGCGCGGGTGCCCGAAGCGCTCGATGTAGTGGCTGGGGCCGCCAAGCCAGCCGCAGAGGAACCAGAACAGCTTCTGCCGTGCCGCGTGCAGGTCGTTGCCATGCACGCCGCGCAGCACGGCGTAGGCCGGCTCCAGCTCCATCAGGTCGTAGAAGCGGTCGACCAGCGCCTGGACGCCCGCTTCGCCCCCGATGAGCTCGAACGGCGTTGGCCCCGTGGCCGGTGGCTGAGCGCCTTCTCCGTCCGACATGATCAGGCCGTCAGCCGCGTGGCCGCCGCCACCACCCCCTGGGCAGCGGGGCAGCCGGGGAAGGCCTCCAGCAGAAGCTGGCGGCGGGTCACCGCGTCGCGCACCGTCTTGTCGGTCGCGATCTCACCCAGGAACTCGAGCTTGACGGGGCTGTCCAGCCCCGGTGTCACATAGCGGTCGACCACCTGCTGCAGTTGGCCGCGGATGGTGCGGCCGTCGCCCGGCCGGGTGACCTGGTTGACGAGCAGGCGAAGGTCGCGCCGCCCCTGGGTGGTGGCCAGCACCTTGATGGTGGCGTAGGCATCGGTCAGCGCGGTGGGCTCAGGGGTGGTGACGACCAGCACCTCGTCCGCCAGCGAGACGGTGTACAGCACCACATCGGAGATGCCGGCGCCGGTGTCGAGCAGGATGCGGTCGAACATCGGCCGCACATGGTCGACCACGCCGACCAGGCGATCGCGGACCTCGGGCGTCAAGCGCGAGTACTCGACCATGCCGGAGCCGGCCAGCAGCACATGGAAGCCGCCCGGCGCGGGCACGATGGCCTGTTCGAGCGTGTTCTTGCCGGTGAAGACATCGTGCAGCGTGATCTTGGGGAAGAGGTTCAGCACGACATCGAGGTTGGCCAGGCCCAGGTCGGCGTCGAGCACCAGCACACGCTCGCCCTGGCGGGCCAGTGCCGCGGCCAGGTTGGCCGACATGAAGGTCTTGCCGACACCGCCCTTGCCGCTGGTGATGGCGGTGATGCGAGCGCGGCGCGACGTGGCGATAGGAGGCGCTGTCATTCGAACTCCCCGAAGTTCGAGATGCCGAAGAGCAGGCCCTTTTCTTCCGGGCTCACCAGCGACACGGGTGTGGGCTCCAGGCAGGTGCGGTTGCGGCCTTCGGCCTTGGCGCGGTAGAGCTGCAGGTCGGCGCGCTCCATCCACAGGTTGGCGGTCGAGCGCACCCACTGCGGCGCATAGGCACCGCCGATGCTGACCGTCACGCCCAGCACCTGCGACGGGCCGGCCGGGATCGACTGCGCCTGCACGTGCGTGCGCACACGTTCGGCCACGGTCTCGCCGAAGGCCGGCGAGCAGTTGGGCAGGATGATCGCGAACTCCTCGCCGCCGATGCGGGCCGGCAGGTCCATCGGGCGCACCGTTGCGCGCAGCGCCTCGGCCACGGCCTGGATGACGAGATCGCCCACGGCGTGGCCATGGGTGTCGTTCACCCGCTTGAAGTGGTCGATGTCGAGCAACAGCAGCAGCGCGGGCTCGCCGGAGCGCGCGACGCGGTCGATCTCGCGGCCCAGCGCCGCCTCGAAGCTGCGGCGGTTGGCCAGGCCGGTCAACGCATCGCGGCTCGACAGATCGCACAGCGCATCGATCAGGCCCTGGAGCCAGACCACGCTGCCGGGCGCACCGGGCGGCATCGGCAGGCCCGACTGCTGCAGCAGTTGCAAGGCCTGCTCCACCCGCAAGGGCGTCGCTTTGGGCGCGGGGGGTGGAGCGTCGGACAACACGCTGCGTGACAAATGATGCAGGTGAAAAGATTTGGCGCAGTCTAGCAGTGTGGTTTCCGGCGGAAGCAGCCGAAATAGCAGGTGGAACCGGGCCCAACTCCAGCCCCTGGCAGGGGGCAGGCATTGGGACACTCGTCTTCGTGACCGAAGCCTTGCCCGCCGAAGGGCGTGGCCCCGCAACGACCGCTGCCAGCACCCCGCCAAGATGAGCACCCTGCTTGACGCCCCCAGCCACCCCGACGCCGCCGATGCCATCGAGCAGGAATTCACGTTCGCCGCGGCAGACTTCGAAAGGGTCCGCAAGCTCATCTACCAGCGCGCCGGCATCAGCCTGCATGATGGCAAGCGCGCCATGGTCTACAGCCGCCTGTCGCGCCGCCTGCGCGACACCGGCCACCGCAGCTTCAAGGACTACCTGCAGTGGCTCGAAAGCGCCACCGGGGTGGCCGCTGACCAGGAGTGGCAGGAGTTCATCAACTGCCTGACCACCAACCTCACCTCCTTCTTCCGCGAGGAGCACCACTTCTTCGCCCTGGCCGACGCGCTGCGCGGCCTGCCCAACAAGACCCCCCGCATCTGGTGCAACGCCGCGTCCACCGGCGAGGAGCCCTACTCGATCACGATGGTGCTCAGCGAGGTGCTGGGGGCCGGCACCGGCGCGCGCCTGCTGGCCACCGACATCGACACCAAGGTGCTGGCCACCGGCCAGCGCGGTGTCTACGCAGCCGACTCGCGTGGCCTCAGCCCCGAGCGCCTGAAGCGGCACTTCATGCGCGGCACCGGCAGCAACGCCGGCTTCATCCGCGCCAAGCCCGAGCTGGGCAAGATGATCGACTTCCGGCCGTTCAACCTGATGAGCACCAGTTGGGCCTCGCTCGGCGAGCCGTTCGACATGGTGTTCTGCCGCAACGTGATGATCTATTTCGACCACGGCACGCAGCGCAAGGTGCTGGAGCGCATCCACGGCGTGATGAAGCCGGGCGGGCTGTTGTTCGTCGGCCACTCCGAGAACTTCACCGATTCGCGCGACCTGTTCCACCTGCAGGGCAAGACGATCTACAAGCGCGTGTGACGCCGCACCGAGCCGCCCACCGAATTTCCACGCGAACCAGGTTCTCTCCATGGCCATCCTGCCCTCTGCCTCACCGCCCCTGTCGCGCACTGCGCCTCCTGTCGCCGCCTTGGCAGCGACCGGCGGCATCATCGGCCGCACGCCGCGCCTGGACAAACTCAAGGCCCAGGTGCGCAAGCCAGGCGAAGCCTCGTTCTTCTTCTACGACGCCCACTTCAAGAACGAAGCCGTGAAGGTGCTGCCCGGCGAGTACTACTGCGACACCGAAGACCTCTTGGTGATGACCACGCTGGGCTCGTGCATCGCCGCCTGCCTGTGGGACCGCCAGGCCCGCATCGGCGGCATGAATCACTTCATGCTGCCCGAAGGCGCGGGCGACTCCGGCCGCTACGGCTCCTACGCGATGGAACTGCTGATCAACGAAATGATGAAGCGCGGGGCCTCACGGCTGACGATGGAGGCCAAGGTCTTCGGCGGCGGTGCGGTGATCAGCGGCATGAATTCGATCAACGTCGGCGAGCGAAACACCCAGTTCGTGCTGGAGTTCCTCGCGACCGAGCGCATCCCGGTGGTTTCGAAGGACGTGCTCGACGTCTACCCCCGCAAGGTCTGCTTCCTGCCCGCAAGCGGCAAGGCGATGGTCAAGCGCCTGGCCCCGACCAACGCCGAGGCGCTGGTGGCCCAGGACCGCGCCGCCGCCCAGAAGGCCGTGCCGCAGAACACCGGCGGCGGCTCGATCGACCTGTTCTGACACCCAGCTGCACGAAGAGGGAACAACATGCCAAAGACCCGCGTGGTGGTGGTGGACGACTCGGCCCTGGTGCGCAGCCTGCTGGCGGAGATCATCAACCGACAGTCCGACATGGAATGCATCGGTTCTGCGGCGGACCCTTTCGCCGCGCGCGAGATGATCCGCAACCTGAGCCCCGACGTCATCACGCTCGACGTCGAGATGCCGCGCATGGACGGCATCGACTTCCTCTCGAAGCTGATGCGCCTGCGGCCGATGCCGGTGGTGATGGTCTCGACGCTGACCGAGCGTGGTGCCGACGTCACACTGCGCGCCCTGGAGCTCGGCGCGCTGGACTTCGTCGCCAAGCCCAAGATCGGTGTCGCCGACGGCCTGAAGCAGCTGGCCGAGGAGATCACCGAGAAGATCCGCATCGCCTCGAAGGCCCACATCAAGCGCCCGCCCGCCGGCCCGGTGGGCTCGGCGCCGGCAGCGCCCGGCACCCCCGTGGTCGCACGCCCGGCCGCCGTCGCCCCGGCCAGCCCGCTGGGGCGACTGTCGACCGAGAAGATCATCTTCATCGGCGCCTCCACCGGGGGCACCGAAGCCACCAAGGAAGTGCTGATGAGCCTGCCGCCGGACTCGCCGGCCGTGGTGATCACCCAGCACATGCCTGCCGGTTTCACCCGCTCTTATGCGGCGCGGCTGGACACGCTGTGCAAGATCCGCGTGAAGGAGGCGGTGGACGGCGAGCGCATCCTGCCAGGCCATGCCTACATCGCGCCCGGCGGCCTGCACCTGTCGGTCGAGCGCTCAGGCGCCAACTACGTGGCCCGGGTGCGCGACGGCGAGCCGGTGAACCGCCACAAGCCCTCGGTCGAGGTTCTGTTCGAGTCCGCCGCGCGCGTCGTCGGGCAGAACGCCTTCGGCATCATGCTGACCGGCATGGGCGGAGACGGAGCCAAGGCGATGCGCGCCATGCGCGACGCCGGCAGCTACAACTACGCCCAGAACGAATCGACCTGCGTGGTTTTCGGCATGCCGAGAGAGGCCATCCAGCACGGCGCGGCCCACGAGGTGCTGCCGCTGGGCGACATCGCCCCCCACCTGATCGAGAAACTGCGCTCCATGCACGGGGCGCTGCTGCACCGGGTGTAGCAGGCGCAGCCGCAGCGGTTGCGCGGGGGCTAACGAGGCCGCCGGGGGCCTCAGCCGCCGAGCGCCTGGACGACCTGCCGCGCTTCCCGCCAGCGCTTGTCGCGCTGGTCCTCCGGCACGCGGCCCAACTCGCGCATCAGCGACGATGCCAGCCCCACGGCGCCCTCACCGCCGCCGTCCTTCAGCCGCTTGAGCTTTCGCAGTGCCAAGGCGCCGGTGACGACCTCGGTGGCCTTGGGCGGCGCCGTGACCAGCTCCAGCACCGTCTGCCGCTCGCCGGATGGGGGGTGCTCCAGCACCAGCCGGGCCGTCCCGTCCGCCAGGCTGCAGGCGAAGGAAAAGCGCGCATGGGCCGCATTGGGGCTGTCCGGGAAGGACTTCTCCGCCCACTTCGATCGAATGCGCCAGGCCACTGGCTGCTCCTGCCCTTCGGCCAGCAGCAGCAGGCGCAGGTCCTCCGGCGCGCCGGGTGCCAGCACCACCAGGCCCTCGGCCATGCGCCGCCTCGGCACGAGGACCTGGTCGCGCAGGCCTTCGAGCGACGCCTTGGCGACCCAGCTGGCTGGCTCGTCGGGCACCACGGCCTCGCAGCTGACCAGTGGCGACACCGGCACGAAGCAAGGTACGGCGACCAGCGCCTCGGCCAGCTCGGCGATGCCCTGAAACCGGTCGTAGGCATCACGCGTGCCCTGGTCGCCACGCCCCAGCACGTCCGCCAGCACTTCAGGCAACTTGGCCGCCGGCACCGCCAGGCCCATCTCGGCCAGCAACTGCCCCAGCACCGCCTGGGCCGCCTCGGGCGACGCAGCGGCATACAGATCTTCATAGGCGATGGCGCTGGGTGCCTGGCCACGCGCCAGCAATTCGTCCCACACTTCGGTCAATGCCGCTACGCTGCGCTGCTCGTGGGCGACCAGTTGCGGCACCGGGAGCAACTGCTGGCTCAGCTCCTCGGGCGTGGGCTCGCGGCCGTCCTTCATCTTGCTGCCCCAGATGCCGCTGACCCGCGCGAACTGCAGGGACAGCAAGCGCCCCAGCGCCTGTCGGCGGTAGAGGAACAGGTGCTGGTAGCCGGCATCGCTCGTGGCGCGGGCCAACGCGAGGCTGACTTCCGGCGGCACCATCTCGACACAGTGCTTGATGACCCGCCCGCCCGCGGCGATGGTGGCCATCGCCCGGTTCATGGCCTCGAGATCGCCGTCGTCTTCCCAACGCTGCGTCACGTGGCCGTGGATGCGACGCTTGTTGAACGGCTCGTGCTCGGTGCTCGGCAGGCCGCTGAGCGCGATCAGGCGCTGGGTCAGGTTGGTGCCACCGGTGCGCTGCAGGGTCCAGATGACGAAAGGCTTCGATGAGGGCTTCGGCAAGGCCTTGGCGGCGGGCTTGGAAGCCGAGGGCGAGGCGGATTTGGGCATGGGCTAGAGAAAGATCCCCTGCAGGTCGCTGAGGAAGTCGAACCCCTTCGGCGTGGGTCGCACGTGGATCCCATCGTCGTGTTCGAGCAGGCCATTGTCGCGCGCTCGGGCGAGGCCGGCCGCGATGGCGGAAGGCGGCAGCCCGGTGCGTTCCGTGAACAAGGTCAGCTCGAAGCCTTCGCGGAGCCGGAGGGCGTTGAGCATGAACTCGAAGGGCAGCGCCTTGCGGCCCACCTCCTCCTCGTTGGAGCAGGCGTTGCCGGCGAGCGCCTCGGCCATGTAGCGGGCCGGCTCGCGCCACTTCACGGTGCGCAGCACCCGGTGGGGGAAGCTCAGCTTGCCGTGCGCCCCGGCGCCGAGGCCGAGGTAGTCGCCGAACTGCCAGTAGTTGAGGTTGTGGGCGCTGCGGTGGCCCGGCCGGGCGTAGGCCGAGACTTCGTAGCGCCCCAGGCCGGCCTCGGCAGTCAGCTCCACCAGCCGGTCCAGCATCGCGGCGGCGGTGTCCTCGTCGGGCAGCACCGGGGGCCGCACCGCGAAGGCGGTGTTCGGCTCCAGGGTCAGGTGGTACAGGCTCAGATGCGGTGGCTGGAAAGCCAGCGCGGTGCGCACATCGGCTTCCAGCTCGGCCAGGGTCTGGCCCGGCAGCGCATACATCAGGTCGAGGTTGAAGGTATCGAAGGCGTCGGCGGCCTCTTCGATCGCCGCCAGCGCCTGAGCCCGGTCGTGCACCCGGCCCAACGCCTTCAGCTTGGCGTCATCGAAGCTCTGCACGCCGATCGACAGCCGGGTGACGCCAGCAGCCCGGAAGGCCTTGAAACGCTCCCGCTCGAAGGTGCCGGGGTTGGCCTCCAGGGTGATCTCGCAGCCCGGCGCCAGCGGCAGCAGCGAGCGCAGGTCCGACAGCAGCCGCTCGATGCCGGCCGGCGAGAACAGGCTGGGCGTGCCGCCACCGATGAACACCGTCTGCACCGCGCGGCCCCAGACCAGCGGCAGGCTGGCTTCGAGGTCGGCGCGCAGGGCGTCGAGGTAGCGGGCTTCGGGCAGGGTATCGCTGCGGCGGCTTGCGCCGATCTCGTGGCTGTTGAAGTCGCAGTAGGGGCACTTCTTCAGGCACCACGGCAGGTGCACGTAGACCGACAACGGCGGTGGCGCACCGAGCTGCAGCGTGCCCGGGCGCAGGAAGCGGTCGGCGATGCTGGCGGTGGTCATTGGAGGTGCCATGCGCCCCGCATCAGCCCGAGCATCTGTGCCGCCGCGATGGCGCGGTGGCTGTTGGCGTTCTTCACCGCGGTGGGCAGATCCGCCACCGTCTGGCCCAGCGCAGGAATGAACATCAGCGGGTCGTAGCCGAAACCACCCTTGCCCTGTGGTGATGCCAGGATCTCGCCGCCCCAGCGGCCGAAGGCGATCAGCGGCTCGGGGTCGGCCGGGTGGCGCAGGGCCACCAGCGCGCAGACGAAGCTGGCGCGGCGGTCGGCCGCCCCTGCCAGCCGCTCCAGCAGCAGCCGGTTGTTGGCTGCGTCCTGGGCGCTGCGCCGGGCCTCCCGGTCCTGGCCGGGGCTGGGCGTGAAGGGTGCAAACACCGCGGACTGCACCCCGGGTGCCCCGCCCAGCGCGTCCACGCACAGGCCGGAGTCGTCCGCGATGGCGGGCATCCCCGTCGCTGCCGCCGCATGGCGCGCCTTGGCCAGGCCGTTCTCGATGAAGGTGGCGTGCGGCTCCTCGGCCTCGCTCACCCCAAGCGCGCCCTGGTTCACCAGCTCGATGCCCAACGGCGCGAAGAGCTGGCCGAGTTCGACCAGCTTCTTCGCGTTGTTGGAGGCCAGCACCAGGCGCATGTGGCTCACTTCAGCAAGGCCTGGGCCAGGGCCGCGCGCTGCGCGCCGACCAGCTCGGCAATGCCGTGGGACGCCAGCGCCAGCAGCTCGTCCATCTCGGCGCGGGTGAAGGGCACGCCCTCGGCGGTGCCCTGCACCTCGACGAAGCCGCCCTTGCCGGTCATCACTACGTTCATGTCGGTGTCGCAGGCCGCATCCTCGACGTACTCGAGATCGAGCAACGGCGTGCCGTCGACCACGCCGACCGAGACCGCCGCCACCTCGTCGACGATAGGCGAGGCCACGAGCTTGCCCTGGGCCTGCAGCACGCGCACCGCGTCCTGCGCGGCCACGAAGGCGCCGGTGATGGCGGCGGTGCGGGTGCCGCCGTCGGCCTGCAGCACGTCGCAGTCGAGGGTGATGGTGCGTTCACCCAGCAGCTTGAGGTCGAACACCGCGCGCAGCGAGCGGCCGATCAGGCGCTGGATCTCCTGCGTGCGGCCGCTCTGCTTGCCGCGCGCGGCCTCGCGGTCGCTTCGGGTGTGGGTCGCGCGCGGCAACATGCCGTACTCCGCCGTGACCCAACCTTCACCGCTGCCCTTCTTGTGCGGCGGTACACGCTCCTCGACCGAGGCCGTGCAGAGCACGCGGGTCTCGCCGAACTCGATCAGCACCGAGCCTTCGGCATACCGGGTGAAGCCGCGGGTGATGCGCAGCGGGCGCAGGGAATCGGCCGCTCGGCCGGAGCTTCTTTGAAACGTCATGGGCATGAATCCTTCGTCCAGCCCACGATTGTCCCTCGTGCGCACGCGCAGGCTGTTCACTCAGTCGGGCGCCCCCTCCTGGAGGGAGGCCGGGGGCGCGAAACGGAAGGCCGAAGGCCATCGCGCCGAAACAGAAAAGGGTGTCAGCCCTTTTTCTGCGAGGAGCGACGAATGGCCTCGTTGATTTCCTTGATCGAGCGCTCGATCTCGGCCTCGTCCAAGTCGCCCGGGCCGCTGTCGGCCAGGCTCGCCTGGATGGTGGATGCGAACACGTCTTCGCCCAGGCTGCGGGTGGAGACGCCGGCCACGCTGTCGCTCTCCTCCACGGCTTCCCATTCGACGGCCAGCACGGTCACGTTGTCGCCGTGGCTGCCGCCGTTGCGCAATGCACGCTCGACCATCTCCGGCACGCCGTCCGACAGCGAGCGGGAGGACAGCAGGTCGACGATCTCCTCGTCGCCGAGCTGGCTCCACAGGCCGTCGGAGCAGACAATCAGGCGGTCGCCGGTCTGCAGCGTCACCGGGCCGACGGTGTCGACCACCGGCTTGCCGGGGCTCCCCAGGCAGGTGAAGAGGACCGAGCGGTTGAATTTCGCGTCGATCGGCACGACCTGCGACAGCGTGTTCTGCAGCTCGGTGTAGGAGTGGTCGCGGGTGCGGGCGATCAGCTTGCCGCCGCGCACGAGGTAGAGCCGGGAATCGCCGCAGTGGGCCCAGAAGGCCGCACGGCCCTGCAGCACGCAGGCGACCACCGTGGTGCGCGGCGTGTCGACCAGGCCCTTTTCGGTGGCGTAGCGCAGCAACTGGTGGTGGCCGGCGAGGATCGCGTCCTGGAGGAAACGCAGCGGGCTCTTGAGGCTGGACTTGGCCTCGCGCTGAAAAGCCGCGGCGAGCGTCTGCAGCGCCAGCTGGGAAGCCACTTCGCCTTCGGGGTGACCGCCCATGCCGTCCGCCAGGGCGAACAGGCCCGAATCCCGCGTGTAGCAATAGCCCATGCGGTCTTCGTTCTTCTCGCGGCCACCCTTTCGGCTGACCTGATAGACGGAAAATCTCATCTTGCCCCGGTCTTCAGATTCTCGATCTGCAATTTCAGGCGCTCAGTGAAGCTGAGCGAGGTATAGCGCCGTTCGGTCTCGCGTGACAACTCTTTTTGCAACGCGAACACACTCTGGGGCCGCGACAGTGGGTCGAGCGACATGCACCACTCGGTGACCTCGATGAGGTTGTCGGAGTAGGTATTGCGCATGCGCGACATCGACAGCGACAGGCGGTCCTTGTCGATGCGCTGCGGCGCGTCGGTCGGCGGGTAGCCCTGCATGCAGGCGTAGATGCAGGCGCCGATGGCGTAGATGTCCGTCCAGGGGCCGAGCGAGCCATCGCGGCGGTACATCTCCGGTGCGGCAAAGCCCGGGGTGTACATCGGCCGGATGAAGTTGCCTTCCTTGCTCAGCACTTCGCGCGCAGCGCCGAAGTCGAGCAGCACCGCCTTGTTGTCGTTGGTGATGAAGATGTTGGCCGGCTTGATGTCCAGGTGCAGCATCTTGTGCTGGTGGACGATGCGCAGTCCCTTGAGGATCTCGTCGAACAACGACCGGATGGTCGATTCGCGGAACACCTTTTCCTGCTTCAGGTCGCGCGCGGTCACGATGAAATCCTGCAAGGTATCGCCCTGCAGGTAATTCATGACCATGTAGACGGTTTCGTTCTCGCGGAAGAAATTCAGCACCGAGACGACGCTGGGGTGCGAGATCTGCGCGAGCGAGCGGCCTTCCTCGAAGAAGCTCTTCAGGCCCAGCCGGTACAGCGGCTGCTTCTCGGGCTTGACGCGCGGAATCAGCTCGCCCACCGAGCGTTCGGCGAGCGAAGACGGCAGGTATTCCTTCAGCGCGACAAGGTGGCGTTCTTCGTCTTCGGCGAGGTACACCACGCCGAAGCCGCCGGCTGCCAGCTTCTTGATGATCTGGTAGCCACCGACCACGGTGCCCGCAGGCAACGGGGCTGGTTTTGGCTTCGACATAATCGGAATTTTTGCTTGGGGCAAAAGCTCATGGCAGTCTACAGCATGACCGGCTTCGCCAGCGCCGGCGCGGCCCCCTTGGCCGAGGGCGAAACGCAAGCCCCGGGCGTGACCGTGGAAATGCGCACGGTCAACAGCCGTTTCCTCGACGTCGCCTTTCGCCTGCCCGACGAACTTCGCCAGGTCGAGCCCGCGCTGCGCGAGTTGCTGACCGCCGGCCTGCGGCGCGGCAAGGTCGAGGTGCGGGCCCAGCTTGGCCGAGGCGCCGACGAGGCCCTGCCCCACCCCAGCACCGACCAGCTCAACCGCCTGGCCCGCCTCGAAAGCACGGTGCAGGGCTGGCTGCCTCATGCACCGGCGCTGTCGGTGCATGAAGTACTGCAGTGGTGCCGCGGCGGCGGCAGCGCCAATGCCAGCGAAGGCGTGGACGACCTCGCCGTTCAGGCAGCCCGCCAGGCGATCGAAGCCCTGAAGGAAGCCCGGGCGCGCGAAGGTGCACGGCTGGCGCAGATCCTGAACGAGCGCATCGCCACCTTGCGCGGCCTGGCCGAGCAGGCCGCCCCTCTGGTGCCGGCGGTGGTGCAGAAGCAGCAACAGCGCTTCATGGAGCGCTGGGCCGAGGCCCTGGCCTCGGCCGGGGCGGGTGGCGCGGTGTCGGCCGAAGCGGCGCGCGACCGCGCGTTGACAGAGGCTGCGGCTTACGCCATCCGCATCGACGTTGCCGAGGAACTGTCACGTCTGGTTTCGCACCTCGACGAGATCGAGCGCCTCCTCGCCAAGGGCGGCGAAATCGGCAAGCGGCTCGACTTCCTCATCCAGGAGCTGCATCGCGAGGCGAACACCCTGGGCAGCAAGTCGAGCGCGCTGGAGCTGACCGGCATCTCCGTCGACATGAAGGTGGCGATCGAGCAGATGCGCGAGCAGGTGCAGAACATCGAATAGCTTTTCGGGGGGTCCCAAGGGGTCTCCGAAGTTGAGCCAACCCACTGCCGTGTAAGGGTATGCGGCGCCGGTCGCCCTGTTCAACGCCTGCATCGAGGCGGGCTTGCGCGCCGGGCACCTGGTGCTGGATGTACTCGCCCAGCACCTTGACCTTCGCGTCGTCGAGCGGCTCGTCCGGCGACGAGGCCTGGATCTGCGCGATCAGGTCCTTCGCGCTGGCATGCTCCACCTCGGCCTCGTCGAACAGGTTCTCATCCTCGGCCAGGGCCTCGCGGAGAACGGATAGAAGATCTCCTCCTCGATCGTGGCGTGCCCGACGAATCCATGCCTTCCTCTTCGGCGACGCCTTCGAGATCACCGAGGCTGCGCGCGGCGACGAGGTGTTCATGTCTTTCTTGCGAGCGCCTTCTTGGCTGCCGTCTTCCTGGCCGCGCCGGCATCTGCCGCAGCCTGCCTGGCCGGCACCTTGCCGCCCTCCTTGCGCGCCTGGGACAGGCCGATGGCAATCGCTTGCTAGCGGCTCTTGACCTTCTCGCACTGATCAGGTCATCGGTGCAGCACTGGCGCGCGCGGCAACGAGCCGATTCGTGGGCAAGAGGGCGCGACATGACGCTGCCCGGGTTCAGGCTCTCGGTGAAGGAGGAGTTCATGGCGCAGTGCACCGGTCTTGGCGATCGGCTGCGCGCCGTGCTCGTCGGGAGGTTGGCGTGGCCACGATGGCGCGGGTGGCCCGGCGGTGTCGTACTGCCGCTGGCATGGAGCTCCGCGGATGTACTGGTCACGCTACAGCCCCGACTGGCTGCTGCCGCGCATCCGGGAGGCCTGGAACTGGGAACGGCTCGGCCCTCGTGGGTGCATCCTGTACAACACCGCGAGCAGCGCAGCGCTGCCCAATGCGCTCGAGCTCATGTCGCTGCGCAGCCGGCGCTGAAGCCCGGCGCACCGCCGTTGGTGTTGAATGCGGAACATCCACCGTGCGTCCACGGAAGGAAAGGAGCCACGATGCCCAGCCAGCCCTCGACACGGGCCGAACATGACTCGATGGGCACGATGCAGGTGCCCGCCGACGCCCTGTACGGCGCGCAGACGCAGCGCGCCGTCCTCAACTTCCCGATCAGCGGCCAGCCGATGCCGACCGGCTTCATCCGCGCGCTGCTGCACATCAAGGCCGCGGCGGCGCGGGCCAATGGCGAGCTGGGCGGCATCAGTGCTGGCCAGGCGAGCGCCATCACCGCCGCATGCACCGAGCTGCTGGCGTTGCCGGAGGAAGAGCTTCGACGCCACTTCCCGGTCGACGTGTTCCAGACCGGCTCGGGCACCAGCTCGAACATGAACGCCAACGAGGTGGTGGCCACGCTGGCCGGTCGCCGGCTGGGGGCCGTGGTGAACCCGAACGACCACGTCAACGCCGGCCAGAGCAGCAACGACGTGGTGCCAAGCGCCATCCACGTGGCGGCCGCCCTCGCGCTGCAGCAGCACCTGCTGCCCGCGCTGGACCACCTGGCCCACACCATCGCGGCGAAGGCCAAGGCGACGCACGGCCACGTCAAGACCGGCCGGACCCACCTGATGGACGCGATGCCGGTGCGCCTGGGTCAGGCGCTCGACGGTTGGGCCACGCAAGTGCGGGCCGCAGCGCAACCGCTGCGCGCCATGCTGCCGGCCCTGCAGCACCTCGCGCTGGGCGGCACCGCCGTGGGCACCGGCGTCAATGCCGACCCGCGCTTCGCGCCCCGCTGCTGCGCGCTGCTGGCCGAGGCCACCGGCCAGCCCTTCGCACCGGGAAGCGACCGCTTCGCGCTGATGGGCGCCCAGGACGTGGCCGTGGCCGTGTCAGGCGGGCTGAAGACGCTCGCCGTGGCGCTGACCAAGATCGCCAACGACCTGCGCTGGATGAACTCGGGCCCGCTCGCAGGCCTGGGCGAGATCGAGCTGGAGGCGCTGCAGCCCGGCTCGTCCATCATGCCGGGCAAGGTGAACCCGGTGATCCCGGAGGCCACCGCCATGGTCGCCGCCCAGGTGATCGGCAACGACACCGCGATCACGATCGCCGGCCAGTCCGGCAACTTCGAGCTCAACGTGATGCTGCCGCTGGTCGCCCGCAACCTGCTGGAGAGCATCGAGCTGCTGACCAACGCTTCGCGCCTGCTGGCCGACAAGGCCATCGCCAGCTTCAAGGTCAACGAGGCGCGGCTGATGGGCGCGCTGGCGCGCAACCCCATCCTGGTGACGGCGCTGAACCCGCTGATCGGCTATGCCCGCGCGGCCGAGATCGCCAAGCAGGCCTACCGCGAGGGCCGGCCCATCCTCGACGTGGCGGCCGAGGCCACCGACATCCCGCGTGACGAATTGGAGCGCTTGCTCGATCCGGCCCGGCTGACCGGCCAACCCTGACCCCCAAGGACCGGCAGGCCGGCCCGGCCCCGAGGGGGCTCGAGCAAAGTGGCAAAGCCACATTTGCTTGATGAGCAGCGACAATCCGCGGATGGAAACGCCTGGCAACCTCTTCGTCGTCGCCGCCCCCAGCGGGGCGGGCAAGTCCAGCCTCGTCAAGGCGCTGCTGGAGCTGGATTCGCACCTCTCGGTGTCGGTCTCGCACACCACCCGCGCCCCGCGCGGGCAGGAGCAGGACGGCCGCGAGTACTGGTTCATCCCGGCCGACGAGTTCGCCGCCATGGTCGAGCGCGGCGAGTTCTTCGAGTGGGCCGAGGTGCACGGCAACCGCTACGGCACCTCGCGCAAGGGCATCGAGGCCCGCCTGATGGCCGGCGAAGACGTGGTGCTCGAGATCGACTGGCAGGGTGCCCTGCAGATCAAGCAATTGTTCCCGCATGCGGTGCTGATCTTCATCCTGCCGCCGAGCTGGGACGAATTGGAGCAGCGCCTGAAGCGACGCGGCGAAGACCACCCCGAAGTGATCGTGACCCGGATGGAGAACGCTCGGGTCGAGGTGGCCCAGGCCCGCCATTTCGACTACGTTATAATCAACGCTTTGTTCGAGACGGCGCTTTTCGACCTGAAAACCGTCGTTCACTCGCAACGGCTGAAGTACGCGGCCCAGCGCCGTGTCAAGTCCACCGTCTTCGCTGCGCTCAACCTCGCGTAAAGCCCGGTTGGCCCGCACCACCACCGAGACCCTGCCATGGCCCGCATCACCGTCGAAGACTGCCTGAACCAGATCCCGAACCGCTTCCAGCTCGTGCTGGCCGCCACCTACCGGGCGCGCATGCTGAGCCAGGGCCACACGCCCAAGGTCGAGTCGAAGAACAAGCCCGGCGTGACCGCGCTGCGCGAGATCGCCGCCGGCGAAGTCGGCGTCGAGATGCTGCGCAAGGTCCCGACCTGACCCTCGACTCGATTGGCTCCGCGACGGGCGCCTTTCGGCGACCGAGCCAACCCCAAACGGGCGCCCCACGGCGCCCGTTGTGCTTTGTGGCCCGCAAAATCCCCGAGTCGGGGCGCATGGGCCACATCGGGTAGATTCCCAGGATGGGCATTCGCTCCTTCGCCGCCGAACTGCTGCCGACCGCGCTGCAAAGCCGCAGCGCCAAGGCGCCGGCGGCCATCTCGCCGCCAAGTGCCGAGGTGAGCACCTTTGCGGGCCTGTCAACCAAGCTGAACCACCTCGGCAAGGCCGAGCTGAAGGCGATCCGCGACGCCTACAAGTTCGCCGACGAAGCCCACCTGGGCCAGTTTCGCGCCAGCGGCGAACCCTACATCACCCACCCCATCGCCGTCGCCGGCCTCGTGGCCGACTGGAAGCTCGATGCGCAAGCCATCCAGGCTGCGCTGATGCACGACGCGATGGAAGACTGCGGCATCACCAAGACCGAGCTGATCGAGCGTTTCGGCGCGACGACGGCCGAGCTGGTCGATGGCCTCACCAAGCTGGACAAACTCAACTTCTCGACCCGCGAGGAGGGCCAGGCCGAGAGCTTCCGCAAGATGTTGCTGGCGATGTCGCGCGACGTGCGCGTGATCCTCGTCAAGCTGGCCGACCGGCTGCACAACATGCGCACGATGAGCGCGATGAAGCCGGAAAAGCGGCACCGCATCGCCCGCGAAACGCTCGACATCTACGCCCCCATCGCCCACCGGCTGGGCCTGAACCAGGTCTACCGAGAGCTGCAGGAGCTGTCGTTCACCTACCTGCACCCGTGGCGCCACGGCGCGCTGGAGAAGGCGGTGCAGCGCTCGCGCGGCTACCGGCGCGACATCGTCTCGCGGGTGCAGAAGGACGTGACCCAGGCTTTCGCGGAAGCGAGGCTCAAGGCCGAGGTGGCGGGGCGCGAGAAGACGGTCTACTCGATCTACCGCAAGATGCGCGAGAAGCACGCCGGGTTCGCCTCGGTGAACGACATCTTCGGCTTCCGCATCGTCGTGCCCACCCTGCCCGACTGCTACCTGGCGCTCGGCGTGCTGCACCAGCTCTACAAGCCGGTGCCGGGCCGCTTCAAGGACTACATCGCCATCCCGAAGGCCAACGGCTACCAGTCACTGCACACGACGCTGGTCAGCCCGCTGGGCACGGCGGTGGAGTTCCAGATCCGCACCGAGGCCATGCACGCGGTGGCCGAGGCGGGCATCGCGGCGCACTGGCTTTACAAGGTCGGCACCAAGGGCGGCAACCCGTCCGATGTCGCCCAGCGCCTTGGCGCGCTGTGGCTGAAGTCGCTGATCGACATCCAGGACGAGACCCGCGACGCCGGCGAGTTCCTGGAGCACGTGAAGATCGACCTCGTCCCCGACGCGGTCTACGTCTTCACGCCCATGAGCAAGATCCTGGCCCTGCCCCGCGGCGCGACGCCGGTCGACTTCGCCTACGCCATCCACTCGGATGTCGGCGACCACTGTGTGGCGGTGAAGATCAACGGCGAGCCGGCCACGCTGCGCGCCGAGCTGCGCTCGGGCGACGTCGTCGAAGTGATCACCGCCCCCGGCGCGCGCCCCAACCCGGCCTGGCTCAATTTCGTGCGCACCGGGCGGGCGCGATCGAAGATCCGCCACTACCTGAAGAACCTGGAGCAGGAAGAGTCGCAGGCGCTGGGCGAGAAGATGCTGGCCCAGTCGCTGCGCCTGGAAGGCCTGACGCTGCCGCCGCTGGAGCCGGCCGGTGCCGACACCATCTGGCCTGCGGTGCTGCGCTGGAGCGGCAACCGCAGCCCCGCCGAGCTGATGACCGACGTCGGCCTGGGCAAGAAGATCGCCACCATCGTGGCCAAGCGCATCGCGCAGGACCTGCGCGAGCTGGGGCACCGGCCCGACGCCCTGACGCTGACCATGGGCCGCTACGCCCACCCCGAGGGCGAAGCGGTGCAGGGCCAGGTGGTGATCGACGGGGCCGAGGGCGCCAGCGTGACGATGGCTTCCTGCTGCCGGCCGATCCCGGGCGACGCGATCGTCGGCTACCTGGGTCGCGGCGAAGGCCTGGTGGTGCACACCTCGGATTGCCAGGTCGGCCAGCGCCTGTATGACCGCGACCGCGAGCGCTGGATGCAGGTCGAGTGGGCCGAGGAGCCGACCCGGCCGTTCGAGACGCAGCTGCAGGTGCTGCTGCACAACGGCAAGGGCGCGCTGGCGCAGGTGGCCCAGGCGGTGAGCCGCGCCGAGGCCGACATCACCCACATCGACATGGGCGACGAGCGGCCGGGCGAGACGGCGGACATGAAGCTGCTGGTCAGCGTGCGCGACCGGCTGCACCTGGCCGAGGTGCTGCGCACGCTCAAGCGCACGCCGGCGGTGCTGAAGGTCAACCGCGTCAGGCCGTAGGCGGCTCGCCCGTCGGCGCGGGGTAGCGAACCTCCAGCACTTCCAGGGTTTCGACGCCGCCCGGCGTCTGCAGCGACACCTCGTCGCCTTCGCGCGCCTTCAGCAACGCGCGGGCGATCGGTGCCACCCAGCTCACCTCGCCGTGCAGGTGGTCGGCTTCGTCGATGCCCTTGATCGTGATCGTGCGCTCCTCGCCTTTCGCGTTGGCGTAGGTCACGGTGGCGCCGAAGAAGATCTGGTCGCTGCCGTGGTGCAGTGACGGGTCGGCGACCTCCGCGATGTCCAGCCGCTTGGTCAGGAAGCGGATCCGGCGGTCGATCTCGCGCAGGCGCTTCTTTCCGTAAAGGTAGTCGCCGTTTTCCGAGCGGTCGCCGTTGGAGGCCGCCCAATGGACGATCTCGACCACCTTGGGCCGCTCGTCGTCGATCAGGCCAAGCAACTCCGCCCGCAGGCGGGCGTAGCCGGCGGGGGTGATGTAGTTCTTGCCGCCCGCGGGCAGTGGAGGCAGCGCCGGGCCGTCGTCGTCATCGTCGGCGGCGTCGGGTTCCTTGGTGAAGGCCTTGTTCATGGTCGATGGCCATTTTCGCGCGCCCCGCGCCGCCGACGCTTGCGGAAGGGTCAGCCATGGCTTCGTCCACGGCCTGCTGCCACGCGATGCAGCAGCTCGATCATCAGCGCTCGCTCGGCCGGGGTGAGCGCCTTCAGCGCGTCGTGCTCCATCGTCTGGGCGATCTTGCGTGCGCGGGTCACCAGCGCCTGGCCCGCCGGCGTGAGCTTGACCAGTTGCGCCCGGCGGTCGCGCTCGCTGCGCTCGCGCCGCACCCAGCCCTGCTCGACCATGCGGTCCAGCGTCACGGCCAGGTTGGGCGCCGACACGTCCAGTGCCTGCCCCAGCTGCTTCTGGTTGACCTCGGCGTTGGTGTCGACGAGCACCAGCACCGAGAACTCCACCGCCTTGAGCTTCAAGGGGCCCAGGTGGCGCTGGAAGCTCTTCTTCAGCTCGACCGAGGCTCGCGTCGCAGCGTAGCCCAGCAGGTGCATCAGGCCGGACTGGTCCAGCCCGCCTTCGCTCTTGGCGTCGACCATCAGGGCACCGGCAGGAAAGGCAAGGCCGCGCGCGAACGCTCCACCGCCGCCAGGTGCCGCGGCAGCTCACCCGCCAGGTAGTCGGCGTGGAATCGCGCGCGTTGCAGCTTGGCCTCGTAGAAGGGGCGGTCGGGTGCACCAGCCGCCAGGGCAGTGCGCGCCGCCACCTCGCTGCGGGCCCAGGCACAGCCCAACAGCGCCTCGCCGACCGCATGGAGGAAGTCGTCGGCCGCGCGGCAGGGCCACTCGGCGTCGGCGGCAACACCAGCCACCAAGCCGTCGGCACACTCGCGCAGCGCCTGCAGCCCCTGGCGCAGCCTCTGCGCGTTGCCCGCGCCCTCGACCTGCGCGCCGGCCCAGTCCAGCAGCCGGCCGAAGCGGGCGCCGCCGTCGGGCAGCACCTTGCGCAGCAGCAGGTCGATCGCCTGGATCTCGTTGGTGCCCTCGTAGATCATCGCGACGCGGCTGTCGCGCACGATCTGCTCGATGCCCACTTCGTGGATGTAGCCGTGACCGCCCCAGACACCCAGCGCCTGGTTGGCGCCCTGGTGGCCCAGCTCGGTCAGCAGCGCCTTGACCACCGGCGTGAGCAACCCGGCGCGCTCGTCGGCCTCTCGGCGTGGGGCTTCGGCCGGCTCGGCCGCGGCTTCGTCCAGCGCCTGCGCCGCCCAGTAGGCCAGCACCCGGGCGCCCTCGGTGCGCGCCTGCAGCGCCCAAAGCGTGCGGCGCAGCGCCGGGTGCCAGGCGATCGGATCGGCCGCACCCTCGCTCGCCGGCAAGGCGCCCTCGGGCCGCCGCGGCGAGCGCGACTGCAAGCGCTCGTGCGCGTAGCGCAGCGCGTTCTGCGTCGCGATCTCCAGGTGCCCCAGACCCTGCAGGCCCACGTGCAGGCGGGCGGCGTTCATCATCAGGAACATCGCCGCCAGACCACGGTTCGGCTCGCCCAGCAGCCAGCCGGTGGCGGCCTCGAAGCGCATGCTGCACGTGGCGCTGCCCTTCAGCCCCATCTTCTGCTCGATGGCGTCGCAGTGCACCGCGTTGCGGCGGCCGTCGGGCATCCACTTCGGCACCAACAGCAGCGACAGGCCCTTGGTGCCCGCGGGTGCATCGGGCAGGCGCGCCAGCACGAGATGCACGATGTTGTCGGTCAGATCGTGCTCGCCGCCCGAGATGAAGATCTTGCTGCCGGTGACGGCGAAGGCGCCATCAGCTTGCGGCACCGCGCGGGTGCGCAGCAGGCCCAGGTCACTGCCGGCATGGGCCTCGGTGAGGCACATGGTCGACAGCCACTCGCCGCTGGTCACCTTCGGCAGGTAGTGCTCGCGCAGCGCGGCGCTGGCATGTGCGTGCAGGCATTCGTAGGCGCCGTGCAACAGGCCGGGGTACATCGTCCAGCCGTGGTTGGCGGCGGCCAGCATCTCGTAGAGCGCGGCGTTCAGCAGCTGCGGCAGGCCCTGGCCGCCGCAGGCGGGGTCGCAGGCGAGCGCCGGCCAGCCGCCTTCGACGAAAGCCTGGTAGGCCTCGCGGTAGCCCGGCGGCGTGGTGACTTCGCCATCGCGCCAGGTGCAGCCCAACCTGTCACCGGTGCCGTTGACTGGCGCGAGCACCTCGGCCGCGAACTTGCCGGCCTGGGCCAGCACCTCGGCGGCGGTCTCGCCGTCAAGCCCGTCGAACGCCGGTTGCCGCGCCCAGGCGGCGGGAGCGCCGAGCACCTCGTCGATCACGAAGCGCATGTCGCGCAGCGGCGGCTCGTAGCGCAGCATCAGGCCGACTTCTTCGCGCCGAGGTAGGTCTCGACCACGCGGGGGTCACCGGCCAGCGCCGAAGCCGGCCCTTCGAGCGCGACCTGGCCGGTCTCCAGCACGTAGCCGTGGTCGGCCACCTCCAGCGCGGCGCGGGCGTTCTGCTCGATCAGCAGGATGCTCACGCCGGTGGCGCGCAGCGCAGTGATGGTGCGGAAGATCTCCTTGACCACCAACGGCGCCAGGCCCAGGCTGGGCTCGTCGAGCATCAGCACCTTGGGCCGGCTCATCAGCGCCCGGCCCACCGCCAGCATTTGGCGCTCACCGCCCGAGAGCGTGCCGGCCAGCTGCAGCCGCCGCTCCTTCAGCCGCGGGAACAGGGTGTAGACCTCGTCCAGCGTCGAGCGCCAGCCGGCCACCCGCTGCTTCATCGGGCGAAAGCCGCCCAGCACCAGGTTGTCTTCCACCGGCATGGTGCCGAAGAGCTCGCGCTTTTCGGGCACCAGCGCCAGGCCGGCCATCACCCGCTCTTCGAGCGAGGTACTGGACACGTCGACACCGTCGAAGACGATGCGCCCGCGCGCCGGCAGCACGCCCATCAGCGCATTCAGCGTGGTCGACTTGCCGGCGCCGTTGGGCCCGATCACCGTGACCACCGCACCACGCGGCAACGTGAGGTTCAGGCCCGAGAGCACCTCGGCCTTGCCGTAGCCGGCGTGCAGGCCGGTGACTTCGAGAATGGGGGCGGCCATGTCAGTGTTCCGTTCCGAGGTAGGCCGCGCGAACGACCGGGCTGGCCTGCACCTCGGCCGGCGTGCCGGCGATCAGCCGGGTGCCGAACTCCATCACCACGATGTGGTCGACCAGGCCCATCACGAAGTCCATGTCGTGCTCGACCAGCAGGATGGACAAGCCTTCGCCCTTGAGCTGGCGCAGCACCTCGGCCAGCGCCTGCTTTTCTTTCAGGCGCAGGCCGGCGGCGGGTTCGTCCAGCAGCAGCAGCGAGGGGTCGGTGCACAGTGCCCGCGCGATCTCCATCAGCCGCTGCGGCCCCAACGCCAGGTTGCCGGCCAGCTCGTGCATCTGGCCGGCCATGCCGATGCGCTCGAGCTGCCGCTCGGCTTCGGCGAACAGGCGCCGCTCTTCTTCCCGGTCCAGCCGCAGCACCGCGCGGCCGACGCCGGACGAGGTGCGCAGGTAGCCACCGAGCGCGACGTTCTCGAGCACCGTCATCTCGGGCAGCATCTTCACGTGCTGGAAGGTTCGGCTGATGCCGCGCCGGGCGATGGCGCGCGAGGGCAGACCGCCGATGGGCTGGCCGCGGAACTCCACCTCGCCCGAGGTGAGCGGCAGCACGCCCGTCACCAGGTTGAAAGTGGTCGACTTGCCGGCGCCGTTGGGGCCGATGAGGCCCATGATGTCGCCGGCTTTGAGCGAGAAGCTCACGTCGTTCACCGCCACCAGGCCGCCGAACTGCTTGCGAACCGCCTTCACCTCCAGCAGCGGCGCGCCCGGCTGGGGTTTGTCGCGCGTGGGCAGTGGCGCGGCGCCCTCCCAGTCGCGCACGCGCCTGGGCGCCGGCAGCCAGCGCTGCACGAAGGTCCACAGGCCATCGGGCGCGTACTTGAGCACCAGCACCAGCACCAGGCCGAAGACGATGATCTCGAAGTTGCCGCTGGTGCCGATGAGCTTGGGCAGCAGCACCTGCAGCTCGTCTTCGACCAGCTTGACGACCGCCGCGCCGGTGAAGGCACCCCATACGTGGCCCACGCCGCCCAGCACCGCCATGAACAGGAACTCGATGCCCTTGTTCAGGCCGAAGGGCGAAGGGTTCACCGTGCGCTGGAAGTGGGCAAAGAGCCAGCCCGACACCGCCGCCAGCATCGCCGCCAGCACGAAGGCGGTGAGCTTGTAGCGGAAGGTGGAAATGCCCATTGCCTCGGCCATGGTCGAGCCGCTCTTGAGCGCGCGGATGGCACGGCCGGGGCGGGAGTCGAGCAGGTGGGTCACGCCCACCGCAGCCGCCAGCGCCAGCAGCCAGATGAGGAAGTAGATCTCGCGCCCACCCGCCAGGCTGATGCCGAAGAAGCTGATGGCCGGCACGCCGAGGATGCCGTCGTACTTGCCCAGGAACTCCATGTTGGACATGGTGTAGTAGAGCGCCAGGCCCCAGGCGATGGTGGCCAGCGGCAGGTAGTGGCCGGACATGCGCAGCGTGAGCAGCCCCAGCACCAGCGCCACCAGCACCGCGAGCGCGAGCCCGACGAACAGCGTGATCCACGGCGACACGCCCAGGCTGGTGGTGAGGTAGGCCGAGGCATAGGCACCCACGCCCACGAACGCCGCCTGGCCGAACGAGGTGAGCCCGGCCACGCCAGTGAGCAGCACCAGGCCCAGCGACACCATCGCGTACAGGCCGATGTAGTTGAGCTGGGTGATCCAGAACTCGGGCACCGGCAGCAGCGGCACCGCGAGCATCACCACCGCGAAGAGCGGGAACCAGTATTTGCGCGAGAGCATGTCAGGGATGGTTGGGTTCTTGCGTGCTGGACGTGGCGGCGCGGCAGGGAGCGGGTATTCGCCTGGGCTCATGTGTCCGCGCCCTCGGCTGCGCCGAGGGTGCCCTGCGCTGCTCATTCCGCGGGGCGGCTGCGGTGGCTTCGCAGCCGGCCGCCTTCGCGCCCGGCTGCATAAATCCTCCTCGCTCGGTCCGCCGCTTCGCGACGGACTGCCCCCGCTCCACTGCGCTGCTCGGCGCTTCCAAAATCGCCCAGGCGAATACCCGCTCCCAGCCTGTCGTTGCGTTGGAGGTCTTCTGCTCGCCGAGGCACAACCGTTGACCCAGGCCGGGGGCCGGTGCCCGCTGGCGCGATTTTGGAAGCGCCGAGAAGCGCAGGCTTCGTGGCAGCGAGCGGAGCGAGCCTCGTGAACTGACTCGCTGGCCCTTGTTCGAGCGGAGTGAGCGCAGCGAACGAAGGGAGTTGGACAGCGGCCACGAAGCCGAGCATCGCAGGGAACCCTCGGCGCAGCCGAGGGCGCGGACACATGAGCGCCAGCGGGCACCGGCCCCCGGCCTGCGCGCCAACCTCCGCAAGGTGACGACAACGCCCGCCATCAATGCTCCTCCCCATGCGGATCACGCAGCGAGCGCCACAGCAGCACCGGCAGGATGGCCGAGAAGACGATCACTTCCTTGAACGAGCTGGCCCAGAAGGAGCCGAAGCTTTCCAGCAGGCCCACGCCGAGCGCACCCACCAGCGCCAGCGGGTAGCTCGACAGGCCGGCGAAGACCGCCGCGACGAAGCCCTTCAGGCCGATCAGGAAGCCGGAGTCGTAGAACACCGTCGTCGTCGGCCCGATCAGCAGGCCGGAGAGCGCGCCGATGAAGGCGGCCATGGTGAAGGACAAGCGGCCGGCGCTGGTCGACGAGATTCCCATCAGGCGGGCGCCCAGCCGGTTCACCGCGGTGGCCCGCAGCGCCTTGCCCCAGAGCGACTTCTCGAAGAACAGCCACAGCATCACGATCAGCGCGATCGACACCGCGAACACGATCAGCGTCTGGCCCGACAGCGTGAGTGCACCGGCCGAGAAGCGCTCGTCCCAGAAAGGCGGGGTGCGGAAGCCCTCCGCGCCGAAGAAGTAAAGCCCCAGCCCGGTGAGCGCGAAATGCACGCCCACCGACACGATCAGCAGCACCAGCACGCTGGCGTCGGCCAGCGACTCGTAGGCCACGCGGTAGATCAAGCCACCGAAGGGCGTCACGAGCGCGAGCGTCAGCGCGGCCTGGGCCAGCAGCGGCCACTGCTGCGGGGCCGCCCAGGCCGTGAGCAGCGCGATCGCCACCGGGTAGGCGAGCGTGCCCAGCAACGCCTTGGCCAGCTGCAATGGCGCGCGACGCGCCTTGAGGCCCTGGCCCAGCTCGGTGACGGCCGCCAGGCCTGCCAGCACCAGCAGGAACCACACCGTGCCCGGCACCTGGCCCAGCTGCAGCGTGGCCAGCGTCAACGCCCCGAAGGCGACGAACTCGCCCTGCGGGATGAAGATGACGCGGGTCACCGCGAACAGCAGCACCGTGGCCAGGGCCAGCAGGGCATAGATGGCGCCATTGGTGACGCCGTCCAGCGCCAGGATGCTCGCGATCGTGAAGTCCATGAGAGCTTACTGTTCCACTTTCCAGTCGCCGTTGACGACCTTGAGGATCAGGCCGGTCTCGGTGGTGAAGCCCCAGTGGTTGCTCTTGGTGTAGTTCAGCACGCCGTGTGCCACGATCGTGCGGCCCATGGACTCGGTGGCGGAGCGGATGGCTGCGCGGAACTCGGGCGTACCTGGCTTGCCGGCCTTGAGCGCCACCGGCACCACCTTTTCGAGCACCACGATCGCGTCGTAGGCGTGGCCGCCGAACTGGTTGCGGTTGCCCGCGCCATAGGCCTTCTCGTACTTGGCCACGAAATCGGCCGCCAGCGCCTTGGAGGGGTGGCTGGCCGGCAACTGCTCGGGGATGACTGCCGGGCCGGAGGCCACGTAGGCGCCTTCGACGTCCTTGCCGCCCACGCGCATCAGGTCGCGCGTGGCCGCCGCGTGCGTCTGGTAGATCTTGCCCTTGTAGCCGCGCTCGACGACGGCCTTGTGCGGCATCGCGGCGCCGCTGCCCGAGGCCACGATCAGGATAGCGTCCGGGTTGGCCGAGGTGAGCTTGAGGGCCTGGGCGGTCACGCTGGTGTCGGCGCGAGCGAAGCGCTCGGTGGCCACCACCTTCGGGCCGCCGAGGATGGACGACTGGTCCTGGAAGTCCTTCAGCCAGCTTTCGCCGTAGGCGTCGGTGTAGCCGAGGAAGCCGACCGTCTTCACGCCCAGCTTCTTCATGTGCTCGATCATGGCGTGGGCCATCACCGCGTTGCCCTGCGGCAAGCGGAACATCCAGCCGTCGGTGCCCGCCGGCACCACCGCGGGCGAGAAGGCGTACTGCACGGTCTTGGCCTCGGCCACCACCGGTGCCATCGCGATCGCCACCGGCGTGGCCGCCGAGCCCATCACGATGTCGGCCTTGTCTTCGGTGACGAAGCGGCGCGCGTTGTTGACGCCCTTGGTGGGGTCGGTCGCGTCGTCGAGCACGATCACGTTGAGCTTCTCGCCGGCGATCTCTTTCGGCCAGAGCTTGATGTAGTTGGCCATCGGGATGCCCAGGCCCGAGGCCGGGCCGGTCAGCGGCAGGCTGATGCCGATGGTGATGTCGGCCCGTGCCGCCGTGCCGAAGAGTGCCGCGCAGGCGGCGGCCAGCGCCAGTTTGAGGAAGCCGTGACGTTGCATGTTGTCTCCAGTCGTCGTCAGGGGTGAGGGAACCATATCAGTGCTGCGTGTCTGCCGGGATGCGGGAACCCCGCATCGCAGCCCCCGCGGCTAGCGCGGCGCCATGCGCAGTGCGCCGTCGAGGCGGATCACCTCGCCGTTGAGGTGGCCGTTGGTCACGATGTGCGCCGCCAGCGCCGCGAACTCTTCCGGCTGGCCGAGCCGCTTGGGAAACGGGATGCTGGCCGCCAGCGAGGCCTGCACCTCGTCGGGCAGCTCCTTCATCAGCGGTGTGGCGAACAGGCCCGGCGCGATGGTGCAGACGCGCACGCCCCACTGCGCCAGATCGCGCGCCAGCGGCAGCGTCATGCCGACGATGCCGCCCTTGGAGGCCGAGTAGGCCTCCTGGCCGACCTGGCCATCGAATGCGGCCACCGAAGCGGTGTTGACCACCACGCCGCGTTCGCCGCTCGTGCCGTCCACCGGCCCCAGCTTCACGATCCGCGCCGCGGCCAGGCGGACCATGTTGTAGGTGCCGACCAGGTTGACGCGAATGACACGCTCGAAGTCTTCCAGCGGCGCAGGCGAGCCGTCTTTCTGCACCACGCGCTTCGCGGTGCCGATGCCAGCGATGTTCATCACGATGCGAGCCGGGCCGTGGGCGGCTTCGGCTGCGTCCAGCGCGGCGGCGAGCGAGTCGGTGTCGGTGATGTCGGCGCGGCAGGCGATGGCGCTCGCACCGGCCTCTGCGATCTCGCCGGCCACGCGGGCCGCGCCGGCCTCGTTCACGTCCAGCACGGCCACCTTGGCGCCGAGTCGCGCGAGCTCTTTCGCCACGGCCTCGCCGAGGCCGGAGCCGCCGCCAGTGACCAGCGCGGCTTGCCCTTCGATGTTCATGAAGCTTCCTTGGAAGGGATGATGATGAACGGGTCGCTGCCGGGGCCTTCGTACAACGCCTCGACCAGCGCGGCACGGTGGGCCAGCACCGCGCGCTGGTTGATCGAGCCCTTGTCGGTGACCTCGCCCTTGTCGATGGAGGGCGGCTCGGCCAGCACATGCAACCGCGCAGGGCGCGTGGCGCTGCCGGTGCCTTCGCGCCACAGCCGGTCAGCCAGCGCCTGGAAGAAGCCGCGCACCATCGGATGGTGCAGCACCTCGGGCAGCGCGGTGCCCTCGGGCTGGCCAGCGAGCTGGCGGCACTCTTCGGCCCGCGGGAACAGCAGCAGCGCGATCTCGTCGCGGTTCAGGCCGGCGACCACCGCGTCCTGCACGCAGGGGTGGCCGGCGGCGATGACCTTGGCGCGCAACGGGCCGACGCTGACGAAGGTGCCGGTCGAGAGCTTGAAGTCTTCCGCCGTGCGGCCGTCGAAGAGCAGACCGCGGCCGGGCTCGGCGGGGTCGATGAACTTCACCGCGTCGCCGGTGCGGTAGAAGCCTTCCTCGTCGAAGGCTTCGGCCGTCTGCTCAGGAGCACGCCAGTAGCCCGGCATCACGTTCGGGCCGCGAAAGCGCACTTCCGTCTTGCCCTGTGCCGGGTCAGGCACCAGCTTGACCTCCACGCCGGGGGCCGGCAGCCCGATGTGGCCGGAGCGCACGTCCGTGCCCACCGCGAAGGTGCACGAGGGCGCCGTCTCGGTCATGCCCAGGCCGGTGATGATGCGGATGCGCTCACCCACCGCCGCCTCGCCGTGCGCGTCGAGCTGGTCCCACACCGCCTGGCTCAGACCCGCGCCGGCGAACATGAAGGCCTGCACCTTGGCGAACAGGCGATCGCGCAGCGCGGTGTCCTGGTCCATCGCCGCGGCGATCTCCTCGAAGCCCTTGGGCACGTTGAAGTAGACGGTAGGCGAGATCTCGCGCAGGTTGCGCAGCGTCTCGGCGATGCCCTTGGCCGTGGGCTTGCCCTCGTCGATGTAGAGCGTGCCGCCGTTGTAGAGCACGATGCCGATGTTGTGGTTGCCGCCGAAGGTGTGGTTCCAGGGCAGCCAGTCGACCAGCACCGGGGGCTCGTCGGCCAGGAAGGCCATGCACTGGCGCAGCATCTGCTGGTTGGCGCAGAGCATGCGCTGGGTGTTGACCACGCCCTTGGGCTGCCGGGTGGAGCCCGAGGTGAAGAGGAACTTGGCGATCGTGTCGGGTCCGGTTGCGGCATGAGCGGCGTCGACGCCGGCGCTGGGCGCGGTGTCGAGCAGCGCGCCGAAGGGCGTGGTGGCGCGGCCTTCGAGCGTGCCCTCGGCAAGCACCACCTCCACGCTCGGCGGCACCACCGCCTCGATCGCCCGGGCATAGGCCGGCGACGCGGCGAACACCAGGCCCGGCGTCACGGTGGCCAGGATGTGGCGCAGCTTCGCGAAGTCCTGCGACACCAGCGAATAGGCCGGGGAGACCGGCACGTAAGGCACGCCCGCCCACATCGCGCCCAGCGCCAGCGAAGCATGCTCGAGGTCGTTGTCCGACAGGATGGCGATCGGCCGCTCGGCCGACAGGCCGCGGTCGACCAGCGCCTGGCCGATGGAGCGGGCGCGGGCCAGCATCTGGGCGTAGCTGATGCGCTGCCACTCCCCGCCCTGGTGCCGCTTGGCGATGAAAGTGCGCGACGGCGCCTCGGCAGCCCAGCGCGCCAGTGCGTCGGACAGGCGAGCAGGGTAGTGGCCCAGCGGCTCGGTCGAGCGGAGCACGGTCGTGCCATCGGCCCGCCGCTCGACAGCCACCTCGATGCAGCCCCCGACGCGGGTCTGTCGGTAGCGAGCTGCCCTCGGGCTCACGACTTCACCACCTTGCCGGCACGCCCTTCCAGGAATGCGCGCAGCCGGTCCTTGGCGTCCGGCGTGCTCTCGGCCACGGCGGCCATCAAGGACTCGGTGAAGAGCCCCTGGTCCTGCGACTGGTCGGCGATGCGCGGCAGCGCGTGCATGACCGCGAAGTTCGACATCGGCGCGTTGCCGGCGATGCGGCGCGCGAGTTCGAGCGCCTTGGCGAAGCCCGCACCATCGGCCACCGCGTACTGCGCCAGGCCAGCCCGCACACCCTCGTCGCGGTCGTAGACCCGGCCGGTGAGCATCATGTCGGTCATGCGCGCCACGCCCATCAGGCGCGGCACACGCACCGAGCCGCCGCCGCCGACGAACAAGCCCCGCTGCCCCTCCGGCAGGCCGAAGTAGGCCGAATCCTCCGCCACCCGGATGTGGCAGCTGGAGGCCAGCTCCAACCCGCCGCCCACCACCGCGCCGTGCAGCACCGCGATCACCGGCACCCGGCCGAACTGGATCTGGTCGAAGGCCGCGTGCCACATGCGCGAGTGAAGCACCCCTTCGGCCACGTCGCGCTCGACCAGCTCCGACAGGTCGAGCCCGGCGCAGAAATGGTCCCCCTCGCCGGTGACGATGACCGCCCGCACCGACTCGGGCAGGTTGACGAAGGCGGTGTGGATCTGCGAGATCAGCGTGTCGCTGATGGCGTTGCGTTTGGCCGGCCGGTTCAGCCGCAGGTGGGCGACGGGGCCGGCGAGCTCGATGCGCAGCAGGTCGAGCTGGGCCAGCAGGCCGGTGGCGGGGCGGAAATCGTCGCTCATGAGGGGTCCCGGCGAGTCGCGGGCCGTGGAAAATTGGTTATGCAATTTAACTAAATTGCCATTCCTGCCGCCACTTGGTGATTACCCTCATGCTGCAGTGCAGCGATGGCGAGACCTGGCAACCCGTCTTGCGTTGCCGTCGATTGTTTATGAGAATTAACTATCTTGCCGCCCCGGGAAACCCGATGATGAACACCGCCGAGCTGATCGCGATCGACACCCACACGCACCTGGAGGTGTCCTGCCGCAACCCCTTCGACAACTACGGCGAGGAGTTCGACCGCGCGGCCGACAAGTACTTCCGATCCAGCAAGCGGCCGACCATGCAGGAGACGATCGACTTCTACCGCGAGAAGAAGATCGGCTTCGTCAACTTCACGGTCGACGCCGAGTCGCAGCAGGGCCGCCGCCGGATCCCCAACGAAGAGATCGCCGAGGCTGCGCTGGCCAACCCGGACATCATGATTGCCTTCGGCAGCATCGACCCGCACAAGGGCAAGTTCGGTGCGCGCGAGGCGCGCAAGCTGGTCGAGGAGTACGGCGTCAGGGGCTTCAAGTTCCACCCGACGGTGCAGGGCTTCGAGCCGGCCGACCGCATGGCCTGGCCGATCTACGAGGTGATCAACGAGCACAAGCTGCCCGCCGTCTTCCACAGCGGCCACTCGGGCATCGGCTCGGGCATGCGCTGCGGCGGGGGGCTGAAGCTCGCCAACTCGCGCCCCATGCTGCTGGAAGACGTCGCCATCGCCTTCCCCGACATGCAGATCGTGATCGCCCACCCCAGCTGGCCCTGGCAGGACGAGGCGCTCAGCCTGGCCATGCACAAGCCCAACATCTGGATCGACCTCTCGGGCTGGAGCCCCAAGTACTTCCCGGCCCAGCTGGTGCAGTACGCGAACACCCTGCTGAAGGACCGCATCCTCTTCGGCAGCGACTTCCCGCTGATCACCCCCGACCGCTGGTTGGCCGACTTCGAGGAAGCCGGCTTCAAGGACGCGGTGAAGCCGCTGATCCTGAAGGAGAACGCGAAGCGCTTGCTGGGGTTGGCCTGACCTCTTTCGGTCATTGCGGCGCCTGGCGCCGCCCGGTCTGCCCATAGAGCTGGATCGTCGTCGCGGCGCCCTCGCCGCTGAACGACGCGCGCACCGCCGTGTCAGGGTGGATGAACGCGCGCGGCCCGCTGTTGACCGGCACCATCGTGTAGCGGTCGCCGTTCGGAAAGACCAGCACCAGGCTGCCCTGTTCTTGCACCACATCGACCTTCCAGCCCTCGTCGTCGAAGACGTAGCGCCCGGCCACCGATTGCGCGACAGTGGCCGGCAGAGGCGCCCGCTGCACACGCGTCTCGCGGAACACCGGCCAGCCGTAGGTGCGTGACACGGCGCTCAGGAATTCGTGCCCCAGGGCGGCCGCGTTGTCGGAGTTGCCGAGGAAGACCGCACCGTTGCCCGTGCGCAGGTTGATCGTCATGCCCGCCCGGTAGCCCAGGGTGCCGCCGTAGTGGGTGAGGAACACGCCCTCACCCTGGCCGATCAGGCGGAAGCCGAAGGCGTGGCCCTCGGCTGGGGCGGCCAGCAGCTCATGGATGCTGGCCTGCGTGAGGACCGTGCTCTGCCCGTCGTGCGCCTTGCGGACTTCCATCAGCAGCTGGGCCAGGTCGCTGGCGGTGGCCCACAGGCCGGCGGCGGCCTGCTCGGGGTGGTCGTGCCAGCCACCAGGCACGCCGCTGCCATCAGGCCGGTGGCCACGCGCGGCACGCGCATGGCTGGCGGCGGGCAGCGGTACGGTGAAGTCGGCCTGGCGCATGCCCACCGGGGCGAACAGGCGCTCGTGCACGATGCGCTCGAACGGCTGGCGCAACTGGTCTTGCAAGGCGATCTCGACGACGGTGTAGCCGCCGCCGGAATACGCGAGCCCGCTGCCGGGCGGCTCCAGCACCTCCACCTTGGGGCCGTTGGCGGGTGGCTCGGCGCGCACCGTCTGCAGGTCACTGGGCAGGGCTTGGCCGGTGGGATAGCCGGCGTATCCGCCGGGCGTCACGCCCGAGGTGTGCGCCAGCAGGTGGCGCAGCGTGACCGGGTTCGCCGCGGTCTGGCGGCCGGGCGGCAGGCGGTAGGAAGTCAGGTAGGCGTCGATGTTTCGGTCGAGGTCGACGAGCCCCTGCTGGCGCAAACGCAGTACGGCCAGCACCGTGGCCGGCTTGGCCAGCGAGCCCCCTTGGAACAGGCTGTCGCAGCCCGCCGGTGCGCCGCCGGCCTGCAGTTGGCCCCAGGCCGCACTCCAATCCAGCCGGCCCCCGCGTATGACGGCCACCGACAAGGCCGGCGTCTTGTGGTGAGCCAGGCGCGACTCGATGCCGGCCGCCTGCGTTTCGCCCTCGAACACCACGCGGGGCAGCAGGCCCCGTTCGACCTCCTGCCGCCGCGCCCGTGCCCCCTCATCGGCCGTGAAGCAGGCCCAGGGTGCCGGTGCGTCGGCAGCCGGTGGCGTCGCACCGACCACGCCTGCACCAAGCAGCAGCAGCGCGGCAGCAGCAGACCGGCGCCAAGGCACCGCAAGCGATGGCCAGCCGGTCATCGCGCAACCGGCTTCGCGGTGAAGCACGCACCGGTGTGTCGTGCCACGGCACAGCCCGGCCGATGAGGCGCCGGGACAAGCATCCGAAGGATGGAGCAGGTCGTTCATCGCGGTGGGGGGAAAGTGGTCGTCGCCGGGGATTGAACCACTGCGCTGCACCAGCGACTCGGCATACCCGGCCTGCGCGTCGAAAGCCCGCCGCAGCGCCCACGTGGCCGAGCGGATTCTGCGCCGGGCGCCGAAGACGGGGCCGTCATCGCGGCGGCGCCGAAGCCTGCATCAGGTCATGGAAGGCCTGGGCCGCCTGAGACAGCCCCCGGTCGCGCCGCCGAACCAGGTAGAGCTTGCGGGTCAACCCCTTCCAGCCAAGCGGCCGCGTGGCGAGGCCCGGCTGGCGGAAGTGGAACAGTGCCAGCTCGGGCACGATGCTGATGCCCAGCCCGGCGCGCACCATGGCCATCACGGTGGCGAGCTGCTCGACCTCCATCACCGCGTGGAGCTGCAGCGGGCGCAGCGCGGCGTCCAGGTACTGGCGCACGCTGCTCGTGCGCGACAGGTGGATGAAGGGGAACGGCAGCAGCTCTCTGGGCTTGGACGGCGCCTTGGCCGCGAGCAGCGGGTGGCCCACCGGGCAGACGAGATGGAAGCGATCGGTGCAGAAGGCCTCGGCCTTCAGCTCCGGCGTGTCGGCGCGGATGGCGGCCAGGGCCAGGTCGGCCTGCCCGCTGCGGACCCGCTCGATGCAGGCCTCGCTCAGCACGTCGGCCACGTCCAGCTCGATGGCCGGGAAGCGGGCGCGGAACGCCGCCAGCACCCCCGGCAACCAGCCGGCCGCCAGCGACGGCAGCAGCGCGATGGCAACCCGGCCGCGGCGCTTGGCGGCGTAGTCTGCGGCACCGGCCAGTGCGGCGTCGAGCTCGCCGAGCACGCGCCGAGCGGCGGGCTCGAAAGCACGGCCCTCGGTGCTCGGCTCGACATGCCGCGTGCTGCGGTCGAACAGGCGCTGCCCCAGCGATTCCTCCAGCCCGCGGATCAGCGCGCTGAAAGCCGGCTGCGAAAGATGGCACTGGGCCGCTGCGCGGGTGAAGCTGCGCAGCTCGGCCAGGGCCAGGAAGGCTCGCAGCTGACGGGTAGACAGGTCCACGAGATTCATCCGTCGAACGAATCAACTCATCTTAACTTTCGAATTCACGGATGAGCCGTCGCTGCCTACAGTCCAAGCCATGCCGATCAGCACCATCGACTCTCCCCACCCTGCAGACAATGCCGCTGCCGGCGCGCTGCGGGTGGGCTGCGCGGCCGGCTTCTCCGGCGACCGTACCGATGCGGCGGCGCCGGTGGTCGAAGCGCTGATCACCGCCGGCGGGCCGGCCGTGCTGATCTTCGAGACGCTGGCAGAACGCACGCTGGCACTGGCGCAACTGGCGCGTCGGCAAGACACCGACACCGGCTACGAGCCGCTGCTGGCCGACCTGCTGCGACCGGTGCTGGCGCGCTGCCTGGCCTACGGCATCCGCATCGTCAGCAATTTCGGCGCGGCCAACCCGGCGGGCGCCGCGCGCCGCATCCATGCCCTTGCCGCCGAACTGGGCCTGGCGGCGCCGCGCATCGCGGTGGTCGAGGGCGACCACCTGGGTGACGCCTCCACACTGCTGCGCGAGGCCGTGGGGCCGTCGATCGACACGCTGTCGATGGTGAGCGCCAACGCCTACATCGGCGCCGAGGCCATCGCCGCCGCGCTGCGCGAGGGCGCCGAGATCGTCGTCTGCGGCCGCGTGGCCGACCCCTCGCTCACCGTCGGCCCGGCGCTGGCCCATTTCGGCTGGGCGGCCGACGACTGGGACCGGCTCGCCGGCGCCACCATGGCCGGCCACCTGCTGGAGTGCGGTGCGCAGGTCAGCGGCGGCTACTACGCCGACCCGGGCTTCAAGGACGTGCCCGGCCTGGCCACTTTGGGCTACCCGATCGCCGAACTGCATGTCGACGGCAGCTGCGTTCTGACCAAGCCGGCCGGCACCGGTGGCCGCATCGACGCGCACACCGTGAAGGAACAGCTGCTGTACGAGCTGCACGACCCGGCGGCCTACCTGACGCCCGACGTGGTGGCCGACATCACCGACGCCGAGGTGACCGAGCTGGGGCCGGACCGGGTCCGCCTCAGCGGCGTGCGAGGCCACCCCCGGCCGCCGACGCTGAAGGTCAACGTCTGCCACGAGAACGGATGGCTGGCCGAGGGCGAGATCTCCTACGCGGGCGCGCGCGCCGAGGGCCGCGCCCGCCTGGCAGCCCAGGTGTTGCGCGAGCGCCTGGCCTCGGTGGCGACGCTGCGGGCCGACCTGATTGGCGTGGCCAGCGTGTTCGCCGACGACGCAGGCCGCTGGCTCGACGCGCAGCCCGCAGGCCACGCCCGCGACGTGCGCCTGCGCGTGGCGCTGCGCCACGCCGAGCGCGCGCAGGCCGAGCGCCTGGCGCGCGAGGTGACCGCGCTCTACACCTGTGGCCCGGCCGGTGGCGGCGGCGTGCGCACGCGGCTGCGCGCGCAGCTCGGCACCGTGTCCTGCCTGGTGCCGCGCGAGCAGGTGCCCACCCGCCACCGCTTCGTCGCCCCATGAATGCCACCGACCACACCTTCACCGTGACGCTGCACCACGCCGCCCACGGCCGCACCGGCGACAAGGGCGACCACTCCAACATCAGCGTGATCGCCTGGCACCCGGCGCTGTGGCCGCTGCTGGTCGAGCAGGTCACCGAAGGCGCCGTGGCCGCGCAGTTCGCCCACCGACTCCCCACCCGCGTCACGCGCCACCTGCTGCCGAAGCTGCAGGCGATGAACTTCGTGCTCGACGGCGTGCTCGACGGCGGCGTCAACGATGCGCTCAACCTCGACAGCCACGGCAAGGCGCTGTCGTACCTGCTGCTCGACCTGCCGCTGCAGGTGCCGGCCAGGCTGGCCGCCCACCTCGTGGCCTGGCCGCCGAAAGAATCCCCCCCCGAACAAGGAGACAACCCGCCATGACCCCGCGCCGCCACCTGCTCGCCGCCGCCCTGCTCGCCGCCCTGCCAGGAGCGGTCGCCCGCGCGGCCGACGCCTACCCGAGCAAGCCGATCAACTTCGTCGTGCCCTTCGCCGCCGGCAGCGCCACCGACTCGCTCGCCCGGGCCCTCGGCCAGGCCATCAGCGCCGAGACGAAGCAGCCGGTGGTGGTGGACAACAAGGCCGGTGCCAGCGGCATGCTGGCGGCGCAGTTCGTGGCCCGCGCCGCGCCCGACGGCCACACGGTGCTGATCTCGACCAACACCACCCACGCTGCCAACGAGCACCTCTACAAGAAGCTGGGCTACGACCCGATCAAGGATTTCGCGCCGGTGACCGCGCTGGCCAGGGGCTACCAGGTGCTGGTGGTCAACGTGAACTCACCTCACAAGAGCGTGGGCGACCTGCTCGCCGCGGCCAAGAAGGCGCCGGGCAAGCTGAGCTTCGGCAGCGGCAGCGCATCCAGCCGGGTGGCTGCGGAGCTGTTCACGCAGATGGCCGGCATCGAGATGCTGCACGTGCCCTACAAGAGCAACCCGCTGGCCATCACCGACCTGCTGGGCGGCCAGATCGACATGATGATCCCCGACACCGCCACAGGCGCACCGCAGGTCAAGTCAGGCAAGCTGCGCGCCCTGGGTGTCACCTCCAACACGCCGCTGGCGCTGCTGCCCGGCGTGCCGCCCATCACCGAGGCGGGCGTCAGGGGCTACGAGATGAGCTACTGGTTCGCCGCCTACCTGCCGGCGAACACGCCGGGCCCGGTGGTCAAGCGCCTGAACGAGCTGCTGGTGGCCGCCAGCCAGGGTGCCCCGGCCAAGGCGTTCTACGAGGCTGGCGGCTCCGAACCCTTCACCACCACGCCCGAGGGGCTGGCGAAGTTCCAGGCCGAGGAGTCGCAGAAGTGGGGGCGCGTGATCAAGGCAGCGGGCATCGAGCCCGAGTGACCTCCGCCGACTGACCGCGCGCGCCTGCGGCTGCGGCGTCGCCGCGTAAGATCGACCCCCCGCGTCCCGCCCGCCGCGCCCCGGACTTGCAAGCCGCCTCGACCCCCGGCGACACCGCCACCCAGGCGACGCCCACGCCCCGATCCGCCTGGCCGGCCCGGCTGGTGGTGGGCGTCGTGCTGGCGAACATCATCCTCGTCGCCCTGGCCGCGCTGGCGTTGCAGCACAGCCGGGCCCAGTACCAGCAGCGGGCCGACACCACCACGCAGAACCTGGCCCGGCTGTTCGAGCAGAACATCCGCGGCAACTTCTCGCGGATCGACCAATCGCTGAGGCTGCTGTCGGCCCGGCTGCCCGCGGCCATCGCGCGCGGCGCCCGTGCCGACGCGCGCGAGATGCTCGAGTCCCATCTGGGCGTGCTCTCCGACATCAAGAGCATCCAGGCGTTCGATGCACAAGGCGGCCTCGTGGCCACCACCAACCTGCCGCTCGACGCGCCGCTGAACGTGCGCGGCCACCCCGTCTTCGAAGGCCTGAAAGAGGCCACCGGCGATTCCCCGCGTGTCTTCAAACCGGTACGCAGCGTCATGGACGACCAGTGGGTGGTGGTCATCGGCCGGCGCCTGCAGGGGCCGGGCGGCGAATTCGCCGGGGTCGTGTCGGCTGCCCTCTCGCTGCAGTACTTCCAGCGCCTGTTCGCCACGGTCGACGTGGGTGAGCGTGGGGCGATCGCACTGCGCGACCTCGACAACGGGATGGTGGCGCGCTGGCCGGCGCTGGACGGCAACCGTGCCGCGGTCGGCGACCGGCGCATCTCGCCTCAGGCCCTCGCGGCCTTGGCGCGCAGTCCGGAGGCCGGCACCTTCACGGCGGCGAGCGGCGGCTCCGACGGGCTGGAGCGTGCCGTCTCCTTCAGGCGCGTCGAGGGCTACCCCTTCTACGTGATCGTCGGCATCAGCACCGAGGACGCGCTGGCGGGGTGGCAAGCCGAGCTGCACACCTCGGCCGCACTGCTGCTGGTGTTCGCGGTGGTCACCACCGCGCTGGCTGCGATGCTGGGCCAGCTCTGGCGGCAGCGCGAGCGGGAACTCGCCGGACTGCTGGCCGAAGCGGAGACCGAGCGCGAACACTTTGCACGCCTCTTCCACGGGTCACCCGTCTCGACCGTGATCATGTCGGTCGGCGACTGGCACATCGTCGACGCCAACGATGCCTTCTGCCAGCGCTATGGCGTGAAGCGCGACGAGGCACTGGGCCGGACGTCGGCCGACCTGGGCATCGGCCCCTCGCCCGAGGACCGCCGGGTCTTCGCGCAGCAGCTCATGGGTGAACGCAAGGTGCGCAACCTGGTGGCACGGGTGCAGCTGCGCTCGGGCGAGCAGCGCGACAGCCTGATCACCGGCGAACTGATCGACTACCAGGGCCGCCCGTGCGCCCTGGCCAGCCACCTGGACATCACCGAGCTGCGGCATGCCGAACGAGCCCGCGAGGCACAGGCCATGGCCGAGGCCGCCAACCGGGCCAAGACCGATTTCCTCGCACGGATGAGCCACGAGCTGCGCACGCCGCTGAACGCAGTGATCGGGTTTTCGCAGCTGCTGCGCGACGGCGCCGGGGCGAAGCTGACGCCTGACGAGCGCACCCAGCTCGAACATGTGCATCAGGCCGGCTGGTTCCTGCTGACGCTGACCAACGATGTGCTCGACATGTCGCGCATCGAGGCTGGCCAGATGCAGGTGGAGCCGAGGCCGGTCGCGCTCTGCCCGCTGCTGGACGATGCGTTGCAGCTCAGCGCGCCGCTGGCGCGGCAGCATGGCATCACGCTCGACGCGCAGCACCGCGAGTGCGGCACGCTTGCCGTGGTGGCCGACGCGGTGCGGCTGCAGCAGGTGGTGTTGAACTTGTTGTCCAACGCCATCAAGTACAACCGCCCCGGCGGCGCCGTGCAGCTCTATGCCTGGCGCATCGGCGAGCAGGCCTGCATCGAGGTGGTCGACACCGGGCTGGGCATGACGGGCGAACAGTTGGCCCATCTCTACGAGCCCTTCAACCGGCTGGGCCGCGAGCGGGGCGGGGTCGAGGGCAGCGGCATCGGCCTGGCGCTGACACGACAGTTGGTGCGGTTGATGCAGGGCTCGCTCGAACTGCACAGCGAAGCCGGTCGCGGCACGCGGGCACGTGTGTTGCTGCCATGGGCCGGCATCGAGCCAGCCCCGACGCCGCCCGAGCGCGGCCGGCAACCTGCCGCGCCTGCGGCCACCTCGCCGGGCGACACCACCAGCGAGCCCACCGGCACGGTGCTCTACATCGAGGACAACCCGGTCAACGCCCTGCTGGTCGAGCAGTTGCTCTCGCGCTGGGCAGGTGTGCGCTATGTGCACGCCGAGAACGGCTCGACCGGCCTGGCCCTGGCGCGCCACCTCCAGCCGGACCTGGTGCTGCTCGACATGCAACTGCCCGACATCAGCGGACACGAGGTGCTTCGCCAGTTGCGTGCCGAGGCCACCACCGCGCGGTTGCGGGTGGTGGCCCTGTCCGCCAATGCCATGGCGGAGGACATCGAGCGCACCCGCCACAGCGGTGCCGATGACTACTGGACCAAGCCCATCGACTCGGCCAGGTTCCTCGCCGAGGTGCGGCCCTTGCTGGCCGCTGGCAACCCCGGCTGACGCCTCCCGGCCTCCTGCCCCGCCCGCGACGCCGAGCCGTGGCACGGCCCGGGCAACGCGATGACAGCCCGTGTCACAAATGGGCGAACAAATCGGCGCAAAAAAGCACGGCGTGGAACATCACCCCGACCCTGGCGTCGGCGCCACGCGCGCGTTAGGATGAACCAAAAGCCAGATTCAGGGACCGACCATGCCCGCCTCGACAAACCGTCGTTGCCGCGCGTTGGTGGTGGCGTTGGGGCTGTGCGCCGCCGAGCAGGCGATCGCGCAACCCGCGCCAAGCCAGCGGTTGGCAGACCTGAGCCTGGAAGACCTTGGCCAGCTCCAGATCACCTCGGTCTCCAAGCGTGCAGAACGCCTGGCTGATGCCCCCACTTCCGTCTTTGTCATCACCGCTGCGGACATCCGCCGCTCCGGCGCCACCAGCCTGCCCGAGGCACTGCGCCTGGCTCCCAACCTGCAGGTGGTGCGCGTCAGCGCCTTCGAGTACACCGCGAGCGCGCGCGGCTTCAACAGCGAATCGGCCAACAAGCTGCTGGTGATGATCGACGGCCGCTCGGTCTACACACCGCTGTTCTCGGGCGTGTTCTGGGATGTGCAGGACACGCTCCTCGAAGACATCGAGCGCATCGAAGTGATCAGCGGGCCCGGCAGCACGCTGTGGGGGGTGAACGCGGTCAACGGCGTCATCAATGTCATCACGCGCCACGCGGCGGACACGGCCGGCAGCTTGGTGTCGGCCAGCGCCGGCCCGCAGGAGTCGCGCGCCAGCGCACGCTTCGGCAAGGCCGGCGACGGGTTGTCGTGGCGGGTCTTCGGCACGCGGCGCGACCTGAAGGACACCGAGACCGAAGCCGGCACCCGTGTCGACGACGCGGGCCACATCACCCACGCCGGCGGGCAGGCCGACTTCGCGCAAGGCGACGACCGCGTCATGCTGCAGGCCGCTTGGTACCAGGGCAGCCGCGAGCAGCCGCTGCCCGGCAGCATCCACCTTGATGGGGTCGAGATCCCGTTCGGGCCAATCAGCGTCGCGGGTGGCCACCTGCTCGGTCGATGGGACCGCCGGCTCGCCGATGGCGGGGCGCTGCACTGGCAGGCGTACGTCGACCGCACCGAGCGCACGGTGGTGCCCACGTTTGCCGACACGCAGACCACCGTCGATCTGCAGTTCCAGCATTCGCCGGCGCCGATCGGCCCGCACCGGTTGGTGTGGGGCCTGAACTGGCGACATGGCGACAACCATGTCCGAAGCGGCGAGTACGTCGCCTTCCTGCCTGCCCGCCAGCGCCAGGACTGGGCCAGCGTGTTCGTGCAGGATGAGGTCACGCTGGACGACGGCCTGCGCCTGACGCTGGGGGCCCGGGCCGGCTACAACTACTACACGGGCACCGAGCTCATGCCCACGTTGCGGCTGGCCTGGAAGTGGGCGCCCGATCAACTGCTGTGGGCCACCGCCACCCGCACGGTTCGCGCGCCCTCGCGGCTGGACCGCGACACCTACGTTCCCAGCTCACCGCCCTTTCTGCTGCGTGGTGGTCCAGGTGTCGATTCGGAAGTGGCCGATGTCGTGGAGCTCGGGTATCGCGGCCAACCGATGCGCGGCGTGTCGCTGTCGGCCACCGCCTACCACGCCGACTACGACCGTCTTCGCACCCAGGAGGTCGACCCCAGCTTCACCTATGCCTACTTTGCCAATGGCATGGCGGGCCGCGTCAGGGGCGTCGAGGCATGGGGCAGCTGGCAGGCGAGCCCACGCTGGCGGCTGCACTTCGGCGCCAACCGGCTGATCCAGTCGCTGCGTCTGCGGTCCGGCAGCAACGCCTTCGGTACCGTGGACGCCACCGAGGGCGACAACC
Organism: Pseudomonadota bacterium; assembly: GCA_049322835.1. Classification (GTDB taxonomy): domain Bacteria; phylum Pseudomonadota; class Gammaproteobacteria; order Burkholderiales; family Burkholderiaceae_C; genus Ideonella. The sequence goes on along the minus strand of JBMOQN010000030.1, from coordinate 244,168 downwards.
CGGCCTGGTGGTGGGCGCTGCGCTCGTCGCTCGACATCGCCGAGGCGGTGGACCTGGATGCCTCCCTGCGCCAGGTGGCGGCGCTGCCCGCCCGCGACTTGCCGCGCTACACCACCTTGGACCTTCGCCTGGCCTGGCGGCCCGGGCCCGGGCTCGAGCTGTCGCTCGGCGGGCTGAACCTGCTGGGCGATGGCCACGCCGAGTTTTCGGACCCGGCCACGCGCAGCCACTGGGGCCGCACCTGGCGCGCCGGCGTGGACTGGCGCTTCTGAACACGATGCGTCCGATGCCCCGTCCCCATTTCCTTCCACACCCGGCGTGCGCAGTGTGGGCTCGCCATTGGCTTGCGCTGATGCTGCTGCTCGCCTTCGCCTGGCAGGCCGCCCACGCGGCCGACGCCGAGCTGGCCGAGTACCAGATCAAGGCAGCCTTCCTCTGCAAGTTCGGCCAGTATGTCGAGTGGCCGCCCGAGGGCCTGGGCGGCGCCGAGCAGCCCTTCGTCATCGGCGTCATGGCCACCCCGGCGGTCGGCGATGAGCTGGCGCTGGCCGCGCGCGGGCTCACCGTCCACGGCCGGCCCATCCTCGTGCGGCGAACCGACCGGGTGGGAGAGCTGGTCGAGGGGGTCGCCATCGTCTACATCGCGCGCAGCCACGCGGCCCGCGCGGCCGAGGTGATCGGCGTGCTGAAGGACCGGCCGGTGCTCACCGTCACCGAGCTCGACAGCGAACACCCCGGCAGCGGCATCGTCAACTTCGTGGTCGTCGATGACAAGGTCAGGTTCGACATCTCGCTCACGGCCGCCACCCGCAGCCGCCTGCGCATCAGTGCTCGCCTGCTGGGCGTGGCGCGCAACGTCGCCGGGAAGGCCGCGGCATGAGGCGGCTGCACCGCTCCTCGCTGCGCGGCAAGCTGGCCGCGGTGATGCTGCTGACCACACTGGTCGCGGTGGTGGTGGCGCTCATGGCCATCATCGTCTACGACCTGCGGGCCTACCACCGGAGCGCGGTCGACGACGTGGGCGCCCAGGCCGAGCTGCTGGCGCGCACCAGCGCCACCGCCCTCGCCTTCGACGACGCCAAGGTCGCGCGCGACAATCTGGCGGTGCTGCGTGTCCAGCCCAAGGTGCGTGCCGCGGCGATCTACAACGAGCGCGGCATTCTCTTCGCGAGCTACGCCTCCCCGGGCACGGACCCGCGTTTCCCGGCGTTGCCGGCCACGGACGGCATCAGCACCGCCGGCCGCGAGCTCACCGCGTACCGGCGCATCGTCGCCGAGGGGGAGATCCTCGGCACCGTCTACCTGCGTGCCGACTACGAGCTGTACGACCGGCTGCTGGGCTACGCCGGGCTGGCGGGCGTGGCCACGCTGGTCGCACTCGCTGCAGCCGGCATCGTGTCGCACTGGCTGAGCCGGCTGGTGATCCGGCCCATCCAGTCGCTGGCCGAAGCGGCACGCGACGTGGTGGACAAGCGCGACTACTCGCGTCGCGTGGAAAAGCGCAGCGACGACGAGCTGGGCGCGCTGGTCGCCGCCTACAACGAGATGATGGCCGAGATCGAGCGGCGCACCGTCGAGCTCGAAGCCTCCAACCGCGACAAGGAGCGCGAGGTGCAGGAACGGCGCGACGCCGAGGAAGAGGTCAAGCGGCTCAACGCCGGGCTGGAGCAGCGGGTGCGCGAACGCACCGCCGAGCTCGAGAGCTCCAACAGCGAGCTGGCGCTGGCCACCGAGGCGGCCCAGTCGGCCAACCGGGCCAAGTCCGAGTTCCTGTCGAACATGAGCCATGAGCTGCGCACGCCACTGAACGCCATCATCGGCTTCGGTCAGTTGCTGGGTTCGGCAGAGCCGGGCAGCCTGGCACCCGAGCGCAGCAAGGCCTTCGTCGACCACATCGTGAAGGCCGGCAACCACCTGCTGACGCTCATCAACGACATTCTCAACCTGGCCCAGATCGAGGCCGGCCGCCTCTCGCTGTCGGTCGAGGACATCCGGCTGGCCGACGTGCTGTCGGAATGCCAGTCGATGACCGAGACCCTGGCCGAACCGCGCGACATCCGCGTCCTCTTCCCGATGCCACCCGTGGGCACCCTGGTGCACGCCGATCGCACCCGCCTCAAGCAGGTGCTGCTGAACCTGCTGTCCAACGCGGTCAAGTACAACCGTGAGCACGGCTCGGTGGTGGTCGACTGCATCCGCACCGCGCCCGACCGGCTGCGCATCTCGGTGCAAGACACCGGCATCGGCCTCTCGCCCGATCAGCAGGCCGCCTTGTTCCAGCCCTTCAATCGCCTGGGCCAGGAGACCGGCGCGCAGGAGGGGACCGGCATCGGCCTGGTGGTCACCCGGCGGCTGGTCGAGCTGATGGGCGGCGTCCTGGGGTTTAGCAGCACGCCAGGGGTGGGCAGCGTCTTCTGGATCGAGTTGCGGGCGGCGCCGGCAGCCTCGCAGGACGCCGCCGCCTTCGCGCCAAGCACCGGCTCCATGCCGCTGGACGCCCTGCCCGAAAGCGCGGTGCCGGTGACCACCGTGCTCTGCGTGGAAGACAACCCGGCCAGCCTGGACCTGATCCGCGCGGCGATGTCGCAGCGGCCGGGCATCCGCCTGCTGACAGCGCGCAACGGGCAGCGCGGCGTCGAGTTGGCCCGCAGCCACCTGCCCGACGTGATCCTGATGGACAACAACATGCCGGTCCTGAGCGGCGCCGCGGCGCAGGCCATCTTGCGCAGCGACCCGCGCACCACCGACATCCCGATCATCGCCATCAGCGCCAATGCAATGCCCGGGGCCGTCACCTCGGGGTTGGAGGCCGGCTTCTTCCGCTACCTCACCAAACCCGTCGACCTGAACGCCCTGGCCGAGGCGCTGGACAGCGCGCTCGCGCTGTCCGCCAGCCGCAAGCAGGGCTGAGGCCGGCATCACGGCGTTGCATGGGCGCGGGCGGACGCGGCACACTCGACAGCGTGCAGCCGGCATGGCGCTTGCTGGGTGCTCGCAGCGCAGGAATCGATCCCGATGCCATTCACCACCCATTTCATGTCGCCCGAGCCGAGCCGCGAGCAGGTCGAGGCCCTGCCCGGCGCCACCGTGCTGGAGTTCGGCACCGGCTGGTGCGGCTTCTGCCTGCGCGCGCAGCCGGTCTTCGCCACGGCCTTCACCGCACACGCGGGCATCCGCCACCTGAAGGTCGAAGACGGGCCGGGCCGGCCGCTGGGCCGCTCTTACCGCGTCAAGCTGTGGCCGACGCTGGTCTTCCTGCGCGACGGACAGGAGGTCGACCGCCTGGTGCGGCCCACGGACGCGCAGGAAGTCGCCAGCCGGCTGGCGAGCCTGGAGCGGGCCGCCCCCGGCCCCTGATACGCGGCGTCAGGCCGCGCGCATCGTCGACGCCCGCTCGACGATCTTGAAACCGACGTCGACGATGCGGTCGTCGGGCACCACGCCATGCACACAGCGCTGCACGATCATCTCGGCCGCCAGCCGGCCGATCGAGGCACCGTCGACATGCACGCTGCTGAGCGCGGGCGCCAGGCAGTCGGCGAAATCGGCGTCGCCGAAGCCGCAGATCGCCAGGTCCTCCGGCACCCGGATGCCGCGCACGCGCGCCTCTGTCATCACGCCCTCGGCCAGCGCGTCTGAGCTGCAGAAGACCGCCTCGACCGACGGGTCCTGGCGCAGCAGGTCGTCCAGCGCCTGGCGACCCAGGCGCACGCTGCTGGGCGCCGGCACGAAGGCGGTCGGCACCTCGCGCCCCAGCACAGAAAGGAAACCTTCGCGCCGCTGCATCGCCCGCTGGTCGTTGGCGGTGGCCACCGCGACCCGGCGCCAGCCCTTGCCGAGGAAGAAACCCGCCACCGCGCTGCCCACCTTGAGCTGCGAGAACCCGACCACCGTGTCCACCGGGCGATCGGTCATGTCCCAGGTCTCGATCACCGGGATGCCGAGGCGCCGCAGGCGCTCGGTCGACGCACCGTGGGCCAGCAGGCCGGCCACCACGATGGCGTCGACACGTCGGCCGACCATGGTGTCCAGCAGCGCCGCTTCGCGCGCCCGGTCATAGCCGCTCTGGCCCAGGATCAGCTGGTACCCCGCCGCGTCCAGCGCCTGCGTCAGCGACTGGATCGTCGGCAGGAACTGCGGCACCGAGATCACCGGCACCAGGGCCGCCACCGTCATGCTGCGGCGCGACTTCAGGCCGCCGGCCAGCAGGTTGGGGATGTAGCCCATCGCCTGCACCGCCTGCTGCACCTTTTCCAGCGTGGCGGGCGAAACCACCTCAGGGTTGCTCAAGGCGCGCGAGGCGGTGATGAGAGAGACGCCGGCCCGCTTGGCGACATCGCGCAGGGTGACCGGCTTGGCGGAGGGGCTGGGTGGCATGGCGCGTGGATTGTCGACCCGGCGGCAGAAGCCTGTTCGCCTGATGCGTCAGATGTTATCGATAACATTCATCGCAACTTCAAGCAGGGACTGCTCTGGTTACCAATACGGAATAGGTAGTTTTGCGGACTCCATCACGACCGGCAATTCTCAAAATGACACCGGTACCATTCAGTTCAGCGAGCAACCGATGTCCAGCACCGCCGACCACATCACCTGGATCCGCCTGTCGAGTTGCTATCTGCCGCTGGCCAACCCAATCAGCGACGCCAAGGTGCTGACCGGCCGCCAGAAGCCGATGACCGAGATCGCGATGCTGTTCGCCGAGGTGCGCACGGCCGATGGCCACGAGGGCCTCGGTTTCAGCTACGCCAAGCGCGCGGGCGGCCCCGGGCAGTTCGCTCACGCGAAGGAGATCGCGCCGGTGCTGATCGGCGAAGACCCGAGCGACATCGCACGCCTGTGGACCAAGCTGTGCTGGGCCGGCGCCTCGGTGGGCCGCAGCGGCCTGGGCGTGCAGGCCATCGGCGCCTTCGACGTGGCGCTGTACGACCTCAAGGCCCGGCGCGCGGGGCTGCCCCTGTCCAAGCTGCTGGGCGCGCAGCGCGAGTCGGTCGCCTGCTACAACACCTCGGGCGGCTTCCTGCACACGCCGCTGGAGCAGTTGCTCGTCAACGCCGCAGCGTCGGTCGAGCGGGGCATCGGCGGCATCAAGCTCAAGGTGGGCCAGCCCGACCGCGCGCTCGACTTCAAGCGCGTGGCCGCCGTGCGCGAGCACCTGGGCGATGGCGTGCCGCTGATGGTGGACGCCAACCAGCAGTGGGACCGCCCGACTGCACAGCGCATGTGCCGCGCCTTCGAGCCTTTCAACCTGGTGTGGATCGAGGAGCCGCTCGACGCCTACGACCACGAGGGCCATGCCGCGCTGGCCGCGCAGTTCGACACCCCCATCGCCACCGGCGAGATGCTGACCAGCGTGGGTGAGCACAGCGACCTGATCCGCCACCGCGCGGCCGATGTCCTGATGCCCGACGGGCCCCGCGTCGGCGGCATCACGCCCTTCCTGAAGATCGCCGCGCTGGCCGAGCACGCCGGCGTGATGCTGGCGCCGCACTTCGCGATGGAGTTGCATGTTCACCTGGCCGCGACCTACCCCACCGAGCCCTGGGTCGAGCACTTCGACTGGCTGGAGCCGCTGTTCAACGAGCGGCTCGAGATCCGGGGCGGCCGGATGCTGGTGCCCAAGCGGCCCGGCCTGGGCTTCAGCCTGAGTGAGCAGGCCCGCGCCTGGACGCGCGAGTCGGCCGAGTTCTGCGAGCGTTCCTGACCTTTCCCCACCCCCAACGACGACACGGAGACAAGCGATGCAACAACGACTCTCGACCGCGCTGGCGGCCCTGGCCTGCAGCCTGCTGGCAATGACCGGCGCCCACGCCGACACCTGGCCCACCAAGCAACCGGTGACGCTGCTCGTGCCCTTCCCGCCCGGTGGCTCGACCGACATGATCGCCCGCACCCTGGCGCCCAAGCTGCAGGACAAGCTGGGCGGCAACTTCATCGTCGACAACAAGGGCGGTGCCGGCGGCACGGTGGGTGCCGCGCAGGCCAAGCGCGCCGCGCCCGATGGCTACACCGTCTTCGTCTCGTCGCTCGGCCCCTTCGTGATCGGCCCGCACCTGATCAAGACCGCCGGCTACGACCCGCTGACCGACTTCGACTACCTCACCGTCGCGGTGCAGGCGCCCAACGTGCTGACCGTGCCGGCCGGCTCGCCGCACAAGACCTTCGCCGACCTGCTCAAGTTCATCAAGGCCAACCCCGGCAAGATGACCTTCGCCTCGGCCGGCAACGGCACCTCGGACCACCTCACCGCCGAGCTCTTCTGGCAGGAGACCGGCACCCAGGCCGTGCACGTGCCCTACAAGGGCGGCGCACCGGCGATGTCGGACCTGATCGCGGGCCAGGTGGACGCCACCTTCATGAACATCAACACCGGCCTGCCCAACATCAAGGGCGGCAAGCTGCGCGCACTGGCCATCACCTCGTCCAAGCGCTCGCCGCTGCTGCCCGACGTGCCGACGATGGACGAACTCGGCCTGAAGGGCGTGACCGTCTACTCCTGGCAGGCCTTCGCCGCGCCCAAGGGTCTGCCGGCCGACATCAAGGGCAAGCTGCACCAGGCCATCGTCGCCGGCCTGAACGCGCCGGACGTGAAGCCCAAGCTGCTGGACCTGGGCTTCGAAATCGTCGGCAACACGCCTGAGCAGTTCACCGCCTTCCAGGCCACCGAGTTCGCGCGCTGGAAGAAGGTGATCGAGGTCGGAAAAATCACAGCGGACTGAGCGCGCACACCATGGCTCCGCTCACCATCCGCATGCACGAGCGCGACAACGTCGCGATCGTCGCCAACGACGGCGGCCTGCCCGCGGGCACTGTCTTCCCCGACGGGCTGACGCTGGTCGAGCGGGTGCCGCAGGGCCACAAGGTGGCGCTGGTCGACCTCGCCGCGGGCGACGAGGTGCGGCGCTACAACGTGATCATCGGCCGCGCGGCGCAGGCCATTGCCAAGGGCGCCTGGGTGCACGAGCGGCTGCTTCAGATGCCGGCTGCCCGGTCGCTCGAAGGCCTGCCGATCGCGACGGTCAAGCCGGAAGCGCTGCCGCCGCTGGAAGGCCACACCTTCGAGGGCTACCGGAATGCCGATGGCTCGGTGGGCACGCGCAACATCCTGGCCATCACCACCACCGTGCAATGCGTGGCCGGCGTGGTCGGCTTCGCGGTCGACCGCATCAAGCGCGAGCTGCTGCCCAAGTACCCGAACGTCGACGACGTGGTGGCGCTCGAGCACACCTACGGCTGCGGGGTGGCCATCGACGCGCCGGACGCGGTGGTGCCCATCCGCACGCTGCGCAACATCAGCCTGAACCCGAACTTCGGCAACGAGGTGATGGTGGTGAGCCTGGGTTGCGAGAAGCTGCAGCCCGAGCGGCTTCTCCCGCCCGGCAGCTTCGCCATCGTCGATGAGCGCAACGTGGCCGATGTGGGCGCGACCGACGAAGCGGCGCTGGATGTGGTCTGCCTGCAGGACGACGCCCACGTCGGCTTCATGTCGATGATCGACTCGATCATGACGACCGCCGAGGAGCACCTGGAGCGCCTGAACGCCCGCCGGCGCGAAACCGTGCCGGCCAGTGCGCTGGTGGTGGGCGTGCAGTGCGGCGGCAGCGATGCCTTCTCGGGCGTCACCGCCAACCCCGCGGTGGGCTTCTGCACCGACCTGCTGGTGCGCGCTGGCGCCACCGTCATGTTCTCGGAAGTGACCGAAGTGCGAGACGGCATCGACCAGCTCACCTCGCGGGCGGCCAGCCCCGAGGTGGCCGACGCGATGATCCGCGAGATGGCCTGGTACGACGCCTACCTGGGCCGCGGCCAGGCCGACCGCAGCGCCAACACCACGCCCGGCAACAAGAAGGGCGGCCTGTCGAACATCGTCGAAAAGGCGATGGGCTCGATCATCAAGAGCGGCACCTCGCCCATCAGCGGCGTGCTCTCGCCGGGCGAAAAGCTGCGCGATCGCGGCATCGAGCGCGGCCTCGTCTACGCCGCCACCCCCGCCAGCGACTTCATCTGCGGCACGCTGCAGCTGGCCGCTGGCATGAACCTGCATGTGTTCACCACCGGCCGTGGCACGCCCTACGGCCTGGCCGAGGTGCCGGTGATCAAGGTCGCCACGCGCAGCGACCTGGTTCGCCGCTGGCACGACCTGATGGACGTCAACGCCGGCCGCATCGCCGATGGCGAGGCCACGATCGAGCAGGTCGGCTGGGAGATGTTCCAGCTGATGCTCGACGTAGCCAGCGGCCGCAAGAAGACCTGGGCCGAGCACTGGAAGCTGCACAACGCGCTCGTCCTGTTCAACCCCGCCCCTGTGACCTGAAAGAGACCGTGAAGGAGACACGCATGAAGACCACCCTCGTCGCCCTGGCCATCGGGCTTGCTGCCGTCGGCGCCGCCCAGGGCCAGGCCTGGCCCGACAAGCCGGTCACGCTCGTCGTGCCCTTCCCGCCTGGCGGCTCGACCGACACGCTGGCCCGCGCGCTCGGCCCCAGGCTGCAGGAAAAGCTGGGCCAGACCTTCATCGTCGACAACAAGGCCGGCGCCACCGGCACCATCGGCGCCGGCCAGGTCAAGCGTGCGCCGGCGGACGGCTACACCTTCCTCGTCACCTCGCTGGGCCCGCTGGTGATCGCGCCCCACCTGATCAAGAACGTGCCCTACGAAGCCGCCAAGGACTTCGACCTGCTCACCGTGGCCGTGCAGGCGCCCAACGTGCTGGTGGTGCCCGCCTCGTCCCCGCACAAGAGCGTGGCCGAGGTGGTGGCCTGGCAGAAGGCCAACCCCGGCAAGATGAGCTTCGCCTCGTCGGGCAACGGCTCGTCGGACCACCTCACCGCCGAGCTCTTCTGGCTGCAGACCAGCACCTCGGGCTCGCACATCCCGTACAAGGGCGGCGCGCCCGCCATCTCCGACCTGCTGGGTGGCCAGGTCGATGCCTCGTTCCAGAACGTGAACGCGGTGCTGCAGCACATCAACGCCGGCAAGTTGCGCGCACTGGCGGTAACGGGCGACAAGCGCTCGCCGGTGCTTTCGAACATTCCGACGCTCACCGAAGCCGGCGTCAAGGGCGTGGACGTCTACTCCTGGCAGGCGGTGGTCGCGCCCAAGGGCCTGCCCTCGGACGTGAAGACCAAGATGCACGCGGCCCTCATCGCGGCGCTCAATGACGCGTCGGTGAAACAGCAGTTCGCGTCCGTCGGCTTCGAGCTCGTCGGCAACACCCCCGAGCAGTTCGCCGCCTTCCAGCAGCGCGAGAACGTGCGCTGGAAGGAGTTGATCGAGAGCCGCAAGATCACCGCAGATTGAAGGCCATGAGCACCCCCACCATCACGGCCCTGAAGGCCATCCCCGTCGCTGGCCGCGACAGCATGCTGATGAACCTCAGCGGCGCGCACGGCCCGTTCTTCACCCGCAACCTGTTGATCCTCACCGACAGCGCCGGCAACACCGGCGTGGGCGAGGTACCCGGCGGCGAGAAGATCCGCCAGACGCTGGAAGACGCCGCGCCGCTGCTGGTCGGCCAGCGCATCGGCAACCACCTGAAGTTGTTGCGCGACGTGCAGACGGCCTTCGCCGACCGCGACAGCGGCGGCCGCGGGCTGCAGACCTTCGACCTGCGCACCACCATCCACGCGGTGACGGCCATCGAGTCGGCCCTGCTCGACCTGCTGGGCCAGCACCTGAAGGTGCCGGTGGCAGCGCTGCTGGGCGAAGGCATCCAGCGCGACAAGGTCGAGATGCTGGGCTACCTGTTCTTCATCGGCGACCAGCGCAAGACCGACCTGCCCTACGCCAGCGAGCCGGATGCGAAGAACGACTGGTTCCGTGTGCGCCACGAAGAGGCGATGACGCCCGAGCGCGTGGTGCGCCTGGCCGAGGCGGCCTACGAGCGCTACGGCTTCAACGACTTCAAGCTCAAGGGCGGGGTGCTGGCCGGCGATGCCGAAGTGGACGCTGTCATCGCACTGCACGAGCGCTTCCCCGAGGCCCGCGTGACACTGGACCCGAACGGCGGCTGGCTGCTGAAGGACGCGGTCCGCCTGGGCCAGCGGATGCGCGGCGTGGTGGCCTATGCCGAAGACCCGTGCGGCGCCGAGGGCGGCTTCTCGGGCCGCGAGGTGATGGCCGAGTTCCGCCGCGCCACCGGCCTGCCCACCGCCACCAACATGGTCGCCACCGACTGGCGGCAGATGACGCATGCGCTGTCGCTGCAATCGGTCGACATCCCGCTGGCCGACCCGCATTTCTGGACCATGGCCGGCAGCGTGCGCGTGGCGCAGACCTGCCGCGACTGGGGCCTGACCTGGGGCTCGCACTCGAACAACCACTTCGACGTGTCGCTGGCCATGTTCACCCACGTGGGCGCCGCCGCGCCGGGCAAGGTGACCGCGATCGACACCCACTGGATCTGGCAGGACGGCCAACGGCTGACCAAGGAGCCGCTGACCATCGAAGGCGGCTTCGTGGCGCTGCCCGACAAGCCGGGCTTGGGTGTCGAGCTGGACATGGCCGAGGTGGACAAGGCGAACCGGCTGTACCAGCAGCACGGCCTGGGTGCCCGCGACGACGCGGTCGCGATGCAGTACCTGGTCCCGAACTGGACCTTCGACCCCAAGCGGCCCTGCATGGTCCGCTGAGTTGGAACACACCCCGAGGAGACCCCTGATGCGAATCCGCTCCCGCGTGATCCTGGCCGCCCTGCTGGCCACGGCCCCCTTCGTGCAGGCCCAGACGGCCGCCTGGCCCAGCAAGCCGCTGCGCATCGTGGTGCCCTATCCGCCCGGTGGCTCGTCGGACATCATCGCCCGCGCCATCAGCCAGCCGCTGTCGGAGGCGCTGAGGCAGACGGTGATCGTCGAGAACCGCGCCGGCGCCAACGGCAACACCGGCACCGACGTGGTGGCCAAGGCCAACGACGGCCACACGCTGCTGCTGTGCGACGTCGGCGCGCTGGCGATCACGCCCTCGGTCTACCCGAAGCTGCCCTTCGATCCCAGCAAGGATCTGAAGGGCGTGACCATGCTGGCCTACTCGCCGCACCTGCTGGTGGTGCACCCCTCGGTGCAGGCCGGCAACCTGGGCGAGCTGGTGGCCTTGTCGAAAAAGAACAAGCTCGATTTCGCGGTCACGGCCATCGGCAGCGCGCCCCACCTGGCCGGCGTGGCGGTCGAGAAGGCCACCCAGGCCCGGTGGGAGTACATCCCCTACAAGGGCGGCGCCCAGGCCATCAGCGACACCATCGCCGGCCAGACCCAGGTGCTGATGAACGGCATGCTGGCCACGCTGCCGCACGTGCAGTCGGGCAAGCTCAAGGTGCTGGCCGTCTCCAAGGCCAGCCGCGTGCCGCTGCTGGCCAATGTGCCCACCCTGCAGGAGCAGGGCGTGAAGGGCTTCGAGTCGGGCACTTGGCAGGGCGTGCTGGTGCCGGCCGGCACGCCGCCGGCGGTGCTGGCCAGGCTGTCCACCGAGCTGACGCGCATCATCCGCCTGCCCGAGGTGCGCGAGCGCCTGGTGTCACAGGGCGCCGAGGTGCACACCATGACCCCGCCCGAGTTCAGCGCCTTCTTCGAGCGCGAGCGCAAGGGCTGGGCCACGGTCGTCGCGCAGGGCGGCGTGAAGATCGACTGAGGCGAGACCCATGCGTCAACGTCCCCGCCTGCTGGTCAACGGCAAGCTCCCCCAGCCCGGCCTCGAAGCCCGACTGGCCGAGGCCTACGACCTGCACCGCCTGCACGACGAACCCGACCGCACCGGCTTCCTGGCCGCCCGCGGGGCGGACTTCGACGCGCTGGTCACCTCGGCCCCGGTCGGCGCCGATGCGGCGCTGATCGACGCGCTGCCGAACCTGAAGGTCATCGCCGGCTTCGGCGTGGGCTTCGACAAGGTCGACCAGGCGGCGGCGCTGCGCCGGGGCGTGAAGGTCAGCAACACACCCGATGTGCTGAACGACTGCGTGGCCGACCTGGCCTTCGCGCTGCTGCTCGACGTGGCCCGCGGCGTCAGCGCGGCCGACCGCTTCGTGCGACGCGGCGACTGGTTGAACGGCCGCTTCCCCATCACCACCCGCGCCAGCGGCAAGCGGCTGGGCATCCTGGGCATGGGCCGCATCGGCAGCACCGTGGCCGAGCGTGCCAGCGGCTTCGGCATGACCGTGGGCTACTGCAACCGGCAGCCGGTGGCCGGCCTGGGGTTCACCTACCACGCCTCGCCGGTCGAGCTGGCGCGCTGGTGCGACTTCCTGGTCATCACCACCGCGGGCGGCGCCGGCACGCGCCACCTCGTCGATGCAGCGGTGCTGGAGGCGCTCGGGCCTCAGGGTTTCCTCGTCAACGTGGCGCGCGGCAGCGTGGTCGACGAAGACGCGCTGGTGCGGGCCCTGGCGGGCAAGCGCATCGCCGGCGCCGGGCTGGACGTGTTCGCCGACGAGCCGCGGGTGCCCGCAGCGCTGATGGCCCTGGACAACGTGGTGCTGGCGCCGCACATGGCCAGCGGCACCGAAGAGACCCGCGCTGCCATGGCCGACCTGGTGGTCGACAACCTGCAACGCTTCTTCGCCACCGGCACCCTGGCCACGCCCGTGCCCTGGTCCCCCGCTTGAACAAGGAAACCGCACCATGAGACCCAACGCCCTGCGCACCCTGTGGCAAAGCGGCGGCGCCGCCGTCAACGGCTGGCTCGCCATCCCCAACAGCTTCTCGGCCGAGACCATGGCCCACCAGGGCTGGGACAGCCTGACCATCGACCTGCAGCACGGCGTGGTCGACTACCAGGCGATGCTGACCATGCTGCAGGCCATTTCCACCACGCCCACCGTGCCGGTGGTGCGCGTGCCCTGGCTGGAGCCCGGCATCATCATGAAGACGCTGGACGCCGGCGCCTACGGCGTGATCTGCCCGATGGTGAACACGCGCGAAGACGCGCAGAAGTTCGTCGCCTGGAGCAGCTATGCGCCGCGCGGCACGCGCAGCTTCGGCCCGATCCGCGCCTTCCTCTACGGTGGCGCCGACTACCCGACGCATGCCGACGACACCATCGTGCGCTTCGCGATGATCGAGACCGCGCAGGCACTGGACAACCTCGACGCCATCCTCTCGGTCGAGGGGCTGGACGCCATCTACATCGGCCCGTCGGACCTGTCGCTCTCGCTGGGTTGCAGGCCCACCTTCGACGACCTGGACCCGAAGGCCGCCGAGGCCGTGGACCACATCGTCGCCCGCGCCAAGGCCCATGGCGTGGTGGCCGGCATCCACAACGGCGGCACGGCGGCGGCCCTGGCGCGCATCGCCAAGGGCTTCCAGTTCGTCACCGTCAGCTCCGATGCGCGGCTGATGGCCGCCGGGGCGCAGCAGGTGATCGGCGCGATGCGCGCGGGCGCGCCGGCCCCCTCTTCTTCCAACACCTACTGAGGACACTTTCTATGAAGATCGGATTCATCGGCCTGGGCATCATGGGCACGCCGATGGCGCTGCACCTGCTCGAAGCCGGCCACACGCTGTTCGTCAACACCCACGGCAAGGTGCCCGAGGCGATCACCGCCACGAGCGCCACGGTCTGCGCCAACGCCGCGGAGGTGACGCGGCAGGCCGAGGTGGTGTTCACGATGGTGCCCGACACACCCGACGTCGAGGCGGTGCTGTTCGGCAAGGGCGGCGTCGCCGAAGGTCTGGCCGGCGGAAGCGAGCGCAAGGTCATCGTCGACATGAGCTCGATCTCGCCCATCGCCACCAAGGCCTTCGCGCAGAAGATCAACGCACTCGGCGCCGACTACATCGATGCGCCCGTCTCGGGCGGCGAGGTGGGCGCCAAGGCGGCCTCGCTGACCATCATGTGCGGCGGCGAGCCGGCGGTGTTCGAGAAGGTGAAGCCACTGCTGGAGAAGATGGGCAAGAACATCACGCTGGTGGGCGGCAACGGCGACGGCCAGACCACCAAGGTGGCCAACCAGATCATCGTCGCGCTGAACATCGCCGCGGTGGGGGAGGCACTGCTGTTCGCCAGCAAGGCCGGCGCCGACCCGGCCAAGGTGCGCCAGGCGCTGATGGGCGGCTTCGCCTCCAGCCGCATCCTGGAGGTGCACGGCGAGCGCATGGTCAAGCGCACGTTCGCGCCGGGCTTCCGCATCAAGCTGCACCAGAAGGACCTGGGGCTGGCGTTGCAGGGCGCCCGCGAGCTCGGCGTGAGCCTGCCTCAGACCGCCGGCGCTGCCCAGCTCATGCAGGCCTGCGCCGCGAACGGCATGGCCGACCTGGACCACTCGGCGCTTGTCAAGGCGCTGGAGCTGATGGCGGGTCACACGGTGGCGCCGGATACTTGAGGACATGAAAACCGACCGCCGGGCGCTGCTGCGCCAGATGTTCGATGCCGCCGTGGCCGCGGCCGACCCGGCGCGCTGTCTCGCGCAGCACCTGCCCGAGCCGCCCCGGGCGGGCAAGGGCCGCACGCTCGTGATCGGCGCGGGCAAGGCCTCGGCCGCGATGGCGCGGGCGCTGGAGCAGGCCTGGCCCGGGCCGCTCGAAGGCCTGGTCATCACCCGCTACGGCTACGAGGTGCCGTGCGAGCGCATCGAGATCGTACAGGCCGCGCACCCCGTGCCCGACCAGGCGGGGCTCGATGCCACCCAGCGCCTGCTGAAGTTCGTCGAAGGCCTCACCGCCGACGACCTGGTGATCGCGCTGATCTCGGGCGGCGGCTCGTCGCTGCTGGTCGGCCCGGCGCCGGGGCTGACGCTGGCCGACAAGCAGGCGGTGAACAAGGCGCTGCTCGCCAGCGGCGCCAGCATCGGCGAGATGAACTGCGTGCGGCGCCACCTGTCGGCCGTGAAGGGCGGGCGGCTGGCCGCCGCCTGCCACCCGGCCCGGGTGATGACGCTGCTGATCTCCGACGTGCCCGGCGACATGCCGGCCGACATCGCCAGCGGCCCCACCGTCGCCGATGCCAGCACCCGCGCCGACGCGCTGGCGGTGATCGAGCGTTATCGCGTCGAGGTGCCGGCCGCCGTGCGCGCGTGGCTGGACAACCCGGCGAGCGAGACGCTCAAGCCGGGCGACCCCCTGCTGGCGCGCGGCGAGGTGCGCATGATCACCGCACCGCAGATGGCGCTGGAGGCGGCGGCCCGGGTCGCGCGCGAAGCGGGCTTCACGCCCCACATCCTCGGCGACAGCCTGGAGGGCGAGGCGCGCGACGTGGGCAAGGTGCTGGGTGGCCTGGCACGGCAGGTGGCCCTGCGTGGCCAGCCCTTCACGCCGCCCTGCGTGTTGCTCTCTGGCGGCGAGACCACGGTGACGATCCGGGGGAAGGGCCGAGGTGGCCGGAATGTCGAATTCCTGCTGGCCCTGGCGTTGGCGATCGACGGCCTGCCCGGTGTGCACGCCCTCGCTGGCGACACCGACGGCGTCGACGGCGCGGAAGAGATCGCCGGCGCCTGCATGGGCCCCGACACGCTGGAGCGCGCCTGGGCACTCGGCATCAACCCGCGCTCCGCGCTGGACAACAACGACGGCCACGGCTTCTTCCAGGCGCTCGGCGATTCGGTCGTCACCGGGCCGACGCTGACCAACGTCAACGACTTCCGGGCGATCGTCATCGAGTGAGCTCGGGCAGCCGCGCCGCCAGCAGCAGCGCGGGCTGCTGGCGGTCGTCGCCATCGGTGACCATGAGCAGTTCCCCCGGCTCGGCGCCGAGCGCCAGGCCTTCGACCTTGCATGGCCGGTCGATGCGCCACTGGCCGGCCGGCGCACCGATGGCATCGAGCCGGCCCAACACCGAGCCGGTGCAGGCGCCGTCGAGGTAGGCATCGCCGGTGTCCTCCGCAGCCGCGCTGTAGAGCCAGCCGCCGCCGGGCAGCAACGTGCCGTCCGTGAAGCCCAGCGGCACGCCGTCGAGCATGCCCAGCGCGTGCTCGACGACGACCCGGGGCGCAGGCACCTCGCCCCGCCCCATCAGCCAGGCGGCCACCGCCGCCGCCGGGAAATGGATGCTGGCATTGACCGGCACCTCGCGGTGGCCCCGCTGCAGCAGCAACAGCGCATCGCCAACGATCAGGGCGCCCTCGATGTTGAGCTCGCCGAAGCGGCCGCGCAAAGGGGCATAGAGCGGGGCCAGATCCACCGCGCGGGGCGCATCCACCAAGGCCCCGCCTGCATCGAGCGCCCACAGCGCACCCATCTGGCGGTTGGGCCGCGAACCGGAGCCCAGCGCCAGCAAGGCGCCGTGTGGGCAGCCCGGCAGCGCCGGCCAATGCAGCAGCGCCTCGGTGTCGGGCTTGAGTGCCTTGCGGGCGCGATGCGCCTCGGGCAACGCGGGCACATGCGCCGGCGCGAGCCGCCGCAGCCTGCCTGGCGCCAGGCTGCGCAGATCGAAGGCGCCAAGACCCAGCTCGTCGTCCGCCACCACATAGAGCCATGGCCCCGCACGCACCAAGCCGCTGGCCGCGCTGAGATGGGCCGGGCCGGCGCCGGGCGCCAGCGCCAACTCGCGCAGCACGCGCGTCGTGAGGGTCTGCATGAGCCCATCTTGCCACCGGGTGGCTTGCTGTTACCCTGCGCGGCTGTCAACACCCGCGGGCGCCACGATGCGACTTCGATCCCAGCTGATGGTGCTGGCCCTCGGCGCGATGGCCCCGCTGCTCGCCGCCGCGGTGCTGGCCGGGATGCTGCTGCTGCAACAACAACGCACGGTCCTGGAGCGCGATGCCATCGGCCGAAGCCGTGCCGCGATGTCGGCCATGGACGCCGAGCTGCTGGGTATCCTGTCCACCGTCGACACCCTGCCGGCCTCCAGGAGCTTGGCCGAGGGTGACCTGCGCACCTTCCACCAGGAGCTGCAACGCGTGCAGGCCAGCCAGCCCCACTGGCTGAACGTGACGCTGATGGCGCCGGACGGCCGCAGGTTGCTGGAATCGTTGCGACCGTTCGACCAGCCCGCGTCGGGACCGATCGACACCGAAGGCTTCGAGCGTGCGTTGCGCACCGGCCGGCCCTCGATCGGCAACGTCAACCGCGGCACCTTGAACGAGCCGGCCGTGCGGGTGCACCAGCCTGTGCTCAACAACGGCGAAGTCACGTACGTGCTCTCGGTGGCCCTGAGGCTGGAACGCTTCGGTGAGGTCCTGCGCGCGCAGAAGCTGCCCGACAACTGGGTCATCGCCCTCCTCGACCGCGACATGCGCTTCATTGTCCGCATCCCCCGACGCGAGCCGGGCGAGCTGGCGTCGCAGGGCTTTCGGGACGCCGTCGCCAGCGCGCCCGAGGGCTTCTTCGCCGGCGAGACGAAAGACGGCCTGCGCTCGTACACAGCCTACGTCACCTCTCCGCTGAGCGACTGGGTGCTGGGCATGGCGATGCCGCGCGACGAGTTGCAGGCGTGGCGCTGGAAGCACGGCCTGGCCCTGGGAGCGGGCCTGGCGCTGGCGCTGGCCGCCGCCTTCGGCCTGTCCCGCGTGCTGGGGCGGCGCATCTCCGAGCCGGTCGCCACCCTGGCTTCGGCCAGCGAGGCCATGCAACGCGGCGAGGCCGCCCAGGTCGGCCCGCCCAGCCCGATCATCGAGCTGGCGAGCCTTCAGACGGCGATGACCCAGGCCTTCGCCGCGGTGGCCGAGCGTGCCGCCCTGCAGGACCGCGAGAAGGCCGCGCTGCGCTCGGCCGACCGCGCCAAGGACGAGTTCCTCGCCATGCTGTCGCACGAACTGCGCAACCCCTTGAGTGCCCTGGTGGCCTCCAGCCAGCTGCTGCGCCACGCCAAGGTGCAGGATCCGTTGGCCGAACGCGCCTGCGGGGTGATCGACCGCCAGACGCGCCACATGGCCCGCCTGGTCGACGACCTGCTCGACGTGAGCCGGACGATGATGGGCAAGGTGGATCTCAAGCACGAGCCGCTCGACCTGGCTGAGCTGGTGCGAGGCGCGATGGACGGCTGGCGCGTGGCGGGTCGATTCGCACGGCACGAGGTGAGCGTGGATGCGAACGACGCCGCACCCGTCGTCGCCGACCGCGTGCGCCTGGAACAGGTGTTGTCGAACCTGGTCGACAACGCGCTGAAGTTCACGCCAGAGGGCGCCGCCGTGGCCGTGCGGCTGATGGCGCGGGACGGTCAGGCCGTGCTGGAAGTGCAGGACGCGGGCCGTGGGTTCGAACCCGGCGCCGAGGAGTGGATGTTCGACCTCTTCAAGCAGGGCGAACAAGGCCTGGACCGTCAGCAGGGCGGCATGGGGATCGGCCTGGCGATGGTGCGCCGGTTGGTGCGGATGCACGGCGGCGACGCCAGCGCGGCGAGCCCCGGGCTAGGCCAGGGGGCCATCTTCACGGTCCGGCTGCCGTTGGCTTGAGCGTCTGAACATGAGCCATCGATCTTGGTCATTGCATCGCGCTGTGGCGGCCCTTGTCTTGGGCTTCGCCAGCGCGGTGGGCGCCGCCCAGCCCGTCGTCGAGGCGACCGAGGCCGCGCTGAAGGAGGCGGGCTCGGCCAAGGCGGTCGTCCTGCTCGACGTCTACTGGGCGCGGGCCTGGCGCTGCGGCCAGTTCGAGAACGCGCAATTGCGCTCACTGGTGTTCGAGCGGGCGCCGCTGGCGGCCCCGGGGGAGGCGGCGGCCGGCCCCACGCTGGCGCTGGAGAACCCCTCGCGGCTCATGGCGCCCAAGGGCTACGTGCCCTACGCCCTGGTGATCGAACCCGGCGAGTACCACCTGACCGGGTTCGAGGTCGGCTTTGCTCGGTCAGTGCGGGACGTCGGCGCCACGGTCGTCAAGCGCAGCGGCGCGATCGTCAACGGTGCCTCGCGGCTCGGCCACTTCAGCGCCCATGCAGGCGAGGTGGTGTACCTGGGCCACTTCGCGGTCGATTGCTACCGCGATCCGATCCCCTGGCGCTTCTACAGCGAAAGCGGGCGCGACCTGGACGCCCAACTGGCCGAGTACAAAGACAAGTACCCCGCCTTGCCCATCGACAAGGTGACCTACCGCCTGTTCAGCACCACCGAGCTGGGTACGCCAGTCGACGTCAAGTGACCAGCGCGGCGAAGGCCGCCTTGGCACCAGCCAGGATCCGGGCGGTGTCAGCGTCGTCGGGCTGCAGGTTCCAGTCGCCGCGCTGGAAGGTGCCGCCCAGCACCAGGCCGTCGGTGCGCGGGAAGATGTAGGCGCTGCGGTAGAAGAGGTTGTAGTCGAGCCCGGCCTCGGGCAGCAGCACCACCAGCTGGCCGCGTGCCGGCTGCAACTGCTCGTCGCCGAACAGCGCCCTCGCGCCGAGGCCGGTGCAGTTGAAGACCACCGGCTCGGGCAGCGCGGCGACCTGTCGCGGTGAATCGAAGCGGCGCACCACCAGCTGGCCGCCAGCCAGCAGGAAGTCGTCGAGCAGCGCGCGCAGGTGCACGGCGGGCTCGATCATCATCGCGCTGAATTGCTGCACCCAGCGCGGGCCGAAGGGGTGGGTGCCAGGCGGCAGCATCTCGAGTTCGGGCGCCACGTCGCGCATCGACTCGGTGAACGGCCCGATGGGGCGCTGCTCGTCGTAGACCGCGTAGTTGCGCCGCCAGTGCACGCCGTAGCGCGGCCCGACCATGCCCTGAAACTCGCGGTAGGCCAGCCGCACCGCACGGTGGAAGCGCGCCTTGAAAGCCTCGTCGGCCACCTCGGCGTCGAAGGCGGAGTACGGCCACCAGTGGCCCCCGGCGATGTTCGAGGTGGTCAGCGGCGGCAGCTCGGCCGCATAGAGGGTGACCTTGGCGCCCTGGCGCTGCAGCATCCGCGCGGTGGCCAGCCCGACCACGCCGCAGCCCAGCACGGCATGGCTGGCGCCTGCGCCGGCGAAACCCAGGCCGACCGCCTCGTGCGCCGTGCCCCAAGCCAGCGTGATGCCTGCCCCACCGTGGCCGTAGTGGTGCACCAGCCGCTTGTCGCCCAGGCGCGTGGCCTCGACCACGTAGCCTGCCGGCCGGTAGGGCCGCAGCCCGACCAGCACGCGGGTGACGCGGTCGGGCGACACCTGCGTGCCCGCCAGCGGGCCGACGCGCGGGGTGGTGACGCGTGTCGTGGGCAGGGGGCTGCAGGCGGGAAGCAGGCTGGTGGCGGCAAGCGCGCCCAGCCCCGCCAGGGCGCGGCGGCGCGGGCTGTGGGTGTCTGTCATGGGCAATCCGATGGGCCCCCGGGAGCGGGGGCGCCGGCGATGTTAGGGCCGGCGCACAATGGCCCGAAGGCCGGGCTGCCCGCTGCCCGCCTTCGGCGCGGCCGCACCACGGCCAGGCCGCAGGCCCGCAGCTTGCCCGGCCGGGTTGCCCGAGGAGTGCCCCATGCCACGCTTTGCCCTGACCCTGCGCCGCACCGGCGCCCTGCTCGCAGCCGCGGCGGCTGCCGGCTGCGCCAGCACCCCCGAGCCGGACTACGCCGGCTACGACGCCTCGCTCGCCCCCTGGCGCGGCGCCAGCGAGGAACTGTTGCGCTCGCAATGGGGCCCGCCGTCCGCCGAGACCGGCTCAGGCGGCAGCCGCAGGCTCACCTACGTGACCCGCAGCGCCAGCCAGCCCACCGGGGCCACCATCGGCCTGGGCATCGGCGGCTTCAGCTTCGGCGGCAGCGGCTCGGTGGGCGGCGGTGTCGGCGTGTCGGCGCCGATCAGCAGCAGCGGCGCCGTCTGCACCACCCACTTCCAGGTCGAGCAGGGCAAGGTCATGTCGTGGACCTTCGAGGGCCCGGGCTGCGGCGCGCGGCCTCGCTGAGCCCGCTCGCCAGGCCCGCGGGTCACGCGGCCGGCAGTGCCGGCGGCGGCTCGCTTTCGTCTTTGAGCCTGATGCCGGTGGCGCCACGTTGCAGCGCCGCAGTGCACAGCCACGCCAGCCGCCGCGCCGCTTCAGCCGGTGGCAGCCCCTCGGGCCGGATGTTGGAGATGCAGTTGCGCTCGGCATCGCGCCGGCCGGGCCGCGGGCCGAAGGTGAGGTAGGCGCCCAGGCTGTCGGGCGACGACAGGCCGGGCCGCTCGCCGAGCAACACCACCGCCAGCCGCGCCTGCAGCGCCAGGCCGATCTCGTCACCCAGGGCCACGCGGCACTGCCGGGCCAGCACCACCGGCCCGAGCGTCAGGCCGGCCTGTTCCAGCAGGGGCCGCCAGTCGCGCAGCAGCGGCAGTGCGTGGCGCTGCGCAGCGGTGGCCGAGAGGCCGTCCCCCACCACGCACACCACGTCGACCGGGGTTGCCGCGAGCCCCTGCAGCAGGCCCCGGCTGCGGCCAGAGAGGGCACGCCCCAGGTCCGGCCGCTGCAGGAAGGTGGCGCGATCGGGCGCGGTGCTCTCGGCCACCAGGCTGTCGAAGCCGTGCTGCTGCAGGCCGCGCGCCAGCGCATCGGTGTCCAGCGCCTGGTGGACGGCGTCGCGTGCCTGGGCATGGGCCACGCCGAAGCGCAGCCACTCGGCCGTCGGCAGGCTGGCGCCGCTGCGGCCCAGCGCGATGCGGGCCGCGGTGTGGGCGCGCAGCGCGGCCCAGGGGTCGGGTGGCGTGAGGTCGTGCTCCATCACCACGCCGCCAGCAAGGGGTGGCCAGCCTGCGCCGGCAGCAGCCGGCCGCCCGCGTCGGTGAGCCCCTGGCGCTGCAACCAGGCGTCGAACTCCGGCGCGCGCTTCAGGCCCAGCAGCGCACGCAGGTAGAGCGCGTCGTGGAACGAGGTGCTCTGGTAGTTCAGCATGATGTCGTCGGCGCCCGGCACGCCCATGATGAAGTTGACGCCGGCCGTGCCCAGCAGCGTGAGCAGGTTGTCCATGTCGTCGGAGTCGGCCTCGGCATGGTTGGTGTAGCAGACGTCGACGCCCAGCGGCACGCCCAGCAGCTTGCCGCAGAAGTGGTCTTCCAGCCCGGCGCGGATGATCTGCTTGCCGTCGTAGAGGTACTCAGGCCCGATGAAGCCGACCACGGTGTTGGTCAGCAGCGGGCGGAAGGCGCGGGCCACCGCGTAGGCCCGCGCCTCGCAGGTCTGCTGGTCCACCCCGTGGTGGGCGCCGGCCGAAAGCGCAGAGCCCTGGCCGGTCTCGAAGTACATGACGTGGTCGCCGACCGTGCCGCGCTTGAGCGAAAGCGCCGCCTCGTGGGCCTCGCGCAGCAGCGCGAGGTTGACACCGAAGCCGGTGTTGGCGGCTTCGGTGCCGGCCACCGACTGGAAGACCAGGTCGACTGGCGCGCCGGCCTCGATCATGGCCAGCGTGTGCGTCACATGGGTCAGCACGCAGGCCTGGGTGGGGATCTGGTGGCGCTCGATCACCTCGGCCAGCAGGTGCACCAGCCGCGTCAGCGCCGCCACGCCGTCGCCCGCGGGGTTGATGCCGATCACCGCATCGCCGCAGCCGTACATCAGGCCGTCGAGCATCGAGGCGGCGATGCCGCGGGGGTCGTCGGTGGGGTGGTTGGGCTGCAACCGCACTGCCAGGTGGCCGGGCAGGCCGATGGTGTTGCGAAAGCGGGTGACCACCTGGCACTTGCGCGCGGCCAGCACCAGGTCCTGGTTGCGCATCAGCTTGCTCACCGCGGCCACCATCTCGGGCGTCAGGCCCGGTGCCAGCACGGCCAGCGTGGCGCTCGTGGCCCCGTCGGAAAGCAGCCAGTCACGGAATCCACCCACGGTCAGGTGCGCCACCGGCGCGAAGGCCGCGGCGTCGTGGCTGTCGACGATCAGGCGGGTGACTTCATCTTCCTCGTACGGAACGACGGCCTCGTCGAGAAAGGCCTGCAGCGGCAGGTTGGCCAGTGCCAGCCGCGCCGCCATGCGCTCGGCCGCCGTCTCGGCGGCGATGCCGGCCAGGCGGTCACCCGAACGCTCGGGTGTGGCCTTGGCCAGCAGGGTCTTCAAGTCATCGAAGACATGCACCTGGCCCGCGAGGGTGTGCCGGTATCCCATGCGTCGATCTCCAGATGCCAGGCCGCAAGCAAGCCCGGGGCCTGGTCAGCCCGAAAGGGCCACCCGGGCCGCGGCCAGGTCCCACGCCGCGCAGCCCACCGTCTTGAGCAGCACCGGCCCGCGGGGCCGGCCGGCCCGCAGCGCCTGGGCCAGCGGGTGCATGTCGGCCGGGCCCAGGCCGGCCAGCAGCAGGTCACCCGCCTCGTGCGTGGCGCCGGCGGGGTCGTCGACGAAGCAGCGACTGCTGCGGACGGTGTCGGCCGCCACCTCGGCCGCCTGCGGGCTGAACGAGCCCACCGCGATCACCAGCCGCGCCGGGTCGGCCGGTCGTGTGTAGACGGGCGTGCGGCTGGTCGTGCAGCAGATCACCGCGTCGGCGGGCGCATCGGCCTTCCCCTCGGCGGGCTCGGCGACCACGCCTTCGCGGGCCAATGCCTCGCAGAAAGCGGCTGCCGCACCCTGGCGGTGGCCCTGCACCCACACGCGGGCCGCCGGGTGCAGCGCACCCAGTGCGAGCGCATGCTGGCGCGCCTGGGTGCCAGTGCCGATCAGCAGCACCGCCCGTGGCGGCGCGGCGGCCAGCGCCTCGATGCCGAGCATCGACAGCGCCGCGGTGCGCCGGCCGGTGACGGTGGCGCCGTCCAGCCCGAGCATGAAGCTGCCGCTGGGCGCATCGAGCACCTGCACCCGGCCCTGGATGGTCGGCAGCCCGCACGCCCGGTTGGCCGGCACCACCGAGACCAGCTTGTGCAACGCCAGGTCGGGCGCGGTGCAGACCATGGAAAGCAGCTGCCCGCCGCCGGCCAGCGGCACCACCTGACGCGGCGGGCAGTCGATCTCGCCCCGGGCCAGCGCCAGCACGGCGTCGCGCAGCGCCTCCACCAGCGGTGCGAAGGGCAGGCGATGGGTGGTCTCCGCCGGGCCGAGCGAGGGTGCATCCATGGCCGGCAGTTCACCACAAGTTCACGCTTGTGCGGGTGACGTTCATTCCGCTCGCCGCCGCCGGGGAAAAGTCCACGAACTTCGGCGGCCCCGGATCACCGGTTGGCCCGCTGCTGGCCTCACCATCTGCGCCTATGACGCTCCCGGACGAAGACCTGCTGCAGCAGGTGATCACGCTCACTTATCACCAGCTCGTCGCCGATGCGCGCCAGCACGATCGCCCACCCACCGCCCAGCGCTTCATTTCCCGGGCCGGGCAGGACCAGGCGCGCGAGCAGATCCTGAAGCTGTGCGACGACGAAGGCGTGGACACCGCATTCACCGAGTTCGTCAGCACGCAGTGGCTGCGCCAGTTCGACCCCATCCTCATGTGACCCTCCGGCTGCGGGCCAGCCACCAGCCGGTGTCGTGCTCGCGCTCGGCCCAGGCGGCGCGCAGGCGGTCGATCGCCAGCCGGGTCGTCACCGTCACCGGCCAGGCGTCCTGCAGCACGTCCTGCGCGTCGGCGCGAGCGCCGAGCCTGCGGTAGGCGATGGCGAACAACCGCGGCCTCAGGTGGGCGAACGGGTCGGAGGCCAGGGTGCCGGCAGGCAGATCGGACATGCGCGGATCAGCATAGTCGTCGGCCCATACCAGACGGGCGGGACGGGTGTTTTGTGACAGCGCCGGCAGCGGCGAATGGCTTGCAAGGACAATCCGGCCATCCTCTTCCATCCCATTCAGAAGGCCCTGCCATGAGCGAGACAAGCTACCCCGACACCCGCCTGCTGATCGACAACCAGTGGGTCGACGCCGCCAGCGGCAAGACGCTGGACGTGCTGAACCCGGCCACCGGCGAGGCGATCGGCAAGGTGGCCCATGCCGCCGTGGCCGACCTGGACCGCGCGCTGGCCGCCGCCCAGCGCGGCTTCGAGACCTGGCGCAAGGTGCCGGCCGCCGAGCGCGCTGCCCTGATGCGAAAGGCCGCCGGCCTGCTGCGCGAGCGCGCCGACGGCATCGCCCGCCTGCTGGTGCAGGAGCAGGGCAAGCCGCTGGCCGAGGCCCGCGTGGAAGTGCTGGCCGGAGCCGGCATCATCGAGTGGTTCGCCGACGAGGGCCAGCGTGTCTACGGCCGCATCGTGCCCTCGCGCAACCTGGCCGCCCAGCAACTGGTGCTGAAGGAGCCGGTCGGCCCCGTGGCCGCCTTCACGCCCTGGAACTTCCCGATCAACCAGATCGTGCGCAAGCTGGGCGCGGCCCTGGCCTGCGGCTGCTCGTTCCTCGTCAAGGCGCCGGAGGAAACTCCGGCCTCGCCCGCCGCGCTGCTGGCCACCTTCGTCGACGCCGGCATCCCGGCCGGCGTGGTGGGCCTGGTGTTCGGCAACCCGGCCGAGATCTCCAGCTACCTGATCGCCCACCCGGTGATCCGCAAGGTCACCTTCACCGGCTCGACGCCGGTCGGCAAGGAGCTGGCCGCGCTGGCCGGCCGCCACATGAAGCGGGTGACGATGGAACTCGGCGGCCATGCGCCGGTGATCGTCTGCGACGACGCCGACGTGGCGCTGGCGGTCAAGGCGGCCGGCGGCGCCAAGTTCCGCAATGCGGGCCAGGTGTGCATCTCGCCGACGCGCTTCCTGGTGCACGCCAGCCTCAAGGACGAGTTCGCCCGCGCGCTGGTCAAGCACGCCGAAGGCCTGAAGCTGGGCAACGGCCTGGCCGAAGGCACGAACATGGGCCCGCTGGCCAATGCCCGCCGGCTGACGGCCATGGCCAAGGTGGTGGAGGACGCGCGCGCCAAGGGCGCCACGGTGGCCACCGGCGGCGAGCGCATCGGCACGGCCGGCAACTTCTTCGCGCCCACGGTGCTGACCGACGTGCCGCTGAACGCCAGCGTGTTCAACGACGAGCCCTTCGGCCCAGTGGCCGCCATCCGCACCTTCGAGCAGCTGGACGAGGCCATCGCCGAAGCCAACCGCCTGCCTTTCGGCCTGGCGGGCTACGCCTTCACCCGCTCGATCAAGCACTCGCACCAGCTGGCACACGCGCTCGAGGTGGGCATGCTGTGGATCAACCAGCCGGCCGCACCGAGCGCCGAGATGCCGTTCGGCGGCGTGAAGGACTCCGGCTACGGCACCGAAGGTGGCCCGGAGGCGATGGAGGCCTACCTGGTGACCAAGGCCGTCTCGATCCTGGCAGCCTGAGGGCCTTCGGGCGCGCGAAGCGCGGCCCCCATCACGTGGCGCGCGCGGATCCGGCTTTTCCGGTCCGCTGCGCGAGCCCCGTCAGGGGCCGAGGCCGGAGATGGCCAGTCCTGAGGACGGGCCGTGCCTGCCGAGGGGCCGAGCCTCTGTGCCCGGCGCGGCCTGCAAGGCGCCTCCGGGAGGGGGCGTGGGGGCTCAAAGTTCGGCAATCACCGAGGGCGAGAACTCCAGCGAGCCCGCCGGTTTCTGGCCCATCACCCAGTCGACCAGCGAGCTGGCGGGCATGGGCTTGGCGAAGAGGTAGCCCTGCAGCTCATCGCAGCCGAGGGCCAGCAGCACGTCGCGCTGGCCTTCGGTCTCGACGCCCTCGGCCACCACGCGCAGCCCCAGCGCGTGGGCCAGGCGCACCACCGCGTCGACCACCGCGCGCGCGTCGCCGCTGGTCTGCAGGTCCTTGATGAAGCTGCGGTCGATCTTGAGCTGGCGCGCCGGCAGCTGGCGCAGGTAGCTCAGGCTCGAGTAGCCGGTGCCGAAGTCGTCGATCGAGAGGAACACGCCGATGCGCGCCAGGCCCTCGAAGGCCGTCTGCGTCGCCTTGATGTCCTCCATCGCCACGCTCTCGGTGATCTCGCACAAGAGTTGCGCGGGCTCCACCTGGTGGCGCTGCAGCGCCTGCTGGATGCGATCGACCAGGTCGGCCTCGCGCAGCTGGTGCACCGACAGGTTGATGGCCACCCGCATCCGGATGCCGATCTGCGCCCAGTCGTGGATCTGGCGACAGGTTTCCTCGATCACCCACTGGCCGAGTGCGTTGATGAGGCCGAAGCGCTCGGCCAACGGGATGAACAGCATCGGCCCCACCATGCCCCGCGTCGGGTGGTTCCAGCGCAGCAGCGCCTCTACGCCGTGGATCTGCCCGCGGTGACCGTCGATCTTGGGCTGGTAGTGCAGCTGCAGCTCGCCGCGCGCGACCGCATGGCGCAGGTCGCTCTGCAGGCTCAGCTGGTCCAGCGCGTCGCTGTCCATGTGCGACTCGAACACCGCATAGGTGTTGCCACCGGCGCGCTTGGCGGCGTACATCGCGGCGTCGGCGTTCACCACCAACTTGTCACCCTGGCCGTGATCGGGGTACAGGGCGATGCCGATCGAGGCGCCGATCTCCACCTGGCGGTCGCCGATGTCGATCGGCTGGGACAAGGCCTTCACCACCCGGCTCGCCAGGCGGGCGCAATCTGCCAGGCTGGGCACGTCCTCCATCAGCAACAGGAACTCATCGCCGCCGACACGGGCCACGGTGTCGCTCTCGCGGGCCAGCGCCTGCAGGCGTTGAGCCGCCTGCCGCAGCACCTTGTCGCCGGTGCCGTGGCCGAAGGAATCGTTGACCGGCTTGAAGCCGTCGAGGTCGATGAACAGCACAGCGAGCTTGGCCCTGTTGCGCCCCGGCACATGCTCGTTGTCGCGCTCCATGCGCGCCACCGCGTGGGCCAGTCGGTCGGCAAAGAGCATGCGGTTGGGCAGGCGCGTCAGCGGGTCCTGGAAGGCGCGCTTCTGCAACTCCTCGTTGGCGCTCTGCAGGCGCTCGTTGGCCACCCGCAGCGACTCGGCCAGCCTGGCCGCCCTGCCATGCATGCGGGCGTCGAGCGCCGACCCCATCCACGTCATCCCCAGGATCACGATGGTCGCCAGCACGACGACCTCGGTGATGCGTTCACCCACCAGCACGCCGGCGCTCAGGCACACGCTGCCTTCGGGGAAACCGGCCGCGGCCATGCCGGTGTAGTGCATGCCGCTGATCGCCAGGCCCATCACCACCGCGGCTCCCAGCTGCACCAGCGAGCCGCGGCGACCCTGACCTTCACGCAACCAGAAGCAGATCGCGAGCGCCGCGCCAGAAGCCACCACCGCGATCACGGCCGAAGCGGCCACGATCGGCCAGTCCCAGGTGATGCCTGGCGCCATGTCCAGCGCCGCCATGCCGAGATAGTGCATGGCGCAGATGCCGGCGCCCATCAGCAGCGCGCTGCCAGACAGCCGTGCCCAGGTGGGGCGGCCGCGCCCGGCCACGCCCAGCGCCACGGCAGAGACGGCCACGCCGGCGACCCACGAGGCCACCGTGAGCGCCAGCGTGTAGCCCAGCTCGATCGGCAGGCTGAAGGCCAGCATGCCGATGAAGTGCATCGACCAGATGCCGCTGCCCATGACCACCGAGCCGCCGCCCCACCACCAGCGGGCCAGGGCACGGTCGGGCGTGCGCACACGCTGCATCAGGTCGAGCGCGACATAGGACGCGAAACTCGCGATGAGGATGGATAGAACCACCATCCCGGGGTCGTACCGAGGGGCCAGGAAGCTCAAGACGCTCGCTCCAGGGGTTTTCTGCCGGCAGCAGGCAGCCGGCCACCATGGCGGGCCCGCTGTTCCACCGAGCTATCGGCCCGCCCGCTCCAGCATGAAGCGAAACGTTGACTCCCGTCAGACACCCTTGCGGGCAAGCGTGACGCTTTTGGCGGCCCGTCAGCCGTAGTCCACCGGGTCGCTCCAGCGGGGGTCGTGGTGCGCCTCCCAGTAGGCCTGCTGCAGTCGCTCGGTGACCGGGCCCGGGAAGTGCGGCAGGGGCCGACCGTCGACGCGCGCGATCGGCAGCACGCCACCCCCGGTGGAGGTGAGGAAAACCTCGTCGGCGCCCCGCAGGGCCTCGATGGACACCGACTCGACCTGCAGCGGCAGGCCGAGTCGCTCGCACAGCACCATCACGGTGTGACGCGAGATGCCTTCGAGCACCCCCTGCCGGGGCGTGCGCACCACCCCACCCTTCACCACGAAGACGTTGAATCCGGGGCCTTCGGTGACATGGCCTTCGGCGTCGACCACGCAGCTGGTGTCACGGCCGCGGTCGTAGGCATCGAACAGCGAGCCCACCAGATCCCCCCACTGGTAGTTCTTCACGGTCGGGTCGACCGACTCTGGCGCAATGCGCTGGCGCATGCTGATGTGCAGATCAATGCCGGCGCGCTGCTTCTCGGGTGAGGCGATCCAGACATAAGGCAAGGCATAGGCGTAGAAGCGGTTCTGGGCCAGCCGCGGGTCGCGCGCGCCGCGTGGCGGCACCCCGCGTGTGCAGACCATCGCCACATAGGCGGCTGTCAGCCCGCCGGCCCGCACGCAGCCGTGCAGGATCCGGCGCAACTCGGCCCGGTCATGCGGGATCTGCAGGCGCAGCTTTTCCAGGCTGGCGAAGAAGCGATCCATGTGGTCGTCGAGGCGGAAGAAGGCGCCTTGCCAGACGCCGGCGACGTCGTAGGTGGCGTCGGACCGGGTGAAGCCCCAATCGAAGAGCGAGATCTTCGCTTCCGCAAGCGGCACGAAGGCGCCGTCGACGAAGGCCGCACCGCCTTCGAACTGGCCAGCCGGAGGCAACGGGATGGGCATGCGGGCTCCCGATCTGCAGTTAATTGAACAAAGTTCAATATTAGCCGAAGCGCTGGGGGTGAAACCTAGAATGCCTGTGATGGCCCCCCTCGCTTCGTCGGCACGCAAGCCGGGCCGCCCCCGAAAGGCGGCGGCTCCGGCCGAGCCCACGCTGAACCGGGAGCGCATCGTCGACGCCGCCCTTGCGTTGATCGACCGCGACGGCATCGCCTTCAACATGCGCGAGCTGGCCCGCACGCTGGGGGTGTCCCCGGCAGCCTTGTACTGGCACGTTCCAGGCCGCACCGCGCTGCTCTCGGCCGTGGTCGCCCGGGTGCTGGGCGGTGCCGTGCCCGCAAGCAGCCACACGGGCGGCCCCTGGCAGGGCCGGCTGCGCACGGTCCTGGTGGGTTTCCGCGCGGCCTTGCGCCGGCACCCGGCGCTGGCACCGGTGGTGGCCAACGAGCTGACGGGCAACGCCTCGTTCGACGCCGCGATGCTCGACCTCATCGTCGCCGCCCTGGAGGACGCCGGTTTCGCCGGCGTCGGCCTGGTACAGGCCTACAACGTCGTCATCGCGGCCATGTGCGGCTTCGCGACGCTGGAGCTTTCCGCTTCGCCACCCGACGAGGAAGCCGGCTGGGAGGCCGCCTGTCGCGCGCGCATCGCGGACGTGGCCGCCGATTCCGCCCACCCAGCGCTGCGACGCCACCTTCAGCGTCTGGCCAACCAAGCCTTCATCCTGCGCTGGACAGGCGGGGCCGACAAGCCGATGGACCGCAGCTTCGACGCCTGGGTCGACGTGGTGCTGCGCGGGCTGGAGGCGCGCGCGCAAGCGGGCGGCAACGCAGGCCGCCCCTGAAGCCGCCACGCCGATCTCAGGCGTATTGGGCCGCCGCCAGGCGCAGCCGCTGGCCCACCGCACGCGCCAGCGAGGCGGGCGCCAGCACCTTCACTTGCGCGCCGTGGCGCAGGATGTCCATCGCCAGCTCGGTCTCGTCGGCATAGGGCAGCTCCATACGCAGCGAGCCGTCCGGCTGCGGCGCCAGGCGCTGCTCGGGGTGCCATTCCTCCTGGCCCACCCACTGCGCCGCATCGGCGTCGAACAGCAGCACCGCCCACTGCACGGCCGCGGCCTTGCCGCTGAAAATGCCGTAGCCACCGTCGAGCTCGGCTTCGACCGTCTTCATCGCCACATCCTTCGCGCGCTGTTCGATCGCCTTGGCCGAGCGCACCGCATCCAGCGCAAAGCGGCGCAAGCCGTCGCTCGCATGGCACCAGGCGTCCAGGTACCAGGTGTTTCGGTAGTGGATCAGGCGCTGCGGCGACACCTCGCGCCGGCTCTCGGCCTGGCGCTTTCGTGTGAAGTACAGCAGGTCGATGCGCTGGCGCTTGAGCAGCGCGCTGCCCACCACCTCGAACCATCGCGGCGGCACCGGCCGGCGCGCCGGCGCAGCGATCTTCACCCGCCGCATCAACTCGCGCGACTCGCCTTCGCTGGCGCCCAGCATGCCGTGCAGCTTGTCCAGCAGCGGCTGCAGGTGCCGGCCCAGCACGCCGCCGGCGTCCAGGCCCTGGATGAGCTGGTGCATCGTCAGCAGGGCATGGATCTCGGACTCGTTGAACCAGACGCCCGGCAGCTGGTGCGCCACCGCCTGCCGCGCGCTGCCGCCCGCCTCGAAACGGTAGACGTTGTCGTCGCGGTCGTAGACGATTGGCGCGTCCATGCGGTCGCGCAGGTACTGCAGGTCGCGCTTGAGGGTGGCGCGCGAGACCTCCAGCTCGCCCATGAGGTCGTCGAAGCTGACCCCGCCGCGTGACTTGATCAGCAGCTCGATGCGATAGAAGCGTTCCGTGCGGTCCATCGCACCACGCTACCACAGGCTCATGGCGTGAGCCTGCACTCGACACAAGGGCATTTCGCGCCGGGCAGCGGTGGCTCATTCATTGAGCCACCCAGGCGCGAGACTTCATCCCACGCTGTCATCCAAACCCTGGAGCACCCCATGACGACCCAGACCGCCCTCGCCTTCGACGACCTGCCCCTGCCGCCCGCCCTGCGCGCCGCTGGCCGCACCGCCCCGGCCCGTGCGGCCCTGGTTACGGGGGCATCTGCCCACCCGCAGGACCCCGACGAGACCCCCGACCCGGCGTGGCTGCTGGGCTGGGACTACGCCCATCACGGCCAGGTGCCGCCCGCCGAGCAGATGCTGCCTGGCCACCCGCTGCGCCAAGGCTGGGAAGCCGGCCGCGCCGCCTTCGGCAGCCGCACGCTGAAGGCCACGCGCCAAGTCCAGCAGTGGCTTCACCTGCGGCTGCAGGCCTGGCACAACGGCCACGCCTTCGAGGAGGTTCAGGTCACGCCGAACTTCCTGGGCCAGATCGACCGTGCCCGCTGCCCCATCACCCGCGAGGCCCTGAGCCTGGCCGTGGGCCAGGCCCCACGCACCGACACCGACACCACCGTCACCCGCCTGAACGAGCGCGCGGGCTACGCCGCCGGAAACCTGGCCACCTTGAGCCGGCGCGCAGCCCAGGCCAAGGCCGGCCAGCGCTGGAGCGACGCGCGGCTGCAGTCGGTGCTGACGCAGGCTCGCCAAGGCGCGGAACAGCCGGTCCCCGAATCGGCCAGCGGCTTGTCCGCCGTCGAATGGGCTCGGCTGGCGGTGCTGATGTCCTTTGCCACGCCGCTGCCGCACGAGGTGGCCGCCACGCTGCCGCTGCTGGTGCTGCCGCCTAACCGGCTCCGCCTGGTGAACCCGATCCAAGGCCTGCAGGCGCTCATCACCCAGCAACTGATGCAGCACGGGTTCGCGGTGCGCATCGCACAGCTCACCAGCCTGCTGCCGGGGCTGGAGCTGCGGCGCGACTTCCACCTCTTCTTCCACACCCTGCTGCCGCGTGCCTGGCAGGGTGGCCGCCCGGCGTCGGACGAAGAGATGCGCGACCGCCTGGAAGACGCCTGGCAGAACGCCGACGTGCTGCGCCGCTGGCAGCGCTTTGCCAGCCAGCTCAGCGCCGAGCAGGCCGACCAGCTGCTGCGCCGTCTGGTCGCCAAGGGCCTGGCCGGCACCGCCCGCCGCACCGCATGGCACCCGCCCGCGCGCGCCACCGAGGGCTGGGCGCTGGACCAGGCCGGCGCCAGCCGGGGCTGAGCCCCTCGCCCCGCCCCGGTATGCTTCGCCCCTGGGAGGACAGGCGAGCGATGCTGGATCAGAGGGCGAAACAATGGTTGCTGGGCCGCCGGCTGGGGCGCGCGCTGATGGCCGGCCGCGACCGGCTCGACCTGCTGCGCGCCGCGCTGCAGTCACCCGAGAGCGTGGGCACGGTGGCCAACGACCAGCTGGCCGCGCTGCTGGTGACTCGCCTGCCCCGGCCGGGCATGACCTTCGTCGACGTCGGCGCGCACATCGGCTCCATCATCGCGGCGGTGGCGCAGCATGACGCCAGCGTGCGGATCGTGGCTGTCGAGGCCATCCCCGAGAAGGCCGAGCGCCTGCAGCGCAAGTTCCCCGGCGTGCCGGTGCATGCCTGTGCCGTGGGCGACCAGGACGGCGAGGTCTCGTTCTTCATCAACACGCAGCAATCGGGCTACAGCTCGCTCAGCGGTCCCGGTGCCGGCGGTGCCAGCGGCAACGTGCAGGAAGTGCGCGTGCCCATCCGGCGGCTCGACGACCTGGTCGATCACGCCGGCGTCGACGTGATCAAGATCGACGTCGAGGGCGCCGAGCTGGGGGTGCTGCGCGGCAGCCTGAAGCTGCTGGCCGCGAGCCGGCCGGTGGTGATGTTCGAAAGCGGCCCTGCCGACGCGCCGGGCCTGGGCTACACCAAGCCCGGCATGTGGCAGTTCCTGGCGGACCAGGGCTACGAGCTGCTGCTGCCCCACCGCCTGGCGCACGACGGCGAGTCGCTGAGCCTGGCAGGCTTCGTCGACAGCCATGTGTACCCGCGCCGCACCACCAACTACTTCGCCGTGCCGGCGGAGCGGCGGGTCGAGGTCCGCGACCGGGCACGTTCGCTGCTGGGCGTCGTCGCCAACTGAGCCCCCCATGCCGAACCCGTACTCCCCGCCCGAAGCGCATGTGACCGACCAGCCCCGGCCACCCGGCTCCCCCTGGAAAGCCATTGGGTGGGGCTTGCTGGTCGACATCGGCGGCACGATGGTGCTGGGCACCGTCTTCGCGATCGTGGCCGGCGTCGTGATGGCAGCGCAGGGCTACCCGGTCGAAGAGGTCGAGGCCGCTTTCTCGGGGCCGGTCTTCGACTCGTGGGTCTCGGCCGGGGCCATGCTGCTCGGCCTGGGCTGCTCGGTGGCCGGCGGCTACGTCGGCGCGCGCATCGTGCGCCGTCAGGAGCTGAAGTTCGCGGCCATCCAGGCCGTGCTGGCCAACGTGCTGGGGCTGCTGCTGGCCTCCGGCCCCGACGCGGCAGACGACCGCCCTTTCGTGCTGCTGGCGGTCAGCTTCGTGGCGGTGATGGCCGGCGCGGTGTGGGGCCAGTTCAGGAACCGCGGCCAACAAGGATCTTTCTCATGATGAAGACCTGTCGACTGGCGGCACCCGCCGCGCTGCTCGCTGCGCTCGGCCTGCCAGCATGGGCCGCCAGCCCCCCGGCCACGGACCCAGTCATGAAGCTCGCCTGGCTGAGCGGCTGCTGGGCCGCCGAGGGGGGTGAGGTCGGCTCCGGCGAAAGCTGGACCTCGGTCGCCGGCGGCACCCTGCTGGGTGTCGGGCGCACCGTGCGCAAGGGCCGGACGGCAGAGACCGAGTTCATGACGATCAGCCTCTACACCGACGATGGCCGGCTGGCCTACACCGCCAGGCCGTCGGGTCAGCCGCCGGTCACCTTCGTGCAGACACGCCTGACCGCCCACGAGGTGGTGTTCGAGAACCTGCTGCACGACTTTCCCCAGCGCGTGGCCTACCGGCTTGAAGGCAAGCGGCTCAAGGCGCGCATCGAAGGCCCGCGCGGCGGCGAGAACAAGGTCATCGAGTTCCCGATGACCCGGGTGAGCTGCGATGCTCAGGTCGCCCGCTCGGTGCCAATGAGGCCTGCCGACCCGCCGCCACCGCGTCCGCAAGAGCCGGACGACGATGCCGATGACGCCCCCACGAAGCCACCGGCCTGACGCCGGGACGATCGCGCCTGTGCTCCGGTCGGGCGCGGTTCAGGCGTAGGTCACCCAGTCCGCCAGCCCAGGCTGGTGCAGGTGCGGCAGGGTGTTGAAGCTCAACAGGCTGTGCCGCTTCGGCGTGGCCACCAGCTCGGTGACGGCGCTGTTGCGAATGCGCAGGTTCAGGTCCACCACGGCTTCGGGCCCCAGGCCCAGCACCAGGCCCACCGCCACCGAGATGGGCCCTCCGCTGGAAACGACCAGCAGATCGGCGTCGGGCTGGGCGCGAGAGCGGCCCAAGGCGGTGGCCACGCCAGCGGTGAAGTCCGCATGGCTGGGCAGACCCACCGGCGCGCTGCGGCCCTGCATCCACGCGATCAGGCCTTCGCGCAGCAGCCTGAAATGCTGGCGCACGGCCTCTGGCGTGGTGGGCGGCGCGATCTCGCCGGTGTGGACGGCGCGCACGATCGCTTCCGGGTCGTATTCGTCCAGGCCGGGCAGGATTTCGGGCACCAGCTGCTGCCCCAGGCCTTCGGCGATGCCTTCATAGGTTTCGCGATGCCGGCGCAACGTGCCGGTGAGCACCGCGTCGAAGCGGGTGCCCATGCTCTTGAAATGCTCGCCCAACGCGCGGCATTGCCGGTGGCCCAGCTCGCTCAGGCGGTCGTAATCGTGGCTGCCGAACGAGGCCTGGCCGTGGCGGACGAGGTAGAGCGTTCCCATGGAGCGTGATTCTGCGGCGCGCGTGCCGGGCTGCCTGTCACCGCCGTGACGGGTGCAGCCGGTGCACTTGTCCCGGCCGGGACAGCCACCCTCGCCCACGCCTTCTGCAATGGCCCTGGTGCGGCATCCAGGTGCTCCCGGCCGCTTCCTGCACGCCGGCCTCGTGGCCGTGGTCGAGGGCAGGCCCAGGAGTGGTCAACCTCCGCCCGCGGCGACCTCCATCTTGAGCGGCCGCCCGCAGACCAGGCGGAAGCGGCCGCGGCCAGCCTTCTCGATCTGCACCGGCCCGCCCCGCTCGGCCAGCCGGCGCTGCAGCAGCAACAGGCGGACGCCGAGGTTGTCCTGCACCTCGGGCAAGCGCAAGTCGCCGCCGGCCAGGCGAAGCTCACGGGTGGTGAACTCACTGCGGCCACGCTGCAGCCATTCATCCGCAACCTTCCAGAAGATCGCGCCGGCCACGCCCTTGATGAGGTACTCGTCGTCGATGAAGACACTCTGGTCGCGCGGGTACAGCCGCAGCCGCAGTGGCGGCCCCGGCGGCACCCGCGGCGCGCTGCGCTGCGGCTCGGGCTGCGGCTGGCCCGCCTCCACCTCGGCCAGCTGCAGCGCCGCCAGGGCCTGGGCGAGCTGGCCGCCCAGCAGGGCCAGCGCATCTTCGTCGTCGTAGCTGAAGAACTGGTCGCGGTCGCTTTCGACCAGCAAGGCGCCGACCGTGCGGCCCCGCGCCCGCAAGGGCACCGCCAGCTGGCTGCGGGGCGCCTCCAACCCCGGCAGCGGGATCTCGTCGCAGATTGCCGCCCCCAGCCCGTGCTCCTGCGCCCGCTCGCGCCAGGCCAAGCCATAGCGGTACATCTGCGTCATGTGGCCGATGCGGATCGGCACGCCCTCGCGCACCGCCACGCCGGCCAGGCCCGCGTCGGCGAGCGGCATCTCGGCGCCCACGCCGCTCGCCGCGTAGCCTCGGCTGGCCAGCGTGAACAGGCCCTGGCGCCGCTCGTCCAGCAGCCAGAGGATGGCGTGGTCGATGCGCAGCTCGCGCTGCAGGCCGTCCATCGTGACCTGCAGCAGCTCGGCCAGGTCTTCGCAGTCGGCCACCTGCTGCGACAACGTGCGCGCCCCACTGGCGAGGTCGCAACGCGCGGCGATCGCGGGCAGGTCCAGCAGCTCGTCCATGCGCTTGATCTCGCGCACGCGGTAGACATCGGCCCCACGCAGCTTGAACACCTTCTCCATGCCGGTGTGCGCAGCGATGCCCGCGAGCTTGGCGCGCAGGCGCTCGAAGATCGGGCCCGAGGTCTCGGTGCGCAGGTAGTCGAGCTGCATCACCACGGTGGCGCCGGTGTAGGGGTCGTCCACGTTCAGGGCCACGCGCCGGGTGGCGAGCACGTTGTCACGCGTGCGGTTGAGAAACTGGAAGGTCAGCGCCACATGCTCGGGGTCGATGTACTCGGCATGCGACAGGTAGTTCACATGCGGCACGCCTTCGGGCGACACGCTGCACATCGACGGCGGCACGATGCCCTCGAGCATGCGGCGCACGGCCACCAGCGTCAGCGGGCCGTCGGCGCTCAGGCCGCCGTGGTGAGGCGCCGGCGCGCTCACCGCAGCAACTCCACCGCCTGGCCGGCACCGGGCCCGGGCGTCTGGTTCCAGGCGCCGATGGGCGTGAAGCGCACCGTCATGAGGCCGGTTTCGCGCACCGCATACCAGGTGGCCACCTGCTCGTGGCAAAAGCCGAAAGGCACCAGCGCCTGGCTGAACGCGGCCCGGCGCGCTTCCACCAGGGCGGCATGCGCCGGCTCGGCCGGCAACACCTCGGCGTCGCTGCCTTTGAGGTGCAGCGTGCGGTGCGACAAGGGCTGGCCCAGCACCACCGCGACCTGGCCGGTTTCGCGGATCGCCGCCAGCACGTCTCGCCCGGCGTGGGCGCCCAGCAGCACCAGCACGCGGCCGTCGTCCAGCAGGTCGGCCGCCAGCGCGGCACAGAGGCACGGTTCACCCGCGGCGGTGCAGCTGCCGATGCGGTGAGACACGCCGTCCGTGAAGTGCGGCAGCCATTCGGCGGGCAAGGTGGGCAAGGCGCGGGCTCCGGGCGGCAGCGTGGCGGTGGGGTGGCGGGAATGATAGGTCGCCGTTTAACGTTCTTTTAGCGCTCGCTTACCCGCGAGTTAAGAGCGCGCCGGAAGGTTGGTTTCCAGAATGGCCAGCACCGAATCCACACGGAGCTGGCCATGGTTGCCACCCCCCGCGCCTTCATCGACGAGATCGCGCGCGACACCTACCGCATCAATGTCGCGATGCCGCCCGGCCTGATCCCGGGCGGCTTCTCGTACAACCAGTACCTGGTGGTCGACGAGCGGCCGCTGCTGTTCCACACCGGGCCGCGCAAGCTGTTCGGCCTGGTCTGCGAGCAGATCGAGCGCGTGCTGCCGGTCTCGGCGCTGCGCTACATCGGCTTCTCGCACGTCGAGGCCGACGAGTGCGGCAGCCTGGCCGAGTTCCTGGCCGCTGCACCGCAGGCCCAGCCGGTGTGCAGCACTGTGGCTGCGGTGGTCAGCGTGGCCGATCTCGTCGACACCCCCGCCCGGGCGATGGAAGACGGCGATGTGCTGGAACTGGGCCGGCACCGGCTGCGCTGGCAGGCCACCCCGCACCTGCCGCACGGCTGGGACTGCGGCTACCTCTTCGACGAGACGACCCGCGCGCTCTTCTGCGGCGACCTCTTCACCCAGCCCGGCACCGGTGACCGTGCCCTCGTCAACGACGACATCCTCGGCCCGAGCGAGGCCCTGCGCCGCGAGCACGACGACTTCTCGTACACCCGCCGCGCGCCGGTGCTGGTGGAGAAGCTGGCCCACCTGCGGCCTGAGCTGCTGGGCTGCATGCACGGCAGCGCCTGGGCCGGCGACGGCGCCGCGCTGCTGCGCCAGCTCGGCCGAGCGCTGATGCCGAGTGCCCGCTGACCGCTTCCTTCCTTTCCCTCCAACCACGACCCGAGAGTCGACACCATGAACACCCACGCCCGTTTCACCCAGGCCCGACAGACCCGGCTGGCCCACCTCTTCGCCTGCGCCGCATTCGCCGCCACCCTGGCCGCCTGCGGCGGTGGCGACAGCGAATCGCCCAGCGACGGCGTCGGCGGCACGCCGCCGCCCGCACCGGCCCCTGCGCCCTCGCCCGCACCGGGCTTCAGCGTCACGCTGTCGGCCGACAAGCTGCTGCTGATCCAGGGCCACACCGCCAACATCACCGCCACCATCACCCGCGAGAACGGCTTCGACGAGGCGGTGACCGTGGATCTGAAAAACCTGCCCGCCGGCGTAAGCGCCGCGCCGGTGCGGATCGCCCGCGGCGCCACCAGCGCCACCGTCACCCTCAGCGCTGCCGCCAGCGCCCCACACTCGCTGCCCACCGCCGCCAAGGCCGACGGCAGCGGCGGCGTCAAGACGGCCTCCAAGGCACTGACCGTGACCGTGGGCGGCCTGCCCGGCGTGGTCGACACCAGCTTCAACGGCGGCCCGCAGCTCACCTCGGTGGGCGAAGGCGAGGACTATGCCTTCGCGATGGCCGTGCAGCCCGACGGCAAGATCGTCACCGCCGGCCGCACCAGCACCAACGCCGGCGGCTACGACATCGCCATCACCCGCCACCTGCGCGACGGCGCGATCGACCCCAGCTTCGGCAACGAAGGCAAGGTGATCACCGCCATCGCCCCCGGCCGCGGCATGGACGAGGCGCGGGCCGTCGTGGTCCAACCCGACGGCAGGATCGTCGTCGGCGGATCCACCGACGCCAGCGGCACCGACAAGGCCTTCCTGCTGGTGCGCTACCTTGCCGACGGCCAGCTCGACACCAGCTTCGGCGAAGGCGGCAAGGCCATCACCCAGTTCGAGCAGGCGAGCGACCAGGTCAACGCGCTGGCCCTGCAGGACGACGGCAAGATCGTGGCGGCCGGCAGCGCCAGCTTCCCCGGCGACACCGGCCAGGATTTCGCGATCGCCCGCTACCGCGCCAACGGCACGCTGGACCCTGCCTTCGGTATCGCCGGCAAGGTGAGCACCCCCTTCGGCAGCTTCGGGGCCAATGAGCTGGCCTATGCCGTGGTGCTGCAGCGCTTCGGCGACGAGCAGCGCATCGTGGCGGTCGGCGGCGAAGGCACCTTCATCGCGGCGCGCTACACCTCGATGGGCCTGCTCGACCCGAACTTCGGCGACGGTGGCAAGGTGCACGCGCTGTTCCAGTCCAACATCGGCTCGGCTGAATCGGTGACGCTGACCGAGGACAACAAGATCGTGATCGCCGGCCACATCGGCCACGAATTCGCCCTGGCCCAGCTGACCACCGATGGCCAGCTCGACACCGAGTTCGGCGAAGAAGGCAAGGTCACCACGCCCATCAGCCTGGGCAACTGGGACGAAGCCACTGCGGTGGTGCGTCAGGCCGACGGCAAGCTGCTGGTGGGCGGCTGGAGCTACGAAGGCGACAGCACCGCAGGCAACTTCGTGGTGCTGCGCTACACCGCGCAAGGCCGCGCAGACTTCAGCTTCGGCACGGCCGGCCAGGTCGTCGCCCCGGTGGCGCCCACGGGCCGCAGTGACGCCGGCCGCGCACTCGCGCTGCAAGTGGATGACCGGGTCTCGACCATCCGTCTGATCCAGGCGGGTGAAGCGACCGACGGCAGCTACAAGTTCGCGCTGCAGCGCTACTGGCTCTGAGCCGTGTCCGACGCGCCGGGTGGCAACCGCTGCCCGGCGGTGTCCAGCACCTGCACATCCACCGGTATCGCGACACGCACGCTCTGGGTGACCACACAGAACTCCTCGAACTGCGCCAGCACCCGGCCAGGCGACCTCAGGGCCTCCCACGGCACGCCCAAACGGATCGTCACTGCGATGCCTCCCACCCGCCAGCGCCCCTCGGCGTTGCGCGCCAGGCTCGCGGTCGCCTCGGTGCGCAGGGGCCCGGGCTCGTTCCGAAACTTGCGCATCGCGAACAGCAGGCTGGCCGAGAGGCAGTTGGCCACGGCCACCGTCAGCAGCCGGGTCGGGTTGGGCCCGGCGTCCCCGCCCAGCGGCGACGGCTCGTCGGTCGTCAACACCGGCAGCGCGGTGCCCTCGAAATGCGCTTCGAACCGGTAGTTCTCCAGCTGCACCAGCTCGATCCTGATCTCGTTGTCCATGGGGTTCCTTTCGTACTGGATCGTTGACCTTGCCGCAACCTGGCCCGCTCCGGCTTGATCCGCCACAAGCCTGGCACCGCCGCTCGCTAAACTGGGCCGATGACCATGGAGATCCTGGCCAACCTGATGGTCACCCTGTCCATCGTGCTGGCGGGCCGCAACAGCATCCACACCTGGTGGACCGGCATCGTCGGCTGCGCATTGTTCACCTGGGTCTTCGGCGAAGCCAGGCTCTATGCCGATGTGACGCTGCAGGTCTTCTTCATCGCCAGCAGCGTCGTCGGCTGGTGGCGGTGGCGCGGCGGCCGCCAGGCGTCGCCAGCGGCGGTGACGCGGGCCCCGATCGCGAGCGTCGTGCAGGCGGCGGCCGTCGGCGCCGCCGCCTGTGGGCCCCGCGGCCGCGCTGGCCTACGGTGCCATGCTGCACCGATTCACGGACGCCTACGCCCCCTTCGTCGATTCGGTCGTGCTGAGTTTCAGCGTGGTCGGCCAGTGGTTGATGATGCAACGCCGGGTCGAGTGCTGGCCGTTCTGGCTGTTGGTCAACATCGTCGCGGTGCCGCTCTATGCCAGCCGCGAGCTCTACCTCACCAGCGGCCTGTACGGCTTCTACCTGGTCAATGCGCTGGTGTCGTGGCGCCACTGGTGGCGGCTGTCGCACGCGTCCCCCGCGCCGCCCGCCGCGCAGCCGGCATGACGAAGCGGTTCCGTCGCGGCCTGGTGGTCGGCAAGTTCGCGCCGCTGCACCTGGGCCATGAGCTGCTGATCGACGCCGCCTGCTCGGCCTGCGAAAGCGTGCTGGTGCTGAGCTACAGCCAGCCCGAATTTGAGCGCTGCGGTGCGGCCGCCCGAGAACACTGGCTGAAGGCGCGCTGCCCCGGTGTGCAGGCGCTGGTGCTGGACGACGCACGGCTCGCGCGCCTGTGCGGCGAACAAGGTCTTCCGCCACGGCGCCTGCCCGCCAACGACGCGCCCGACGACGTGCAGCGGCGCTTCGTGGGCGGGGTGCTGCTCGACCTGCTCCACACCACCGTCGACGCGGTGTTCACCAGCGAGTCCTATGGCGACGGCTTCGCCGAGGTGCTCACCGCGCAGCTTCAGGCCCGTCACCCCGGCCATGCAGGCGTCGTTCACGTGTGCGTCGACCCGGCGCGCGTGCGGCGACCGGTCAGCGGCACGGCCGTGCGGGCCGACCCGGCGTCCTGGCGAACGTTGGTGGCGCCCGAGGTGTACGCCGACCTGGTGCCCCGCCTGTGCCTGCTGGGCGGCGAATCGTCGGGCAAGACCACGCTCGCCCAGGCCCTGGCGGCGCGGCTGCAGACCTGCTGGGTGGCCGAATACGGCCGCGAGCGCTGGGGGCAACTGGGCGGCGGTGTGCTCCCGGTGCAGGAGCTGTTGCATGTGGCGCAGGTGCAGGTCCAGCGCGAGATCGACGCAGCGCAGCGGGCCAGGGGCTGGCTCGTCTGCGACACATCGCCACTGACCACCCTGCAGTATTGCCTGCTCGACCACGGCACCGCCCCCTCGGCACTGCAACGCCTGGCCCAGCGCCCCTACGACCTCACGGTGCTGTGCGACGGCGACTTCCGCTTCGTGCAGGACGGCACCCGCCGCGATGCAGGCTTCCGCGCGCTGCAGCAGGCCCGTACCGTCGAAGCGCTGTCACAACGCGGCGCCCGCTGCCTCCTCGTGCGCGGCAGCGTCGAAGAGCGCGTCGAGCGGGTGCTGGCAGCCCTTGGCGCTTGAAGCTCAAGGAAGTGCAGCAGCACTGCTCAGACATTGAAACCCCGATCCAGCAGAGACAGCGCATGGCGGTACTCGCGTCGCAGGCGGTACAGCTGCGCCGGGCGGTGGGCCCCGCCCGAAGTCTGAGCCCCCGGTATCGCTTCGAGCATGCCGAGCTCCTCCATCTTGCGCCGGAAGCTCACCTTGTTGACGGGCTCGCCCAGCACCGCT
Organism: Pseudomonadota bacterium; assembly: GCA_049322835.1. Classification (GTDB taxonomy): domain Bacteria; phylum Pseudomonadota; class Gammaproteobacteria; order Burkholderiales; family Burkholderiaceae_C; genus Ideonella. The sequence goes on along the minus strand of JBMOQN010000030.1, from coordinate 201,803 downwards.
TCGTACACGGACTGCAGCTGCGGCAGCGTGAAGGCCTCGCCGCACAGGTAGACCGGCAGCGAGGAGTACTGGCTCTTGCTCCGCACGCGCTGCACCGCCGCGTCGACGATGCGGCCATGGTCGAAAGGCAGCGCCGGCAGCCGGGCCACCGGCCTCAGTTGCCGGTCGACACCATCCACCACCAGCATCTCGGCCGGCAGCAGGGCGCAGTAGGCGACCGAGAGGCTCCAGCCCCGCGGGTCGCGCCCAGGGCCCGAGAAGGTGGCCAACTGCTCCAGGTACGGGCTGCTGATGCCGGCCTTCTCGCGCAGCACACGGGCGGCCGCGTCTTCGGCGCTGTGGTCGGCCTGGGCATGCACATAGCCGCCGGGCAGGGCCAGCGAGCCGGCAAAGGGCTCGCGCTCGCGCTTCTGCAGCAGCACGTGCAGCGTCTCGTCGACCAGCGTCAGCAAGGCGATGTCGACGGTGCAGATGATGGCGGGAAACTCGGGCACGATGGACCTGACACTTCAGACAACCGAGATACAAACAAGCTGTCATATGCGACTGAGCGACGGCATAGGATACATGATGGTCAACCTCAACCGACACCAATCTTGTTAGTTGCATAAATGTACTAACAGCAATACACTGGCTTCACAGCACATCAAGGAGCCCACCATGCGCACCCGCACCCGGCTGCTGGTCATCGACCCCCAGAACGATTTCTGCGACCTGCCCGAGGCGTATCGCCCGATCGATCCGATCACGCAGATGGCCGTTGCACCCTCATTGCCCGTGAGCGGCGCCCACGCCGACATGCAACGCCTGGCCCGTTTCGTTCGCCGGGCCGGCAGCCGGCTGAATGCCATCAGCATCACGCTGGACTCGCACCACCGCATCGACATCGCCCACCCCGGCTTCTGGGCCACGGGCGCTGGGCTGCCGGTGAGCCCCTTCACCACCATCACGGCCGGGCAGGTGCGGGCAGGCGCGTTCCGCCCACGCGACCACGCCGCCCTCCCCCGCGCGCTGGCCTACCTGGACGAGCTCGATGCCCGGGGCCGCTACACCCTCATGGTGTGGCCGGTGCACTGCGAGATAGGCACCTGGGGCCACAACGTCCATGCCGACCTGAAGGCCGCGTTGTCGGCGTGGGAGGAAGAGAACCTCGCCGTGGTGCAGGCGGTGACCAAGGGCGAGAACCCCTGGACCGAGCACTACAGCGCGATGCAGGCCGAGGTGCCGGACGATGACGACCCGCACACCCAGCTCAACCGGGCACTGGTCCACGCGCTCGACCAGGCCGACCTGCTGCTGATCGGCGGCGAAGCCAGCAGCCACTGCGTCAAGGCCACCACGGAGCACCTCGTGGCCAACCTGCCGAGCGGCGACACCGGCAAGCTCGTTCTGCTGACCGACGCCATGAGCCCGGTCGCCGGCTTCGAGGCTCAGCAGCGCGCCTTCCTGGCCGACATGCAGGCCAAGGGCGCTCGCCTGGCCAGCTGCGAAGAAGCGCTGTCGATGCTGCCAGCCGTGCAGGCCCTTGCCTGATCACCACCGAGCGACCCAACCGGACACCGGCACCATGGCCCCCGTCATTCAGAGCCTGCTCGACACCGACCTCTACAAGTTCACGATGTGGCAGACGATGCTGCATCGCCACCCTCAGACGCAGGCCGAGTACACCTTCGTCTGCCGCAATGCGCCGGCCTACCCGCTGGCCGAGCTGCTGGCCGACGTGAACCGCGAGCTCGACCACCTGTGCCGGCTGGGCTTCGCGCCCGAAGACCTGGCCTACCTTGGCAGCCTGCGCTTCATCAAGCCCGATTTCGTCGACTTCCTGCGCATCTTCCGCTTCCAGCGCCCCTTCATCGAGGCCAGGGCGGACGGCGACCGGCTCAGCATCGTCGCCCGCGGCCCGCAGGTGCACGTGATGGGCTTCGAGATCTACGTGCTGGCCATCGTCAACGAGTTGTACTTCCGACGCCTCGCCCCGCCCGGCACACTGGACGAAGGCCGCCGACGCCTTGCTGCAAAGATCAGCCTGCTGCAAGAGTTCGGCCATGAGGCGCCTCGCCGCCACCCCTTCGAGTTCTTCGATTTCGGGCTGCGGCGGCGCTTCTCGGGCGCCTGGCAGCGCGAGGTGGTCGCCACCTTCAAGCGCGAGGTGCCGCAGTACTTCAAGGGCACCTCCAACGTGCTGCTGGCGCGAGACCTGCAGCTGGTGCCGATCGGCACCATGGCCCACGAGTACCTGCAGAGCTACCAGGCGCTGGGCGTGCGCTTGCGCGACCACCAGAAGGCTGCGCTGGAAGACTGGGTGCAGGAGTACCGCGGCGACCTCGGCGTGGCGCTGACGGACGTCGTCGGCATGGACGCCTTCCTCGCCGACTTCGACCTCTACTTTGCCAAGCTGTTCGACGGCCTTCGTCATGACTCCGGCGACCCGTTCGCCTGGGGCGAAAAGGCGTTGGCCCACTACGCGAAGCTCCGCATCGACGCACACACCAAGCGCCTGGTGTTCTCGGACGGGCTCGACCTGCCGCGCGCGCTGGCGCTGTACCGCCACTTCGCCGGGCGCACCCAGCTCGGGTTCGGCATCGGCACGAACCTCAGCAACGACGTCGGCCTGGCACCGCTGAACATCGTGATGAAGCTCACACGCTGCAACGGCCAGCCGGTGGCCAAGCTGTCCGACAGCCCCGGCAAGACCTTGTGCGACGACCAGACCTTCCTCGCCTACCTGCGCCAGGTCTTCAACCTTCCCGCTTGAGCGCATTGCCATGTTGACCCTCACACTAGCCCAGCTGAACTTCACCGTCGGCGACATCGCCGGCAACGTGCAGAAGATGATCGCCGCCGCCCACCGCGCGCGCGACGATGGGTCGTCGCTCGTCGTCTTCTCCGAGCTGTCGATGACCGGCTACTACCCGCTCGACCTGCTCGACGAACCGAGCTTCCTCGACCGCGTCGAAGCCGGCCTTGCCGAGCTGAGGAGTGCCTCGCGCCAGTTGCCGCAGTTGCACTGGGTGGTCGGAGCACCCCTGCGGCACGAGGGCCCCGGCAAGCGCCTGCACAACGCATTGCTGGTGCTGCATGCGGGCGAGGTGGTGATGCGCTATGCCAAGCAGTTGCTGCCCACCTACAACATCTTCGACGAGCGCCGGCATTTCGAGCCCGGCCCGGACGTGGCCAAGGTGCTGCGCATCGGCACCACGCAGGTGGGCCTGATGATCTGCGAAGACGGCTGGAACGATGAAGGCGCCGACTACGGCATCAACCCCTTCGAGCGCATGCGCGATGCGGCGCCAGACCTCGTGGTGTCGGTCAACGCCAGCCCGTCCAACATCGGCAAGCGCGAGCAGCGGCACCAGGTGTTCGGCGCCGCCAGCCGCCGCCATGGCCTGCCGATCCTCTACGTCAACCAGATCGGCGGCCATGACCAGCTGGTCTACGACGGTGCCTCGTTCGCGGTCGAGCCCGGCAACGGCATCGTCTTCGAGGCCGATCGCTTCGTCGAGGACGTGCGCACGCTGCGCTTCGACAACGGCCGCTTCCTGACGCGTGACGGCGAGCCGCCCATGCCTGTGCCGGCGGAGGGCCTGCCGACGATGGCGTTCTACCGCCAGCAGATCGTGCTCGGCCTGCGGGACTATGCGCGCCGCTGCGGCTTCGGCCAGGCCGTCGTCGGCTCGTCGGGCGGCATCGACAGCGCACTCACGCTCGCCCTGGCCGCCGAGGCGCTCGGGCCGCAGAACGTGATGGCGGTGACGATGCCGTCACGCTTCTCTTCGGCCGGTTCGGTGCACGACTCGGTCACGCTGTGTCGCCACCTCGGAGTCGAGCTCACCACGCATCCGATCGCCGACCTGGTGGCCGGCTACACGGCGCAGTTCGAGCGCAGCTTCGGCCGCCCGCTGCAGGGCCTGCCGCTGGAAAACCTGCAGGCACGCATCCGCGGCACCATCCTGATGGAGTACTCCAACAGCTTCGGCCACCTGCTGCTGACCACCGGCAACAAGTCGGAGATCTCGGTCGGCTACTGCACGCTGTACGGCGACACCAACGGCGGCCTGGGCCTGCTGGGCGACCTGTACAAGACGGAGGTCTTCGCGCTGTCCCGCCACATGAACGAGGCCGCCGGCCGGCAGCTGATCCCGCAGGCCATCATCGACAAGCCCCCCTCGGCCGAGCTGGCGCCCGACCAGCTCGACACCGACAGCCTGCCGCCCTACCCGGTGCTCGACGAGATCCTCAAGCTGCTGATCGAAGGCGAGCGCCTGGCCGCGTGGGAGCATGCAGAAGCCATCGCCTTCGTGAGGCGGCTGGAAGCCACCGGCGAGGGCCGGGCGCTGGTCGACCGCATCCGCGGCATGATCGCGCGCAACGAGTACAAGCGGCGCCAGGCGCCACCGATCGTGCGCGTCCGCGCCCGTGCCTTCGGCACCGGCCGGCAGATGCCGATCGCCGCCAAGTACTGACGCTCCGGAACCATGCGCACGCCCCCACCCACCGTCGCCCCCGCCTTGCGAGCCGCCGTCTGCATCGGCCGCTTCCAGCCCTTCCACGCCGGCCATCTGGCGCTGCTGCAGCAGGCCCTGCAGAGGTCGCCACGCTGCATCGTGGTGCTCGGGTCGTCCTTCCAGGCCAGCACACCGAAGAACCCCTTCAGCTGGCAGGAGCGGGCCGAGATGATCCGGCTGAGCCTGCCGGAAGCCGACCAGGCGCGGGTGCAGTTCCTGCCGCTGCGCGACTGCTACGACGAAGCGCGCTGGACGGTGGCGGTGCGCCAGGGCGTCGAGGCGCTGTGCCCGCCCGCCACGGGCGCTGGCGACATCGCGCTGCTCGGTCACTTCAAGGACGCCACCAGCCACTACCTGCGCAACTTCCCCGGTTGGCGCATGGTCAGCGTCGAGCGCCTGCATGCGGCCGATGCCACCGCCTTGCGCGACGCCTATCTCGCCGCGTCACGCGAAGACATGCCCGGCACGCTGGCCGCGCTGGTCGACCAGGTCTCGCCGGCCGTCAAGGCCTTCCTCCAGGGCTGGAGCGCCCTGCCCGCGTTCGACTCCCTGCGCGACGAGTGGCAGATGCTTCGGCACTACCGGGCGGCGTGGGCCCACGCGCCCTACCCGCCCGTCTTCGTCACCGTCGACGCCCTGCTGCGCTGCGCCGGCCACGTGCTGCTGATCCGCCGCGGCCAGGCGCCTGGCAAGGGCCTGTTCGCGATGCCGGGCGGCTTCATCGAGCAGCGCGAAACGGCCTACCAGTCGGCGCTGCGCGAGCTGCACGAAGAGACCGGGCTGAACCTGCTGCCTGAGACCATGCGGCAATCCCTGCGCGCCGCGGTGGCCTTCGACCACCCCGACCGCAGCCAGCGAGGCCGCACGATCACCCACGCCCACTTCTTCGACCTGGGCGAGCGGGACCTGCCCGAAGTCCGCGCCGGCGACGACGCCGCCAGCGCACGCTGGGTACCGATCGATCAGCTGGCGAGCCTGGAGGACCAGTTCATGGACGATCACTTCCACATCCTGGACCACTTCCTGGGGATCACGGGCTGACCTGCGACGGACCATTGGCCTGGGCATCAGGGTTTTGGCGGTCTTGTCACCACGGCGCGATTTGCCCACAGTGACTACAGGGCCCTGCGGGGTTCTGCACGGATGTTCGCTGGTGCCGGGAACAGTGCAGCAAGAGGTGGCCGAAAGGTGTCGTTTTATGTTGAGGCGCGGTGTGCTCGGCCTGTTCGGAATGTGGCCGTGGCTGGGCACTGCGGCGCAAGCGGTTCCAGGGGTGGATTCACCAGCGCCGGGCCTCAAGGTCGTCTACCCCCGGGCCGAGCAGGCCAGCGACCGGCGTGACGACTACCCGCTGGCGCTGCTGGCGCTGGCGCTCGCCAAGACCCGCAAGGCCTACGAGCTGAGGCCCCACCCGGTGTTCATGCTGCAGGTGCGTGCGATCAGCGAGCTGGAGCAAGGCCGCTCGGTCGATGTGATCTGGACCACGACCTCGGTCGAGCGCGAGCGATCGTTGCTGCCGGTGCGCGTGCCGATCGATCGCGGGTTGATGGGCTGGCGGCTGCTGCTGGTGCGAGGCAAGTCGCTGCCGCGGTTTGCCGCCCTGGCGTCGGCCGACGAGCTGAAGCGCCTGCGTGGCGGTCTGGGCTTCGACTGGCCGGACGCGGCCGTCCTGCGGCATTCGGGTTTCAGCGTCGACGAATCGGTCCGCTACAGCGACATCTTCCTGAAGTTGGCCCACGACCGCATCGACTACTTCTCGCGCTCGGTGCAGGAAATCTGGGGCGAGCTGGAAACGCACCGGGAGGCGGACTTCGTGATCGAGCCCACGCTGGCACTGCACTACCCGGCGGCGATGTACTTCTTCGTCAACCGCCGCAACCTCACGCTGGCGAACGACATCCAACGCGGGCTCGAGCTGTCGATGCTGGATGGCTCATTCGAAGCGCTGTTCCAGCAGCACTTCGGAGCACTGCTCAAGCGGGCCGAGCTGGGCCGGCGCCATGTGATCGAGCTGCCGAACCCGCTGCTGCCACCTGAGACGCCCCTGCAGGACCGGCGGCTGTGGTTCCGGCCACAGCGCTGACATGCCCGCACACCGACCAGCGACTACGACGCTCAGCTGATCTGCAGCGGCGGGAACGACTTGACCAGGTCGTCCAGCGCCTTCAGCTGGGTCAGGAAAGGCTCCAGCTGGTCCAGCGGCAGCGCGCTGGGGCCGTCGCACTTGGCGTTGGCCGGGTCGGGGTGCGCTTCGAGGAACAGGCCGGCCAGGCCGACCGCCAGGCCCGCACGCGCCAGGTCGACCACCTGGGAGCGGCGCCCGCCCGAGGCCGCAGCACCCGACTCGCGCTGCTGCAGCGCGTGGGTCACGTCGAAGATGATGGGACGGTCGCCGGTGTCCTTCTTCATCACGCCGAAGCCCAGCATGTCGACCACGAGGTTGTCATAGCCGAAGCAGGTGCCCCGGTCGCAGAGGATGACCTGCTCGTTGCCGGCCTCGGCGAACTTCTCGACGATGTTTCGCACCTGGCCCGGGCTCAGGAACTGTGGCTTCTTGATGTTGATGACGCGGCCGGTCCTGGCCAGGGCCACCACCAGGTCGGTCTGGCGGGCCAGGAAGGCGGGCAGCTGCAGCACGTCGACCACCTCGGCCACCGGCGCAGCCTGCCAGGGCTCATGCACATCGGTGATCACCGGCACGCCGAATTCCGCCTTCACGGCCTCGAAGATCTTCAGGCCCTCTTCCAGGCCGGGGCCGCGGTAGGAGTGGATCGACGAGCGGTTGGCCTTGTCGAAGCTGGCCTTGAAGACATACGGGATGCCCAGGCGGCGGGTCACGCGCTGGTATTCCTCGGCCGCGCGCAGCGCCAGGTCTTTCGACTCCAGCACGTTGATGCCGCCGAACAGCACGAACGGCTTGGCGTTGCTGACCAGGATGTCGGGGGTGATGGCGACGGTGTTCATGGGCCGCATTGTCCGCCAGCCCCGCCTGCGCCCGCAGCGGCCGTTCGGCCGGCGCAGCGGAAGGTGAGGTTGAACCGGAACGAACCGGTCAGCGGATGCTCGCCCTCGGCCAGCGGCAGCACGCCGTGGTAAGCCAGCCGCGACGGCCCGCCCCAGACCACCACGTCGCCGTGCACGAGAGGCAGGCGGTGCGGCCGATCGCTGCGCTTCGCGCCGCCAAAGAGGAAGGTGGCCGGCAGGCCAAGCGAGACCGACACGATGGGCTGACGCTTGTCGTGCTCGTCGCGGTCCTGGTGCAGAGTGAGGCGGGCGCCGGCGGCGTAGCGGTTGACCAGGCAGGCATCGGGCGCGAAGCCGGGGTAACCGGCCCGCGCAGCCGCCCGGGCCGCCAACGCACAGAACGAAGCCGGCATCGCCGGCCACGGCCGGCCGCCCTCTGGGTCGATCGGGGCGTAGCGGTAGCCGCGTTCGTCGCTCACCCAGCCCAGCGGGCCGCAGTTGCTCATTGCCACCGACATGCGGTAGCCACCCGGCGTGACGAGGTGGCGCAGTGGCGCGGCGACCAGCACCGGCGCCAGATCGGCCCACAGTTGCGGCGCGTCGCCCAGGGCCTCGCCATGCAGCAGCACGGCCCCGGGGGCGATGGGCTCGTGGGCGGGTCGATCGAAGAGGTCGTTCACCGATGCAGGCCCGTCAGCCGGCGCCGGCAGCCCCCGGCGCTTCCGGATAGAGGCCGTGCACACGCCCGAACAACCGCGCCAGGCCGAGCAGCGCATCGATGTTCGGCGTGACCACGCCCACGCGGCCGGCGATCTCGTGCACCACGCCGACGATGCCGTCGAGCTCGATGGCGCGGCCGGCTTCCACATCCTGCAGCATCGAGGTCTTGAAGGCGCCGAGCTTGCCGGTGATGGCGTGGCGGTCCTCGGGTGTCTGCGCGATCGGGCAGCCGATGCGCTCGCCGACGCGCGCGGCTTCGGCCATCGCTGCGCTGCAGAAAGCACGCACCAGCGGGTCGGCCAGCAGCCGGTCGAGCGTGGCGCCGGTGATGGCCGAGACCGGGTTCATGGTCAGGTTGCCCCAGAGCTTGAACCAGATGTCCTGCCGCACGTCGGCCGAATGCGTCATGTCGAAGCCCGCATGGGCCAAGAGGTCGGCCACCCGCTGCGCCGTCTCGCTGCGGCCTCCGGTCGCGTCGCCGACGATCAGGCTCTGGCCGAACTTGTGCTCCACCAGGCCCGGCTCGGGCGACGAGGTCGCGATGTGCACCACGCAGCCGATGACGCGCTCGCGGGCGATGGCGGCGGCGACGATGCCGCCGGGGTCCACGCTCGCCAGCGCCGTCTCGCCAAAGCCCGGCACGCCCTGGCAAAACCACCAGGGCACGCCGTTCATCGCCGGCAACACGCGCGTGTGCGCAGCCAGCAGCGGCGCGATGCCCGCGGCCACAGCCGGCAGCGCCGGGCCCTTCACCGCGATGACCACCAGGTCCTGCGGCCCCAGCGCGCTGGCCTGCTCGGCCACGGCATGCACGGGCGCCTGCAGCAGCGCACCGCCCTGCCCGGCGTTCTGCTGCAGGCGCCAGCCCCGCTCGCGCAGGGCCTGGAGCGTGGCGCCACGCGCCAGCGCGCTGACCTGCGCCTGGCCGGCCAGGGCCAGCTTCGCGCCGATGAAACCGCCGATGGCACCGGCGCCGATGATGCAGACCTTCATGTTCGCTCTATCTGTCAGGGCCTCAGGGCAGGACCTTGCCCGGGTTCATCAGGTTCAGGGGGTCGAGCGCCGCCTTGATGCGGCGCATCAGGGCCAGCTCGACGGGCGACTTGTAGCGCGCCGACTCGTCGCGCCGCAGCACACCCAGGCCATGCTCGGCCGAGATCGAGCCGCCGGCCGCCGACACGGCGTCGTGCACCAGACGGTTCAGGGGGCCTTCGAGCGCCACGAACGCGTCGGCCGCCTGGCCGGGTGCGGGCGAGAAGTTGAAGTGCAGATTGCCATCGCCGAGGTGGCCGAAGCAGACCGCGCGCAGGCCGGGAAAGGCCGCCTCCACGGCAGCGAGCGTGCGCTGCACGAAGCCGGCGATGCGCGAGATCGGCAGGGCGATGTCGTGCTTGATGGTCTTGCCTTCGGCGCCCTGCGACTCGGAGATGTCCTCCCGCAATGCCCACAGCGCGCGGAACTGCGCCAGGCTGGACGACAGCGCTGCATCGGCTGCATGGCCCTGCTCGATGGCCGCCTCGAGCAGCCCTTCGATCGCCTCGGCCGCCTCGGCCTCGCCGCGGGTGTCGCTCAGTTCCAGCAGCACATACCAGGGGGCGCGCTCGCCCAGCGGGAAGCGTGCCGCCGGCACATGCTTCTCGACCAGGTGGAGGCAGGTCTCGCCCATCAGCTCGAACGCGGTCAGGCCGGCGCCCAGCCGCGCCTGCGCCAGCTGCAGCAGGTCCACCGCCGCCTGCGGTGACGGCACGGCAATGAAAGCAGCCACCTGGGCTGCGGGCAGCGGGAACAACTTGAGCACCGCGGCGGTGATCACGCCCAGCGTGCCCTCGCTGCCGATGTAGAGGTCGCGCAGGTCGTAGCCGGTGTTGTCCTTGCGCAGGCCGCGCAGGCCGCTCCAGACCTCGCCTTCGGGCGTGACCACCTCCAGCCCCAGGCAGAGCTCGCGCGCGTTGCCATACCGCAGGACCTGCACGCCACCAGCGTTGGTGGCGAGGTTGCCGCCGATGGTGCAGCTGCCTTGTGCAGCGAGGCTGAGCGGGAACAGACGCCCCGCCTCGCGCGCTGCGTCCTGCACGGCCTGCAGCGTGACGCCGGCCTGCACCTCGATGGTCTGGTTGGCAGGGTCGATGCGGCGGATGCGGTTGAGCCGGGTCAGCGACAGCACCAGCGCCTGTCCCGACGCGTCCGGCGTGGCCGCGCCCGAGAGCCCGGTGTTGCCGCCCTGTGGCACCACCGGCACGCGGTGGGCGTGGCACCAGCCCAGCACTGCAGCCACGTCGGCGGTGTCATCCGGCTGGGCCACGGCGATGGCCCGGCCTTGCCATTTGCGGCGCCAGTCGCTCAGGAAGGGCACTGTGTCGGCGGCGTCGGTCAGCAGACGGCCGCCGAAGGCGCCGCGCAGTTCGGACAGCTCGGCCACGGCCTCAGGCGCTCGTGGCCGGTGCCGCAGGAGCACGCGCAGGCTCAGCCCAGCCCGCACCGGCCGAGCGCGCCACGATGGTCTTCCACGATTCGCGCCAGGCGCCCAGGGCCGCCGCGTCGGCGCCGAACTGCTGGCTCAGGAATGCGGCCGCCAGCGTCTTGGTCGCGCCCTTGATCTGCTGGTTCAGCTCCGTGCCACCCGAGACCTGGCGGTCGGTGAAGATGCTGTGGTTGCCGCGGTCGAAGACGACCAGCGTCTTGCGGACGTCCGGCATGGCGTCGAAGACGGCGATGCGGTCTTCCACGCCCGAGTGGTAGCCGGGGATGTTGATGACGTCTTCGTTGGTGGTGACGTGCAGCGTCGGCAGCTTGACCGGCGCCAGGATGCCGGCCAGGTCGGTTTCGCCGTAGAAAGGCGGCGCCGAGATCAGGATGGCCGCGCGCAGCCGCGGGTCGAGGAAGTCGTGGACCTGGTTCGACCGGGCCACCCGGGCGCCGATGGCCAGCATGGTCGTGTTGGCGCCGTAGGAGTGCCCGGCGGCAACGATGCGCTGCGGGTCGATGCGCTCGCCGGGCCGGCCGATCTCGTCGTGCTGCAGGGTCGGGTCGAGCAGGGTGTCGAGTGCGAAGCGGAGGTCGCGCACCCGCTCGATCGCCTCGCTTTCCTGCGCCGCGGCGCGCAGGCGCGACACCACGCCCCAGACGCTGCCGTTGAACCAGAGCGAGCGGTCGCTGCCCACATGCTGCACGTGCAGGCAGGCCCAGCCCAGGCTCGCCAGGTGCCGGCCGAGGTAGCTGTAGCCCATGCGCGAACCGCCGATGCCGTGCGAGAACACCACCAGCGGCACGTTCGCCGCCGGGCTGCCCGCCTCTGCCGGCCAGTGCAGGCGCACCGGCACGGCCCGCTGCCGCTTCGAGTCGACCCAGTCGAAATCGAGCGTGACCGGCAACCTTTCGGTACCGGCCAGCAGGCTGGCACGGGCCCAGCCGGGCAGCGCCAGGGCCGGGGCCGCCGCCAGGGCGGACAGCAGCAGCGCACGGCGGCGCGGGTCGAAGTCGGGGTCGGGCAACGAGGCGGGGGTTTGCGGCATGCCGCAAGTATGGCGGCAGCGCCGTCGGCCCACGGCCCCGCGGGGTCAATAACCGACCGCGCGGTGAAGCTCGGCGAGTACGCGCAGGTCACCGTGGCGGCCCCGGCCGACGTGGAGCAGGGACGGCTGGTGCGCCTGCTGCCCGACTGGCGGCTGCCGACGGTGGGCCTGCACACCGTCCACCCGCCGGGGCGCCACATCAGCGCCGCGGCGCGTGCCTTCGTCGAGCTCTACCGCGAGCGCTGGATAGGCTGGGCCACGCCGTCGCGCGCAGCCGCCAGGGCCTCGCGCAGCACGCGCAGGTCGCCGATGTGGTTGGCCAGCAGCAGCACCAGGCGGGCATTGACGAGCTGGCTCTGCTCGTCGCTCAGGCCGCGGTGGGTGTCGATCAGCGCCTCGTAGAAATCATCGCTGGGGCTGTAGGCGCGGGGGACGCGCTGGCCTGGGACGCCGAAGTTCGGCCAGGTGTTCAGGTGCTCGGTCATGTTGTTCTGTCTTCAGCGCGGCCCAGGGCGCGGTGCAGCGCAGCCCGCACGGCTGCGGCGTCGAACCGGCGCCAGCGGGCCGCCACATGCTGGTCAGGCCGGATCAAGTAGCAGGTGCCCGGCCGGGCGTCGTAGCGGCAGGCGGCCAGCCCTTCCGCGTCGACCAGGGTGCCCGCCGCGCTCCGGTCGGCAATCCGCAGGAGATGCAGCGGCACCGCGCTATCGGGCAGGGTGATCGGCCCGTCGCCGAACACCAGCAGCAAGAAGCCGTTTCCGCAGGCCACCGCCTCGCGCAGCAGCCAGGTGGCGCGGCCGTCGATCGACAGCGGCGCGTCGTCCATCGGTGCGCCGGGCACAGCCCAGCCGTCGAAGGGCTCGGTGTCCGGCGTGTTCAGCGGCGAGTCGAGCGCCAATGTCGGCACCGACAGCCGACCGGAGTTGACGAGTGCCCGCGCGAATGGATGCTGCCGCGCCAGGCTCAGCACCGCGTTGCGGAACAGATTCGAGGTGGCGCTCTTGGGCGTGATGAAGTCGGTCGAGCGGGTCGAGTTGAGGATGTTCTCGTCGGCGGCCGCACCGCGCTCGCTGGCATAGGTATCGAGCAGCGATGCCGGAGCCAGGCCGCCGATCACCGCCTGCAGCTTCCAGCCCAGGTTGTCGGCATCCTGGATGCCGGAGTTGGCGCCACGCGCGCCGAAGGGCGACACCTGGTGCGCTGCATCGCCGACGAACAGCACTCGCCCGTGGCGGAACTGCGGCATGCGGCGGCACTGGAAGGTGTAGACGCTGACCCACTCGAGCTCGAAAGGCTTGTCCTCACCGAGCATGGCCCGGATGCGCGGGATCACGTTCTCGGGCCTCTTCTCTTCCTCGGGGTCGGCGCTCCAGCCGAGCTGGAAGTCGATGCGCCAGACGTTGTCGGCCTGCTTGTGCAACAACACGCTCTGGCCACGGTGGAAGGGCGGGTCGAACCAGAACCAGCGCTCGGCCGGAAACTCAGCCTTCATCACCACGTCGGCGATCAGGAAGCGGTCGTGGAAGACCTGCCCCTCGATCTCCAGCCCGAGCTGGCGGCGGATCGGGCTGCGGGCACCGTCGGCGACGACCAGCCAGTCGGTTTCCAACGCGAAGGCGCCGTCCGCAGTCTCCACCTGGAGGGCCGCGCCGGTGTCACCGGGCTCGACCTGCACCACCTTGTGCTTCCAGCGCAGGTCGAGGTTGGGCAGCGCCTGGGCCCGGCGGACGAGGTACTCCTCCAGGTAGTACTGCTGCAGGTTGATCATGCCCGGCCGCTCGTGACCCGGCTCGGGCTGGAGGTTGAAGTGGAAGACCTCCTCGGTGTCGAAGAAGGTGCGGCCGACGTTCCAGGTCACCCCCTTGTCGACCAGCGCCTGGCCGAGCCCGAGCCGGTCGAGCACCTCCAGCGTGCGCTTGGCGTAGCAGACCCCGCGCGAGCCCAGGCTCACCGTGTCGTCGTCGTCGAGCAGCAGCACCGGCAGTCCGCGCTGTGCCAGGTCGATGGCCGTGGCCAGGCCGACCGGGCCCGCGCCGACCACCACCACCGGGTGGCGCCGCGGCGCGCTGTCGCCCAGCTCGGCGGGGCGGCGGTACTCGAACCGGGGGTAGCGGTAGGTGGAGAGCATGCGGTCAGCCCTCCAGCGTCTCCCACATCTGGCGGTCGCGCTCGGCCGTCCATATGCGCGGGTCGGTCGCGCCCTTGGCCTCGTCGTGGCAGCGGGTCACGTCGAAGGGCAGGCAGTGGTCGAAGATCACCCAGTGGCCGTACTTGGGCTTGAGCGCCGCATAGGTCGCCTTGTAGACCGCGTTCAGGTCCTGCCCCGCAGCGACACCCGCCTGCACGCTGGCCCACATGTCGCTCACGAAGGCGCGCGTGCCGGCCAGGCCCTGGGCCACCTGCTCGGGTGTGGTCAGCGCCGCGCCACGGCCCGGCACCAGCGCACGCGGCTGCAGCGCTGCGATGTTGTCCAGCGTCCGAGGCCAGTCCTGGAAGTAGGCGTCGCCGGCATAGGGCGTGGCGTCGAACTCCACCAGGTCGCCCGAGAACAGGATCTTCTGCTCGGGCAGCCAGGCCACCGTGTCACCCTTGGTGTGCCCGCGGCCGAGCTGGATGAGCTGCACTTCGAGCTTGCCCAGCCAGATCGACATGCGGCCGGTGAAAGTGATGGTCGGCCAGGTCAGGCCCGGCGGCACCGACTCTACATTGCGGAACAGTCGCGGGAAGCGGCCGATCTCGCTGGCCTTGTCCTGCTCGCCGCGCTCGACGATCAGGTCGTAGGTGTCGCGGCTGGCGATGATGTGCTCCGGCTTGTATCCGGAGGCGCCGAGCACGCGCACCGCGTGGTAGTGGCTCAGCACCACGTACTTGATCGGCTTGTCCGTCACCTCCCGGATGCGGCGGATCACGTCCTGCGCCATCAGCGGCGTGGCCTGGGTGTCGATCACCATCACCGCGTCATCGCCGATGATGACTCCGGTGTTGGGGTCGCCCTCGGCGGTATAGGCATAGGCGTTGTCCGAGAGCTTGGTGAAGCTGACCTGCTTTTCTTCCAGGTCGGCTTGGGAGGCGAAGGCTTTGGTGCTCATGGCGGCGGCGACAAGGTCGGGGAAAGTGCGGTCGATCTTATGCCTGCACGTGCCAGGCTGCCGGCTCAGCCGGCGAAGAGTTGGTCTCGCGCGGCGTCGGTGATGGCGGCCACGCAGGGGTGGCTGATGCGGCGCTCGACGGTGATGGCGTAGAACTCCTCCACCAGCTCCTCGGTGCGCCCGACCACCCGCACACCGTACTGCGCCGAGGTCTCCGGCTCCAGCACGCTGGGCGTCATGAAGATGCCGCGGCCCTCGCCGCCGAAGGCCTTCATCAGCGCGGCGTCGTCGAACTCGCCGATCACCCTTGGCCGCACCTTGTGGGCCGCGAGCCAGAAGTCGAAGCGCTGGCGCATGGCCGACGACGAGCCCTGCACCAGCATCGGCGCACCGTCGAGGCACTGCGGGAAGGCACCTTCCAGGTCGCGTTTGAGGGATGGCGCGGCGAAGAAGCTCATCGCCGTCGAGCCCAGCAGGTGGTTGAAGGCCTTCACACTGAGCTGGCGGCCCATCGGCTCGTCGGCGATCACCAGATCGAGCCGATGGACGGCGAGCTGGCCGAGCAGGTCCTGGAACTTGCCTTCATGGCAGATCAGCCGCACATGCGCAGAGACGGCCAGCGCTGGTTCCAGCAGGCGGTAGGCGATCGCCTTGGGCACCGAGTCGGCGATGCCGACATGAAAGTCCAGCGCCCGTTCATCCCCACGGCCCTTGCCCACCTTGGCCGCGAGCTCGGCACCGAGCGCGAAGATCTGATCGGCATAACCCAGGGCGATGCGCCCCTCCTCCGTCAGTTCCAGGCCCCGGCCGGCCTTGCGGAACAACGGGCAGCCCAACCGATCTTCCAACAGCTTGATCTGGCCGGACAAGGTCTGCGGCGAGATATGCAACTGCTCGCCTGCCCGCACGATGCCGCCCGCTTTGGCAGCCGCCCAGAAATAGTGGAGGTGCTTGAAATTCATGGGCGACCACCGTCAGTTCGGGTTTTTCGTATTGTCGTCATGCAGAACTCGACTTTACGTTGGGAATCTCTCTTGCCTACAGTCCACCTCTTCCCTTCGCCTGGCCGACGACCGTCATGGACTTCCTGCTCGACCCCAACCTCTGGATCGCCTTCGCGATGCTGACCGCCCTCGAAGTGGTGCTCGGCATCGACAACATCATCTTCATCTCCATCCTGGTCGGCCGCCTGCCGCCCGAGCAGCGCGACAAGGCACGCCGCCTGGGCCTGGGCTTCGCGATGCTGACCCGCGTGCTGCTGCTGCTGTCCCTGAGCTGGGTGATGGGCCTGACGGCCGACCTCTTCACCGCCTTCGGCCAGGGCATCAGCGGGCGCGACCTCGTGCTGCTGCTGGGCGGCATCTTCCTGCTCTACAAGGCCTCGCACGAGATCTTCGTCGAGGTGGAGACGCCCCGCGCGCCGGAAGACGAACTGGAAGCCGAAGCCACTGCCACGGCCAAGGCGGGCAAGAACGTCTTCTGGGGCATCATCGGCCAGATCGCCATCATCGACATCGTCTTCTCGCTCGACTCGGTGATCACCGCTGTCGGCATGGTCGACCAGGTCGGCGTGATGATCGCCGCCGTCATGGCCGCGGTTGCCGTGATGCTCTTCGCTGCCAAGCCGATCGGCGATTTCGTCGACAGCCACCCATCGGTCAAAGTGCTCGCACTGGCCTTCCTGGTCATGGTGGGCATGGCGCTGACGGCCGAGGCCTTTGACGTCCATGTGCCCAAGGGCTATATCTATGCCGCCATGGCCTTTTCGCTGGCGGTGGAGGCACTCAACATCCGTTCGCGGCGCAAGCGCCGTGAGCTGACTGCCAAGGCATAACTAAGATTTTTCCGAGTTAAAGGTTCGCAACTTTCGACTTTTCACGAACTGTCTAAGCCCTTAAATTCAGGCCATCACTCTCCACAAGGAGTTCGCCATGAACCTTCAGCAAGTCAACACCTACGACGCCTACGGCGCCGGCACCGTTTCGGTGGCCGAACGCAACCGCGTCCTGCGCAACACCTATGCGCTGCTCGCCCTGTCCATGGTGCCTACCGTGCTCGGGGCCTGGATCGGCGTGGCCTCCGGCCTCGCCGCCGCGATGACGCCGGGCATCAGCCTTGTCGTCTTTCTGGTCGGCGCGTTCGGCTTCATGTTCGCGATCGAGAAGACCAAGAACTCGGCCGCGGGCGTGCCGATGCTGCTGGCCTTCACCTTCTTCATGGGCCTGATGCTCTCGCGCCTGATCGGCGCCGTGCTCGGCCTGGCCAACGGCGCCTCGCTGATCATGACCGCCTTCGCCGGCACCGGCCTGATCTTCCTGGGCATGGCGACCATGTCGACGGTGATCAAGCGCGACCTGAGCGCGATGGGCAAGTGGCTCTTCATCGGCGCCATGATGGTGCTGGTGGCGGGCATCGCCAACTTCTTCATCCAGTCCAGCGCGCTGATGGTCACCCTGTCCGTGCTGGTGATCGGCATCTTCTCGGCCTTCATCCTGTATGACCTGAAGCGCGTGCAGGACGGCTACGAGACCAACTACATCACCGCCACGCTGGGCGTCTACCTCAGCATCTACAACGTGTTCCAGGCCCTGCTGTCGCTGCTGGGCATCTTCGGCGGCAGCGACGAGTAAGTCTCTCGTCACGACCGGAATCAAGCCATGACGACTTCCGCCTTCGCGGCCCCGCTGCAAACGCTGTGGCGGGTGCTGAGCGCCTTGATCGGCCTGGCCCTGCTGGCTGGCATGCTGCTGCTGGGTCTGGCGATCGCCACGGGCCTCGTGCTGTGGGCGCTCGTGCGCGGCCGCAAGCCGCGCATGGTCCACGCGGCCTGGCCACGCGGCATGCGCACAGCGGCGTCGGGCTGGCACCGCGGCACTCGCCCGGCGCCGACGCGACCCGGAATGGACGACGTGGCTGAGGCGCAGGTCGTGCGCGAGATCGCCGCACCTGGGCACCAGGGGCGCTGATTGCTCCGGCCGCCCGAGCTGATCGTCGGGGCGCAACTGCGCCTGAGACGCTCGACGCCCGCCGACTCGGCGGGCGTTTTTCATGCGGCCGCCCACGCGGAGGTGATGCGCTACATGGAGTGGCCCGCCCACCGTGCCGAGTCAGATGCGCGGGCCTATCTCGAGGGCTGTGCCGGCCGCTGGGTCAGCGGCGTGGAATACCACTGGGTCATCGAGAGTCGGGCAGGCGACGGGCCGCTGCTGGGTTGCATGGCGTGCAGGGTCCGGGGCCACGCCGCGGACTTCGGCCATTTCCTCGCCCGACAGGCCTGGGGCCGGGGTGCGGCGAGCGAGGCGGCGGGTTTGCTGCTGGGCTGGCTGCAGCGCCAGCCGTCCATCCTGCGCATCTGGGCCACGACTGACGTCGACAACCACCGTGCAGCCCGTCTGCTGGAGCGGCTCGGCCTGCAGCGCGAAGGCGTGCTGCACATGGCCACGGTTCGGCCGAACCTCGGCGGGCCGCCGCGCGACACCGCGATCTACGCGGTCTGCAAGGCGCCGCCGCTCGACGCCGCCTGATCAGGCGGCAGCGAGCGCCTCGTTCGCTTCCTCGGCCGGCCCGAGCAAGCCACACAGGGCGTCCCCCGACACCACCTCGGTGCGCAGCAGCGCATCGGCGAGGCCATCCAGACGGGTGCGGCGTGCCGTCAGCACCCGGCGGCAGGTGGCCTGGGCACGTTCGAGCAGCGCACGGGCCTCCCTCAGCACCGAAGACTGCAAGTCCGGGCCCATCAGTTCCTTCGGAATGCCGGCCACGCTGAGCAGGCCGAAGGTCTGAGAGAACCCGAGCTGCCCGACCATCTGGATCGCCAGCTCGGACGCGCGCTTGAGGTCATCGGAGGCGCCGGTCGACACGCTGCCCAGGACCATCAACTCAGCCTCTCGACCAGCCAGCATCATGGCCAGACGGCCCACGAGCTCGGCCTGGGCATACAGCGGGTCTTCCGTTTGGCGCGTCACGTAGGTCACGCCCAAGCCAGGGCCCCGCGGCTCGATCGTCACGCGCTCGACGCGCCCGGCCCCGGTGGCATGGGCCACCAGCGCATGGCCGGCCTCGTGGAAGGCCAGGCGCTCGCGCGTCGCCTGGGTCAGCAGGTCCTTGATCGGCGACACCTCGCCGCCCAGCAACTGGGTCTCGACCGCACGCACGAGGTGCTCGTGCGTCACCGCCTCGGCCCCCTGCTCGGCGGCATTGGAGGCCGCCTTGTTGACCACATTGGCGATCTCCGCCGGCGACAGGCCCGAGCCCATGCGCGCCAGCACCGCCGGGTCCGACCGCCCATCGTTCTTCACCTTGCCGAGGTAGAGCGCGAACAGCGCCTCGCGCTCGCGAAGCGTCGGCTTGTTCAGGCGCACCAGCATGTCGAATCGGCCCGGTCGGCGCAGCGCTTCGTCGATGTTGTCTTCGTGGTTGGTCGCGGCGACCACCACCACGTTGTCCATCGCCTCGAACCCGTCCATCTCGACCAGCACCCTGTTGATGATGCGGTTCATCTCCGACTCGGCACCGCCGCCCGGCCCACCCTGCGCGCGCTTGCCGATGCCGTCGACCTCGTCGATGAAGAGCACGCAGGGCGCCTGGCGACGGGCCAGCTTGAACAGCGCCTTGACCTTGGCGACGCCGGCGCCGTAATAGGTGGCGGTGAAATAGGAGCCATCGACCGCAATGAAGTTGGCCTTGCTTTCGCCCGCCAGCGCCTTGGCCAGCAGGGTCTTGCCGGTGCCCGGCGGCCCCACGAGCAGCACGCCGCGCGGCGCGGCGGCGCCCAGCCGCGCGTAATGCGCCGGGTCGTGCATGAAAGCCTTGACCCGCTGCAGCGCGGCTTTCGCTTCCTCGTTGCCGATCGCATCGGCGAACTGGATCGCGGGCCGGGTCGAAAGCGCCGCGGCATCGCTGCCGGCCTGGGTCTGCAGGCGCACCATCATCAGCACCGCGCCACCCAGCAGCAGGGCCAGCAGCAGCGGGGGCAGCGCCGCCTCGACCGCGCCCAGCGCCTGCTGGCTGCGGGTGCGGGCATCGACGTCCACGCCAACCAGGGTGAAACCCGCGCTCGCGCTGCGCTCGCCCAGGCCGTCGAGCGCCGAGCCCGCGCAGCCGAGTGCGCTGCAGCCGGGCACCTGGGTACTCGCCTTCTCGCCACTGTGGAGCGTGTACAGCACGAGGCCGGGGGCGCCGTGGGCCAATCCCACCGCGGCCACGCGGCCGGCGTCGACCGCCTGCACGAACTCGGACACACTCGTCGACCGGCCCAGCCAGGCCTCCGGCGTGCGCTCGAACTGCAGCGTCAGCGGGTGCTTACGGGCCTCGGCCTCCAACCTAGCGTACCACCACAGCGCAGCCAGTGCGCTCAAGGCCAGGGAGCCCACAAGGGCGGCCACCCACCAGCGGGGGTGGGTGCGGGCAGACTTGAGCAGCTTTTGCCAGGGGTTCATGGGAAACGGGCGCTGCGCCCGCGGGCGGCGGACGGGGGTTCGGGATCTTTCCAGTGTGGCCCCGCCCGGCTTGATGCGATCGCCGGAACAGGCCCCGCGCGACCGCCCTAATCGCGGCTGCCCGGCGACGCCAGCCAGTCGCGCAGCCGTGCGACCCCGGCGTCCAGCCGCGCCGGCGCGCACGCATAGCACCAGCGCACGAAGCCCTCGCCCTCCGGCCCGAAGGCGCTGCCCGGCGCCAGCCCGAGCCCGGCCTCGCGGACCAGGACCTTGCACAGGGCCAGGCTCGGCCCCTGCCCGGCCAACGAGAAGAAGAGGTACATCGCCCCCGGCGGCGCGTGAACCCGCGCGCCTGGCAAGCCCGCCAACGCCTGGACCAGATGGTCGCGGGATGCCCGCAACCCGGCCACCAGCCCCCTCACGAAGGGCTCCCCTTGCTCCAGTGCGGCGACACCCCCATGCTGGACGAACACCGGCGCGCAGGAGCTGTTGTATTCCACCAGTTTGCCCAGATCGCCCATCAGCGTGGCTGGCGCCACGATCCACCCCAGCCGCCAACCTGTCATCGCCCAGGCCTTGGAGAAGGAGTTGACGCAGACCACCCGCTCGTTACGGGCGGCCAGGTCGAGGAACGAAGGGGCGACCTCACCATCGGCACCGCCGTAATACAAGCGCTCGTACACCTCGTCGGCCAGCACCCAGATGCCGTGGCGGCGGCAGTGCTCCAGCACGGCCTGCTGCTGCGCGCGCGGCATCACCCAACCGGTGGGGTTGTTGGGCGAGTTGAGCATCAGCAGGCGTGTGCCGGGCACCAGCGCTGCAAGCAGCCGGTCCAGGTCGAGAGCCCATCCTTGCTCGCGGAAATCGAGCGCAACGGTTTCGACCGCGGCCCCCAGGATCTTCGGGATCTCGACCAGGTTGGGCCACAACGGCGTCACCGCCACCACGCGGTCGCCCGGGCCGACGATGAGCTGCGCCGCCAGCATCAGCGCGCTGACACCCGAGCTGGTCACCGCAACGTGCTCCGCCCGCGTGTCGCCGTGCAGCCGGCTCACGTAGGCGGCGATGGCTTCGCGCAGCACTGGGATCCCCAGGTTGTGCGAATAGAAGGTGTCGCCCGCGGCCAGCGACGCGCCGGCAGCCTCACGAATGAACGCAGGCGTCACCTGATCGGACTCGCCGAACCAGAAAGGCAGCACGTCGGCCACCCCCAGGCCGGCATTGGCAACCTCACGGATCTGCGACGGCCGCAGGGCCTGCACCACGTTGCGGGCCTGAGCGGGTGAGGCGGGTGTGAACGAGGGATCGGTCGTGGCCATGCATCCTTCCTGCAGCGGTCAGCCTGACATCATGCCCGCAGCCCGCCGGCGCATTTGCAGCAGAAATGACCGATCCCGGGTCACGCGATTCGGGCCCGCCGCGGGGGCGGCCGAGCCCAGCCGCAGGGTCGAAACGTTTTCCATTGCACGAGTCGCTTGGCGGGCACGCGCCTTGCCCGACCGCGCATCACAACCGGGAGACACAAGATGCTGACCTCCTTCGACCCGAACCCCATGTCGAGCAGCACGCTGATCAACAGCCACGCCGACTACGACCTGTTGTTCTGGGCCAAGCGCCTGGGCATCCCGCAGGAGGTGTTGAAGAGGGCGATCCAGGTGGTGGGCAACGACCTGCGTGACGTCGAGCGCCACCTCCGGCAGAGCACAGCCGAAGCAATGGCGCGAACGCAACGCCTCTAGGGCACTTGAGCGTCGAGCCAACGGGCCAGGCTCGAGAGCACCTCGGCCTTCTCGGGCTCGTTGAGGATCTCGTGTGCCAGTCCCGGCCACTCGCGATGGGCAACCACGGCCGGTGGAGCCGTGGAAGCGAAGCGGGCGGATCCCGCCGGGCGCACGCAGCGGTCGGCGCCAGCCCACATCAGCAACGTCGGCGTGACCCAGCGACTGGCCTGGCCCAGCACCACCGGCCCGGCCTCGGCGATGAAACGCCCCAGCAAGCCGCTGATGCGGTCGTGGACCAGTGGGTCGTCGACATAGGCCTTCACCACCGCCGGGTCGCGGCTGATCCACTCCGGCTTGAGGCCGTTGTTGACCCGCAAATGCGGCAGCACCCGCGGGACGACCGCGAGCAGCGCTTTCTGGACCGCATTCATGCCCGGGTCCAGCGCTGGCGACGACAGCACCAGCGCGTCCACCGGGCGCGACCAGCCCGCCGGGCGCGGCATCAGGGCCTCCGCCACGAAACGCGCGGCCACCAAGCCCCCCAGGCTGTGGCCCAGCAGAACAAACGGGCCGACGAAGCCGCTACGCACCTGGTCGACGACCGCCGCCAGGTCGGACAGCAGGCTGTCTTCCTGGGCGATATCGCCCTGCGCACCAGCCGAGTGTCCGTGGCCGCGCTGGTCGTAGGCCACCACCGACCACCCCTTCGCCTGCAAGGCCGCGGCCACGTGCGCATAGCGCTCACCATGCTCACCCAACCCATGAACGATGAGCACCGTGCCCCTCGGGGGGCGCGCAGGTCGCCAATGGTGGAGATGCAGGGCAAGGCCGTCGGGTGTCTGAACAAGGGTGTGCATCGGCGGAGTCTAGGAGCAGCCGACAGGCCTCGCCACGAGGTGTTCCCGGGTGTCTCGCAGGTGACTGGCGCCCGCGCGACTGGGGTTAGGCTTGCGGCTGACATCCGCCCACCGTGGAGCCCCCATGCCGACACCCACCGCCTACTTCGAAACCCAACACGACGACGCCACCGACATCACCCGCCTGACGCTCTGCCGCGCCGACCGCATGAACACCATGGACCCGGGCTTCTTCCCGGCCCTGCGCGACGCCGTGCGGGCGCTGGACGACGCCGGCCGGACGCGTGTGCTGATGATCAGCTCGACCGGCAGGCACTTTTCGGCGGGCATGGCCCTGGACGTCTTCGCGGGCGCCGACATGCCGATGCTCGACGTGTCGACCGCACGCAAGCGACAGGCATTCCAGGCCGGCCTCCGACGACTGATGGCCTGTTTCGACGCCCTCGAAGAGGCGCGCTTCCCAGTCATCTGTGCGGTGCAGGGCGGCTGCATCGGCGGCGCGCTGGACCTGGCAGCCGCCTGCGATATCCGCCTGTGCACAGCCGATGCTTTCTTCACCGTGCAGGAGATCCACATCGGCATGGCCGCCGACCTGGGCTCGCTGCAACGGCTGCCCAAGATCGTGCCTCAGGGCATGGCCCGGCAGATGGCCTACACCGGAGAGCGGGTCGACGCCGACCGGGCGCTGGCCATGGGGCTCGTGAACGCCGTGCTGCCCGACGAGGCTGCGCTGCAGCGCCATGCGGCAGAGTTGGCCGCGCAGATCGCGGCCAAGAGCCCGCTCGCCATCGCAGGCAGCAAGCTGGCGCTCAACATCGCACGCGATCACGGCACCGCCGAAGCCTTGTCGCAGATGACCCTGCTGCAGAGCGCCATCTTCGATGTCGGCGAGATGGCGCGTGCCATCGAAGGGTGGAAGAGCAAGCGGTCGGCAGAATTCCAACCACTCGCTCCCCTGACCCACGACGGCCGGTGAGGCCGCCTGAATGTGCGCCTCTCAGTGACGCACGTTCATCGTGTAGCTGCCCGTCGTGCTGTAGTAGACCAGCCGCAGATACAGCGTGACCGCAACGGCCTTGTTGTTCTTGTAGGTCACGCGATCGGTCAGCCCCGCAGACTTCTCGCTCTTGGCCAGCACTGAGCCCGAGGTGCTGACCAGATACAGGTCGAAGTCGCTGGCGTTCGACCAGGGCGCCATGGACGCAATCAGCCAGTGGCCCGGCTGGACGACGACCTTGTAGATGTCGAGGTCGCTCACCGACGAGATGCTGCCGCTGACGACCGCGTTCGTGGGCGCGATGACCTGCGCCGTGGCGTAGGTGTTGTTGGCCTCCACCTCGGTCACCGCCGTCGCGGTCGCAGACCGGATGGCCTCGTAGGCATCCACCGTCCCGGAACCGCAACCGGAGCAATAGAAGGGCTTGGTGCTGGCCCTCAGTCGCCCCAGCACCTGGTCAGGTGTCAGGTTGAGGTTCTTGGACAACATCAAGGCCACGGCGCCGGCGACATGCGGCGAGGCCATCGATGTGCCTTGATAGTAGGCATAGCTGTCAGCCTTTGGGGTCGTCAGGCCGGCGTTCGAGGTCGACAGCACACCATCGGTTTCCGACCAGCTCTGGTCACCACCGGGGGCCGCGATCTCCACCGCACTGCCGTAGTTGGAATAGTAGGCACGGTCGGCGGTGCGTCCGACGGCCGCCACGGTGATCACGCCGGAGCAGTTGGCCGGCGAGTAGCCGGACGCATCGTCCCCCGAGTTCCCCGCAGCGACGACGACGACCGACTTCCGGCTTCTTGCACTGTTGACCGCGGCCTGGGTCGTCGCCCCGCACGGCCCGCTGCCGCCCAGCGACAGGTTCAGCACGCGAGCGGGCGTGGTGGTGTTGGGCACGCCTGCCACGGAACCACCGGAAGCCCAAATGATCGCGTCTGCAATGTCGGAGTCATAACCGCCGCACTTGCCGAGCACCCGCACCGGCATGACCTTGGCCCCATAGGCGACGCCTGCCACACCGACGCCGTTGTGCGTCACCGCGGCGACGGTACCCGCAACGTGGGTCCCGTGCCAGGAGCTGTTGGAGGCGCCGGAGCCGCCACCGCATTCGCCTGCTTCGGTCCAGTCACCGGGGTCGGCGGCATTCCCGTCGCGGGCATCGCCGTCGTTGGCGACAGCCAGGTCCGAGATGAAGTCATAGCCGGGAACGATGTTGCCGCGGAGGTCCGCATGGCCGCGGTAGCCGGTATCGATCACCGCGACCGTGACGCCACCGCCCGCGCCCTGGCTCCACGCCAGCGGCAGGTTCATGCCGGCCGTGGCTTCGTGGTAGTGCCACTGGTTGGCGAACATCGGGTCATTGGGCGTCACCATGATCCGCTTGATGCGGTCCGGCTCGGCGTAGAGGACGGATGGGTCCGCCTGGGCGATTTCCGCAGCGATCTGTTCCACCTGCGCTTCCGGCAGCCGCTGGCCCAACTTGGCCACAATCGCCCGCGTCGCGGTGCGGCGCGCCACCCGCAGCGTCACGCCGTGACGCTCCGCCGCCGCCTGGGCGAGGCCCATGGCCGCCGAAGAGATGCCGGTGTCCAAACCTTCCATCTTCTGCCCGTCTTCGCGGTACTTGATGATGATCTGGTCGGTGCCACCCGAAACAGCCTTTGTCGGCGCCCCTGCCGGCAAAGCAGCCTGCGCGCCCAGCGCAGAGAGACCTGCCGCCAACAGGGCGGACACGCGCGCGTTCGATCGAAGAACAGGAAATCGCACCATACCTCCACAGAAATGATGTGTTCGACTCAGCCTGCCCGGGGATCCGGGCGATCGGCGAGGCTGACATATTGTCACGACTCGTAGCTTCGTCCATCGGCAAAGCTGTGGAGGGCTGGCCTTTCCCAACGAGTTCCTGCCGAATCCGGACGCCTTGTCCCGCTTTTCGGCGGCGCGCCGAAGCTTCCAGCGTCTACAGTCCGTTGCCGCCGCCTCGGCCGAAGCATCCGTGGACCTCAAGACCCGACTGAACCTCTCGCTGGGCGCCTGCGCCGTGGCCGCCGTCATGGCCACCGGCCTGGCGATGCAGCCTTTGCTGCGCGAGCGGGCGCTGGCCGAGGTTCAGCGCGAGGCGGAGTTGCACATGGAGGCGGCCTCCGCGCTTCGCAGCTATACCGCCGAACACGTCCGCCCCCTGCTGGCCAACGACGGGTCGGCGTTCCACCCGGAAGCCGTGCCGTCGTTCGCCGCCATCACCGCGATGCGCACCCTGCACCTGCGTTACCCGGGCGTGAGCTACCGCGAAGTGGCTCTGAACCCGACCAACCCCGCCAACCGCGCCACAGGGGTTCACGAGGACATCGTCAACACCTTCCGGTCCACACCTGCCGAAACGACGCAACGCCATGTGCGCGAAGATGGCGCGGAGAAGCTCTACGTCGCCAAGCCCCTGCGCGTACAGGACGCGTCCTGCCTGGCCTGCCACGGCCAGGCCAGCGCTGCCCCCGCCAGCATGCGGGCCGCGTACGGCGACCAGCACGGATTCGGCTGGCGGATGGGTGAAACGGTCGGCGCGCAGGTCGTCGCGGTGCCGATGGCGCTGCCGCTGCAGCGTGCCCGGCAGGCGCTCTGGCAGTACCTGGCTGGCGCCGGCGCGGTGGTGGCAGCGGTCTTCCTGGGCCTCAACCTGATGCTGCGGCGCGTGCTGCTCAACCCCATCGCAAGCCGCCATGGCGAGCTGCTCCGGCAGGCGCGCGAGGACGAGCTGACCCGCGCCATCAACCGGCGCGGCTTCCTCGAAGCGGCCGAGCGTGCGCTGGTCCACGCGCAGGCGGCCTCGCACCGGGTGTCGCTCGCCATGTTCGACGTCGACCACTTCAAGCAGATCAACGACCAGTTCGGCCACGCTTCGGGCGACGAGGTGCTGCGGGAGCTGGTCCGGCGCGTGCATCGCCGCACGCGGGCGAGCGACCTGCTCGGCCGCCTGGGTGGCGACGAATTCGCGCTGCTGCTGCCCGATGCAGGGCTGGAGCAGGCTCGGCAACTGGCGCTGGCGCTGCACGCGGCTCTGCAGGGCGAGCGCTATGCACACGGCCGGCCCGTCGGCATCAGCCTCGGCCTGGCCGAATGGGACGGCAGCGAGGACTTGGCCGCCTTGATGGCGCGGGCCGACAAGAACCTCTACGCCGCCAAGCTGGCAGGGCGCGCGCAGGTCTGCGGCTGAGCCCCCTCGTCGCCTTCAGCCCCGCTCGAACTTGAACACGGCAACGCTCGCCCGCAGGTTCGGCCAGCGGCGGATGACCTCGCCGTGCTGCAGGCCGAAGCTGTCGATCACCTCCAGGCCGTTCTTGCGCGCCAGCACCTCGAAGTCCTTGTAGGTGCCGACGCGGATGTTGGGCGTGTCGTACCACTCGTACGGCAAGGCCCGCGTCACCGGCATGCGGCCGCGCACCACGGACAAGCGGTTCGGCCAATGGGCGAAGTTGGGGAAGCTGACGATCCCGATGCGGCCGACGCGGGCCGTCTCGCGCAGCATGTGCTCGGTGTTGCGCAGGTGTTGCAGGGTTTCCAGCTGCAGCACCACGTCAAAGCTGCGGTCCTCGAAGAGCTTCAGCCCTTCTTCCAGGTTGAGCTGGATCACATTGACGCCGCGCTTTGCGCACGCCAGCACGTTCTCGTCGGCCAGCTCCACGCCGTAGCCGGTGCAGCCCCGCTTGTCGCGCAGATGGGCCAACAACTCGCCGGTGCCGCAACCGAGGTCGAGCACGCGGGAGCCTTCGGGCACGAGGCGGGCGATGACCTCCATGTCCTTGCGCTCGCTCATTGGAGCCCCTCGTCCGACGGGTACGCCGGCCGATCCCCCGGGGGGATGCGGGCCCGCATGGGGCCGCCCGGCGCTCGGCCCGCAGCCTCTTCCGCCACGCGGTCGAAGTAGGCGCGCATCACGCCGTGGTAGCGCGGGTCGTCTAGCAGGAAGGCGTCGTGGCCGTGGGGCGCGTCGATCTCGGCGTAGCTCACGTCGACCTGGTTGTCGACCAAAGCCTTGACGATCTCGCGAGAGCGGGCGGGCGAGAAGCGCCAGTCGGTGGTGAAGCTGACGACGAGGAACTTCTTGTCGCGCGCCGCCTGGAAGGCCGCCGCCAGGTCGCCGCCATGGGCGCGCGCCGGGTCAAAATAGTCGAGTGCGCGGGTGATCAGCAAGTAGGTGTTGGCGTCGAAATACTCGCTGAACTTGTCGCCCTGGTACCGCAGGTAGCTCTCGATCTGGAATTCGATGTCCTGGGTGCTGTAGCCGAACTCCGCCTCGCGCAGCTCGCGGCCGAACTTGGCCTCCATCGAGTCGTCGCTGAGGTAGGTGATGTGGCCGATCATTCGGGCCACACGCAGGCCACGCTTGGGCACCACGCCGTGAGCGTAGAAGTGGCCGCCGTGGAAGTCGGGGTCGGTCACGATGGCGCGCCGCGCCACTTCGTTGAAGGCGATGTTCTGGGCCGAGAGGTTGGGCGCCGTGGCCACTGCCACGCAATGGCGCACGCGCTCGGTGTGGCGCAGCGTCCAGGCCAGGGCCTGCATGCCGCCCAGGCTGCCACCCACCACCGCCGCGAGTTGCCGGATGCCCAGGCGCTGGACCAGCCGCGCCTGGGCATCGACCCAGTCTTCCACCGTCACCACCGGAAAGTCGGCCCCGTAGGGTTGCCCGGTGGCGGGGTTCAGGTGCATCGGCCCGGTCGAGCCGAAGCAGGAGCCCGGGTTGTTGACGCCGATGACGAAGAAGCGGTCGGTGTCCAGCGGCTTGCCAGGGCCGACCAAGTTGTCCCACCACCCCGTGCCGCCGTCGGCATGCTCGCCGGCCACGTGGTGCGAGGCATTCAGCGCATGGCACACCAGCACCGCGTTGCTGGCGTCGGCATTCAAGGTGCCGTAGGTCTCGTAGACGAGCGTGTAGCCGGCCAGCTGCGCACCGCTCTGCAACGGCAGCGGCTCGGCGAAATGCATGCTCTGCGGGGCGACAACGCCAACCGACCTCATGGATTCAACAACCTTCCCACAACGAAAAAACCGGCGCCGCAACAATAAGCACGGACACCGGTTAGCGCGGGTCCTGTTTAGCGGCATTTGTTTGGTGAAGCGCCCGCAATCCGGAGCAAATCGGCGCTGATGGAACAGGAGTCTACCAGCGTCCGCCTTCGGCGTTCGCCGGCGTTTCGCCGACCAGGGGCCATGGGCCGGGGTCGCACCGCTTCTCGACGAAGCCTGGTTCGTCGAGGCCGAAGCAGGCCTGCGTCTCGATCGCCTCGCGCGCCGGCACCAGCGCTTCGGGCGCAGCGAGCTGGCAGCACGCGCCGGGGTCGACAAGGTCGACGCGCCGAACGCGCGCTTGATCGAGGCCACGCGACACCGCGCGCAGCACGTATTCCGCTGGGGCTGAACGCGCCGCCAGACGGCCTCGCGTGCACACCCAGCCCACCCCGACCATCACCACGGCCGCGGCCGTGCCGGCCGTGTGGCACGGCGGGCACGCGCGATGCCGATGGCATAGTCGGCCCCGTCGGCACAACACGAAAAGCGGGCCTGCGCATGAACCAGAGTCTCCAGCACTACGCCCGGCTCGCGGCGGTCGTGATCGTCGTGTTCGGCTGCTGGCAGGTGCTGCACCCGTTTGTGCCGGCGCTGCTGTTCGCAGCCGTGGTGTGCACCGCCAGCTGGCCGCTCTACCGCCGTGTTCGGGAGGCGGTGGGCGGCCGCGACAATGCCGCGGCGCTGCTGATGACACTCCTGCTGATCGTGCTGGTGATCGGCCCGAGCAGCCTGCTCGCGCTGAGCCTGGCCGACGAGGTGGCCCGCCTGTTCGATGGCGCCCGCCACCTGCTCGACGAGGGCCCGATCCAGCCGCCCGAATGGCTGCCGGGCGTGCCGCTGGTGGGCGGGGCACTGGCGGACTACTGGCACCGCCTCGCCGAAAGCCGGGAAGAGCTGAACGCGCTGCTGAAGAGCCTGTTCGAGCCTGCACGCACCGTGCTGATCGGCGCCGGCAAGGCCATCGGTGGCAGCCTGCTGCAGCTCACCTTCGCCGCCTTCATCGCCTTCTTCTTCTACCGCGATGGCGAGCAGCTGGTGCGGGCTACCCGCACCATCTTCGCCAAGCTGGCTGGCGAGCTCGGCGACACGCTGCTCTCGACCATCAGTGGGACGGTGATCGGCGTGGTGCACGGCATCTTCGGCACCGCGCTGGCGCAGGCGGCGGTGGCGCTGATCGGCTTCCTGCTGGCTGGTGTGCCCGGCGCAGTGGCGCTGGCCGCGGCCACCTTCATGCTGTCGATGATCCCGGTCGGGCCGCCGCTGGTGTGGGGCGGCGCTGCGATCTGGCTCTTCGTGCAGGGCTCGATCGGCTGGGGCATCTTCATGGTCGTGTGGGGCCTGTTCGCGATCAGTTCGATCGACAACGTCATCAAGCCCTACCTCATCAGCCGCGCCAGCAGCCTGCCACTGCTGCTGATCCTGCTCGGCGTGTTCGGCGGCATCGTCGCCTTTGGCTTCATCGGCATCTTCATCGGGCCGCCGATGCTGGCCGTGGGGCTGACGCTGGTGCAGCTGTGGTCGACGGTCGAGCCGAAGCCAGAGGCGGCCCCCTGAACCGGCGCTGACGGACGCGCGGCCAGCACAGGCCACGACGACGGCCTTGCCATTACTGGTCATACGACCAATAATCCGCGGACCATGCCCCGCCCCTCCCAAGGCATCGACCAGGCACTGCTGCGCAGCGGGCTCGAACTGCTGCCCCAGCTCGGCTGCGCCGGCCTCTCGGTCCGCAAGGTGGCCGAGCACGCCGGGGTGAACCCGGCGATGTTCCACTACCACTTCGGCAGCAAGGCCGCCTTCCTGCAGGCCCTGCTGCAGCAGCTGTACGAGCAGATGTACACGCAGCTGTCCGCCGATGCCGCGCAGCAGGGTCCGGTGCTGCAGCGGCTGGAAGCGGCCCTGCTGACGCTGGCCGGCTTCGTGCGGAAGCACCATGCGCTCGTCGGGCGGCTGGCGATCGACGCCGCCAGCGGAGAGGCCGTGGTGCATGACTTCGTCCGTGCGAACGCACCGCGGCACCTCGGCTTGCTGCTGCAGTTGATGGCCGAGGCCGAGTCGGCGGGCGGGCTGCGGCCGGCCCCACCGCTGCAGCGCTTCGTCTTCCTGATGGGCGCGGTGCTCTCGCCGATGCTGGTGGCGCCGGCCATTGCGGCGCTCGGCGTAGCCCCGGGCGTCGTCGTCGAGGCCACTGTGCAGCAACAGGTGCTGAGCGACGCGGCCATCCTGCAGCGGGTGCGACTCGCGCTCGGTGCCCTGCGGGCCGACGGCCCTTCTGGGAGTTGACATGACGCCCGTCTCGACGTGCCCCCGACCCCCGACGACCGGGCGCCTGGCCCTTGCAGCGCTGGTGCTGGCAGCGCTGCTCGCCGCCTGCCGCCCGGCACCCACGCCCGGCTGGGCCGGCTACGCGGAGGGCGACTACGTGTATGTCGCCTCGCCCGTGGCAGGCCGGCTGCAGACGCTGGCCGTGCAGGCGGGCGACCAGGTGAGCGCGGGAGCGCCTCTCTTCGCGCTCGACGGCACCCCCGAGCAAGCCGCCCGCGCCGAGGCCGACGCGCGTGTGCGCGCCGCCGAGGCGCAGGCCGAGAACACCACCAAGGGCCGCCGGGCGGACGAGCGTGCCGTCGTGCAGGCGCAGCTCGCCCAGGCGCGCGCCCAGGCCGCCCGCGCCGAGACCGAATGGCAGCGGCAGAAGGCGCTGCTGGACCAGCACTTCATCAGCCCCTCCCGGCTCGACGACGCGACCACCGCCCGCGCCCAGGCGCGCGACCGCGTGGCCGAGCTGGAGGCCAGTCTGCGCGTCGCGCAACTGCCAGCCAGGGCCGACGAACGCGCCGCTGCCGAGGCGCAAGCAGAAGCCGCGCGCCAGGCCGGAAGGCAGCTCGCATGGCGCGAGCAGCAAGCGACGCAGGCTGCACCGATGGCCGGCCTGGTGGCCGACACCTTCTGGCGCCCCGGCGAGTACGTGCCCGCCGGCCAGCCCGTCGTCGCACTGCTGCCCCCGGGGGCCCGCAAAGCGCGTTTCTACGTCGCCGAGTCCGAGGTAGGCGGGCTGAAGGTCGGGCAGGCCGTGCAGTTGCGCTGCGACGGGTGCGGCGAGCCGATCGCCGCACGCATCAGCCGCATCGCGACCCAGCCCGAGTACACGCCGCCGGTCATCTACTCCAACACCCAGCGCGCGAAGCTGGTGTTCATGGCCGAGGCGCGCCCGGCCGTGGCCGACGCAACGCGACTGCACCCCGGCCAGCCGCTGGACGTGAGGCCCGCACCGTGAGCTCGCTGGCCATCGACGTGCGCGGCCTGACCAAGCGCTACGATGGCCGGGCCGTGGTCGACGATGTCGCGCTGCAGCTCGAAACCGGCCGCATCTGCGGCTTCCTCGGCCCCAACGGCAGCGGCAAGACCACCACCATCCGCATGCTCTGCGGCTTGCTCACGCCCGATGCCGGCGAGGGCACCTGCCTGGGGCTTGATCTGCGGCGAGATGCTCTGGCCATCAAGCGCCAGGTGGGCTACATGACGCAGAAGTTCGGCCTCTACGAAGACCTCTCGATCCGCCAGAACCTCGATTTCATCGCCCGCCTCTTCGAGTTGGATCGACGCCACGAGCGTGTCGACACGGCCCTGGAGCGGCTGGGCCTGGCAACGCGGGCGCAGCAGTTGGCCGGCTCGCTCTCAGGTGGCTGGAAGCAGCGGCTCGCGCTGGCCGCCTGCCTGCTGCACGAGCCACGGCTGCTGCTGCTGGACGAGCCCACCGCCGGCGTCGACCCCAAGGCCCGGCGCGAATTCTGGGACGAGATCCACCGCCTGGCGGCCGAGGGCATCACGGTGCTCGTCAGCACCCACTACATGGACGAGGCCGAGCGCTGCCACGAGCTGGCCTACATTGCCTACGGCCGGCTGCTGGCCCGTGGCACGGAACGCGACATCATCGGGCAGGCCGGGCTGACGGTCTGGGCAGCGCAGGCGCCAGGCGACCCCGCCTCGCTGAACAGCCTGCTGGAGCCGCTCAAACGGGCGCCCGGCGTCCTCAGCGTGGCCGCCTTCGGCAGCGCAGTGCACGTCGCGGGCCAGGAGGCGGCGCTGGTCGACGCAGCGATCGAGCCCTTCCGCAACCGGCCCGGGCTCGTCTGGACTCGGGCCGACGCGAACCTGGAGGACGTCTTCATCAGCCTGATCGGCCAGGCGCCGGACAACTTCTCGCAGGCTGCCTGATGGGCCGCACATCGCGCTTCTCGTGGGCCCGCATGCTGGCCATCTTCATCAAGGAGTTCCAGCAGATGCTGCGCGACCGGCCGACCTTCGGCATGGCGGTCGGCGTGCCCATCCTGCAGTTGATCCTCTTCGGCTACGCGATCAACACCGACCCCAGGGGCCTGCCGACCGCGCTGGTGGCGCTGGACAGCGGGCCGCAGGCTCGAGAACTCGTCGCCACACTGCAGAACACCGGCTACTTGCGCATCACCGCGCAGGCTGAAAGCGAAGCTGCAGGCGAGGCCCTGCTGGAGCGCGGCGAAGTGCAGTTCCTGGTCGCCATCCCGCCGGACTTTTCTCGACGGCTGGTGCGCGGCGAGCGGCCGGCGCTGCTGGTCAGCGTCGACGCCACGGACCCCTCGGCTTCCGGCAATGCCCTGGCCGCGCTGGCGCAGGCCGCCGCCCGCGCGCTGCCCACCTCGCTCACCGGCCCGCTGAGCTCGCTGGCGCCGCGCGAGCCCCCCTTCGACCTGCGGGTCCACCGCCGCTACAACCCGGAGGGTCTGTCGCGCTACAACATCGTGCCCGGCCTGATCGGCACCATCCTGACCATGACGATGGTGATGCTGACCGGGCTGGCCATGACCCGCGAACGCGAGCGCGGCACGATGGAGAACCTGCTGGCCACGCCGGTGCGGCCCGTCGAGGTGATGCTGGGCAAGATCCTGCCGTACATCGTCATCGGCTACATCCAGCTGGGCGTGATCCTCGGCGCAGCGTGGCTGCTGTTCGACGTGCCGATGGTCGGCAGCATGACGCTGCTGATGGCCATGATCGGCGTCTTCATGCTGGCCAACCTGGCCGTGGGCTTCACCTTCTCGACCCTGGCGAAGAACCAGTTGCAGGCGTTGCAGATGACCTTCTTCTTCTTCCTGCCGTCGATGCTGCTGTCGGGCTTCATGTTCCCCTTCCGCGGCATGCCGGAATGGGCCCAGGCACTCGGCGAGGCGTTGCCGCTCACTCACTTCCTGAGGATCGTGCGCGGCATCCTGCTGAAGGGCAATGGCGCGGCCGAGCTGCTGCCGGAACTGTGGCCGATGCTGGCGTTCCTGCTGGTGGCGGGTGCCGTGGCGCTGAAGCGCTACCGGCAGACGCTGGACTGAGCGTCAACCCCTTCGACCGGGGCCGCGCGCGCAATGACTTAGGGGCCAACGCGGACACTGCCCACCATCCCCCGCTGGCATACTGCCCCGGAGATGTTGGACCCCCTTGCTCCTGCGCCCGACTCGGCCGACGAGTTGTTCCGGCTGATGTACCAGGACCTGCGCCGCCTGGCCAGCTCGCGCCTGCGCCGCAGCGAGGACATCACGATGCTCGACACCACTGCGCTGGTGCACGAGTCCTATCTGCGCTTCCAGCACCAAAGCGACCTCGGGGGCATGACGCAGGGCCAGTTCCTGGCCTATGCCTCGCGGGTGATGCGCTTCGTCGTGATCGACTTCGTCCGCCAGCGCCATGCCGAGCGGCGCGGCGGTGACCAGCTCCATGTCACCCTGAACACCGACATCGCGGAGTCGGTGTCGGTGAAGGATGACGACGTCGTGCGCATCCACGATGCGATCGAGGAGCTGGCCCAGGTCGACGACCGGCTGGCCCGCATCGTGGAGATGCGCTGCTTCGCCGGGCTGGACGAGTTGTCCATTGCCCAGGCCCTCGGTGTGACCGACCGCACCGTGCGGCGCGACTGGCAGAAGGCCCGGCTGCTGCTCAAGGCGGTTCTCCAGTAGCGCGAGGCGGCGGGACATGGGCCTCTCGCGCACCGAGCTCGGCCGGCTCTCCGAGCTGCTCGACCAGGCGCTGGATCTGCCGCACACCGAGCGCGCTGCCTGGCTGGCTTCGCTGCCCGCGGCGGATGCGGCGCTGCAGCCCGCTCTCGAAGCCGCCCTCGCGGACGCCGCGGCGGAAGACACCGGCACCGGCGCCCCCTCCTCCCCCGGGCTGATCGGCCTGCTGGACGCCATGCCCCGCATCGCCGGCGCGGCCGCGGAGGCTCGCCTCGCCGAAACCGACACCGGCCCGCGCCAGGTCGGCCCGTACCGCCTGCTGCGGCCGCTGGGCCAAGGAGGCATGGGCACGGTGTGGCTGGCCGAGCGGGTGGACGGCAAGCTGCAACGCGCCGTGGCACTGAAGCTGCCGCACGCCTCGGCCATGCAGCGGCCCGAGCTGGCCCGCCGCTTCGACCGGGAACGCGACATCCTCGCGGCACTCGAGCACCCGCACATCGCGCGCCTGTACGACGCCGGCGTCACCGAAGACGGCCAGCCCTACCTGGCCATGGAGTATGTCGAGGGCCAACCGCTGACCACCTGGTGCGACGAGCATCAGCTGCCGCTGCGCGCCCGCGTCGACCTCTTCCTGCAGGTGCTCGAAGCGGTGCAGTACGCCCATGCCCGCCTGGTGGTGCACCGCGATCTCAAGCCTTCGAACATCCTGGTCACCGCCGGGCCGGCAGTCACGGCCGGGGCCGCGGCGGGCACGGATCGCCTGGCGGCCGCGGTGCCGGGCGACCGCCGCGCCGCCGGCAGCGTGGGCCGCCGCAGCCAGGTGCGCCTGCTCGACTTCGGCATCGCCACCCTGCTGGGCGACGACGGCACCCACGCCCAGACCGAATGGGCGCAGGCACCGATGACCCCCGACTACGCTTCGCCCGAGCAGATCAGCGGCCGGCCGATCGGCACCGCCTCGGACGTCTACTCGCTGGGCGTGATCTTCTACGAGCTGATCACCGGCCAGCGCCCCTACCGCCTCGCGCGGGACAGCCGCGGCGCCCTGGAAGACGCCATCCTCGGCGTGCAGCCCACCAAGCCCAGCCGCTCGGCCACTGCCGAAACGGCGGCCGCCCAGCGCGCCCAGCGCCCGGCGGCGCTGCGGCGGCAGCTCAAGGGTGACCTCGACAACATCGCGCTCATGGCGCTGCGCAAGAACCCGGCCGAGCGCTACCCCTCGGCCGAGGCCTTCAAGCAGGACCTTCAGCGCTGGCTGCGCAACAAGCCGGTACACGCCCACCCCGGCAGTTGGTGGTACCGCGCGGCCAAGTTCGTGCAGCGCCACAAGCTGCCGGTGGCCGCCACCGCCCTGGCCGGCGCGGGCCTGATGGCGGGCCTCACCGTGGCGCTGCACCAGGCGGAGGCCGCCCGCCGTGAAAGCCAGCGAACGCTGGCGGTCCAGAACTTCCTGGTCGGCCTGTTCAACGAGGCCGACCCGGCGCGCGCCCAGGGCCGCGAGCTGACAGTGCGCGACCTGATGGCCCGCGGCGAGCGCGACCTGCACGCCAAGCTGGGCAGCGAGCCCGACCTGCAGGCCGCCATGACCGGCGTGCTGATCGACATCTACGACAAGCTCGGCGACGGCAAGCGGGCGCTGCCGTTGGCCGAGTCGCACCGCGACCTGATGGCCCGCAGCCACGGCGACGGTAGCCTGGAGCACGCCCGTTCACTCCTCACGCTGGCCGCGGTGCAGAAGTCTCTCGGCCAGCACGAGGCGTCGCTGGCCACCTTGGCCACCGCCGAGCCGATGCTCGTACGCCACGCTCCACGCGACGGCGCCGACCTGTCGCGGCTGCGCAGCTTCAGGGGCAGCAACCTGATCGAGCTCACGCGCTATGCCGAAGGCCGCGCGGTGCTGCAAGCCGAGTTGCCGGTGCAGGTCCGCCTGCACGGCAAGGACAGCTACCCGGTCGCCCAGACGCTGGTGCGCATCGCCACCTCCTACGCCAGCGAGGGCAAGTGGGCCGAGGCAGCGCAGGCCTTGCGCGAGCTGCAGCCGCTGCTGCAGCGGGACTGGCACGACCTCGGAATGGGCCCCGCAGCCCTTCGCGCGGACGTGGGCTACACCCAGTGGCAGATGCGCCAGTTCCCGGAAGCCATCGCGACGCTGAAGCGCTCGGTCGCCGAGTTCGACCGCCTGGCCGGCCCCTACAACACGCAGTCCATCCAGGCCAGCCGCACGCTGGCCATGGCCCACCTCGATGCCGGCCAGTTCCAGCTCGCCGATGCGGTGCTGGCCGAGAACGTGGCCCGTTCGCGTCGCCTCTACGGCGAGAAGGACAGCGAGACCGGGCTCAACCTGTCCTTCCACGTGATGACCCTGCTGCGCAGCGGCCAGATGGCGCAGGCCGAGCAGGCCGCGCGGGAGTCGGTGGAGATCGCCGTCTCGCCCGAGTCCACCCTCTCGGCGTCCGAGGTGCGCGGCTTCAAGCGGCGCTACGCCTCGGCGCTGGCGCTCAACGGCAAACCGGCAGATGGCCTGCGTGCCTTCGACGAGTTGATCGACCAGGAGCGTCAGGCCGGCCAGAAGGACACCCGCCACGCGGCCACCCTGACGCTGCGCGCTGGCGTGCTCAACATCCTGGGCCGTGGCGTCGAGGCCGCCGCAGCCGCCAGCGAGGCCACCGCCGCCTGGCGCACGGCGGGCGGCCCGCTCGGCGCGATGGGCCAGGCGGGCACCGCCCGGGCACAGCTCAACGAAGCGCTCGCTTGGCTGACCGCGGGTGACCCGGCCCGTGCCGAAGGACTGATCACCAGCGCAGACGACCTGCTGCGCCAGGCGCACGGCAGCGTGGCCCACCCCGACCAGCAGATTGCCGCGTTGGTTCGGGCCCAATGGCTGCGTGCCATCGGCCGCATCGGGGAGGCCGACACCCTGGAGCGCCAGGCCCGCGAACGCTACCGCCAGCTCAGCGGGCTGGACGCCCCCCGGCCACTGCAGATGGTGTACTGACCGATCTGGGCCGCTTCAGGCGCCGGACGGGCCGAACCGGGCTGCCGAGCGCGCCTTCGCCTTGGCCGCCTCTTCCTCGCGGGTGCGGGGCTCGGCGCTGGTCACCAGCGAGCCGATCAACGCACGCGCCGCGGCGGCCACCTCTTCCACGGCCCGCTCGAACGCCTCCTCGTTCGCCCTGGACGGGCGGTTGAACCCGCTGAGCTTGCGCACGAACTGCAGCGAGGCATCACGGATTTCCAGCTCCGTGGCAGGGGGCTCGAAGTTGAACAAGGTCTTGATGTTGCGGCACATGGTGGTGCGAACGCCGGGAATTCGGCGCGGCCGGGCGGTTCCGGACATCGTACGCGCCTGTTTTTCATCCCCCATCCGAGGGGCCTAACCATAGGGGGACTCGCGTGTCCGGTGGCGCGCCCGGGGTGCGAATTGTTGAGTAGGGCCGCACGACATACGCGGCTCCCAAGCAACCCGACACACACACTTCACAGCCCGGAGATGACCATGAAGACCCGTTTCACCCGCACCCACATGCCGCTCGTGCTCGCCGCCGTGGCAGCCGCTGCCGGCATGCTGATGCAGGGCCCCGCCCACGCCGCCCCGAGCGCCATCGACACCACCCCGGCCGAGCTGAGCGCCGAGGACATGATGCAGGCGGAAGGCGACTTCCAGGCCGAAGCGCTCGACGCCAACGCACTGACCGACGACCACTCGGTCAACGTGCCGACCGGCTGGTGGACCTACACCAACGTCACCGCCAGCCAGATCAGCACCTACATCAACCAGAACGGCGCCCGCCTGACCGATATCGAGGTGTACTC
This sequence comes from Pseudomonadota bacterium, assembly GCA_049322835.1. Lineage (GTDB taxonomy): Bacteria > Pseudomonadota > Gammaproteobacteria > Burkholderiales > Burkholderiaceae_C > Ideonella. The sequence continues at coordinate 163,145 of JBMOQN010000030.1, read as the reverse complement.
GGTGGTCGACGGCACACCGCGCTTCAGCGTGCGCATGGTCAAGAACAGCGGCGCCTACGCCGTGCCCGGCTGGTGGTGGTACTACGGCCTGACCGCCGCGCAGGTCAGCTCCTACCTCACCGCCAACAACGGCCGCCTGATCGAGGTCGAGCCCTATGACGCCGGCGGCGGCGTGATCCGCTTCGCCGTGGTGATGGTCTCCAACACCGCCGGGGCCGCCCGCGCCTGGAGCTACCTGATGGGCGTGAGCTCGTCGCAGATCAGCACGCACATCAGCAACAGCGGCCACCGCATGATCGACATCGACAGCTACACCGAAGGTGGCGTCAAGAAGTACACCGCCGCCTTCGTGGCCAACACCGGCTCCGACGCCAAGAGCTGGCAGTGGTGGATCAACCAGTCGACCGCCAGCATCGCCAGCAAGGTCGCCTCCTTCCAGGGCCGCATCGTCAAGCTCGAGCGCCAGTCGAACGGCACCTACAACTTCATCCAGGTGAAGAACACCGGCAGCGACAACTCGGCCTGGTGGTACCAGTACGGCTTCGCCTCGATGGCCGACCTGAACAACTACAGCAATCAGGTCGCCTCCCGCCCGATCGACATCACGACCTACACGGTCAACGGCGCCCGCCGCTATGACGCCGTCTTCATCGACAACGCCAACGCCTCCACCCGCCGCATGCGCAGCGTGCTGGGTGCGACCTTCCTGGACGCCAACGGCAACCCGACCCGGGGCATCTTCCAGTCGTACCTGAAGCAGGTCAACGGCGCCGTCAAGGTCGACCTGAACAGCAGCCGCCGCGCCGAGACCGCCAGCTCGCTGAAGTCGCTGCACCTGCTGCACTCGATGAAGCAGGTCCAGCTCGGCCTCGACACCCTGCCCTCGGCCTTCACCTACTACGAGTACGACGTGAACGCCGGCAGCGACGCCTGCCCGGATCCGTCCAAGGAAACGCAGGCCAACCGTCGCACCAACTACAACTTCGAGAAGGGCCTGGACGAGATGATGCGCATCTCCGACAACCGCACCACGCGCGGCACGGTGATCCGCTACGGTGGCTTCACGCCCTTCAACACCACCGCCAGCAGCTCTGGCCTGACCGGCACGACGATGCGCCACAACATCGGCTGCGCCTACTGGAACTTCACCACCGGCAAGTACGACCCGGCGACCCGCCGCAACGACACCACCGCCGCCGACCTGGCCCGCATCTACGAGGGCGTGTGGAACTCGACACTGCTGAACAACACGAACTCGGCCCGCAGCGAGTTCCTGGAGTCGGCCAACCCGAGCTCGGGTGTCAGCTCCGCCCTGCAGGCCATCATCAACGACGAAGCCGCCAAGCTGGGCAAGTCGGCGATCGCTTCGCAGTTCGGATCGCTGGTCCGCAGCTGGAGCAAGGGCGGCAGCTATGGCACCTGCCTGCCTGATGCCAACGGTGGCTGCGGCACCATGGTGATCGTGCGTTCCGGCACCGGCCTGATCCGCTTCCCGGTCTACGTCAACGGGGTGCAGACCTACCGCGACTACAGCTTCGGCCGGCTGATCTCCGACACGCCGGTGACCTGCTGGGAAAACTGGAAGACGCAAGCGACCGAGTGCCCGATCGACACGAACTACACCAACGCCTACAACAACGGCGCCAACGAGCTGTACCGCGACGAGATCCGCTCGGCCCTGCTGACCTGGTAATCCGACCGAAGGACTGCTGTTTTCTCCTCGTGCTCCGCACTTCCGCGCCCGGCCCCGCCGGGCGCTTTTTTTTTGTTCCTGGGGTCGCTTGTGTGCGGCGGGTGGCAGGCCTATGATCGATTTCACCCGCCGCCCGTGTGCCGGGTCCGGTCGGTCGAAGGGATGCGCTCAGTGCCCGGCCAGCCAGACAGGAGTGCCCCATGTTCAAGCACATCCTTCTGCCCACCGACGGCTCCCGCCTGTCCGAGCTGGCGGTGTTCCAGGGCATCGAGTTGGCCCGCCAGCACGGCGCCCGCGTCACCGGCCTGCACGCCATGCCGGAGTTCCACCTGCTCAGCTACCGTGCCGCCGCCATCGACGAGACGCGCGACCACTTCGCCCAGGACGCGCAGGTGCATGCCCAGCAGTACCTCGACTTCGTGCGGCGTACCGCGGAGGAAGCCCGCGTGGAATGCGCCACCGTGGCCGAGTTGAGCGACCACCCGCACGACACCATCTGCAAGGCCGCGCGCCGCCTGGGCTGCGACCTGATCGTGATGGCCTCGCATGGCAAGCGCGGCATCGTCAGCCTGCTGCTGGGCAGCGAAACCCAGCGCGTGCTGGCGCACAGCGAGGTGCCGGTGCTGGTGTGGCGCAGCAGCGAGGCCTGAACGGGCTTCAGGGCCCTGCCACCTGGTTGCGGCCTGCGCGCTTGGCGCGGTAGAGCGCCTCGTCGGCCGCGTGGTTGATCGCGGCCATCTCATAGGGCGGCGTGCAGGCCAGGCCGACGCTCAGGGTCACGGCCAGGCCGGGCGCCACCGCGCTCCAGTCCTGCCGCTGCAGGCTGGTGCGCAGGCGTTCGGCCACCTCACGGGCCCGGTCCGGCCCGGCGCCGGCCAGCGCGACGAGAAACTCCTCGCCGCCCAGGCGCACCAGCAGGTCGCCGGCCCGGGTGCTGGCGCGCAGCAGTTCGGCCAGCCGCACCAGCACCGCGTCGCCCACGGTGTGCCCGAAGCGGTCGTTCACGGCCTTGAAGTGGTCGAGGTCGATCACCGCGACGCTCACCGGCTGCCCTTGCGCCGCCGCGTCGGCCAGCATGGCGGGCAGGCGTTGCGTCATCAGCCGGCGGTTGCCCAGGCTGGTGAGCGGGTCGCGCAGAGCGCGCTGCTCCATCTCGGCGGCGCGCTGCCGCTCGGCGTGCGCCTCCAGCCGCACACGCTCGGCCTCCACGCGCGTCACGAACAGCGCCGACTGCGCCTGCAGCTGGCTGACGGTGCGCTTTCGCTCGATGCCCTCGAAGCTTTCCAGGTGGGCGAGCGCGCGACCGGTGTCACCCAGCCGGCGCCAGCAGCGGTACAGCGCGTCGTGCACCCGCGCCAGCGTGTTGTGTTGCTGCGAGCCCTCCAGCTCGTGCCAGACGGCGGTGAGTTCCGCGGCCGCCTCGTCGGCCTGGCCACGGCCCAGGCGGAGCAGGCCGCGCACATAGCGGATGCGCCAGGCCCGGGCCAGGTTGCCCTGCTCGGTGACGTGGGCAAGCGCCGCCTCGACCAGGCCTTCCGCCTCGTCCAACTCGCCCAGGTGCAGCAGGCTCTCGGCCAGGTTGCCGTCGATGATGGCGCCGAAGAAGGCCGCCCCCGGCAGCCCCGGTGCCAGGGTGCGGGCCTCCCGGGCGTGCCGCGCCGCCTTGGCGATGACTTCGCGCGCCTGCTCCATCGCGTCGCCGTCGCGCAGCAGGTAGTAGGCGCCGATGTAGGAGGCACACAGGTTGTTCAGGATCATGCAGCGCGCGTAGGGGTCGTTCACCCCTTCCATGCGCAGCAGCGCCTCTTCCAGCAGCCGATGCGCCTGCCACGGGTCACCCATGCGCTCGATGCAGATGCCCAGCGCCACCAGAGACAGCGCCAGCTGGGTCACGTCGCCATGGGCCTCAGCCAGCGCGCAGGATTCGTTCGCGCTGCGGAGCGCCTGGTCGAAGCGGCCGAGTTCGCAGGCCGCCAGCGTCACCCAGCGCAACAGCTCCACCCGCTCGGCCACCATGCCGCTGCGCTGCAGCAGGGGCAGCACCGGCTCGCTGGTCTCCAGCATGGCCGACCAGTTGCCCAGCCGGTAGTGGCTGGTGCACAGCACGAAGCCGGCCGCGGCCCGCGCCCGTTCGTCGCTGGGCGAGGCCCCACGCCAGACGGCCGAGGCCAGCAGGGCCGCCTCCTGCGCCAGGCCGGCATTCAGGGCCGCGCGGGCAGCGGCCAGCGGGTCGGAGGGGTCGGCCACGGGCAAGGAGGTGCGCATCGCCTGGGCATCGGCAGGCCGCGGCAGAAATTGAGGCCCGCGGTGCCGGCGACGTGCATTGCCGCACGCTGCCGCGGCACACGGTTTGATGCGGCGCAGCGCGTCTGTGCGCCACATCCAGTCAAAGCACGGTTTGTGCATCGCACAATAGCGGCTTCCACAGCAGCCCCGGGAGCCTGGCCATGCGCCGTGTCGTGTTCAACCAGAAAGGCGGCGTCGGCAAGTCGACGATCACCTGCAACCTCGCGGCCATCGGCGCGTCGCTCGGCCAGCGCACGCTGGTGGTCGACCTGGACCCGCAAGGCAACTCCACCCGCTACCTGCTGGGCGACGACGCGGAGGCGATCGAGTCGGGCGCGGCCGACTTCTTCGACCAGACGCTGTCGTTCAGCGTGCGGCCGAAATCGGCCGCCGACCACATCGTCGAGACACCGTTCGAGCACCTCCACCTGCTGCCCTCGCAGCCGGCCCTGGAAGAGCTGCACGGCAAGCTGGAGTCACGCTACAAGATCTACAAGCTGCGCGACGCACTCGCCGCACTCGACGGCGAGTACGACCAGGTCTGGATCGACACGCCCCCGGCGCTGAACTTCTACACCCGCTCGGCGCTGATCGCCGCCGAGGGCTGCCTCATCCCGTTCGACTGCGACGACTTCTCGCGCCGCGCGCTGTACTCGCTGCTCGAGAACGTGCAGGAGATCCAGGCCGACCACAACCCCGGCCTGAAGGTCGAGGGCATCGTGGTCAACCAGTTCCAGCCGCGCGCCAACCTGCCCCAGCGCACGGTGCAGGAACTGGTCGACGAGGGCCTGCCGGTGCTGCAACCTTACCTGGGCGCGAGCGTGAAGGTGAAGGAGTCGCACGAGCGCGCACTGCCGATGATCCACCTCGACCCGCGCCACAAGCTGACGCAGGAGTTCGTGGCCCTGCACGAGGCGCTGCAGCCCGCCCCCGCAAAGAAGAAGCGCTGAGCGCCGTCAGCGCCCCGCGCGCAGCCCGGCCGCGGCCCAGCCGGCCAGGGCCAGCACCAGCAGCGTCACCGCCCCGCCGGTGAGCGGTGCGTAGCCCAGGCCCAGCAGGCCGGCGCCGCCACCGGCCACGCCAAGCATACCGGCGCCGCCGAGCATCGGGCCCCAGACCGGTGGTCGGCCCGGCGCCCAGGCGATCGCCAGCGCCGACAAGCCGCCGGCAAAGGTGCCCAGGTGGAACAGCGCGTCGAAAAGGCTGCGCGACGCCGCGTAGGCCCCGGCCAGCGCCGGCCCGCCCATGGCCAGGGGTGGCAGCACCTGGCCGACCAGGGTGTCGACGACGAGAAACACCCCGCCGACCAGCGCCAGCGCATACCAGCCCGCGCTCACTTGCGCCGGCTGCCCCGGCCGCTGGGCCAGCATCAGCCCGGCCACGGCGAGCAACAGGTCGCCCGGCATGCCGGCCCAGCTGGCCAGCAGCATCCAGCCGGCGGCTGCGGGCGTGGCCTGGCGCCCCTCCTCGAAGCCCGCGGCGCCGGCCGGCATCGCCGCCACCGGGCCGGCGAGCACATAGGCGACGCAGGTCACCAGCACCAGCAGTGCGCCGGCCAGCAGCAGCAGGAAGGCGGCGCGATCCGTCTGCCCGGCCAGCGCGGCCGGCGGCGATGCGGCGGCGCCGCGAGGAAGTGCCATCGGGCTTGAGTCCATGCAGGGTCTCCTGAAGAAGGTTGGGCAGGCTCGGAAGTTAACGTCGATAACATAAGTGCTCGATGTTATGGTTGTCAACATGCCGCCCCCCCCAGCCTCGCGAAAGCGCACGACGCCAGCTGCACAGGCGAAGAGCCTCCCGGCGGGGCACAAGGCAGCCAACAAGCCCCCCGCGCCGAAGCCGGCCTACCACCACGGCGACCTGGCCCGGGCGCTGGTGGATTCGGCCACCGTGCTGATCGAGCAGGGCGGCCCGTCGGCGCTCACACTGCGCGAGGCGGCGCGCCTGGCCGGCGTGAGCGTGGCCGCGCCTTACCGCCACTTCGCAGACCGCGAAGCGCTGCTGGCCGCCGTGCTGGCCAAGGGTTTCGATGGCCTGGCCGAGCACACCGAGCGCGCCCGCCTGGCCGCGCCCGATGCCCTGGCAGCGCTGCGCGCCGTGGGCGTGGCCTATGTCGACTTCGCCGCCGCCCACCCCTCGGTCTACCGGCTCATGTTCGGCCCCGAGTGCGACAAGCCCTCCTATCCGGCGCTGATGGCCGCTGGTGATCGCGCGCTCGCAGTGCTGGTGCAGTCGGTGCGCGAGGCGCAGGCCGCCGGCCGCATCCGGGCCGGCCCGCCGGAGCCTGTCGCGCTGGCCGGCTGGTCGATCTGCCACGGACTGGCCTCGCTGCATGTCGACGGGCTGCTCGCGGGATCGTTGCCAATGCCGGTGCACGATGCGGCCGAGCAGCTGGTGGACATGCTGCTCGCTGGCATGATCACCAACCGGCCAGCCACCCGGGCTGCGACCCGCCGGCCGCGCGGCTGACGGCAGACAAGAACCACAGGAGGGATGCCATGCGCATCGAGATCGCACCCGGCGTGCGCCTGTTCGTCGACATCGACGGCTTCGGCCTCGTCCCCGACGGGCCGGCGATGCACGAAAAGCCCACGCTGCTGTTGCTGCACGGCGGCCCGGGCTTCGACCACGCCGGTTTCAAGCCGGCCTTCTCGCAGTTGGCCGACATCGCGCAGATCGTCACCTACGACCACCGGGGCCATGGCCGCAGCGACCGCCGCCCCACGAGCGAATGGACACTCGACACCTGGGCCGACGACGTGGTCCGCCTGTGCGACGCGCTGGGCATCGAGCGGCCCATCGTGCTGGGCCAGTCCTTCGGCGGCTTCGTGGCCCAGCGCTACCTGGCGCGACACCCCGGCCACCCGGCGAAAGTGGTGCTGTCGTCCACCTCTGCCGCCTTCAACCTCGAACGCAAGCTGCCGATCTTCGAGCGGCTGGGCGGCCCTGCCGCCCGTGCGCTGGCCAAAGACTTCTGGCTGCACCCCACCGAGGCCAACACACAGCAGTACCTGCGCGAGTTGCACGGCCTGTACAACACCCGCCCGCCGGCCAGCCCCGACGGTCGCCGCCGCACGCTGTACCACCTCGACATCCTGCGCCACTTCATCGTCCACGAGATGCACGGCATGGACCTCGCGCCCGGCCTGGCGAACGCCCGCTGCCCGGTGCTGGTGATGGCCGGCGCAGAGGACCCGGTCTGCCCGCCCGCCGACAGCGAAGACATCGCCGCCGCGCTGCCGCCCGGCCTGGCCGAGCTGCAGGTCTACGCCGATGCTGGCCACGGCGCCTGGCGCGACCAGCCCGAGGCCGCCTTCGCGGCGCTGCGGCGCTTCATTGCCGGGTGAGTGCCGTGGTGAGGCACCAGATCGCCATCGTCGGCTGCGGCAGTGCCGGCCAGGCCGCGGCCATCGCACTCGGCCGTGCCTTTCCTCACGCCGAGCTCACGCTCTTCGAGCAGGCACCGGACCCAGGTCCCGCCGGCGCCGGCTTCCTGCTGCAGCCCACCGGCCAGGCCGTGCTGGCACGCTGGAGCCTGCTGACAGAAGCCCAGTCGCTGGGCGCACGCATCGAACGGCTGCAGGGCCACACCGCCAGCGGCCGGCTGGTGATGGACATGCACTACGCCCAAGTGGCGCCCGAGCGTCAGGGCCTGGGCCTGCAACGCGCGGCACTGTTCGACCTGCTGCACCGGCACCTGCCGCCCAACGTGGCGCTGCAGCCGGGCCACCAGGTGATCCGCCTCGAAGCCGAGATTGGCCTGCTGCACAGCGACGACGGCCACCGCATCCGCGAAATGGGCCCCTACGACCTGATCGTGGTGGCCGATGGCTCGCGCTCGCGCCTGCGCGAGGCGACCTTCGGCCCCAGGCATGCACGGCCCTACCCCTGGGGCGCCTGGTGGTGCCTGCTGCCGGCCGAAGGCTGGAGCGAGCAGCACACCCTGAGCCAGCGCTACCGCCTTGCGCGCCAGATGGCCGGCCTGCTGCCGGTCGGCCGCTGGCGGCACGACAAGCCACCCATGCTGTGCCTGTACTGGAGCGTGCGGGCCGACCGGCCGCCGTCCGATGACACCAACTCACACGCGGTGGCTGAAGTGCTCGCGCCACTGTGGCCACAGGCGGCCGCGCACATCCGCGCCCACCCGCCACGCCGCCTGGCGCACGCCACCTACCGCGCGGTCAAGCTGCCGCGCTGGCACCACCGCCGTGCAGTCTGGATCGGCGACGCGGCCCATGGCATGAGCCCGCAGCTGGGCCAGGGGGTGAACCTGGCGCTGATGGACGCGCAGGTGCTGGCCGACAGGCTCGGCCCTGGCCTGGACCTGCGCCACCTGCCCGCATTCGAAGCCCAGCGCCGGCGCCATGTGCGCTGGTACCAATGGGCCAGCCATGCTCTGACGCCGCTGTTCCAGTCCGAAGCCGACACGCTGGCGAGGCTGCGCGACGTCTTCTTCGCGCCCACCGGCCGACTGCCCGGCGTGCGCGGCCTGTCACGCCAGCTGCTGTCGGGCACGCTGGGCCTGCCGGCGGATCCGCCGCGCTGAGCCGCTTCAGGCGCTCAGCTGGCGCCCAGCACCCGCCGGCCGCCGGGGGTGTCGATGTGGGCGACGAGCCGCGGCGCCTGCTCCGCCGGGCAGGTCGACACGACGACGGCGGTCTGCAGGCCGAGCGACGCGAGCAACACCTCCAGCCGCCACGGCTCAGGCGTCCTCGCTTCGAGCCGCACCAGCGCGCAACCCGCGTCGGCCAGCCCGGCCGCCGGGTGCTGTGCCACCTGCCACTGGATCAGCGAAGGCGCCAGCCCGCCCAGGCACAGCCGGCCATCGGCGGGGATGGAGATCAGCCACTGCAGCGCCGCGCGCTCCATCGGCATCGGCTCGCCCAGGTCTTCGGTGGCCGAGGCGAGGGCCGCGTGGACATCGCTGCAACGCGCCACCCAGGTCGCCAGGCGCGGCGATGCGCTGGCCGGCGACTCGTCCAGGCCGAACCAGCGCGGGCGCTTCGGGCGCGGCAGGCCGGGGTCGGGCGCGATCACTTCGAGGTACAGCGATTCGCCCAGGCGCAACAGGCGGTTGTGGGTGCCCATGCGCGGGTGCTGGCCGCCGGGCTGCAGGCGCACGCCCAGCGCGGCCTCGACGAAGGCCACGCCGGCCTCCAGCGTCGGGGCGGTCACGGCCAGGTGGTCGATGAAACAGGAGGCGGCCATCATTCCTCGCGGCGGGCATGGGGCTGACCCAGGATTGTGGCGCTTCGGTCGCTCTGGGCCGTCACCCGCCCCCTGCGGCCCGTGGCCCGTCGTATTCCGCTTTGCCTCATGGGCCACGCCAGCCACACTGCAACCCGATGATCGCCACCGACACTTTCCCGCCGCAGCCGCCCAGCCCCGTGATGAGCTGGTGGCGAGTGCGCTTCATCGTCATCGCCGCGGTCCCCTTCGGCCTGATGCAGAGCACCAATTCCGTGGCCACGCCGGCCTGGGTGTGGATCCTGCGGGTGGCGATCGGCGGCCTGGTCATGGCCGCGGCCTTCGGCGCGGCCGAGCGCTGGCCGGTGCGCCTGCCACGCTGGCTGGCCCGCTGGGTGTGGCAGATCGTGGCGATCCTGCTGGCTGCGCCGCTGGGTGCCCTGCTCGCCTATTGGTCGACCACCGGCATCCCGGCCTTCTGGCAGGACGAACTGCGGCGCACCGGCTTCCAGCACCTTTGCTTCATGGGCTGGCTCTTCGGCCCGTGGATCGCGGTGGGCGCACTGGTGCGCCAGCGCGATGCCTTCGCCCAAAGCCAGGCCATGGCCTTCCAGCTGGAGCGCAGCGAGCTGGAGCGCCAGGCGCTGGACGCACGCATGCGCCTGCTGCAGGCCCAGGTACAGCCGCACTTCCTGTTCAATACGCTGGCCAACGTGCGCGCGCTGGTCAACACCGGCTCGCCCCGCGCGACCCAGGTGCTCGACAGCCTGATCGCCTACCTGCGCGCCGCCGTGCCGCGCCTGGACGAGACAAGCACCACCCTCGGCCAGGAGCTGGAGCTGGTGCGGGCCTACCTGGAGCTGATGCACATGCGCATGCCCGACCGATTGCGCTACAGCCTGCACGCCGATGAAGGCACCGGCCCGCTGCGCTGCCCGCCGATGGCGCTGCTGACGCTGGTGGAGAACGCCATCCGCCACGGCATCGACCCGAGCGAGGAAGGCGGGCTGATCGAGGTGCACGTGACCCTGCGCGAGGGCCGCTGCAGCGCGCGGGTGATCGACTCCGGCGTCGGCCTTCGCCAGGCGGGCAACGGCCTGGGCACGGGCCTCGACACACTGCGCGAGCGCCTGCAGCTCGTCTTCGGCGGCGACGCCCGATTGACGCTCGCCAGCGTGGTGCCCCATGGGGTGTGCGCGGAGATCGACTTCCCAGCCCAGCGCACCGCATGAGCACCCCCACTGCCCTGATCGCCGACGACGAACCGCTGCTGCGCGACGAACTGGCGCGCCTGCTGGGCCAGGCCTGGCCGGAGCTGCAGGTGGTGGCCCAGGCCCGCAACGGCCGCGAGGCCGTCGAGCAGTTCGAGGCGCTGCGGCCCGCCATCTGCTTTCTCGACGTGCACATGCCCGGCCTGTCGGGCGTGGAGGCGGCGCGCCAGATCGGCCGCCGCGCCCACCTGGTGTTCGTGACCGCCTTCGACCAGTACGCGCTCAAGGCGTTCGAGCATGGCGTGCTCGACTACCTGGTCAAGCCGGTCGAGCCGGCCCGCCTGGCCGAAACAGTGAGCCGGCTCAAGGAGCGCCTGGGCAGCGCCCAGCCCACGTTGGCCACCGATGCCTTGCTGCAACAGCTCGCCGCGCAATTGCAGCAGCGCTCGGCGGCATCCGCGCCGCTGCGCTGGGTTCGCGCCTCGGTGGGGCAGACACTGCGCCTGATCGCCGTCGACGAGATCGACTTCCTCCGCTCCGACGAGAAGTACACCCTGATCGCCTGGCGGGGCGACGGCGGCAAGCCCGGCCAAGCGCTGCTGCGCACGCCGCTGAAGGAGTTGCTGGCCCAGCTCGATGCGCACCAGTTTGCCCAGGTGCACCGCTCGGTGGTGGTCAACCTGCAGGCGATCAGCCATGTGACACGCGGCGAGAACGAGACCGCCCACATCCACCTCAGGGGCCGCGCCGAGGTGCTCCCGGTCAGCCGCAGCTATCTGCATTTGTTCAAGCAGATGTGACAAACCGGCCTCGTTCCTTGGGATGGCGCCCACCCCACCCTGCTGCGCTAACCTCGACCGATGACCGCTCACCCCCTGCGCTGTCGCTGTGGCACCCTGCGCGGCTGCGTCCGGCCAGGCCCGCTCGGCCTGCGCGCCCTGTGCTACTGCTCCGACTGTCAGGCCTACGCCCACCACCTGTGCAAGGCTCGTGAGGTGCTCGACGACCAAGGTGGCACCGAAGTGGTGATCACGCTGCAGGATCGCCTGGCCTTCACCGAGGGCCTGCACCAGCTGGCCTGCCTGTCGCTCACCGAGGCGGGCTTGCTGCGCTGGTTTGCGGCATGCTGCGACACCCCCCTGTGCAACACCGCGCGCAACCCCCGCATGGCCTATGTGGGCGTGATGCGCGGCGCGGTCGACCACCCGCCCGCCACGCCGGTCGACGCCTTCGGCCCGCTGCGCATGCGGGTGCAGACGGCCGGCGCGAAAGCACCGGTCCGGGGCACGCCGCTGGCCACCCTGGCCGGCGGTGCGCGCATCGCGGCGGCGCTGGCCGCATCGAGGCTGCGGGGCCGGTGGCGCCAGTCGCCGCTGTTCCGCGAGGACGGCGAGCCGCTGGCCCAGCCCCAGGTGCTCAGCCCCGCTGAGTTGCAGCGCGCCAAGGCTGCTGCCTGAGGGGCTTCCAGCGGGTCTTAGCGCGCTTTTTGCAGATACTTCCGCCTTTCCCGACCCTCCCTACCCACCCCAACATGCAACAAAAGCCCTATCTCGAACACGCCGACGCCTGCAAGATGCTCGAAGCCGCCCGCGCCGAGGCCTGGACCCACCATTGGCCGGTGTCGATCGCCGTCGTCGACGACGGCGGCCACCTGCTGGGCATGTACCGCCTCGACGGTGCGCCGCTGCTGAGCTCGGAAATGGCCATCGCCAAGGCCCGCACCGCCGCGATGGGCAAGCGCGAATCCAAGGGATTCGAGGAGATGATCAACCAGGGCCGCACGGCCTTCCTCAGCGCCCCGGGCATGGAAGGCATGCTGGAAGGCGGCGTGCCGCTGGTGCTGCACAACCGCGTCGTCGGTGCGGTGGGCGTGAGCGGCGTCAAGTCCGACCAGGACGCCCAGATCGCCCGGGCCGGCATCGCCGCCGTCGCGCAGGTCTGAGGCTGGCGCCTGCGGTCCGGGCCCCGTCAGGGCGCCGGCACCACCGGTGCCCTGACAGCCAGGGACCCGGCCGTGGCCGGTTCCGCACCCGCCGCGGCGCGCCGCATCCAGCCCACCGCGTCGACGGGCGGCAGCGGCCGGCTGAAGTGGTAACCCTGGAACTCGTCGCAGCCGGCAGCCCGCGCGGCGTCCGCCTGCTCGGCGGTCTCCACGCCCTCGGCCACCACCTTCAGGCGCAGCGCTCGCGCCAGCTGGCACACCGCGCGGACGACCGCCAGGGCGTCGGCCGCCGGCATCGGGTCGATCAGCAGACGGTCGATCTTCACCACCTGCAGGGGCAGGCTGCGGAGGATGTTCAGCGACGACAGCCCCGCGCCGAAGTCGTCGAGCGCCACCTGCAGGCCCAGCGCGCCAAACTCTGCGATGCGCTGGCGCGCCTCGTCCAGGTGGGTGGCTGCCGCCGTCTCGGTGATCTCGATGGTCAGGGCGTGCGGCGGCACGCGGTGCAGCGCCATGCTGCGCGCCACCAGCCCCGGAAAAGCCGGGTCGAGCAATTGCAGCGGCGACACGTTCACCGCCACCGGCACAAGCGCCTCTCCCGCCGAGAGCCAGGCGGCCACCTGGGCGCAAGCCTTGTCGAGGATCAGCGCCCCCAGCGCGCCGATCAGGCCGGTGCGCTCCGCCGCCGGAATGAACTCGGCCGGGCTGACCTGCCCCACGCCCGGCCGCTGCCAGCGCACAAGGGCTTCGAAGCCCGTCAACCGGCCGTCCGAGGCCGCCACCTTGGGCTGATAGACCAGCACGAATTCTTCGTTGCGCAAGCCGGCACGCAGGGCCTGCTCGGCCTGCAGCGAGGCGCCTGAGCCGCGCTCGAACCCCGGTTGCGCCAGCTGCACCGACAGGCCGGGCATGCGCTTGGCCTCGTGCATCGCCGCCTGTGCGGAGCGCAGCAACGCCTCGGGCTGCCGGCCCGATTCGGGCTGCAGCGCCAGGCCGATCGAGGCATCGACGAAGAATTCGTGCGCCGGCAACTGCAACGGCCGCGACAGGCGCTCGCGCACCTGGCCGGCGAGCGCGAAGGCCGCACGCTCGCCATCGCCCGCGGCCACCGGCAGCAGCAGCGCGAACTCGTCCTCGCCCAGCCGCATGCGCTCGGCCGGCGCCGGCGCCGCCTCGCCCAGGGCATCGGCAAAGGCCTGCAGCACCTGGTCGCCCACCGACGGGCCATGGGCTTCGTTGAAGAGCTTGAAGCGGTCGACGTCCATCAGCAGCAGCGCGAAGGGCGCCTGCAGCCGGCAGAGCTCGCTCATGCGCCGCAGCAGCGCGCTGCGGTTGGGCAGGCCGGTCAGGGTGTCGTGCGTGGCCTGGTGCAGCAGGGCCTCCGTGGCGGCGTGGTGCTCGGTGTCGTCGATCACCACCACCTGCTCGGCAGGCTGGCCGTCCCACTCGATGCGCCAGGACGCGAAGCGCAGGTACATCGCCCAGCCGTCGTGGCGCTGGCGCGGGCCTTCCCATTGGGCCTGGTCGATCAGGCCGTCGACGATCGCGCGGTGTCGTCCGAGAGCCCGTTCGCGGTCCTCCTCGCTGACGTGGCGGCTGCGCCAAGGCACCGGGAACGGCTTGTCGCCCGGGTAGTTGTAGATCTGACGCGCCGCCTGGTTGGCATAGGGCACCTTCTCGCCCTGGATCACGATGACGCCGAAGTGCGACTTTTCGGTCATGCGCATGTACTGGTCGCGCAGGCGCTGAGCGGCATCGCCGCTGCGGCGCAGGGCCGCATACAGCAGCGCCAGCCCCAGGCTGACGCGCAGCACGGTGCCGAGGCTGGCCTGGTGCACCAGGCCATCGGCGCCGAGCGCGACGAACCAGAAGTGGTTCAAGCCCACCGCCACCAGCAGCAGGCCGGACACGCGCTCGGACTGGTGCAAAGGCCAGAGCCAGCGCGCAGCGACCAGCGCCACCGCCAGGTTCAGGCTGCCGGACACCGCCTGGCCGACGCGCGGCTCGACCGCAAGGGACGCTGCGTAGACGAGGACGAGCAACACCGCCAGGCGGGCCAGGTGGCGCCGAGCGGGCGGGCGGCCGGCCAGTCCCAGTGCGCCATCGGCCAGGAGCAGCAGGTGACCGGTGGCGGAAGCGACCATCAGCGCCCCAGCCGCCCAGGCCACCACACCGCTCGACGCCTGCCAGCCGAGGAAGGCCAGCGGCATCAGCACCTGCAGCAGACCGGCCAGCCCGAGCGCCCGCAGGAACACCTGCTCGCGGTGCCGCCGCCAAGCCAGCACGAGGGCCGCCCCAACGATGAGGTTGACCAGGGAATTGATGATCAAGGGATATGTCATTGACCCCGACGCGGCCTGGTCCATGCCGCCGACCCGTGCACTATCGGCGCGCGGAACGGGAAATCAAGCGGGTTCCCACCCGGTCCGGCGTGACGATGTGCCCATGCCGGCCCGTGGCCAACCCGATGACAACGGTCACAGCCCGTCCTCGTGCAAGGCCAGCCGCATCAGCGCCGGGTCGTTGACCGTGCGCAGCCGCTGGTAGGCGGCCTCGGCTTCCGGGAAGCGCCGACGCAGGAAATTCAGCCACTGCTTCAGGCGGCCGGCGCGGTGACGCGGCGTGATCTGGCGCTCGATGCCAGCCCAGAACAGGCGGAGCAGCTCGCGCAGGCGCGGCCAGTCCAGCGCCGGCACCGCGGCCGCATCCGGGGCCAGCGCGAGCCGCACCGCGAGCGCCAGGCCCGGGTCGGCCACCATGCCGCGGCCCAGCATGAGGTCGCGGCAGCCGCTCTCGGCCAGGCAGCGGAGGGCGTCAGCGACCGTCCAGACCTCGCCGTTGGCCACCACCGGCACGCGCACCGCCTCGCGCACCTGCGCCACCCGGGCCCAATGGGCGGGCGGGCGGTAGCCGTCGCGCTTGGTACGGGCATGCACGACCAGCTCGCTGGCGCCGCCATCGGCCAGGGCCTGGGCGCATTCTTCCGCCCGGCGGTCGTCGTCCACGCCCAGCCGCATCTTGGCCGACACCGGCAGGTGCGTCGGCACCGCGCGACGCACGTCGCGCAGGATGCGAAACAGCAGCTCGGGATCTGCCAGCAGGGCGGCGCCGCCGCCATGGCGGTTGACCACCTTGGCCGGGCAGCCGAAGTTCAGGTCGACACCGGTGGTGCCGAGCGAGGCAAGCCGCGCCGCGTTGTCGGCCAGGCAGGCGGGGTCAGAGCCCAGCAGTTGCCCCCGCACCGGCACCCCGCTGGGCGTGCGCCCGCCGTGCGCCAGCTCGGGGATGACGCGGAAGAACACGCGCTCGGGCAGCAGCGTGTCGGTGACGCGGATGAACTCGCTGACGCAGCGGTCGATGCCGCCGACACGCGTGAGCATGTCGCGCAGGTGATGGTCGAGCAGGCCCTCCATCGGGGCCAGGAGCAATTGCATGGCGCTGATTGTCCTGCGGGCGCGGTGGTGGGCGCTTCAGGCGCGCTTGCGGCAGGCCTGTTCCAGCTCGTGCATCAGCGTGCGGGTCTCGATCGGCTTGACGAGGTAGGCCGCGCAGCCGGCCGCCAGCAGCTCGTCGCGTTGGAACTTGTCGGGGTAGGCGGTCACCGCCACGATCGGCAGGTCGCGCGTCTTGGGGTCGGCCTTGAGCAGGCGAACGAAGCTCAGGCCGTCCATCGCCGGCAGGTTCAGGTCGAGCAGCACCACGTCCGGGTGGCCTTCGCCCAGGCTGGCCAGCGCCTCTTCGGCGGTGGTGTTGCTGAGCACCACATGGCCACTGAGCCGGGCCCGCTCGCCGGCCAGCTTCATGTCGATGCGGTGGTCTTCCACGATCATGATCTTCAGCCGCTCGCGCTCCTGCCGGCCAGCCACCAGCGCATCGGCCACCTGTTGCGGCAAGCGGCGGGTGTCGATCGGCTTGGTGAGGTAGCCGCTGCAGCCTGCGGCCAGGGCCTTGTGCTCGTCGCCCTTCATCGCGAAGGCGGTCATCGCCACCACCGGGATGCCGGCGAACCGCGCGTCGGCCTTGAGCTGGCGGGTGAAGGTGAGGCCGTCCATGCCGGGCAGCGAGATGTCCATCAGGATCAGCTCGGGTGGCAGGCCACGCTCCAGCAGCGCCTGCGCCTGGTCGGCGTCCTCCGCCTGCAGCACTTCGTGCCCCTCCAGCTCCAGCAGGTCGCACGCCAGCTTGCGGTTGAGCAGGTTGTCGTCGACGACCAGGATGCGCGCGCCCATCGCTGCCTCCTCACCCGTTGCCATCGGACACCGGCAGCTCGCGCGGCAGGTGGACGGTGAAGCTGCTGCCCTCGCCGACCTGGCTTTGCACCTCGATCCGGCCGCCCATCAGCTCGACCAGCTTGCGCGTCAGCGCCAGGCCCAGGCCGGTGCCGTCGTGCCGGCGAGAGGGGCCCCCATCGAGCTGGCGGAAGGCCTCGAAGAGGCGGCCGATGTCGGCCGGCGCGATGCCGATGCCGGTGTCGCGCACCGCCACGCGGAAGCGCTCGCCCCCGTCGGCGGCGAGGTCGATCGCCACCTGGCCGCCCGGCTCGGTGAACTTGACCGCGTTCGACAGCAGGTTCAGCAGGATCTGCTTGAACTTCTGCTGGTCGAGCGCCACCGCGGCCAGCGCGGCCTCGGGCGGCGGCACGATCGGCGGGTGCAGCTGGATGCGCTTCTTGCGCGCCATCGGGCCGACGACCGTGCAGACCGCCGAGATCGCCGCATGCGGCGAGAAGCTCTCGACGTGGTTCTGCATCTTCCCGGCCTCGACCTTGGACAGGTCGAGCACGTCATTGATGAGCTGCAGCAGGTGCCGACCGCACTCGTGGATGTCGCCGATGTACTCGCGCTGCTTGTCGTTCAGCGGGCCGAAGCGCTGGTCGACCAGCAGCTCCGAGAAGCCGAGGATGCCGTTCAGCGGCGTGCGCAGCTCGTGCGACATGTTGGCCAGGAACTCGCTCTTCATGCGGTTGGCTTCCTGCAGCATCTGCTCGCTGCGCTTGCGCTCACTGGCGTCGCGGATGGCACTGGCGACCAGCAGCCCGCTTTCGGTCTGGATGGGGCTCAGGCTGATCTCGACCGGGAACTCGCTGCCGTCCTTGCGCAGGCCGTAGAGCTCCAGCCCGGCGCCCATCTGGCGCGACTTGGGCTGGGTGAAGAAGGCAGCGCGGTGCCCCGGGTGCGCCGCGCGGAAGCGCTTGGGCACCAGGATCTCGACCGGCTGGCCCAACATCTCTTCATGGCGCCAGCCGAAGAGCTGCACCGTCTGCGAGTTGACCAGCACGATCTTGCCCACGGGGTCGACGATGACCATCGCGTCGGGCGCCGATTCGAGCAGGTCGCGGAACTGGCGCTCGGCCTTGCGGCGCGCTTCCTGGCGCTCGGTCAGGTCGCGCACGGCGCACATCACCATCACGCCCTCTTCCATGTCGAGCGGGCTCAGGCTCACCTCGACCGGGAATTCCTCGCCCCCGCGCCGCTGGCCGAACAGCTCCAGGCCCGCGCCCATCGAGCGTGTGCGCGGCTGCTCGAAGAAGCCGACACGGTGGCCCAGGTGCTGGTGGCGGTAGCGCTGCGGCAGCAGCATCTCGACCGGCTGGCCGATCAGCGCCTGCCGCGGGTAGCCGAACACCTCCTGTGTCTGCGCATTGGCCAGCACCATGCGGCCGGTGGCGTTGACGATCAGGATCGCATCGGGCGTGTGCTCCAGCAGGTCACGGTACTTGGCCTCGACGAGCTTGGTGTCGCGCACCACCTTCAGCGAGGTGACGTCCTTCATCGTCAGCAGGTAGCACTCCAGCGAGCCGTCAGGCGCCCGCACCGCGCGGGTGGAGCCGCTGACGTTGAGGCGGGCGCCGTCCTTGCGGCGGCGCAGCGACTCGTCCACCCGAAGCTCGCCCGGCCTCACCTCGCCCAGCTGGCGGCGGAACTCCTCGCGCTGGTCCGGGCCAACGATCAGCATCTCCAGCGGCTGCCCCAACGCCTCGTCGGGCGCGTGCCCGAAGATGGCCTGCGCCGCGGCGTTCCAGTGCTGCACCGTGCCATCCGGGCCGAGCACCACGAGCGCATCGGGGTTCTCGGCCAGCACCATGTCGTCCAGGCGCCTGTTCATCTTGTGCTCCCCTTGAGGGACGGCCAGTCCGTGCAACCTGGCCGCCGCACCGGCAGCCTACCCCATGCGCATCACCAGGGGAAGCCGAGAAAGCGGTGCCCGCAAGGCTGCAGCAGGCGGCTCAAAGCGGGGCCGGCCGCGTTTCCTGCGGCGAACGAAGCGGCAGGTGGACATGGAACACCGCGCCGCCTGCGGGCTTGTTTTCAGCCGAGATGCGCCCACCGTGGACCTCCAGGATCTTGCGGCTGATCGTCAGCCCCAGGCCGGTTCCACCGGAGCCGTCCTTGGTGGTGCTGGACTGCACGAAGGCGTCGAAGATGTGGTCGATCTCGGACGCCGGGATCCCGGGCCCTTCATCGCTGAAGCTCAGATGGATCTCGCCTTCCGGCGTGATGTCGCCGCGCACCTCGAGGCGGCCCTTGTGCGGAGAGAACCGGATCGCATTGGCCAGCACGTTGCGGATGACCTGCTGGAAACGAAGCGGGTCGGCCTTGGCCGTCAGCGGGGCGTCGGACAGGTCGAGGTCCAGCAGCAGGCCTCGCTCGGCGATCAGCGGGGAAAGCTCCTTGACGACCTCTCGCACGAGCGGCCGCAGGTCTGCCCGCTCCAGGTGGAAGGTGCCGACCGAGCTTTCGATCTTGGCCACGTCCAGCAAGTCGTTGACCAGGGCCAGCATGCGCTTGCCGGCGCCGTTGATCTCCTGGAACATGCCTTGCAGCTTCGGTTGCTCGCGGCCGCGCACGGCCCCCAGCTCCGAGAACCCGAGGATGGACTGCAACGGTGTGCGCAGCTCGTGGCTGATGTTGGCGATGAACTCGGACTTCGCCCGCGACGCTTCCTCGGCGGCGTCGCGGGCCTCTCGCGTGGCCCGCTCAGCGGCCCGGAATTCGGTGACGTCCATCGACACCGTCAGGATGCCGGCAGAGCCACCGGCCTGGTCGGGCACCAGCACCTTGATGAACACGGCATCGCGCCGCGAGCCGTCGGCATGCACCACGCTGGCCTCGTAGCTCAGGCGGCCGCTGGCAGACGCCCGGAGCTCCGCGTCCCGGGTGCTGTGAAGGTCATGCTCGTCGCGGGTCAGGTGCGGCGCGACCTTGAGGCCCAGAACATGCTGCCGCTTGCGCCCGGTGAACTCTTCCCAGGCCTGGTTGACGCTGAGGTAGCGGCCGTGGACGTCCCTCAGGCTGAGGGGGAGCGGGCTGACCTCGAACAGCAATTCCGTCAGCGCCAACTGCGCACGAAGCCGCTGCTGGGCGTCCACACGGTCCGTGACATCGACCGCGCTGCCCACGAAGCCCACGATGCGCGCCCGCTCCACCAGCGGGACGACCGCCACGTCGAACAGGCGTGACGGCGCCGATCCGCCGGACCGCTTGATGGCCACCTGCACGCTCCGCAGGCCCTCGGGCCCGTCGTGCTTGAAGAGGGATTTCGCCAGCCTGCGGTGCTCGCTCACCACCAGGTCGACGAAGCGCTCGCCGATGGCCGCCGAGGGCTCTTCGCCCGCTGCCACCGGCCAGCGTGCATTGACGAAGGTGATGACACCGACCTCGTCGGTCCGGAAGATGACCTCCTGGATGCTGCTGACGGTGACGCTGAGCTCGTGCTCGCGCCGGGCCACGGCCTGCTGGGCCTCGTCGAGCAGCGCGCGGGCACGCTCGCGCGACGCCAGCCCACGCCACGCGAGGAAGGTCATCGTGCACAGCAGCGCCACCGTGATCGCGAAGACGGCCCCGACCGCGCCGATGCCCCGCCACCACTTCGACCGGACGGTACTCACCGGCTGCTCGACCACCAGGACGATCGGGTGCCGCCGCGAGGCGCGGAAGGCGACGATCCGGTCGTCTTCGGCCAGCCCGCGTCCGACGAAGCTGTCGTGCTCCCGCTCAGGCAGCCGCCGCTTGAACAGCTCATGGCCGGACAGCCCGGCCCCCGCCCGCAGGCCAGCGCCCTCGGTGGCCGTGAGCACTTCGCCGCCGTAGGAAGCGAGCGCGGCCACCGAATCGGTCCCTTCGACGGTCTGGGTCTGGTAGTTGGCGATGGAGTCCGGGTTGACCAGGCCGATGAGCAGCGCGCCACCGCCGCCGGGCGCCGCCACCCCGACCAGCACCGGGATGAACCCGACCCCGGGTGGGCTGGCCCGCGGGCTGCCGTGCCGCGCGGCATCGGCCAGGGTGCGGCCGGGGGCATAGGAGCCGATCCGCTGGTGCCCAGGCTCCGGCCACGCGCCGAGAAAGCCCAGGTCGGGCGCAGGCCCCTGCGTCGGTTGCGCGGCCGACATGACGTGGCCTTGCCGGTCGACCAGGGCGACATCGCGCAGGAAGGGCAAGCCGGCCAGCGTCTCTCTCAGGGCCGGGCCGGCATGGGCCTCGTCCCAGCGGGGCAGCGATTCCAGGCGGGCGGCCAGTGCGCCCAGCGCCAGGCCGGTGGAATCGAAGGTGCGGGTCGCCTGGTCTTCGAGCACCCGGGCCAGCAGCTCCTGCCGCGAACGCTCGCCGTCGACGTTGCTCCGGTAGTCGAACCAGCCGATCCAGGCCACCCCCACCAGCACGGTGGCGATCAGGGCAGCACCGAGCAGCAGTGCCGCCTGGCTGGCCCGCCAGGGCGCCGCCGAAGTGCGAGAAGAGGTCTGGGCCACCCGGCTGCGCCCGCTCAGGGTTGCCGGAAGACGATGGGCGTGAGGCCGTTGGCCTTGGCCGCTGCGTCGAGTCGGCCGTCGTGCTTGATGCGGGCCACGAAATCGTCCACGACACCGAGCCAGTCGGCATCGCCCTGCTTCATTGCGTAGCCGTAGGGCAGCACGTGGAAGGGCGTCGGCGGAGAGATCAGCGTCGCCCAGTCGGCGCTGTCCAGCAGGCGCCGGCTGTACGGGTAGTCGGTCATGAAGACATCGACCCGGCCCGCCTCCAGCTCACGCTCCCGCGTGTTGGGTGGCTTGATCACCGCCAACGTGGCGTGCTTGAGCGCCGCTGCCATCACCGGCTCCATGAAGGTGCCGGCCTGCACCGCCACCTGGACGCCCGGCTGGTCGATGTCCGCCCAGGAGCGCACGACGCGGTTGCTGCGGGTGGTGATCGCGTAGATGTCACTCTGCAGGTAGGGTCGCGAGAACGCCAGCACCGCCATGCGCTGCGGCAGCATGGCCACGGCGAACATCGCGATGTCGCAGCGGCCGGTGTTCAGGTCGGCGACCAGCGTGGGGAACGAGGATTCGACGTACTCGGCCTTCACCTTCAGGTCGCGGGCCAGCGCGGCCGACAGCTCGATGTCGATCCCGGTCAGCTGCTGGGTCCGGGGGTTGCGGTAGGTCACGCCGTAGTAGTCCGGCCAGATGCAGACCTTCAGCGTGGCCGATGCCTTGACGCGGTCGAGGACCGCGCCCGCGCGGCTCGGGCCCGAGCCGAGCACCAGCCCCGCCATCAGCAGGGCGGTGGCCACCCCTCTCGAGAACATCCTTGCTGCCATCACTGCTCCTTGGGTGCGAGCTTGCATGCGAAGGCAAGCTCCAGGGGTTCTTGAATCGACTCGGCCAACCCCGGGTTCATGCGATTGACCTGGTCACGCAACTCGATCAGGTCGGCCCGGTGCGCGAGGAAACAGTCAACGATGGCAGGATCGAAGGCCTTGCCCCGCTCGTCGGCGAGCATCCGCAGCGCGACTTCGTCGCTGAAGGCGGGCCGGTAGCACCGGTCCATCGTGAGGGCATCGAAGACGTCGACCACGGCCACGATCCTGCCGCCCAGCGGGATCGCCTCGCCGCTCAGGCCCTTGGGGTAGCCCCCGCCGTCCCAGCGCTCGTGGTGCGCCAGCGCCACCTCGGCGGCCAGCTGGAACAAGGGAATGCGGGACTGGCCGAGGATCCCGGCGCCGATCTCCGGGTGCTGGTTCATCACAAGGCGCTCCTCGGGCGTCAGCTTGCCAGGCTTTTTCAGCACGGCGTCGGCAATGCCGATCTTTCCGATGTCGTGCATCGGCGCCGCCTGCCGCAGGAGCGCCGCATACCCCTTGCTTTGCCCGAGCTTGAGCGCCACGGCCCAGGCCAGGTAGCCGATGCGGACGATGTGCACCCCGGTGTCGTCGTCGCGGTACTCGGCCGCCCGCGACAGGCGCAGCAAGGCATCGTGATGCGCCCGTGTCACCTCGGCCAGGGCCTGGTTGCGCTCCTGGTACATGCGGCCGAAGTCCGTCAGCATGCGCTCCATCTGGGCGCCTGCGGCGTCGCCGAAGGAATTGCCTGCGGGTGCAGCAGCCAAGCCGAACGCAAGCGGGCTCATTGGGGCTCCCCAGCCACGTCGGTGACGCAGGCCAGCAACTCGATCGGGCTGAAAGGCTTGACGAAATACTCGTCGGCCCCGGCGCGCAGGCCCGCCTCGCGATCGGCGCTGCTGCCCCGGGCCGACACCAGCACGACCTTCACAGCCGCCAGTGCCGGGTCCGACTTGACGGCGTGGCAGATGTCGAGGCCGCTGGATCCGCCGGGCATCATCCAGTCGAGGAACACAACGTGCGGCCGCACCCGGCTGATCATCTCCAGGCCGACCGCGGCATCAGGCGCCTCGAGGATCTCGCAATCCTCCAGCTCGAGGGTCATGCGGATCAGCCGCCGGATGTCGGCGTGGTCTTCAACGATGAGTACGGTCTTCACAGGCGATGGCTTGGTCAAGTGCTTCAATCTGAAGCGGATTATGATTCGGGAGCACCGGTTTCGCACCACAGCAGGATCACTTTTATCATTACAATGAGAAAAATGCCCCCATCTGATCCCCAGGTCACCGCCGCGGACGCCACCTACACCACGATTGAGGCAGCGAAAGTGCTGGGGATGGCCGTGCGCTCGGTTCAGCTGATGGCAGACCGGGGTGAACTGGAGGCCTGGAAGACCTCCGGCGGCCACCGCCGGATCTCCCGCGAGTCGGTGCACCGCTGGCTGGAAAGCCGCGGCGGGCCGACACCGCAGATGCCGCCGACGGCGCCCTCGCCCCCGCAGCCATCTTCCGCACCGCAGAAGGCGGGCGCGGCACAACGGGTGCTGCTGATCGAGGACTCGACCCACTACCAGAACCTGCTGCGCCTGTTGCTGGCGCAGCGGTTCCCGCAGGTCGAGCTGCACGTCGCGGCGGATGGGATTGCCGGGCTGGCCATGGCCGGCCGCCTGGAGCCCGACGTCCTGATCGTCGACATCCTCCTGCCGGGCATCGACGGCGCCACCCTGATCACCGGGCTGCGCTCGCACGACGCGTTCCGCAAGACGAAGCTGCTGGTCATCACCTCGCTGGACGCCGATCAGCGGGGCCCCTACGCCTTCGCGCTGGAAGGCATCCCGGTGGTGCACAAGCCGCAGATCGTCACGGCCCTGCCGGCCCTGCTGGAGGCGGCGCTGGCCCAGGCCCGCGAGGAAGCAGGCGAAGGGGTCGGCGGGCGGAGCGGAGCGCGATGAACCCGGCGGTTCTGCTGGTGGACGACGATGCGTCCATGCGACGGTTCGCCGCGCTGGCGCTGGACGAGTTGCCGATCCGGCTGCAGTGCGTTGGCAATGTGGCGCAGGCCCTGGCCGTGCTGCGCGAGGGCCCGCCCCCGGCGCTGCTGATCACCGACATGATGATGCCCGGGCAGTCGGGGCTCGACCTGCTGCAGTTGCTGGCTGACGAGCCGCGGCTGTGCCAGGGGACGCGGGTGGTCGCGCTGAGCGCGGGGCTGGATGCCTCGACGATGCAGCAGCTGGATGCACTCGGGGTCTGGCGGCAGCTCCGCAAGCCGGTCTCGGTGGCCGAGCTGGAAGCCTGTGTCCAGGACGCCCTGGTGCTCGATCGGGCGCAGGCGGCGCAGGTCCACCCGGAGATCAGCGACGAACCGACCGTTTCAGAGGGCGAGCGCGCGTCGGTGGCGCAGCACTTCGGCGGCGATCTCGCCCTCTTCCTCGCCTACCGCGAGACCTGCCTGCTGCAGTTCGCGCAGGACATGGCTGACGGCGACCAGGCGCTGGCGAGCGCCGACGCGGCGGCATTGAGACGGGTGGCCCACAACCTGAAGAGCGTGCTGGCGACGATCGGCCGAAGCGACGGCGCCCTTTGCGCCCGGCAGCTCGAAGACGCGGCGGCGGCGCACGACCTCGAGGCCGCCGCCGGGCATTGGGCGCGTCTGAAGCCGCACATCCGCAGCCAAAACGATCTCTAGATCGATAAAAGTGAGAATTCTCACAACTTAAATTTGATAAATACGGTCTGTCTACAGTTTCACTTGTATCATTTGTGCATCCCATGGAGCACGAATGAGCAACCACCTGTCAGAACACACCGGCAACCGATCTGACGCCGGCCCGTCGATCGGCCACGAGGCCCAGGCCGTCGCCAGCGCACTGGTCGAGCGGGCCGCCAGCGGCGCGGCCGCCGCACCGACCGAAGTCCTCACCCTGCGCCTGGGCGCCGAGGAATACGGCATCGACATCCTGCGCGTGCAGGAGATCCGCTCGTATGAATCGCCGACCCGCATCGCCGGCGCGCCGCCGCATGTGCTGGGGGTGACCAACCTGCGCGGCGTGATCGTGCCCATCGTCGATCTGCGCCGCGGCTTCGGCCAGGACGCCACCGTCCGCAACGGCACCGTCACCGTGGTGCTCGGCATGGGCGGGCGCACCGTGGGCGCGGTGGTCGATGCAGTCAGCGACGTGATCGCCCTGTCGCCCACCGAGATCAAGCCGGCGCCCGGCTTCAGCGGCGCCATCGCCGCCACCCACATCACCGGCATCGCCACCATCGGCGAGGGCAACGACGCCCGCATGCTGATCCTGCTCGACATCGAAGCCTTGATGAGCAGCCCCCAGACCGGCCTGGCCATCGACGCCGCTCACTGAATCCACCAAGAAGGAAAACCAACGTGCAGTTCCTCTCCCACCTCAAAGTCTCGACCCGGCTGTGGACGCTGGTCGGCGTGATGTCCACGCTGCTCGTCGCCATCGGCGGCCTGGGCCTCTTCGGCATCGAAAAGAGCAACGACGCGCTCAAGACGGTGTACGAAGACCGCACCGTTCCGGCCACCCAGATCGCCGACCTCCGGGCGTTGATCGAGCGCAACCGGATGCTGGTCATGGGCATGCTGATCGACAACACCCCGACGAGCATCGAGGCACGCAGCAGTGAACTGCAGGCCAACATCCAGAAGGTCACCCAGATCTGGGACACCTACATGGCGACCTACCTGACCCCTGAGGAGAAGGTGCTGGCCGCCGAGTTCACCACGCATCGGAAGGCCTACCTGCAGGACGGCCTGCTGCCTGCCGCCCAGGCGATGAAGGAAGGCCGGACCGACGACGCGCGCCGCCTCTACGACACAAAGATCGGCCCGCTGGCCTCCCTGGCCGAGGCCGCAGCGGCCAAGCTGCTGGCGCTGCAGGTCGAAGTGGCAAAGCAGGAGTACGACACCGCGGAAGCACGCTACGCAGTCGTCCACGTGGTGGCGATCTCGGCCATAGCCGCCGGCCTGGCCTTCGGCACGCTGTTCGGATTCGTCCTCGTGCGAACCCTCGCCCGGCAGCTCGGCGCCGAGCCGGGCGAAGCCGCCGCCGTGGCGCAGCGCGTGGCCGCAGGTGATCTCAGCGTCCACATCGACTTGAAGGAAGGCGACCACACCAGCCTGATGGCGCAGCTCAAGGAGATGCAGCACAGCCTGGCCCGGGTGGTCAACAACGTGCGCTCCAACGCCGAAAGCGTGGCCACCGCCAGCACACAGATCGCCCAAGGCAACCAGGACCTCAGCCAGCGCACCGAGGAGCAGGCCAGCGCACTGCAGCAGACCGCCGCCACGATGGAGCAGTTGGGCACCACCGTGAAACAGAACGCCGACAACGCCCAGCAGGCCAACCAGCTCGCGCAGGCCGCCTCGGGCGTGGCCACCAGGGGGGGCGACGTGGTGGGCCAGGTCGTCGAGACGATGAAGGGCATCAGCGACAGCTCACGCCGCATCGGCGACATCATCGGCACCATCGACGGCATCGCCTTCCAGACCAACATCCTGGCGCTCAACGCAGCGGTGGAAGCCGCCCGCGCCGGTGAGCAGGGCCGCGGCTTCGCCGTGGTGGCCAGCGAGGTGCGCACGCTGGCCCAGCGCTCGGCGGAAGCCGCCAAGGAGATCAAGACCCTGATCAACGCCAGCGTCGAGCGCGTCGAGCTGGGCACCGCGCTGGTGGACCAGGCCGGCAAGACCATGGACGAGGTGGTGGTGTCGATCCGCCGCGTGACGGACATCGTGGGCGAGATCAGCTCGGCGTCGATCGAGCAGAGCAGCGGCGTAAGCCAGGTCGGCCAGGCCGTGAGCCAGATGGACCAGGTCACGCAGCAGAACGCCGCGCTGGTGGAAGAGAGTGCCGCGGCCGCCGAAAGCCTGAAGACCCAGGCCGGGGCGCTGGTGCATGCGGTGAGCGTGTTCAAGCTGGCCGCCGGGGAGCCGGCGCAGGCCGCGCCGGTGGCCGCCACCGTGCCGCCGTGGAGCGGCGCCGAGCGCCGCGGCCCGGGGCGGGCGACGAACGTGGCGCGGCCGGCCTTTGGCCGACGTGCCGCTGCCCCGCAGCGGGCGGCCGAGATGGCCGCCGCGCCTGGAACCGGCACCCACGACGAGTGGGCGAGCTTCTGACCGTACGTCCAGCCCCCACTGCACGGCTCGCCCCTGGCTTGCCTGAGTTGACTTCGGCCGCCGGCAGGCGCCACCATCCGGCATGGTCACCCTGCCCTCGCCAGCCGGCACGCGCCCGTGGCGCGACCCGCGCCGCCACCTCTGGCTGCTGAGCCCCTTCTTTGCCTTCGGCGCGGCCTGGCACGTGGTCAAGTTCCATGAGACGGGGGCCGAGTTCTGGCTCTGGCTGCTGCCGGCGGTGATGTACGCCGTGATCCCGCTGGTCGACGCGCTGCTGGGGCCTGACACCCGCAACCCGCCGGAAGATGGCGTGAAGGCCTTGGAAGCCGACCCGTACTACCGCGTGATCGTGGTGGCCTTCATCCCCTTCCAGTTCGCGGCCACCTGGTGGGGATGTGTGGTGGCGGCCGATGGCGGGCTATCATGGTCCGGATGGGTGGGCCTGGTGCTGACGGTCGGCGGCATCAACGGCGTGGCGATCAACACCGCGCACGAGCTGGGCCACAAGCGGCCGACGTGGGAGCGCTGGCTGGCGAGAGTCACCTTGGCGCCGGTGGCTTACGGGCATTTCTACGTCGAGCACAACCGCGGCCACCATGCACGCGTCGCGACGCCGGAAGACCCGGCCAGCGCACGCATGGGCGAGAGCTTCTGGGCCTTCCTGCCGCGCACGATGCTCGGCGGCATCGCCTCGGCCTGGCGCCTGGAAGCCCATCGCCTGGGCGCCAAGGGCCTGCGGGCCTGGCACTGGCGCAACGAAGCGTTGCAGGCCTGGGCGATGACCCTGGTGCTGTATACCGCGCTGGCGGCGTGGTTCGGGCCGGCGGTGTTGGTGTTCCTGGCGGTGCAGGCGTTCTACGGCGCCTCGCTGCTGGAGGTGGTCAACTACATCGAACACTACGGGCTGCTGCGCGCCGTGCGACCCGATGGCCGGCGCGAACCCTGTGACCCGCGGCACTCCTGGAACTCCAGCCACGTGCTGTCGAACCTGTTCCTGTATCAGTTGCAGCGCCACAGCGATCACCATGCCCATCCCGGGCGTCGCTACCAGGCGCTGCGGCATTGCCACGAAAGCCCGCAACTCCCCTCGGGCTATGCCGGCATGATCCTGCTGGCCTATGTGCCAGCGCTGTGGTTCCGCGTCATGGACCCGCGCGTGCTGGCGCACCATGGCGGCGATGTGCGCCGCGCCAACCTGCACCCGAAGCGCCGCGAGGCGCTGCTGGCCAGGTATGCCGGCCCTCAGGCCAGCGAGTAGTCGCGCGTGACCGCCGGGGCGGCGTATTCGAAGCCGACCACGGCACGGGCGTAGAGATAGTTCTCGCGGGCCCGGTCGCTCAGCGCGTCGAGGTCGACCTGACCTTGCGCGTTGCAGGGGAAGACCATGGCCCGACCCTGGTTGAACAGCGACTGGAAACGCAGCGCAAAACGCTGGTGGGTGTCATCGGACTGCACGATGGGCGCTTGCTCAAGACAGATGTCCATTCCGCTCTCCCGGCCACGCCACCTGGCGTGGGTATGGACTTAACTCTAGGCACGCCCCCGGCGGTTGACAGCCGCCAGAACGCCATGCGTGGTGTCGGCCCCCAGCGTGAAGGCTTGTCAGTGTTTGCCTGACACGCCACGCAGCTTCTGTACCAGGGTGACCCCTGCCAGCACCAGCACGCCGGCCACCACCCCGGCGAGGCCGTTGGCGATCAGCTCGGTTGCCCAACCCAACGCCGGGAAGGCCTGCACCCAGCCTTCCACCAGATGGTGCAGCGCCGGCCAGCCGTGCACCAGGATGCCGCCGCCGACCAGAAACATGGCCGCCGTGCCCAGCACCGCCAGGGTGCGCATCAGCCACGGCGCGGCAGCCAGCAGCATGGCGCCCAGGCGCTTCGCGCCGGCACCGGGGCGCTTGCTGAGCGCCAGGCCCGCGTCGTCGAGCTTGACGATGCCGGCGACCAGGCCGTAGACGCCGACCGTCATCACCACCGACACCAGCACCAGCACGCTGGCCTGGGTGCCGAAAGGCGCAGCGGCCACGCTGCCCAGCGTGATCGCGATGATCTCGGCCGAGAGGATGAAGTCGGTGCGCACCGCGCCCTTGATCTTGTCCTTCTCGAAAGCCACCATGTCGACGTTCTCGGTCAGCGCCGCGGTCAGCGCCGCGTGGTCGGCATCGTCTTCGGCCCGGCTGTGCAGGAAGCGATGGGCCAGCTTCTCGGCCCCCTCGAAGCAGAGGAACGCACCACCGATCATCAGCAGCGGCGTGATCAGCCAAGGCGCGAAGGCGCTGATGAGCAGCGCCGCCGGCACCAGGATGGCCTTGTTGAGCGCCGAGCCCTTGGCCACCGCCCAGACGACCGGCAGCTCGCGCTCGGCCTGAACCCCGGCCACCTGCTGGGCGTTGAGCGCCAGGTCGTCGCCCAGCACGCCGGCCGTCTTCTTGGCGGCCACCTTGGTGAGCACCGCCACGTCGTCCAGCACGGTGGCGATGTCGTCGATCAGGGCAAGCAGGCTGGCAGCGGCCATGGTGTGGCTTCCGGAAATGGGCAAGGCGGCGATGCTAACGTCTGCCACCCGGTAGCCACCCGCCCGCCGGGCCCCTTTTGCGACCTTGCCACGAGCTCCCCGCCATGCGTTCACACCCTTCATCTCGCGCCATGCCCTGGCTGGCGACGTCCCTGGCCCTGGCGCTCGCCGCCTGCGCCGGCCAACCCGCGGCACCCGGCAGCAACCCGCCGGCCGAGCTGGTGGCCCCGAATGCCAACCTGCACCTCGAAGGCATTCCCCCCGTGCCGCGCAGCGTGGCCCAGGCGGTCGAGAAGTACACCGACTTCCGCGGCCACGGCTTCGCCGACTGGCACCCCACCCAGCGCGAGATGCTGGTCTCGCACCGCGGAGCGGGTGGCAACACCGCCCAGATCTACCGTGTCAGCGCACCCCTCGCCGAGCCCGAGAAGCTCACCGATTTCACCGACCCGGTCTACACCGCCAGCTACGAACCGCTGAATGGCCAGTACATCGTCTTCGAGCGCGCCAGCGGCGGCAACGAGGTAAACCAGCTCTTCCGGATGGACCCGGCCACCCGCCAGGCCGCGCAGTTGACCGACCCCGACCAGCGCCACAACTTCGAAGGCTGGCTGCACGCGCAGGCCGGCACCGCCAGCCAGCTGCTCTACACCTCGGTGCCGCTGGACCGCACCGCCGCCGGATCCACCCGCGCCAGCATCGACACCTCGCTGTGGCTGATGGACCCGCTGAAGCCCGAGGGCCGCCGCAAGGTGGCCGACCTGCCGGGTGGCGGCTGGGGGGTGGGCGGCGTGTCGTGGGACAACCGGCAGATCGCGCTCAGCAACTACACCTCGGCCACCGAGTCCACCGTCTGGCTGATGGACCTGGCCACCGGCCAGAAACGCCAGTTGCTGCCCGCTGCCGGCTCGCCGCAGAAAGCCACCCACCTCGCGGCCGGCTTCAGCCGTGACAACCGTTCGCTCTTCGTCGTCAGCGACCGCGCCGGCGAGTTCAACGAGATGCTGAAGGTCGACCTGGCCAGCGGCAACGCCACCCGCGTCACCGGCCACATCCCCTGGGACGTGGACGGCGGCAGCCTCTCGGAAGATGGCCAGCTCGCCGCGCTGCGCCTGAACGAGGACGGCCTGGGCAAGCTTCGCCTGTTCGATGCGCAAAGCCTGAAGGAGCTGCCGACACCGGTGCTGCCGGCGGGCAACCTCGGTTCGACCCGTTTCCACAAGCAGAAGCGCGAGCTGGCCTTCAGCGTCAACGGCTCGGCCGGGCCGGGCCAGATCTACACGCTGGACACCACCAGCGGCGCGGTGCAGCAGTGGACGCGCGCCCACGCTCCCGCCGGTGTCGACCCCAGCCGCTTCTCCCAGCAGCAGATCGTCCGCTGGCCGAGCTTCGATGGCCGCACCATCTCGGGCCTGATGACGCTGCCGCCAGCGCGTTTCACGGGCAAGCGGCCCGTGCTGATCAGCATCCACGGCGGGCCCGAAGGCCAGGCCCAGTTCGGCTTCCTCAGCCGCAACAACTATTTCGTCGAGGAGATGGGCATCGCCGTCATCCAGCCCAATGTGCGCGGGTCGAGCGGCTACGGCAAGACCTTCCTGCAGTTGGACAACGGTTTCAAGCGCGAGGACTCGGTCAAGGACATCGGCGCGCTGCTCGACTGGATCGCCAAGCAGCCGAACCTCGATGCCTCGCGCGTGGTCGTCACCGGCGGCAGCTACGGCGGCTACATGAGCCTGGCCGTGTCGACCCACTATGCGGACCGCATCGCCGGCGCGATCGACGTGGTCGGCATCTCGCACTTCGTGACTTTCCTGAACAACACCGAGAGCTACCGGCGCGACCTGCGCCGGGTGGAATACGGCGACGAGCGCGACCCCGCCATGCGCGAGCACCTGGAACGGATCTCGCCGCTCAGCAACGCCTCGAAGATCAAGAAGCCACTGTTCGTCGTGCAGGGCCGCAACGACCCGCGCGTGCCCTGGACCGAAGCCGAGCAGATCGTGCAGAAGGCGCGCGCCAACGGCACGCCGGTCTGGTACCTGCGGGGCGAGAACGAAGGCCACGGCTTCCAGCGCAAGGAAAACGCCGACTTCCAGTTCTACGCCACCGTGCTCTTCCTGCGCGACACCATGAAGCTGAACTGACCACCCGCCCCTCCCGCGCAAGCCGGTCCTTGGACCGGCTTTTTTGTGCCCGCCCCTCCGCGGGAATTCCCGCGTTGATGCGACGGCCCGCCCGGTCGCATAGTTTGCTGGCACGTTATCGAACGAGCGTGCTATTTTGAAAACATTCAGCAGGAGACAGGCATGGCAAAGCGCATCGTGCGTGGGGTGTCACTCGTCGTCGTTGCCATCGCGGGGCTGGCGGCGCTGGCCCATGCGACCAACTACTCCTTGTGGATCAACGGCCGCACCGGCGGCGGCCAGCTCGGCAACCATGCCGACTTCGCCTACTGGGGGCCGGCCAGCGCCAACGCCGGTGTCAACAAGAAGTCGGTCAACTGGGACGGCTACAACCGCATCTCCGACCAGAACTACCTGGTGCGCGACGCGCTCGACTGCTACTGCACCGGCCCGAACTGGTGCTATGTCGCCGTGCACAGCGCCGGCAACCTGCAGATCGGCTACGCGCTGGCCATGTATGGCGGCACCTCGCGCATGGTCAAGAACGCCACGCCCAATGCGCAGGGGCAGTGCGGCAACCTCAACGGCACGTCGCAGACCGGCTGGAACCTGAAGTTCGTCGACGTGGCCGGTGGCGCCGCAGGCGGATCGGAGCTCGCCAACTCGGGCGACTGGGCGATCAGCGAGCCGCTCGTGTCCGACCTGAAGACCAGCACCGCCCGTGCGATGTACGACCACAGCGCCACCCGGGCCATCTGGTTCAACATGTACGCTGGCGCCAACGGCACCCTGTATTCCTTCATCCTGCCGGGGCAGGACGACGAAGCCATCTCCTACCACTCCAGCGGCGGCATCTCGGGCTCCGGCGGCGGTGCCTTCTGCAACCCGAGCGACTGGTTCTGCAACGACCTCACCACCGGCACGGCCAAAGCCGAAGGCGGGCGAGCCAAGTGGGGCTTCCATTCGGTGGCCTTCCGTGACGGCTCCGAGGCCTTCAACCACTACACCAACGGCAATTGGGGCGGCATCGTGAGCAAGGTGCGCGCCGACATGGAGGCCAACGCCCGGTGAAGCCCGCCCACCGCTACGCAACGCTGTCGGCGTGCGTGGGGGTGCTGGGGCTGTGGTGGTGGCTGGCTCCCGGCGACGCGACGGTGGCGCTGGCCGAGCCAGCTGCCGTGCTCGTTGCCGAGCCGACCTCAGCCGGGCCAGCCTCCGCCGCCAGCGCCGCATCCACGCCGGCCGATCGCCGCGCCGCCCGCGCGCTCTGGTCGCAGCGCCTGGAGCGCGCGCAACGTGCGCTCGACACGTACCGACACGCCACGCGCTACCCGCACGACTCCCGGCCCATCCGCGATCACCCCGATCAGGTCCACCCCAACCAGCCTATCGCCGAAGAACGCCCGCTTCGCGAGCCGGGCGGCCCGGTGATCGAAGGCCTGACCCTGCGCACCACGCAGGAGCGGGTCTTCGCCCAGGGCGACGAGAGCGTGCTGTTCACCGTGGCCGCGGTCGACGGCGATGGGCGCGCGTTGCCGCTGGCGGTGCCGCGCGCCATCGTGCGTGAAGGCGCCCCGCGGCCGGGCTCGCCCCCCATGCCGGTGGTGCCCGTGCAGTTCACCGACGACGGTCGGCAGGGCGATGCCGCCGCAGGCGACCAGGTGCTGAGCTTTCGGCTGCAGCCCTCCCGCATCGGCTATGCCGGCCTGGAGGGCGTGATCCGTGTCGAGCTGGCGCTGCAGTCGGAGGAGCACCCCGGCTTCGCCTACTTCGACGTGATCCACTCGGGTGCCGCGCCGGCCACCTGGGGGCCCGGGCCGCTGCGTGAGGTGGTGGAGGCCGGCTCCCTGGCCCTCTACCTGCCGGCCGATGTGCTGCAACCTGGCCGTTATGTGGCCAGCGGGCGCATCGACGATGCCAACGGCCGCCCGCTGGCGCTCGTGAGCTTCAACGAGGAGCTGGCCGCAGGTCGGAAGGAGATCCGGCTGCAGGTGTTCGGCAAGCTGCTGCGCGACGCGCAGGCCGCCTTCCCCCTCACCCTGCGCGACGTGGAGGCGTTCCTGCTGAAGCCCGACACCTTCCCCGACCGCGCCCTGATGCCACGCCGTGCCGGCGCCGTGCACCGCACCGGCAACCACCCGCTGGCGGCGTTCTCCAGCGCCGAATGGCAGAGCGAGGAACGCCAGCGCTACCTCGACGAATACACCAGGGACGTCGACGAGGCCGAGGGCCAGCTGAAGAACCTCGGGACAGGCCCCTGACCCACCCGTGGCGAAGCTGGTACAACGCTGGCACCTCACCCGCAAGGACCCCGCACATGCCGACTCCGCTTCGCCTGCTGGCCGCCTGGGGCCTGGCCCTGGGCCTGATGGCCACCGCCCACGCGCAGACGCCCGGCGCCGCCGCCCCCGACATGGAGAAGACCCGCCAGGAGGTCTTCGCGATCGAGCGCGCCTTCGCCAAGACCATGGCCGACCGCGACCTTGCGGCGTTCACGAAATTCCTCTCCACCGAAACGGTGTGGAAGGGCAGCAAGGCTTCGCTGGTCGGGCCGGCCGCGGTGGTCGAGGCCTGGCGCAAGTTCTTCGACGGCCCGACCGCGCCCTTCTCGTGGGAGCCGGACCTGGTCGAGGTGATGGCCAACGGCCACCTGGCGCTCAGCACCGGCCCGGTCCGCGACCCCGCCGGCAAGTTGGTGGCCCGCTTCAACTCTGTCTGGCGCCAGGAGTCGCCCGGTGTCTGGAGGATCGTGCTCGACATGGGCACCCCGCTGGGCGACTGCCCGCAATGACGCTCAGCGGCCCCGCTCGGCGCGCCGCCGTGCCGGGAGCATGACGTCACGCTCCAGCCAGCGGCGGAACTTCAGCGTCCGCACATCGGTGGCACGGTGCAGCAACTCGGTCAGCGCGTCGGCTCGAAGGCGTGCCAAGCGGCCCGGTGCCGCGGCCTGCCAGCGCTCGCCGGCCAGGCGGGCCAGGTGCCCGTCGGGCGGCAGCCCTGGCACGATGCGGCGCACGCCCGCCAGCGCCAGCCAGGCATGGCCCTCGTCGTCGGTCCAGACATCGACGGCCTGACCCTGGAACGCGTGGTGCCGGCCGGCCACATCGCGCCAGATCTGCTCGTGCGCCCTCCCGGAAAGCGCAGCCACGGCCTCGATCAGCGGATGCGCAAACGCCACGCCCAGCGCTGGTGCCATGAACAGCAGCGCCAGTGCCACCGATTCCAGCCACCACCATGCGGCCAGACCCACGGCACCACAGGCCATCGCCCGCATGGTCAACTTGATGGCCCAATGGATCATGCGCGATTGCCTCGAGGCCGCAGCGGGGGCTGCGTTCACGCATGATTCTGCCCAGCCCTTCAGCCCATCACCTTTTCGTTCACCCGGACCACGCCATGAACGCACCCCTCCCGAACGTCACTCGCCGCCGCTTTCGGCGCCTGTCCCGGCTGGTCGCCCTGGCAGCGATGTCGGCCATCGCCCTGCCAGGCGGCGCCCTCGCTGCGCTGGCCGTCGGCGCGGCTGCGCCCGACTTCAGCGCAGACGCCGCGCTGGGCGGTCAGCCCTACCGCTTCGTGCTGGCCGAGGCGTTGAAGAAGGGCCCGGTGGTGCTGTACTTCTACCCCAAGGCCTTCACCAGCGGCTGCACGGTCGAGGCGCACCAGTTCGCCGAAGCCACGCCCAAGTTCGCTGCGCTCGGCGCCACCGTGGTCGGCATGTCAAACGACGACATCGACACGCTGAAGAAATTCAGCGTCGAGGCATGCCGCAACCAGTTTGCAGTGGCGGCCGACCCGCAGGCCCAGGTGATCAAGGCCTACGACGCGGGGCTGATGATCAAGCCGGACATGGCCGACCGCATCTCCTACGTCATCAGCCCTCAGGGCAAGGTGCTGATGGCCTACTCGGCGCTGGACCCCAGCGGCCACGTGGACGCCGCCATGAAGGCCGTGCAGGCCTGGAAGGCCCGCCAGCCGAAGTGAAGGCAGGCCGCCCGCCGTGAGCGGGCCGCCCGTCAGCGGGCCGCCGGCAGCCCGAAGGCCCGGACCGGCCCCCCGCTCATGACGAGATGGCCCTGGGCGATCGCCAGGTCGCCCCAGCGCGTGGTCGGCTTGATCTCGGCGATCGGCAGCGATGCACCGGTGGCGGGGTCGAAGGCGAGGATGCGGCGCTCGTTGGCCATGTACAGCACGCCGTTCGAAACGACCAGGTCGTGGCTGGCCGCACCTGCCCGGGTGCTCCACAGCGTGTCGCCGGTGGCCAGGTCGAGTGCGCTCAGCGTGGCACGCCCGGCCCCGTTGAGGGCATACACGCGCAGGCCGTCGCTGGCCAGTGCATCCGTCGCGACGGCGAGGTCGCCTCGCGGCGTCGGCCGCTCCCAGCGCAGCGAGCCGGTCGCGGCATCGATCGCATGCACGTTGCCGATGCCATCGAAGGCCAGCGCCGTGTCGCCGACGACCAACGGCCGCTTGACCAGCAACTGCCCCGCAGGCATGAGATAGCGCCAGCGCTCGTGCCCGTCCGCCGGGTCCAATGCCACCAGACCATAGAACTCGGCGACGACGACCACGCCGCCGCCCACCGCCATCGCGTTGACGCCGCAGCATCCGAGATCGACCTTGCGCTTCCACAGCACGGCGCCTGTGCCGGCATCCAGCGCCATGACCTCTCCCTCGCTGGCCGCCAGGTACACCACGCCATCCATGAGGTGCGGTGAGGTGAGTGTGTTGTACGCCCCTGCCAAGCGATGCTGCCAGCGCCGCTTGCCGGTGCTGCGCTCGAAGGCCTGCACCGGGGTGGCGGTCGCCCCTGAGTCACCGCCGTTGCCCGCCACGATGACCAGGTCGGACGTCAGCAGCGGCGTGGCGAAGCTGTCCGGCGCGTTGGCCTTCCAGATGGTGGCGCCGGTGGCAAGGTCGAGCCGCAGCAGCTGAGTGCGGATGGTGGTGTCGGGGTCGGCGAGTCTGCGTGTCACGTAGACCTGACCATCGGCAATGGCCACTTCAGTGGCCTGGTTCCACACGTCGAGGTCGCGGGCCCATCGCTCGGTGAGCTCGGCGAGGTTGCCCGGGCCCAGCACCGATTGGTCGGCATTGTGGGAGGTGGCGCCGGCGTTGCCGCCCTGCTGGCTCCAGGCGTCGGCTGCCAGCGTCGGGGCGGCGACAAGCGCCAGGAGGGACGCGGCAACGGAAGCGGCGACGAAGGAGCGGCGCGTGGATGCAAACATTGCATTCCTCGTATTTTTTGAGTTAGCCAGCCTACGGCCGGCCGCCTGCCACGCGAATCCCTATGTTCGACCTGGCAAGGTCACCCCCGCTTGGCACGGCTCACCACCTTGGCGCCACGCGATCGCGCCTTCCACTCCGCCATCAGCTTCTGGCGGTCGAAGATGGTCTGCTCATGCCGCTGGGCTTCGCGCTGCAGCTTGTGGTAGCTCAGCAGCCGCCCGGCCGGAACGGCCGGGCGCACCGCACAGCCCGGCTCCTCCTCATGCCGGCAGTCCCGAAAGCGGCACAGCGGCGCCAGCCGCGTGATGTCGTCGAACACTGCGTCGAGCTGGGACTCGTCGGCGTCCAGTTGCAAGCCGCGCAGGCCGGGGGTGTCGATGATGCAGGCGCCGCCTGGGCACAGATGCAACGATCGAGCCGTGGTGGTGTGGCGGCCATGCTCGTCGCCGCGGCGAACGCCGCCGGTGCCTTGCACGAGGCGCCCGGTCAGGGTGTTCGTCAGCGTGCTCTTGCCGGCACCGCTGGAGCCCAGCAGCACCAGCGTCTGGCCTTCGCCCAGCCAGGGCGACAGTGCCTGCGCCGCGTCGCTCGTCAGGCCGTTGACCGCCAGCACCTCGGCCTGGGCGCCCACGTGCCGGCGTGTGGCCGCCACGCGGGCCTGCGGGTCGACGCAAAGGTCCGCCTTGCTGAGCACCACGAGAGGCTGGACGCCGGCCAGGCGCACGAGCGCCAGGTAGCGGTCGAGCCGGCGCAGGTTGAAGTCCTGCCCCGCGCCCATGACCAGCAGCGCGGTGTCGACGTTGCCGACCAGTGCCTGGCGCTGGCCGTTGCTGTCGCGCCGGACGATGCGGTTGACAGGGGGCACGCGCGCCACCGCCCAGGTGGTGCCGGAAGGCTCGTCGGCCCGGGCGGCCACCCAGTCGCCGACGACCAGTGGCTCACCCTGCATTTGCAGCGCGATGCGCAGGGTCGGCCAGACCTGCGCGGTGTGATCGGCGTGGCCGTCATGCAGGCGCAGTCGGTCGCGCTGCACCTCGATGACGCGCATCAGCCGGTCACCCGGCTCCGTGTGAAGTTGAAACATCTGGGCGACCAGCGCCTGGGTCAGGCCGATGGTGCGCAGGGCTTGGAAGTCGATCGTGTCGAGCATGGTGACGAGAGATCCGCAAAGGAGATGCACAGGCCGGCTGCGCAGCCGGCCTGTGCCGGCGCGCGCATGCGGCAGCGGGGCCGGTAGGCCCGCGAACAGCGGTGGGTGCGGATCGCCCGTCGGCCGGTGGCCGGGGCGCTTCAGTCAGCGCAGGGCAGCAGCCTGTGACTGGCGAACCGCGAGGCGGGTGGTGACGACTTCATCCATGGCAGCCTCCTTGCGGTTGGTGGGGAAGAAGCGCTGCGGGCGCAGCGCGAGGAGGCGCACTTTGCGACGGCCTCGTATCGCTGTCAATCCCCGCCCGGCTGCAGCGTTGCACCGGCGCGACCTGCCCCAAGCTATGGATCGCGGGACAATCCCCGGATGCCCACGCCCCCCCTCGAACTCGAACTGCGCGGTGAACACATCGCGCTCGATGCCTTGCTCAAGGCCACCGGCCTCGCGCCCAGCGGCGGTTCGGCGCGGCAGCTGATCACCGAAGGCCTGGTGCGGGTGGACGGCCAGGTCGAGCTGCGCAAAACGGCCAAGCTCCGCGCCGGCCAATGCGTCGAACTCGGCGACCAGCGCGTGGTGATCACCGCCGCGCAGTAGCCAGCACGGGGGCGCCCATCAGAGCTTCAGTTCCAGCTGCAGGCGCCAGTTGACGAAGGTGGGCGACGTGCTCATCGCGGTCTCGTAACCGCTGTCGAAGGTGGTCGTGCTGGCGTTCGCCGCGTCCTGCGCGAGCAGGTTGCTGGCCGACAGGCGCAACCGCATGCCGGGGTTGAGCGTCCACAGCGCATAGGCATCGAGCACCCGCTTGGGCGACTGCACCGCCCACTGCGACTCCGACAACCGCGTGGTGTAGCCCGGCGTCAGGTTGACGTTGCCGCCGATCGTGATCGGCAGGCCGGGCCAGCGGTAGTCGGCACCGAAGTTGGCCGTGCCGGTGGGCTGCTGGTCGAGCCGGTTGTTCGGGCCGGGCACGCTGTCCACCGTCGAGCGGAAGACGCTCAGGTTGGCGCGCAGGTCCACCGCGGGCGCATCGCCCACCAGCTCGCTGAGCTTGAGCTTGGCCTCCAGCTCGACGCCCTGGGTGGTGGCCTTGCCGACGTTCTGAGGCCGCGACACCCAGCGCTGCGCATCGGACCAGGGCACGTCTTCCAGGGTGGTCAGCGTGCGCATCAGGTCTCGGATGCGTCGATGGAAGAAGTTGGCACTGAGCATGCCACCGCCGGGCAGGTATCGCTCCACCGCGATGTCGATGCCCGTGGCCAGCTCGGGCTGCAGGTCCGGGTTGCCGGCGCGGTCGGGGCTGGTGGGCGTGTTGGGGCCGTCCACCGGGTAGCGGCCGGACACCGTGGTGCGGCCCAGCAGGTTCTGAAGGGTGGGCGAGCGGTAGCTGCGCGTCAGGCTCACGCGAACTTGGTCGCGCGCCTTGGGGTCGGGCTTCCACACGGCATGCAGCAAGGGGGTCCAGACGCTGGAGCGGTTGGCCTCACCCACGGCGCCCTCGCCCTGGCCCTCGGTGGTGATGCCCTCCCAGCGCAGGCCGGCGTGTGCCGCCCATTGGGAGGTCACGTTCCACTCGTCCTGCGCATAAAGCGCCAGCCGCTGCGTGGCCGCACGCAGGGTGCCGTCGAACTCGTCCAGCTGCAGATCGCCGGTGCGGGTTTCGGCGCGGCGCGCGATGTCGACCTCGGTGCCGGTGACCAGGCTGTGGTCGTCGCCCATCAACAGCGAGTACTTGGCATTCAGGTGCGCGTTGCGTTCGCGCGAGTCGCTCGTGTCCTCCACCGTCCGCAGCAGCGCGCCAGCGGCGTCGAACTCCTGCCGCACGCTGCGGTTGCGCGACTGCGAGGCGCCGACCCCGCCGCGGCCTTCGAAGCGCCCCTCGCCAAGACGG
The DNA here is from genome assembly GCA_049322835.1 of Pseudomonadota bacterium. Lineage (GTDB taxonomy): Bacteria > Pseudomonadota > Gammaproteobacteria > Burkholderiales > Burkholderiaceae_C > Ideonella. Next base: position 123,192 of record JBMOQN010000030.1, on the reverse strand, counting down.
GCGCGCCACTGCGAGTTCAGACGCGCCAGCATGAAGCGACCGTCGCTCTCGCTGCGCGCATGGTCATAGCGCTCCAAGTCCGCTGGCGGCTCGCCGTCGATCACCAGGTTCGAGCGGCTCTCGCTGCCACCTTCATTGACGCTCAGGAAAGGCATCAGGGTGAAGGTCTGGCCCTCGCCGAGCGGCCACTGCAGCCGGGCGTTGGCGTTGATGCCATGGCGGCGGCTTTCGCTCTGGCTGGCGTCGCGCTGCACGTAGTCGTAGGGGTTGTCCCGGTCGGTCGACACCGCGGTGGTGGTACCGGTGCTTTCGTCGTCGCGCCGCCAGGACCACAGGTTGACCGAGGCGCTGTAGCTGATCTCGTCCCATTTGTCGTCGCGCGTCCAGTTGACGCTGGGTGTGGCGATGCCGTTCTCCAGGCCGACACCCAGCTTCAGGTCGTTCAGCCGCTTGCGAAAACCCTCGCGCGTGATGATGTTGATGGTCCCGGCAATCGCGCGCGCGCCCGTCTCTGCGGTGGGGCCGCGCAGGATCTCGATGCGTTCGACCATCTCGGGGTCGATGGCGTCGAGCGACAGCCCGCCCTGCACCCGCTCGCCGTCGAGCAGGATCTGGGTGTAGCCGCTGCCCAGCCCGCGCATCCGGATGGCACCACCGCGGCCCGGGTTGCCACCGATGGTGACGCCCGGCAGCCGCTTGAGCACGTCGCCCAGCGACGAATCACCGAAGCGCTCGATCTCGTCGCGGCCGACGATGATCTTGGCGGCGGTCGACTGGCGCCGCTCCTCGTTCTCGCTCTGGCGTGTGCCGGTCACCTCCACCCGCTGCGGCGTGGTCTCCGGCACGGGTACAGGGGCCGACGCAGGCCGGGCTGGCGGCGGAGGGGCAGACTGCGCCTGCGCGACAGCAGGCGCCAGGGAAGCGGCCATCAGGCCGGTGCTGGCAAGAGCGAGGGCCGCACGGGCCAGGGGGAAGTCGGCGGACATGTAGTTGAGCGAAGCGTCCGGCCGGCGGGTGGGACGTGGGGATGACATGAAGAAAGCGCGGAGGATGCCGGAAGCATTTTGTGAGAATGTTTCCGGCCCGCGCAGCGGCCCGCCGGATTCACTGGCGCCTCATCCGGGTTTACGCTACAATCACGGGCTGCACAGGGTGGGCTGCCACCCGTGCTTCTCGTTCATCCCCTCTGACCTTGGTTCTGGGCAAAGTGCCCCGAGGTTCAAAAGTCCCCGCCCGGTGATCTGCCGGGTTGGCATGCGGTCGGCGGCGATGTGTTTCATAAGCCCCCACCGCAGCCGTCCCTCGTTCGGGCCGGCCGCCAGGACTTTGCCAATGACTTTCGAATCGCTCGGCCTCGACGAGGCCCTTCTGCGCGCGCTCAAAACCGCGGGCTACGAACAACCCACCGATGTGCAGGCCCGCGCCATTCCAGCCGCGCTGGCCGGCCGTGACCTGCGCGTGTGCTCCAGCACCGGCAGCGGCAAGACCGCCGCCTTCGTGCTGCCCGCGCTGATGCGCATCCTCGAGGCCCGCAAGGACCCCGCCAACAAGCCGCAGCGCGGCGTCGTGCGCGGCCCGCGCATCCTCGTGCTGGTGCCCACGCGCGAACTCGCCATGCAGGTCTGCAAGGCCGCGGGCGACTATGGCCGCCATGTGCAGTGGCTGGCCGTCACCAACGTGGTCGGCGGCGTGCCCTACCCCGCCCAGCTCAAGGCGCTGCGCAGCCCGCTGGACATCCTCGTGGCCACCCCCGGCCGCCTGATCGACCACCTCGGCAGTGGCAAGGCCATCCTCGAAAACGTCGAGATGCTGGTGCTGGACGAAGCCGACCGCATGCTCGACATGGGCTTCATCGAGGACATCGAGCACATCGCCCAGGCCCTGCCCGAAAAACGCCAGACGCTGATGGCCAGCGCCACCTTCGCCGGCGAAGTGGGCCAGCTGGCCCAGCGCCTGCAGCGCGCCGATGTGGAGCGCATCGAGATCGCCGCCCACACCGAAAAGCACGAGAACATCACCCAGCAGATCATGTGGGCCGATGACCTGGACCACAAGCACGCCCTGCTGGACGCGCTGCTGACCGAGCGCGACGTCGACCAGGCCGTGGTCTTCACCAGCACCCAGATCGACGCCGACCGCCTGGCCGACCGCCTGCACGAGATGGGCCACAAGGTCGCTTCGCTGCACGGCGGCATGCCGCAAGGCCGCCGCAACCGTGTGCTGCAGGGCCTGCGCTCGCACCACCTGCGCATCCTGGTGGCCACCGACGTGGCCGCCCGCGGCATCGACGTGCCGACCATCAGCCACGTCATCAACTACGGCCTGCCGCTCAAGGCGGAAGACTACGTGCACCGCATCGGCCGCACCGGCCGTGCCGGCCGCTCGGGCCGCGCCGTGACGCTGGCCGAGCGCCGCGACGTGCCGATGATCCGCCGCATCCAGCACTACACGACCCAGCCGATCCCGGTTGCGACCGTGGAAGGGCTGGAGCCGCAGCGCCCTGCGCCGGAAACGATGCAACGCCCGCCGCGCGGCGGCGCGCCGCGTCACGGTGGCCACCACCACGGCAAGGGCGGCCCGGGCTATGGCCGCGTTGGCGACCACTTCCAGCACCGCGGCGGGCCGCGGCGCGAGGCCGGCCATGGCGGCTTCGGCGGCGGCCACCACGGCCAACCGCCGCATCATGGCCAGAATGATCGTGGTGGCGACCGTTTCGGTGGCGACCGCCGCCCGCCGACGGATCGCAGCCCGTTCGAGCGCCGCGAGCGTCCGGCCTTCAGCGACCGCCCGGCGATCGACCGCCACTCGCACCATGAGCGCAGCGACCGCCCGGGCTTCGTGCGCGCCGCAGAGGGCGGCCAGCGCTTCGAGCGCCCCGCCCACGGCCACGCGCCGCAGCGCGGTGCGGGTGATCAGCCTTCAGGCAAGTTCGCGCCGGCCAGCAAGCCGCGCTTCGCGAGCAACGGCTCCAGCGCCGGCAAGCGGCCGCGGAAGTCGGTGTAAGCCTGCTGGGGCGGCACCGTGTCGCCCACGGCATAGATGTGGCGGTGCAGGCGCGCCGCCACATCCGCATCGAAGGGGTTCCCCGCCTCTTCAAAGGCGCCGAAGGCATCGGCGTCCAGCACCTCGGCCCACAGGTACACGTAGTAGCCGCAGGCATAGCTCGAGCCGGCGAAAAGGTGCTGGAAGTGCACCAGCCGGTGCCGCACACCCACCGCCTCGGGCATGCCGAGCCGGGCCAGTTCCTCGCGTTCGAAGTCGCTCACGTCGGCAGGGCCCTCGGCATCGGTGCGCGAATGCAGGGCCAGGTCGACCAGCGCACTGCCCACATAGCTCACCGTGTCGTAGCCCTGGCCCCAGCGCTGCGCCGCCTGCAGGCGTTGCAGCAGCTCCACCGGCATCGGCTCGCCGGTCTGCCAATGGCGTGCATGCCGGGCCAGCACCTCGGGCTGGCTCAGCCAGTGCTCGTACAGCTGCGAAGGCAGCTCGACAAAGTCGCGCAGCACCTGGGTGCCGGCCAAGCGGTGATAGGTGACCTTCGACAGCAGGCCATGCAAACCGTGGCCGAACTCGTGGAACAGCGTGCGCGCGTCGTCGAACGACAGCAGCGTCGGCTCGCCCGGCGCGGCCTTCGCGAAGTTGTTGTTGTTGACGATGATCGGCGCTGCCACGCCGCGGTTGGCCGACTGGTAGTTGAAGTCGCTCATCCACGCGCCCGAACGCTTGCTCTGGCGGGCGTAGTTGTCGTGCAGGAACAGGCCCGCGCTGCGGCCTGAGGCATCGAACATCTCGTACGCCTTCACATCGGGGTGATAGGCCCTGATCTCGGGCCGCACCACGAAGCGCACACCGAACAGGCGCTGGGCGCAGTCGAACACCGCATTGACCATGTTGTCGAGCGAGAAGTAGGGCTTCAGCTCGGCCTCGTCGATGGCGTAGCGCGCCTGGCGCACTTTCTCCGACCAGTAGCGCCAGTCCCAGGGATGAACGTCGCCCTGGACGCCGTGGCTGCGCATCATCGCCACCAGCGCCTGGCGCTCGCGCTCGGCTGCGGGCAGTGCGCGCGTCCAGACTTCGGTCAACAGCTCGCGCACGGCGCTTTGCCTGCCGGCCATGGTGTCGGCCAGCGCGTAGTCGGCATAGCTCGTGTGGCCATGCGCACGCGCCTGCTGGTTGCGCAGTTGCAGGATCTCGCGGGCCAGGGCCCGGTTGTCGGTGGCACCACCGGACTCGCCGCGGCCCACCCATGCGCGCCAGGCCACCTCGCGCAGGTCGCGCCGCTCGGAGAAGGTGAGGAAAGGCACGATCAGCGAGCGGTTCAGCGTGACCACATGGCTTCCATCGGGCAGGCCGCGCTCGGCCGCCGCCTGGCGCGCCGCGGCCCGCACGAAGCCGGGCAGGCCGGCCAGGTCGGCCTCGCCGTTCAGCGGCAGCAGGTAGCTCGACTCGTCGGCCAGCACGTTCTGGGCGAAGCGCGTGGTGAGCGTCGCCAGCTGTTGCACGATGGCCGAGTAGCGGGCCTGCTCCTGCGGCGAGAAGCGGGCCCCGGCGCGCACCGCGTCCTGGTGCAGACGCTCGATCAGGCGCAGGGCCTCGGGCGCGAGCCCCAGCGACTGGCGCTCGCGGTGCAGGGCGTCCAGGCGCTTGAAGACGCCCGCATGCATCTTCACCGCGGTGTCGTGAGCCGCCAGCGGCGCGGCCATCTCGCGCTGCACCGCCTGCAGTGCCGGTGACGTCTCGGACGCGGTCAGGTTGCCGAGCACCGACTCCAGCCGGTACAGCAGCGCGCCCGAGCGGTCGAACGCGGCCACCGTGTTGTCGAAGCTGGGAGGCTCGGCCTGGGCGCCGATCGCGTCCAGCTCGGCCAGGTGCTGGCGCATCGCCTCGGCCAGCGCGGGCGCGAAATGCTCGGGCCGGATCGCCTCGAAGGGCGGCAGGCCGAAGGGCGCGGTCCAGGGCTGGAGCAGGGGATTGGTGGCCAGGGCGGCGGGCTGGTTCATGGGCAGAATCTGCGTTGGAGAAACAATGGCGGCCACCGTTGGCCGCCGGCCGATGATGCCATCGGCAACGTTTCCGGCCACTTGCCAATCACCCCTATCGCACCCACGACTTCCCCGCACGAGCGATGCCCTCACCCGTATGAGGGGCATCACCCACGCTGCCACCCGCACCCAGACCTTGAGCACGCCCACCGCCCCCGCCCTCCCCGTCGGCCTGATCGGCTTCGGCTACGCCGGTCGTACGTTTCATGCGCCGCTGCTGCAGGCCGTGCCCGGGCTGCGCATCGCGGCGGTCGCCAGCCGGCAGGCCGGCGCGGTGCACGAGGCGCTGGGACCTGGCGTCGAGGTGACCGAGGCGCCCGAGGCGCTGCTCGCCCGGCCCGACCTGCGTCTGGTCGTGATCGCCACGCCCAACGACAGCCACCATCCGCTGGCGCTGGCCGCGCTGCGGGCCGGCAAGGCGGTGGTGATCGACAAGCCGATGGCGCTCGACGCCACGCAAGCGGCCGAGCTCGCCGCCGAAGCGCAGGCACGCGGCCAGCTGCTCAGCGTGTTCCACAACCGGCGCTGGGACGGCGACTTCCTCGCGGTCAAGGCCCTGCTCGCCAGCGGCGAGCTCGGCCGCGTCACGCAGGTGCGCATGCACTTCGACCGCTACCGCCCGCTCGTTCGCGCGCGCTGGCGCGAGGGGGACACGACCGCCGGCGGGCTCTGGATCGACCTCGGCCCGCACCTGATCGACCAGGCGCTGCAGCTCTTCGGTGAGCCACAGGCCATCCAGGCCGACATCGCCGCCCAGCGCGACGACGCCGCCGGCGACGACTGGTTCTCGGCCACGCTGCGCTACGCGTGCGGCCTGCGCGTCACGCTCTCGGCCAGCACCCTGGCCGCCCTGCCCGGCCCGCGCTTCCTGCTGCAGGGCACCCGGGGCAGCTACCAGCGACACGGGCTGGACAGGCAGGAAGACGTGCTGAAGACGGGCTTGCGGCCCGGCCTTCCGGGCTGGGAAGCGGCCACCGCCGAGCCTCCAGGCGAGTGGGTCACCGCGGCCGACCCCGCGCACCACGACGACCTGCAGCGAAAGGCCTGGCCCACGCCGGCCGGCCGCTACGCGAGCTACTACATCGCGGTGCGCGACGCGCTGCTGGGCCATGGCCCCAACCCGGTCGATCCCGCGCAGTCGTTGGCCGTGATGCAGTGGCTGGACCGCGGCCGCGAGAGCGCCATGCTGCGGCGCGAAATCGAAGCCACCGACGAGCCCGCCACGTGAAGCTCACCATCCAGCCCCTCACGGCGGACCGCTTCAGCGACCTGGAGCGGGTGTTCAAAGCGCGGGGTTGCTCGGTCGCCCGCAAGTGCTGGTGCATGTACTACCGCCGCAGTGGCGGCGACTCGTTGCCGCACGGCGCGGCGGCTGCGGCCAACCGCGCCGAGTTCAAGGCGCTGGTCGACGGCGGGCAGCACGCCGGCATCCTCGCCTACCGGGGCGCCGAGCCCGTGGGCTGGCTCTCCTTCGGCCCGCGGGAGGACTACGCCAAGCTCGCCCGCTCACCCGTGATGAAGCCGGTCGACGAGCAACCGGTGTGGTCCATCGTCTGCTTCGTCGTGCCCTCGGCCGAGCGTGGCCAGGGCGTGGCGCATGCGCTGCTGCGCGGCGCCATCGAGCACGCCCGAGCGCGCGGCGTTCGGCTGGTCGAAGGCTACCCGGTCGACAAGGCCGGGCGCACCGAAGACCAGAACCTTTGGTTCGGCACCAAATCGATGTTCGACGCCGCGGGCTTCGAAGAGGTGGCACGCCGAAAGCCCGAGCGGCCGATCATGCGCAAGGTCGTTCGGCTGAAACCCGTCCGGGCATAGGCGGTCATGCAGGCGAACGACACCTGTTCTGCCGTGGTGCGGGCCCTCGTCCTGTACGCGCTGGCCGAGGCCCAGGCCGGCCATGCGACGTTGCTCCGCGTGACGGCCGAGGGCCGCTCCTTCAGCGTCGCCGACAACGGGCGAGGCCATCCGCTCGCGCGTGAGGTTGGCGGCACACCGTACCTGAAGCTGATCTACACGCACCTCGACTACCCCTTCGGCACCAGCCCGGGTGCGCCCGTCCAGCTGCAGGGCCTGGGGATGTCGCTCATCAACACCCTCTGCAGCGAGCTGTCGTCCACGGTGCACAGGCCGGAAGGGACGCTCCGGCTCGTGTTCCGGGAAGGCACGCTCACCGAGCAGACGCTCACCCCGGGCTCCTCAGGCGAAGCGGGCAACCTTGTCTCAGGCACGGTAGGCCCGGCGGTCTCGGGCCCCGGCATCGACATCGCGGGCCTGCAAGCGTGGCTGCAAGGCGTGCAGGCGAGTCGCCCCTCGGTGACGCTCTTCTTCAACGGCCAGGCGCTGCACGCGTCCGCCCCCAGCCCTTGACCAGGGGGCCACCGTGGCGCGCGACAATCCCGCCCCATGGCCCTCAAATCGACCGTCTTCAAGGCGCAGCTGCAGATCGCGGACATGGACCGCTCGCTCTACGCCGACCATGCGCTGACCCTCGCCCGCCACCCCTCCGAAACCGACGAGCGCATGATGATGCGCCTGCTCGCCTTTGCGCTCTCGGTGCCCGCCGACAACGACCACGGCGCGCTTGAATTCACCGCAGGCCTCTCGGACACCGACGCGCCCGACCTCTGGCAGAAGGACCTGACCGGCCAGTTGGTGCAATGGGTGGAAGTGGGCCAGCCCGACGACCGCCGCCTGGCCAAGGCCTGCGGCCGGGCCGACCAGGTGCGCATCTGGGCCTACAGCAGCTCGGCACCCATCTGGTGGAGCGGCATCGAAGGCAAGGTGGTGCGCCTGGCCAACCTCGAGGTCTGGCGCATCGACGCCGCCGAGAGCCAGGCGCTGGCGAAGCTGGCCGAGCGCAGCATGCAGCTGCAGGTGACCGTGCAGGAAGGCCACATCTGGGTGGGCAACGGGCGAGAGTCGGTCGAGATCCAGCCCCTTCGGCTGAAGGACCGGCAGACCCGCCGCTGAGCGCCGGCCCACCGGGCAGCCCAGACGGGCATCTGGCCCCCCCGATCCCCCGCTTCGTCGCCCGGCGTCGCGGCGCTGGTGGCCGCTCGCCTATGATCCGGCGCGCTGCGCCACCCGAGCGCCAGCTCGCCCTCGCCACCCGCGAACCACCCCTTCCGTCCATGTCCAAACACCTGCTCACCACCCTCGCGGCCGCGCTGATCGGCGCCGCGGGCAACCCTGCCATGGCCCAGACGCCCAGCCCCGCCACCCCCTCCACTGCCACCTCGGCCGCCGCCACCGCCACCGACCCCTACCTCTGGCTCGAAGAGGTGATGGGCGAGAAAGCGCTGGCCTGGGTGCGCGAGCGCAACGCCGCCTCGCGCGCCGTGCTCGAGGCCCACCCCAGCTTCCAGGGCAACCGCACCCGCTTCAAGGAAATCCTGGATTCCAAGGAGCGCATCCCCGTGGCCTCGCGCAAGGGCGAGTACTTCTACAACCTGTGGAAGGACGACAAGAACCCGCGCGGCCTGTGGCGCCGCACCACGCTGGCCGAGTACCGCAAGCCCCAGCCCGCGTGGGAGCTGCTGATCGACCTGGACGCGCTGGGCAAAGCCGAGAAGGAGAACTGGGTCTGGGCCGGCAGCAACTGCCTGGGCGGCGCCTCCACCCGCTGCCTCGTCTCGCTCTCGCGCGGTGGCGCCGATGCCACCGTGGTGCGCGAGTTCGATCTCGCCACGAAGAAGTTCGTCGTCGACGGCGGCTTCACGCTGCCCGAAGCCAAGACCAGCATCGACTGGCTGGACGAGAACACCGTCTTCGTCGGCACCGATTTCGGCCCCGGCTCGATGACCGACTCGGGCTACCCCCGCGTCGTCAAGCGCTGGCAGCGCGGCCAGCCGCTGGCCAAGGCGGCCACCGTCTATGAAGGCCAGCAGGCCGACGTCGCCGCGCAGGCCTCGGTCGACCACACGCCCGGCTTCGAGCGCGTGATCTTCTCCCGCTCGCCCAGTTTCTTCACCACCGAGATGGCGCTGTGGGACGGCCAGCGCGCCGTCACCATCGACAAGCCGGCGGACGCGCAGCTTGGCTTCTGGCGCGAGCATGTGCTGGTCGAGCTGCGCAGCGACTGGGCAACCGGGGGCGTCACCTGGCCACGTGGCTCGCTGCTGGTGGCCGATGCCAAGGCCTACCTTGCGGGCGAGCGCCAATTCACCGCCTTGTTCACCCCGACGGCGACCCGCTCGCTGGCCAGCTACTCGTTCACCCGCAGCCAGGTGCTGCTGAACGTGCTGGACAACGTGGCCGGCCGGGCCGAAGCCTGGCAGCGCACCGCCGACGGCCGCTGGGCCAAGAAGGACGTGAAGGCGCCCTACCCCGGCACCCTCAGCGTCACCGGCCTGCACGACCCGCTCGTGAAGGACGACCCGCTGGCCGAGAACTTCTTCGCCACCTACACCGACTTCCTCACGCCCGACACGCTCTCGCTGGGCAGCACCGCCAGCGACACGCTGGAGCGCCTGAAGGGCCGCCCGGCCTTCTTCGATGCCACCGGCATGAAGGTCGAGCAGCGCTTCGCCACCTCGAAGGACGGCACCAAGGTGCCCTACTTCGTCGTCTGGCCCAAGGGCGCGAAGGCCGACGGCGCCAACCCCACGCTGCTCTACGGCTACGGCGGTTTCGAGGTGCCGATGAACCCGTGGTACTCGGGCAGCTTCGGGCACGCCTGGTACACCCAGGGTGGTGTGATGGTGGTGGCCAACATCCGCGGCGGCGGCGAGTTCGGCCCCGCCTGGCACCAGGCCGCGCTCAAGGCAAACAAGCAGAAGAGCTACGACGACTTCATCGCCGTGGCCGAGGACCTGGTCGCCACGAAGGTGACCAGCCCGAAGCACCTGGGCATCGAAGGCGGCAGCAATGGCGGCCTGCTGGTCGGCGCCGTGATGGTGCAGCGCCCGGACCTCTTCAACGCAGTGGTCTGCCAGGTGCCGCTGCTGGACATGCAGCGCTTCAACAAGCTGCTGGCCGGCGCGAGCTGGATGGAAGAGTACGGCAACCCCGACAAGCCGGAAGAATGGGCCTGGATCTCGAAGTACAGCCCCTACCAGAACGTGAAGCCCGGCGTGAAGTACCCCAAGCCGCTGATCATCACCAGCACGCGCGACGACCGGGTGCACCCGGCCCACGCCCGCAAGATGACGGCGCGCATGATGGAGCAGGGCCACGCGGTGCTGTACTACGAAAACATCGAGGGCGGCCACGGCGCGGCGGCCGACAACTTCCAGCATGCCGACCGCCAGGCGCTGGAATTCGCCTACCTGTGGCAGCAGCTCAAGCGCTGAGCGCCGCATCCACGCTCACGCAACCCCGAGGCCCCGCGAGGGGCCTTTTTCATGGCACCGCATTGGCGACAATCCTGCGGTGAGCTCCACTTCAATCGACTACCAGCCCATCCTCGACCAGATCCACGCCGAGGTGCAACCCCTGCTGGGCCGCGGCCGGGTCGCCAGCTACATCCCCGAGCTGGCCAAGGTGCGGGGCGACCAGTTCGGCATGGCCGTCGTCGCGCTCGACGGCAGCGTCACCAGCTGCGGCGATGCGCGCGTGGCGTTTTCCATCCAGTCGGTCAGCAAGCTCTTCGCGCTCACGCTGGCCTACCAGTGCGTGGGCGACGCGCTGTGGGAGCGCGTGGGCCGTGAGCCCTCGGGCTCGGCCTTCAACTCGCTGGTGCAGCTGGAAACCGAGCAGGGCAAGCCGCGCAACCCCTTCATCAACGCCGGTGCGCTCGTGGTGACCGACGTGCTGTGCACGCGCTTCGTCAACCCCGAGACGGCGCTGGTCGAGTTCGTGCGGCGCCTGTCCGGCAATGCGACGCTGCAATACGACCAGCGCGTGGCCAAGAGCGAGCTGGCCACGGGCTTCCGCAACCGGGCCATGGCCCACTTCATGCGCAGCTTCGGCAACCTCGCCAACCCGGTGGAAGACGTGATGGACGCCTACTGCCGCCACTGCGCCATCGCGATGGACGCGGTGGACCTGGCCCGCGCCGTGGCCTTCCTGGCCAACGGCGGCGTGAACCCCTGGAACGGCGAGCGCATCGTCGATGCCAGCTCCGCCAAGCGCCTGTCGGCCCTGATGCTCACCTGCGGCACCTACGACGCCGCCGGCGACTTCGCCTACCGCGTCGGCATCCCGTGCAAGAGCGGCGTGGGCGGCGGCATCGTCGGGCACATCCCCGGCACGCTCGGCGTGTGCGTCTGGTCACCCGAGCTGGAGCCGAGCGGCAACTCGCTGGCCGGCAGCCACGCGCTGGAGCGCTTCACGACGCTGACGGGGCGGTCGTTGTTCTGATGTGACGGGGCAGCCGCTGCCGCCGGCCACTGCGGGCTGGCCACGGCCTCCTTCAACGGGCAGGTTGATGCGGCTGGCCGCATCGCCCAGCCAGGGAGCAGACGCGACATGGGCATTGAGCACGGGATCAGGTTCGCCTGGGTTCTACTTCGTCGACAACCTCGTAGATGCGGGCGTTGCCACCGTCGCACTGCTCGCCAGCACGTTCGGCAGGTCGTGTCGCGCAGACTGAACCACGAGTTCAGTCTGCTTCTTCCGTTACAGCCCTTCCCATGAAGATGTCGCCGCGGAACACTGTGCTCCATTCGCAAGACGGAGTATGGAATGAACCTGCTGTCGAAGACCCTCGCGATCGGCGCAATGGCGCTGTGGCTGTCCTCTTCGGGAGCCCAGCCGGCATATCCCGGCAAGCCAATCCGACTGATCGTCCCGACCCCCGCCGGCGGCCCGAGCGATGCGGCGGCGCGCTCCCTGGCCAAGGGCATGACCGCGGGCCTCGGCCAGGAGGTGCTGGTGGAGAACCGCCCCGGCGGCAACACCGGCATCGGAGCCAACGCGGTGCTGAACGCCGCACCTGACGGCTACACGCTGCTGTTCGCGCCGGGGGCCAACGTGGGGCTGCCGCACCTCAGCAAGGCGTCGCCTTACAAGTCCATCACCGAGTTCACGCCGGTCGCCGCGATCGGCGGCAACACGCAGTGCCTCGTGGTGCCAGCCAGCCTGCCGGTCAAGTCACTGGCCGAGTTCGTCACGTACGCGAAAGCCAGTTCAAAGCCGCTGATGCGCGGTTCGAACAACGCCGCCGAAGACATGGTGGCCGGACAGGTGAGCAGCACGTTCGGCATTGCCCTCGAACGCGTGCCTTACAAGGGTGCACCTCAACTGCTGCCTGACCTGCTCGAAGGTCGTATCCAGGTTGCCGTGCTGCCGGTCGGCGCGAGCGTCCCGCATGTGATGTCGGGCCGGCTGACGATGCTCGGTTGCAGCATCGCCGAACGCATTGCCGCGCTTCCGACGGTGCCCACACTGGCCGAGTCGGGCGTCACCGCGGCTCCGCTGATCACCGCGCACTTCGTCGTGGGCCCTCCTCGGCTGCCGGCCGACATCGTCGACCGACTGGCTGCTGCCGCGCAGCAGGCGGCGCAGTCGGCAGAGTTCAAGCAGGAGATGGAGCGCCTTGTCATCGTCGGCAAGGTCCGGTCGCCTGCCGAGACGCGCGAGCTGATGCTTCAGGCGGAGGCGCAGTACGTGCAGTTCGTCCGCGAGACGGGCGCCAGCATCGACTGAGACCAGAGGTCAGCGGTGGCTCAACCAACTGGAAGCGCGCCGGCTGTTGCCAAGGTGCCAGGCCGGGCGACCGTCGACGCTGGCCTGCCCCTTCGCATCCGTCAACTGCGCCAGCGCGGTGCAGATTGCGCAGACGAAGTCGGCAAAGACGCGCAGGCGCAGGGTCCGACGCATTTCGGGCCGGAAGTACATCGCCAGTGGCGGTGGGTCCATCAACTCCCAGTCGAGCAGCGCGGGCACCAGGCGGCCACTTGCCAGCTCGGCCTGAGCCGTGGCATACGCGATGCGCATCACGCCACCGTGCTCCAGGGCCAGTGCCAGCAAATTGTCGCGGTGGTTGGAGTTGAGCCACCCACGCACCACCACCTCTTCGACAACTTCGCCCTGCGGGCCTGTCTGCCGGTAACGCCAGAGATCGAGCAGCTTGCCGTAGGGGTTCCGGTAGCTCAGGCAGTTGTGGTCGGCGAGGTGACGCGGGTGGCGAGGAAAGCCCTGGCGCTTCCAGTATTCGGGGGTCGCCGCCGTGACCTGCGCCATCACCGGCAGTTCGCGGCGCACCCATGCACCGGCCTCGAACCATCCGTGCAACAGCAGCAGGTCACATTCCTTCGCGGCCGCCTCCTCCAGGTGCAACACGGCGCGCAGATCCAGCGTCAGATCCGGATAGCTGGCATGGAACGAAGACAACGCCGGCACGATGCAGTGCTGAAGCAGGAACGGTGTGCCCCCCACCACCAGCGTGCCCTGCGGTTGCTGCCGCGCCTGCCGCAGCCCGTCGTCCGCCGCCTGCAGTTGCGCCAGCAACGGGGCGCAGGCTTCGGCGTACTGCGCCCCGTCGGCGGTGAGCTGCAACCCACGACTGCCACGCTGGAACAGCGTGGCGCCGAGTTCGGCCTCGAGCGCGTTGACCAGTTTCGCGACGGCCTGCAGGGTCACGCCTTGCTGGCGCGCGGCAGCCGACAAGCTGCCGCTCTGTGCCGCCGCGAGGAAGTACTGAATGGCCTTGAGCTTGTCCATAGAGGATGAAGTGTCCCGTGAGGAGGCAGAAAAGCGCAACCGATCAGGGCACTGGCTCTCGCTTGGGGGGTGGCCGTGTCGCCGGCACCTGCTGACGGTCCGGCCCCGCGTCCGTTCGTCTTCGACGACGGTGCCGCGTACGAGCTGATGATGGGGCGATGGAGCGCGCTGGTGGCGCGGCCGTTTCTGGACTGGTTGGCACTGCCTGCCGGCCTGGCATGGCTGGACGCCGGGTGCGGCGACGGCTCGTTCACCCAGGCGCTGGTGGAGCATCGACGTCCGGCGACGGTGGTTGGCATTGACCCTGCTCCGGCTCAGCTGAGCTACGCACGCCAGCGGGTGGCCGACGCCAGGGTTCGCTTCCTGGAAGGCGATGCCCAGGAACTGCCGCTGCAGGATGCATCCGTCGATGCTGCCGTGATGGCCCTGGTGCTCTTCTTCGTGCCGGACCCGCTTCAAGGCGTGCGCGAGATGGTACGGGCGGTCAGGACCGGCGGGACGATCGCCGCCTATCAATGGGACCTGGGAGGCGGAGGCTTTCCACTGCAGCCGATCCTCGATGCGGTTGACGCTGAGGGTTACAAGTCGCAGCAACCCCCGAGTGCGTGGGTGGCAGCGCTGAAGGCATCGCAAGACCTGTGGCGAAGCGCCGGTCTGGTGGACGTGCAGACACGCCAATTCGAGGTACGCCGCACCTTCGACAGCTTTGACGACTTTTGGCACACAGCCTGCGGAAGCCCGCGCCTGCGCGACCTGTTCGCATCACTCTCCCCTCCTGAGCTGCAACGCATCAACGAGGACTCCCGCCGGCGGGTGGCAGGCGCGGACGATAGGCCGCTCGTCATCAGGGCGAGGGCGAATGCTGTCAAGGGGAAGAAGCGCTGAATCGCGTATCGCTCTCTCTCGATTGATCCAGCGCTGGCTTGGTGGCAGGCCACCGACCGGCCGCTCCTGGCCGGATGCTTTGCAACGGCTGTTGCAATCGACCGCTCCTTGTCGATTCAGATGATGAGCAGTCGCAGGGAACTTGCGGCTGACCATGCCAGGGATCAACGTGGCGGCGTGCAGGACGAAACCTGACGGGACGGCTACCACTGAGTACTCCTGCGCGCGTACACGCGCACGACGATCTGATGGCTCGCCAGCGCGGAAGCCGTCGCCGTTCGAAGATCCGAACAAGCTGCGTCTTGCGGTGCTTTTTCCGTCGGCCTGCGCCTGCCGATGTTGCAGACTTGATCACCCTTGTCTGCCCCACCAATTCCCGAAGCCTGGACCATCAGGTGACCGCTCTCCTCACCACAACTCGACGGTGGGCCTCCACCCTCAAGTTCAAGATCGTCCTGTTGGCGGTGCTGACCGGCATCCTGTCGGCGATCGGCACAGCCGCAATTGTGATCCGAAGCACTCAGGAGAGCATCAAGCACGTGGTGTTGACTGCCACCAGAGAGGATCTTGAACGTAGCGCGAGCCAACTTGGCAGCAAGGTATCGATTCTTCGGGATTCACTTGCTGCTGTTGCGCGCGTTTCGCCGTTGGACGTCTGGCACGAACCGGCGGCGATGGGACGCTACCTCCTCGACAAGCCAGCGCTTGGAGCGATGTTCCACTCGGTCTACGCCGCTGCGACGGATGGCCGGATGCTGGCACGTGTCGAGAAGGGCCAGCTCGCTCAGGAACTGCCGAGCATTGCCGATCGGGCCTACTTCAAGCAGGCGATGTCCACGGATCAGCCGGTGATCTCCGAAGTGCTCTGGGGAAAAGTCCTCAAGGCACCGGTCGTCATCTTCGCGGTCCCGGTACTGGACCGAGACGGCCACCACCTCGGCGTGCTGGCCGGTTCGATCGCGCTGCGCTCCACGGCCTTGTTCGACGAGGTGCGAGCGACTTCCCTGAACGACTCCACTCGCGATCTGATTGTCGACCGAACGGGCCGTGTTCTCGCGCATCAGGACCTGTCGCGCGTCATGCAGAGCGCCTTGGACGAACCGGGCTTGCGGGAAACGATCCAAGACTGGCTGGCCTCCGGCAGTCCGATCGATACCACGGGCGCGGCGGAGGTGAGTCTGGGCCATGTCGTCTCGGTGGCCGGCGTCCCATTGACCGACTGGATCAGCGTCCGCCTCACCCCGGCGGACCATGCCTTCGCACCGGTCTCCGAAGGGCGCGCCACAGCTTGGCCAGCCGCAGCTGTGGCGGGGCTTCTTGCCGGCCTTTTGGCTGGCGCCCTGGGATACTTGATGACACGCCCGATATCGCGCCTGCAGGCCCGCGCGGAGTCGTTGTTGGACGAGCGGTGCAGCGTTTCCCAGTGGCCGGTCGACGCCGGCGAAGTGGGGGAATTGTCCAAGGCCTTCCGTCGCGTGGTCGAGCAGCGGGAACAGCGCCAAACAGAGGTTCAGGCTCTCCTGCAGCAACTCGAGGCTGTACTCGATCATGCCGATGTCGGCATCGCGCTCACGCGCAACGGGCGCTTCGAGCTCGTCAGCCAGCAGTTCTGCCAGATCTTTCGCTGTGATAGAGGCGACGCGGTCGGGCAGCCAACGCGCATGATCTACCCAAGCGATGAGGCGTTCGAGTCGCTGATCAAGCTGGCCCGACCTGCGTTCACCGATCACGGCATCTTCGACTCCGAACTGGAGCTTGTTCGCCGCTCCGGGCAAGTCTTCTGGTCGCGCATGCGCGGTCGCGCTGTCGTGCCGGGCGATGTCTCGAAAGGCACCATCTGGACCATCGAAGACGTGACAGCGGCCCGGGAGCAGCGCGAACACCTCGCCTACACGGCGAGCCACGATGCGCTGACGGGACTCTTCAATCGCGCTGCCTTCGAGCGTCTCCTCGATGCAGCGGCATTGGTCGCAAGCACAGAGCCGTTCTGCGCCCTATTCATCGATCTGGACCGGTTCAAGCAGGTCAACGACACGGGCGGCCATGCAGCCGGTGACGCACTGCTGCGGGGCATTGCCCAAGTCCTGTGCCAACAACTCCGCCGGAGCGATGTCGTCGCTCGACTCGGAGGCGACGAGTTCGCTGTCCTGCTGGCAGCGTGCCCGCCCGAGCAGGCCCGCAACATCGCTGACAAGTTGTGTACGGCAGTGATTGAATACAAACTCGTCTGGACCGGCGCGTGCTTCTCGGTCGGCGCCAGCGTCGGGCTGGTCGCAGTCGGAGCGGGCTTCGCGAACGCGGAAGACGTGCTTCGTGCGGCTGACTCCGCCTGCTATGAGGCGAAGCGGCGCGGCAGGAGCCGAGTGGAGGTTTTCCGGGACTCCATACTTCAGCAGCCGCAGGCCAATTGATCAGGCTCCTCGCTGGGCACCTGGCACCGACGTGACGCCGCCGGCGGCGGGAGCCGCCGAGATGGCTTGCAGGTGAACTGGCGGAGTACCTATCCTTCAAAGCGGACGTCCAAGGGCCGGAGGCGGCTCTCGAAGGTCGCGTTGCTGATCGACAGTGGGCATCGCGCGGCAGTCGATCAGGTCGCCTTAGCGGTGCAGCGCCTCGCGCAGCCTCGTTGCGAACTCGCGTGCCGCCGCGCTTCGCGACGCGCCGCGGCGCCAGAGGATGCCCGCGTGCCGCACCACTTCCGGCGCAGTCAGCGAAATCGCGCGCAGATCGGGTGCCAGGCGTGCAGCGCGCTCGGGCACGATGCTGGCCACATCGCCGTGGCGGCATACCACCAGGAGGGACTCCACCGATGCCATCTCGATGCGCACCGTGGCCTCGACACCGGCTTCGTGCAGGCTGGCGTCGACCAGGCGCCTTGTCGCAAAGCTGTGCGGCAGCAGCGCCAGCGGCACGCCTGAGAGCGCCGAGAGCGCCAGCGTGCGCCGTTTGGCGAGCGGGTGCGTTGGCGCCACCACCAGCAGCATGCGTTCGTCGAACAGCGCTTCGGTCTCGATCTCGGCGTGTGTCGTCGGGTGGAATGCGATGCCCAGGTCGAGCTCGCCGCTACGCAGTTGCTCCTCGATGGGCCCGGCGCGCAGTTCGCGCACCTCGATCGCCACGCGTGGGTAGGCGCGGCTGAAGGCGCCCACCGTGACTGGCACGACGGTGTTCAGGAAGGTCGGGATCGCGCCGATCGTGAGCCGACCCGACTGCAGGCCGGAGAGCTCGGACAGCGCCATGCGACCAGCCTCGATCTCCTTCAGCGCGCGGGTGGCGTAGCTGCGGAACTCGGCGCCGGCATGCGACAGCTTCAGGCCCCGCCCCAGCCGCTCGAAAAGCTGAACCTGCAGCTCCTCTTCCAGCTGGCGCAGGCCGTGCGACAGCGTGCTCTGCGTGACGAACAGGTTCTGTGCCGACTGCGTGAGGTGTTCAGTCTCGGCGATGTCGAGGAAGTAGCGCAACTGACGGAGTTCCATCACCGCATCGTAGCGCCTACCGTTCGCCAGCATCGAACGGTTCATCATAAATATGTCATTTGAACTGTCGACGCAGTCGCCCTAACGTCTGGGCATGCAACACCACCCAAGACTCCTTCCAGCGGCGGAAAGCTGGCGCATCGAGCGCATCGAGGCGCGCGTCCTCGACATCCCGACGATCCGGCCGCACAAGTTGGCCTTCGGCGCCATCAGCCGGCAGAGCCCTGTCGTCGTCCAGCTTTGGTTGGCCGATGGCGCCTGTGGCTTCGGGGAGGCCGCCACCATCGGCGGGCCGTCGTGGAACGAGGAGTCGCCTGAAACCATCCTGCACGCGATCGAAGGCCATCTGGCACCTGCGCTGCTGGGCCAGCCCGGCGGTCAGTTCGGCGCCGCGCTGGCGCGCATGGACCTGGCCTGCCGGGGCAACGCCTTCGCCAAGAGCGCCGTGGAGATGGCGCTGATCGACGCCGTGGCGCGCACGCTGGGCGTCCCGGCCTGGCAGCTTCTGGGCGGCCGCCGCCATGCCAGCCTGCCGCTGGCCTGGACGCTGGCCAGCGGCGACGTGGCGCGCGACATCGAGGAAGCGCAGCTTCGCCTGCAACAGCGCCGTCACCGCATCTTCAAGCTCAAGATCGGCGCCCGCGAACCGGCGCAGGACGCGGCCCACGTGGCACAGATCGCCCGCGCGCTCGAAGGCAAGGCCACCCTGACGGTGGATGTCAACCAGGCCTGGGACGGCGCCACCGCCCGCCGCTGGCTGCCACCCCTGATCGACGCGGGCGTGACCCTGATCGAGCAGCCGGTGGCGAAATGGAACGTCGAGGCGTTGACCACGCTGACCGCCACGCTGGGCGACCGCGCGGCCATCATGGCCGACGAGACCGTGTGCACGCCGCAGGACGCGATGCGCCTGGCCAAGGCCCAGGCCGCACAGGTGTTCTCGCTGAAAGTGGCCAAGCATGGCGGCCTGCTGCGCACGCTGCAGGTGGCGGCCGTGGCCGAGGCCGCCGACATCGGCTGGTACGGCGGCACCATGCTCGAGACCTCGATCGGCAGCGCCGCCGCCGCGCACGCCTTCAGCACGCTGGGCCCGCAGCACCACGGCTGCGAACTCTTCGGCCCGCAGTTGCTGGTGGACGACGTCGTCACCGCCCGCATGGAGATCCGCGACTTTGAATTGCAGTTGCCCGACGGCCCGGGCTTTGGCGTCGAGGTCGACCTGGCGCAGCTGTCGCGGTTCGACCGCGCGCGAGCGGGGCTTAACGCCACGCATGTCGATCTCGGTCGCCTCGCCGCCACGGCCTGAACACCTTTGCTGAAGGAGCCCCGATCATGTTGTTCCTGGTCCGCATGGACGTCCATATCCCGCACGACCTGCCCACCGCGCAGGCCGATGACATCAAGGCCCGCGAAAAGGCCTACGCGCTGGACCTGCAGCGCGACGGCCGCTGGCGCCACCTGTGGCGCGTGGTCGGCGAGTACGCCAACTACAGCGTCTTCGACGTCGCGTCCAACGACGAGCTGCACACCCTGCTGTCGAAGCTGCCGCTGTTCCCCTACATGAAGCTGCACGTGACGCCGCTGGCGCAACACCCTTCGGCTCTCGCCTGAGCGCCCGCTGGTACGCAACCACCTCAGAAAGCGAGATCCAGGTGATAGACAAGATTGCAGGCTCCATCGCCGAGGCCCTGGCCGGCACGGCCGACGGCGCCACGGTGCTGATCGGCGGCTTCGGTACCGCCGGCATCCCGAACGAACTCATCGCCGGCCTCATCGAGCAGGGCGCACGCGAGCTGACGGTGGTCAACAACAACGCCGGCAACGGCGACAGTGGCCTGGCCGCGCTGCTGGCCGCCGGCCGCGTGCGCAAGATCGTCTGCAGCTTTCCGCGCCAGGCTGATTCGCATGTGTTCGACGCGCTCTACCGCAGCGGCAGGATCGAGCTGGAACTGGTGCCGCAGGGCAACCTGGCCGAGCGGCTGCGCGCCGCGGGCGCCGGTGTCGGAGCCTTCTTCACACCCACGGGGTATGGCACCGAGCTGGCAAGGAACGCCGATGGCAGCGCCAAGGAAACGCGGGTCATCAACGGCCGGCCGTATGTGCTGGAGTACCCGATCCATGGCGACCTGGCGCTGGTCAAGGCGGAGCGCGGCGACCGTTGGGGCAACCTGGTCTACCGAAAGGCGGCACGCAACTTCGGCCCCGTGATGGCCACCGCCGCGAAGCGCACGGTCGCCACCGTGCACGAGGTGGTGGAACTCGGCGCGCTCGACCCCGAGAACATCGTCACGCCGGGCATCCACGTCAGCCACGTCGTGCGCATCGATCGCGTGGCCACGCAGGCCGGCGGCTTCAAGGCGGCAGCATGAGCGCAAACCACCAGCGGCGGACCAAGGAAGAACTCGCGCGCCGCGTGGCGCAGGACATCTTCGACGGCGCCTACGTCAACCTGGGCATCGGCATGCCGACGACGGTGGCCAACCACATCCCGCCTGGCATCGAGGTCGTCCTGCACAGCGAAAACGGCATCCTCGGCATGGGCCCCGCGCCCGCTCCGGGCGATGAGGACTACGACCTCATCAATGCCGGCAAGCAGCCGGTGGTGCTGCGCCCGGGCGGCGCCTACTTCCACCACGCCGACAGCTTCGCGATGATGCGCGGTGGCCACCTCGACATCTGCGTGCTCGGCGCCTTCCAGGTCTCTGCCACCGGCGACCTGGCCAACTGGAGCACCGGCGAGCCGGGCAGCATCCCGGCCGTCGGCGGCGCGATGGACCTGGCCATCGGTGCCAAGCAGACCTGGGTCATGATGGACCTGCTGACCCGCGAGGGGGCCAGCAAGGTGCTGCACACCTGCACCTATCCGCTGACCGGCCTGGCCTGCGTCAAGCGCATCTATGGCGACCTGGCCACGCTGGCCTGCACGCCGCAGGGCCTGCAACTCATCGACAAGGTCGAGGGCTTGAGCCACGACGAACTCGAACACCTGCTCGGGCTGCCGGTGCGCCCTTGACGAATTGAAGAGGTCCCCATGACACACGCCTACATCTGCGATGCCATCCGCACGCCCTTTGGCCGCTACGGCGGCGCGCTGGCAACCGTCCGTGCCGATGACCTGGGCGCCATACCGCTGCGCGCGCTGATGGCGCGCAACCCCGGGGTCGACTGGGCGGCAGTGGACGACGTGCTCTACGGCTGTGCCAACCAGGCCGGCGAGGACAACCGCAACGTCGCGCGCATGTCGCTGCTGCTGGCCGGGCTGCCGCAGGGCGTGCCGGGTGCGACGATCAACCGCCTGTGCGGCTCGGGCCTGGACGCTCTGGGCACGGCCGCACGCACCATCCGCTCCGGCGAGGCCGGTCTGATGGTCGCTGGCGGCGTCGAGAGCATGAGCCGCGCCCCTTTCGTGATGCCCAAGGCGGAGGGCGCCTACAGCCGCGCGAATGCCATCCACGACACCACCATCGGCTGGCGCTTCGTCAATCAGCTGATGAAGGCGCAGTACGGCGTCGGCAGCATGCCCGAGACGGCCGAGAACGTCGCCACGGAATACGGCATCGAGCGCGAGGCGCAGGACCGCATGGCGCTGGCCAGCCAACTGCGTGCGGTGGCGGCGCAGCAGGCCGGCCACCTGGCGCGCGAGATCACGCCGGTGAGCGTCGCGCAGAAGAAGGGCGACGCGCTCGTCGTGGACACCGACGAGCACCCGCGCACCACCAGCCTGGAAGCGCTGGCGAAGCTCAAAGGCGTGGTGCGCCCCGACGGCACGGTGACGGCGGGCAACGCCAGCGGCGTCAACGACGGCGCCTGCGCGCTGCTGCTGGCCGATGAAGCCACCGCCGCGAAACACGGCCTCACGCCCCGGGCCCGCGTGGTCGGGATGGCCACCGCCGGTGTGGCGCCGCGTGTGATGGGCATCGGCCCGGCGCCGGCGACGCAGAAGGTGCTGGCGCTGACGGGATTGACGCTGGACCGGATCGACGTCATCGAGCTCAACGAGGCCTTCGCGGCACAGGGCCTGGCCGTGCTGCGCCAGCTGGGCCTGGCCGACGACGATGCGCGTGTGAACGCGTGGGGCGGCGCCATCGCGCTGGGCCACCCGCTGGGCGCCTCGGGCGCGCGCCTGGCGACGACGGCCGTCAACCGGCTGCACGCGACCGGCGGGCGCTATGCGCTGTGCACGATGTGCATCGGCGTCGGGCAAGGCATCGCCGTGGTGCTGGAACGGGTGTGAAGGGCAAGGACATGAACGCCGTGACCGGACTCACGACCAGCGCACCGCGCCTGCGCTACGACACCCAGGGCCCGCGCCTTGGCCATCCTGCACACCAGACCTTCGTGCTGGCGCACGCGCTGGGTTGCGACCTGACGATGTGGGACGGGCTGGCGCATCACCTGGCAGAACATGGCCGGGTGGTGCGCTACGACCAGCGGGGCCACGGGGGCAGCGAGGCACCGGCCGGGCCGTACACGATGGCCGAACTGGCCGACGATGCGGCGCGGCTGATCGACGAGCTGGCACTGGGGCCGGTGGTCTGGGTCGGCCTGTCGATGGGCGGCATGGTCGGCCAGGAACTGGCGCTGCGCCATCCGGGCCACGTGCAGGCTTTGGTGCTGGCCAACACCACGTCGGGCTATCCAGCGGACGCGCAGGCCGGCTGGTCGCAACGGATCGCCGGCATCGAGAAGGGTGGGCTGGATGCCATCGTCGACGGCGCGCTGCAACGCTGGTTCCATGCCGGCTTCCACGCCCGGCAAGCGCAGACTGTCGCGCATTGGCGCGCCCGTGTGCTGGGCTGCGATGCAGCGGCCTACATCGCCTGTTGCCAGGCCATCGCCGGGGTTGACACCACGGCCCGGCTGCCCGGCATCGCGGTGCCGGCGCTGGTGATCGCGGGCGCGCTCGACCAGGGCACGCCGCCCGAGATGGCGCGCGTCATTGCTCAAGGCATCCCGGGTGCGCGCTTAGTGATCTTGCCGGAGGCCTCGCACCTGAGCGTGCTGGAGCAGCCGCTGGCCTTCAACCGCGCGGTGGACGACTGGCTGCGGCAGGTGCTGCCCGCCTGAGGACCAGAGCGCCGCGCGGGCGGTTGCCCGCGCTTCGAACACTTCAATGTTGCCGACGATCTCGACGACTCCGGGCGAGCAAGGTCTTGCCGCGAGAGAAGTCGTATCTTCGACGGGCAGTGTCCACACGAAGATGGGCGCCTCCGGGTGACAGCTTTCAAGCGGCACATCGAGGGGCGGTTGACGACCCACAGCTGCCCTTCGAGGCACCCGGAAGCCACCCGACGGCGCGGCCACAGCGATGCTCGATTCGCGTCAGGGCAGCTGACGCTCGTGGCCACCAGGACTCGGCCAGAAGGGGCCAGTCGTGGCCAGCGGCGTCCAGGCAAGCCGACGATGGTTATGGCCATCCTTGAGCGGCCGATCATCGAGATGTTCGTGACTCACAGGGGCTTGGATTCGCTGCCAGGATGAACGAGTCGGGCGCGCGGCGGGACAAGACGTCGTTCGATGAGCGGCGCCTGCCATCCACTGTCACAAGCCCCTCGCTCCAGACGGCAAACCCAATCACAGCCGTGGCGGCGTCGCGCTGCGTGTGTGCGGGGCACCACCGGCATCAGTGGTAACCATCGGGGCATGGTCATACGCGAGCCTTGTGAAAGCTCGAGCGCTGTGCTGCCGAAGCAGCATTGCGTCATGTCATGATTGCGAGGTTCAAGCACCACAGACGGCTGCAGGAGCGACACAGAAAGTCGGCATGAGGACGTGATGGCCGAGCGCAATACACCGCAGCCGTTGTCCGCGTCACCATCATGCCGGCCCTGACCGCTGAACCGACCCGCCCACGTTCGGGCAACCGCTGGCGCGCTTGGCTGCTGCTGGGCCTGACCCTCGTCACCGGCAGCGCGCTAACGCTGCTGGCGGGCAGCAGCCTGCAGCAGGCCGAATCCCTGCGGCTGCAGGAGAAGAAGGCCGACGCCGCGCGCGCGGTGGCCAGCGCCTTCGAACTGGAGCTCACTCGCACGACGGAGGCCATGCGCAACGCAGGCCTCATGCTGGAGGCCAACCCCAGGCTCAGCCCCGATCAGTTCAACCGCTACGCGCAGAAGCTGGTGGCCGGCCAGCTCAGCGTGAATCTGGTGGAGTGGCAACCCGTGGTGCCGGCTCGGGACCTGCCCAGCTTCGAAGCTGCGGCGCGGCGGGCCGGGGCACGCGACTACCGGGTTGTGCAGCCCGCCGCTGACGGCAAGGGCTGGAGGCCGGTGAGCGGGCGCGAGACCTATGTGCCGGTGCTGTACGCGTGGCCTCCGGAGTACCAGACCCAGGGGCTCGACATGAGTTTCAGCCCCGAGCGCATGGCGTCCAAGCTGGAGGCGCAGCGCACCCGGCTGCCGGTAGCCTCGGGCATCTTCCCTTTCATGAAGAGCGGCCTGGTCGACTCTGGCGTGATGGCGGTGGCCATTTCGACGGCCGTTTTCGACGCACACGACACCCTGCTGGGTTACGTCGCGGCGGTCGTGGACCTGCCGACGCTGTTCCAGCGCGCCGCCCAGGCGGCCGATACGGCCCAGGTGGACCTGCGCGTGTACGCCGCCGAGCCCGGAAGCTCGGAACCCTTCTACACCCGGCTGGTCGAGGGCACCCCGTCGAAGGCCGGGCGGGGTGACGCCGGCGTATCCGACGGCATGCAGGTGGCGGTGGTCTTCGGGCAGCAGACTTGGCAGGTGGTGCTGCAGCCGCGAAGCGGCTTCATCGCGGCGATGCCGCGCGCGCTGGCGCCGCTGGTGTATGCGGCCGGGTTCGGCCTGAGCCTGCTGGTGGGGGTGATGCTGGTCCTGCACCTGAGAAACACCGCGCGGCTGGCGCAGGCCGAGTCGCGCTTTCGCACCATCATCGAGGCCTCGCCCGTGCCACTGGCGCTCAACGACGCGGCGCTGAACATCACCTACCTGAATGCGGCCTTCACGCGCAGCTTCGGCTACGACCGCGCTGATGTGCCGACGGTTCAAGCCTGGTGGCGCAGAGCCTACCCCGAAGAGGCGTACCGCCCGGAGGTGGAGGCACAGTCGATGTGTCGCCTGGCTGCAGCGCAACCCGACGCCTCTGGGGCCGAGCCCACGGAGGCGAAGATCCGCTGCAAGAGCGGGGCCGACAGGACGGCGCTGGTCACGGCCACGCGCCTGCCATCGTCGTCCAGCGGCATGCAGCTGGTGACGCTGTACGACATCACAGAGCGCAAGGCGGCCGAGATCGAGCTAGACACCTACCGCCACCGGCTGGAGCAACTGGTCGAGACTCGCACCGCCGAGCTGGCCGCCGCCAAGGAGCAGGCCGAAGCCGCCAGCCGCGCGAAGAGCACTTTCCTGGCCAACATGAGCCACGAGCTGCGTACGCCAATGAACGGCGTGATGGGCATGGTGGACCTGGCGATACGCCGTGCCACCGATGCGCAGCAGCTCGACTGGCTCAATAAGAGCAAGCGGTCGGCCCAGCACCTGCTGGCGGTGATCAACGACATCCTCGACATCTCCAAGATCGAGGCCGAGCGGTTGACCCTGGAGCACATCCGCTTCCAGCTCGACGATGTGCTGGGCCACCTGCTCAGCCTGCTCGGCCCGAAGGCGCAGGAGCAGCACATCGCGTTGCTGCTGGACGCGGACCCTGGGCTGACCAGCCGCACGCTGGTGGGCGACCCCACGCGGCTGGAACAGATCCTGCTGAACCTGACCGGCAATGCCCTCAAGTTCACCGCCCGGGGCTCGATCACCCTGCGCGTGCGCCAGCTGCCCGACAGTGACGCCGGTGCCAGTGACGACGGCACGGTGCGGCTTCGTTTCGAAGTGGTCGACACCGGCATAGGCATCGCCGTCGAGGACCAGCGGCGATTGTTCACCTCCTTCGAGCAGGCCGACGGTTCGATGACGCGCAAGTACGGCGGCACGGGGCTGGGCCTGGCCATCACCAAGCACCTGGTGCAGTTGATGGGCGGCGAGATCGGTGTGGTCAGCAGCGTCGGGCAGGGCAGCACCTTCTGGTTCACTGTGCGCGTTGGCGCCGCGGCGCGGGCTGCGGAGCCTGCAGCGCCCCAGGTCGGCGAGGACGATCTGCAGCGCCTGCGCCGGGCCGCTGCGGGCAAGCGCATCCTGGTGGCCGAGGACGAGCCTGTCAACCAGGAGGTGGCGCGCGCCCTGCTGGAGCAGGCCGGCTTTGCGGTGGACGTGGCCGACGATGGCCGGCAGGCCGTGGAGCTGTCCGGTCGGCAGGCTTACGACCTGATTCTGATGGACGTGCAGATGCCGCGCCTGAACGGGCTGGACGCCACTCGGGCGATCCGGGGGCTGCCGGCCCACGCGCAGACCCCCATCCTGGCGATGACCGCAAACGCCTTCGACGAGGACCGCGAGGGCTGCATTGCGGCGGGCATGAACGACCACCTTGGCAAGCCGGTTGAGCGGCAGCACCTGTACGGACGGCTGCTGGCTTGGCTGAGGCCCGGCTGAAGCGTCCGCGCCCATGGGCCCGCACCGCCGCCCGCGGTCGGCATCGCCGCATCGGTCTCGGTGCGCTCGTCCGCGACACGAGGATGCGGTCACAGCGCGCCTCCAGGGGTTCGAGAGGCAGCCGTTATTCGCGCCCCATCGGCTGGCCGTCACGTCTACGACAACCAGCCCGGCGCCCTGGCTAGGCTTCTTTGCCCGTCGACCCCACCCGTGCGTCTTGCTCTGCAACGCGCCGACGCGCCTCGGCCTGTTCCTGGTAGATGCGATCGATGAGCGCGCGCAGAGTTGCGATGTCTTCGTTCTGGTCATGCAAGCGCGTGCTCATGATGATGGGTGATACCGCCTGCGGGTCGCTCAGCGCGCGGTAGACCACTTCGTCGGGGCGCAGTCGGCTCACGCCTTCGGGCACCACGCAGATGCCCATGCCCGCGGCCACAAGCCCCAGCGCGGTCTGGATTTCCTGCACCTCGTGCACGGCTGCAGGCTGCAGTCCCTGGTCACGGAACAGCGACAGCACCTGGTCGGCGTAGCTGGGCCGCGGCTTCCGCGGGTAGATCAGGATGTCTTGACTCTCGAGCGCAGCCAAAACCAAAGGTTGGCCTGGAATCGCCAGGCTATGCTCGATAGGTATTGCTGCGACCAGGCGCTCCTCGCGCAGCACTTCGCGCTTGATGCTCGCGTCGTCGAGCCGTATGCGCCCGAAGCCGACGTCGATGCGCCCGCTCTTCAGGGCCTCGATCTGGTCCAGCGTCTGCATTTCCTCCAAGGCGATCTCGACCTGCGGCAAGGCTGCACGGAACAGCCGCACCAGGCGCGGCAAGGCGCCGTACATCGTGGAGGCCACGAAACCGATCACCAGCCGGCGTTCCATGCGCGCCACACGACGCGTCGCGCGCGTGGCCTGCGCCGCCTGTTCCAGCAGCCGCGTGGCGTGGCTGTAGAAGAAGCGGCCCGGCTCGGTCAATTTCAACGGCCTGGAGCCGCGCTCGAACAGCGGCGTGCCCAGTTCCTCCTCCAGGTCCTGGATCTGACGGCTCAGCGGCGGCTGCGAAATGTGCAGCTTCTCCGCCGCGCGCGTGAAGCTCTGCTCGTCGGCGACGGCGACGAAGTAGCGCAAGTGCCGCAGTTCCATTGCATGCTTTCTGGGTATCGAAACAGTCTAAAAGCGTCTTGGACTTGAGGCCAGTGGATTTCTACCATTCGTTCCATCCCAAGCGCACGGCCGGCGCCCCGACGGCCCCACCCCGACCCCCCTGAGGAGACAGCCATGGACATCAAAACCATCGACCAGTTGCTGGACCGCTTCGAGAAGACCGGCGTCGTCGGCGAAGGCAACGCCCGCGTCAAGCTGGTCGTCAACCGCCTCGTGCGCGACCTGATGATCGCCATCGAAGACCTGGACATCACGCCCGAGGAGTTCTGGTCCGGCCTGAACTACTTCGCTGATGCCGGCCGCAACGGCGAACTGGGGCTGATCGCCCCGGGCATCGGCCTGGAGCACTTCCTGGACCTGCGCATGGACGAGGCCGAAGCCCGCGCCGGTTTGAAGGGCGGCACGCCGCGCACCATCGAAGGCCCGCTGTACGTGGCGGGCGCCCCGGTGGCTCAAGGCGAAGCGCGCCTGGACGACGGCCAGACCGCCGGCGAGGTGGTGCTGATGCAGGGCGTGGTGCGCGGCATCGACGGCCAGCCCGTCGCCAACGCCCGGGTCGAGGTGTGGCATGCCAATGACAAGGGCAACTACTCGTACTTCGACCCGACCCAGAGCGCGTTCAACCTGCGCCGCACCATCGTCACCGATGCGCAGGGCCGCTACAAGTTCCGCAGCGTGATGCCCGTGGGCTACAGCTGCCCCCCGGGCGGCGCCACCGACCGCCTGCTGCAGCAACTCGGCCGCCACGGCCATCGCCCGGCGCACATCCACTTCTTCGTGTCGGCCCCCGGCCACCGCAAGCTGACCACGCAGATCAACATCGAGAACGATCCGCACCTGTGGGACGACTTCGCCTTCGGCACGCGCGAAGGCCTGGTGCCCAAGGTCTACACCAACAACGATCGTGCAGCGATGCAGGCCCTGGGCGTGGACAAGCCGTTCTACGAGATCAAGTTCGACTTCACGCTGCACGCCGAGCAGCCCCGCGCGCCGGCCACGGACTTTGCCCGCCCCCGCGCTGCGGCCTGACGCGCTGAAGGCCGCCAGGCCCTGACACGGACACTGCCTCGCGCAGCGTCCTCCCCCCGAAGAACCTTCTCCCCCCGGCACGCCTTGGTGCCCGGGTCGGGCGAAGCCTTGCCCCGAACAGGCCCGCGCGACCGGGCATGGAGACAAGCATGAGCACTTCCGCATCCCTCGAAGGCCTGCACCAGATCCGGCAGCGCCTGGCCGGCATGCTGGTCGAGGACACCGACCGGCAGCTCTACCGACTGCACCGCAGCGCCTTCACCGACGAGTCCCTGTTCGACCTCGAGATGAAGCACATCTTCGAAGGCAACTGGATCTACCTGGCCCACGAGAGCCAGATTCCCAACCCGAACGACTACCTGACCACCCAGATCGGCCGCCAGCCCATCGTCATCACGCGCAACAAGGCCGGCGAGCTCAACGCGATCATCAATGCCTGCTCGCACCGCGGCGCCACGCTGTGCCGCCACAAGAAGGGCAACAAGGCCAGCTTCACCTGCACCTTCCACGGCTGGACCTTCAACAACGCCGGCAAGCTGCTGAAGGTGAAGGACGCCAACGGCGCCGGCTACCCCGACACGTTCAACAAGGACGGCAGCCACGACCTGAAGAAGGTCGCCCGCTTCGAGAGCTACCGCGGCTTCCTGTTCGGCAGCCTGAACCCCGACGTGCCGCCGCTGACCGAGTTCCTGGGCGAGTCCACCAAGATCATCGACATGATCGTGGACCAGTCGCCCGAGGGGCTGGAGGTGCTGCGCGGCTCGTCCACCTACACCTTCGACGGCAACTGGAAGCTGCAGGCCGAGAACGGCGCCGACGGCTACCACGTCAGCTCGGTGCACTGGAACTACGCGGCCACCACCAACCAGCGCAAGCAGGCTGCGGCGGGCGACAGCATCAAGGCGATGGATGCCGGCAGCTGGGCCAAGCAGGGCGGTGGCTTCTACTCCTTCGAGCACGGCCACATGCTGCTGTGGACGAAGTGGGCGAACCCGGAAGACCGACCGGCCTACCCGATCCGCGACCAGCTCGCGGCGCAGTTCGGCCAGGCCCGGGCCGACTGGATGATCGGCCACTCGCGCAACCTGTGCCTGTACCCGAACGTCTACCTGATGGACCAGTTCAGCTCGCAGATCCGCGTGCTGCGGCCGATCAGCGTCGACAAGACCGAAGTCACCATCTACTGCATCGCGCCCAAGGGCGAGGCGGCCGAGGCACGCGCCCGGCGCATCCGCCAGTACGAGGACTTCTTCAACGCCACCGGCATGGCCACGCCCGACGACCTGGAGGAGTTCCGCGCCTGCCAGCAGGGCTACGCCGGCATCGCGCTGGAATGGAACGACATGTGCCGCGGCGCCAAGCAGTGGGTGCACGGCCCGGACGACGCGGCCCTGGAGATCGGCCTGAACCCGACGCTGTCGGGCGTGAAGACCGAGGACGAGGGCCTCTACACCGTGCAGCACCGCTACTGGCTGGAGACGATGCAGCGCGCCGTCGCCACCGAGGAAGCCCGCCAGGCGGCCGGCATCGAGCACCCGGTCTGTGCCCACAGCCAGGCCTGTGACCACGCCTGAAGGAGACCCGCATCATGATGACCCTCGAACAGGTGCAGGCCTTCCTGTACCGCGAAGCCCGCCTGCTGGACGACCGCCAGTGGGACGAATGGCTGGCCTGCTACCACCCGGCGGCGGAGTTCTGGATGCCGTCCTGGGACGACGACGACCAGCTGACCACCGACCCGCAGCGCGAGATCTCGTTGATCTACTACGCGAACAAGGGCGGGCTGGAAGACCGGGTGTTCCGCATCAAGACCGAACGATCGGCGGCCAGCATGCCCGAGCCGCGCACGGGCCACAACATCCACAACGTCGAGATCGTCTCGACGAAGGGCGAGCAGGTCGAGCTGCGCTTCAACTGGCACACCCTGAGCTACCGCTACCAGACGGTGGACAGCTACTTCGGCACCAGCCACTACACGCTGGACCTGAGCAGCGGCCAGCCGCTCATCCGCCGCAAGCACGTGGTGCTGAAGAACGACTACATCCACCACGTGCTGGACGTCTACCACATCTGAGCCCGCCGACGCCGGTGACCTGCAAGAGCAGGCGCCGGCCACGCCGAGGAGACAAGCCATGCCCCACCAGATTGCCCTTCGCTTCGAGGACGGTGTCACCCGCTTCATCGAGGCCAACCCGACCGAGACGGTGGCGGACGCCGCCTACCGCCAGGGCGTGAACATTCCGCTGGACTGCCGCGACGGCGCCTGCGGCACCTGCAAGTGCCTGGCGGAATCCGGCCCCTTCGAGATGGGCGAGTACATCGAGGACGCGCTCAGCGAAGACGAGGCCGCCCGCGGCTACGTGCTGACGTGCCAGATGCGTGCCAAAGGCAACTGCGTGGTGCAGGTGCCGGCATCGTCGTCGGTATGCCGCACGCCGCAGGCGGCGGTGACCGCCGCCATCAGCGAGGTGCGCCAGCTTTCGCCCAGCACCCTGTCCTTGACGCTGAAGGATTCTTCACTCGACCGGCTGGCCTTCCTGCCGGGCCAGTACGTGAACCTGCAGGTGCCGGGCACCGACCAGACACGGGCCTACTCGTTCAGTTCGCTGGTGAAGAACGGCACCGTGTCGTTCCTGATCCGCAACGTGCCGGGCGGCCTCATGAGCGGCTACCTCAGCGGCGCCGCGACGCCCGGTGACCGCATGACGCTGACCGGCCCGCTGGGCACCTTCTACCTGCGTGACATCCAGCGCCCGCTGCTGCTGCTGGCCGGCGGCACCGGCCTGGCGCCCTTCACGGCCATGCTGGAGAAGATCGCCGCCGAGGGCAGCCCCCACCCGCTGCACCTGATCTACGGCGTCACGCAAGACGCCGACCTGGTGGAGATGGACCGGCTGGCCGAGTTCGCCGAACGCATTCCGAACTTCAGCTACGCCGCCTGCGTGGCCAGCCCCGACAGCGCGTACCCGAACAAGGGCTACGTCACCCACCACATCACGCCGGCGCACCTGAACGATGGCGAGGTGGACGTCTACCTCTGCGGCCCGCCGCCGATGGTGGAAGCCGTCAGCCAATTCATCCGCGAATGCGGTGTGAAGCCGGCCAGCTTCCACCACGAGAAGTTCGCCGCCAGCGCCTGAGGAACCCACCATGAATCCCCGTTTCCATGACAAGGTCGCCGTCGTCACCGGCGCCGCACAGGGCATCGGCCGACGCGTGGTCGAGCGCCTGCTCGAAGAGGGTGGGCGCGTGGCCGCGGTGGACCGCTCTGACCTGGTCCATGAGCTGCGCAGCCTGCCGGGCGCCGCGGATCGGCTGCTGACGCTGACCGCCGACCTGGAACGCCATGCCGACGCCGGGCGCGTGATGGCAGCCACCGCCGAGCGGTTCGGCCGGCTGGACATCCTCGTGAACAACGTCGGCGGCACGATCTGGGCCAAGCCTTTCGAGCACTACCGCGAGCACGAGATCGAAGCCGAGGTGCGCCGCTCGCTGTTCCCCACGCTGTGGTGTTGCCACGCGGCCCTGCCGATCATGCTGGCGCAGGGCGGCGGCGCCATCGTCAACGTCTCGTCCATCGCCA
Source organism: Pseudomonadota bacterium (assembly GCA_049322835.1). Lineage (GTDB taxonomy): Bacteria > Pseudomonadota > Gammaproteobacteria > Burkholderiales > Burkholderiaceae_C > Ideonella. The sequence continues at coordinate 90,913 of JBMOQN010000030.1, read as the reverse complement.
CCCGGGGCGTGAACCGCGTGCCCTACGGCGCGGCCAAGGGTGGCGTCAACGCACTCACCGCCTGCCTGGCGTTCGAGAACGCCGAGCGCGGCGTCCGCGTCAACGCCACCGCCCCAGGCGGCACCGAGGCGCCGCCGCGGCGCATCCCGCGCAACACCGAACAGCCCACCGAACAGGAAAGGGCCTGGTACCAGCAGATCGTCGACCAGACGGTGCAGTCCAGCTTGATGAAGCGCTACGGGACCATCGACGAGCAGGTCGGCGCGATCCTCTTCCTCGCTTCCGACGAGGCCAGCTACATCACCGGCGTCACGCTGCCGGTGGGCGGCGGCGACCAGGGCTGAGTTGCCCGATCACTCCCCAAACACACAAGACGTTGTTCAGGAGACTTGCATGAGACACATCGACGTTCACCAGGTCGCCGATGAGGCGCGCTTCAACCGCTTCCACGGCCTGGTGCTGTTCTGGTGCGCGCTGATCATCATCTTCGACGGCTATGACCTCGCCGTGGCCGGCATCGCGCTGCCGTCGATCATGAAGCAGATGGGTGTCCAGGCCACCCAGGCGGGCTTCATGGTCAGTTCGGCGCTGTTCGGCATGATGTTCGGCGCCATCTTCCTGGGCACCATCGCCGACCGCATTGGCCGGCGATGGGCCATCGTCATCTGCATCGCGCTGTTCAGCGTGTTCACGGCGGCGGCCGGCATGACGAGCGAGCCGGTGATGTTCAGCGTCACCCGCTTCCTGGCGGGCCTGGGCATCGGCGGCGTCATGCCCAACGTGGTGGCGCAGATGACCGAATACTCGCCGCGCAAGCTGCGCTCGACCATGGTCACCTTGATGTTCAGCGGCTATGCGGTCGGCGGCATGCTGGCCGCGGTGGTCGGCAAGGGCCTGATCGAGAGCCACGGCTGGCAGTCGGTCTTCCTCGCCGCGGCCGCGCCGGTGCTGCTGATCCCGTTCATCCTCAGGTCGCTGCCCGAATCGATGCCCTTCCTGCTGAAGCAGGGGCGGCACGACGAACTCAAGGCCATCGTCGCCCGGCTCGACCCGACCTTCAAGCCGACCGCCGAAGACCGCTTTGCGTTGCCCGCCGTCGACAAGGCCGCCGACGCGCCGGTGAGCCAGCTGTTCCGGGGCGGGCGCGGCTTCAGCACGGCGATGTTCTGGATCGCGTTCTTCATGTGCCTGTTCATGGTCTATGCGCTCAGCTCCTGGCTGACCAAGCTGATGGCGGGTGCCGGCTACAGCCTGGGCTCGGCACTGACCTTCGTGCTGACGCTGAACTTCGGCGCCATGATCGGCGCGGTCGGCGGCGGCTGGCTGGCCGACCGCTTCAACATCAAGTGGGTGCTGTTCTCGATGTACGTGCTGGCGGCGGTGTCGATCACGCTGCTGGGCGTGCCGATGCCCACCGAGGCGCTGTTCGTCGTGGTCGGGCTGGCTGGTGCGTCGACGATCGGCACGCAGATCGTCACCTACGCCTATGCCGGCCAGTTCTACCCGATGGCCATCCGCTCCACAGGCATCGGCTTCGCCTCCGGCGTGGGCCGCAGTGGTGCCATCCTGGCGCCGATCGTGATCGGCGCGCTCGTGGCGATGGCCCTGCCGTTGCAGCAGAACTTCATCGCCATCGCGATCCCCGCGGTGATTGCCGCAGTCGCCGTGGCCATGATCCAGCATGGGCGCTCGGCGTCCGCCCGGGCGCAGGGCGCGGGCGCGACCATCGGGACGGCCGTGGGCACTTCGCCCGCAGTGGCCATCACTGCCGCCAAGTGAGCGCGCCATGACCACCCCCTGCATCATCACCGTCGCCATCACCGGCTCGCTGCCGCAGAAGCGCGACAACCCGGCGGTGCCGATCACCGTCCAGGAACAGATCGAATCGACCCACGAGGCTTTCGAGGCCGGCGCTTCCCTGGTGCACCTGCACGTGCGCAACGACGATGGGACCGCGACGTCGTCGCCCGAGCGCTTCGCCCAGGTTTTGGACGGCATCCGCAAGCACTGCCCGGGGATGATCGTGCAGTTCTCGACCGGCGGGCGCTCCGGTGCCGGCCGCGAGCGCGGTGCGCACCTGGGCCTGAAGCCCGACATGGGCTCGCTGGCCACCGGCTCGGTGAATTTCCCGACCCGGGTCTACGACAACAGCCCCGAGCTGGTGGAATGGCTGGCCACCGAGATGCGCGAGCGCGGCATCAAGCCGGAGATCGAGGCCTTCGACCTGTCGATGATCTTCCAGGCCGCGAGCCTGCAGCAGCGAGGCTACATCCAGGGTCCGCTGCACGTGCAGTTCGTGATGGGCATCCGCAACGCGATGCCGGTGGACCGCGAGGTGCTGGAGTTCTACGTGCGCACCCTGCAGCGCGTGGCGCCGGGCGCCACCTGGACCGGCGCGGGCATCGGCCGCGACCAGATGACGATGGCGCGCTGGTCGCTCGAACTGGGAGGCCACTGCCGCACGGGCATGGAAGACAACGTGCGCTTGGACAAGGACACGTTGGCGCCGTCCAACGCAGCGCTGGTGCGTGCGGTGGCACGGCTGTGTGAGGAGCGGGGCCGCCCCGTCGCGAGCGCCCGGCAGGCGCGTCAGCTGCTCGGCCTGCATTGAATCCGGAGCCCCTGCCATGTCGGACCCCACCCCTCCGTCACCGGCCGAGCTGGCCCTGCGCGACGCGGCGCGCGAGTACCACCGCACGCCCACGCGCGGCAAGATCACCGTCACCCCGACCAAGCCGCTGTCAAACCAGCGCGACCTGAGCCTGGCCTATTCGCCCGGCGTGGCCTATCCCTGCCTGGACATCGCGGCCGATCCGTCACTGGCCGCCGTGTACACCAGCCGCAGCAACCTGGTGGGCGTGATCACCAACGGCACGGCCGTGCTCGGACTGGGCGACATCGGACCGCTGGCCGCCAAGCCGGTGATGGAGGGCAAGGCCTGCCTGTTCAAGAAGTTCGCCGGCATCGACGTGTTCGACATCGAGCTGGCCGAGCGCGACCCGGACAAACTGATCGAGATCATCGCCGCGCTGGAGCCCACGCTGGGCGGCGTCAACCTCGAGGACATCAAGGCGCCAGAGTGCTTCCACATCGAGAAGGCGTTGAAGGCCCGGATGCGGATCCCGGTTTTCCACGACGACCAGCACGGCACGGCCATCATTGCCGGCGCGGCGCTGCTGAACGCGCTGGAACTGGTGGGCAAGCCGATCGGCAAGGTCAAGCTGGTGGCCTCTGGTGCTGGCGCGGCGGCCATTGCCTGCCTGGACGTGCTGGTGGGCTTGGGCCTGCGGCGCGAGCACGTCTTCGTGGTCGACTCCAAGGGGGTGATCCAGGCAGACCGCGCCGACGTGCAGGCAGGCCGGCTCGACGAGAGCAAGCACCGCTACTGCCAGCGCACCAAGGCGCGCACACTGGCGGATGTCGTGGCCGGGGCCGACGTGTTCCTGGGCTGCTCGACCGCCGGGGTCCTGACGCCGGACATGGTGGGGACCATGGGCAACCGGCCCGTCATTCTGGCGTTGGCCAATCCCGAACCCGAGATCCGCCCCGAACTGGCCCGGGCCGCGAGGCCGGATTGCATCATCGCCACCGGCCGCTCGGACTATCCCAACCAGGTCAACAATGTCCTGTGCTTCCCCTACATCTTCCGCGGTGCGCTGGACTGCGGGGCGAGCCGGATCACCGAGGCCATGAAGCTGGCCTGCGTGCGCGAAATCGCCGCGCTGGCCAAGGCCGAGGTTCCGCCCGAGGTGGCGGACGCCTATGCCGGGCAGGCACTGAGCTTCGGACCGGACTACCTGATTCCCACGCCCTTCGATGCGCGGCTGATCTTGCGCATCGCCCCCGCGGTGGCGCAAGCGGCGGCCGAGAGCGGCGTGGCGCTGCGTCCGATCGAGGACCTGGGCGCGTACCGCCAGTCGCTGTCACGTTGGCTCTGAGCCCGAAGCCGGGTCGCTGGCCGACATGTTGGTCGTGGCCGGAGCCACCCCGCAAGCTTGACCCGGCAGGCTCTCAACGCGAGGGCGGATCGGGGTCCGCATCGTTCGGCGCGTGGCCCGCCTGCCAGGCCGGCAGCCGCCAGTCCAGCAGGATCGCGGCCACGCGCAATGCCGTGGCCGTGCTCGCTGCGGCCAGCAGGGCGCCCCATTGCGGCAGGCCTGCCGCGTGGGCGCCCACCATCACCCAAGCACCCGCGAAGGAGCAGATTGCGTAGGGCCGATGGTCGCTGAAGGCCCTGGGTATCTCGTTGCAGACAATGTCGCGCAGCACGCCGCCGAACACCGCCGTGACCATGCCCAGGATCACGGCGATGAGGGCCGGCATTGCCGCGTCGATGGCGATCTGGGCGCCCACCGCGGTGAACAGGCCCAGGCCCAGCGCATCCGGCCACTGCATGGCACGCTCCGTCGGGTCCAGGTGCCGGGCGCGCATGAACAGCATCGCGCCGACGCACAGGGCCAGCAGAATCCAGACCCATTCGGCATGCTGGACCCAGAACAGCGGGCGGCGGTCCAGCAGGATGTCGCGCACGGTGCCGCCGCCGAAGGCAGCCAGCCCCGCGACGACGCAGATGCCCACGGCATCCAGGCGCTTGCGCGCCCCTTCGATCACGCCGGACAAGGCGAACGCGATGGTGGCCACCACCTCGACGGCGATCTGGGTGTGGGACAGGGCCCAGGGTACGGCAGTGGACATGCGTTCCTCCCGGCTTGGCGGCGCCTGACCTCGAGAACCCGGTTGCAGGCATCATGATCTGCATTGGCAACGCCACGGGCCGGGACAAGCCGTGGGTGCGACTGAGGTCGGACCTGGCCTGCCGGTGCTGGCGCCGACCACCATAGCGAAGCGCCTTTCATGGCGACGAAGCTTCCGGTCACGATGGGAATGTAGCGACCTTCGCCGAGCGCTCGGCCGCCACAAGCTTCGCTCGGTCAGTCAGCGGGTCGTTGGGTTCGGACCTGGCATTTGGCCTGTCTTCCTCAGTCCCTGGCTGCGGGCCGCCGCCATGCCCGCCGCACACGACGAGGCACTACTTCACCAGCATCACGCGCATGCCCATCGGGTGGCCGCCGGCGCGGTCCAGCACACGCACCGTGGTCTGCTGCGGGCGGAAACCCTCGGGCAGCGCGACCTGGCCGCGCACCACCTCGTGGCTGCCGATCGAGACCTTGACGGGCTCCGGGCTGAAGGTCGAGGGGCCGCCCTGGCCGGACTCGCCGGTCACGCTGAGCTGCAGCACACCGCTGAGCGGCTTGCCGGCGGCGCGGGGCCGGGTCAGCACCACGTCGTAGTCGAGCTTGCCGCCCTCCGCCTCGAAGCGCGCGGCGCGCACCTCGACGCGGTTGTCGCGCGGGTCGGGTGGCAGCGTCGCCACGAGCGAGGCCATGTCGGCGCGCAGGTCGGTCGCAGCCGCGAGCGCGTCGGAGAGCTCGGCCGACTGGCGCTTGCCTTCCGCCAACGCCGCGTCGCGCTGTTGCTGCGCCGCGGTCAGCTCACCCTGCAGGCGCCTGGCCTGGGCGTCGGCGGCTTCATAGGCGCTGCGCAGCGCCGCGGATTCGGCCGGCGACAGCCGCGGCGGCAGGTAGCGTTCCTGCAAGAAGAAGAGGCCCCCGGCGCCGGTGGCCACGCCGGTCAGCAGCAGCACCAGCCAGGAGGGGACACGCCGGCGGGGGCGCCGGCCGCGGTAGGGGTCGAAGACAACGGGTTTGGATCGGCCGAGCATCACGGTGAGAAGGTCAGGATCCGGCCAGCCTAGCGCCGGCCGCTGCTGCCTTTGCAACGCGATGTAGGCCGCTTCAGGCGCTGCCGGGCTGCGCGTTCTCGGTCTCCTGCAGCAGTCGCCACATCACCTTGCCCGAGCCCGACTTGGGCAGCACGTCGACGAACTGCACCACGCGCGGCGCCTTGTAGGCCGCCATGTGGCCATGGGCCCAATCGATGATGTCGGCTTCGGTGACCTTGCCCTTCGCGTCCGCGCGCAACACCACCACGGCCTTCACCGTCTCGCCGCGGTAGGCGTCCTTGGCGGCGATGATGCAGGCCTCGGCCACGGCCGGGTGGCCGTAGAGCAGCAGTTCCACCTCCGAAGGCCAGACCTTGTAGCCGCTGGCGTTGATCATGCGCTTGAGGCGGTCGGTGAGGAAGAAGTAGCCCTCTTCGTCCATGCGGCCCAGGTCGCCAGTGCGGAAGTAGATGCGCCCGCCCTTCTCGATCAGCGCCGCGGCGGTCGCATCTGGATGCTTCCAGTAACCCTTGAAGACCATCGGGCCGCTGCTGATGATCTCGCCCACCTCGCCGATCGGCAGCTCTGCCAGCGTCTCGGGGTCGACCACCATCGAGTCGACGCCGAACAGCGGCATGCCCAGGCATTGCAGCTTGGCCCGCTCGGGCGGGTTGGCGTGGGTGGGCGCGGCGGTCTCGGTCAGGCCGTAGCCCTCGGCGAAGGCCAGGCCAAATTCGTCGAGCAGGCGTTGGGCCACGGCCTCGGGCATCGCGGCCCCGCCACCCGACAGGTAGAGCAGGCTGGAGAGGTCGAACTGCTTGTAGTTCGGGCTGGCGAACAGGTCGATGATCATCGTGGGGATGCAGGTCCAGTGCGTCACCCGGTAGTGCGAGATCAGCCGCCCGGCCAGCTCGCGGTCCCAGCGCGGCAGCAGCACCATCGTCAGCCCGGCCATCACCGAGCCGATCACGCCGTACATCATCCCGGTGATGTGGAACATCGGCACCACGGCCAGGCTGACCGACTCGGCGCTGGCGAACCCCCACAAGGCGGCGCCCACCGCATTGGGCAGCAGGGTGCGGTGGGTGTGCATGCAGCCTTTGGGCAAGCCGGTGGTGCCCGAGGTGTAGGGCAGCAGGGCCAGGTCGTCGGGCTGGGCCTGCGGGGGGCCGGCCGGTGCCAGGCCGGCTGACAGTGCGTCGGCCCAGCGGGTGGCGCCAGCGGGCAAGGGGGAGTCGGCGCGCAGCCATTGCTCGATCGCCGGTTGCGGCATCAGCTCAGGCGGGATGACCTCGGGCAGCGCATCGGCATAGCGCGCCACCAGCACGGCACGCAGCCGCTGGGCGGGCGGCAGGCGGCTGTCGGCCTCGGCCACGATGCCGGCCCCGTCGGCACCGCAGATCACCACCTTGGTCTCGGGGTCGGTGATGTAGTGGCCGAACTCGTCGACCCGGTTCATCGGGTTCACCGGCACCACCACCGCATCGGCCCGCATCGCGGCGTAGAAGGCCACCAGGTACTGCGGGCAGTTCTGCAGGTAGATCGCGACGCGGTCGCCCTTGCCCACGCCCTGCGCCTGCAGCCAGCCGGCCAGTGCCTCGGCCTGGGCCTTGAGCTCGGCGTAGCGCAGCGCGCGGCCGAAGAACCAGGCCACCGGCTTGTTCGGGTAGCGCGCGGCGCTGACTTCGAGGTTGAACCACAGCGTGGTCTCGGGCACGGTCAGCTCCAACGGCAGCCGGCGCGGCCAGTGCTTCAGGTGCGGTCGGTGGGCAGGGATCATCGAAGCAGCCTTTCTCGAACTGACCGCACGGTAACCCCGCCGCCGGCGCCGCCGCCACCGGGGGCACCCGAGGCCGGCTTGTCACCGCCGCGACAAACGCCGGCGCGGGCGCTACATTCGCCGCCCGGGGCCGGCACTGTTCTTGCCCTCCCCCCTCCGCATGCAGCAGGCACCGTGCGTGATCGACATCGAGGCCTCGGGCTTCGGCCAGGGCAGCTATCCCGTGGAGGTCGGCTTCGTGTTGCCCGACGGCCGCGCGCGATGCACGCTGATCCGCCCACCCGAAGGCTGGACACACTGGGACGGCTCGGCCGAACGCCTGCATGGCCTGACACGCGAGCTGCTGCTGCGCCACGGCCGGCCGGCCAACGAGGTGGCCGCGCTGCTGAACGAGGCACTGGCCGGCCGCAGCGTCTACTGCGACAACTGGGCCCACGACTTCACCTGGCTGGCACGGCTCTACGACAGCGCCGAGTGCTCGCCCTCGTTCCGCCTGCGTCACCTGCGAGAGCTGCTCGACGAGACCCAGGCCGCACGCTGGGACGCCGCCTGCGACGCAGCCCGCGCCGAGCTGAAGGGCGAGCGCCACCGCGCCAGCCACGACGCCCGCATCCTGCAACAGGCGTGGGCGAGGTTGCAGCCGCCGCCGGCCCCCTAAAATTCGTCATCCTCTTTCCGGCGGGCCGCGCCGGCCACCAGCGGGTGGCGGCCCCGAGACCATGGCCTCTTTCCTGCTGACCCGTCGCCGCTGGCTGGCCGGGCTGCTCGCCGGCAGCGTGCAGGCCGCAGGTGCCAGCAACCCTCTCCCCGGGCCCAAGGGCAAGGTCGTGCTGAGCATCACCGGCCTGGTGTCGCGCCGCAACGCGCCGGGCCGGGCCGACTTCGACATGGAGATGCTGGCCAGCCTGCCCCAGCAGCAGCTTGTCACCCGCACCCCCTGGCATGCCGGCGTGCAGAGCTTCACCGGCCCACTGCTGCGCGACGTGCTGGCCCAGGCAGGCGCCAGCGGCCAGAAGCTGGTCGCGGTCGCGCTGAACGACTACCGCTGCGAGATCCCGGCCGAGGACGCGACCCGCTTCCCGGTCATCATCGCGCGACTCAACAACGGCGAGCCGATGCGGGTGCGCGACAAGGGCCCGCTGTTCATCGTCTACCCCTACGACAGCGACGCCCAGCTGCGCTCCGACCGCTACTACAGCCGGTCGGCCTGGCAGTTGCGCAGCCTGCAGGTGCTGAACTGACCATGCCTCACACCAGCGCTCCCGAGCACTGGCGCGACCAGGCCTCGCGCCGGCTGCTGTGGGTGGTGGGCGCAGTGCTGCTGGCCACGCTGCTGGGCACGGCCTGGATGCAGAGCCGGCTGGACAACCTGATCGGCCGGGCCAGCCACCTGGCCGACAACAACATCACCTGGAGCTTCTTCCAGCTCGAGACCGAGTTCCACGCGCTGCAGGACGCGCTGCAAGCCCTGCCGGCCGAGGAGCTGCCCTCGCCCGAGGCCATGGCCCGGCTGCGCGAGCGCTACGAGATCTTCGTCAGCCGCATCGCGCTGGTCGACCCCCAGCATGTGCGCGCCGAGCTGCCGGGCACGCCGCAGCACATGGCCACGCTGTCCAGGCTGAACGCCTTCGTGCGGCTGGCCGACCCGATGCTCTCGGACCAGGTCACCGCCCCCTTGACCTTCGCCGACCGGCGCGCGCTGCAGGCGGTGCTGGGCCAGCTCAGCGCCCCCGTACACGAGCTGTCGCTGATGGCCGGCCAGATGACGGTGCAGCGCAGCGAGCAGCGTGACCACGCCCTGCTGGAGCACCAGCGCCTGGGCCTGGTGCTCACCCTGCTCCAGGTGCTGGCCACGCTGGGCTTCGCGGCGCTGCTGGCCCAGCAGCTGCGTCAGGCAGCCCGGCGCCAGGCCGAGCTGGCGGAGCTGGCCGACCGCCTGGAGGCGGCACGCGCGGCCGCCGAGGTCGCCAACCAGAGCAAGGGCGTCTTCCTGGCCAACATGAGCCATGAGCTGCGCACGCCCTTCAACGGTGTGCTCGGCATGCTGAGCCTGCTCGACGAAACCCCGCTCGACGAGCAGCAGCGGCGCACCCTGCGCACCGCGCGCGAGTCCACCGAGCACCTGCTGGCGCTGCTGAACGACATCCTGGACGTGTCCAAGCTGGAGCATGGCCGGCTCGCGCTCCATCTCTTCCCGGTCGACCTGGGGGCGCTGGTGCAGGCGGTGCACACGGTGATGGCACCCGCCGCCGAAGCCAAGCGCCTCACGCTCGACCTGCGCATCGAGCCCGCCACGCCGCGCACCGTGATGGCGGATGCGACGCGTCTGAAGCAGGTGCTCTTCAACCTGCTGTCCAACGCCATCAAGTTCACCGATACCGGCCGGGTACAGCTGCGGGTGATGCCGGTCACGCCGCGCGCCGGCATGCCGGCCGCACCGGCCGGGTGCCAGTGGCTGGCCTTCCAGGTGCGCGACACCGGCATCGGCATCGACGTCAGCACCCGCGCCCAGCTCTTCGAGCGCTTCGCCCAGGGCGACAGCAGCGTCACCCGGGCCCATGGCGGCACCGGCCTGGGGCTGGAGATCTCGCGCGGCCTGGCCCGTCTGATGGGCGGCGACATCCATGTCGACAGCCGCCCCGGCGCCGGCAGCGAGTTCAGCCTGGAGGTACCGCTGCGCCTGCTGATGCCCGGGCCCGGGCCCGAGCCCACGCCGGCGGCAGGCCCCGCGGTGCCCCAGCGCCACCTGCCGCGCCCGCTCGATGTGCTGGTGGCGGAAGACCACGTCGTCAACCGGCGCTACGTGGGCACGCTGCTGGAGCGCGGCGGCCACAAGGTGCGCTTCGCCGACAACGGCCTGGCGGCGATCCACGAGGCCGAGCGCGAGCCGCCCGACCTGGTGCTGATGGACGTGCACATGCCGGTGCTGGACGGGCTGTCCGCCACGCGCGCGCTGCGCGCCAAGCCCGCACCGCTGGGGCAGGTGAAGATCGTCGGGGTGACGGCAGATGCCTTCGACGCCACGCGCGAACGCATGCGCGAGGCCGGTGCCGACGGCCACCTGACCAAGCCCTTCCTCACGCCGGAGCTGAACGCGCTGCTGCTCGACCTGTTCGGCGTCGAAGGGCCGCCCCCGCCGGGCGCGCCAGCCCCGCCGCCGGCCACGGAACCAACCGCCGCGAACGCCCCGCCGGCCGAGCCGCGGCCGCCCCGCCCAGCCCGCGCCCCCTCGCCACTGAACCTCGCCACCCTCGGCGAGCTGGCCGGCCTGATCAGCCTCGCCGGGCTGCGCCCCCTGATCGCCGGCTTCTTCGCCGACGACAGCCGGGCCTATGCCGACCTGCTGGCGGCCCTGGGCCGCCTGGACGAGCAGGCCCTGCCACTGCTGGCGCACCGTTTCAAGGGCTCGGCCCAGTTGCTGGGCTTCGACGCGCTGGCCGCGATCGCTGAAGCGGTCGAGACCCGGCGCGAAGGCTGGACCGCTGCCGCCGCCGACACCACGGCCGGCGAGCTGCGCCAGGCCTGGGCGGCCAGCCATGCGCTGTGCCGGAGGCTGGAGTTCACGCCCTGACGCGGCAGGCAGCGCTCAAACGATCACTGGCTCCGGCTCGAGCCGGATGCCGAAGCGCCCGTAGACGCTTTCCTGGATCGCCCGGGCCAGCATGACCACCTCGGAGCCGATGGCGCCACCCTTGTTGACCAGCACCAGCGCCTGCTTCTCGTAGACGCCGGCGTGACCAATGGCCTTGCCCTTCCAGCCGCAGGCGTCGATCAACCAGCCGGCGGCCAGCTTGAACTGGCCGTCGTCCATCGGGTAGTGCACCACATGCGGGTCGCGCGCGATGATGTCGCGGCATTGGTCGGCGCTGACCAGCGGGTTCTTGAAGAAGCTGCCCACGTTGCCGATCTCGGCCGGGTCCGGCAGCTTGGCGCGCCGGATGGCGCAGACCCAGTCGAAGATGGTGCGCGCGTCGGGGTGGGTGTTGCCGGTCTCGGCCATCTTGCGTTCCAGGTCGAGGTAGCCCAGGACGGGCTGCCAGGGCTTCGGCAGACGCAGCCGCACCCGGGTGATCAGGCTCTTGCCGGCCAGGGCCGCCTTGAAGAGGCTGTCGCGGTAGCCGAACTTGCACTGCGCACGGTTCAGCGTCACGGTGCGCCCGGTGACCAGGTCCACGGTGTCCAGCGAGTCGAATCGGTCGGCCAGCTCCAGCCCGTAGGCGCCGATGTTCTGCACTGGTGCCGCCCCCACCGTGCCGGGGATCAGCGCCAGGTTCTCCAGCCCGGGCCAGCCCCGGTCCAGCGTGTGGGCCACCAGGTGGTGCCAGCGCTCGCCGGCACCGGCCTCGACGATGAAGGCGTCGGCGCGTTCTTCCAGCAGGCGGATGCCGCGCACCTCGACCTTCAGCACCAGCTCGGGCATGTCGCGGGTGAGGATCACGTTGCTGCCGCCGCCCAGCACGAACTTGGGCGCACGGCCGAGCTCCGGGTGCGCCAGCACGCGGCGCACGTCGGCGTCGCTGGTGACGCGCACCAGCCGCCGGGCCATGGCCGGGAGGCCAAAAGTGTTGTGATGGCGCAAAGACGCGTCATGCTCGACGGCGAGCACCGCGCCCGTCGCCGGGGAAGGGTCCTGCATGGCAGAATTTTCGTTCATCTCAAGCGCCTTCCGATCACGCCCCCTCCCCTCGCGCCCGCCATGCCCAGCTTCGACACCGTCCTCGACCCCAACCTGGTGGAACTGCGCAATGCCACCGAGCAGTCCAACAAGGAGATCGGCACCCGCTTCGATTTCAAGGGCTCCGACGCCCGCATCGAGCTGGCCGACAAGGGCAAGGACAAGACCCTCACCCTGTTCGCCGACAGCGATTTCCAGCTCGGCCAGGTGAAGGACGTGCTGCTGGCCAAGCTCAGCAAGCGCAACGTCGACGTGCGCTTCCTCGACCTGACCGCCAAGCCCGAGAAGCTCGGCGGCGACAAGCTCAAGCTCACCGTGCCGGTCAAGGCCGGCATCGACAGCGACACCGCCAAGAAGATCCAGCAGATCGTCAAGCAGAGCAAGCTCAAGGTGCAGGCTGCCATCCAGGGCGACACGGTGCGCATCACCGGCGCCAAGAAAGACGACCTGCAGGCGGCCATGGCCCTGCTGCGCAAGGATGTGACCGACGTGCCGCTGTCCTTCAACAACTTCAGGGACTGAATGAAGCCCTCGCGCACCCTGCCCATCGCTGCCGCGATCCTGCTGGCCACCACCGCCCATGCACAAAGCGTGCTGCTCAGCGGCACCCTCGGAGGCTCCAAGGCCCTGCTGGTGATCGACGGCCAGATGCACACCGTGGCGGTGGGCAGCACCGTCAAGGGCGTCACCCTGCGCTCGCTGGCCGCCGACGAGGCAGTGGTGCAGATCGGCGGCAAGCCCTTCTCGCTGCGGATGGGCGCCTCGCCGGTCAGCCTGGGCGGCGGCGGCGCGGGTGGTGGCGGCAGCCAGATCGTGCTGCCGGCCGGCCCGGGTGGGCATTTCGTGGCCGATGGCAGCATCAACGGCAAGAGCACTCGCTTCATGGTCGACACCGGCGCGACCGTCATCGCCATGGGCCATGCCGAGGCCCGGCGTCTGAACCTGCAGGTCAGCAGCACGCCTCGCGGCATGGCCAACACCGCCGGCGGCAACGTGCCGGTCCACGAGGTCACGCTGCGCTCGGTACGCATCGGCGACGTCGAGGTCTACGACCTGGTGGCGGCGGTGGTGCCGGCCGACATGCCTTACATCCTGCTGGGCAACAACTTCCTCTCGCGCTTCAACATGCGGCGCGAGGGCGACACGATGCGACTCGAGAAGAAACCATGACCCCCATCCGATTCCTGCCGTCGCTGCTGTTGGGCCTGGCCATTGCCTCACCGGCCGCAGCCCAGGGCACGGCCAACCTGCAGACCTGCCGGGCGCTGACCGACCCCGGCGCACGCCTGGCCTGCTACGACGCCTTGCCGCTGCCTCCTGCGCCGGCCGCCGCCCCGCCCGGCCCCGGCCCCAGCGGCCGCGGCCGTGACACCCGTGCCACCCGCCGCGGCGGCGGCCGCCGCGCAGAGCAATTTCGGCCTGGAGTCCAAAGTGGCCCAGGAGGCACCTGACGCGCTCGACAGCTTCATCGAAGGGCGCTTCGAAGGCTGGGGCGGCGGAAGTCGTATCAAGCTGGCCAACGGCCAGATCTGGCAGGTCACCGACGGCAGCCAGGGCTACCTGAACGTCACCAACCCCAAGGTGCGGGTCCGCCGCGGCGTATTCGGCGTGTTCTACATGGACATCGAGGGCACCAACCGTTCACCCAAGGTGCGCCGGGTGCAGTGAACACCTGCCGGCCCTTGGGGCTTGCCCCGAGGCTGCTTGTCGCCAGAGGGACAAGAAAAAATCGAACGGTCGTGCTAGAAAGTCAGGGTTACCTGGAGACATCCCATGGACCTGAACCTCACACCGGACGAACTGGCGTTCCGCCACGAAGTGCGCGACTGGGTGCGCGCCAACCTGCCGGCCGACCTGAGCCACAAGGTGCTCAACTCGCTGCGCCTGTCGCGCGACGACCTGCAGCGCTGGGCCAGGATCCTCGGCGCCAAGGGCTGGCTCGGCTACGGGTGGCCCAAGCAGTTCGGCGGCCCGGGCTGGAATGCGGTGCAGAAGCACCTGTTCGAAGAGGAGTGTGCACTGGCCGGCGGGCCGCGCATCGTGCCCTTCGGCCCGGTGATGGTGGCGCCGGTCATCATGGCCTTCGGCTCGCCGGAACAGCAGAAGCGCTTCCTGCCGGGCATCGCCTCGGGCGAAGTGTGGTGGAGCCAGGGCTACTCTGAGCCCGGCTCGGGCTCCGACCTCGCCTCGGTCAAGACCCGCGCCGAGCGCCAGGGCGACAAGTACATCGTCAACGGCCAGAAGACCTGGACCACGCTCGGCCAGTACGGCGAATGGATCTTCTGCCTGGTGCGCACCAGCACCGAAGGCAAGCCGCAGACCGGCATCAGCTTCCTGCTGATCGACATGAAGTCGCCGGGCGTCACCGTGCGGCCGATCATCATGCTCGACGGCGAGCACGAGGTGAACGAGGTCTTCTTCGACAATGTCGAGGTGCCGGCCGAGAACCTGATCGGCGAGGAGAACAAGGGCTGGACCTACGCCAAGCACCTGCTGGCCCACGAGCGCACCAACATCGCCGACGTGAACCGCGCCAAGCGCGAGCTGGAGCGGCTCAAGCGCATCGCCAAGGCCGAGGGCGTGTGGGAAGACACGCGCTTTCGCGACCAGATCGCGCTGCTGGAGGTCGACGTGGTGGCGCTCGAGATGCTGGTGCTGCGCGTGCTTTCGGCCGAGAAGAGCGGCAAGCAGAGCCTGGACATCGCCGGCCTGCTGAAGATCCGCGGCAGCGAGATCCAGCAGCGCTACACCGAGCTGATGATGCAGGCCGCCGGCCCCTTCGCCATGCCCTTCATCCACGAGGCCATGGAAGCCGGCTGGCAGGGCGACCAGGCCCTCGGCGGCCTCTGGCCGGGCGGCGCGGCGCACTGCGCGCCGCTGTCGAGCACCTTCTTCAACTTCCGCAAGACGACGATCTACGGCGGCAGCAACGAGGTGCAACGCAACATCGTCTCGCAGACGGTCCTGGGAGCCTGAACATGGATTTCGATTTCACCGACGACCAGGTCTCGCTGCGCGACGCGGTGGCCCGCTGGGTCGACAAGGGTTTCTCGTTCGAGCGCCGGCACCAGATTGCCAAGGCCGGTGGCGCCACGCGCGCCGTCTACGGCGAGCTGGCCGAGCTGGGCCTGACGGCGCTGGCCGTACCCGACAGCCACGGCGGCATGGGCTTCGGCCCGGTCGAGGCGATGGTGGTGATGGAAGAGCTGGGCCGCGGCCTGGTGAACGCCCCGCTGGCGCAGGGCGCGCTGATCGCGCCCGCGCTGCTCGCGCGGGCGCCCGAGGCGCTGCAGGCCGAATGGCTGCCGAAGATCGCCGACGCCACCGCCCTCGTGGTCCTGGCGCACCAGGAGCGCGGTGCCCGCTACCACCTCGACCGGGTGTCGACCCGGGCGGCCGCGCAGGCCGACGGCACCCACCTGCTGACGGGCGTGAAGAGCGTGGTGCCGGCAGGTGACGAGGCCGACGCCTTCATCGTGCCGGCCAACCTCGGGGGCGCCGATGACGACGACAGCGGCATCGCGCTGTTCCTGGTCGAGCGCTCGGCGCCGGGCGTCACCGTGCGGGGCTACCCGACGCAGGACGGCGCCCGTGCTGCCGAGCTGACGCTCGCCGGCGCGCCGGGACGGCTCATCACCGAGGACGGGCTGGCCGCGCTGCAGGCCGGCATCGACACCGGCGTCGCCGCGCTCTGCGCCGAGGCCGTGGGCGTGATGGACAAGCTGGTCGCGCTCACGGTCGAGTACATGAACACGCGCAAGCAGTTCGGCACCACCCTGGCCAGCTTCCAGGCGCTGCGCCACCGCATCGCCGACGTGAAGATGCAGCTGGAGCTGGCCCGCTCGATGAGCTACTACGCCACGCTGCGGCTGGGCGACCCCGAGCCCCGCCGCCGCCAGGCCATCGCGCAGGCCAAGGTGCAGATCGGCCAGTCGGCCCGCTTCGTCGGCCAGCAGTGCATCCAGCTGCACGGCGGCATCGGCGTGACCGACGAATACATCGGCAGCCACTACTTCAAGCGTCTGACGATGATCGAGATGCAGTTCGGCGACACGCTGCACCACCTGGGCGAGGTGTCGGCCCGGATGACCGACACCGCCGGCGCCCTGGCCTGACGGCGGGTCGACGGCCCGCGCCCCCGCTCGCCCGCGGCGCGGCGGCAGGCGCTGGGCGTCACGCAGCCGTCGGTGCCGCCTGCCGGTGGGCGGCCAGCATCGGGCCGACGGCGTGCGCGCTCGAAGGCCGCGCGAAAAGAAAGCCCTGCATCTCGTCGCAGCCCAGCTCGGCCAGCACCTGCCGCTGCAGCTCGGTCTCGACCCCTTCGGCGACCAGGTGCAGGTCGAAGCCGCGCGCAATGCCGACAATCGCGTGGATGATCGGGCTGACGCGCTCGCCACCGACGATGTCGCGCACGAAGCTCTGGTCGATCTTGATCGAGTTGATCGGGAAGCGCCGCAGGTAGTTGAGCGACGAATAGCGGGTGCCGAAATCGTCGATCGAGATGCGCACGCCCAGCGTGCGCAGCTGCCTGAGCTTGTCGATCACGCCCGGCACGTCCTGCAGCAGCACGTTCTCGGTGATCTCGATCTCGAGCGCGTCACGCGGCAGGTGGTGGCGCGCGAGGCTGGACGCCACCCGCTCGACCAGGTCGGCGCGCCCGAACTCGCGCGGCGACAGGTTCACCGCCATGCGCAGCCCGGCGTGGCCTTCGCGGTGCCAGCGCGCGAGCTGGCCGCAGGCCTCCTCCACCACCCAGTCGCTGAGCGCGCCGATCAGGCCGGTCTCCTCGGCCAGGTCGATGAAGCCGGCGGGCCCGAGCAGCCCATGCTGCGGATGCTGCCAGCGGACCAGCGCCTCGGCGCCGATCACCCGGCCGCTGCGCAGGCTGAACTGGGGCTGGAAGTGCAGCACGAACTCGCCATTGCGCAGCGCGTTGCGCAGGTCCCGCTCGAGCTCCAGCCGGGGCAGGCGGCTGGCCTGCATGTCGGGCGTGAACAGGCGGCTGCCGTTCTTGCCGCCCGACTTGACCTCGTACATCGCGGTGTCCGCATGGCGCAGCAGCACGTCGGCGCTCTCGCCATCGTCCGGGTAGACCGAGATGCCGATGCTCGCCGTCGCGATGAACTCGCGCCCGCCGACCAGAAAGGGGCGCTGCAGCTCGGCGGAGAGCTTGTGCGCGATGACCAGCGCGTCTGCGGCCTGGTTCAGGTCGGGCAGCAGCACGGTGAACTCGTCGCCGCCCTGGCGCGCGACGGTGTCGCCGGCACGGATGCAGCCGCGCAGCCGGAGGGCGAAGCTCTTGAGCAGCTCGTCGCCCTCGAAGTGACCATAGGTGTCGTTGACCAGCTTGAACCGGTCCAGGTCGATGAACATCACGCCGACCTTCACACCGCGCCGCGCCGCCTGGGCCAGCGCCAGCTCCAGGTGATCCTTGAACAGGCGACGGTTCGGCAGCCCGGTGAGCTGGTCGTGCAGGGCCTGGAAGGTGATCATCTCCTCGGCGCGCTTGCGCTCGGTGATGTCGCGTGCCACGCCGTAGCTGCCGAGGTAGCGGGGCCCGCCTGCGAGGGCATCCCCGCCATGGATGCCGACGGCGCTGACCATCGCCACCACCCAGGGGCGCGGCTCCTGCCCGTCGCGCCGGCGCAGCAGCCGCAGCTCCAGGTTGGCCG
Organism: Pseudomonadota bacterium; assembly: GCA_049322835.1. Classification (GTDB taxonomy): domain Bacteria; phylum Pseudomonadota; class Gammaproteobacteria; order Burkholderiales; family Burkholderiaceae_C; genus Ideonella. The sequence goes on along the minus strand of JBMOQN010000030.1, from coordinate 73,064 downwards.
GGGCGCGGTCGTCGGCGGGCCGCCTCAGCAGCTCTTGGGCGGCCACGCGGTCCAGCTCGTGCACGATGGCGGTGAAGGGTTGGCCGACGAGTTCCTCACGGCGCCAACCCAGCAGCGTCTGGGCACGCGGGTTGACGAAGGCGAACCGCCCCTGTTCGTCGAGCGCATACACCAGGTCGGGCGAATGGTCGACAAGAAAGCGGTGCAGGCGCTCCGACTGTGCCAGCTGCGCCGTCATCCGCCGGTGCTCTTCCTGCAGGTGGCGTCGCTGCAGCACCGCCTCGACCTTGACGACGATCGCATCGAGCTCCGCCGGCTTGCGCACGAAGTCCACCGCCCCGTCGCGCAGTGCCCGGATGGCCGATTCGATGCGGGCATCGCCGCTGACCATGATGACCGGCGTGTCGGGCTGCGTCTGCGAGATCCAGCGCAGCATGTCCAGCCCCGAGATGTCGGGCAGGCCGATGTCCAGCAGCACGAGGCTCACGGCCTCGCGCCGAAGGATCTGCTGGGCCGCCTGCCCCGAGTCGGTGTCGAGGATCTCCCGGTCCGGCCGCTCAAGCAGGCGACGCAGGCTGGTGCGCATGCGCGGCTCGTCGTCGACGACGAGGATGCGCGGGCGCGGCGCCAGCCCTTCCTGGACGGCAGCGAGGCGATCGGGCGGCACGAGATCGTTCAGCATCCTCAGGTCCTTTCCGACGCGGGCAGGAGCACCGTGAAACTGGTCCCCAGGCCTGGCCGGCTGTGGCAGGTGATGTGGCCCTCCAGCCGGTCGACCAGCGAGCGCACGATCGACAGGCCCAGCCCGGAGCGCCCCGCGTCGTTCGGCCGCGCCAGCGGCTGGTACAGCGACTTCAGGACGTGCTCCGGCAGGCCGGGGCCACTGTCGCTGACGCGCAGCAGGGTGTAGAAGCGCCCGTCCTGGTTGATGCGGGTGGCCACGGCGGTGAGCACCTTGCCCCCGCTGGACACGGCCTCGGCCGCGTTCTTCCACAGGTTGAAGAGGATCTGCTTGACGCTGTCGCGGTCGGCGCACGCCAGCGCCGGCTCGGGCGTGAGCTCAAGCTCGAGCGCGACACCGCGTGCGCTGAACATCGACTCGCTGTAAAGCGCCCGCATGCCGCTGACCAGTTGGTTGAGGTCCAGCGTGCCGGCCGCGGGCGCTGGCGCCGCGTCCTCGCCGAGCTGGCGGATGATCGCCGCGACCCGGTCGATCTCTTCACGCAGCACCGCGATCTCCTGGCCCAGCGCCTTCGACTCGGGCAGTTTCAGGTCCACGAGGGTCAGGTAGTTGCGGATGATGCCAAGCGGGTTGGCCGCCTCGTGCGCGAGCTTCTGGCCTTGCAGGCGAAAGCGCTCGGCAGCCTCGGTCTCGGCGCGCCGGTCCCGCTCGCGGGCGCGGTGGGTCGCCTCCAGCCCGGCCGCTGCCAGCGTGGCGAAGCTCTGCAACCAGGCCAGGCGCCTGCGCAGCCGTGCCTGCTGTACGCCGGACACGCCGCACACCATCACCCCGACCAGCGCGTCATGCCCGGCCATCGGCACCACCAGCAGCCCTTCGCTGCCCAGCGCGCGCGCGATCTGGCGGTCCACCAGCGAGGGAGGCACTGCAGGCTCCTCATCGAAGCTGGACAGCGGCTGGCGCGTCAACGCCGCCTCTGCGCACAGGCTCGTGCCGCCTTTCAACGCCACCTCGAGCCGTTGCAGGGTGGCCGGCTGGCCACCCACCCCCGCCCCGGTTAGCCCGGGGCGACCCGGCGCCACCAGCAGCAGGGCCAGCTGCTGCACGCCGAAAAGCATGCGCGCCGACTCGCGCACGGCCAGCAGCAGGTCGGCGTCATCGTCCAAACCGGCGAAGTTCTGCTGCAAGGGGTGCATCGCGGCCATCGCCGACGCGGTGGCCTGCAGGCGCATGTCGGCGTCGTCGCCGCCCGGCGGGTCGTTCGTCTCGGCCCAGCGTGGCAGCGTCTGCCCGGCTGGCGCCGCCCCGACCCCGAGCGCGCCAGCCAACGAATCCACCCGCCGCGCGGCCTCTTCGCGCAGCTGCAGGAAGCGGCCAGGGGCGACACCGGTCAACCCGAGCAGGGTGGCGATCTCGCCTTCATCGGCCTCGTCGTTGGTCGTCGAGACGCTGGCCCGGTGCGCGATCCACAGGATGCGGCTCAGCCGGTCGGCCGTGGCCACCTCGTCCGGAGCCATGTGGTGGAACAGGATCGCATCGGCCATCAGCGACGGCAGCTGCCACTGGTCGACCAGCCAGGCGCCGACCGCGCCATGGTCGGTGGCGAGCGTCGGCCGCTCGTTGCCAACCAGCTCGTCCTCGCTTTCGCTGCGCGCGAGCAAGGTGCCGTAGGCCTTGCCGAGCCCGCCGAGCAGCACGAGCTGGCCCACGTCGTGCAGCAAACCGGCGAGGTAGGCCTCCTCGCACTCGGCGGCGTCCACGCCCAGCTCCTGCGCCGTCGCGCGGGCCAGCTCGGCCACGAGAAGCGAATGGCGCCAGAACCCGGCCAGGTCCTGCGCCTTGGCACCGGGCAAACCGGCGAACACGTTCTGGACCACGAGGCAGGACGCGATCGTGCGCACCATGCGCGTTCCCAGCGCCACCAGCGACTGCTTGATGCTGCGCATCTCGTTGCCGCGGCGAAACGCTGCCGAATTCGCGACCGTGAGCACGCGCGCGCTCAGCGCCGGGTCGCGCATCACCAGCTCCGCCAGCGTGTCCATCGATGCCTGATCGCTGGCCGCCTCGTCGAGGAAGCGCAGCAAGATCTGCGGCATCGCTGGCAAATGCAACGATTCGATCGCCCTGAGGATCGGCCCCGGGATGTTGGTCAACTCTCCTCCTCCAGCACCCCCACCTGGCGCCGCCGGTGCCACGCGATACCGATGCGGTCGGTGGCAGCACGGAAACACATAGTAACCGCTCCCTATGACTTTGGTATTGCGGTCTGCCCAGGGATGTGGCGGTGGAAGAAATGACGGGGTGGCGCGGTTCAGGACCACAGGCGCAGCGGCACCAGGCCCCACACCGCCAGCACGGCGACGAACTGCAGGACGAGAAGCGTGGCCGCGCCGTCGATCCCTGTCGCCGCGCGCCACGGCCGGCCGCGCTGCCATGCCACCAGGCGCGCCAGCGCCAGCGCCATGGCCACGGGCAAGGCCGCTGTGGCGGCCGCGAGCAGCCCGCTCGCCAGGGTCAGCTCGCCCAGGCGCATGAAGGGCTGGGCCAGGAAGAACGGCACGGGCAGCAGCAGACCGCCGGCACCGGCCACCGCGATGCCGAGGTGCGGCGGTGGCCGCCCCTGCCGCCGCCAGCGCGCGGCCACCCAGCGGGCCCCGCCCGCCAGCAGCAGCCAGGCGAGGCCGAGGGTGCCGGCCAGCGCACTGGCCCAGCGGAGCACCAGCTCGGCCAGCGGCACCCGGCGCCAGGTCTGCAGGCCGGTGCTTATCGTCCGGTCGCCTTCGATGGCAATCAGTGCATGGGAGGCGAGCAGCCGATCCGGCGCGCGCCACAGATGGCCGGCCACCGGCCGCAGCGGCAGCGAGGGGCCCGACAGCGGCGCCCACACCAGGCCGCGCTCGTCGTGCAGGCGCGCCACGCCCAGCGTGGCGTCGACCCAGGCCAGGCTGGCGAAGCGGTTCGGCGCCGGCACATACCAGCCCTGCCACGCAGAGGTGTCGGCGATGTCGCCGGCCTCGGCCGCCCCCGCCGCGGGCAAGGCCAGCGCCTTGATCATCATCGCGTCGATGCCGTTGTACGACGCCCCCTCGACGTCGGCGTTGACGGCCACGAAGAAGGCCTGGCCTGCCTCGGGAAAGAGGCAGAACATCGCACGGAAACCCAAGGTGCTGCCGCCGTGGCACTTGCCGACGGCCCCATGGCGGTCGCGCATCGCCAGGCCCAGGCCATAGCCCACCGACAGCCCGGCCTCGGCCGACTCGGTGCCCACGGCCCGGCCCATCGCGGCCAGCAGCGAAGGCTCGACGAAGGGCCGGCCGCCGAGCCGGCCGTCGCCCATCAGGAAACGCGCTAGGCGGGCCATGTCCGCCGCCGTCGTGGTGAACTGGGCGGCGGGCCGCAGCGCGCTCGGCACGGCGGGCGCAGCGCGGCCCTGCTCCAGATGGCCCATCGCCAGGCGCGGGTCGGTGGCCTGGGTGGTGAAGCCGAAGCTGCTGTCGTGCAGGCCCAGCGGGCCCAGGACCTCGCGCTCGAACCAGGCCTCGTAGCGCTCGCGGGTGACCGCCTCGACGACCATCCCGAGCAGCAGGTACCCGGTGTTGGAGTAGGAGTGGCGCGTGCCCGGCCGGCAGCGCACCGCGAGGGGCCGGTGGCCCACCAGCGCCGCCAGCGGCGTGTCGGCGGCCGGCGCCAGCGTGAAGACCTGTGACAGGCGGGCGTCGTCGAGGCAGGCCGTGTGGTCCAGCAAGTGGCGCAGCCGCACCGGGCTGGCGGCCGACCAGGGGTTGTCGAAAGCCACGCCGGGCAGCAGATCGGCAACCGAAGCGTCCAGTGCGAGCCGCCCCTGGCTGACCAGCCGCAGCACACCGGTGGCCAGCACCGTCTTGGCGACGGAGCCCACGTGGACACGGTCCGTCGGCGACATCGCGCGGCCGTCGCGGCCGTCCTTCACGCCGGCAGCGCCTGCCAGCACGCTGCCATCGTGGCTCAGCAGCGACCACACCGCGCCCTGCAGCCCTTGCGCTGCCAGCTGCCGGGCCACGCCCGCCGCCAGCTCGCCGCCGGCCGTGCCCGCCGCCTGGGCGCCGGCCGCCAACAGCGACGCCAGGATCACCGCCCAGGCCCTCACCAGCCCGTGATGCATCGCGCAACCCCACCCGTGGAACAAGGGGCGAAAGATACCCGTAGCATTCGCGCCTTTTCCCCGCACCCCGCAATCCCCGACCCGAAGCCTTCGCGCCGATTCCCTCGGTGGCTTGCCGACCTGCACCATGCACACCGACAAGGCCGAGGCGGTCGGGCAGGTCATGACCAGCCCGGTGCGCTGGCGGCGCACGGCCGCACGGCGCAGAATCGCCCGATGACGCCTTCTCCACCCGCCCCGGCCGACCCCGCCTGGAAGCACGACGGCGTGCGCGTCGTGCCCGCCCACAGCCTCGACCCGAACACCGCGCAGACGCCCGGCATGGACCGCAAGGCGGCCATCACCTTCGCCCGCGTCGGTGCACAGAAGCTGTGGGCCGGCACGGTGCACATCCATCCCAACGCCAAGACCGGGGCCCACCACCACGGCCCGCTGGAAAGCGTGATCTACGTGGTCAAGGGCCGCGCCCGCATGCGCTGGGGCGAGCGGCTGGAGTTCACCGCCGAGGCCGGCCCGGGCGACTTCATCTACGTGCCGCCCTTCGTGCCGCACCAGGAGATCAACGCCAGCCCGACCGAGGTGCTCGAGTGCGTGCTCGTGCGCAGCGACGGCCAGGCGGTGGCGGTCAACCTCGATATCGAACCCGCAGAGCCGCCCGAGAACGTGGCCTGGGTCGACCCGACGCATCCTGCGCCCTGACGCGCGCCGCCCGCTAACCCTGGACGAGCCGCAGCCCGCCCTGCGTCGTGGGCTCGACCCGCAGCCGCGCCCCGTCGCCCGGCCGCCATTGGGCGGGCTGGGCCTGGCCCGGCAGGCCGATGCTCAGTTGGGGCGGGCTGCATTGCTCGTGCGTGCGCGTGACGCCGGGCAACAGTGAGTAGGCCTTGTCGTCCACGCGGTAGCGCAGCGCCACGCGGCTGCGGTTGCTCAGCTCGAAACGCACCGCGTGGCTCATCGGCCGGCCGAACATCTGCACCGCATACCAGCGACCAGTGGATGGGCTTCGCGCCACCGCCAGGCCGGTGTCGGTGGCGGTGGCCGACAGCAGGTTCTCGCGGTGACCCGGCGAATCGATCCAGCCCTGCACAAACCCCTGCGCCAACTGCGGCCCGCTGAAGCCACGCGAGCTGTACTGCATGGCAATGTTCTCGGCCACCATGCAATGGTCGTAGCCCTGGGCCCCGCTTCGCTCGGCGGGCGTCCGGCCATCGGCTTCGTGGCCGTAGCGGTCGGTGCGGGCCATGTAGGCCGCGAACTCGCGTGCCGCCGCGGTGAGCGCCCGCTGCGGGGCCAGTGCGGGCAGGCCGTGCTCGCGCCGGAAGGCGTTGCTGCGCTGCGCCATCTCGCGCTCGGCGTCCGCGCCCTGGGCGCTGGCCACCGAGGCCACGGCCCAGCCCGCGAGCAGGAGAAGAAACTGGCGAAGACTCATGCCGGGTGATCTGCAGCAAATGCGGTGCCTGCCGCCAGCCGGCACAGGCAAGCGCCTCAGGCAGCCTGCAGCAGGTGGATCAGCATGTCGATGACGTCGCGCTCGCCAGGCGCGCGCAACCGATGCCGCTGCAGCAGGCGGGCGAGCTCGCCCGGGCCGAGCTGGCGGTAGTCGGAGCGGATCAGGATGCCGGCGATGGCACGCTGCACTTCGAGCGAGCGTGCCTGCGGGAACAGGCGCGCGATCGCCTGCAGGCTCGGCGGGTCGGCCAGGCGCTGCCTGGCCAGCGCTTCGAGCGCACGCACCTGCGCGGCGCCCGAACTCATGCGGCCGATGCCGGCAGCGATGGCACGCACTTCGGCCACGTCGCCCAGCGGGCGGTGGCGCAGGTAGACCTGGGCCACGGCGATGTCGGCGTCGCTCGCGCTGGTGAGCGCCTGCAGCGTGCGCTCATGGCCCTCGCGGTCGCCCAGGCAGGCCAGCGCGGCCGAGTGGGCCACGTGGCCGGCCCGGGGGCTGGCCAGGGCCCGCACCCGCGCGGCGAGCGGCGCGGCGTGCGCCGGCGCCGTGGCACAGATGTGGTCCACCTCGTGCAGGCCCAGCGCGCCCCGCGCCATGCGGGCGGCAACCATGCGCACGAACTCGGCCTGCTCCTCCTCGGCGCTCAGCCAGCCGAGTTGACGCGCCAGCGCCGCCATGCGGGTCTGCGCCTCGGCGCGGTCGGCATCGCGCGCGAGTTCGAGGAAGCGGTCGCGCGCGGGCTCGTCGCGCCGGATGCGCTCCAAGGCCGCGGCCACGTCGGGCCGCCGGCGTTCATCCGGGCCGATGCCGACGGCGAAGTGCTCCAGGTGGTCGAGGAACATCCGCGCCTCGGCCGGGCTGCGGCGCAGCATCTCGTGCAACGCGTCGACCTTGGACGCCTCGGGCGTGCGCTCGTCGGCCAGGCGGCACATGTCCTCGCGATAGCCGTTGCGGGCCTCGGCCTCATCGACGCCCCGGGTGGCGATCATCGAGCTGGGGCCGAACAGCTGCAGCAGCGGCTGGCTGGCGCGCCCGCCGCCGACCTCGCCGGCCGGTGCCGACTGGAAGTAGCGGTCGAGCAACGGCCCGGCGTAGCGCCCGAGCGGCGCCTTGGACGAGAAGCCGTAGATCAGCGGCACGTCCTTGAAGATGGTCCGCAGTCGGTCGCGGTTGCTCTGGCCGTAGCGCGCATTGAGCGCCGCGGCAATGCGCTGCGCCTCGGCCGGCGCTTGCCCCGCACGCGTGAGGCTGCGCAGCACCTCGCCCTCGGCCACATGGCGGGGGGCGTCCTTCAGCGTGTTGCAGCCGAAGAGGTAGACCTCCTTCACATGGGCCAGCACGCCGTCGCACGACTGGCTGCACGCGGCCTGCTCCATCAGGGTCACCGGCAGGTTGTCGCGGTCACCGAGGCGGTCGGTGTAGAACTCGGTGCCGTCGTCGAAATGGCCTGAGATGACCAGCGCGTCGCATTGCACGCCGCTGCGGCAGGCCTGCGCGAACCAGTCGGGCTGCGAGCGCTGCACCAGCTCGACGAACCGGTAGTCGCCGGGGGGCAGGTGGCGGCGGAAGCTCTCCCGCTCGTCGGACGAATTGATGGTGATGGTGCAGACCGTTTTCGGCTCGGCGCGCGCGGCCAGCGGCAGCGCGGCCAGCAGGGCCGCCAGCAGCACGGCGACGGCCGGCAGGCCTCGGGGGGCAGCGAAGGAAAACGGCAGCATGCTCCGGAGTGTTCCACGGCTCGCCGCCCCGAAACGCAGATGTAACCGGATCTTCGTGCGCTTTACCCACCGACAGGCCGTTCAGCGGCCGTCGAGACGGGCCAGCAGGGCATCGACCATCGAACCGACGCCGGCCGGGCCCTGGCGGTGCCGGGCCAGCAACTGCAGCAGCCCGGCCTCGTCGATCGAGCGGCGGTCAGCGCGGATCAGCACGCCGGCGATGGCGTCCTGCACCTGCGCCGAGGCCGTCTTCGTGTACAGGTCCGCCAGCAGCGTCATCACTTCGCGGTCGGCCACGTAGTGCCGCGCGAGAACCTCCAGCGCGCGCACCTGCGCCTCGCCGGGCGGCACCTCGGCGATGCGCCGTGTCAGCTGGCGCAGCTCGGCCTCGTCGGTGATCGGGCGCCGGCGCAGGTAGGCCTGCGCGGCCTGAACGTCCGCCTCGCTGGCGCTCGCCAGTGCATCGAGCGTGCGCGCGCGGCCTTCGGCGCTGCCGAGGCAGGCGCGCATCGCGGCATGCGGCACGGTGTCGGCGCTGCCGCCCGGCACCACCCTGCGTGCGAAGGCGCCATCGAGCTCGCCGTCGTCGTTGAGACGGCAGGCGAGGTCGATCTCCGAGATGCCGACAGCCGTGCGCGACTGCAGCTCGCCCAGCATCAGCGCCAGCTCCTGCCAGCGCTGGTCCTCGCTCAACCAGCCGAGCTGGCGGGCCAGGTTGATCAGGCGCACCCGGGTGGGGGCCTGGGCCGCCGCCCGGGCGCTGGCCAGGACGTGCGCCCGGGTCGACGCATCGGCCGCGATCTCGGCCAGCTCACGCTCCACGGCGGGCTGGGCGCGCAACCTCTCGTCGAGTGATGCGGCCAGGCGCTGGATGCGGTCGAGATAGCGCGCCGCGCCACCATCGTGACGGCGCATCAACTGGTGGACGAAATCGAGCTTGCCGGCCACGGGCACCCGCTCATCAGCGAAGCGGCACATGTCACCGCGGGCGGCCAGCGCTGCATCGCCAGGCTTCGCCCCTGCGGCCGACGAGAGCGCGAACACCGAAAACGCACGCAGCAGGCCCGGGTCCGCACGGCCGGCGCCGATCTTCGGCTTGTGCTGGCGCAGGTAGCGTTCGAGCGTGACGGCGGCCGTCGGCCCGAGCGGTGCGGACGACGTGAAGCCGTAGATGACCGGCACGCCGGCAAAGAGCTGGCGCATGCGGTCGCGGCTGCTCTGCCCTTCACCGGCATCGCCAAGCAGCTTGAGTTGCCCGTCGGCTTCGCCGGGTGAGCGCCTCAGGCGCACCGACTCGCGCACCACCTCGGCCGACACGCTGCTCTGCGACCGCGGGTTGAGCGTGTTGCAGCCGAAGAGGTAGACCTCCTTCAGCTGGGCGAACAGGCTGGGGCACGACGCGCTGCACGATGCACGCTCCAGCTCGGACACGGTGACGAACTCATGCCGGTCGACCGCGTCGGAGAAGAACTCGTTGTCGCCGTCGAAGTGCCCGGAGACCACCAGCACGTCGCAGCGGGTGGCCGCCTGGCAGGACGAGGCCAGCCAATCGGGCCGCCCGGGCTCGACCAGCTCCACGAACTCGTAGGCCGAGGCCGGCAGGTAGCGCCGGAAGACCTCCTTCTCGTCGGCCGAATTGACGGTCACGGTGCAGACCGTCTGCTTCGCACCGGCACCCAGGGGCATGGCCAGGCAGGCCGCGATCAGCGGGAGGCACCACCTCATCGGCGAAGCCCGCCTCAGCCGGCCCCCGGGCCAGAGGGCCCGGGTTCGTGGCCGCTCACCTGACCCACCCACTCGGCCCAGTAGTCGATGCAGGCCCGGATCTTGGGCAAACGCTGCCGGGCACTGGCCATCACCGCGTAGATCGGCACCGGCTGCCGGTCGACGAAAGCGGCGAGCACCGGCACCAGACGCCGCTGCTGCACCAGGGGCTCGGCCGCCACCGTGGCCAGGCGGCCGATGCCCAGGCCCTGAAGCACCATGCTCGCCGCCAGCCCGGTGTCGTTGGTGCGCCAGAAGCCCTCCGTCACGCGCTTGACGGGCTGGCCGTCGATGAAGAAAGGCCAGTGGTTGAGCTGCGTCGCCGCGGTGTTGGCGATCAGGCGGTGGTGGTGCAGCTCGTCCGGGTGGCCGGGCAGGCCGACGCGCTCGGCGTAGGCCGGCGAGGCGTACAGCGCCCGCCCCAGCGCGCCGATCTGTCGCGCGACCATCGTCTCGGGCAGGCTGGTGCCGGTGCGGATGGCGATGTCGATGCCTTCGCGCGCCATGTCGGCAAGGCGGTCGCTCACCTCCAGCTCCACCCGCAGGGCCGGGTGGCGCTGGCTCAGGCCGTCGAGGCTGGGCAGCAACAGGTACTGGGCCATGACGGTGCTGGCCGCCACCCGCACCAGGCCGCTGGCTTCGCGCGCCTGCGCGGCGAACTCGCCCTCCAGCGCTTCGAGCGTGCCGGTCAGGCGTTGGCAGTAGCCCAGGAAGGTCTCGCCCTCGGCCGTCAACGCCAGGCCGTGGGTGGAGCGGTGGATGAGCCGCGCGCCGCAGCTCTTCTCGATCCGCGCCAGGGCACGCGAGACCTGGCTCACCGGCGCATCGCGCTCGCGCGCCACGGCCGACAGGCTGCCCAGCGCCGCGACGCGGGAAAAGAGCTTGAGGTCGTCGAAAGCCAGATCGTCCATCGGGCTCCGATGGTAGGGCGTGCCGCCTTGCAGCCGCTGCAAAACCGCTTTGAGCCGGGCGGCGTTTCCGTGCCGAAGCCGGCTGCCTAGAGTGGCGCCACCGTCTCTCACCGGAGCCTTCCATGGCCACTTCGCACCCCAGCCCGCTGACCCACCAGCAACGCGACGCCCTGCGGGCCGCCGCCATGAGGCGCGCTCAGCGGGGGCGCCAGGCCGCCTTCCGGCTGGCCTGGTCCCGCCTCGGGCGGCTGCTGCGCCTGGCCCATCGGCGGCCGCACGCAACCACCGCCCTTCCCCTGCTGCAACGAAAGGCCGGCTGACATGCCCATCCTCACCCTGAAGACCGCCCCGCTGATCGACACCGCGGCCCGCGCCCCGCTGGCGCAGGCGCTGACCGACATCACCCACCGCACCCTCGGCAAGCGGCGCGACCTGACGGCCGTCGTGATCGAGGACCTGCCGGCCGCCGGCTGGGCCGTGGGTGGCCAGCCGGCGACGCTGCCCACCGTGTTCCTGGAGATCAGCATCACCGCCGGCACCAACTCGGCCGAGGAAAAGGCCGCCTTCATGGCGGCGGCCTGGGGCGAGCTGCAGCGCCAGCTCGGCGACCGGCTGATGCCGGCGAGCTACATCGTCGTGCGGGAGCTGCCAGCCACCGACTGGGGCTGGGGCGGGCGCACGCAGGCGGCGCGTTTGGCCGACCGAGCCGCCGTGGCGGCCTGATGCGCGCCGCCCTGGGGTAACTCCTCACTCCGCGCAGCGGGCGTAAGCTGCGCCCTGCCGGCCCGGCCACCCGCCGGACCGGGCAGACAACAAGACGGAGACCCCCCGAATGAGCGCATCCACCGATTCGCTGCGGCGTGACCGACTCGCCGCCGTGCTGGCCCTGGCCGCGACCCGGCTGCCCGCCGACCGGCTGACGATGTTCGAGGGCTATGCCCGCGAATGCCTGCGTCAGCTCGACGCCGACGACCTGGCAGACCGCACGCCGGAGGACCAGTGCGGCGGCCTGCTGTCGCACTGGCAGTTCGGCGCCAGCCGCACGCCGGGCAGACCCAAGGTGCGGGTGCTCAGCCCCAGCGTGGCCGAGCACGGCTGGACCTCGCGCCACACGGTGATCGAGATCGTCAACGACGACATGCCCTTCCTGGTCGACTCGACCTCTTCGGAGATCAACCGCCAGGGCATGACGCTGCACCTGATCGTGCACCCGATCTTCCGCGTCGAACGCGGGGGCGACGGCGGCCTGCATTCCATTGCCCCGGGCAATGACGCCGGCGCAGGGCTGCGCGAATCGTGGATGCACATCGAGATCGACCGCCTGGTGGACGCCCAGCAGAAGGCGGCGCTCGTCGCCGGCATCGAGAAGGTCCTGGGCGACGTGCGATCGGCGGTCGAAGACTGGAAGCCCATGGTCGTCCGGCTGGAAGAGGCGATCGCCGAGCTCGGCCGCGCGCCGGGCATCCTGCCCGCCGCTCACGTGGCCGAGAGCCGCGCCTTCCTCGAGTGGCTGGCCGACGACCACCTGACGCTGCTGGGCTACCGCCAGCACGAGTTGGTCAACCTGGCGGGCGACAGCGCGCTGCGCCTGGTGCCCGGCAGCGGCCTGGGCGTGCTGCGAGAGACCGACGCCGACAGGGTCTCTTCGGGCCTGTCGCCGCTGCCGGCGAATGCCCGCGAGCTGGCCCATGCGCCCACGCCCGTGCTGGTGGTGACCAAGGCCAACACCCGCTCCACCGTGCACCGCCCCGGCTACACCGACTACGTGGGCGTCAAGCGCTACGACGCGAGCGGCAAGGTGGTCGGCGAGCACCGTTTCGTCGGCCTGCTCACCTCCAGTGCCTACAGCGCCCGCGTGGCCGAGACACCCTTGCTGCGCGGCAAAGTCGAAGCCATCGCCCAGCGCGCCGGTCTGCCGACGGGCGGCCACCTGGCCAAGGCGCTGACGCACATCCTCGAGACCTTCCCGCGCGACGAGCTGTTCCAGATCTCGGACGATGAGCTCTACGAGACAGCGCTCGGGATCCTCGCACTGGGCGACCGGCAGCGACTGCGACTGTTCGTGCGGCAGGACCCGTTCGACCGCTTCGTATCCTGCCTCATCTACGTGCCGCGCGAGGCTTACGCCACCGACCTGCGCATCAAGTTCCAGCGCATCCTGATGGAGGCCTACGCCGGCACCAGCGCCGAGTTCGACGTGCTGCTGAGCGACACCGTGCTGGCGCGCATCCATTTCACCGTGCGCACGACCCCCGGCCACACCCCCGTGGTCGACCGCCGGGAGCTGGAGCGCAAGCTGGCCGAGGCGGCCCGGCGCTGGCACGACAGCCTGCGCGACGCGCTGACCGAGGCCGAGGGCGAAGGCCGGGGGATCGCGCTGTACAAGGCCTGGAGCGCCGCCTTCCCGCCCGAGTACCGCGAGCGGGTGCCGGCGCGCGCCGCCGTGCCGGACGTGCGCGCCGTGGCCACGCTGTCGGCCGCCTCGCCGCTGGCACTGGCGCTGTACCGCCCGCTCGGTGGCGGGCCGGGTGCCTTCGGCTTCAAGGTCTACCGGCTCGGCGATCCCATCGTGCTGTCGGACAGCCTGCCGATGCTCGAGCACATGGGCGCACGCGTGCTGGGCGAGCAGAACTACCGCATCACCAGGAACGATGGGGCGCTCGGTACCGAAAGGGCTTCGGTCTCGCTGCACGACTTCGACCTGCAGGCCTTGGCCTCGGAAGAGATCGAGGAAGAGACCCTCGCGCGCCTGTTCGAGGACGCCTTCGGCCGCGTCTTCCGTGGCGAGGTGGAGAACGACGACCTGAACCGCCTGGTGCTGCGCGCCGGGCTGGCGGCCGACGAGGTCGTGGTGCTGCGGGCCTATGCGCGCTACCTGAAGCAGATCGGCTTCGCGCTCTCGCAGGGTGCGGTGGAGGCCACGCTCACCAGCCACCCGCGCATCGCACGCATGCTGGTGCAGCTGTTCAAGCTGAAGTTCGACCCGAACGGCCGCGACGAGCAGGCCGCCACATCGCAGGTGAACGCCATAGAGCAGGCGCTGGACCGCGTCAGCAACCTGCAGGAAGACCGGGTGCTGCGACAGCTGCTGGCGCTGGTGCAGGCCACGCTGCGCACCAACTTCTGGCGCACCGGCATCGGCCACTCGGGTGCGCCCGGGCCGCGGCGCCCGTTCCTCAGCTTCAAGTTCGAATCGGCCAAGGTGCCGGGGTTGCCCGAGCCGAAGCCACTCTATGAGATCTTCGTCTACTCGCCGCGGTTCGAGGGCATCCACCTGCGCGGGGGCAAGGTCGCGCGCGGCGGGCTGCGCTGGTCCGACCGGCCGGAAGACTTCCGCACCGAGGTGCTGGGCCTGGTGAAGGCCCAGATGGTGAAGAACACCGTCATCGTGCCGGTCGGCTCCAAGGGCGGCTTCGTGCTGAAGAAGGCCCCGCCGGCCACTGACCGCGACGCCTTCATGAAGGAAGGCATCGCCTGCTACCAGGACTACCTGCGCGGCCTGCTCGACCTGACCGACAACCTGAACAGTGGCACCGTGCTGGCGCCACCGCAGGTCGTGCGGCTCGACGCGGACGACCCCTACCTGGTGGTCGCAGCCGACAAGGGCACCGCCACCTTCAGCGATTTCGCCAACGCCGTCAGCAAGGAATACGGCCACTGGCTGGGCGACGCCTTCGCCTCGGGCGGCAGCGTGGGCTACGACCACAAGGCCATGGGCATCACCGCCCGCGGGGCGTGGGAAAGCGTCAAACGCTTCTTCCGCGAACGCGGCACCGACATCCAGACGACCGACTTCACGGTGGTCGGCGTGGGCGACATGTCGGGCGATGTCTTCGGCAACGGCATGCTGCTGTCGAGGCACATCCGCCTCATCGCCGCTTTCGACCACCGGCACATCTTCATCGACCCGGCGCCGGACGCGGCCAGCTCGTTCGCCGAGCGCGAACGCCTGTTCAAGCTGCCACGCTCCTCCTGGGCCGACTACAACCCCGAGCTGATCTCGGCCGGCGGCGGCGTGTGGGCCCGGTCGGAGAAGTCGATCCCCCTGTCGCCGCAGGCGCGCGCTGCGCTGGGCATCGAGGCCGATCGACTGGCGCCCACCGAGCTGCTCTCGGCCATCCTGAAGGCGCCGGTCGACCTGCTCTACAACGGCGGCATCGGCACCTACGTGAAGGCGACCAGCCAGACCCATGCGGACGTGGGCGACCGCGCCAACGATGCGCTGCGCATCAACGGCCGCGAGCTGCGCTGCAAGGTGGTGGGCGAAGGCGGCAACCTCGGCTTCACGCAGCTGGGCCGCATCGAGGCAGCGCTCGCCGGCGTGTCGCTCAACACCGACGCGATCGACAACTCGGCCGGTGTCGACACCTCCGACCACGAGGTCAACATCAAGATCCTGCTGGGCCTGGCCGTGGCCGACGGCGAGATGACCGAGAAGCAGCGCAACACCACCCTGGCACAGATGACCGACGAGGTCGCCGCGCTGGTCTTGCGCGACAACTACTTCCAGACCCAGGTGCTGTCAGTGACCCAGCGGCTGGGCGCGAAGCTGCTGGACCAGGAGGCGCGCTTCATGCGCTTCCTCGAGAAGGCCGGGCGCCTGAACCGCGCGATCGAGTTCTTGCCGACGGACGACGAGATCGCCGAGCGCAGCGCCCACGGCGTCGGCCTGACCACGCCCGAGCGCGCCGTGCTGCTGGCCTACAGCAAGATGTGGCTG
Organism: Pseudomonadota bacterium; assembly: GCA_049322835.1. Taxonomy (GTDB): domain Bacteria; phylum Pseudomonadota; class Gammaproteobacteria; order Burkholderiales; family Burkholderiaceae_C; genus Ideonella. The sequence continues at coordinate 57,681 of JBMOQN010000030.1, read as the reverse complement.
TTCGACGAGATCATCGCCTCGGACCTGCCAGAAGACCCGTGGATCGGCAGTGCGCTGGAACGCTACTTCCCCGCGGCGCTGCGCGACAGCATGGCGCGCTACATCCCGCGCCACCCGCTCAAGCGCGAGATCGTCGCGACGCACGTGCTCAACAGCATGGTCAACCGCGTCGGCGCGACCTTCGTGCACCGGCTGTCCGACCTGACCGGCGCCAAGCCGGCCCAGGTGGTGCGCGCCTACCTCTGCACCCGCGAGGTGATGGGCCATGTGGCGCTGTGGCAGCAGGTCGAGGCCCTCGACAACCTCGTCCCCGATGCGGTGCAGAGCGAGATGCTGATCGAGGAAGGCTGGCTCACCTCGCGCGCGACGACCTGGTTCCTGCGCTACCGGCGCCTGGCCGAGCCGATGGAGCAGACGTTCACCCGCTTCCGCGACGCGGTGGAGGCGCTGCGCGAGCCGCTGGCGGCGCAAGCGGCTGCGTCGCCCCAGGCGCAAGCCTGGGTGGCCGCCGGCGTGCCGGCCACGCTGGCCCACCGGGTGGCCAGCGCCGACGGCCTGTTCGCTGCCCTCGACATCGCCGAAGTGGCCGAGATCATGCGGCAGGACGTGGCCGCGGTCGGCGAGGTGCACGTGGGCGTCGCGAACCGCCTGGGCCTGGGGCGGCTGCGCCAGCAGATCGACAACCTGCCGGGCGCCAGCCACTGGCAGAGCCTGGCCAAGAGCGCCCTCGGCGACGACCTGGCCGGCCTGCAGCGCATCATCACGCAAGAGGTGCTGGCCGCCGGCGACGGCGGCTCGTCGCAGCGGCTGGCGGCGTGGGAAGCCGCGAACGCCGATGCCTTGGAACGCGCCCAGCGTGTGCTGCTGGAGCTGGCCGACGCGAAGAGCGCCGACCTGGCGATGCTGTCGGTCGCGCTGCGCGAGCTGCGCAACCTGGCTTGAAAACCCCGCCCCGCCTACTCGGCGTCCCGCACCAGCAGCAGCTTGCCGCCCCAGAAGTCGCGCGCCATCACACCTTCGGCAAAGGAGATGCGCCAGCTGTAGACGCGGTTCTCCGTCCAGTGGGTGGCCGTGTGGTAGCTCTCGGTCTGGAAGCCGGGAAACACCGTGCGGTCTATGGCGGGGAAGCGCGTGCGGGTGTCGACCAGGCTCGAGAGCTCTTTCACGTTGGGCGCCCGCCAGCCCTGGCCGGTGGCTGCAGCCTGGGCCTTGGCGCGCTCGACCGCGTCGCCCACGGTGAGAAAGGTCGCCGGCGTACCGCTGCAGGTGCTGCCGGTCCAGGCCTGGCCTTCGGCGCAGCGCCGCCAGACGAGGCCGGTGGACTTGTCCTTCACCTCGGCACCCTCGGCCACCCAGCGCCGCGCAGGCAGCTTCGTGCCGTCGCGCACCAGGCGCACCGCGAATTCACCGAACTGGCCGCCGTACCAGATCGCACCGCCGGCGTAGAAGTTGACGACCCAGCGGTAGGCCGCGCTGCCGCCGTTCACCTCGGCGCTGGTCGACGTCCAGTGCAAGGCCCCGGCGGAATGCGGGAACCAGCCGGTGTCGATCAGCGGGCCACCTTCGGGCACGCTGAAGTCGAGCAGGCTCTCCGCCTCACGGCGGGTCGGCAGGCGCCAGTCGGAAGCACCGCAGAGCTGCGCCGCATTGACAGCCGCCACGTAGCCGCTGGCATCGTTCGGCTGGCCGTTGCCCTGGTTGGTGAACAGCTGCGAGGCGTCGCGTGGGCCGCCGTCGCTGGTCTTGACCTCCCACATGGCGCCGGTGACCAGGTCGCGCACGCAGGACCAGATCGGCGCGCTGGCAGGCAGGGGTTCGCCGCTCGGCCCGATCTTCTCGAAGCTGAAGCCGGCGTGGCCGTCGCGGTTCCGCCGCTTGACGGCATCGCGGCCGAATTCGCCGTCGTGGCCGGTACCCGCGCATTCGGGGGTGAAGACATGGCCGAGGTCCGGGTCGAAGACCACGCACTGCGTCAGGCCGGTGTCGTTGAGGCGGGGCTTGGCGGAGGATGCGGCCTGGGCGGGCACGGCCGCGGCCAGGACGCAGAGGCCAAGGAGAAATGACGAGGAAATGCGGGTCATGACGCGCCGCGCTGTGGCGGTGGTTGGGCAAGAGGCGCCGGAGTATGTCGACTCCCGGCGCCAGCGGCATGACACCCCCCTCACATGAAGTGCGGCGGCCGTGAAGGCCTTGGGGTCGATGGCCGGCCGAAGCGGCGACTGTCGGGCAGGCGCCAACGGCGCGGTCTCGTCAGCTCGGTGACGGCGTGGGCTCGGGCTGCATCGGCGCGGGTGAGCCATCACCGGCCTCAGGCGCCAGCGCCTCGAGCACGGCCTCTTGCGACCGGCTGCTGGTGACCCGGATCTCCCCCTGGCGCAGGGCCTGCTGCGGCCCGGCATGCACCTTGGCCAGCAGGCCTTCGGGTTGTGCGCCGTCGGTGGCATGCAGGCCGACCCAGGTGTCGCGACCCGCGCGCTTGGCCGCGTAGAGCGCCAGGTCGGCCAGGCGGACCACGTCCTGCCAGCCCAGCGCATGCGGGCGCCAGGGCAAGAACGGCAGGCAGGCGAAGCCGATCGAGCAGCTCACCGGCAGCAGGCCGCCGTGGTCGCCCATGAAGGGGTGTTCGGCCACCACGGCGCGCATGCGCTCGGCCAGCTCCTCGGCCTGCGCGCGGTCGGTGTTGCGCGCCAGGGCCAGGAACTCTTCGCCACCCCAGCGCACCAGGTCGTCCGACTCGCGCAGCACCGAACGCAGCCGGCGGCCGAACTGCACCAGCACCGCATCCCCGGTGGCGTGGCCGTGCTCGTCGTTGACACGCTTGAAGTGGTCGATGTCGATGAGGAAGAAGACGCAATCGGTGTCGATCGGCGTGGCACCGGCGGCCCGCGCCTCCTGGGCACGGCGCAGGCTGGCGGCGATGTCGGCGTCGATGTGCTCGGTGAGGAAGCGCCGGTTGTGCAGGCCAGTCAGCGGGTCGGTGATGCTGGTGCGTTCCAGCACCGCCGACTTCTCCTTCAGCGCCTTGTGCAGCGCTTCGAGTTCGGCCGTGCGCTCGCTCACCTTGCGCTCCAGCTCGGCCTGCCTCAGGCGCAGCCAGCGGGTGCGCACCTGCACCGTGGTGATCAGCAGCGCCAGCGCCACCACCGCCACCGCGAAGCGGAACCACAGGGTCTGGTGCCACGCGGGCTGGACGCGCAGCGGCAGCGCCACCACCTTGTCGCTCCAGTCGCCATCGCGGTTGGAGCCTCGCAACAGCAGCCGATAACTGCCCGGCGGCAGGTTGGTGTAGGCCGCCAGGCGGCGTGCCGCATCGGTCTCGACCCAGTCCTCGTCGAAGCCCTCCAGCTTGTAGGCATAGCGGTTGCGCGCGGGCGATGAAAAATCGATCGACGCGAACTCGACCGCCAGGCTGTTGGCCTCGGCCGGCACCAGCAGTGGCGACGCCTGGGCCACCGGGGCACCGGGATCGGCTTTGGCGATATAGCGTGCCGGCGGCACGTTCTTGCCGCCGACCTGCAGCTCCGTCACCACCAGCCGCGGCTCGTAGCCCCAGCGCTGCAGCCGCTCGGGCCGCACGATGGTGATTCCGCCGGCCCCGCCGAAGAGCAGCTCGCCCTCCGGCGTGCGGGCCGCGGCGCCGGTCCAGAAGGTGGGGAAGACGACGCCTTCGGCACGGCCAAGCGGGCGCACCGCCAGGGTGTCGGGGTGGACGAGCGCCAGGCCCTCGTCGGTGCTGACCCACACCTGGCCCTGGGCATCGGGCAGCAGCGCGTTGATCGTGTTGGCCGGCAGGCCCTTGTGCGTGTCCACCCGCTGCAACCGGGTCACCTCGCCCTGCGGGCCGAAGCTCAGCAGGTCGATGCCGCCACCGTAGATGCCGACCCACAGGCGTTGCTGGGCATCGAGGTGCACGCCCGAGACGAAGCCGGCCGACAGCCCGAGGTCGCTGCCATCGGGCAGGTACTGACGCACGGTGCCACCCGCCGGGTCGTAGCGGTTCAGGCCATACCGGGTGCCCACCCACAGCGTGCCCTGCGGGCCGTGGGCCAGCATCACGATACGCTCGTCGCTCAGCCGCTTGCCACCGGGTGCGCGCAGCGGCGCGTCGACCCGGCCGCTGCGCAGGTCGAGCCGCCAGAGGCCGTCGGCCTCTCCCCCGACCCACAGCCCCCCGGCATCGGCCAGCACCGCCCAGGTGGGCTCGGTGGGGCTCCGCCCGGCGAGCGCCACACGCCGCACGCGGCGGCCGTCGGCGCTGGCCAGGTAGAGGCCGCGGCGGGTGGCGATGTAGACCCGCCCGTCGTCCGCCAGCGCCATGCCGATCACCGCGCCCTCCGGCAGCGCGCTTTCGGGCCGGCGCGCGTCTGGCCGCAGGGCGGCCACCCGGGCACCGCTGGCGTCGACGATCTCGATGCCATCGCGGTGCGTGCCCAGCCAGACGCGGCCGTCGGGCATGGGTTGCACCCAGCTCACGTCGACGTTGGCCCGCTCGGTACTCGACGCGCCCGGCGCCGCGCTGCCGAAACGGGTCAGCACGGCAGCCTGCCGTGCATCGTGGCGGCTCACGCCACGGTTGGTGGCCACCCACACCAGGCCGGCGCGGTCGCGGTAGAAGTAGCGCGTGGAGTTGTCGGGCAGGCTGGCCGGCCAGGCGGGCACGTGGCGGATGCGGTGCGACTCACCCTGGTCGAGGTCGATCGCGACGATGCCTTGCCCGACCACGCCCAGCCACATCTCGCCGGGCCGGGCCTCGACGAGGGTGCCGACCGGCTCGTTGCGCAGCAGGTCCCGCCCGTCCGGCGGGGTGAGCTCGCGCACCGGCGTGACCTCGTCATGCTCACCCAGCACGAAGGGGCCGTGCTGCAGCGTGCCCACCCAGATGCGGCCGGCGCTGTCCTGCGCGAGCGACAACAGCTCGGGTTGGATGGCACCGGGCACCAGGCGAACCGGCTCGAAACGCTGGCCCTGCGGCTCGCGCCGGAACAGGCCCGCCGAGCCGCCCAGCCACAACCGCCCCTGCTTGTCGCGCAGCAGCGCCTGCACCCTGCTGCCAGCCAGCCCGGCCGGCCCGCTGCCGGCCTCCAGCACGCGGGCGATCGAGCCGGCGCGGGGGTCGAGGTGATCCAGGCCGGCATCCGTGCCCACCCACAGGCCCCCCTTGCCGTCGTCGGCGATGGCCCGCACGCTCACGTGGCTCAGGCCCTTGGCACCGATGGGGTAGGCCACGAAGCGGTCGGTGATCGGGTCGTGGCGCAGCAGCCCAGCCGCGCTGGTGCCGATCCACAGGCGGCCGGCCGCGTCGCCGTGCAGCACCTGGACGATGTTGTCAGGCAGGGCGCCGGGTGTGCGCAGGTCGGCCTGGTAGACACGCAGGCGGTAGCCGTCCCAGCGCACCAGGCCGCTGTAGGTGCCGATCCAGAGCAGGCCGCTGCCGTCCTCGGCCACCGCGGTGGCGATCTCGTCGGGCAGGCCGTGGTCGGGCGTCAGGTGCTGGAAGGCCGGCTCGACCTGCACCGACCAGCGCTTGGCCAGCGTGGCCGCCGCCGGCGACACCGCTGCCACCGCCAGGCCCAGCGACAGCAGCAGCAGGCGCACGCGGGCGCTGGACAACAGGCTCATGAACGGATGAAGCACGGCACCACCGAGGCCCCCAACTGGGCCCGACCTGTGGCGATTCTCTCCGAGAGTCGCGGCGCCGGGGCGTGCTGTTTTTCCTCAGCGACCGCCGGGCCGACCCGGCCCCCCGGCCTTCTCGCCGGCCCGGCGCTGGCCCGCCAGCCACTCGTCCATGCGCGACTCCAGCGCCGTCAGCGGCACCGAGCCAGTGGCCAGCACGGCATCGTTGAAATCGCGCAGGTCAAAGCGCTCACCCAGCAGCCGCTCGGCGCGGGCCCGCAATTCGCTGATCCTGAGCTGGCCGATCTTGTAGGCCAGCGCCTGGCCAGGCGTGGCGATGTAGCGGTCGACCTCGTTGACGATGTCCAGCTCGGTCTTGGCGGCATGGGCCTTGAAGTAGTCGATGGCCTGCTGACGGCTCCAGCCCTTGGCATGCAGCCCGGTGTCGACCACCAGCCGGACGGCCCGCCACATCTCATAAGTGAGCTGGCCGTAGTGGTCGTAGGGGTCGCCGTAAAGCCCCATCTCGTGGCCGAGCTGCTCGGCATAAAGGGCCCAGCCCTCGCTGTAGGCGACGAAATAGGCCGTCTTGCGGAACATCGGCAGGCCCGGCAGTTCCAGCGCGCGGGCGAACTGGAAGTGGTGGCCGGGCACCGCCTCGTGCAGGCTCAGGGGGATCATCTCCCAGCGCGGCCGCGACTCGGGCCGGTAGAGGTTGACGTAGTAGTAGCCGGGGCGGGTGCCATCGGACGCGCCGGGCATGTAGTACGCCGCCGTGGCATCGGGCGCCCCTTCGGCCGGGATGGGCCGCACGCCGTAGGGCAGCCGCGGCACGGTGCGGAAGGCGCGGACCAGCTCGGGGTCGATGCGCTTGGCCACCGCGCGGTAGCCCTCGAGCAGCGCCTCGGGCGTCGGGTGATAGAAGCGCGGGTCGCTGCGCAGGTGGGCAAAGAACTCGGACCGGCTGCCCCGGAAGCCGATCTCGGCCTGGAGCTTGTCCATCGCCACATCGAGCCGCGCCACCTCCTTCAGGCCGATCTCGTGGATGGCTTCGGCACCGAGCGCCGTGGTGGTGTAGTGACGGGCCAGGAAGTCGTAGTAGGCCTGGCCGTCAGGCCGGTCGGTGGCGGCCACGCTGGCGCGGGCGCGGGGCAGGTACTGCGCGGCCAGGTAACCCTGAAGTCGCCGGAAGGCCGGGACGACCCGGTCACGCAACGTGGCTTCGGCCTCGGCCACCAGCGCGGCCCGCTCGGCCACGGCCACCGCGGCCGGAAAGGCCTTGAACGGCCGGAAGAAGGGGCTGTCCTGCGGCTGGGCGACCAGTTGCCTGTTCACCTGGGCCGGCACGCGCTGGAGCAGCGCCGCCGGCGGCAGCCGGCCCTGTCGCACCCCCTCCTGCATGAGGCCGATCGTCTGGTCGATCAGCGCCGGCAGCGCCGCCAGCCGCGCCAGGTAACGCCGGTAGTGGATGGCCGTGTCGAAAGGCATCTGCTCGGCGATGCCCGACAGCAGCTGCGGGCCGGACTGCTGGTTCACTGGCTCCAGGTATTCGCGAAAACGCTGCCGCTCGACCGCCTGCTGCAACTGCCAGGCGAAGGCGTCGCAGTGCAGCCGGTCGGCCGGCGACAACGCCGCGCGGTCGATGGCCTGCAGCCGGCGCCAGGCGGCGCGGGTGGCGGCCTCGCGACGCTCGATCGCGGGCAGGCTCAGGTCGCTCCAGCGGTCGTCGAAACGGGGGTCGCCATGGAAGGTGGCCTGCTCGGGGCGCTCGCGCAGCCCGCGCTCCCATTCCTCGGCGAAGAGTGCGTGCAGGGCGCGGTGCGCGCGGTCCTCGCGCGAGCTGGCGGCCCCCACCGGGCCGGCGAGCCAAAGCGCCAGCAGCAGAAGCAGGGTCGAACGCAGCATCGGCATGCGGCAGCCTCCGGCAAAGGCGCGATGTTAGAAGCCGCTGCCGGTGGCTACCATCGGGCATGCCCGCTTCCAAGCCCTCGACGACGCCCTGCGGCCCGCTCCCACCGACCATCCAACCGCCGCAGCACGCCTTCGCATGAAACTCACCCAGATCCTCTTCAGCCAGGGCTTCGGCACCCGGCGTGCTTGCGCCGGCCTCGTCCACGCCGGGCTGGTGCGGCATGAAGGCCGCGCGCTCGACGACCCCGACCAAGACCTGCCGACCGCGGGCCTGGTGCTCGAGGTCGAGGGCAGGCCCTGGCCCTACCACGAGAAAGCGCTGGTGCTGCTGCACAAGCCCGCCGGCTACGAGTGCTCGCAGAAGCCGCGCCACCACCCGAGCGTGATGACGTTGCTGCCCGCCCCGCTGCGCCAGCGCGGCGTGCAGCCCATCGGTCGTCTCGACGAGGACACGACCGGCCTGCTGCTGCTGACCGACGATGGCACGCTGATCCACCGCCTCACCTCGCCCAAGAAGCACGTGCCCAAGGTCTACGAGGTCGGCTGCAAGCACGCGGTGGACGCCGGGCAGGTCGAGCGCCTGCTCGCCGGCGTGGTGCTCGACGACGACCCGGCGCCGGTGCGCGCCGCGGCCTGCGAGACCGTGGGCGACCACGGGCTTCGGCTGACCCTCACCGAAGGCAAGTACCACCAGGTCAAGCGCATGGTGGCGGCCGTGGGCAACCGGGTGGAGACGCTGCACCGCAGCGCATTCGGCCACCTGGTGATACCGGCCGACCTGGCGCCGGGCCAGTGGCGCTTCGTCCACTGGCCCTAGGAGTCTGCGCCGGCACCCCGAATCGCCCCGGCCGTTCGGGTTGGGCCCCGATCCCTGCCGCGCAGACTCCTAGACCTATCATCCCGCCCCATGCGCATTCTTCGTGGCCTGCACCACCCGCGCGCCCTGCCCGGCCCGGGCTGCGCGCTGACGATCGGCAATTTCGACGGGGTCCACCGCGGCCACCAGGCCATGCTGGCCCTGCTGAACAACGAAGCCCGGCACCGCGGCCTGCGCAGCTGCGTGATGACCTTCGAGCCGCACCCGCGCGACTACTTCGCCAACAAGGCCGGCAAACCCGAGCTGGCCCCAGCGCGGATCGCCACCTTGCGCGACAAGCTCGGCGAGCTGGCCCGCTGCGGTGTCGACGACGTAGTGGTGCTGCGCTTCGACGAGCAGCTGGCCAGCCTGCCGGCCGACCACTTCATCCAGCAGATGCTGCTGGAGCGCCTGAACGCCCGCTACGTGCTGGTCGGCGACGACTTCCGCTTCGGTGCAAAGCGGGCCGGCGACTACGCGCTGCTCGACGCCGCCGGCGCCCGCCTGGGCTTCGACGTGGCCCGCATGATGAGCTACGAGGTGCACGGCCTGCGCGTGTCCAGCTCGGCGGTGCGCGAGGCGCTGGCCGCCGGCGACATGGCGCGCGCCGCCACGCTGCTGGGCCGGCCCTACGCAATCAGCGGCCATGTGGTCCATGGCAGGAAGCTCGGCCGCGAGCTGGGCTTTCGCACACTGAACCTGCGCTTCCCCTTCCAGCGCCCGGCCGCGCACGGCATCTTCGTCGTCAAGGTGCACGGCCTGGGCGAAGGCCTCGTCCTGCCCGGCGTGGCCAGCCTGGGCGTGCGGCCCACGGTGGAAGACGCCGGCCGGGTGCTGCTCGAAACCCATTGCCTCGACTGGCCCGACACCCTCGGCCCCGAGGCCGGCTACGGTGAGCTCATCTCGGTCGAACTGCTGCACAAGCTGCACGACGAGCGACGCTACGAGTCACTCGACGCCCTGAAGGCGGGCATTGCGCAGGACGAAGCCGACGGCCGGGCCTGGCTGGCGGAACACTGAGAAGGCGAAGGCCGCGCACCTGAAGGCATGCGCCGGCTGGCGCATGACCCCGAAGCCGGCCAGCAGCAGCGCGCGCAGCGGCTCCTTGCGGCGCTCGATGGCCGAGCCGACCATGAACACCACGGCCAACGCCCCGAGCGCGACGAACGCGGCGCGGTGCGCCTCCATGTCGACCACTGGCACCAGCGCCGCGAAGAACTGCAGCAGCGGGTAGTGCAGCAGGTAGAGCGAGAAGGTGAACCCGGCCGCGTAGCGGACCACCCGCTCCAGCCCACGCGGCACGCGCTTCAGGTGCGGTGCCAGCGCCGCGGCACCGACGAAGTGGATCGCCACGCAGGCGCCGATCACATAGCTCGCCAGGAATCGCCGCGACCACGAGATCTGGTCGTGGAGCAGCTCGCTGCCCAGCCACTGCCCGGCCAGGTCCAGCAGCCGGTCCGGCCCGTCCGCGAGGCGGAACAGCAGGTAGGCGCCGAGCGACCCCAGGCACAGCACCAGCGCGTGCGCCGCACCGATCGGCACCTGGTGAACCCGGCGGTAGGCCCACACGCCCATCCACCAGACGGGCAGCAGCAGCAGGATCTTCGGCCCGATCACCAGGCACACCGCCGCGACCGCCCAGACGCGCGTGCGACCGCGCAGGAAGTGCACCGCCGCGAACAGCACGTAGTACCAGGCCTCGTACCCCAGCGACCAGAACGGCCCGTTCGAGAACGGCCGGGTGTACGAGAACCACAGCTCGTTGGTGAAGCTGAGCGCCGCCACCACCCGCAGCAGCGGCTGGTCGAACTCATACCACCGGCCGGTGTAGAGGCTGGGGTCGAGCTGGGCACCGGCGAGGTCGAGCAGCACGGTAAGCAGCAACGCCGGCACCGCCACCGAATACAAGCGCGCCAGGCGGCTCGCCGCATACACCGCGGGGCTGCGCTCCTTGGTGGCGACCACGTGCGCGATCACGAACCCCGACAGCACGAAGAACACCATCACGGCATCGTTGCCGAGGTCCTTCAAATGGTGCAGAACGGGCAGCCCGCCGGTGAAACGCTGGTAGTTCGCGTGCACCACGAACACCACCAGCGCGGCGACGAAGCGCACGAGATCGAGATAGACCGAGAGATTCCGGTTCATTCACCCTCCAGCAGAAGATTCTGCGAAGGGAAGCCGGATACACGGCGTTGATCACTGCAAGTGGTGGATCAAGCCGTAAGGTGATGGGGCACTCGCTTGCAGTAGCCGGATCAGCGGGTTACCTGGATCTCGACGGTTGGAAAGTAGTCGAGGAAGTCCGTGAAACCGTGCATGTCCTTGGCGAGGTAGCTCCGCGTGTTGCCGGCGTGGTCGCTGACGGTGACCAGTGCGATTCGATACGTGCCGGAAGGGGCCGACTCCCCGGGCGTACCACCGTGGTTCTGAATGGCGTGCCCGGTCCTGGGCGGCTCACCCCATGGGTTGTAGACATCAAAGCAGAACTCGCCCAGGTTCATGCAGAACGTGATGCCGGCCACCTGAACGCCCGAGACCGTCGGCGAGCCCGTGTCTTCTACCTCCAGCTTCACGCCCGCCAGCGGGGGCTCCCTTGTGCCGCGATGCTTTTTCGACAGGTTGAGGGTCGGTGTCAGGATCTTTCCTCTGACAAGGCTGGGTGCGACCATGTCGTACGCGCGGCTGTTCGAGACCACCGTCCTCAGGTTGCCAAAAGCAGCCAGGGCATCACTGTTGTAGCAGGAGAGGTTGTCGGCATGGTCTCTCACGCAAACGTTGTCCACCACATACTCGCCTGGCGCGTAGAACGACAAATCGTCAGGCGCATGAGCAACATGCTGGAGTTGCTTTTCGGGAAATGAGGATGAGTACTGAAGGAAGATGGACTGGAACATCGGTCCGACCATGCTCACTGAAATGCGGGCGACGCCAGCCTGGTTATCGGTCGCGGAGAACGTTGCCGTCAGACGCGCACCCGATTCACCGACGTCGATTGCGTATGGGACGGAGAACGCGGTGAGAACCGGCGGGAAAGGGTCCAGGCCCCTCGTGCCTTCGCGCGGTTTGGCGTCTTTCACTGCGCTCTGAATGTAGGCAAGGTGCCCGGCACGCAATCGATCCTGAAGGGCGCGTGGGACCGCGGATTCCGCAAGTGCTGGAGTCGCGGAAATACAAACGGCAACGGCAAGCGCCAGGCCAGCTACAAGATTCATGGGATCCCCTCCTTGAGGTGGGCAATTTAACCCGGGCCTGAGAGGTCGATGCGACACCCACCCGCGTGACCTGAAGGAATGTTCACCGTCGACGTGCGGCGCCAATCGCGCCGATGCACGCCAAGCAAGCTGGCTCAACCCACTGTCGGAGGCTTCGGGTGCCGAAACTCACTCGGCGACACCCCCACCTGCGCCCGGAACACCCGGCTGAAATGCGCGGCGTTCGAAAAACCGAAGGCCAACGCGATCTCGGTGATCGACCGCGCCGCCAGCTGCGGGTCGGCAAACGCCGCACGGCAGGCGTCGATGCGGCGGGCCAGCACGAAGCCGGCGATGCCGTCGGGCTCGTCGGCGAAGGCGTTGTAGAGCTGGCGGCGGCTGGTGCCCAGCGCCAGCGCGATGCGGTCGACCGACAACGACGGGTCGCCCAGGTGGCGCATCACATGCTGCTTGATGCGCTCGCGCAAAGCCTCGCGCTGGGTGGGCGCGGTGGCGCGGCCGGCCAGGTCGAGCAGCGAGAGGTGCACGCACTGGGTGATCACGTCGCCCAGGCTGCGGGCGGCGTCTTCGCTCATGCCGGGCAGCTCGCGCCAGGCGCTGCGCATCGTCTCCAGCGCCACGCGGGCGATGCCGCCCTGGGCGCCGAGGCGGCGCGCCATCAGTTCGTCGATCGCCAGGCCGCGCTCGGCCAGGTGGGCCTTGGGCACCATCACGATCAGGTGCTCCACCGGCACGGGGTTCGAGACGGCGTAGGTGTCGGTGGTGTCGTAGATGCTCCACTCGCCGGGTGACACCCAGGCCGCGCGGCCCTTTTGCTCGACACCGGCGCAGCCGTGGAAGGGCGCGACGATCTTGAGGTAACCCAGCTCGCTGCCGCGCACCTGGGCGGCCGAGCGCATCACGCGGTGGCGGTTGGATTCGAGCCGGGTCAGGATCACCTCGCCGGCGTGGGCGGTGGCGATGTGGCCTTCGAAGTCGGTGTCGCCGTACAGGTCGGACTGCAGGCCCTGGAAGAGGCGGTTGATCCAGTCCGTCCAGTAGGGCACCCGGTCGCGCGCCGAGACCTGGTCGGTGCTCATCGAGGCTGGGGGCGCGGTCATCGGGCGGGCTACAGCGGGGTGGGTTCGGCGGATTATGCGAAGCCGCCGGGCATGGCGGGGTGGCCTTTTCCACCCCGCTAGGGAAACTCCGGGGCGCGCCTGCACGATTCGTCAAGCGCCGGGGCATGGGTGGCAAAGCGGCGTCGGGCGCAACTGCCTACGATGGCTTCCACACGATGGGCGGCATTCGACCGCCTGCGTGGTACCCACCGCAGGAGACAAGCCATGCGCCCGACCGACGACCCCGTTCCTTCCGCCCCGTGCACCGACGCCGCCCCCACCCGCCGCCGCGTGGTGCAGGGCCTGGCCGCCGGCACCGGCGCCCTGGCCTTCCCGATGCTGGGCCGCGCGCAGGCGGCGCCGGTGCGCATCGGCTATGCCATCGCCCGCACCGGCCCCTGGGCCGGCGGCGCGCAGGTGAGCCAGGAGCCGAATTACCTGCTCTGGGCTGAGCAGCAGAACGCCGCGGGCGGGCTGAACGTGAAGGGCACCAAGCGGCCCATCGAACTCGTCAGCAGCGATGACCAGAGCAACGTCGAGACCTGCGTTCGCACCTACGAAAAGCTCATGGGCAGCGACAAGGTCGACCTGGTGCTGCCGCCCTGGGGCAGCAACTTCAACTTTGCGGTCGCCCCGCTGGCCAACCGCTTCGGCTACCCCTTCCTCGCGCCCACGGCCCTCTCCAAGCGGCTGGTCGAGATGAAGCTGCCCTACTTCTTCCTGCTGCTGCAGCAGCCGGGGCCGATGACGCAGGCCCTGGTCGAGATGCTGAAGGCCAACGGCGCGAAGACCATCGCCTGCATCTACGTGGACGACCTGTTCGGCCTGGAAAACTACGCCGCACTGAAGGTGGCACTGGCCGGCAGCGGCATGACGCTGGTGGAGGACAAGAGCTACCCCGCCGGGGTGAAGGACCTGGGCCCGGTGCTGCGCAGCATCAAGGACAAGAACCCGGACGCGTTCGTCGGCTTCACCTACCCGCCCGACACCATCCTGGCCAGCAAGCAGGCCAAGGAGATCGGCTTCAACCCGAAATTCTTCTACGCCTCGGTGGGCACCGCCTTCCAGCTCTACAAGAACGTGATCACGCCAGCCGGCGCCGAGGGCGTGCTGGGCATGGGCTCGTGGAACGCCAAGACCAGCCCGGGCGCCAAGGCCTACTTCGAGGCGCACACCAGGAAGTTCAACGGCAAGGAGCCCGACCGCTGGGCCAGCGGCCACTGCTGGGCAGGGCTGGAGATCCTGACCGCCGCCGTCGGCAAGGTGGGGCTGGACCGCAAGGCCATCCGCGACTACATCGCCAACACCGAGCACTCCACCATCATCGGCAAGGTCAAGTTCACCGGCAGCGAGAACACCGCCACGCCGGGCACCGTGGGCCAGTGGCAGAACGGTGAGTTCGAGGTGGTCTGGCCCAAGTCGGTCGCCACCGCCGCGCTGAACCCGGCCAAGCCAGCGTGGAAGTGAAGTCGGAGCTCACGCGTTGTCGTTCCACGCCTGGTTCGAGCTGATCGCTTCGGGGCTGATCACCGGCGGTGTCTACGCCGTGGTGGCCCTGGGGCTGAACCTGCAGTACGGCCTGATGCGCATCCTGAACGTCGCCCACGGCGAGTTCATGGTGCTGGGGGCCTACCTGACCTGGGCCGCGCACGCGGCGGGGGGCGTGTCGCCGCTGCTGATGCTGCCGGTGTCGTTCGGGGTGCTGGCGATCGTGGGCCTGGTGGTGCACCGGCTGTGCTTCAAGCGCCTGACCGCCACCACGCCCGACCTGGACGTGTTCGAGGCGCGCGGGCTGATGGTGTCGTTCGGCCTGATGTTCCTGGTGCAGAACTTCGTCTCCTTCGTCTGGGGCGGTGACCTGCGCGGCTACGACTACCTGGCCGACCCGGTGTCCGTCGGCGGCGCGCAGTTCGCGGGCAACAAGCTGCTGGTGTTCGCGCTGGCGGTGGCCGTGTCGCTGGGGTTGATCGTGCTGCTGCGGCTGACGCTGCTGGGCAAGGGTGTGCGAGCGCTGATGCAGTCGCCCACGGGGGCGAAGCTGGTCGGCATCGCGACGGACCGGCTGCATCCGCTGATGTTCGGCGTGGGGCTGGGCCTGTCGGGCGTCGCGGGCTGCCTGCTGTCGATGACCTACACCATCAGCCCGGCGATGGGCGAGCCCTACACCGTGACGGCGCTGATCGTCATCACGCTCGGCGGCTTCGGCAGCATGGGCGGCGCGCTGGCCGGTGCGCTGGGGCTGGGCGTGGTCGAGGCGGTGGGCATGCACTTCACCAGCCCGTCGCTCAAGGCACTGCTGTCGTACACGGTGTTCATCCTGGTGCTGCTGTGCCGGCCGCGGGGGTTGTTCGCGAAATGAAGTCTTCTTCGCGTGACTGGCTGGTGCTCTTCGCCCTGGCTGGCTGGGGCCTGGCGTTGCCGGCCTATGCCAGCGAGTTCGTCGCCTCGCTGGCGCTCACCTGCCTGATGTACGTGGCGCTGTCCACCAGCTGGGCGCTGTTCTGCGGCACCACGCGTTACCTGTCGCTGGCCACCGCGGCCTTCTTCGGCATCGGCGCCTACACCGGCGCGCTGATGCTGGAGCAGGCGCCGTGGGCCGTGAGCATCGCCGCCGGCGCGGCGCTGGCGGCTGCGGTGGCCGCCTTCATGGGTCTGCTGGTGCTGCACCTGCGCGGCACCTATTTCGCCGTGCTCACCTTCGGCATGACCGAGCTGATCCGCCATGCGGTGACGGCGTGGGAGAAACAGGTCACCGGCACCGTCGGCCGGGTGCTGATGGTGGTGCCCGAGGCGCAGACCATCTACCTCACCGTGCTGGGTCTGGCGGTGCTCGCCGTGGCCACTTCCATCGTCGTGCGGCGCACCCGCTTCGGCCTGGCGCTGGCCGGCATCGGCGCCGACGAGCAGCGCGCGCAGACGCTGGGCGTGAACACCCGCTGGGTCAAGGTGGCCGGCTTCGCGCTCACCGCCGCGTTCGCCGGCGCGGTGGGCGCGGCGATGTCGGTGCGCTGGACCTACATCGACCCGCCGACCGTGTTCAACCCCTTCATCGGCTTCCAGACGGTGCTGATCGCGCTGGTGGGCGGCGCGCTCACGCTGTGGGGCCCGCTGGTGGCGGCCATCGTCTTCAGCGTGCTGGCCGAAACGCTGCGGCTGCAGGTGCCGCAGCTCTACATGATGGCGCTCGGGCTGCTGCTGATCCTGTCGGTGCTGTACCTGCCGAACGGGCTGGCTTCGCTGCGTTGGGCCGACGTGAAGAAAAAGCGCTGGTGGTGGAGGGAAAACAATGGCTGAGCCTCTGCTTCGTGCCGAGGGCATCAGCGTGCGCTTTGGCGGGCTGGTGGCCGTCGACGGTGTCGACGCCACCTTCCACGCCGGTGAACTGGTCGGCATCATCGGCCCCAACGGCGCCGGCAAGACCACCTTCTTCAACGCCGTCTCGGGCGTGATCCAACCCACGGCGGGCCGGCTGCTGCTGGCGGGCCGCAACCTCGCCGGCCGCGCACCGCACCGCTTCGCCGCGGCCGGCGTGGCGCGCACCTTCCAGACACCGCGCGTGTTCGGTGCGATGACGGTGGCCGAGAACCTGGGCTTCGGCCTGCAGTTCGCCGGCCGGCACCACGCGCAGGCCCGCTTGCCGATGGCGCTGCGCAGCGCCGACAGCATCGCCGCACTCGTCGGCCTGGGGGCGCTGATGGGCATCCCCGCCGCGGCCATCACGCCGTCGCAGCAGCGGCTGCTGGAAATCGGCATGGCCTTGTCGACCCGCCCCCGGCTGCTGCTGCTGGACGAGGTGGCCGCCGGCCTGACCGAGGCCGAAGTAGAGAACATGGCCCAGCTCATCGGCCGCCTGCGGCGCGAACTGGGCCTGGGCGTGGTGTGGATCGAGCACGCGGTGACCACGCTGCTACGGCATGTGGAGCGGGTGATCGTGCTGCACCAGGGCCGCAAGATCGCCGACGCCGCGCCGCGGGAGGTGGTGCGCGATGCGGGCGTGATCGAGGCCTACCTGGGGGATGAAATGGCGGAGGCCGCGCGATGATGGCCTGGTCGCCCGACCCCTTCGTGCTCGGCGGCTCGGGCCGCGCGCACCTGCGCGTCGAGGGCCTGTCGGCGGGCTACGGTGCCTTCCTGGTGCTGCGCGGCCTGTCGCTCGAAGCGCGGCCCGGCCTCACGGTGATCCTCGGCCCCAACGGCGCCGGCAAGACCACGCTGCTGAAGGCGCTGGCCGGGCTGATCCCACGCGGCGGCACCGCCACGCTGAACGGCCAGGAGCTGCCCGACAAGCCCGACCGCATCGTCGCCACCGGCCTGTCACTCGTCGACGAAGGGCGCCAGCTCTTTCCGCAGATGAGCGTCCGCGAGAACCTCGAACTCGGCGGCTGGCTCGTCGGCAAGCAGGAGCGCGCCCGCCGCCTCGAACAGGCTTTCACCGACTTCCCCAAGCTGCGCGAGCGCGCCGGCCAGCTCGCCGGCACCATGAGCGGCGGCGAGCAGCAGATGGTGGCGGTGGCGCGCGCCATGATGAGTGCGCCACGGCTGCTGATGCTGGACGAGCCCTCGCTGGGCCTCGCGCCGCGCATGGTCGACGAGTTGCTGGCCATCGCCCGCCGCATCGCCGACGCCGGCACCACCGTGCTGATGGTGGAGCAGAACGTGAAGAAGGCGCTCGCCGTCGCCGACCGCGGCTACGTGCTGGAGCGCGGCACGCTGGTGGCCAGCGGCCCGGCCGCGCTGCTGGCCCGGTCGTCCATCGTGCGCGAGGCCTACCTCGGCGCCCAGCCAACCTGAGCAAGGAGAACCCATGTCCGACCTGTCGATGCTGATCAACGGCCTGGCCGTCACCGCCGAACGCGGCGCCACCTTCGACCGCCTGAACCCGCTGGACGGCAGCGTGGCCACGCGCGCGCCCGCCGCGTCGCCGGCAGACGCCGTGATGGCGGTCGAGGCCGCCGCCACCGCCTTCCCCGCCTGGGCCGCCATGGGCCCGGGCGAGCGCCGTGCCCTGCTGCTGAAGGCGGCCGACAAGCTGGAGGCGAAGACGCCGCAGTTCTGCGAAGCGCTGCCGAGCGAAACCGGAGCAACGGCGATGTGGGCCGGCTTCAACGTGCACCTGGCCGCCGGCATGATCCGCGAGGCGGCCGCGCTGACCACGCAGATCGCCGGCGAGGTGATCCCCTCCGACGTGCCCGGCTCGCTGGCCATGGGCGTGCGGCAGCCGGCGGGCGTGGTGCTGGGCATCGCGCCGTGGAATGCGCCGGTGATCCTGGGCGTGCGCGCCATCGCCACGCCGCTGGCCTGCGGCAACACGGTGGTGCTCAAGGGCAGCGAGGCCTGCCCGCGCACCCACCAGCTGATCGCCGAGGCCTTCCAGGAAGCCGGCTTCCCGCCCGGCGTCGTCAACTACGTGACGAATGCGCCGGCCGACGCGGCCACGGTGGTCGAGGCGATGGTGGCGCACCCGGCGGTGCGGCGGGTCAACTTCACCGGCTCCACCAAGGTGGGCAGGCTGGTCGCCATGACCTGCGCCAAGTACCTGAAACCCGTGGTGCTGGAGCTGGGCGGCAAGGCGCCGCTGGTGGTGCTGGACGATGCCGACCTGACCGACGCGGTCAACGCCGCCGCCTTCGGCTGCTTCGCCAACTCGGGCCAGATCTGCATGAGCACCGAGCGCCTGGTGGTGGATGCCAAGGTGGCCGACGACTTCGTGCGCATGTTCGCCGCCAAGGCCCGCGCGCTGCCGCTGGGCGACCCGCGCGGGCCGAACCCGGTGGTGCTGGGCTCGGTGGTGGGCATGCCCACTGTCGAGCATTGCAACGCGCTGATCGACGACGCGCTGGCCAAGGGTGCCAAGCTGGTCTGCGGCGGCAAGGCCGATTCGACCCTGATGCCGGCCACGCTGCTGGACCATGTGACGCCGGCGATGCGCATCTACCGCGAGGAAACCTTCGGCCCGGTCAAGGCCATCGTGCGGGTGAAGGACACCGAGGAAGCCATCGCCTGCGCCAATGACAACGAGTACGGCCTCTCGGCGGCCGTCTTCGGCCGCGACATCGCCCGCGCCTTCAACGTGGCGCGGCGCATCGACTCCGGCATCTGCCATGTCAACGGGCCGACGGTGCATGACGAGGCCCAGATGCCTTTTGGTGGGGTGAAGGCGAGCGGCATCGGGCGGTTTGGGGGCAAGGCGGGGGTGGCGGAGTTCACGGATCTGCGCTGGATCACGGTGCAGACGATGCCAAGGCACTACCCCTTCTGAGGTTCGGAGCGGTCGCGGCAGGGGGTACCCGGCGGGGCTCATGGTTTCGCGGTCGGCGCTGCGCGCCGACTCCGTTGCGATGCTCGGCGAGAGGGCGCGCTGCTTAACTCCCTCCGTTCGCTGCGCTCACTGTGGTCGAACAGTCGCAGCGAGTCAGTTCACGAAGCGCGCTTCGCGCGCCGCCCTCTCACCTGCGCTTCTCACCGCTGCACAAATCGCCCCGCCGGGTACCCCCTGCCGCGAGTTCGACCGTGGTGGCTGTTCGTTGCCAGTGCTGCGGCGGTGGCCGCAGCGGGGTGTGCGGGTGGGCGGTGGCGTGCATGTGAAGCGCCGAGTAGCGCAGCGGGTGCGGCCGCGCGCGCAGCGCGCTTCCAAAACAAACTGGGCGCGACTGTCCGAGCGCACGAGCGAAGCGAGAGCGGCGAGTTAAGCGCCCGGCCGTACCCGCGAGCAACGCAGGGCAGTCGGCGCGCAGCGCCGACCGCGGAACCTAAGCGCCACCGCCCACCCGCACGCCCCGCTGCAAGCGCAAACCCCCGCCAAGCTTAGAATCCAACCCCATGGTCACCTCCCCGGTCCGCCCCGTGCCCGCCGCCTTGCTCCCGCAGGGCCACGCCTGCACGCGCCGGCAGACCACGCGCGACCGAATTCAGCGCTTCGGCTGACGCGGCCCGCTCCGCGTTGTACGAGCCCGGCGCGCCACAGCGCGCGCCGCCTGCCCCGCCTGCCACGCGCCTGCGCCTAAAAAGCGAGCGCGACCCGCCATGACCGACGCCACCCCCGACTACCGCAGCACGCTGAACCTGCCCGACACGCCCTTCCCCATGCGCGGCGACCTCGCCAAACGCGAGCCGGGCTGGGTCAAGCAGTGGGAAGACCAAGGCATCTACAAGCGCCTGCGCGAAGCCCGCTGCGGCGCGCCCAAGTTCATCCTGCACGACGGCCCGCCCTACGCCAACGGCCAGATCCACATGGGCCACGCCGTCAACAAGGTGCTCAAGGACATGATCGTCAAGGCCCGCCAGCTGGCTGGCTTCGACGCGCAGTACGTGCCCGGCTGGGACTGCCACGGCCTGCCGATCGAGAACGCGATCGAGAAGAAGCACGGCCGCAACTTGAGCCGCGACGACATGCAGGCCAAGAGCCGCGCCTACGCCACCGAGCAGATCGCGCTGCAGATGGCCGACTTCAAGCGCCTGGGCGTGCTGGGCGACTGGGACCGGCCCTACCGCACCATGGACTTCGCCAACGAGGCCGGCGAGATCCGCGCCTTCAAGCGCGTGATGGAGCGCGGCTTCGTCTACCGCGGCCTGAAGCCCGTCTACTGGTGTTTCGACTGCGGCTCGTCGCTGGCCGAATTCGAGATCGAGTACGCCGACAAGAAGAGCCAGACACTGGACGTGGCCTTCCTGTGTGCCGAGAACGACCGCCTCGCCGCCGCCTTCGGCCTGCCCGCGCTCAAAGGCGATGCCTTCGCGGTGATCTGGACGACCACCGCCTGGACCATCCCGGCCAACCAGGCGCTGAACCTGAACCCGAAGATCGAGTACGCGCTGGTCGAAACGAGCAAGGGCTTCCTCGTGCTGGCCGCCGTGCTGGTCGAGAAATGCCTCGCCCGGTACGGCCTCGAAGGCAAGGTGGTCGCCACCGCGCTGGGCGAGAACCTTGGCGGCATCCACTTCAAGCACCCGCTGGCCCATGTGGATGCGGGCTACGACCGCCTGAGCCCGGTGTACCTGGCCGACTACGCCACCGCCGACGACGGCACCGGCATCGTGCACTCCTCGCCCGCCTACGGTGTAGACGACTTCAACTCATGCCTCTCGCACGGCATGAAGTACGACGACATCCTGAACCCGGTGCAGGGCAACGGAGCTTACGCGGCGCAGTTTCCGCTGTTCGGTGGCCAGGGCATCTGGAAGGCCGTGCCGGTCATCATCGACACGCTGAAGTCGGCCGGCCGCCTGATGGCGACCGAGCAGATCACCCACAGCTACCCGCACTGCTGGCGCCACAAGACGCCGGTGATCTACCGCGCCGCGGCGCAGTGGTTCGTGCGCATGGACGAAGGCACGGGCGTGTTCACCAAGGACAAGGCGCCCAAGACCCTGCGCCAGATGGCGCTGGACGCGATCGACCAGACGGGCTTCTTCCCCGAGAACGGCCGTGCTCGCCTGCGCGACATGATCGCCAACCGGCCCGACTGGTGCATCTCGCGCCAGCGCAGCTGGGGCGTGCCGCTGCCCTTCTTCCTGCACAAGGACTCGGGCGAGCTGCACCCGCGCACGATGGAGATCCTCGACCAGGCGGCCGACATCGTCGAGAAGGGCGGCATCGAGGCCTGGAGCCGCGTCACCACGGAAGAGATCCTGGGCGCGGCCGACGCGCCGAGCTACACCAAGAGCGCCGACATCCTGGAGGTGTGGTTCGACTCGGGCTCCAGCTTCCAGCACGTGCTGCGCGGCACGCACGCGAAAGACGCTGCCGGCTCGGTCGGCTTCCACGAAAGCGGCCCCGAGGCTGACCTCTACCTCGAAGGCCACGACCAGCACCGCGGCTGGTTCCACTCGTCGCTGCTGATTTCGGCCGCGCTGCACGGCCGCGCGCCGTACCGCGGGCTGCTGACCCATGGCTTCACCGTGGATTCGCAGGGCCGCAAGATGAGCAAGTCGCTCGGCAACGGCATCGAGCCGCAGAAGGTGGGCTCCACGCTGGGCGCCGAGATCATCCGCCTGTGGGTGGCAGCCAGCGACTACTCGGGCGACATCTCGGGCGACGACAAGATCCTCGCCCGCGTGGTCGACGCCTACCGCCGCATCCGCAACACCCTGCGCTTCCTGCTCGCCAACGTCAGCGACTTCGACGCGGCCACCGATTCGGTCGCCGCCGACGAGATGCTGGAGGTCGACCACTACGCGCTGGCGCGCTGCAGCGAGCTGCAGGCCGAGATCCTGAAGCACTTCACCGCCTACGAGTTCCACCCGGTGGTGGCCAAGCTGCAGATCTACTGCTCGGAAGACCTGGGGGCGTTCTACCTCGACGTGCTGAAGGACCGGCTCTACACCACCGCGCCCAAGAGCCTGGCGCGCCGCAGCGCCCAGACCGCGCTGTGGCACATCACCCAGGCGATGCTGCGCTGGATGGCGCCGTTCATGAGCTTCACCGCCGAAGAAGCCTGGCAGGTGTTCGCCCACGGCACGGCCGCGAAAGAGACCATCTTCACCGAGACCTACTGGCCGCTGCCCACGCCGGACGCGGCGCTGCTGGCGAAGTGGAACCGCATCCACGAGATCCGCGATTTGGCGAACAAGGAGATCGAGGCGGTGCGCGCCACCGGCGCCGTCGGCGCCTCGCTGCAGGCCACGCTGGTGATCACCGCGCCGGCGGAAGACGCCGCGATCCTGCGCTCGCTGGGCGACGACCTGCGCTTCGTCACCATCACCTCGGCGGTGAAGGTGGTCGAGGGCACCACGCTGTCGGTGGTGGTCACGCCCAGCACCGCCACCAAGTGCGAGCGCTGCTGGCATTACCGCGAGGACGTGGGTGCCGACACGGCCCACCCGACGATCTGCGGCCGCTGCATCAGCAACCTGCACGGCGCGGGTGAAGTGCGGAAGGTCGCCTGATGGCCCGCCGTTCGTTTGCCACGTCCTCTTCGTCCGGCCCCAGCCTCTGGCTGTGGCTGGGCCTGGCGGCCATCGTGATCGTGCTGGACCAGTTCACCAAGACGCTGATCCTGGGCGACTTCAGCTACGGCGAAAGCCGGCCGGTGACCTCGTTCTTCAACGTGGTCCGCGTGCACAACACCGGCGCCGCCTTCAGCTTCCTGGCCGGTGCCTCGGGCTGGCAGCGCTGGTTCTTCGTCACGCTCGGCATCGTGGCCTCGGTGGTCATCGTGTGGATGCTGAAGAAGCACCCGGGGCAGAAGCTCTTCTGCTTCGCGGTCACGATGATCCTCGGCGGCGCGCTCGGCAACGTGATCGACCGCCTGATCCACGGCTACGTGGTCGACTTCATCCAGCTGCACTACGCTGGCCGTGCCTTCCCCAGTTTCAACCTTGCCGACAGCGCCATCACGCTGGGTGCCATCTGCCTCATCCTGGACGAGCTGCTGCGCGTGCGGCGCAGCTGAAGACCGGAGCACTCTGCTCGATCGTTGCGGCCCCCTCCGGGGCCGCAACTGTTTCAAACCGACACGGCGACCTGTCGCGCGCGGCCCTCACCTTGCACCGGCGGTGGCTTGCGGCCACTCGGCGGCTGGTTGCGCTGGACCGGTGGCTCGCTGGCGCGGGCTGGCGGCGGCTTGCGGCCCGGGGCGGGCTGCGGCGAATTGATCGCGCGATGGGGTGCCTGCGCGCGGGCCGGCGCCAGCGCTGGTTGCGGTTCGGCAGCGGTGGTGGGCCCGGGTTCAGGCCGCATGCGCGAGGCCAAGGTGTAGCCGAGCACCACGAGGGTGATGGCCATCACGCCGCCGGCGATCCAGGCGGCACGAGGCAACGTACCGCGCCGGGGTGTGGGGCGCGGCGGGACGACGGCAGTGGACGGGTGCATGGCGGCTCTCGGCGGTCGTGAAGAGACAGGGCCATCCTCGCCCGCTGGCAGGGCCCTTCGTTTCGGAATGCGAACCCGGTTACTGGGCGCGCCCCCGATGCCCGCCGTTCAGGCCGGGTAGACCGCACCGAGCACGCGCAGCCCGCGTGCGCCGGTCACCTCGGGCAGGTTGCCGGGCTGGCGCAGCCAGCAAGCGCGGGCCAGCCAGGCGAAGGCCGCGGCCTCGACCTGCAGCGGCGGCAGGCCGAGGGCGGCGGTGGAGCCGATCGCCAGCCCCGGCAACAGCGCCTGAAGCCGGCGCATCAGGTGCCCGTTGAACGCACCGCCCCCGCAGACCCGCAGCTCGACGCAGTCGGGCGCCCCGGCCAGCAAGGCCTCGGCGGCAGCGCGGGCGGTGAACTCGGCCAGCGTGGCCTGCACGTCTTCCGGCCGCAACGACTCGAAGCCCACCAAGCGGCTGGACAGCCAGGCCGGGTTGAACAGGTCGCGGCCAGTGCTCTTGGGCGGCCGGCGCGCGAGGAACGGCTCGGCCAGCAGCACCCGCAGCAACGCGGGTTGCACCTGGCCAGTGGCCGCCCAGGCGCCGTCGGCGTCGAAGGCCTGGCCGCGATGGCTCTGCACCCAATGGTCGAGCAGCGCATTGCCGGGGCCGCAATCGAAACCGCACACCGCGCCAGCACGGTCGTCGGACGCCGGCAGGAGCGTCAGGTTGCCGATGCCGCCCAGGTTCAGCAGCGCCCGCGCCCGGCCCGGCCGGCCGAAGACGACGGCGTGGAAGGCGGGCACCAGCGGCGCGCCCTGCCCGCCGGCAGCGACATCGCGGCTGCGGAAATCCGCCACCACCGGGATGCCGGTGAGTTCGGCCAGCAACGCCGGGTTGTTGAGCTGCAGCGTGTAGCCGCTGCCGTCGAATTCACCCGGGCGGTGGCGCACCGTCTGGCCGTGCGAACCGAGCGCGGTGATGTGCTGTGCCTGCATGCCCGCTTGCGCCAGCAACTGCCGGCTCACTTCGGCCTGCACACGGGCCAGGCCATTGGCAGCCAGCGCGGCCCGGTGCAGCTCGTCCGTGCCGCCGGGGCTGTTCAAGGCCAGCAGCTCGTCGCGCAAAGCTGCGGGGAACGGCCGGTGCGCATGCGCCAGCACGGTGGGGGCACCGTGGTCGTCGAAACGGGCGACGACGCCGTCCACCCCGTCCAGCGAGGTGCCGGACATCAGGCCGATGAAAAGACTCATGTCCCGGATTGTCGGGGCGACCGCACCAGCCGAGGCGCCTGCTTACTCGTCTCGGCCTGGCAAGGCGCCCAGCTCGTCGGCCACGGCCAGCGTGGTTTTCATCGCGCTGGCCAGCTGGGCGAAGCGCGGTCGCTGCGAGGCTTCCAGCGCCACCGTCTCGGCGGCCTTCGCGATCTTGAGCGGATCCTGGTGGGCGCCGTTGACGCGGAACTCGAAGTGCAGGTGCGGGCCAGTGGCCCAGCCGGTCGCGCCGACGGCACCGATGCGCTGGCCCTGGTCGATCGACTGGCCATTCTTCACGTCGATGCGTGACAGGTGGCCGTAGAGGGTGCTGCGGCCGCCGTTGTGGCGGATCTTGACCACGTTGCCGTAACCGTTCTGGCGCCCGGCGAATTCAACCACGCCATCCCCCACGGAACGCACCGGCGTGCCGGTCGGGGCCCCGTAGTCGACGCCCAGGTGGGCACGCCAGGTCTTGAAGATCGGGTGCAGGCGGTTCGAGAAACCCGAGGTGACGCGGGAAAACTCCATCGGGCTGGCCAGGAAGGCGCGGCGCTTGCTCTCGCCGTTGAGGTCGTAGTAGCCGCCCTTGCCGCCGGCCGCACCGGCGAACCACACGGCCTGGTACTCCTTGCCGTTGTTGACGAACTCCGCCGCCAGCACGCGGCCACTGCCCTGGTTCCAGGTGATGGGCTCGCCATCGGCGGTGAGCGCCTCGTAGACCACGCTGAACTCGTCACCCTTGCGCAGCTCGCGGTGGAAGTCGATGTCGGCCGAGAACATCTCGGCCATCTGCACCGCGATCGCATCGGGAATGCCGGCCTCGTCGCTCGCCGCGAAGAGCGAGCTGCGGATGGTGCCGCCGGCCAGGCGTGTGGTGGCTTCGAGTGGTGCCGTCTCGAGTCGGGCCTGGAAGCCGCCAGCCTCGGCGCGCTCGATGGTCAGGCGGGTGAAGCGGCTGGGGGACGACACGTTGTCCTCCTGCGCGGCGTAGCGCGCCACCAGGCTCTGCAGGCGGCCGTCCTCGTCGAGCTGGGCCGAGAGCATCTTGCCCGGCCTGCCTTCGAGCACGCGGCGGGCCGTGCCGTCACTGCGCAGGAACAGCGCGGCCTCCACGTCCACCGCACCCAGGCGCTTGAGCAGGCTGTCGGCCGTGTCGCTGGCGCGCGTCGTGTCGCTGCGCATGAGCTTGAGGCCCGTGTCGGCCAGGGCTTCGAGCTGCACGCCCAGGCCCTCGGGCTCGACGGCCTCGGTGACCAGGCGGCGCGGCAGCTCGGCGGCGTCCGGCGCCAGCGGTGCGATGCCGAAGGCGGTGACACCGAAGCCCGCGAGGGCCAGGGTGACGGTGGCGGTGATGCCGCGGTGGTAGGCGGCGACGAACTCTCGTGCGGCGCGGGCCGCGGCGACCAGACGGGCCGGCTGTTGCGCCTCGGCGCGGGAATCAAAAGACATCGGTGATCAATCCACGGAGCGCGCCAGCGCGCCGGTACGACAACCTGCCCAGCGGTCGACAAGACAGCCCCCTCGCCGGCTCGACCCGGCGGGAAACCTCGAATGAATAGCAGAGAGCCAGGCGCCCTGGGCAGGGGCCGGCCCGTAGAATCCGCCGCTCCGGCCACCTTCGCGATGACCTTTGGCGAACCCGTGCGGGGCGATTCGCAATGGAACCGGAGCCCGACTCAGGCGTGCGCGCGAGTATAACAATCGAAGCGCGGAGGCCATCCCCTAGCTGCACTTTCTGAACGTTTGTTTATGCCCGAGACCGTGAACCCCGTCACGACCGACGCGCCATTGAGCGATGCCGTGCAGCACGCGCTGGCGGTCAGCCTGCGTGGCTGCAGCGAGCTGCTGCCGCAGGCCGACTGGGTCAAAAAGCTCCAGCGGGCAGAAGCTACCCGAAAACCGCTGCGCATCAAACTCGGGTTGGACCCGACCGCGCCAGACATCCACCTGGGCCACACGGTGGTGCTGAACAAGATGCGCCAGTTGCAGGACCTGGGCCACACCGTCATCTTCCTGATCGGCGACTTCACCACGATGATCGGCGACCCCTCGGGCCGCAACGCCACCCGGCCGCCGCTGACGCGCGAGCAGATCGAGGCCAACGCGACCACCTACCGCGCGCAGGCCGACCGGGTGCTGGACCCGGCGAAGACCGAGCTTCGCTACAACAGCGAATGGAGCGACCCGCTCGGCGCGCGCGGGATGATCCAGCTGGCCGCCAAGTACACCGTGGCCCGCCTGATGGAGCGTGACGACTTCGCCAAGCGGTTCCGCGAGAACGCACCGATCTCGGTGCATGAGCTGCTCTACCCGCTGATGCAGGGTTACGACTCGGTGGCGCTCCAGAGCGACCTCGAGCTCGGCGGCACCGACCAGAAGTTCAACTTGCTGGTGGGCCGCGCGCTCCAGAGCGAGTACGGCCAGGAGCCGCAGTGCATCCTGACGATGCCGCTGCTGGTGGGGCTGGACGGCATCGAGAAGATGTCGAAGTCGAAGAACAACTACATCGGCATCACCGAAGACGCGAACACCATGTTCGCCAAGATCCTGTCCATCAGCGACACGCTGATGTGGGAATGGTTCACCCTGCTGAGCTTCCGCAGCGAAGCAGAGATCGCGAAACTGAAGGCCGAGATCGCTGGTGGGCGCAATCCGAAGGACGCGAAGGTGATGCTCGCCAAGGAGATCACCACGCGCTTCCACAGCGCGGCGGCGGCCGAAAGCGCCGAAGCCGACTTCCAGAACCGCGCCAAGGGCGGCATCCCGGACGACATCGACGAGGTGTCGTTGTCCGGTGCGCCCATGGGTGTCGCCGCATTGCTGAAGGCCGCCAACCTGGCGCCCAGCACCAGTGAAGCCAACCGCCTGATCGACCAGGGCGGTGTGCGCATTGACGGAGGGGTCGTGTCCGACAAAGGCCTGAAACTACAGGCCGGTACATTCGTCGTCCAGGTGGGCAAGCGCAAATTCGCGCGCGTCACGCTCGCCTGACCCCTGTCGTTCGCGGAGATCCCGATGAACCGTCTTTCCGTTCTTGCGTCTGTCGTTCTTTTCACCCTTTCCGCAGCCGTGACCGCGCAGGTCGAACCGGTCAGCGGTGTCACCCCCGCCTCCGCGCCGGGCCCCGTCAAGGCGGCCGACGGCAGCGAGACCTGGCCCAGCGGCCTGGTGATCCGCACGCTGCGCGAGGGCACGGGCGCCAGCCCGGTCGCCACCGACACCGTCAAGGTGCACTACCGCGGCACCTTCCCCAACGGCAAGGAGTTCGACAGCTCCTACACCCGGGGGCAGCCGGCCGAGTTCCCGCTCAACCGCGTGATCGCCTGCTGGACCGAAGGCGTGCAGAAGATGAAGGTCGGCGGCAAGGCCAAGCTGACCTGCCCACCGGCGATTGCCTATGGGGCCAAGGGGGCAGGCAAGGTGATCCCGCCCAACGCCACGCTGAACTTCGACGTCGAGCTGCTGGGCATCGCCAAGCAGCAGTGAACCCTGTCGCCGACGCGCGTTGGAGCCGATGCAGGTCAGCACCTACCTGAAGCTCTCGGTCGCGGCCGCGATCGCCACCATCGGCCTGAAATCCGCGGCCTGGTGGCTCACCGGCTCGGTCGGCCTGCTCTCCGACGCGCTGGAATCGCTGGTGAACCTGGCCGGCGCGGTCTTTGCGCTCGCCATGGTGGCCATCGCCGCCCGGCCGCCCGACGACGACCACCCCTACGGCCACCACAAGGCGGAGTACTTCTCCAGTGGCTTCGAGGGCGTGCTGATCGGCGTGGCCGCGCTGGGCATCGCGGGTGCCGCGATCGAACGCTGGTGGCACCCCCAGCCGCTCCAATCGCTCGGCCTGGGGCTGGGCTTGTCGGTGGCCAGCTCGGTGATCAACGGCGTGCTCGCCTGGGGCATGCTGCGCACCGCGCGCGAGCACCATTCGATGGCCCTGGAAGGTGACGCCCGCCACCTGATGACCGACGTCTGGACCACCGCCGGCGTGCTCGTCGGCCTGGCCGGCGCGGCGGTCACCGGCTGGCTCTGGCTCGACCCGCTGGTCGCGTTGCTGGTGGCCGCCAACATCACCCGGGAGAGCGTCTCGCTGGTGCGCCGCTCGGCTGAAGGGCTGATGGACACCGCGCTGGAGCCCGAGCACCGGGCCGCCATCGAGCAGGTTCTTGGCGGCTTCGCCGAGCCGGGCACCGTGCGCTTCGACCACCTGGCGACCCGCCGCGCAGGCGCTCGCCGCTTTGTCGATCTGCACATGCACATGCCGCCGGGTTGGACGCTGCAGCATGCCGCCGTACAGCGGGCCTCGGTCGAGCAGGCGCTGATGCGCGCGGTGCCGGGGCTGCGGGCCAGCATCCAGCTGCTGCCGATGGAAGTCGAGTCGCTGGCCGTGTCCCCTTCGGAAGACAGCCCATGATCGGACTCATCCAGCGCGTGAGCGAGGCCCGCGTCGACATCGCCGGCCGCACCGTCGGCGCCATCGGGCCGGGGCTGCTGGTGCTGGCCTGCGCGGAGCCGCCGGACGGCGAAGCGTCGGTCGAGCGATTCCTGGCCAAGCTGCTGAAGCTGCGCATCTTCAGCGACGACGCCGGCAAGATGAACCGCAGCGTGCAGGACGTGAACGGCGGCCTGCTGATCGTCTCCCAGTTCACGCTGGCGGCCGACACCACCGGCGGCAACCGGCCCAGCTTCACCGGCGCCGCCCCGGCCGCGCAAGGCAGGGCCCTCTACGAGCACCTGCTGGCCCGCGCCCGCGCGCTGCACACCGAAGTGGCCGCTGGGGAGTTCGGCGCCGACATGCAGGTGCACCTGGTCAACGACGGGCCGGTCACCATCCCCCTGCGCGTGAGTTGAGCGGTCTCAGCCGTAGAGGTACTTCGGCAGCCAGAGCGTCAGGCCAGGCCAGATGTACATGATCACCATGCACAGGATGACGATCAGCATGTACGGCATCATCCCCGCGAAGATCTGGTTCAGCGTCACGTGCGGGGGCGACACGCCCTTCAGGTAGAAGGCTGACATGGCCACCGGCGGCGAGAGGAAGGCCGCCTGCAGGTTCACGAAGACCAGCACGCCGAACAGCATCGGGTCGATCTGGAAGTGCGCCAGCAGCGGCAGGAAGATCGGCACGAAGATCACGATGATCTCGGTCCATTCCAGCGGCCAGCCGAGGATGAAGATGATGGCCTGCGTGAGCAGCAGGAACTGCAGCGGCGTGAGGTCCATGCCCAGCACCCACTGCTCGATCACGTGCTGGCCGCCGAGGATCGCGAACACCGCCGAAAACAACGCCGACCCCACGAAGAGCCAGCAGACCATGGCGGTGGTCTTGGCGGTCAGGAACACTGCCTCCTTGATTCGCTGGAAGGTCAGCGTACCGGCCTGCCAGGCCATCAGGAAGGCACCCGCAGCACCGACCGCCGCCGACTCGGTGGCCGTGGTGATGCCGAACAGAATCACGCCCAGCACCACGAAAGTCAGGATGCCGAGCGGCATCACCGACGACACCAGCAGGCGCAGGATCTCGAACTGCTCGGCGTCGAAGGCGCGGTAGTACAGCACCAGCAGCAAGGCGGTGAAGGCGCAGGTGATCCAGAAGCCGGTGTAGAAGGCCTCGGGCACCGGCTGCACTTCCGGCGCGGCCACCGGCTCACCCAGTGCCTGCAGGCCGTTGTCGGCCGCAGCGGCCGGGGCCTCGGTGCCGGGCGGCTCCTGCAGGCCGTCGCCGGCCCCCGGAGGCTCTTGCAGCCCGCTGCCGGGGGGCTCCTGCAAGCCGCTGCCGTCGCCGTTGGCAGGGGGTTCCTGCAGTCCGCCTTCGATCGCCGGCGCGGTGAGCCCCGGCTCGGCGGGGGCCATGGCAGCAGGTGGCGGGTTGGCGTCCTTCTGCGAGTAGATCGTCACGTACCACCAGGCCGTGCCGAGCGACAGCACTGCCATCGCCAGCGGCACGAGCGACACCCCCAACCCGCGCAGCAGCCCCAGCCGGCCGACGCCCGGCCCGTCGACACGATGCAGGCGTGCAGGCGCGACCAGGGCCCAGGCCAGCGCCGGCAGCAGGCGCGGCGAATAGGCTTGCGCCACCTGCGCCACCCAGGGCGAGATCGGCGCCCGCTGCGCCTCGGGCGGCAGGCGCGGCGCCACATCGGGCTTCAACGTGGCCCAGCCCACGATGTAGAGCAGGTACAGGAAGGCAAGGAAGAAACCGGGGAACATGGCCGCGGCGTAGAGCTTGACCACCGACTGCCCGGCCACCGCCGCGTAGACGATGATCATCACCGAGGGCGGGATCAGGATGCCCAACGTGCCCCCGGCGGTGATCACGCCGGCGGCCAGGCGCGTGTCGTAGCCCGCGTTGAGCATCGGCCGCATGGCGATCACGCCCATCAGCACCACCACCGCGCCGACCAGGCCGCTGGCGATGCCCCAGAAGGTGCAGATCACCAGGGTGGCGACCGCCAGCGAGCCCGGCAGGCGGCGGAAGGCGAGCTGCGTGGCGTGGAACATCTTGTCGACCAGCGCGCCACGCTCCATCACGTAGCCCATCAGCACGAACAGCGGAATCGACAGCAGCGTCTCGTTGGTCATCGCGCCGAAGGTGCGCTGCACCATCAGGTCGAAGACGCGGTTGTCCAGCCAGTGCTGGGCTGGGTCGTAGAAGGCGTAGAAGCCGAAGCCCATGCCCAGCCCCATCAGCGTGAAGGCCGTGGGGAAGCCGAGCATGATCACGACGACGATCAGGCCGAGCATGACCATGCCCAGCGCCGCATCTGTCATGTTGGAGACCCTCGTCCGATGGTTGCATCGCCCGATCCCCCGGGGGGGATGGCGGGCCGGCTTGGGGGCGGCCCGGCGCTCGCCCCGCTCATGCGCCGCCCCTCCCCCTCTGACGCGCGGCGTCGTCGATGTCGTGGGCGCGGGCCATGGCCTCTGCGCGGGCGGCTTCGTCGACGAAGGTGCTGCCCGCGAGCTGCTGCTCGACCACGTCCATCTCGGCCGCGTCCTTCAGGCGGGGGGCCCACTCGCCGGTGCGCAGGCAGACGATGCAGCGCAGGATCTCGGACAGGCCTTGCAGCAGCACGATGCTGCCGGCCAGCGGGATCACGAACTTGAAGGGGTAGACCGGCAGTGGCGTGGCGTTGAAGGTCTGCTCGCGCATCGCCAGCGAGTCGTTGAAATAGCTCCAGCCGGCCCAGGTGAGCGCCACCACGCCGGGCAGGAAGAAGAGGACGAACAGCACCAGGTCCAGCGCAGCCTGGGTGCGCGGCCTGAAGCTGCCATAGAGGAAGTCGCCGCGCACATGGCCGTCGTGCGCCAGCGCATAGGCGCCGCACATCATGAACAGCGTGCCGTAGAGCATGTTGTTCACGTCGTAGATCCAGGCGGTGGGCGCGTTCAGCGCATAGCGCTTGAAGACCTCGACGCAGACCACCACCATCAACACGATGATGAGCCAGGAGAAGGCCTTGCCCGTCCAGGTGCTGAGGGTTTCGGCAGCCCGCAGCAGCGGCAACGCGGCCACCCCCGCGGGTGGCCGGCCGGTGGCCGTCGGCTGAGCGTGCGGCATCAGCCCTTCTTGCCGAAGTAGTGGTTCCAGGCCATCTTGAAGTCGACCATGTAGTCGGCCTGCCATTGGCCGGCGCGCTGGGCGAAGGCCTTCTGCGAGTCGAGCACCTTCTGGAACAGCGGGTTCTCCTTGGCCTTGTCGGCGATGATCTTGTCCCAGGCCGCGAGCTGCGCGCGCAGCACCGCATCGGGTGTCTTGTAGAACTTGACGCCGGCCTTCTTCAGCTCGATGTAGTCCTGCGAGTTGCGCTCCACCGCCTTCCAGCTCATGTCGGCGCTGGCCGCCTGCACCGCGTAGTCGATGATGGCCTTCAGCTCGGCGGGCAGCCCGCTGTACTTGCCTTTGTTGAACAGGATCTCGAACTGCTCGCCGCTCTGGTGGAAGCTCTGCAGCATGCAGTTCTTGACCACGTCCGGGAAGCCGAGCGCGCGGTCGCTCGAGGCGTTGTTGAACTCGGCGGCATCGATCAGGCCGCGGTCCAGCGCGGGCACGATCTCGCCACCAGGCAGCGGGTTCACCGCCGCGCCCAGCGCAGTGAACATGTCGACCGACAGGCCGACGGTGCGGAACTTCAGGCCCTTGATGTCGTCAGCCCGCGCAACCGGCTTCTTGAACCAGCCCAGCGGCTGGGTCGGCATCGGCCCGTAGAGGAACGAGACCACGTCCATGTTGATGGCCTTGTAGATCTCTTCCAGCAGGGCCTTGCCGCCCCCGTAGTTGTGCCACGAGAGCACCATGTTCGGGTCCATGCCGAAGGCCGGCCCCGAGCCCCACAGCGCCAGCGCGGTGTTCTTGCCGTAGTGGTAGGCCACCACGCCGTGGCCGCCGTCCAGCGTGCCCTTGTTCACCGCCTCCAGCAGCTGGAAGGCCGGCACCACCGCGCCCGAGGGCAGCACTTCGATCTTGAGCCGGCCGCCCGCCATGTCGTTGACCTTCTTGGCGAAGTCGTTGGCGTACTCGTGGAAGATGTCCTTGGCCGGCCATGTGCTCTGGAAGCGCAGGCTCACAGTCTGCGCACGAGAGACCATCGGGGCCGCCAGAGCGCCGGCGGCGCCGGCCGCGGTGGCCGCCTTCTTCAGGAAGCGCCGGCGCGGTGTCGCGGGGGTCGAGCTCATGCGACCCCCTTGGCGCCTTGCGCCATCCCCCCAAGGGGGAATTTGCCCTCGAGGCGGCTGTGCGTGCTCATGCGGGTGTCTCCTTCGTCATCGGTGATCGGCCGGCGCGCAACCCAGCGCATGGGCCAGGAAGACCGACTTTCCGCCCAGGCCCGCGGGCCGGCAACGGGGGCAAACCCGTCCGCCGCGCAGTGCCGGTCGCTCAAGCGCGGGACAACAGTCCTGCTGACTCGAACGCCTCGCGCCAGGCCGCGAGCTTGCGCTCGAAGCTCCAGCTGGCATTGGCCGGGCTGGTCGATGGCAGGCGGTGCACCGGCAGGCCCAGCGCCTCGGTGACACGGCGCTGGCGTGCAGATTCGCCACCGTTGTGGGCAATGGCGCACAGGCCCGGCGCAAGCCGGCGCAGGCTCGCCAGGTCGTTGGGCTCGGCGGCCGCTATCGCGCTGTCCAGGCTGCCTTCTCGGCGGCAGGCGGCGTAGACATCCCACAGGCCCACGCCGCCTTCGCACAGCGCCGCCAGGCGGTCGGCATAGGGCAGCGCGACGAGCTCCCGCCCGAGCAGCGCGCCGACGATGGGCCAGAAGTGGTTGCGCGGGTGGGCGTAGTACTGCCCGGCCTGCAGCGACGCCACGCCGGGAAAGCTGCCCAGCACGACCAGCTTCGTGCCACGCGCGATGACCGGCGGCAGGCCGACCAGGCGGCTTGCCCCGGTCATGCCAGCAGCGCCGCGAGCCGGGGCAGCGCTCGCAGCGCGTTGGCCCGGGTGGTGGCTCGCGTCTCGTCCAGGCTCCAGTGGCGCAACGCGGCCAGCGTCTCGGCGATGCGTGGCAGCTCGCCCGGCTCGTTGCGGCTGCCCTGGCCAGCGGCGCGCTCGGCCGCGGTGCGGTAGAGCCACTGCGGCGGGATGTCCGGCGCATCGGTCTCGAGCACGAGGGCCTCGGCAGGCAGCTGTGCCGCCAGCTCGCGCAGGTGCAGCGCGCGCTCGAAGGTCATCGCGCCGCCGAAGCCGAGGCCGAAGCCCCGCGCATGGAAGGCCGCACCCTGCTCCGTGCTGCCGTTGAAGGCATGGGCGATGCCGCTCGGCACCTCGATGCGCCGCAGGTGCTTCAGCAGGATGTCGGACGAGCGACGGCAATGCAGCAGCACCGGCAGCCCGGCATCGCGGGCGATCTTCAGCTGCCCGGTGTAGAAGCGCTCCTGCCGCGCCCGGTCGAGGCCGGGCACGAAGAAGTCGAGTCCGATCTCGCCGACCGCCACCAGCCGCGGGTCACCGCGATGGCGTGCCAGCTCGTCACGCAGGCGGTCGAGGTCATCGTCGGCCGCGCGGTCCACGTACATCGGGTGAACGCCCAGGGCGTAGGCCAGGCCGTGGCGGTGGGCCAGCTCGCGCACCGTGCCGAAGTTGCCCGCCTCGACCGCAGGCAGCACCTGCATCCCCACGCCCGCGCCACGGGCCCGCGCCACGACCGCGTCGCGATCGGCCCCGAACTCCGGGGCATCCAGATGGCAGTGGGTGTCGATCCACATGGTTCGACAGACTCAGGGCGCAGGCGTCTTGTTCCGCCCGCCACCGCCGCCAGGGCTGCTGCCACCGGAAAAGCGCATCAGCCGCCCCGGCCCGGCATGCGGTATCTGCAGCGTCTCGGGGATCGGGTCGAGGCCCAGCTGGCTGCGCAGGTCGGCGCGCAACGCTTCGATCAGTGGCTGGAAGTCGACCGGCTCGCCGCGCGTCAGCGCCTGCGCGTAGGCCGCAGCCAGCTCCACCTGGTCCAGCGAGCCGAAAAGCACCACGTCGGCGAGTGCCTCCTCCATCTGCGCGCGGTGCTCGCCGGTGGCCGGCGAGAACGAGCCTGCGAGCGAACGGTAGGCCACGACCAGGAACTTCAGGCGCTCGGTCTCCTGCCGCGCCTCCCGCGCGCGCTTGTGCCGCACCCGCATCAGGATGAACAGGCGGATCAGCAGCAGCACGATCGCCACCGTGACCGGCACGATGATCGCGAGGGGGTGGATGTCGCCGTCGCCGCTGCCGATGCGCATGCCGCCCTCCCCTTCAGCCCACCAGTTGCCCGGCGTCCAGCCGCAACCGGCGGTCGCAGCGCGCGGCCAGCGACTCGTCGTGGGTCACCAGCACGAAGGCCATGCCGCGCTCGCGGGTGCGCTCGAGCATCAGCTCGAACACGCGGTCAGCGGTGTCGCGATCGAGGTTGCCGGTGGGCTCGTCGGCCAGCACGCAGGCCGGGTCGTTGACCAGCGCGCGGGCGAGCGCCACCCGCTGCCGCTCGCCGCCCGAGAGCTCGCCAGGCCGGTGCAGCACGCGCTCGGCCAGGCCCACCTCGGCGAGCGCCGCCCTCGCCTTGCCCTGTGCCTCGGCCGGGCCCATGCGCCGGATGCGAAGCGGCATGGCCACGTTGTCGAGCGCGCTGAACTCTGGCAGCAGGTGGTGGAACTGGTAGACGAAGCCCAGGTGCTGGTTGCGCCACCGGCCCTGCTCGGCGGCATCCATCTTGTCGAAGCGGCGGCCCATCAGGGTCACCTCGCCCGCGCTCGGTGCGTCCAGCCCGCCCATCAGGTGCAGCAGCGTGCTCTTGCCCGAGCCCGACGCGCCAACGATGGCCAGCGTCTCGCCCCGCTTCACCGAGAGGTCGACCCCCTTCAGCACTTGCACGTCGAGCGGGCCCTCGTGGAAGCGCTTCTGCAAGCCCGCCACGCGCAGCACGATGTTGTCTTCACTCATAGCGCAGGGCCTCCGCCGGGTTGACGCGGCTGGCACGCCAGCTGGGGTAAAGCGTGGCCCCGAAAGCCAGCACGAGGGAGATCACGGCGATGGGCAGGATGTCGGACATCTGGGGGTCGCTGGGCATGCGGCTGATGACGTAGATGCTGCTGGGCAGGAAGGCCACGCCCAGCAGACGCTCGATGGCGGGCACGATCACGTCGACGTTGAAGGCCAGCAGCAGCCCGAGCACGATGCCGGCCAGCGTTCCGCCGACGCCGGCGGTGGCCCCTTGCACGACGAAGATGCCCATCACCGAGCGTGGGCTGGCGCCGATCGTGCGCAGGATGGCGATGTCGGCGCGCTTGTCGGTCACCGTCATCACCAGGGTCGAGATCAGGTTGAAGGCGGCGACCGCGACGATCAGCGTGAGGATGATGAACATCATGCGCTTCTCGATCTGCACCGCGTCGTACCAGGCGGCGTTGGTGCGGGTCCAGTCGCGCACGCGCAGCCCGGGGCCCAGGGACTGGGCCAGGCGCGCGCCGGCCTCGCGCGCCTCGTGCACATCGGCCAGCTTGAGCTGCACGCCCGTCGGGCCCTCGGTGCGGTACAGGCGCGCCGCATCGTCGAGGTGGATGAGCGCCAGGCCGCTGTCGTACTCGTAGTGGCCCACCGTGAAGGTGCCCGCGACGGTGAACTGCTTCAGCCGCGGCATCACACCGGCCGGCGTGACCTGACCGCCGGGCGCGATCAGCGTCACCTGGTCGCCCAACCGCACACCGAGCGTACGCGCCAGCTCGGCCCCGAGCAGGATCCGCCACGCGCCGGGCCCCAGCTTGGCCAGCGTGCCCTCGGCCGCGAGTTGCGCCGCCAGGTCGGTGATGCCGGGCTCGGCCTCGGGCAGCACGCCGCGCACGACAACGCCGCGCATGTCCTCGCCGCGCGCCAGCAGCGACTGCACGGCGATGAACGGCGCGGCGGCCCGCACCGCCGGGTCCTGCTTCGCCTGGGCGGCCACCGCCTGCCAGTCGGGCAGGCCGGCGCCCTGCGGCTGCAGCACCTCGACGTGCGCGATGGCCGAGAGCATGCGGTCGCGCACCTCCTTCTGGAAGCCGTTCATCACGCTCAGCACCACGATCAGCGCCATCACGCCGAGCGCGATGCCGATGATCGAGACGAAGGAGATGAAGGAGATGAAGCCGTTGCGGCGGCCGGCCCGGCCGGCGCGGGTGTAGCGCCAGCCGATCTGCCACTCATAGGGCAGCGCGGAGATCCAACTCATCCGGCCATGCTAACCGGTGCCCCTCGGTCGACGGGTACGTCGCCCGATCCCCCGAGGGGATGGCGGGCCGGCTTGGGAGCGGCCCGGCGCTCGGCCCCCGCGGTGCCCCTCGGTCGACACGCACGTCGCCCGATCCCCCGAGGGGATGGCGGGCCGGCTTGGGAGCGGCCCGGCGCTCGGCCCCCGCGGTGCCCCTCGGTCGACGGGTACGTCGCCCGATCGCCTCAGTCCACCGCGGTGGCCAGGCGCACGCTGAAGACGCTGCCCTGGCCGCGGGTGCTGGCCACGTCGATGCCGCCGCCCATCTGCGCCAGCAGCAGCTTCACGATCACCAGGCCGAGCCCGGTGCCTTCTACCCGCCAGTGCCGCGTGAGGCGCTTGAAGGGCTGGAAGAGTTCGTCGATCTCCTCGCCATCCAGGCCCTCGCCCTGGTCCTGGAAGTCGATCCACAGCTGCTCGCCATCGGAACGGTGGCCCACCGACAGGCGCCCGCCAGGCCGGTTGTACTTGCAGCCATTGGTCAGCAGGTTGACGAACACCTGTTCCAGCCGCACTGGGTCGGCCAGTACGCACAGCGGCTGTTCCGGCAACCCGGCATCGATGGTGATGCCCAGCGCCCGACGCTGCGGCTCGACCTGGCGCAGCGCCGCCTCCAGCACCGGCTTGAGCGGCGTACGCACCACCTGCACGGGCAGGTGGCCGGCGTCGATGCGCGTCACGTCCAGCACGTCGTTGACCAGGTGCAGCAGGTGCGTGCCGGCGGCGCCGATGTGACCCATGCGCTCAGCCTGCAGCGGCGACAGCGGCTCGGCGGTGTCGGTCTGCATCAGCTGCGCGAAGCCCAGCACGGCGTTCAGCGGCGTTCGCAGCTCGTGGCTGAGCCGGGATAGAAACTCCATGCGCGCGCGGGCCACCCGCTCGGCCGCGGTCTTTTCGATGTCGAGGCGGGTGCGGCGCTCTTCCTCGCTGACATCCCGCACCACGCCGAGCACGCGGGTGCGCTCACCGCCCGGGCCCTGCTGCAGCATGCCGACCGACTCGAGGTGGCGTGCCTCGCCACCGGGCAGCAACGCCCGGTAGCGCACGCGGAACACAGCCCCGTCTCCCCGCGCGCGACCGACGGCCTCGCGCACAGCGGGCAGGTCGTCCGCATGCAGCAGCTCGCGCCAGTCCCGCTGGGCGACATCGGCGCCCTCCGGCCCGGTCTGCAGGCCGAAGAGTGCGGCGCCGCGTTGGTCCACGTGGTAGCGGTCGTCGCCCGCGCGCCACTCGAAGACGCCGATGCCCGCCGCGGCCGCCGCCAGCGACCAGCGCCGGTGTGCCTCGGCCAGTTGATGCCGGGCACGCTCGTGCCGCCTTAACGCACGGCTGGCATAGCCCAGCACCACCAGGCCCATCACGGCCGTCAGACCGACCACCGCCCACTCCAGCAACGCAAGCGCCTCGCGGGACGCGGTGCCCAGGGAAGCCGAGAACTGCTTCTCCTGGGCGATCAGCCGCCCATCCAGTTCGTCCAGCGTCGCAAGAAAGGCCAGTTGTTCGTCGGCACTCAGCGGGTCCGGCAGCGACTGCCGGTGCCGCAGGCGCCGACCCACATCGTGCAGTTCGGCGATCAGCCGGTCACCCTCGACCCAGGCCGTGAGGGCGTCGCGCATCAGTGGCGTGCGGCTGAAGCCCCGGTAGAGCCACACCATGCCGTCGACGTCGTCGGGGTGATTGCCGCCGCGAAGGAAGCCTGCGCGCGCACCCTCCAGATCGGGTGGAGAGAGGTCCAGCGCTTGCCTGGCGTCGCGGTCGCCCAGCGGCACCTCGAGCGCGGCGACAAAGCGCTGATAGGCCCCCGGATCGCCGTGGGCTGCATAGGCGCGCAACTGCGCCGAGGCCACGCTGTGCCCCTTGGACCACAGGCTCTCGCCACCGACGAAGGCGCGCACGGACGACATGACGCGGTAGCCACCGATGCACAGCGCCAGCAGCACCGCCATCACCACCACGAAGGGCCAGAGCACGCGGGCGGGAGACGCGGGGGACACGGGGCCGCCGATGGACTTGTCTTGCACAACACTCCCTTCACAGCCCCGCTGCCATCGCCGCGACGGGGCGCAGCCTCAGGCCGGTGGCGTTGCGACCCCGGCTTTCGCGCGGGTGTGCTCTTGTCGTGTTTCCTCTCGGGGCAATGTAACGGAATGAAATCCGCCTGCCTATCCGGCCGGGCAACCCGCCGGCGGGCGAGTCGCGCTGCCCGCCGATAATTCACGGATGCACCTCGTGCTGCCCTTCGCTTCTGCCGCTTCGCCGGCCGCCCAGCAGGCCCTGTCCACCCTTTCGCTGCCTCGACTCGAGCGCTTGCTGGCGCGGCTCGATGCCGCGCCAGCGGTGGGTGAAGACACGGCCGACGAGCTGAGCCTGAGCCCACCGCACGAGCGCGCGCTGGCCCGCGCCTGGGGTTGGCCCGTCGCAGACGGGCTGCTCCCGTTCGCGGCCCTGGCGGCCCGGCGCGACGGCCTGCCCGCCGCACCGGCCGGCGACGACAGCTGGGCGCTGCTGAGCCCCGCCCATTGGCACGTGGGCACCGAGCAGATTTCGCTCGCCGACCCCTCCGCGCTGGGCCTGGACGCCTCGGCCTCGCGCATGTTCTGCGAGGCGCTCGCCCCCCTGTTCGCCGACGATGGCTGGTCGCTCCACTGGGGTGCGCCGACCCGCTGGTATGCCCGCCACCCCAGCCTGGCTACCCTGCCCAGCGCCTCGCTCGACCGCGTGGTCGGCCGCAACGTCGACCTCTGGCTGGGCAACCACGCCGGCAGTGGCTGGGTGCGGCGGCTGCAGGCCGAAGCGCAGATGCTGCTGCACCGCCATCCGCTGAACGAAGCGCGCGAGGCCGAAGGCCTGCTGCCGGTGAACTCGTTCTGGCTCAGCGGCACCGGCCCGACCCAGGCCGTAACGGGCGCTGACGCGACGCACAGCGACGAGCGCCTGCGCGCCCCCGCCCTGGCCGAAGACTGGGCTGCCTGGGCCGATGCCTGGGCCGAGCTGGACGCAGGGCCGGTCGCCGGCCTGCTGCGTGCGGCCGAGCAGGGCACCCCGGTGCAGATCACGCTCTGCGGCGAGCGCCGCGCCCTCACCTTCACCCCCGCCGCACGCCCCTGGTGGCGGCGCGGCCTGCTGGCCCCCGGCCGGCGCCATGCCGCGCCGATCCTGGCCGATCTCTGACGCCCCCGTGACCACACCCACCCTGCTGACCCGCGACGTGCCGCCGCGCACTGCCTTCGCCCTCGAACAGAGCGGCGTCCACCCGCTGCTGGCCCGGCTCTTCGCCGCCCGGGGCGTGAAGAGTGCCGACGACCTCGACGACGCCTTGAGCCGGCTGCTGCCTCCCACCGCGCTGCGCGGCAGCGCCGAAGCGGCAAGCCTGTTGGCCGACGCCATCGAGCAGGGCAAGCGCCTGTGCGTGGTGGCCGACTACGATTGCGACGGCGCCACCGCCTGCGCCGTGGCGCTGCGCGGGCTGCAGATGCTGGGCGCCGCGCCCGCGAACGTCGGCTACGTGGTGCCCGACCGCCAGGTGCATGGCTACGGCCTCACGCCCGCCATCGTCGACCTCGCGCGCGCCCAGGCCCCCGATGTGCTCGTCACCGTGGACAACGGCATCGCCAGCATGGCCGGCGTGGCCCACGCGCGGGCGCTGGGCATCCAGGTGCTGGTGACCGACCACCACCTGCCCGCGCAGGAAGACGGCGCCATCGTGCTGCCCGAAGCCGACGTGATCGTGAACCCCAACCAGCCCGGCTGCGGTTTCGAGAGCAAGGCCCTGGCCGGCGTCGGCGTGATGTTCTACACCCTGCTCGCGCTGCGGGCCGAGCTGCGCGCGCGGGGCCACTTTGACGCGGCCAACCAGCCCAAGCTCGACGCGCTGCTCGACCTGGTCGCGCTCGGCACGGTGGCCGACGTGGTGAAGCTCGACCCGAACAACCGCCGCCTGGTGGCACAGGGCCTGAAGCGCATCCGCGCTGGCCGCATGCAGCCCGGCGTGGCTGCGCTCTTCGCCGCGGCCTCGCGCGCACCCGAGCGGGCCTCGGCGTTCGACTTCGGCTTTGCGCTCGGGCCGCGCATCAACGCCGCCGGCCGGCTGTCCGACATGACGCTGGGCATCGAGTGCCTCACCACCGACGACCCGGTGCGTGCCGCGGAGCTGGCGCGCCAGCTCGACGCCATCAACCGCGAGCGGCGCGAGCTGGAGGCCGGCATGCGCGAGCAGGCCGAGGCGCTGCTGGACACGCTCATGCAGAAGCTGGGCGATGGCGGCGATGCGCCCCCCGCGCTGGTGCTCTTCGACCCCGAGTTCCACGAAGGCGTGGTGGGCATCGTCGCCGGCCGAATGAAGGACCGGCTGCACCGGCCCACCTTCGTCTTCGCGCTCGGCAACGACGGCCTGCTCAAGGGTTCGGGCCGTTCGATCCCCGGCTTCCACCTGCGCGACGCGCTGGACCTGGTCAGCAAGCGGCACCCCGGCGTGCTGAAGAAGTTCGGCGGCCACGCGATGGCCGCCGGCTGCACCGTCGACGAAGCCGACGTGGGCACCTTCGACGCCGCGCTGCAGCAGGTGGCGCGCGAATGGCTGCTGCCCGCGGCGCTCAGGCGCCAGCTCGCCACCGACGGGCCGCTGGCGCTCGAATACTTCAGCGCCGACACCGTGCAGCGCCTGGACGCGCAGGTCTGGGGCCAGGGCTTCGAGGCGCCGGTCTTTTGCGACGAGGTCGAGGTGATCCAGCAGCGGCTGGTCGGTGAGAAGCACCTGAAGCTGCGCCTGAAGCACCAGGGGCAATTGCGCGACGCGATCTGGTTCGGCCACGCCGAGCCGCTGCCGGGCCGCGTGCGCCTGGCTTACCGCCTGAGCCTGGACGAGTTCCAGGGTCAGCAGCGGCTGCAGATGGTGGTCGAAGCCGCCCTCTGAAGACACAAGTCACTTCAAGCGAACCACGTACCCAACGGGAGGGGAACCATGGGTTGGACACAACGGGCCGCGCGGGCGGCATGGGCTTCGTCTTGCCTGGCGGCGGGCCTGCTCGCCGGCTGCGGCGGCGGCGTCACCAGCGAAATCACGAGTGCGACGCTGAGCCCGAGCACCATCAGCGCGCCGCCGGCCGGTTCGTTCACCGCCTTCGACGTCGACGTGCGCGTCAAGAGCCGCTCCAGCGCGGTCCTGCGCGTCTACGTGATGGCGCAGCGGCCCGGAGGCAGCCAGTGGGACATGATCGGCAGCGCCACCTGCGCGCCCGACCAGGATTGCGAAGGCCGGCCGGTGAGCCTGGACTGCTACTCGTCGCCCGCGCCGGGCAACAGCGGCCAGCGGCAGGTCGACTGCAGCGGTGCCGAAGCCCCGCTGGTGCGCGGCACCGGCGCGCTGAAGCTGCGGCTGGAGCTGCGCGAGTACAGCGTGCTGAGCGGCCCCTCGGTCTTCCTCGAAGACTCGGCCGAGATCGAGGGCACGCTGCAGTGAGCG
Organism: Pseudomonadota bacterium; assembly: GCA_049322835.1. GTDB lineage: Bacteria > Pseudomonadota > Gammaproteobacteria > Burkholderiales > Burkholderiaceae_C > Ideonella. Next base: position 14,766 of record JBMOQN010000030.1, on the reverse strand, counting down.
TCGTGCCGCTGGCGCCGCCTCAGGCGTCCAGCGCGCGCGCCGCGCCCAGCAGCGCCGCCTCGTCGCCGGCCTGCACCACGAAGGTCGGGATGGCCTGGAGGTAGGCACGGAAGCGCCCCTTGCCCTCGAAGCGCTCGCGAAAACGAGAGCGGTCGATCCAGCCGCCCAGGCGGGGCACGATGCCGCCGCCGATGTAAACGCCGCCGCGCGCGCCCAGTGTCAGCGCGAGGTTGCCCGCCACGTTGCCCAGCAGGCTGCAGAACAGCTCCAGCGCCTGCATGCACGGGCGGCTGGTGCCGGCCAGGGCCTCGCGGGTGATCTCTGCCGCCGGGCGTGGCGGCAGCGCGTGGCCCGCCGCCTCAGCGAGTGCAAGGTAGAGGTTCTCCAGCCCCGGCCCCGAGAGCGCACGCTCGGCCGAGGCGTGGCCGAAGCGGCGCTGCAGCACCTGCAGCACCGCGGCCTCCTGGGCGTCGGCCGGCGCCAGCGTCACGTGGCCGCCCTCGCCGCCAATGGCCACCAGCTGCCCGTTGGCCGCCGGCAGCAGGCCGGACACCCCCAACCCCGTGCCCGGCCCCAGCACCGCGACGGGCGCGCCTGCCACCGCCTCGCCGCTGCCAACCTGGCGCTGGCGCTCGGCCGGCAGCGTGGGCAGGGCCAGGGCCAGCGCGGTGAAGTCGTTCAGCACCAGCAGGCGTTCGGCACCGAGCGCCTCTTTCAGCGCCTGGGTCGAGAAGGCCCAGTGGTGGTTGGTCATGCGCACCTCGTCGCCGGTGATCGGCGTGGCGATGCCCACCGCCACGCAGCGCGGCGCCGGGCCGGCGTGCCGCGCCAGGTAGTGCTGCATCGCCTCCAGCAGGCCAGGGAAGTCGGCACACGGCAGGCTGGCGATGTCGTGCAACGGGCCGTTGGCGTCGCGCTGGCGGGCGAAGCGCACATTGGTGCCCCCGACATCGGCCACCAAGCGCGGCAGGTGGCCGGCCACGGCGGGGTCGAGCGGAGGAGCGAGGTCGGACAGGTCGGCCATGGGGGCTCCGGGCAGCAGTTCTTCGAAGCGCAGCCTGCTCGCAAGAAGCGGGCCGCGCCGGAGGGTGACTCAGGCCTCCATCGGCTCCAGGCGTCGATCGTCGGCACCGAAGGCCATCAGGTGGGCTGGGTCGGCGGCCAACTTCACCGGCTCGCCTCGCTGCGGCACGGCGGTGCTGGCCGGCAGCTTCAGCGCCACCGGGTCGGCGAGGCCGGGCAGCTCGACATAGGCCACGCTGGTGTCACCGAGCTGCTCCACCGTGTCGACCCGGCCGGCCACGGCGCCCATGACCTCGCCGCCCACCAGGCGCAGGTGCTCGGGCCGCACACCGAGCGTGGCCACTTGCGCGGCCGGCACACCGCGCGCCTGTGGCCAGTGCAGCAGACCGCCGGGCACCTGCAGCGTGTGCTCGCCCGCGCATTCCACCGGCAGGAAGTTCATGCGCGGCGAGCCCAGGAAGCCGGCCACGAAGCGGTTCGCCGGCCGCTGGTAGACCTGCATCGGCGCGCCCACCTGCTCGATGCGGCCGTGGTTGAAGACGGCGATGCGGTCCCCCAGGGTCATCGCCTCGACCTGGTCGTGGGTGACATAGACGATGGTGGTGCCCAGGCTCTGGTGCAGGTGCGCCAGCTCGATGCGCATCTGGGTGCGCAGCGCCGCGTCCAGGTTGGACAGCGGCTCGTCGAAGAGGAAGACCTTCGGCTCACGCACGATCGCACGGCCGATGGCCACGCGCTGGCGCTGACCACCTGACAGCTCCTTGGGCCGGCGGTGCAGCAAGGCGCCGAGCTGCAGGCGCTCGGCCGCGCGCTGAACCGCCGCGGCGATGTCGGCCTTGGTCCTTCCGGCCATGCGCAGGCCGAACCCGAGGTTCTCGGCGACCGTCATGTGCGGGTAGAGCGCATAGCTCTGGAACACCATGGCCACGCCACGCTGGGCAGGCGGCAGGTCGGTCACGTCCGTGTCGCCGATCAGGATGCGGCCCGCGATGGGCGCCTCCAGCCCTGCCAGCATGCGCAGCGTGGTGCTCTTGCCGCAGCCCGAGGGGCCGACGAGCACCATGAATTCACCTTCGGCAATCGACAGATCCAGCCCCTGCACCACCGGCGCGGGCGAGCCCGGGTAGGTCTTGGCGATGCCCTCGAAACGCACGCCCGCCATGGTCAGGCCGCCTTGGCCGCGGCACCCTGGCGCGTGGCATCGATGAAGGCGCGGTACCAGTGCGCGCTGTCCTTGGCCGTGCGTGCCTGCGTCGCGTAGTCGACGTGGAACAGGCCGAAGCGCTTGGTGTAGCCCGAGTTCCACTCGAAGTTGTCGAGCAGGCTCCAGTAGAAGTAGCCGCGCACGTCGGCGCCCAGCTCGATCGCCCGCGCCAGCGCCGCCAGGTGGTCGCGCAGGTAGGCCACGCGCTCGGCATCGGCCACGCGACCCTGCTCCACACGGTCGGCATTGGCCATGCCGTTCTCGGTGATGAAGATCGGCGGCGGCGAGTACTCGCGGCTGATGCGCACCAGGTGCTGCGTCAGCGCCTGGGGGTAGATCTCCCAGCCCATGTCGGTGAAGCCCTGGGCGCCGGGCGCTGGCACCGCCGGTTGCTGGGTGCTGATGAAGCTGCGGGTGTAGAAGTTGACGCCGAGGAAGTCCAGCGGCTGCGCAATCTCGGCCAGGTCGCCCGGCTCGATGCGCGGTGCATCCGCGCCCAGGTGATCGAGCACGTCGGCGGGGTACTGACCGCGGAACACCGGGTCCATGTACCAGCGCACGTTCAGCCCGTCGTCCAGCCGCGCGGCGCGGCGGTCGGCTTCCAACGCGGTCGCCGGGAAGGCAGGGGTGTGGTTGAGCACGATGCCCAGTGGCGTGCTGGTCACCGCCCGCATCGCCTGGATCGCCCGGCCGTGCGCCAGCAGCAGGTGGTGCGAGGTCTGCATGGCCGAGGCGCGGTTGGTGATCCCCGGCGCGAACTGTGCCGTCTCGTAGCCCAGCGTGGCCACGCACCAGGGCTCGTTGAGCGTGGCGATGGAGGCCAGCCTGTCGCCGAAGCGGCGGGCCACCGCGGCAGCGTAGTCGGCGAAGTGCGGCACGATCTCGCGCGCCGGCCAGCCGCCCAGTTCCTCGTGCAGCGCGAGCGGCAGGTCCCAGTGGTAGAGCGTGGCGTGCGGCGTGATGCCGGCTTCGAGCAGGCGGTCGATCAGCCGGTCGTAGAAGTCGAAACCCGCTTCGTTCCACTCGCCCCGCCCGCGCGGCTGCACCCGTGGCCAGGCGAACGAGAAGCGGTAGGCCTGGACGCCCAGCCAGCGCATGCGCTCCACGTCTTCGGGGTAGCGGTGGTAGTGGTCGCAGGCGGTGTCGATGTTCGAGCCATCGTTGATCCGGCCGGGCTCGCGGCAGAAGGCGTCCCAGATCGACGGGCCTTTGCCGTCTTCGGCGGCGGCGCCTTCGATCTGGGCTGCGCTGGTGGCCACGCCCCAGGTGAAGCCCGGCCCGAAGGCGTGGCGGGCGTCGGGGCTGGACGCCGCCGCGGCGGCCGAGCTGACAAGGGAGGGGTCGGGTGAAGCGTGCATGTCGTGTGGAGGGAGGTTGCCTAGCCGCGGACCGCGCCGGCCGTGAGGCCGGCGACGAGCCGCCGGGCGCTGAAGAAGAAGGCCACCAGCAGCGGCAGCATCGCGATGGCGCTGCCGGCCATCAGCGCGCCCCATTCGGTGTTGTTGGGGCTTTGCATCGAGCGCAGCGCCAGCGGCAGCGTGTGGTTCTCGGCCGAGCGCATCACCACCAGCGGCGCCATGAAGTTGTTCCACGAGGCGATGAAGGTGATGAGGCCCAGCGTGCCGAGTGCCGGCTTGAGCAGCGGCAGCACCACGCTCCAGAAGACGCGGAACTCGCCGCAGCCGTCCATGCGCGCCGCGTCCAGCAGGTCTTTCGGGATGGCCGAGCCGATGTACTGGCGCATCATGAAGATGCCCAGCGCGCCCGCCGCCGCCGGCACGTACAGCGCCCGCGGCTGGTCGATCCAGCCCAGTGCGTCCATCACCATGAAGCTGGGGATCATGTTGAGGAAGGCAGGCAGCATCATCGAGGCCAGCACCACGGCGAACAGCGCGCGCTTGAAGCGGAACTCGTAGACGGCGAAAGCGTAGCCGGCCAGCGCGCACAGCAGCAGGTTCAGCGCCGTGGTGAGCACGGCCACGTAGACGCTCATGCCGAGGTTGCGCCAGAACGGCAGCCGTTCCTGCAGCAGCTCGATGTTGCGGAACAGCGCAGTGCCGAACCACGCCGGCGGCGGCGCGTTGAAGATCTCTGCGCGGGTATGGGTGGCGAAGACGAAGGTGAACCAGAACGGCGCCATGAGCAGCAGCGCGCCGAGCGCCACGCCACTCCAGGCCGCCACGGTGCCGGGCCCCACGGGCCTGAGGCGCTCAGCGGCCGCCATGTTCGCCTCCGAACTTGCGAAACAGCAGGCTGTTGCCCCAGGTCAGCCCCGCGATGACGACGAACAGCAGCCAGGACACGGCCGAGGCCGTGCCGAAGTCGCCTTCGCTGAACGCCAGGCGGTACATGAAGATCGCGCTGGTCATCACCGAGTGGCTGACGCCTTTTTCGCCGTCGACCAGGATGAACGGCTCTTCGAACAGCTGCAGGTTGCCGATGATCGTGAGCGTGACCGCGAAGAAGATCATCGGCCGCAGCAGCGGCAGCGTGATGTAGACGAACTGCTGCCAGGAGCCCGCGCCATCCAGCGTGGCCGCTTCATAGAGCTCCTGGTCGATCACCTGCAACGCCGACAGGTACAGCACCAGGTTCCAGCCGATGAAGCGCCAGAAGACCACGAAGGCCACCGAAGGCTTGGTGAACGCCGAGTCGCCCAGCCAGTCGATGCCGGTGCCGAGCACGGCGTTGATGACGCCATAGTCCCTGGAGAACAGCGTGCTGAAGATCAGCGCGATCGCGACACTCGAGGTGATGTACGGCACGAAGTACGCGGCCACCACCAGGTTGCGCGAGCGCTTCAGCCGCCGGTGGATGAAGTAGGCCAGCGGCAACGCGACCAGATGCTGCGGCACGCCCGCCACGATGGCGAACCACAGCGTGTTGTAGAGCGAGCGGTGGAACCAGGGGTCGGTGAGTGCGAAGGTGTAGTTCTCGATGCCGACCCAGCGCATCGCTTCCAGCCCGGCCGCCGGGTCCCACTGGTGCAGCGAGAGCCAGACCGAGAAGCCGAGCGGGAATACGCCGAAGACGAGGAACAGGACGAAGAACGGCGCGATGAAGATGTACGGCGCCCAGAACTTGCCCCCTCGACGGCGGCGTGCCGCCGTCGACTCGTCGAGGGGATGCGGGCCGGCTTGGGACGGCCCGGCGCTCGGCCCTGTCCCGCTCGTTTCGATCAGGGTCGTATCCATCATCAATGGCGCGCGCGGCGCTGGATCACGGCGCTGGCGTCGGCCAGCGCGTCGGCAATGGCCTTGCCCTCGCCCACGACCTGCTCGAACTCGACGCGGATCACCATGGTGGCCATCGCGTCGTGCTTGGTCACAGGCGTCGCGGGCACCCGAGCCGCGATGTCGCGCCACAGCCGGCGTGCCGGCTGGCCGCCCAGGAACGGCAGCGGCTCGTCCATCAACGGGTCATGGTGCGCCTCGATCAGCGCGGGAAAGGTGTCGAGCACCTTCAGCGAGTCGAGTTGCACGTCCGGACGCGTCGTCAAGTAGCGGATGAAATCCCACGCCGCGGCCTTGTTCGCAGCCTTCTTCGGAATCGCGTAGAACGAGCCGCCGTAGCTGGCGGCCTGGCCGCCGGGCAGCACCGCCGAGCGCCACAGCCCGGTCGTGTCGGGGGCGAGCCAGTTCTTCAGGTGGCCGGCCAACCAGGCGCCCATCATCTGGCTGGCGATCCGGCCTTGCTTGAAGCCAGCCGCCCACTCGTTGGTCCAGGCGACGGCTTTGGCGTCGAGCCCGGCCTGGCGTGCGGCGCGACCCAGCTCGAAGGCACGCACGAAGCGCGGGCTGTCGACAAGCACCTTGCCATGGGCGTCGAAGTACAGGCCCTCGCCGTCCTTCAGGCCGCTGCGCAGCACGATGTCGCGCAGGTCGGCCGCATCGGCCAGCAGGTAGGCGCCGGTCCTGGCCTTGATCTTCTTGCCGGCCTCGATGTAGCTCTCCCAACTCCCGGTGAGCTCGGCCTCGGTGACGCCGGCCTTGTCGGCGATGTCCTTGCGGTAGAGCAGCGTGCCCGGGCCGATGTCGGCCGGCATCGCGGCCAGGTTGCCCTTGCTGCCGGTGGCCTGGGCGAAGGTGTACTTGACGAACCTGTCGCGCAACGCGAGCGCGTTGTAGGGCGGCTGGGCCAGGTCTTCGAGCCCGCCGGATTCGACGAACTTGCCGATGAAACGGAAATCGAGCGCCATCACGTCCGGCAGGCCCGAGCCGGTGGCCAGCGCGGTGGTCATGGCGGTGTGGTGGTCGGCGTACTGCAGCGACACCACCTTGAGCGTGACCTGGGGGTGGGCCTTCTGGAAACCGTCGACAGCGGCCTTGGCGGCGCGGTCCAGGTCCGGGAAGGTGGCCACCGTCAGCACGGTCTTCTGCGCCCATGCGGCCGGCGCGGCGAGCACGGTCCAGAGCACGAGGGCGAAGGCCGGGGCCTTGCTGCGCAACATCTCGGCGATCCTCAGTGGCAAACGAATCTCGAAAAAAAGACCGGCGCCGCCGAAACAGGCTCGGCAGGACGCCGGTCAGGGCGTGTGTCGGTGAAACCGACCGTCAGAAGCGGTAGCCGAACTTGGCGCCGTAGGTGCGCGGCGGGTTGTAGAACGACACCCAGGTGCTGCTGTTGATCCACGAGGCGTCGGTCTTCACATGCTCGTCGCTGGCATTGACCACGAAACCCTCCAGGAACCAGCGGCCCTTGGCGTCTTCGTAGCGCAGGCTGAAGTCCACCGTGGCGTAGGCGTCCTGGTAGCGCGCATCGGGGTTGGCCTTGGCCAGGTTCGATGCGTTGGGGTGGATGTCGCCGAAGGGGCCGAGCTTGGTGCGCGTCTGGTAGTGCGCCTGCACCCGCGGCGTCAGCAGCCCGTTGCCCAGCGCGAAGTCGTGCTCGTAGGCGACCGTGGTCGAGAACTTCGGGGCGTGCGGCATCTGCTCGCCCTTCAGGTTCTGGGCGTTGGCCTCCACCGCGCAGTCGAGCAACGCCGAGTCGCAGGTCAGGAAATCGTCGTACTTGGCATTCAGGAACGACACATTGCCCTGGAAGCGGTCGGCCTTGCTCAGGCGCCAGCTCCACTCGGCTTCCACACCGCTGATGGTGGCCTTGGCGGCGTTGCTGGTGACCAGCTGCTGCTGGCGGCCCCCGCCACCGTCGTCACCGGTGTACTCGATCGACGAGACCTGCATGTCGCGGTACTTCATCATGAAGGCCGCCACGTTCACCGCCAGGGTGCGATCGAAGAACTCGGTCTTGGCCCCGACCTCGTAGTTCGTCAGGAACTCGGGCTTGTGGCGCCGGCCGCCATCGGACAGGCCACCCGACTTGAAGCCGGTCGAGATGGTGCCGTAGGTCAGCAGGTCGCGGCTGGGCTTGTACTCGACGCGCGCCAGGTAGGTGTTGGCGGTGTCCTCGGTCTTGCCGTCGTTGTGGCCGCCGCCTGGCCAGGTGCCGTAGTCGGGCGGCGCCAGCACGTCGTCGTAGTCGCTGTTGCAGGTCTCGCGGTTGACCGGGCCGCCGGGGCCGATCAGGTGGCCGCCGTTCTCGATCGTGGCGCCGAAGTTGGGGCAGACCCAGTTGCGGCCACCCACGTCCTGCTTCTTCTCCTTGGTGTGGCGCGCCCCGGCGGTCAGGGCCCACTCCTTGTTGAAGCGGAAGGTGCCCTGCCCGAAGAGGGCCTGCGATGACAGCGTGCGTTCGGGCTGGATGAACGACATCGCCCAGGCCACGTCGGTCGGGTTGACCGGGTTGACGACGATCGGGCCGGTGGTGCCGGTGACCGGCGTTTGCGAAATGTCGATGTCGAAGCGGATGCGGTTGTCCTCGTTGATCGAGAAGACACCGGCGATCCACTGGAAGGGCCCGTCGTCGGTCGACTTCAGGTTCAGCTCATGGGTGTTGTTGTCGAAGCGCGACCACTCGGTGCGGTGCTCCTGCTTGAAGCCGGGCGTCACGCCGGCGTCGTTGTCGCTCGCGTTGGTGCGCGACATGCTGCTGACGCTGCCAACGTAGCTCAACTCGAGTGCCGGCGTGATGGCCCAGTCGATGCGGGTGCGGAACTGGGTGTTGTCCTGGTCCAGCGACCCCGGGGTGTCGATCAGCGCCGAGTTCCACTTCTGGCCGGCGCGCGGCGTCTGCATCAGCGAGACGTTGCCCGCGCCCTGGTCGCGGAAGTACTCGAGCGCGGTGGTGGTCTTGAGGTTCTCGGTGGGCTCCCAGACCAGCGTGGTGCGCACGCCCATCTGATCGACGGCGCCGTACTTGCGCGCGCCGGGCTGCACGTACGACCGCTCCTGGAACTCGACCCAGCCGTCCTGCCGCTCGCTGACGGCGGCCACCCGCAGGGCCGCGTTGTCGGCCAGCGGCACATTCAGGGCAGCCTGCATGCCGATGCGGTTGCGGTCGCCGACCACCCCACTGAAGGACGCGCTGGCATCGCCAAACTTCGGCTTGGCAGTGACGAGGTTCACCGAGCCGGCGGTGGCGTTGCGGCCGAAGAGCGTGCCCTGCGGGCCGCGGGCCACTTCCACGCTGGCCAGGTCGAACATCAGCGCGGTGGCGCCCTGCGGCCGGGGCGAGTAGACGCCGTCCACGTGGAAGGCGACCGCCGGGTCGCCCAGCTCGGTGTGGTTGGTGGAGCCGACGCCGCGCAGGAAGACGTGCACGCCGCCGGAATCGCCGTGCTGCTCGATGCTGAGGTTGGGCACCAGCGCCTGCATGCCGCTCAAGTCCTTGACCTGGGCCTTTTCAAGCTCTTTGCCAGAGAAGGCGGACACGGCCAGCGGCGTGTCCTGCACCAGCGTCAGCCGCTTGGTGGCGGTGACGGTGATCTGCTCGACAGCCGGCTCGGGCGCGGCTGTCGCCGGGGCTGGCGGGCTGGTTTGCGCCATCACGCCGGCGCCGGCGAGAACGGCCACCGGCACCAGGCTGGCCACCACCATGTGTTTCTTGCTGATCACCTTGTTGTCTCCTGTATGTCGTCGTCTGCTGCAGCCTACAGGCCACCTGCACGCGGCCCGAGCCAGTCGATCGGCTGTCTGTCGTTGGCTGATATGACAACGTTGTCTAAACTGACTGAGGCGGATTCTGACAACGCTGTCTTTTTGCGTCAATCAAGGGTCTTCCCGAGGCCGGGATGGAACGGGACAGCGCAGTCCCCCTGGAGATCAGAAAGCGCCGGTGCGGCGGCGGCGTGCCGCGGTGGAGTTGCGCACCACCAACTGGTGCGGCAGCACCCGCTCCGCCGGGTCCGTCGGCGAGCGTGCATCGGGCGCCTGGCCGCTGGGTGCGACCAGCAGGTCCACCGCCATGCGGGCCATGTCCTCTACCGGCTGGCGCACGGTCGTCAGGGCCGGCCACACCAGCGTGGCGGCCGGTGAATCGTCGAACCCGACGATCGACAGCTCCCCGGGCACGGCGATGCCCTGGCGCTGCGCCGCGGTGAGCACGCCGAGCGCCATGTCGTCGTTGCTGGCGAAGATGGCCGTCGGCCTCACCCGGCGCGACAGCAGCTGCTGCGCCCCTGCCACGCCGCTGGGGAAGGTGAAGTCACCCTGGTAGACCAGCTCGTCGTCAACCACCAGGCCATGCGCCGACATGGCCCGGCAGAAGCCCTGGTAGCGCAGCGCAGAGGCCGCCTGGTCGGTGGCCCCGCGGATGAAGGCGATGCGCTCGTGGCCCAGGTCGATCAGCAGGCGGGTCAGTTCCTCCGCCGCCTGCACGTCGTCCATGCGCACGCTGAGCAGCGCGGGGTCGTGCTCCCCCGGCGAGATGAGCACGGTGGGCGTGCCTCGGTCCGCCAGGGCCTTGAGCACCTGCGGGTTGTCGCACAGCGGCGGCGTGAGGATCATGCCGTCGGGCCGCAGCGCCGACACCATGCGGTCGACCTGGGCGTCGATGTCCGGCGCGTCGTTCTCGATCGACTCGACCACCAGGTGGTAGCCCTCTTCGCGGCAGCGCACCGCAGCACCCTTCTGCACCCCCCCGACGAAGGCCGCGCTGGGGTCGTAGTACAGCAGCCCGATCAGGAAACTGCGCGCACCCGCCAGGTTGCGGGCCGAGAGCTTGGGCCGGTAGTTCAGCTGGGCCATCACCGCCTGAACCTGCTCGCGGGTCTGCTCGTGCACGCCGGGCTCGCGGTTGAGCACGCGCGAAACGGTCTTGATCGACACCCCGGCCTCGCGGGCCACGTCGATGATGGTGGGGGCAGACGAGGCGCGGGAGCTGGGCACGAAGAAGTGGGCGGCGGGCGTGGGAGGCCCAGGACTGTGCCATAGCTGGCGGGCCCCGCCGCGCAGGGGCCGCGCCGCCGCCCCGTGGCGCGCGACAATCGCGGCCATGTTCCAGACGATGGCCGAGCTGCGCCAGCACCTGCGTGGCCTCGGTGCACACCCCAAGCACGAAGCACGTGTGCTGCGCCTGTGGTCCAACGCGCTGCCGCAGACGCACGGCAAGCGCGAGCTCGACACCTTCCTGCCCCGCGCGCTGCGCGAGGCGCTGCCCGGGATCGACGCTCAACTGCGTTCACTGGTGCAACTGCGATCCGAGCACCCCGGCGCCGACGGCTCGGCCCGCCTGCTGGTGGCGCTGCCGGACGGGCAAGCGGTGGAAAGCGTGCTGCTGCCGCGCGACGGCCTGTGCGTGTCGACCCAGGTCGGCTGCGCGGTCGGCTGCCAGTTCTGCATGACGGGGCGCGACGGCCTGTTGCGCCAGCTCACCAGCCTGGAGATCGTCGGCCAGGTCGCGCTGGCACGCACGATGCGGCCGGTGAAGAAGGTGGTCTTCATGGGCATGGGCGAGCCGGCCCACAACCTGGACGCGGTGCTGGACGCCATCGGCCTGCTGGGGCTGGAAGGCGGCATCGGCCACAAGAACCTCGTCTTCTCCACCGTGGGCGACCGCCGCGTCTTCGAGCGCCTGCCGCAGGGCCCGGTGAAGCCTGCGCTGGCGCTGTCGCTGCACACCACCAAACCGGCGCTGAGAGAGCAGCTTCTGCCGCGCGCACCGCGCATCGCACCGGACGAGCTGGTCGCCCTCGGCGAGCACTACGCCCGCACCACCGGCTACCCCATCCAGTACCAGTGGACGCTGCTGGCCGGTGTGAACGACGGCGACGACGAGGTCGAGGCCGTCGGCACGCTGCTGCAGGGCAAGTACGGTGTGCTCAACATGATCCCGTACAACGAGGCCGAGGGTTCGGGCTTCTCACGCCCGACGTGGGAGCGTGCCGCCGAGATCGCCCGCACCCTGCACCGGCGTGGTGTGCTGACCAAGCTGCGCCAGTCCGCCGGGCAGGACGTGGACGGCGGCTGCGGGCAGTTGCGGGCGCGCAGCGAGCGGCCAGTCAGGCTCGTCAGGGCTTCCAGCCCAGCTTGATCACCTCGAAGTCGCCTGCCCGCAGTTGCGCGAAGGCGGGGTTGAGGATGTCGTTGTTCCAGCGCACGTCGAAGGTGCCGCTGATGTACATGTCCGAGCCGTTGTCGGCCACGATCAGGCCGTGGCGCTGCATGGCGCGGAAGATCTTGCGCACGTGCGGGTCGTTGGTGCGCAGCACCGGGTCCTGGCCGTTCACCGACGTCTTCAGCCGCAGCCGTGCCCCCATCGGCAGGGCGCCGGGGGTGTTGCCTGCGGTGTGCGAGGCCGGCCAGACGTGGCCGTTGGTGGCGCGCACCGTGAAGCGGAAGGCGTGGGTGATCTCGGGCAACGCGTCGTTCCAGGCCTCGTCGTAGCGCACCAGGCCGGGGAAGATGGCCAGGCCGGCGGCGTCGGCCGAGGTCCAGCCCTCGGTGCGACGGTCGTTCCTGGTCAGGTCGAAGAAGGCCCCCGAGCCACCGAACCACTTGGCCTTCGTCGGGTGGTAGTAGACGTTGTAGAGCTCGTAGAGGTGCCGGTTGGTGCAGTCGATCACCAGCAGGTGGCGGTCGTTCTTCTTGCGCTGGTCGATGTTGGCCGGCGCGCCGCCCTCCACCCAATGCGGCTGGGTGATCGCCTCGTCGGGCAGGGGGTAGAAGGCCAGCGGCTTGCCGGTGTCGTGGTCCACACCGTCGCTCTCCTCCCAGTAGTGGAACTTGACCTTCTTCTTCGGCTGCGTGCCGTCGACGATGGCGTACGGGAAGCCGTAGATCGCCTCGCTGCCCGGTTTCGCCTCGCCGCCGAAATCGGGGTGCAGCGTCCGCGCGCCCCCGATGAAGCTGATGAAGCTGGCCGAGTTGGGGTCGACTGGGGCGGTGCTGATGTCGAGGTTCCACCAGTTGTCGGCCGGGAACACCGGCAACGGCGGCGGCGCGCCCTGCACCGGGACTTCCGGTGGGCAGGTCTGGGCGTGGGGCGCGGTGAGCGAGGCCGCGCACAGCGCAGCCCCTGCGAGCAGGGTGTGCAAAGGCTTCATGAAGGCCCTTTCGGCATCGGAGAGGAGATGGCCTCAGTGTCGGCCGCACCCCGGGCTGCACCAAGATGCGGCAGCGTTACAACGTGCAGCAGGCGTCAGCGCATGCAGCCTGGCGGCAGCACCGAGACGGGTAATCCCGCAGTGAGGCGGTGTGTGCGTGCCGTTACAACCGGCGAGCCCCTGGAGCCCACTCATGAACCAATCCATCGAAGAGCAACTGCGCTTAGGCCTGGAACAGCAGCGCGCCGCCTTCGCCGCCGAGCCCCATCCTGCCCTGGCCGTGCGGCGCGACCGGCTGCAGCGCCTGCACAAGATGACCGCGCAGCATGCCGACGAGCTGGCCGCCGCGATCAGCCGCGATTTCGGCCACCGGGCACGCCAGGAAAGCCTGCTGACCGACCTGTTCACCGTGCAATCGGCCGCCACACACGCACTGCGCCACCTGCGCGGCTGGATGAAGCCACGCCGCGTGCCCACTGCGATGCACTTCTGGCCGGCCCACAACCGGCTGCTGCGACAGCCCCTGGGCGTGGTCGGCATCGTCTCGCCCTGGAACTACCCCTACAACCTGGCGATGTCGCCGGCGGTGGCGGCGCTGGCGGCGGGCAACCGGGTCATGATCAAGCCGTCCGAGGCGACGCCCGAGACCTCCGCGCTGATGGCGCGCATCGTCGCCGCGCACTTCGCGCCGGAGGAGATGCAGGTCATCACCGGCGATGCCGAGGTCGGCCGCGCCTTCACCGCCCTGCCCTTCGACCACCTTTTCTTCACCGGCTCCACCGCGGTGGGCCGCGCCGTGGCCCTGGCCGCAGCGAAGAACCTCACGCCCGTCACGCTGGAGCTCGGCGGCAAGTCGCCCGCCATCGTCGACCGCAGCGCCCCGCTGGCTCAGACGGCCGAGCGCCTGGCCTTCGGCAAGCTGCTCAACGCCGGCCAGACCTGCGTGGCGCCCGACTACCTGCTGGCGCCGAAGGAGATGGTCGGGCCGCTGGCGGCCGAGATCGTCAAGGTGGCGCAGCGGCTGTACCCGCGCGTGGCCGACAACCCCGACTACACCAGCATCGTCTCGCCGCGCCACCACGCGCGCCTGCAGGGCCTGCTCGACGACGCCCGGGCCAAGGGCGCTCAGTTGATGCCCACGCACACCGACACACCCGGTGACCGCCGCCTCGTGCCGCACCTGCTGCTGGGCGTGAACGACCAGATGGCGGTGATGCAGGAAGAAATCTTCGGCCCGCTGCTGCCCATCGTGCCTTACGACCGCGAAGAAGACGCCATCGCCTACGTTCGGGCCCACGACCGGCCGCTGGCGCTGTACTGGTTCGGCCGCGACGGCGCGGCGCAGCAGCGGGTGCTGGAGAGAACACATGCCGGCGGCGTCACCGTCAACGACTGCATCTGGCACCTGGGCCAGGAAGAGCAGCCCTTCGGCGGCGTGGGCGCGAGCGGCATGGGCTCATACCACGGCGAATGGGGCTTCCGCACCTTCAGCAAGGAAAAGCCGGTGTTCGTGCAGTCGCCGTTCGCCGGCACGAAGCTCTTCCACCCGCCCTACGGCGCCACCTTCGAGCGGCTGCTCGGCGTGCTGAAGAAGCTGGCCGGGTAGGCGGTGTACCCTGCCGGCCTCATGTGGAAGAAAAAAGCACCGAACGACTTCAAGCCCACCTCGCCGCGCCAGCGCCGCATCATCATCGGCGTCACGCTGGCGGTGTTCGTGGTGATGTGGGTCCTGCTGGTCTGGGAGCCAGGGAACGACCCGAAGACACGCTACCCGGCGCTCGCCGAGCCACCGCGTGACCAGCCCCAGTGCGCGCCGGGGCAGAGCACCGGCTGCGTGGGCGGGCAGGCGAATGTGATGCTGCTGCCCGCGGCTTCGGCGGCTTCGGGTCAGTGAACGGGGGGCAGGTTCTCGTAGGTTGGCACGGGGCGGCGGGGCGGTACCCGCCCGGGCTCATTTAGAAATCGCCCGAACGGGCACCGCCCCGCCGCCCGGGCACGCCTCAGCGCGTCTCCACGTTTCAATACCCAACACCCAGCGCAGGTGGGCGTGGCAACCCACACAGAGGTTCGTCCCACGAGCGCGCTGGCAAACCACCCAGGCCGCATCAGGCCGCTGGCGGGTACCCGGACGGGCTCATTTAGAAATCGCCCATCCGGG
>JBMOQN010000029.1:0-105378 GCA_049322835.1 Pseudomonadota bacterium | reverse complement strand
GATGTCCAGAAAGGCCGCATGCGGCGTTGCAAATCCTCGCCGGGTATCCAACCCGGCTGCGGTTTGCGCCTTGCCTGCAGCCTTTCTGGTCGTCAACGCGATCCCTTTCCGTAGTGTGAACAGGCCCCAGGCTCGTCGTACATTTCAGCGCCATCCATGACCGCCCCGACCTCGATGCATCACCGTACCCGTTCGCGCCCCGCCGGCTTCACGCTGATCGAGATCGTGGTCGTCATCGCCATCATCGCCATCCTCGCCCTGGCCGCCGTGCCCAGCATGCAGGACCGGCTGGTGCGCGAGCAGGTGGTCGAGGCGGTCAAGCTGGCCGACATCGCCAAGGTGGCCGTGGCGGCGGTGTGGCGCAGCGATGCCGAGATGCCGCAGGACAACGAAGCGGCCGGCCTGCCGGTCGCCGAGAAGATCGTCGGCAACCATGTCAGTGCGGTGGCGGTGGAGGACGGGGCGATCCACATCACCTTCGGCAACAGCGCGAACGGCGTCCTGCAGGGCAAGCGGCTCACCCTGCGCCCGGCGGTGGTCGAAGACACACCGCTGGTGCCCGTCGCGTGGATCTGCGCGCGGGCTGCGGTGCCGGCCCAGATGACGGCCCTTGGTGAAGACCGCACCGAGCTGGAGGACCGCTTCCTGCCGGTGAACTGCCGCACCGCAGCTCTTCCGTCCTGAGCCGAAAAATCGCCTCCGTGGTGCTGGATGCCTGTCCAGTATCATCGGAGGCTTGGGTGCTCCTGACGATTCCCCGGCCATCGCCGATGCGCAAGCGGCTCGGCCCTATACCGTCTCGGTGCGGGCCCTGTGCGAGTTCGCCGCCAAGGCGGGCGACCTCGACCTGCGCTTCACACCCGCCCCCACCAGCCAGGAGGGGATCCAGGGCCACCGGCTGGTGGCCTCGCGCCGCGGCCCGGGACACGGCTCCGAGGTGGCGGTGTCCACCACCTGGCGCGGCCTCCTGCACGTGCGGGGCCGGGCCGACGGCTTCGACCTCGGGCGTCAGCGGGTCGAGGAGGTCAAGACCTTCAAGGGCGAGCTGGCCCGCATGCCGGGCAACCACCGCGCGTTGCACTGGGCCCAGGCCAAGGTCTACGGCTGGCTGCTGTGCGAGGCCCATGCGCTGCCCGGGGTGACCGTGGCGCTCGTCTACTTCGACGTGGCCAGCCAGCAGGAGACGGTGTTGGAGCAGGCCTGCAGCGCCGTCGAGCTGCAGGCGGGCTTCGATGCCCTGTGCGAGCGCTTCCTGGCCTGGGCCGAGGCCGAGCTGGCCCACCGCCGGGCGCGCGACCAGGCTTTGCAGGGCTTGGCCTTCCCCCATGCCGGCTTCCGCACCGGCCAACGCGAACTGGCCGAGGCCGTCTACAAGGCCACCCGCCAGGGCCGGCCGCTGATGGCCCAGGCGCCGACCGGCATCGGCAAGACGGTCGGGACGATCTTCCCCGCGCTGAAGGCCATGCCGGCGGCCGGGCTGGACAAGCTGTACTTCCTGACCGCCAAGGGCTCAGGCCGGCAAATGGCGCTGGACGCGCTCGGCCAGCTTCGCACCGCTTCGCCCGCGATGCCGCTGCGGGCCATCGAGCTGATCGCGCGCGACAAGGCCTGCGTGCACCCTGACAAGGCCTGCCACGGCGAGTCCTGCCCGCTGGCCCGCGGCTTCTATGACCGGCTGGCCGCGGCGCGATCCGCCGCGGTCCAGCTCGCCGGGCAGGGCCGGCTGATCGACACCGCCGCCTTGCGCGAGATCGGCGAGACGCACGCTGTCTGCCCCTACTACCTGGCGCAGGAGCTGGTGCGCTGGTGCGACGTGGTGGTGGGCGACTACAACCACTTCTTCGACATCACCGCCTTGCTGCACACCCTCGGCCTGCTGCAGGGCTGGCGCGTGGCGCTGCTGGTCGACGAGGCGCACAACCTGGTCGAGCGGGCCCGCAGCATGTACAGCGCCACGCTGGACCCGGCGCTGCTCGCGGCCGTGCGGCGCGCATCGCCGGCGGTGCTCAAGCGCCCGCTGGAACGCCTGCACCGGGCCTGGCGCGCGCTGGCCAAGGCACCGACCAGCGCACCACCTGCCGCCGAGGCCCTGCCTTACCAGGTGCTCGCCGAGGTGCCGCCCCGGTTTGTTTCGGCGCTGCAGGGGGCAACCAGCGCCATCGGCGACCACCTCGCCGACCCGCAGGCTGGCGCGGCCACCGTCGCGGGCGGGCCGCTGCTCGACTTCTACTTCGAGGCCATGCTCTTCAGCCGCCTGCTTGAAAGCTTCGGCACGCATTCGCTGTTCGACCTGACCCGCGCCGCGCCGGCCCGCGGGCGACGGTCGGCCAGCGTCTCGCTGTGCATTCGCAACCTGCTGCCTGCACCCTTCCTGGCACCGCGGTTTGCCGGGGCCCACGGAGCCGTGCTGTTCTCCGCCACGATGGCACCCGAGGCCTTCTATGCCGACACGCTCGGCCTGCCCGAAGGCCGGGCCTGGGTCGAGGTGGCTGCCCCCTTCCGGCCCGAGCAACTTGCGGTGCGGCTGGTGCGCAGTGTCTCCACCCGATGGCGCGACCGGGCCGCCTCGCTGTCGCCCATTGCCACCCTCATCGCCCGCCAGTACCACAAGCGGCCGGGCAACTACCTGGCCTTCTTCAGCAGCTTCGACTACCTGCAACAGGCGGCCGACGAACTCGCGCGGCACGACCCGTCGGTGCCGGTGTGGCGCCAAGGCCGGCAGATGGGCGAGGCACAGCGTGCCGAATTCCTGGGCCGCTTCGCGCCCGGCGGCGAAGGGGTGGGCTTCGCGGTGTTGGGCGGCGTGTTCGCCGAGGGCATCGACCTGCCCGGCAACCGCCTGATCGGCGCCTTCGTCGCGACGCTCGGCCTGCCGCAGGTCAATCCGGTCAACGAAGAGATGAGGCGCCGCCTCGATGCCACCTTCGAAGGCGCCGGCTACGACTACACCTACCTCTACCCCGGCCTGCGCAAGGTGGTGCAGGCGGCGGGTCGCGTGATCCGGACGCCGCAGGACGAAGGCGCGGTGTACCTGATCGACGACCGCTTCGCGCGCCCCGAGGTGCGCCGCCTGCTGCCAGCCTGGTGGCGTGTGCAGGGCGGCACGGTGTAGCCGCCGTGCCTTCTATCATTCGCAGCGCTTGTATCCATCACCAAAGGGGAGGGCGAATGAAGACCATGACTTCGCGGGGCGGGCTGCTGCTGGCCTTTGCCTTCGCCGCGTCCGCCCAGGCAGCCCCGGAGGTGCGGCAGGCGGTGGAAGTCCAGGGCACGACCCGAACATACGTGCTGCGCTTGCCAGGCACGCCACCTTCTGCCGGCCAGAAGCTGCCCCTGGTGCTGGTGCTGCATGGGGGCGGCGGTGACGCGCTGAACGTAGAGGCGATGACGGGCTTCACCGACAAGGCCCGCCGCGAGGGCTTCATCGTCGCCTACCCGGACGGCAGCGGCCGCTTCGACCGCCGGCTGCTGACCTGGAATGCGGGGCATTGCTGCGGCTTTGCCATGGAGCGACGCGCCGACGACGTCGCTTTCATCCGCGCCCTGATCGACAGGCTGGTGGCCGAGCACCCGGTGGACCCCAAGCGCGTCTATGCCACCGGGATCAGCAACGGCGCCATGATGAGCCATCGTCTCGGCATCGAGCTGCCGGACCGGCTGGCCGCCATCGCGCCGGTGGCAGGAGCCGTGTTCGGCGACGAGAAAGCGCCCACCCAGCCGGTGTCGGCGCTGATGATCAACGGCCGACTGGATGCCTCGGTGCCGGCAGCCGGCGGCGCGCCCGGCGGGCGCTTCACCGAAGCATGGGACGGCACGCCGACCCAGCCAGCAGCCGCGCAGGCCGGTTTCTGGGCCAAGGCCAACGGCTGCAGCGGCCCCGCCGACACGCGCGAGGAGGGTGGGGTGGCCCGCACCCGTTACCGCTGCCCGGGTGGTCGTGGAGTCGAGCTGGTGCTGATTGCCGACCACCCGCATGCCTGGCCGGGCGGGCAGCGCGGCAGCCGTCTGGCAGCCTTGCCCAGCACGGCCGTGAATGCCACGGACGAGATCTGGGCCTTCTTCCTGGCCCACCCTAAGCCCTGAGGGCCGCGGCGGAAAAGAAAAGGGGCCCGACGAGGGCCCCTTTGGGAGTGCGAGCGGTTGCTCAGTAGCCGCGATTGCCGCCGTAGCCACCACCACCGTAGCCGCCACCGCCGCCGCCGTAGCCACCGCCGCGGCGGGCACCGCCACCACCGCCGAAGCCGCCGGGGCGCTCTTCGCGCGGGCGGGCCTCGTTGACGACCAGTGCGCGGCCGTCGACCGACTGGCCGTTCATGCCGTTGATGGCGGCCTGAGCTTCCGCGTCCGAACCCATCTCGACGAAGCCGAAGCCCTTCGAGCGGCCGGTGTCGCGGTCCATCATGACCTTGGCCGAGTTGACCGTGCCGAACTCGGCAAAGCGTTGTTGAAGGTCGTCGTCGCGCATCGCGTAGGTGAGGTTGCCGACGTAGAGCTTGTTACCCATGGAGGGTGCCTTTCAGGAAATGTGCGCCGCAAAGAAGAAGGTGGGGGCGGCGCACGGGGGAAATGGGAGGGGCGTCAGGCGCGATCAGCGCTGGTAGCCCTGTTGAGACGGCCGGGGACCGCGTTCGAGGTGGCGGAAGGTGATGCGGCCCTTGGTGAGGTCATAGGGCGACAGCTCCAGCGAGACGCGGTCACCCGCCAGGATGCGGATGTGGTGCTTCTTCATCTTGCCGGCGGTGTAGGCCACGAGGCTGTGGCCGTTGTCCAGCGTCACGCGGTAGCGGGAGTCGGGCAGCACGTCGTCGACCTTGCCCTGCATCTCGATCAGTTCTTCCTTGGCCAATGGTGGGTCCTTTGGGTGGGTGTGCCGGTTCAGGCCCGGCTGGGTTGCTGCAGCCAGTTCAGGCCTTGCTCGATCGCGTAGCGGCGTGCGCCTTCGCGGGTGGTGAACAGAGGCAGGAAGCGGAACACCCGATCGTGGGTGCTGCTGCCCTGGCCGCTTCGGATGGAGACCGATGCGGCGAAGTCGCCATCATCGGTGCGTCGGGTGAGGGGTGAGACAAGGTACTTGCCCACCGAAAAAGTCTTCTCGCGAATGGTGATCATGAATGCGCGCGGGTGCTTAGCCCGTGCGGCGTTGGTGAAATGAGTAGCGGGATGTCGGGCATCGCGCTGAGGCGCCGGCCTGAAGAGAGGGTTGCCGGCCGGCATGGGGCTCGCCGCTGCTGGAAGCTGACGACCTCGAGGGCTCGCAAGGAGCCGGTCGGTGGGCTGGCGGGGCCGGTTGCAGCGTACTTCGGGCTGCGGGCGCCGTGTCAGGCAGGGCCACCTGCTTCCAGATGGCCATCGCCGCGTCAGTGAGCAAAGCGCGGCAAGGCCGTGATTGTAACCCGGCCGCGCGACTTGCGCAGGGTCAATGTGGTATCACGCGTGCGGGCGGCAGACGGTGCATCATCTGCACGTCATCTTTTTCCGGTCCAAAGGAGTCAAAGCATGGGCATGCAACGAGACGTGGTGGTGCTGGGCGCGGCGCGCTCGGCGATCGGCAGCTTCGGTGGTTCATTGGCCGACATCGAGCCGGCCGAGCTGGCAGGCACCGTCATGAAAGCGGCGGTCGAGCGCTCCGGCGTCGACCCGAAGGTGATCAACTACGTGACGGTGGGCAACACCATTCCCACGGAAAGCCGCTTTCCCTACGTCGCCCGCGTGGCCTCGATCCAGGCCGGGTTGCCGATGGACTCGGTGGCCATGGCGGTCAATCGGCTGTGCTCCTCCGGTCTGCAAGGCATCGTGACCACCGCGCAGAACATCTTGTTGGGCGATTGCGACTATGGCGTCGGTGGCGGCGTCGAGGTCATGAGCCGGGGTGGCTACCTCAGCACCGCCATGCGAACCGGCGCACGCATGGGCGACACGAAGCTGATCGACACCATGGTCGCCACGCTGACCGACCCGTTCGGCGTCGGCCACATGGGCATCACCGCCGAGAACCTGGCCGCCAAGTGGGGCATCTCGCGCGAAGACCAGGACGCGCTCGCGGTCGAGTCGCAACGCCGGGCCGCAGCGGCCATCGCCGAAGGCCGTTTCAAAGAGCAGATCGTGCCCATCGTCAAGCAGACGAAGAAGGGTGAGGTGGTCTT
The DNA here is from genome assembly GCA_049322835.1 of Pseudomonadota bacterium. Lineage (GTDB taxonomy): Bacteria > Pseudomonadota > Gammaproteobacteria > Burkholderiales > Burkholderiaceae_C > Ideonella. The sequence continues at coordinate 99,235 of JBMOQN010000029.1, read as the reverse complement.
CGACACTGACGAGTACGTGAAAGCCGGCACGACCATGGAGTCGCTGGCGAAGCTGAAGCCGGCGTTCAAGAAGGACGGCACGGTGACCGCCGGCAATGCCTCGGGCATCAACGATGGCGCCGCGTTCTTCGTGCTGGGTGATGCGGCCGTGTCGGCCGCAGCCGGCTACAAGCCGATCGCCCGCCTGGTGAGCTACGCCGTGGCCGGCGTGCCCAACGAGATCATGGGCGAAGGCCCGATTCCCGCGTCCAAGCTGGCGCTGAAGAAGGCCGGCCTGCGGATCGACCAGATCGACGTGGTCGAGAGCAACGAGGCTTTCGCGGCCCAGGCGATCGCGGTGGCGCGCGGGCTGGAGCTGGACATGGCCAAGACCAACCCCAACGGCGGTGCCATTGCGCTGGGCCACCCGATCGGGTGCTCGGGTGCCTTCATCGCCACCAAGGCGCTCTACGAGCTGCGCCGCACCAGTGGCCGCTACGCGCTGGTCACCATGTGCATCGGCGGCGGCCAGGGCATCGCGGCGGTGTTCGAGCGGCTCTGAACGCGGGCGCTCCGGCCGACGTCAGGGCATCACCGCCTCGATGTCGGCCGCCCAGGCGGCGCCCAGCTTCCTGTAGCCGCCCGGGTTGGGGTGGATCTCGTTGGCCCAGTCGTGGCTGTCGCCACTGCTGCCTGCATCGGCCGGCACCAGCACAACCTGGGTGTCGGTCACGTGGAAGTTGGGCAGGTCCATGTCGCGCAGCAGATCGGTCAGGCGGCCGAGGAAGAGCCGGGTGAGCGGGAACCACTGGTCTTCGGGCACTTGGTAGGCCACGAGTGCCGGCTGCAACCATGGGCCGACGCCAAGCCCCGCACCGGCATTGCGCGGGGTGATGAAGTCGTAGGTGTGCACGAAGACAGGCACGCCCTGGCTCTGGCTGCTTGCCGCGTCGCGCATGGCCACGAACTCCTGGAACTGCGGCACGAGGTACTGGATGAAGGTCAGCCAGCCAGCCTCGCTGACATAGCCGGCCGGGGCGCTGGGCTGGCCCCGCTCACCGGGCGTCAGCAGGGCCCTCAGGTGCGGCGGCACGGCTTGGCCGTGCGCGTCGACCTGGGGCACGCGGATGAAGTCGATCAGGTCGTTGCCGCCGGGTGACAGCAGGATGGCGTCCCAGTGCCAGGCCTGGTGGCCCAGCAGCATGTTGGCGAACATCGGTTCACGCCGCTTGTCGACCATGTGGTTCAGGGTGTCGCCGGGGTGGGCGCAGTTGACGACGCAGCTGTCCACCTCGAAGGCCATGCCGTCCATCACGTTGCCGGTCGCCATCGGGTTGAGCGAGCCGAACGAGAACCACGAGTCACCCTGGGCCAGGAAGCGGCGCGGGTGTTGCGGAAAGTCGTCTGCCCCCGGGCGGTTGAGCAGCACATCGAGCGGCGAGTACTGACGCAAGGGGAACATCGGCGGCCTCCATCATTGTTCCTCGGCCGGCCACTCTATGCCGCGCTGACCGGCCGGTCCCTCCACCACCCTAGGGGAGGCGACACCCCCTTTACCTCGATGTTTCAAACGACAAGCTCAGAGACATCCCAGCAACTTAAGGGAAAACCCTAGGGTTGAGCATGACTCCGTTCGCGTCGCCCCGATGCGTCTGCAAAACAGGAGTCATTGCATGAACATGATCAACATCACCCGCCTGGCCAGGCACCGAATCGCTGGTGTGGCACTGGCCACCGGCCTGCTGGCGGGCGGGTTCGGCGCCGCGCAGGCGGAGGGCCTTTACATCGGCGGCCAGGCTGGCGCGCCCGACTATCACAGCACCATCAACGGTGTCGGCGGTGGTGGCAGCGGCGTGGGCCTGAAACTCTATGGCGGCTACCAGTTCAGCCCCAACCTCGCGGTCGAGGGTGGCGCGTTCGGACTGGGCCACATCGATGGCGCGACCGGCAAGATCCAGACGCGGGGCGTGTATGTCGATGCAGTGGGCCTCTACCCCCTGGGGTCGCAGTGGTCGCTGCTGGGCTCGGCCGGGCTGGCTGCCGCCCGCTTCGACAGCGCTGCGCTGGGCGACGACGACAGCCCAGGCCTCAAGCTGGGGGCCGGCGTGCAGTACGACCTGAGCAAGCAACTGGCGGTGCGCGCGCAGTACGACCGCTACCACTTCACCGGCGCCTATGACGGCAAGGCCAACATCGGCCAGACCACGTTGGGCTTGCGCTACGGCTTCTGACCTGGCGCTGCCGCGGCGGGCCGGTGATCCGGTCCAATAGGGCCATGGACCCTGCCGACACCGACCGCCGCCTGACCGAGCTGGAGATCAAGGCCAGCTTCAGCGAAGACCTGCTGGACCACCTCAACGCCGCCCTTGTGCGGCAACAGCAGCAGATCGACGCGCTCCTGGCCGAGGTGCGCCACCTGCGAGCGCAGTTGCCTGCGGCCGACGCGGGTGGGGGCAGCTTTCGCAGCCTGCGCGACGACATCCCGCCGCACTACTGACCATGGTCGATTCGACCCATGACGCGGGTGGCAAGGCGCCATCGATCGAGCTGGACGCGCTGCCCGGCAATGCCATCCGCCGCTTGCAGCAGATTGCCGTGGCGATCTTTCTTCAGGAGGCCGAGCCGCATGGCGTGACACCGGTGCAGTACGCGGTGCTGCAGGCCCTGGCCAACGCCCCGGGGATGGACCAGCGCACGCTCTCGCGCTCGATCGGCTTCGATACCTCGACCATCGCCAGCGTGGTGGACCGGCTGGAGACCCGCGAGCTGGTGCAGCGGCGCGTCGACCCGGCCGACCGCAGGGTGCGCCTGCTGGCGCTGACGCAGGCGGGCCACGCCTTGCTGCTGCAGGTGCAGCCGGCCATGCGGCGAGCGCAGGAGCGGATGCTGGCACCCCTGCCGGAGGCGCAAAGGGAAGAGTTCATGCGGATGTTGCAGGCGCTCGTCCGGGCGAACAACGGCGAAAGCCGGGCGCCCAGCGAGGCCTGATCAGACGTCCAGCGGCGGGCCGGGCTTTCCAGGTGCTCATTGGCCCGGGCGAGCCCTGACGCACTGGTGTGAAATGATCCCCACGCGTCGGGCGCCGTCGCCGCCCCGAATCCGCCTGGAAGGAGCCTCGCATGAAGCAATTGCAGGTCGACGTGGCCGTCATCGGCGCCGGCACGGCGGGCATGACGGCCTACCGCAGCGCGCTGGAACACACGCGACGGGTCGTCGTCATCGAAGGCGGCCCCTACGGCACCACCTGTGCGCGGGTGGGCTGCATGCCCAGCAAGCTGCTGATCGCCGCTGCAGACGCGGCCCACACCGTGGCGCACGCCGGCGCTTTCGGCGTACACGCCGGCCCGCTGCAGGTCGATGGCGAGGCGGTGATGCGGCGTGTTCGCAGCGAGCGCGACCGCTTCGTCGGCTTCGTCACCGAGGCCGTCGACCGGTGGCCGGACGAGCACCGGCTGCGCGGCCACGCCCGTTTCCTCGACGCGCACCACCTGCAGGTCGACGAGCACACGCGGGTGCGGGCTGAGCGCATCGTCATCGCCACGGGGTCGCACCCCAGCGTGCCACAGCAGTGGCGCGAAGCCGTCGGAAACCGCCTGCTGGTCAACGACGACGTGTTCGCCTGGGCGACGCTGCCGAAGTCGGTCGCCGTCATGGGCTCCGGCGTGATCGCGCTGGAGCTGGCGCAGGCGCTGCACCGCCTGGGTGTGCGGGTGCGGGTCTACGGCCGCAGCGAGCGGGTGGGGCCGCTCACCGATCCCGCGCTGCAGGCGATGGCGCGCGAAGTCTTTGCCCGCGAGCTGGACATGGTGCTGGGCGTGAAAACCCAGCAGCTCTCGCGCGAAGGCGACGAGGTGACGGTGAAGACCGAGGCCGGGGAGCAGACCTTCGACTTCGTGCTGGCGGCCACTGGCCGGGCACCCAACCTGCGCGGCCTGGGCCTGGAGCACACCGGCCTGCCGCTGGATGCGCGTGGCGTGCCGCGTTTCGACCGGCGCACCGGCCAGATCGCCGACAGCCATGTCTTCATCGCGGGCGACGCCGAAGGCGAGCGCGAGTTGCTGCACGAGGCTGCGGACGACGGCCGCATCGCGGGCGACAACGCCGGTCGCTTCCCCGACGTGCGCGAGCGGCCACGGCGCGCTCCGCTGGCGGTGGCCTTCACCGACCCGCAGATCATGCTCGCCGGCCGCAGCCACCGCGAGCTCTGCGAAGACAAGGCCTCGTTCGAGACCGGCGAAGTGGCGTTCGACGACCAGGGCCGCAGCCGGGTGATGCTGAAGAACCAGGGTGCGCTGCGCGTCTATGCCGAGCACGGCAGCGGCAAGCTGCTGGGCGCCGAGATGCTGGGCCCGGCGGCCGAGCACCTGGGCCATCTGCTGAGCTGGTCCATCCAGCGGGGCGACACGGTGCAGCAGATGCTCGACAGCCCCTTTTACCACCCGGTGATCGAGGAAGGCCTGCGCACGGCCCTGCGCATCGCGCAGCGGGCGCTGCGCATGGGCCCGCCGCCGGTCGAGCGATGCCTGGACTGCGGGCCGGGCGCCTGACGCTCAGGCGTAGCGGCCCGCTGCGCGCTGCAGGGCCGCGCCCAGCGCCACCCGCAGCTCGGGTGGGGCGAGCACCTCACCCTGGTCGCCCACGCGCAGCATTTCGCGCGCGGCATGGTCGATCGATTCGATCGGTACCTCGGTCTCGATCCAGCCCTCCCATTCGCAGGGCTCGGCGTTCGAGAGCGCTGCTTCGGCGACCCGGCTGTTGAACTGGCACAGGCGCTTCAGCCCGGCTTCGGTGACCCTCAGCCTGGCCGTACCGTGGTACAGGTCAGCCTCGAAGCGGGCGGTGGATTCGGCCCACCAGGCGGGCAGGTCGAAGCGCGGTGGCGGCGCGAAGGCTTCGTCCAGAAGCTCCAGCCACTGGATGGCCGCCACCCGGTGGATGCGGGCCTCGGCGCCGGCGCGCGCACTGCGGGCCACCATGTACCAGACGCCCGACTTGAGCACCAGCCCCAGCGGCTCGACGGTGCGTTCGCCAACCCGCTCCCAGCTCTCGTACCGCATCCGGACGCGCTGTCGGTTCCAGACCGCGCTGGCCACGTCCCGCAGATGCGGCGCCGGCGCGGCCTGGTGGTACCAGTCGGCTGGGTCGAGGTGGAAGCGGCTGGCGACCTGGTCGGCGTCGCTGCGCCAACCGTTGGGCAGGGCGGCCATCAGCTTCAGCTGGGCCGACGCCATGGCCTCGCCCAGGCCGAGCTCGGCCGCCGGCCCTGGCAGGCCGGCCAGGAAGACCGCCCGCGCTTCCGGCACGGTGAGCCCGGTGAGTTGCGTGCGCCAGCCGGGCTCGAGCTGGAAGCCGCCCAGGCGGCCGTGTTCTGCCCAGATGGGCACGCCCGAGGCGCTGAGGTGGTCGACGTCGCGATAAACCGTGCGCACCGACACCTCGAGCGCGCCGGCCAGCGCCTGCGCACTCAGGCGGCCACGCGTCTGCAACAGCATCAGGATGGAAAGCAGACGGCTGGCACGCATGCCGCGAACGGTAGCCGAAAAACGCTGACATGCCTTGTCAGCATTGTCAGCGCACGATGAGGCCATGAACCACACCCCAACCACCGTGATCGAGTTGCGCCGCTACCTGATGAACCCGGGCCGACGCGACGACCTGGTCGCGCTCTTCGAGCGCGAGTTCATCGAGACGCAGGAGGCCGCCGGCCTGCAGGTGCTCGGCATCTTCACCGAACCACACGAGCCGGATCGCTTCACCTGGCTGCGAGGCTTTGCCGACATGGCCACTCGCGCCGCCGGTCTGCAGGCCTTCTACGGCGGCCCGGTGTGGCAGGCGCATCGGGAAACCGCGAACGCCACCATGGCCGATTCCGACGACGTGTTGCTGCTGCGTCCCAGCCCCGGCCTGCCGGGGCTGGCGGCGGCGGCCCGGCCCGCGGCGCCGCGGCCCTGGCGCGCCGTCGTGCTGCCGCTGGCCGAGCCCGCACACACCGCGCTGCGCCATGTCGTGGCCACGCAATGGCTGCCGGCGCTGGAGCGTGCGGGTGCCGAGTCGGTGGCCGTCTTCGAGACGGAGCCGGCCGAGAACAACTTCCCGCGCCTGCCGGTTCGCAGCGACGGCCCGGTGCTGGTGGTGACCGCAGCCTGGCCCTCCGGCCTGCCGGTGCCCGGGCTGGCTGACCTGGCGCCCTGGATGCGTGCCGCGCCGCAGGTGCTCGAGCTTTCACCGACTGCGCGCTCCCCGCGCGCCTGACCCACGCAGGAGATGGCCATGACGACACTGACGATTGACGACCTCACCGCAGAGCACGAGGGCAGCTGCCACGACTTCGACGGGCTGTTCGGCCACTGGCGCGTGCACCACCGCCGCCTGCGTGACCGACTGGCCGGCTGCACCGAGTGGGAGTTGTTCGAGGGCGTGAGCCACATGCAGCCGCTGATGGGCGGCCAAGGCAACGTGGACCACAACGTGCTCGACCTGCCGGCCGGGCGCTACCGGGCCGCAACTTTCCGCTGCTGGGACCCGGAGCACAGGCGATGGTCGATCTGGTGGCTCGATGCGCGCCACCCCGGCAGCATCGAGCTGCCGATGGTCGGCCGCTTCGAGGGTGGCGACGGCGTGTTCTACGCCGAGGAAACCTTCCGCGGCCAACCCATCACCGTGCGCTTCCTGTGGCTGCGGACCCGCAGCGCCACGCCGCGCTGGGAGCAGGCCTTCTCGCCGGACGGCGGCAAGACCTGGGAGACGAACTGGGAAATGGACTTCGAAAGAATCAGCCCGCTGCCGTGATCGTTTCGATCTCGGTGTGAAGCTCCAGCCAGCGCTCTTCCAGCATCGCCACTTCGGCCTGCACGTGGGACAAGCGCCGGCCGAGCTCGGCGAATTGCTCGCCTGCCAGGCCCGGCCTGGCGAGCTGCGCCTCGACATCCTTCTGCTCGGCGTGCAGCTTCTCCAGCCGCTTGTCGACCTGAGCCAGCTCGTTGCGCAGCGGCCGTGTCTTGTCGGCCAGCTTGGCGCGGGCCTGGGCGGCGGCCTTGCGGTCGTCGCGGCCAGCCGGTGCCGGCGCGGGGGCAGCGGCCTTCGGGGCCGGTGCGGAGGCCGCCGCCGGCGGCGGTGCGGCTGGCTTGCCGGACAAGGCGCGCGCTGCCTCGCGGCTGCGTTCCAGCAGCCAGCGCTGGTAGTCGTCGAGGTCGCCGTCGAAGGGCTTCAGGGCACCATCGGCCACCAGCCAGAACTCGTCGCAGACCTCGCGCAGCAGCGCCCGGTCGTGACTCACCAGCATCACCGTGCCCTCGAATTCGTTGAGCGCCATCGACAGCGCCTCGCGCGTCGTCAGGTCGAGGTGGTTGGTCGGCTCGTCGAGCAGCAGCAGGTTGGGGCGCTGCCAGACCAGTGAACCGAGCACCAGGCGCGCCTTCTCACCGCCCGACAGGGTGCCGATGACCTGGTTGACCATGTCGCCCACGAAACGGAACTGGCCGAGGAAGTCGCGCAACTCCTGCTCCCGCGCTTCGGGGCCCACGGTGCGCGCCAGGCGCACCATGTGCTGCAGCGGGGTGTCGTCGGCATGCAGCAGGTCCATCTCCTGCTGGGCAAAGTAGCCGATGGACAGGCCCTTGCCCTCGGTGACGGTGCCGCCGAGGGCCGGGTTCTCGCGCGCGATCGTCTTGACGAAGGTCGACTTGCCCTGGCCATTGGCGCCCAGCACGCCGATGCGCTGGCCGGCCAGCACGGTGCGGTTGATGTTGCGCACGATGATCTTGTCGCTGCCGTCGTCGTTGGCGGCCTGATAGCCGACGACAACGTCGCTCAGTGCCAGCATCGGGTTCGGCAGGCTCTGCGGCTCGCGGAACTCGAAGCTGAAGTCGCTGGCCGTCAGCACCGGGGCCAGGCGCTCCATGCGGTCGAGCGCCTTGACGCGGCTCTGGGCCTGCTTGGCCTTGCTGGCCTTGGCCTTGAAGCGGTCGATGAATCGCTGCAGGTGGGCGATGCGGTCCTGCTGCTTGGCGAAGGCGGCGGCCTGCTGGCTCAGGCGCTCGGCCAGCATCTCTTCGAAGGTCGTGTAGTTGCCGCCGTAGCGGGTCAGCTTGGCGTCTTCGAGGTGAAGCGTCACCCCGGTGATCGCGTCGAGGAACTCGCGGTCGTGGCTGATGACCAGCAGCGTACCGGCGTAGCGCTTCAGCCAGCCTTCGAGCCAGACGAGTGCGTCCAGGTCCAGGTGGTTGGTGGGTTCGTCGAGCAGCATCAGGTCGGCCGGGCACATCAGGGCCCGTGCCAGCTGCAGCCGCATGCGCCAGCCGCCCGAGAAGCTGTTCACCGGGGCGTCGAGCTGGTCCTTGTTGAAGCCCAGGCCCAGCAGCAGGGTCTGGGCCCGTGAGCGGGCGTCGAAGGCGCCGGCTTCCTCAAGAGACACGTGGGCGTGGGCCATGGCCTCGCCGTCGTCGGCCGCCTCGGCGGCGGCCAGCTCGGCCTGTGCCTCCATGAGCGGCAGATCGCCCTGAAGCACGAAATCGGTGGCGGGCGTATCGACCTCGGGCATGTGCTGGGCGACCTCGCCCATACGCCAGCGCGGCGGTATCTCGAAGTCGCCCGCATCCGCCTGCAGGCGGCCGGCGAGCAAGGCGAACAGCGACGACTTGCCGGCGCCGTTGCGCCCGATGAGGCCGACCTTCTCGCCCGGGTTCAGGGTGACGGACGCGCTGTCGAGCACGACCTTGGTGCCGCGCCGCAGCGTGAGGTTGCGCAGGGTGATCATTCGAAGCGAGGGGGAACTGAGGAGGAAGCCGGCCCGGGCGGCCGTAAGTCGCGCACCCGCGCGCGTGGGGAGCGCAGTGTAGGCGACCGGGGCCGGGTGCCCGGCGACCTCGCACTCAGGCGGCGACCAGCGACTCTCGCGTGAGCAGCAGCACCTGGTCGTCGCCGGCGCTGGTGGGCAGCCACACCGCTTCGAGCGTCGGGAAGGCGGCTTCGAAGTGCGCGCGCTCGTGGCCGATCTCGAGCACCAACACTGCTTGGGAGGACATGCAGGCCGGCGCGTCGCGCAGCAGGCCGCGGACGAAGTCCATTCCGTCGTCCCCGCCAGCCAACGCCATCTCCGGCTCCGCGCGGTACTCGGCCGGCAACGCGGCCATGGATTGCGCGTTGACATAGGGCGGGTTGCACAGGATCAGGTCGAAAGGCGGCTCGCCGGCAATCGCGGCCAGCCCGTCGCCCTGGAACAGGCGGATGCGGCCCTGCAGGTCATGCCGGCGGACGTTGATCTGCGCGACGGCCAGGGCGTCCGGCGACAGGTCGGCCGCGGCGACCTCCACTTCGGGCCAGGCCATCGCGGCCAAGACCGCCAGGCTGCCGTTGCCGGTGCACAGGTCGAGCACGCGGCGGGTGCTGCCGCTGAGCCACGGGTCGATCGTGGCGTCGGCGATGCATTCGGCGATCAGCGAGCGCGGCACGATTACCCGCTCGTCGACGGTGAACGGGATGCCTTGCAGCCAGGCCTCGCCAGTCAGGTAGGCGGCGGGCTTGCGGCTGGCGATGCGGCGCTCGACGATCGCCTGCGCCTTGCGGATGTGTTCGTCGGGCACGGGCTGGTCGGCCACGGTGTCGAGCGCGTCCAGCGGGTGGCCCAGCGCCCACAGCACCAGCCAGGCGGCTTCGTCGAAGGCGTTGGTGGTGCCGTGGCCAAACGAAACGCCCGCCTGGTCGAGGCGGGCGCTCATGTGGTCGATGAGTTCGATGAGGGTCATAAGGTGGTCATTTTCGACGGCCTGGGGTGGTGGCGGTGCGGCCGGGGGCCGGCAGGCGAGCCGGCCTTCAGCCCAGCAGCGTTTCCAACACCCGCCGATAGATGTCCTTCAAGGGCTCCACATCGGCCACCGCCACATGCTCGTCCACCTTGTGGATGGTGGCGTTGATCGGGCCAAACTCCACGACCTGTTCGCACACCTTGGCGATGAAGCGACCGTCGGACGTGCCGCCGGTGGTAGAGAGCTCGGTGGTCACGCCGGTCTGCGCAGCAATTGCAGACGAGAGCGCCGAGACCAGCGAGCCGACCGGGGTGAGGAACGGTTCGCCCCCCAGCGTCCAGGCGATGGACCAGTCGAGCCCGTGGTGCGAAAGCACCTCGGCCACGCGCTGCTTCAGGCCGTCCGGCGTGGACGCGGTCGAGAAGCGGAAGTTGAAGTCGACCACCAGCTCGCCCGGGATCACGTTGGTCGCGCCGGTGCCGCCATGGATGTTCGAGACCTGCCAAGTGGTGGGGGGGAAGTATTCGTTGCCCGCGTCCCACTGGATGGCCGCCAGCTCGGCCAATGCGGGGGCCGCCAGATGGATCGGGTTGCGCGCCAGCTGCGGGTAGGCCACATGGCCCTGCACGCCGCGCACCGTCAGCTTGCCGGAGAGCGAGCCCCGTCGGCCGTTCTTGATCATGTCACCCAGCTTCTCGACCGAAGTGGGCTCGCCGACGATGCAGCAGTCCAGCCGCTCGCCGCGGGCCTGCAGGGCCTGCACGACCTTGACCGTGCCGTCGACGGAGGGGCCTTCCTCGTCGCTGGTCAGCAGGAAGGCGATGCGGCCGGCGTGCTGCGGATGGGCCCTGGAGAACTCCTCGGCCGCCACCACCATCGCCGCCACGGAGGTCTTCATGTCCGCAGCGCCGCGCGCGTAAAGCTTGCCTTCGCGGTAGCTGGGCACGAAGGGGTCGCTGCCCCACGCAGCGAGCGGGCCGGTGGGCACCACGTCGGTGTGGCCGGCGAACACGAGGGTGGGCCCGGGCCGTGCCCCGGTGCGCACCGCCCACAGGTTGGCGACGCGAAAATCGTCGGGGCCGAAAGGCAGGTGCTCGCAGGCGAAGCCGGCGGCTTCGAGCCGGCTGGCGATGAGCGCCTGGCAGCCTTTGTCGTCGGGCGTGACGCTGGGGCGGGCGAGCAGGTCTTCGAGCAGCCGGAGCGTGGCGCTCATCTCGTGCGGGCCGAGATCAGCGGCTTGGGCGTCGGGTTCTCCGGCACCACGTCGAGCGTGATCTCGGTGAAGGACGGGCTCTCGGGCTCGGGCTTGCTCACCGGCACGCGCGAGACCGGGTCGGTCTCGTTCTGCAGGCGCCAGAGCAGGTTGGTCGGCGAGTCGGCGTGGATCAGCGCCTCCTCGCGCGACACCACGCCGTCGGTGATCAGGCGGGCCAGGTCCTGCTCGAAGGTCTGCGAGCCTTCGGCGAGCGAGCGCTCCATGGCCTCGCGCACACCGCCGAAATCGCCCTTCTCGATCAGCTCGGACACGAGCTTGGAGTTCAGCAGCACCTCGACCGCCGGGATGCGGCCGCCCGCGTTGGCGCGCAGCAGCCGCTGCGACACGATGGCCTTCATCGCGGCGCCCAGATCCGCCAGCAGGGCTGGGCGCGACTCGGGCGTGTAGAACGACAGGATCCGCCCCAGGGCGTGGTGGCTGTTGTTGGCGTGCAGCGTGGCCAGCACCAGGTGGCCCGACAGCGCGTACGAGATGGTCTGCGACATGGTCTCGCGGTCGCGGATCTCGCCGATCATGATGCAGTCGGGCGCCTGGCGCAGGGCGTTCTTCAGGCCGATGTGCAGCGAGTTGGTGTCGCGGCCGACCTCGCGCTGGTTGACCACCGAGCGCTTGTTGGTGAAGAGGTACTCGATCGGGTCCTCGATCGTGAGGATGTGGCCCGACAGGTGCTGGTTGCGGAACTCCATCATCGCCGCCATGGTGGTGCTCTTGCCGGTGCCGGTGGCACCCACCATCAGGATGAGGCCGCGTTTTTCCAGCGACAAGGTCGAGAGCACCGGCGGCAGCAGCAGCGAATCCAGCGTCGGGATGCGCACCGGGATGCAGCGCACCACCGCCGCGATCGTGGCCCGCTGCTTGAAGGCCGACAGGCGGAAGCTGCCGACCTTGGGGATGCCGAAGCCGACGTTGAGCTCACCTTCCTGCTCCAGCTCTTCCAGCTGCAGCGGGGTGAGGATCTCGGTCAGCAACTGGCGTGGCGCGGCGGGTGCCAGCACATGGTCGGTCACCGGCACGAGCTGGCCGTTGACCTTCAGCAGGATGGGCGCGTTGGCCGAGAGGTACAGGTCCGACGCGCTTTTGTCCGCCATCAGGCGCAGCACGTTTTCCATCGTGATCACGGCTTGTCTCCCGGCTGGTGAGGTTGAAGTCTGCTTGGTCTTCGGCGGTGCCGTGCTGCGGTTTACCCGCGCAGCAGCTCGTTGATGCTGGTCTTGGCGCGGGTCTGCGCGTCGACGCGCTTGACGATGACCGCGCAGTACAGGCTGTACTTGCCGTCCGGCGAGGGCAGGTTGCCGCTCACCACCACCGAGCCGGCCGGCACCCGGCCGTAGATCACCTCGCCGGTGGCGCGGTCGTAGATTTTGGTGCTCTGGCCGATGTACACGCCCATCGAGATCACGGAGTTCTCTTCCACGATCACGCCCTCGACCACCTCGGAGCGGGCGCCGATGAAGCAGTTGTCCTCGATGATGGTTGGGTTGGCTTGCAGCGGCTCCAGCACGCCGCCGATGCCCACGCCGCCGGACAGGTGCACGTTCTTGCCGATCTGTGCGCAGGAGCCGACGGTGGCCCAGGTGTCGACCATGGTGCCTTCGTCGACATAGGCGCCGATGTTCACGTAGCTGGGCATCAGCACCGCGCCCTTGGCGATGAAGCTGCCGCGCCGCGCCACGGCCGGCGGCACCACGCGCACGCCGCAGGCGGCCAGCGCCGCGTCGTCCATGTGCGAGAACTTGGTGTCGACCTTGTCGAAGAAGGTCAGGTCGCCGGACTGCATGCGACGGTTGTCGTTCAGGCGGAAGCTCAGCAGCACCGCCTTCTTGACCCACTGGTTCACGCTCCACTGGCCCACGCCCTGGCGCTCGGCCACACGCAGGCGGCCCGCGTTCAGGTCGGCGATGACATGGTCGACGGCTTCGCGGATCGCCGGGCTGGCGCTGGCGGGGGTCAGGCGGGCGCGTTCTTCCCAGGCCTGGTCGATGAGGGTCTGCAGGGCTTGCGTCATGGTGTGCTGCTTCAGAAGGATCGGGTGTATTCGACGATGCGCCGGGCGGCTTCGAGGCATTCCTCGGCTTCGGCCACCAGGGCCATCCGGATACGGCCGGCACCGGGGTTGTGGCCGTGGGCCTCTCGTGCCAGCAGGCTGCCGGGCAGCACCGCCACATTGTATTGAGCGAGCAGGCCCAGGCTGAAGGCGATGTCGTCGCCGCCGTGCGCATGTTTTGGCACGCCGGCCCAAAGGTAGAAGCCGGCGTCGGGCAGCTTCACGTCGAGCACCTCGGCCAGCATCGGCGTGACCTGGGCGAACTTGGCGCGGTACTGGGCGCGGTTGGCCTCCACATGGCTTTCGTCGTTCCAGGCGGCGACGCTGGCCGCCTGGATCACCTTGCTCATCGCGCTGCCGTGGTAGGTGCGGTAGAGCAGGAAGGCCCTGAGGATGGCCGCATCGCCCGCCACGAAGCCCGAGCGCATGCCGGGCACGTTGCTGCGCTTGGACAGGCTGGTCAACACGACGAGGTTGCGGAAGTCGTCGCGCCCGAGCGCCTTGGCGGCGGCGAGCGCGCCCAGAGGGGGCTCTTCACGGAAATAGATCTCGGAGTAGCACTCGTCGCTGGCGATCACGAAGCCGTGCCGGTCGGACAGCTCGAACAGCGTCTTCCATTCCGCAAGCGGCATCACCGCGCCGGTCGGGTTGCCGGGCGAGCAGGCGTAGACGAGTTGCGTGCGGGCCCAGGTGCCCTCGTCGATCTGGCCCCAGTCGCAGGCGAAGTTGCGGGCCGGGTCGCTGTTGGCGAAGGCGGTGTCGGCACCCGCGAGCAGCGCGGCCCCCTCGTAGATTTGGTAGAACGGGTTGGGGCAGACGACCGTGGCACCGGGGCCAGAGGCATCGATCACCGTCTGGGCAAGTGCAAACAGGGCTTCGCGCGAGCCGTTCACCGGCAGCACCTGGGTCGACGGGTTCAGTGCCACGCCGTAGCGCCGCGCCGCCCAGGCGGCCGTTGCCTCGCGAAGCGCCGGCTCGCCCGCGGTTGCAGGGTAGCTCGACAGGCCGGCCAGGTGGCTGCAGAGTGCCTGCTCGACCAGCGCCGGCGCCGGGTGCCGGGGTTCGCCGATGCCCAGGCTGATGGGCCGCAGGGCAGGGTTGGGCGTGATGTCCTTGGTCAGTGCGCGCAAGCGCTCGAAAGGGTAGGCGTGCAGCCTGCCGAGCAGGGGATTCATGCGAATGATTATCAGCGGCAGGCGTTGTGCCCGCACGACTCGCGCCAGCCCGGATTGCCAGCGCCCCCTTGTTGGTGACAATGTGCAACATCAATCATGGTCGTTGGGGCGAGGGCGCAGTTCAGATGACGCAGACGCGCGGGGCGAGGTGGTCGTCGGGGCCGGGCATGTCCGAGCCGATGCCCCGTCGCCGCTGGCTGGCAGGCATGGTCGGGTGGTCGAGCGGCCTGCTGCCGGGCCTCGGCACGCTGGCGGGCTGCGGCGAGTCGACCGAGCCCGAGGCGGAGCCCGCGCCCCTGCGGCTGGCGATGGACCTGTGGCCGGGCTACTACCCGGCGCTGCTGGCCGAGGAGCTGGGCTACTTCGACGAGTTGAAGCTGAAGGTCCGGGTCAGCTTCCCAGCCAACACCGACCGCATGATGGCCGAGTTCGCAGCCGGCCAGTACGACATCATCGCGGTCGCACTGGGTGACCTGATCACCACCACCCATGGCCGCGCGCCGGTTCAGGTGTTCCTGGTCAGCGACGAGTCTGCCGGCGGCGACGCCCTGCTGGCGCGTCGGGGCGTCGACCTGAAGGGCAGTGGCCGCCTGCGGCTGGCCACCAACCTTGGCGGGTTCGGCGAGATGTTCTCGCGCGAGTTCCTGCGGCGCCATGGCGTCGACACCGCCCGCGTGGCCTGGCTGAATGCCGACGCGGCCGAGGTGCCCCGCCTGCTGGCGAGCGGCGAAGTGGACCTGGGTCACACCTGGGAGCCCTACGCCACCGAGGCCGAGGCGGCGGGTGCGCAGAGGCTGTTCTCCAGCGCCGACACACCGGGCCTGATCCCCGATGTGCTCGCGGCCAGCCGGGCGGTCGTCGAGCGACGGCGTGACGAGTTGCACCGCTTCACCGCCGCCTGGTTGCAGGCGGTCGACTGGTGGTTGGCGAATCGTGACGAGGGCGCACGGCGCATCGCGCACCGGATCAACATCGAGCCGGGCCGCGTGTCGCTCAAGGGCGTGAAGCTGCTGCGCCGGGCTGACAACCGCCGGCTGTTGGGCGCTGAGGGCGCAGCCACGCTGGCGCCGGTGGTCGCCCGCTACAGCGCCTTCTTCCTGGACAAAGGCTCACTGGCCCGGCCGGTCGAGCCGGCCGACCTGCTGCGCGGGGACCTGCTGCCTTGAAGACCCGCACCCTGATCGCCGGCGTGCTGGTCGGCGTGACCCTGCTGCCGCTGGCCCTGGTGAGCGGTTGGCAGCATCAGGTGGAGAGCCGCCGCACAGCGAGCGAGCGCGATGCGCAGCTGCGCTCGCTGGCGCAGGACGCGGCGCGTGACCTGGGCGCGCGCACCGACCGCATCCTCGACAACCTGCGGGCCGACGTGGCCATGCCCGGCCTGCCCGAGCTGCTGGGCAAGCCCGATTCGGCCGACCCGCTGCTGGCGAACCGGGTGCTCACGCTGGTGGCGCTGCGCGAGCCGCTGCACGCCACTTCGGTCGGCCTGCTCGACCTTCGCGGCCGCAACATCGCCGACACCCAGGCGCCGCGGGTGGGGCAGAGCGAGGCCAACGAGGCCTACGTGAACGAAACCCTGGCCCAGCGGTACCCGCAGTTGCTGGGGCCGATGCAGCCGCGCTGGGACGAGCACTCGGCGCTGTTCGCCGCGGCACCTGTTAAGCGCGACGGGGTGGTGCTGGGCCTGCTGCGCATCCGCCTGGAGGCCGGCCTGATCGGCCAGGTGCTGGCCGAGAGCCTGAGCGCGCACGGCAGCGTGCACGGCATCGTCTTCGACAGCCAGGGCCGGCTCTACGCCGGTACCGATTCCAGGCTGGCGGGGCACGATCAGTTGCCGCCGGAGTTCGCCGTCAAGCCAGGGCCGACGCCGCAGGAGCCGCACTGGGGCGGGCGGCAGTGGCATGGCCACGTCCAGGCCGTGCCCGGCACGCGCTGGCTGGTGATGGTCTACGAGCCCAAGCATCAATTCGTAGCCCCCTTGGCCAAGCTGCAGCGCGAGTGGCTCGGGTTCCTGATCTTGCTGGTGCTGCTCGGCATGGGCGCCGTGTGGCTGATCGCGGCCATACTCTCGCGGCCGGTGGCGCGCCTGAGCGACGCCGCCGAAGGCATCGCCCGCGGTGATCTCGGCCGGCGGGTCAAGGTGCGCGGCACCGAGGAGTTCCGCCACCTCGGCGAGGCCTTCAATGCCATGAACGAGCGGCTTGGGCAGACGGTGCAGTCGCTTTCCGACGAACTGGCCCAGCGGCGTGCGGCGGAAGCTGCCCTGCGCGACAGCGAGGCGCGGCTGCAGCAGGCCAATGTCGACCTGGAGCGCCAGGTGCGCGAGCGCACCGCCGACCTGGCCCAGGCCAAGGAGGCGGCCGAGGCCGCGAGCCGCGCGAAGAGCGCCTTCCTGGCCAACATGAGCCACGAGATCCGCACGCCGATGAACGCGGTGATCGGCCTCACCCAGCTGCTGCACGACGATGCCCACGAGCCGCTGCAGCGCGAGCGCCTGAAGCGTGTCTTCGACGCGGCCCAGCACCTGATGGGGCTGATCAACGACGTGCTCGACCTGTCGCGCATCGAGGCCGGCAAGCTCTCGCTCGAGACCGTGGCGTTCGACCTGCCGGCCCTGGTCGACCGCATGCTGGGCATGATCGAGTCCACGGCCAAGGCCAAGGGGCTGCAGCTGCTGCGGCAGCTCGATGCCGGGCTGCCGCAGCGGCTGCTGGGGGACGAGCGGCGGCTGGGCCAGGTGCTGCTCAATTTCCTCGGCAACGCGGTCAAGTTCACCGCCCACGGCGAGGTGGGGTTGTCGGTGTCGCAGGTGCGTGTCGACGAGGGCGACCGTGTCTGGCTGCGCTTCGAGGTGTGGGACAGCGGCATCGGCCTGACCGCCGAGCAGCAGGCGCGGGTCTTCGATGCCTTCGAGCAGGCAGACGTGTCGACCACCCGCCGTTTCGGCGGCTCGGGCCTGGGCCTCACGATCAGCCGCGAACTGTGTCAGCTGATGGGCGGCCAGATCGGCGTCGCCAGCCAGCCGGGGCAGGGCAGCCGCTTCTGGATCCTGCTGCCGTTGCAGCGCCTGGTGGCCGATGGCCAGCCGCTGCTGCCCGGGCCGCGGTCGGCGTCAGCCGCCGGCGACCTGCCGGTATGGCGGCTGCCGGGCAAGGTGCTGGTGGTCGAGGACAACCCGGTCAACCAGGAGGTCATCCAGGCCCTGCTGGCCCGTCATGGCCTGGGCGTCGACCTGGCGGGCGATGGCGCCGTGGCCGTCGCCCTGGCCCAGCAGCAGGCTTATCCGCTGGTGCTGATGGACATGCACATGCCGCTGATGGATGGGCTGGAGGCGACCCGCCGCATCCGGCGCCTGCCGCTGCACCAGCGCACACCCATCATCGCCATGACGGCCAACGTCTACGAGGACGACCGGCAGCGCTGCATTGACGCCGGCATGGACGCCCACCTGGCCAAGCCGATCGACCCGAAGGCGCTGGAGCAGTTGCTGCGCGACTGGCTGGGTGTGCCGCCCGGTGGCTGAGGCTCACAGCCGCCCGACGCAGCCCGGTGCGCCGCAGCGGCAGGTGAGCCGGCCCTCGTGGTGCGTTTCGCCGTAGTCGACGGTGATTTCCTCGCCCGGCGCGATGTCGCGCAGCGCGTAGAACTCGATACGGCCTTCGCTGATGCGCAGCTGCCCGTTGGGCTGGCAGCTGTGGTTGGTGAAGCGCATCGGGTCGGTCGAGCGGGCGAGGTCGATCGCCTTCTTGGGCGACACCTCGACGATCATGATGCGCTCCAGCGCGGCGGCGCGGCGGCGGGCCTCGGCCACCGTGATCGACTCGCCCCGCACCTCGCCGATCTTGTGCCACTTGGGCACCGGCTCCAGCGCGAACACGCCGAAGCCGTCGATCGGGCTGCGGCGCACGGCCACCGCGAACTTCTGGTACGGCGGGTGGCCCGCCAGCGCGCCCATGACTCTCTAGCCGCGCAGGCCGCTTTCCATCGAGTGGGCCGGCAGCGTCACCACCGGCTCGGGCTTCCAGCCCTTCTTGCGGTGCTCGGCCACCACGTTGGTGTAGATGCCGCCGCGCACGTACCACTTGGCGGTGATGCGGGCATAGCGCGGCTTCGTCACCTCGACGATCTTGGTCAGGATGTCGTTGGTGACCTTCTCGTGGAAGGCGCCCTCGTTGCGGAAGCTCCACATGTACATCTTCAGGCTCTTGAGCTCGATACAGAGCTTGTCGCAGACCATGTCGATGGTGAAGTGGGCGAAGTCGGGCTGGCCGGTCAGCGGGCAGTGGCAGGTGAACTCGGGGATCTGGAACTGGATCACGTAGTCCCGCTCGGGGGCCGGGTTCTGGAAGACGTGCAATTCCTTCGACGGGGCGCTGGGCGGGTTGGGCGGCATGGGCCGCTCTTTCGGTGCGGGTGAGCGTGGCATGGGCGGATGATATCATCCGCACCATTTTTCCGGCCTCAACCAGGCCGGATTTCCCAAGCAAATCAACGACTTACAGCGATGGCCGGCAGGCTGCTCGCGGTAGGCCGTAGTCTCCCCATGCGGCTCAACCAGATCAAGCTGTCCGGCTTCAAGTCCTTCGCCGAGCCCACCACATTCCAGCTGCCCGGGCAGCGGGTCGGCGTGGTCGGCCCCAACGGCTGCGGCAAGTCCAACATCATGGACGCGGTGCGCTGGGTGCTGGGCGAGTCCAAGGCCAGCGAGCTGCGTGGCGAGTCCATGCAGGACGTGATCTTCAACGGCTCGGGCAACCGCAAGCCGGCAAGCCGCGCCAGCGTCGAGCTGGTGTTCAGCAACGAAGACGGCCGCGCCGGCGGCTCGTGGAACCAGTACGCCGAGATCGCCGTCAAGCGCGTGCTGACGCGCGACGGCACCTCCAGCTACTTCATCAACAACCAGGCGGTGCGCCGTCGCGACGTGCAGGACGTGTTCCTTGGCACCGGCCTCGGCCCGCGCGCCTACGCCATCATCGGCCAGGGCACGATCAGCCGGATCATCGAATCCCGGCCCGAGGAACTGCGCCTGTTCCTCGAAGAGGCCGCGGGCGTCTCGAAGTACAAGGAGCGCCGCCGCGAGACCGAGAACCGGCTGAAGGACACGCGCGAGAACCTGACCCGCGTCGACGACATCCTGCGCGAGCTGAACGCCAACCTCGACAAGCTCGAGCGGCAGGCCGAGGTGGCCGCGCAGTACCGCGGGCTGCAGGAGCAGGGCACGCTGAAGCTGCACCAGCTGTGGTTCCTGAAGCACCGCGACGCCGCGGCCGAGGAAGAGCGTGTGAAGCTTGCCTCGCTGGAGGCCACCAACGCGCTGGAAGCGCGCATGGCCGAACTGCGGCACGTCGAGGCCGAGCTCGAAACGGTGCGCCAGGCGCACTACGCGGCGTCCGACGCGCTGCACCTGAAGCAGGGCGACCTGGCCCAGGCGCAGCTCGAGGTGAGCCGGCTCGAGGAACGCATCCGCTACGTGGTGGAAGGCCGTCAGCGCGCCGAGGCTCGGCTGGCCGACCTGCAGGCACAGAACGCGCAGTGGGCAGCCCGCGAGGCCGACGCCAAAGAAGAGCTGGAGACCATCGCCGAGCAGATCGCCGCCGCCGAGGAGCAGGCCGAGATCCTGGCCGCCCAGGCCGAAGAGCAGGCCATGTCGGCCCCGCAGTTTGAAGACGGGGTGCGTGCCGCGCAAGCCAAGGCCAATGACCAGCGCACCCAGGTGACGCAGGTGCAGCAGCAGATCCAGGTGCTGGCGGCCGAGAGTCGCAACATCGAGGAGCAGACGCGCGCGCTGCGCACCCGGCGCGAGCGCCTCGCCACCGAGCGCCAGGGCCTGGCCTCGCCGGACATGGACCGGCTGGCTGCCCTGAAGGAAGACAGCGAAGCCGCCGATGCCGCCCGCGATGAAGCCGACGCCCGCCTGCAGAGCTTGAGCGAAGAGGTGCCGCTGCTGGACGAACAGCGCCGCACCCAGCACGAGACGGTCAACCGCGAATCGGCGAAGCAGGCCGACATCACCGCGCGGCTGGAAGCGCTGCGCGCGCTGCAGGAAAAGGTGCAGACCGAAGGCAAGCTCAAGCCCTGGCTGGCCAAGCACGGGCTGGACGGCTTGCAGGGCCTGTGGACGAAGGTTCACATCGAGCCTGGCTGGGAAGTGGCGCTGGAGTCGGCGCTTCGCGAGCGCCTGAGCGCGCTGTCGGTGGGCCGGCTGGACGTCGTGCGCGCCTTCGCCGCCGACGCGCCGCCCGCCAAGCTGGCCTTCTACTCGCTGCCCCAGGCGGCGATCGCCAACACGCACCAGACGCTGCCGCGCCTTTCCGAGCTGCTGCGCCTGACCGACGCCGGCATGAAGGCACTCCTCAACGACTGGCTGGAAGGCGTCTACACCGCCGGCAGCCTGGATGAGGCGCTGGCCCAGCGCGGCCAGCTGACCCACGGCGAGGTCATCATGACCCGCGAGGGCCACGCGGTGTCGCAGTTCGCAGTGGCCTTCTATGCACCCGATTCCGAGCAGGCGGGCATGCTCGCCCGTGCGCAGGAGATCGAGAACCTCGAGCGCCAGAGCAAGGCCCAGGCCCTGATCGCCGACGAGGCCCGCACGCTGCTCGTCCGCCATGAGGCCGCCTACACCGAGGCCTCGCAGCGCCTGGTGGTGGCTCGCCGCGAGGCGGCCGAGACGCAGACCCGCGCCCATCAGCTGCATGTCGAGCTGCTGCGGCTCGGCCAGCAGGCCGAGGCCGCGTCGACCCGCCGCACCCAGCTGGAAGACGAGCTGGCCGAGATCGACGGCCAGATGGAAGAGCTCAGCGAGCGCCGCGTCACCGGCGAGGCCCGCTTCGAGGAGCTGGACATGCAGCTCGCCAACACCCAGGAGCGCCACGCCGAGCTGGAAGAAGCGGTGATCCAGGCCGAGCGCAAGCAGAGCGACGCGCGCGAACAGCTGCGCTCACTGGAGCGCCAGGCGCAGGAGGCGCAGTTCCAGGCCCGTGCGCTGGGTGCGCGCCGTGGCGAACTGCAGCGCGCCATCGAGACGGCGGCGAGCCAGGTCCAGGCGAATGCCCAGGCCGGCGAGCAGTTGCAGCTCGAACTCGGCAGCTTCAACGACCAGGCGGCCCAGGCCGGGCTGCAGGACGCGCTGGCGGTCAAGCTGGAGAAGGAAGCGGCGCTGGCCGCCACCCGCAGCGAGTACGACGACCTGTCGGCCAAGTTGCGCGCCGCCGACGAGCAGCGCCTGCAGTTCGAGCGCAGCCTCGACCCCCTTCGCGAGCGCATCACCAAGCTGCAGCTCGAAACCCAGGCCGCGCAGCTGGGCGGTGCGCAGTACATGGAGCAGCTGACGGCGGCCGAGGTCAACCTAGAGACGCTGGCGCAGACGATTGCCGACGGCAGCGTCAAGCTCTGGGGCCTGCAGGGCGAGATCGACCGCATCAACCGCGAGATCGCAGCCCTCGGCGCGGTCAACCTGGCCGCGCTCGACGAGCTGACGGCGGCGCGCGAGCGCAAGACCTTCCTCGATGCGCAGAACGCCGACCTGAACGATGCCATCCAGACGCTGGAAGACGCGATCCACAAGATCGACCTGGAAACACGCGACCTGCTGATGACCACCTTCAACCAGGTCAACGAAGGCTTCGGCCGCATGTTCCCCAGCCTGTTCGGCGGCGGGCAGGCCAAGCTCATCATGACGGGCGACGAGATCCTCGACGCCGGGGTGCAGGTGATGGCGCAGCCGCCCGGCAAGAAGAACTCCACCATCCACCTGCTGTCGGGTGGCGAGAAGGCGCTCACCGCGATCGCGCTGGTGTTCGCGATCTTCCTGCTGAACCCGGCACCGTTCTGCCTGCTGGACGAAGTGGACGCGCCGCTGGACGACGCCAACACCGAGCGCTACGCCAAGCTGGTGAGCGAGATGTCCAAGGGCACCCAGTTCCTCTTCATCTCGCACAACAAGATCGCGATGGAGATGGCCGAGCAGCTGATCGGCGTGACGATGCAGGAGCAGGGGGTGTCGCGCATCGTGGCGGTCGACATGGAAGCGGCGGTCGGCATGGCGGAGGCGGCGTAGTGCGCCGCGTGGTGGGAGAGCGACCATGACGTTGACCGTGGCGCTGGCCATCGTGGCCGGGCTGGTGTTGCTGGCCGTGGTGGTGCACGGTGCGTGGGCGGCTCGCCGTGAGCAGCCCCGCCTGCCGCAGGCGCCGGCCGGCGCCGAGCCGGCGGGCCGCCAGGAGCCCACGCTGGGTGGCGTGCCGCATCCAGCCGATCTGGGCGACACGCGCCCCCTGGCAGCGCTGGCCCCACGCCGTCAAGCCCGGGTGGATGCGTTGATCGACGCCATCGCCAGCATCGCGCCGGACGCACCGGTCACCGGTGAGCTGGCCCTGCAGCATTTCCCCGGCAGCCGCCGGGCCGGCAACAAGCCATTCCACATCGAAGGCCTGAACACCGAGACTGCCGAATGGGAGCTGCCGCGCAGCGGCCAACGCTACGGCGAGTTCCAGGCCGGCCTGCAGATGGCCAACCGCCATGGCGCGGTCAACGAGATCGAGTACTCCGAGTTCGTGCAGAAGGTCGGCGCGTTCGCCGAGGGGCTGGGCGCGTCGCCCGACTTTCCCGACATGCTGGACGCGGTGGCCCGCGCGCGCGAGCTCGATGCTTTCGCCAGCCAGCACGATGCCCAGCTCACCGCGGTGCTGCGGGCCAACTCGATCGCCTGGTCGGTGGGCTACATCCAGCAGGCAGCTGGCCGGCACGGCTTCGTGCCGGGCTCGCCGGGACGGCTGGTGCTGCCGGCGGCAGAAGAGGGCGCGCCGCCGATGCTGGTGCTGGCCTTCGACCCCCAGGCCGCGCTGGCCGACGACCCCGGCCATGCCGCGCTGCGGGAGCTCTCGCTGAGCCTTGACGTGCCACAGACGCCGGAATCCGCCGAGCCCTTCGCTGCCTGGCAGCAACTGGCCCGCAAGCTGGCCGACGACCTGGACGCGACGCTGGTCGACGACCAGTCGAACCCGATCACGCTGCACGCCTTCGCGGCCATCGGCCACGAGCTGGACCGGCTGTACCGCGCCCTGGAATCGCGTGACCTCGCCGCCGGCAGCCCCGCCGCGCGGCGCCTGTTCAGCTGACCGACCCAGGGCTCCACCCGGCCCGGGTGTTCAGCGGCCCGTGCAGGCCGTATGCTTGCCCGCCATGGCCCTGCACCTGCTCTTCATCGCGCTGCTGATTGCCGGCGCGGCCTTCTTCTCGGCGGCCGAGATCTCGATGGCCGCAGCGCGCCGGCTGAAGCTGCGCCAGCTGGCCGACGAAGGCGACCTGCGCGCGGCGCGGGTCATCGCGGTGCAGGAGGCGCCGGGCCACTACTTCACCGTGGTGCAGATCGGCCTGAACATGGTCGCCATCCTCGGCGGCATCGTCGGCGAAGGCGCATTGACGCCTCACTTCGCATCGATGCTGGGTTACGTGCTGGACGCCGACAGGGCGCAGACCTTCGGCTTCGCAGCCTCCTTCCTCACCATCACTGCGCTGTTCATCGTGCTGGCCGACCTGGTGCCGCGGCGCCTGGGGATGAACGACCCCGAGCGCCTGGCCATGAGCACGGTCGGCCCGATGAGCCTGCTGACGACGCTGCTCAAGCCACTGGTCTGGGTCTTCAACGGCCTGTCGGACGGCCTGTCGCGCCTGCTTGGCCTGCCGCAGCAGCGCGACGATCGGGTCACCCACCACGACATCCTCGCGCTGACCGAGGCCGGCGCCCAGGCCGGCGCGGTGCACAGCCACGAGCAGCAGGCGATCGAGAACATCCTCGAGCTCGACACCCGCACCGTCGAGTCGGCGATGACCACGCGCGAGCGAGTCGTCTTCCTGTCGATGGACGACGACGAGGCGCTGCTGCGAAACCGCGTGGCCGAGGCCCCCCACTCGACCTACCTGGTGTGCGGCGACAGCATCGACGAGGTGCTGGGCTATGTGGACGCGACCGACCTGTTCCAGCGCGTGCTGCTGAGCGAGCCGATCTCCCTCAAGGCCTGCAGCGACTCGGGCCTGATCAAGAAGGTGCTGATCGTGCCCGATCGGCTGACGCTGGCCGAGATGCTCAAGCAGTTCCGCCAGGCCCACGAAGACTTCGCCGTCATCGTCAATGAATACAGCCTGGTGGTGGGCGTGATCACCCTGAACGACGTGATGAGCACCGTGATGGGCAGCATGGTGGCGCCGCACGACGAAGAGCAGATCATCCGCCGCGAGGACGGCAGCTTCCTGGCCGATGGCATCACGCCGATGCCCGACCTGCAGCGCGCGCTCGGCATCGACGAGTGGCCGCAGGCCGGGCAGTACGACACGCTGGCCGGCTTCCTGATGGTGATGCTGCGTCGCATCCCCAAGCGCACCGACCAGGTCGCGTGGCAGGGCTGGCGCTTCGAGGTGATGGACGTCGACCGCTACCGGGTCGACCAGGTGATGATCACCCGCCAGGCGGACCAGGGGGCCTCATGAACCGACTCTGCCGAATCGCCTGGCTGGCCTGCGCCGTGCTGGCCATGCCGCTCGCTGTGGCCGCCCCCTACGACGGCCCCTTGTTCGATGCCCACCTGCACTACAACGTCGAGGCGGCCGAGGGGCCGCACCCGTTGCCGGATGTGCTGGGCCGCATGCAGCGTGCCGGCGTCAAGGCCATCATCGCCAACAGCCGGCCGAACGACGGCACCAAGTCGTTGGCGGGCAGCCCGTCGACCCGTGCGGCTGGCGTCACCGTGGTGCCCTTCGTGCGGCTCTACCGCAACCGCGCCGACTACGACAACTGGTTTCGCGACCCGAGCATCGTGGCGATGGTGCAGGCCGAGCTCGCCGCCGGCACGGCGGCGGGGCCCTACCGCGGGCTGGGCGAGTTCCACCTGTACGACAGCGCCAATGCCAACGGCCCGGTCGCGAAGCAACTGATGCAGCTGGCCGAGGCCAAGGGCCTGGCGGTGCTGGCCCATGTCGACGACCATGCCATCGAGCTGCTGTTCGCGCATGCGCCGAATGCCCGCCTGATCTGGGCCCACACCGGGATCGGCGGGGTGCCGGTCGGGCGGGTGCGGGCCTTGCTGAAGGCCCACCCGACGCTGATGGGCGAGCTCTCGTACCGCCCCGGCCTGACCGACGCCGAGGGCCGCCTCAGCACCGAGTGGAAGGCGTTGTTGACAGAGTTCCCCGACCGTTTTCTGGTCGGCTCGGACACCTGGGTCAACGCCCGTTGGGTCGACTACGACAACCTCATGGCGGCCGCACGGCGCTGGCTCGGCGACCTGGCGCCCGCCGTCGCGAGCCGCATCGCCTGGGGCAACGGCGCGTCACTGTTCGGCCTGACCGCGCCGTAGCGTCAATCCGTGCGCGGGGGTGGCGGTGCCGTTGGCAGCGCCGGCGCCGGCTCGAACGGGTCCAACCCCCACAGCGCCCAATCGGCGCCGAAGAGCTCGGCCGGGTGCTGGGTGCGTTCCGAGCCGTTGCCGCAGGCCAGCTCGCCAGAGGCGCAATAGCGGTCGCAGCCCCAGCAGGTGCGCTCGGGGTGGGCGGGCGCAATCGGGAAACGCTTGGCCATGCCCGCATCTTCGCGGGCCGGGCGTGCAGCGGCCTTGAGCTGTCTCAAGCTGCCGTCCGGGTGGGCGGCGCACGATCGGCTTTGATCTGGATCAGGCTTGGCCGGCGCGGGCGCTTGTGGTGGCTCAAAACCATGCCGCCCGTGGCCGGTGAGAGTAGCCTGCATGGCGAAGAAAGGTTCCACCATGACTGCCCTTGCTGCACGCCAGGCTTCGGCCGGCATCGATGCGCTGGCCCAATGCCTGCAAGAGGCCTGCGGGCCGGGCCAGCTGGACGCAGCCGACGCCCATGCGCTGGCGTTGCTGGGCCGTCGGCACGACCACCCGGCCGGTACGCGCATCCTCAGCGAGGACGATGCGGTGGACGCGCTCTGGCTGGTGGCTTCTGGCACGGTGACCATCGGCACGGCCGACGAGGCCGGTCACTGGCGCACCTCGCGCACGGTACGCGCCGGCGAGTGGCTGGAGCTCACCGCCGCCTGGCTGGCGCTGCCCTTGCAGCAGCGGGCCGTGGCCGAGTCCTCGGCGGTGCTCTACAGCTTTCCCGTCGACGCGGTGGAGGCTTTGTATGGCCGCCGGCCCGGCCTCGCGCGGGCACTGCTGAGCCTGCTGGCGCTGCGTGCCCGGCAACTGGCTGAAAGCGCGCGCAGCCTGGCCTGCAAGGACGCGCTGTCGCGCTGCGCCAGCTGGTTGTTGGAGGAGCGGGGCCGCGCCGGCGGTGGCAGCACGGTGCGCCTGGCGCAGGCCAAGCGCACCGTGGCCTCGCAGATCGGTGCCACGCCCGAGACCTTCTCGCGCCTGCTGCGCCAGTTGCGCGAGATCGGCGCGATCGATGTGCAGGGCCACCGCATCGACGTGCTGGATGCCCAGGCACTGGCCCGGCTGGCCGGGGCCGAGGCGGCACGGCGCCACTGCGCCTGAGAGGCTGAGGCCGACGGCCTCAGCCGCGGCATTCGGCCGGCGTCGAGGCCGGCTGCTCGTCTTTCAACTGGCTGGCCGGCACGAAGGCGCCGGTCTTGAAATCGAAGACGTGCACCTCGCCGTCCTCGATCACGTAGTGCCAGCCATGCAGCGTCAGCTCGCCGGCATCCACGCGGCGGCGCACCATGGCGTAGTCCATCAGCCGTTCGAGCTGCAGCACGATGGCGCGCTGTTCGGTGCGGCGCAGTGCCTCCGGGCTGGGGCGCACCGGCAGGGTGGCGTCGCGTGCGAGGTCCAGCCAGGCCTGCAGGTTCACCGCCTCGGGGGAAACGTCGTCGTAAAGCGCGCGGATCGCGCCGCAGTGGCTGTGGCCGCAGACGATGATGCGCCGGACCTTGAGCTGCAGCACCGCGAACTCGATCGCGGCGGCGGTGCCGTGGTGGCCGCCATCCGCGGTGCCGCAACACGGCGGAACAAGCGCCCCGACGTTGCGCACCATGAAGAGCTCACCCGGGCCGGCGCCCGTGAGCAGGTAGGGCACCAACCGTGAGTCGGAGCAGCCGATGAAGAGGGTGGTGGGGTGCTGGCCGTGGTCGACCAGCGCCTGGAACTGCACCCGGTAGTGCGGGAAGGCGTCCTCCCGGAAACGCTTCAGCCGCTGGAGGAACTCGTCGGGCATGACGCCCCCTCACTGCACCAGCGGAGTGTCGGCCGCCTGCAGGTCCACACCTTCCAGCTCGGCGCGGCCGGCCAGCAGCTGCAGGTATTGGCGCAGCGCGTTCACCCACGCCTGGTGGCGCAGGCCGGCCGCGATGGCGGGCTGCACGTCTTCGAAGGCCGGCGGCACGCCCGGCTCGCGTTCGCGCACCTCGACCACGTGGAAGCCGAACCGGCTCTGCACCAGCCGCGGCAGGATGCCCACGGTCTGCTGCCCGAAGACGGATTGCGCGAACTCCGCCGCGCAGTCGTCGCGCGTCACCCAGCCCAGGCGGCCGCCCTCGGCGCCGGTGGGGCAGTTCGACCATTGCCGAGCGGCGCTGCTGAAGGCGTCGCCCGCCGGGTCGGCGCAGCGCAGCTCGTGCAGCAGGGCCTCGGCGCGCTGGCGCAGCGCGTTCACGTCCACGCCGGGCGTGACCGCAAACAGCACATGGCGCAGCAGCAGGCGTTCGCCACGGGCGAAGCGGGCGGGCTGCGCCTCGAAGACGCGGCGGCAGGCCTCGGTGCCCGGCTCGGGCGTCTGCACGGCCTGGCCCAGCAGGGCTTCGATGGCGTCGGGACTGCTTCCCAGGCCGCAGGCATCGGCTTCCTGGCGCAGCAGCTCGGTGCAGGCGCGTTGGCGAAGGGCGTCGGCGTCGAGCCGCTCGTCAGGCGCATGCAGCGGCACACCGTTCACCTTGGCCACCGTCGGGGCAGCCATGTCGATCGTCGTCATCGTGGGGGCTCCTTCAGGCGCGGGCCTGTTGCCGTGCGGGCTGGGCATGTCGCGGCAGCGGGGCGTCGTCGAGCGCCGCGGCGGGGCTGGCCTGTGTGCGCGGCGCCAGGTGGCCGTGCGGCAGGTTCAGCCGGCGGCTGCGCACCATCTGGTAGGGGCGGAAGGCATAGGCCAGCGTACCGAAGCCGCTCCACACATGCACCAGGCGGGTGAAGGGGAAGACGAGGAAGATCGTCATGCCGAGCACCATGTGGGTCTTGAAGACCCAGCCGGCGTCAGCCAGCAACTCGACGCCGCCGGCGCGGAAGGTGACGATGCGCTGCGCCCACTCGGCGAGCTTCATCATCATGCCGCCGTCCAGGTGGTGGGCCGACAGCGGGATGGTGGCCAGCCCGAGTGCGAACTGCAGCCACAGCAGCACCAGCAGCACGATGTCGCTGGTCTTCGAGGTGGCGCGGATGCGCTCGTCGGCCAGCCGGCGATGCAGCAGGATGCTCACGCCCAGGAAACCCAACACGCCGAACAGGCCACCCGAGACCATGGCCACCAGCTGCTTGTTTCCGGCGCTGATGAAGGGCTCGTACACGAAGTGGGGCGTCAGCATGCCCACGGTGTGGCCGGCCATCAGGAACAGGATGCCGAGGTGGAACAGGTTGCTGCCCCAGCGCAGGCTGCCGGTGCGCAGCAGCTGCGAGGAGTCGCTCTTCCAGGTGTACTGGTCGCGGTCGAAGCGGATCAGGCTGCCGAGCAGGAAGACGCTGAGGCAGATGTAGGGGTAGTAGCCGAACAGCAGGGTGTCCAGCCAGGGGGCATTCGTGGTCATGCCGATGCTCCTTGGGAAGCTTGAGACTTGGGCGGGCGGACGATCTGGATGGGCTGCGGTGTGTCGGGGCTGGCCTGGCCGCGGGTGCTGCAGCCGCCGAAGGCGGGCGGCTCGGCCCAGGCTTCGTCCAGTTCTTCATCGGGCACCACCGGCACGGCCTGCACTTTCTGGCCGGCGAGTTCGAGCACGGCGGCCAGCACGGACGCATAAGGGTTCTCGCGCTCGCGCAGTGCGCTGAACACCGCGGTCACGATGTGCGCCATCTCGCTGAGGAACTCGCGCTCCACCCGCTCCGGCTGGGTGGAGGCGAACTCCAGCACCACCGAGAGGTGGTCGGGCAGTTCACCCTCCGCGAGCAGCAGGCCGGCACGCTCGTAGGTCTGGCCCAGATCGACCAGCGCCGGCCCGCGGTCGCGCGAGTCGCCGTGCACATGTTCGAACAGGTGCAGCGAGGTGGCGCGGCCGCGGTCGAAGGTGTCGACATAGCGGGCCTCGGTCTCGAACGCATCGGTGGCCTGCAACTGGCGCAGCAGGGCATCGAGCTCGGCCAGCCGGCCCTTGGGCAGCGCCCGTTCGGCGGCCAGCGCCGAGCGCAGCTCGCCCGCGGCCTGGCGGAAGGCCGCATCGGGGTAGCGCAGCATCGCGGCCAGCACCCGCAGGGTCAGGCGGCGGGGGTTGGAAGAGTCGTTCTTCATGTTGGGCTCCTGCGGCGTCAGACCGTGGCCTGGATGGGGATGGTCCGGCGCTTCTTGCCACCGAACAGCGAGGTCTCGCCCGCGCCGTCGGAGCAGCCGTTGCCGAACGAGAAGCCGCAGCCGCCGCGCAGGTCGAAGGCGTTCTCGGCGTACTCGCGGTGCGTCGTCGGGATGACGAAGCGGTCCTCGTAGTTGGCGATGGCCATGATCTGGTACATCTCCTCGACCTGCTCGACCGTGAGCCCGCCCTGGCGCAGCGCGGCGAGGTTCTCGGTGCCGTCGACATGCTTGCTGCGCTGGTAGGCGCGCATCGCGAGCATGCGTTCGAGCGCGCGCACGACCGGCTGGGTGTCGCCGGCAGTGAGCAGGTTGGCCAGGTACTGCACCGGGATGCGCAGGCTGGACACGTCGGGGATCTCGCCGTTCACGCCCATGTGGCCGGCGTTGGCGGCCGAGGTGATGGGCGACAGCGGCGGGATGTACCAGACCATCGGCAGCGTGCGGTACTCGGGGTGCAGCGGCAGCGCGACCTTCCAGTCCATCGCCATCTTCCAGACCGGGCTGTTCCTGGCGGCCGTCAGCCAGGCCTCGGGGATGCCGTCGGCGCGGGCCTGCTCGATCACCTTCGGGTCGTTCGGGTCGAGGAAGATGTCGCACTGCGCCTGGTAGAGGTCGCGGTCCTGCTCAGTGCTCGCGGCCTGCTCGATGCGGTCGGCGTCATAGAGCATCACGCCGAGGTAGCGGATGCGGCCCACGCAGGTCTCGGAGCAGACGGTGGGCTGGCCGGCCTCGATGCGTGGGTAGCAGAAGATGCACTTCTCGGCCTTGCCGGTCTGCCAGTTGTAGTAGATCTTCTTGTAGGGGCAGCCCGACACGCACATGCGCCAGCCGCGGCACTTGTCCTGGTCGATCAGCACGATGCCGTCTTCCTCGCGCTTGTAGATCGAGCCCGAGGGGCACGAGGCCACGCACGCCGGGTTCAGGCAGTGCTCGCACAGCCTGGGCAGGTACATCATGAAGGTGTTCTCGAACTCGCCGTACATCTCTTTCTGCACGTCGTCGAAGTTCTTGTCCTTCGAGCGCTTGGCGAATTCGCCGCCGAGGATCTCCTCCCAGTTCGGGCCCCACTCGATCTTCTGCATGCGCTGGCCGGTGATCAGGCTGCGCGGCCGGGCGGTCGGCGCGGCCTTCGATTCAGGTGCCGACTGCAGGTGGTCGTAGTCGAAGGTGAAGGGCTCGTAGTAGTCGTCGATCTGCGGCAGGTTGGGGTTGGCGAAGATGCGCATCAGCAGCTTCCACTTGCCGCCCTGCTTCGGCTCGATCGAGCCGTCGGCGTTGCGGATCCAGCCGCCGTTCCACTTGTCCTGGTTCTCCCAGTCCTTCGGGTAGCCGATGCCGGGCTTGGTCTCGACGTTGTTGAACCAGGCGTACTCCATGCCCGGCCGGTTCGTCCAGACGTTCTTGCAGGTGACGGAGCAGGTGTGGCAGCCGATGCACTTGTCGAGGTTGAGCACCATGCCGATCTGGGCGCGGACTTTCATGCCTGTTCTCCTTCACCGTCGAGCCAGTCGACCTTGTTCATCTTTCTCACCACCACGAACTCGTCGCGGTTGGTGCCGATGGTTCCGTAGTAGTTGAAGCCGTAGCTCAGCTGCGCGTAGCCGCCGATCATGTGGGTGGGCTTGGTCACGATGCGGGTCACCGAGTTGTGGATGCCGCCGCGCTGGCCGGTGATCTCGCTGCCCGGCGTGTTGATGATCTTTTCCTGTGCGTGATACATCAGCGTCATCCCGGGGTTCACGCGCTGGCTCACCACCGCGCGGGCCGCGATGGCGCCGTTGGCGTTGAACAGCTCGATCCAGTCGTTGTCGACGATGCCGGCGGCCTTCGCGTCGTCTTCGGACAGCCACACCACCGGGCCACCGCGGTTGAGCGTCAGCATCATCAGGTTGTCGCTGTAGGTCGAGTGGATGCCCCACTTCTGGTGCGGCGTGATGAAGTTCAGCGCGATCTCTTTGTGGCCGTTGGGCTTGATACCCTTGGCACCGACGATCGCCTTCATGTCCACCGGCGGGCGGTAGCTGGTGAACTCCTCACCGAAGGCGCGCATCCACTTGTGGTCCTGGTAGAACTGCTGGCGCCCGGTCAGCGTGCGCCAGGGGATGAGCTCGTGCACGTTGGTGTAGCCGGCGTTGTACGAGACCTTCTCGCTCTCCAGCCCGCTCCAGGTGGGCGAGCTGATGATCTTGCGCGGCTGGGCCTGCACGTCGCGGAAGCGGATCTTCTCGTCTTCGCGGTGCAGCGCCAGGTGGGCGTGCTCCCGGCCGGTGATCTTCGACAGCGCCTCCCAGGCCTTCACCGCGACATGGCCGTTGGTCTCGGGCGCGAGCATCAGGATCACCTCGGTGGCGTCGATGTCGCTCTCGATCCTCGGCATGCCCTTGGTGGGGCCGGTGGTGTGCACCTTGCCGTTCAGCTCGGCGAGCTGGCGCACTTCTTCGGCGGTGTTCCAGGCGATGCCCTTGCCGCCGTTGCCCACCTTTTCCATCAAGGGGCCCAGCGCGGTGAAGCGGGCGTAGGTGGCCGGGTAGTCGCGCTCGACGACCGCGAAGTTCGGGCCGGTCTTGCCGGGCACGAGGTCGACCTCGCCGCGCTTCCAGTCCTGCACGTCGAGCGCCTGGGCCAGCTCGGCCGGCGTGTCGTGCATCAGCGGCGTCATCACCACCTCCTTCTCGACGCCCAGGTGGCCCACGCACAGCGCGCTGAAGGCCTTGGCGAAGCCCTTGTAGATCTCCCAGTCGCTGCGGGCCTGCCAGGCCGGGTCCACCGCCGCCGACAGCGGGTGGATGAAGGGGTGCATGTCGCTGGTGTTGAGGTCGTTCTTCTCGTACCAGGTGGCGGTGGGCAGCACGATGTCCGAATAGAGGCAGGTGGTGCTCATGCGGAAGTCGAGCGTCACCAGCAGGTCGAGCTTGCCTTCGGGCGCGCGGTCGTGCCAGCGCACCTCCTGCGGCTTGGCGTCGCCGG
Source organism: Pseudomonadota bacterium (assembly GCA_049322835.1). Lineage (GTDB taxonomy): Bacteria > Pseudomonadota > Gammaproteobacteria > Burkholderiales > Burkholderiaceae_C > Ideonella. The sequence goes on along the minus strand of JBMOQN010000029.1, from coordinate 66,550 downwards.
GGCCGAGGTCCTTGCCCTGCACGCCGTGGCTGGTGCCCAGCAGGTGCTTGAGGAAGTACTCATGGCCCTTGCCCGACGAGCCGAGGATGTTCGAGCGCCAGACGAACAGGTTGCGCGGCCAGTTGTCGGGGTGGTCCGGGTCTTCGCAGCTGAGCTGCAGCGAGCCGTCCTTCAGGCTGTCGACGATGTGCTGGACCGGCTCCTTGCCTTGCGTGGCCGCGGCCTTCACCACGTCGAGCGGGTTGGTCTTGAACTGCGGGTACGAGGGCAGCCAGCCCATGCGCTCGGCGCGCACGTTGTAGTCGATCAGGCTGCCGCCGAACTCCTTCCTGTCGGCCAGCGGCGAGAGCACCTCGTCCACCCCCAGGCGCTCGTAGCGCCACTGGTCGGTGTGGCTGTAGAAGAAGCTGGTCGAGTTCTGCTGGCGCGGCGGGCGCACCCAGTCGAGCGCGAAGGCGAGCGCGGTCCAGCCGGTCTGCGGGCGCAGCTTTTCCTGGCCCACGTAGTGCGACCAACCGCCGCCCGATTGCCCGATGCAGCCGCAGAGCATCAGCATGTTGATGATGCCCCGGTAGTTCATGTCGCTGTGGTACCAGTGGTTCATCGCCGCGCCGATGATCACCATCGACTTGCCGTGGGTCTTGTCGGCGTTGTCGGCGAACTGGCGCGCCACGGTGATGACCTGGTCGCGTGGCACGCCGGTGATGTGCTCCTGCCAGGCGGGGGTGTAGGGCGTGTCCTCGTCGTAGCCCTTGGCGCCGTCGCCGAATCCGCGGTCGATGCCGTAGTGCGCGGCGAGCAGGTCGAACACGGTGGCCACCAGCACGCTGCGGCCTTCGCCGAGCTGCAGGCGGCGCGCGGGCACCTTGCGCACCAGCACGTCGCTGCCCTGGTCGTTGGCCTGGAAATGCGGTGTCTCGATGCCGGCGAAGTAGGGGAAGGCGGTGTCGACCAGCTCATGGCCGTCGCCCTCGGTGGCCGAGAGGCGCAGCTTCACATCGGCGCCGCCGAGTGCTTCCTTGCTCTCCAGGTTCCACTTGCCGGCGTCGGTGCGGCCGGCGGCGCCCCAGCGGAAGCCGATCGAGCCGTTGGGCAGCACCACGTCGCCGTGCTCGTTGAAGGCCAGCGTCTTCCACTCGGGGTTGTTGGCCTGGTCGAGCTGGGTGTCGAAGTCGCTGGCGCGCAGGTAGCGCTTGCTGGCCAGCACGCGGCGGCCGTCGGGCAGCGTCTTTTCTTCGAGCTGCACCAGCATCGGCAGGTCGGTCAGCCGGCGCGCGTAGTCGTCGAAGTAGTCGCTGCGCTTGTCGAAGTAGAACTCCTTCAGGATCACGTGGCCCATGGCCATCGCGAGCGCGGCGTCGGTGCCCTGCTTGGGGTGCATCCACAGGTCGGCGAGCTTGCTGACCTCGGCGTAGTCTGGTGTCACCGCCACCGTCTTGGCGCCCTTGTAGCGCACCTCGGTGAAGAAATGGGCGTCCGGCGTGCGGGTCTGGGGCACGTTTGAGCCCCAGGCGATGATGAAGGTCGAGTTGTACCAGTCGGCCGACTCGGGCACGTCGGTCTGCTCGCCCCAGGTCTGCGGGCTCGAAGGCGGCAGGTCGCAGTACCAGTCGTAGAAGCTCATGCACACGCCGCCGATCAGCGACAGGTAGCGCGAGCCGGCGGCGTAGCTGACCATGCTCATCGCCGGGATCGGCGAGAAGCCGATCACGCGGTCGGGGCCGTGCTTCTTGATGGTGTAGATGTTGGCCGCGGCCACGATCTGGTCGACCTCGTCCCAGGTCGAACGCACGAAGCCACCCAGGCCCCGCTGGCGGATCCAGTCCAGCCGCGCGCCGGTGTTTTCGACGATGCTGGCCCAGGCATCGACCGGCGTCTTGGCCACGGCAAGTGCGGCGCGCCAGTGCTTGAGCAGGCGGCCACGCACCAGCGGGTACTTCACCCGGTTGGCGCTGTAGAGGTACCACGAGTACGAGGCGCCGCGGGCGCAGCCGCGCGGCTCGTGGTTGGGCAGGTCGGGGCGGGTGCGCGGGTAGTCGGTCTGCTGGGTTTCCCAGGTGACGATGCCGCCCTTGACGTAGATCTTCCACGAGCACGAGCCCGTGCAGTTGGTGCCGTGGGTGCTGCGCACGATCTTGTCGTGCTGCCAGCGGCTGCGGTAGGCGTCTTCCCAGGTGCGGTCTTCGCCGGTGGTCACGCCGTGGCCGTCGGCGAAGCCTTCCTTGGGCTGGGAGAAGTGGGTCAGTCGGTCGAGGAAGTGGCTCATCGAGGGGCTCCGGAAGTCGGGTGGGGTGCGGCGCGGGTCAGCACGGCGACGGCGCGTTGCGGCGCGCGTAGTTCCACCAGGTGATGGCGATGCACAGCAGGTAGAAGACGAAGAACACGTACAGCGCCGCTTCGGGGCCGCCCGTCATCGAGATCGAGCTGCCGTAGCTCTTGGGGATGAAGAAGCCGCCGTAGGCCGCCATGGCAGCGGTGAAGCCGAGCGTGGCTGCGCCCTCGGTGTTGCCCTCCTTGGTGGCCTGGGCGACGGCCTGGGCGTCGTTGCGGTTCACGCCGCGCAGCTTCAGGTTCAGGAAGATCACGGGGATCATGCGAAAGGTCGAGCCGTTGCCGATGCCGGTGGTCATGAAGAGCACCAGGAACATCAGGAAGAAGCCGGTGAAGCTGCCTTCGGCAGGGCCCCAGGGCAGCGCGAACGCCGAGGCCGCGCCCTTGGGCAGGAACCACACCACGCCGATGACCGCGCAGGCCATGACGATGAAGTTCCAGAAGGTCACGCGGGCGCCGCCGAGCTTGTCCGCCAGCCAGCCGCCGAAGGGGCGGATGACGGCGCCCACCAGGGGCCCGAGCCAGGCGTAGGCCAGCGGGTTGACGCCCGGGAACTGGCTCTTGATCAGCAGCGGGAAGCCCGCCGCGTAGCCGATGAACGAGCCGAAGGTGCCGAGGTAGAGCACGCACATCAGCCAGTTGTCCTTGCGGCCGAAGATCGTGGCCTGGGTGGCGAACGAGGCCTTCGCGTCGGCGATGTCGTTCATGCCGAACCACGCGACCAGCGAGGCGATGAGGATCCAGGGCACCCAGATGAAGGCCGCGTTCTGCGTCCACACCTGCAGCGTCTGGTTGTTCTTGACGATGGTCTGCGCGTCGCCGCCGAAGACACCGAAGATGCCGGCGGTGACCACCAGCGGGCTCAGGAACTGCACCACCGACACGCCCAGGTTACCCAGGCCCGCGTTGACGCCCAGCGCCGATCCCTTGCGCTCCTTCGGGAAGAAGAAGCTGATGTTGGCCATGCTGGAGCTGAAGTTGCCGCCGCCCAGGCCGCACAGCAGCGCCAGCGTGAGCATCGTCGGGTAGCTGGTGGTGTTGTCCTGCACCGCGAAGCCGATGCCGATGGCCGGGATCAGCAGCGTGGCAGTGGAGATGGCGGTCCAGCGCCGGCCGCCGACCAGCGGCACGATGAAGGAGTAGAAGATGCGCAGCGTGGCGCCGGAGAGGGCCGGTGCGGCGGCGAGCCAGAACAGCTGGTTGGTCGAGTACTTGAAGCCCAGCGCCGGCAGGCCGACGGCGACCACGCTCCAGACCTGCCAGATGGCGAAGGCCAGGAACAGCGCAGGCACCGAGATCCACAGGTTGAGCTTGGCGATCGCCTCGCCCTCGCGTTCCCAGAAGGCCTTGTCCTCGGGCGTCCAGATGTGCAGCACGCGGCCACGCTTGGCCGGCTGCGGGTAGGGGGCAGCAGTGGTTGCCATGGTGTGTTTCCCTTCGGGGTGTCAGGCGGCCGCGGGCGCGGTGTCGCCCAGCAGCGGGGCGCGGCGCACTTCGGTGAAGTACATCCAGATCAGCGAGACCCAGACCACGCCGTACATCAGCATGAAGGCCGAGGAGCGCACGGCCGTGAGGTCGAGCAGGGCGCCGAACAGGATGGGCAGCACGAAGCCGCCCAGGCCGCCGGCCAGGCCGACGATGCCGCTGATCGCGCCGATGTTCTTGGGGTAGTCGTCGCTGATGTACTTGAAGACGCTGGCCTTGCCGAAGGCCCAGGCGATGCCGAGCACGAACATCAGCGCGGTGAAGCCGTAGACGTTCAGGCCGATCTCGAAGGTGGCCGGGCCGTTGACGGTCAGCACGGTGAAGCTGGTCTGCGGGTACGACAGCAGGAACAGGCAGATCCAGCTGACCCACATGACCCACCAGGTCACCGAATGGGCGCCGTACTTGTCCGACAGCCAGCCGCCGACCGCGCGCAGCACGCCACCGGGCAGCGAAAAGCAGGCGGCCAGCAGCGCGGCCACGCGGATGTCGAGCCCGTATTCGCCGACGTAGTACTGCACCATCCACAGCGAGAGCGCGACATAGCCGCCGAACACGATGCTGTAGTACTGGCAGTACTTCAGCACCTTCGGGTCCTTCAGTGCCTTGAGCTGGTCCGTGAACGTCAGCGTGCTGGGCACCTGGTGCGAGGGGTCGCTCGCGCTGAAGAGCCAGAACAGCACCAGCACGCCCAGCATGACCGCGGCGTAGACCTGCGGCACCATCGTCCAGCCGAAGCCGACCACCAGCGCGGGCGCGATGAACTTGTTGACCGCGGCGCCGGAGTTGCCCGCGCCGTAGACGCCCATCGCGAAGCCCTGGCGGTTCTTCGGGAACCAGCGCGCCACATAGGGTGTGCCGACCGAGAAGCTGCCGCCGGCCAGGCCGACGAACAGGCCGATCGTCAGGAAGTGCCAGTACTCGGTGGCGTAGGCCATCAGCCAGATGGCGGGGATGGTCGCGGCCATCAGCAGGGCCATCACGATGCGGCCGCCGTAGCGGTCGGTCCAGATGCCCAGCGGCACGCGGATCAGCGAGCCGGTGAGCACCGGCATCGCGGTCAGCAGGCCGAACTGCGTGGCATTGAGGTTCAGCGCCTTCTTGATCGGGATGCCGATCACGCCGAACATCATCCAGACCATGAAGCAGGCCGTGAACGCGAGCGTGCTCACCACCAGCACGGAGGTGCGCTGGCGGGTGGCGCTGGCGGGTGCGGATGAGGAGGCCGCGAACGCGGCTGGGGAGAGGGGTCGGGCAGGTGCCATGAATCGCTCCTTCGATGCATGGCACTTTCCCGCGTTGCGGCCAGGGTCACCATCCTTCCGTGGTGCAGCCGGGCCGGTGCGGAAGGACGAGGCCGGCGCGTCGGCCCCTCGTCCGAAAGAACTATGTCTTGGCGGGCTCGCGCTTCCAGGCCAGCGCCGAGCCCGCGACGGTGGCCGCGAAGGCCACGATGGCAAGGGCATTGCCGACAGCGCCCCAGCGCAGCGCCTGAGGCTCGGCAAAGGCCATCAGCAGCCGCAGCGCGAGGCTGGCGTGCAGCAGCGCGAGCGGGCCATAGAACCAGGGCCCGTAGCGCAGCCGCACGCGCGCCACCGCCGGCAGGATGACCGGCGCGTGGCCGAGGATCATGCTGAACACGAAGCCGATCGCCAGTGCATGGAGCGACAGGTCGCGCAGCGGCAGGCCGAGTGCGTTCGCGGCCCAGGCTGCGCCGGCCACCGCGAGCCAGGCATAACCCGCCAGCAGGCAGACCGCCATGTAGCGGCTCAGGCCGCTGGTGTGCAGGGTGCGGCGGGCGATGTCGTGCCGCAGCAGCCAGATCGCGAGGGCCAGCAGGGCTGCGCCGTAGAGCAGCCCGCCCGCTGCGCTGTCGAAGCTGGTCAGGGCCGCGCTGGCCGCCAGCGCGGCCAAGATGGCATGCAGCATGGCCCGGGTGGCCGGCCCGCGTGGCATCAGGCGCGTCAGCTCCAGCCGCTCGGCGGCGATCGTGAGCACCAGGAAGGCGAACCACCAGGCGATCACCGGCCCCAGCGCCGCGCCGGTGGCGAACAAGGCGTTGCCCGCGCCCCAGGCCAGCGCGCCGGCCAGCAGCAAGGCGGTGTGCCCGGCCGCCTGGCGGCGCAGCACTTCGATGTTGACCGCCACGAAGGCGACGGACGCCGCGAAGGCGAGCCACACGGCGGCGGCCCACCCCGCCAGCGCCACCACGCCTGCGGCGCCCGAAAGCCCCGGTGCCACGAAGGCCAGCGGGTGCTTCAGCGCCACGGCACGCTCGACGCCGATCACGGTGCCGAGGAAGCACGACACCATCAGGAAGGCGTGCTGCGCCGCCGCTGGCGCCAGCCAGGGCCCGGCCAGCGCCGCGGGCAGCGCGGTGCCCGCGCGGACCAGGCCCCCGAGCACGCCGCTGACGAGCGCCGTGGCGACGATGGCCGCCAGGGCCGCGGTGGCGAGTCTCCTCACGCCTTCATGCCTCGGTGCCGCCCGCGCCCCAGCCCATGAACGAGCGGCCGAGCGGGCTCATCATCTCGGGCGTCCAGGCGGGCTCCCAGACCAGTTCGGTCACGATCCGGCCCTCGGGCAGCACCCGCGCCAGCTCGTGCTCGACGTCGTCGATGATCACATCGGCCACCGGGCAGGCCGGTGTCGTCATGGTCAGCCGCACATGGGCGCCGGCCTCGTCGATCACCACGCCGTAGATCAGACCCACGTCGACGATGCTGAGCGACACCTCGGGATCGACCACGCGCCGCAGCGCCTGCTCGATCGGCCTGCGCAGCGCCTCGGGGCCGCGGTAGGGGAACAGCGGGCCTTCATCGCTCATGGCGGGTTCCTTGGCAGCGGCGCAGGATCGCGCGGGATGCCCAGCAAGCGGATCAGCAACTGCGGCTGCGGCACCAGCTCGGCCAGGGTGTAGCGGTCGAGCACCTGATAGAAGGCTTCCACCGCCTCGCCCAGCACGCCCTTGAGCCGGCAGCAACCGCGGATGGCGCACTGGCCGCCGTCCGTCTCGAAACACTCGGCCGGCAGGGCCTGGCCCTCGGCATTGCGCACCACCTGGCCGACGCCGATGCGGGCCGCCGACTGGGCCAGCACGAGGCCGCCGCCCTTGCCGCGCAGCGTGGTGACCCAGCCCTGGCGGCCGAGGAAGTGAACGACCTTGGTCAGGTGGTGCTCCGAGACCTCGAAGGCGGCCGCGATCTCGGCGATCGTGGCCTTGCGCGCGGGGTCGGCCGCCAGGTAGATCAGCACACGCAGGCTGTAGTCGGTGAAGGTGGTGAGCTTCATGCGGGGAGTGTGCTCGTGTCAGCTGCGCCGCTGTGCTGCACCCGCCGGCAGCGCCGCCGACGCCGGCCGGGCCGGCCGCAGCAGGCGAAGCGCATAAAGCGCCAGCAACCCGCTGCCCACGGCGAAGACGATGTCGCCCGGCACCCGCAGCCACACGAAAGCTTCCATCAGCCCGGAGTGGATGACCTCGGCCGAGCGGGCGTACCACAGGCCGGTGGTGATCGCATGGTAGGCCTGGTAGATGCCGGCCGGCAGCAGCGACATGAACACCATCATCGCGAGGCCGATGTTCAGGCCCCAGAAGGCGGGCTTGAGCAGGTGGTCGGCGTGGGCGGCGCGGTCGTACAGGCCGCGCAGGCAGAACAGCATCAGGCCGATGCCCAGCATGCCGTACACGCCGAACAGCGCCGCGTGGCCGTGGGCCGCCGTCATGTTCAGGCCCTGCACTTAGTACAGCGAGGCGGGCGGGTTGATGGCAAAGCCCAGCAGGCCCGCGCCCACCGTGTTCCAGAAGCCCACCGCCACGAACGAGAGGATGACCCACTTGTAGGCGCCCAGCCAGGCCACGTGCCTCGCCTTGCGCCAGGTCTGCAGCGCTTCCAGCCCGATCAGGGTGAGCGGCACCACCTCCAGGGCCGAGAAGACCGAGCCGACCGCGATCACCGAGGTGGGCGTGCCCGTCCAGTACAGGTGGTGCAGCGTGCCGAGGATGCCGCCGAAGAGGAAGACGATGGTCTCGGCGACGATGGCGCGGTTGGCGCTCGCGGCGCGCACCAGGCCCAGGTTGGTGAAGATCAGCGCGACCACCGCGGTGGCGAAGACCTCGAAGAAGCCCTCGACCCACAGGTGCACCAGCCACCAGCGCCAGTACTCGATCATCGAGTAGTGGGTGTGCTGGCCCCAGGTGAGCGAGGTGGCGTAGAAGCCGCCGATGCAGCTGGCCGAGAGGAACACCATCGCGATCAGGCCGCGCGTCTGCGAGGGCGTCTTGAGCGCCGGCCACAGGGCGCGGCCGAGCAGGAAGACCCAGAACAGCAACCCGACGAACAGCAACAGCTGCCACACGCGGCCCATGCTGGTGAATTCCAGCCCCTGGTTGCCGAGCCAGAAGGAGAAGTCGATGCCGCGGTGCTGCAGCGTGCCGAGCCAGCCGGTGATGGTGGAGCCCAGCACCACGAACACCAGGGCCCAGAACAGCAGGTCGACGCCGAGCTTCTGGAGCTTGGGCTCCTTGCCCGAGAGCAGCGGGGCGACGTACAGGCCGGTGGCCAGCCAGGCGGTGGCGATCCAGAAGATGCCGACCTGGGTGTGGATGGTGCGGCTGGTCACGTAGGGCAGCAGGTCCGCCAGCGGCAGGCCGAAGAAGCTCTGGCCCTCGACCGCGTAGTGCGCGGTGACGATCCCCATGGCGATCTGCAGCAGCATCAGGCCGATGACCACGAAGAAGTACTTGCGCGTGGCCTTCATCGACGGCGTGGCCTTGGCGCCCAGCAGCGGGTCGGCTGCCGGCACCTGCGCCTCTTCTTCGCCCTGGCCGCCTCGGCCGTGCAGCCACAGCATCGCGGCGATGCCGGCCAGCAGCAGCACCACGCTGACCATCGACCACATGGCGGCCGAGGTCGTCATGGTGTTGCCCACCAGCGGCTCGTGCGGCCAGTTGCTGGTGTAGCTGAGCTCGGTCTCGCCGGGGCGGTTGGTGGCCGCGGCCCAGGCCGACCAGAAGAAGAAGGCGGTCAGGGCCTGGCGCTGCTCGGCTTCCGGCAGGGTGTTGTCGGTCATCGCGTACTGCTCTCGCAGCGTGTCCAGCGCCGGGTCGTTGCCGAAGAGGCTTTCGTAGTGCGCTGCCACCTGGCGGATGGCTTGCGCGCGCTCGGCCGACACCTTCACGGTGCCGTCGATCTCGTCGTAGGTGTTGCGGCGCATCTCGGCCTTCACGGCGGCATCCACCGCGGCCTGCTCGAGCTCGCCCAGGGGCAGGCCCTCGGGTGACTGCTGGCGCGCGCGGACGGCGCGCAGCGCCACGGCCTCACGGTGCAGCCAATCGGCCGACCAGTCGGGCGCGACGTAGCTGCCGTGGCCCCAGACGGTGCCGAGCTGCTGGCCGCCGGCTGACATCCAGGCCTGCTGGCCGAGCTGCACCTGCTCGCCGGTGTAGAGCACCTCGCCGTCCTGCGCCACGACGGCCTTGGGGATGGGAGGGGCCGCGAGATAGATCTCCCAGCCCAGGTAGCCGAGCGCGCCGAATGAGAGCACGCAGATGAGGCCGAGCCAGCGCCACAGCCTGTTGTTGGTTGCCATGATGGGTGCCTTCGTCCTTAAAGGTGTATTTGCAATGCACCTAATTCTGGGAACCCGGCTGCAGTGCGGTTTTGCGCTGCGTCAAGAAGGCAGGGTGCCGGCGCGGCCCGGCGTGCGAAGGGCTCAGCGGCCGGCCAGGCCACGCTCGCTGGCGAACACCGCGGCCTGGACGCGCGAGCTCAGGCGCAGCTTGCGAAGGATGTGCTGCACGTGGATCTTCACCGTGGTCTCCGCGATGCAGAGGCTGCGGGCGATTTCCTTGTTGCTGGCACCGGTGGCCAGCTCGCGCAGCGTGTCGCGCTCGCGGGGAGACAGGCTGTCCAGCGGGTCTTCTTCAGCGGTCTCGCTGCCGCGGCCGGCCTGGCGGAAGGCCGCGACCAGCTTGCCGGTCATGTCGGGGCTGACCACACAGTCGCCCGCCATGCAGCGCTCGATGGCGGCGAGCAGCGCGTCGGCATCGATGGTCTTGAGCAGGTAGCCATGGGCGCCCTGGCGCAACGCGTCGGCCAGGTCGTCCTCGGCCTCGCTGACGGTGAGCATCAGCACGCGCGCCCGTGGCGCGGCTTCCCGCAGCCCGGGCAGGGCGTCGACGCCGCGCACGCCCGGCAGGTGGTTGTCCAGCAGGATGAGGTCGGGCTGCAGCTCCGACGCGCGCCGCTGTGCCTCGCCAGCGTCGGCGGCTTCGCCGGCCACCTGCAGCTGGGCGTGCTGCGACAGCAGGGCCACCAGGCCGCGCCGGAAGAGAGTGTGGTCATCAACGACCAGCAAGCGAATCGGCGACATCTTCGGCCTTCGGGTTGTTGTCGGTGGTGTCGCCGCAGGCGTGGGCGGGGCGCGCGTCGGCGCTGTCGAGGCTGAGCACGACGGTGGTGCCTTCGCCAGGGGAGGAGTGGACGTCGAGCCGGGCGCCGATGCGCTCGGCGCGCTCGGCCATGATGCGCAGGCCGACATGGTCTTCGCCGGCTTCCTGCCCCGCGTCGAAGCCGTGACCGTCGTCTCGCACGGTGAAGCGCCACTGCGGCGCCTGCTGCACCTGCAGGCTCACGCGGTGGGCACCGGCGTGCTTGCGCACGTTCGACAGGGCCTCCTGCACGATGTGCAGCACCTGGATCTGCACGTCGTTGGGCAGCGCCACGCCGTGGCCCTGCAGTTCGATCTCGGTTTCCAGCCCGGTCTGCAGCTGGAACTTGCGCAGCGTGGTGCGCAGCGCGGGCTCGATGTCCTCCGCATCGGCGCGCGTGCGGAAGTGCACCAGCAGCTCGCGCACGTCGCCGTAGCACTCCAGGACGCCGGTCTCGATCTCGGCCACGCTGCGCTGCATGGCCGGCTCGTCGCGCCGGCCGAGGGCGCCGCGCAGCAGCTGGACCTGGATCTTCAGGAAGGCCAGCGCCTGGGCGATGGAGTCATGCAGCTCCTGCGCCAGCAGGCTGCGCTCGTTGGAGACGGCGGCTTCCATCTCCACGGCTGCGGCGCGCAAGCCCTCCATGCCACCGGCCAGGTGGCTGGCCAGCAGCTCGATCAGCGAGCGGTCCGGCTCGCCTTCATCGAGCGGGCCGCGGTAGAACAGGTCGATCTCACCCAGCACTCGGTGGTGCAGGCGCACGGGCACGGTCATCAGGGTGCCGAAGCCGGCCTTGCTGCAATGGCCGCGAGAGGGGTCGCTGGCGAGGATCGGGATGACGCGGCTGGCCTGTGCCGCGCCCGGCTGGCCGCAATGGCAGTCTCCGGCGGGCAGGCATTGTTCATCGGCGGCGAAGCTCGGGGGCAGGCCTTCCTGGGCCAGCAGCAGGTAGCGCTGGTTGCCGGCGTCGGACCAGCGCAACGCCACGGCGTCGGCGCGGGCAATCCGCCGCACCAGCGGCACGAAGCCGCGTGCCATCTCGTCCAGCGTCTCGGCCCTGGCCAGGAAGGCGCTGACCTCGTACAGGGCCGCCAGCCGCTCTCGCTGGGCCTGCAGGTCGGCCGTCTTCAGGCGCACCGTGTTCTCGAGGCTGGTGGTGTGGGCCTGCAACCGGTCGGCCATGGTGTTGAAGCCGTCGGCCAGCTCGCGGAATTCGGTGGTCTCCGGCGGTGCGACCCGGGCGGCGAGGTCGCCGCCGCGCAGCGAGGCGATGGCGGAGCCGAGCCGGCGCAGAGGCTCCAGCACCAGCACGTGGCTGGTGTAGAGCAACAGCAGGCTGCTGATCACGGCCAGCGCCACCATGGCGAGCTGGAAGCTGCGCAGCGCCGTGGTCCAGTAGGCCAGCCGGTGCTCGATGGCGGCCACGAAATCATCGATGTGCGCCACCAGCGCGGCGGCGCGCCCTGCACTGGCCAGTGCGGGCTCACCCGCGAGCAACTCGGCCTTGAACAGCGCCCAGTCGGCCGTGACCTGGGCGAAGCGCTCGCGGGCATCCTGCGACGCGGGCACGAACAGCGGCCGTGACGGGTCGCCCACGGCAAGCAACTGCAGCGTGCGGTCGAACTGCACCACATGGGCGGTCAGCCCCTCGTGCTGCCCGGTGGTGGCCTCCAGCGTCATGCGGTAGGTCATCATCCGCATGCGGCCGGCCTCGTTGACTGCGGCGGCGCCCCCCTCGAGCTGCCAGGTGACCCACAGGCTCACGGCGATCGAGGCGACGGCTACCGCAAGAAAGGCCAGCCCGGTGGCGACCAGGCGCGAGGCAAGGGAGCGGGGAGCAGCGGCGGCCATGCCGCGACTGTAGGAAGCCGCGGGCCTTGCGGCTTGCGTTAGGTCAAGCGGCGTGGGCCAGGGCCTGCGAAACCCATGCATGCACGGCGGCATCCTCGGGCGGCAGCACCGGGGCGCCGCCGGTGAAGGCGTGCCAGGCGCCGACATTGCGCTCGGCCACGGTGGTCAGCAGGGGCAGGCCGCGGGCCAGGATCTCCAGCAGCTCGGCCCGGAAGCCTTCGCCACCGGCTTCGAGGTCGCCGAAGCGGTTGCACACCACCAGGTCGGGCGATCCGCTCAGTGCGGCGCGGAAGATGCAGCTGGCGCGGGCAAAACCCTGCGGGTCGGCCCGGCAGCTCGTCGAACCCGTGCCCATGGGCTGTGAGACCAGGTACTGCTCGCCGGTGTGCACGTCGACCAGCCACATGGTGGACGCACACCCCTCGGCGCGGCCCGGCCGGTGCATCACGCAGCCCTGCACCCGCCGGCCTGCGGCCTGCTCCTGCCGCACCACCTGTGCCAGGAAGCCGTCCATCGCCACCGTGCGGCCATCGTCGAGGATCGCGGCGGCGCGGAACGGGAGCTCGGTGTCGGTGAAGGTCGCCATTTTTCCAGCGTAGCGTCGAATGGGCGAGCTGCCTTGATGCCCGTCAAAACCATGCTGCGCGCGGCCCACCAGCATGCGGCCATGAACACCTTTCCCCTGAACGCCCTGCCGGGCGGCGTGTCGCCGCCGCCGCCGAAGCCCGCATCGGGCAAGCCCCCGCCCTGGCGCTGGCGCTGGCTGCTGGCGGCGCCGCACCGGCTGGCCTTCTTCGCCGGCGCGGTGATGTTCGCCGCCAGCGGGCTGTGGTGGGCAGGGGTCCAGCTCGCCTGGCAGCTCGGCCTGAACCCGGGCTGGCAGGTGCCGCCGACACTGGCCCACGGCCTGTGGATGGCCTACGGCTTCATGCCCCTGTTCTTTGGCGGCTTCCTCTTCACCGCCGGCCCCAAGTGGCTGGGCATGCCGCCGGTGGACGCCTACCGGCTTAAGGCGCCCGTCATCACCGCGCTCTCCAGCTGGGCGCTGTTCGCACTCGGCACCCACCTGAGCGCGGCACTGGCCGCTGTCGGCCTGACGCTGGCCGCCGTGGCCTGGGGCACGATGACCGTGCGTTTCGCCCGCCTGGTGGTGCACAGCCCGGTGGCCGACCGGCTGCACGCGAGCCTGGTGCTGGTGGGCTGCAGCGTCGGGGTGATGGTGCTGGCGGCGGCGGCGATCGGCATCGCTTCAGGCAACCTGCCGTTGGCGCGCGCGGCGACGGTGTTCGGCCTGTGGGCCGGCCTCGCGCTGGTCTACGTGGCGGTGGTGCACCGCATGGTGCCCTTCTTCAGCGCCTCGGCGGTGCCGGCGATCGATGCGTGGCGGCCGACGTGGCTCCTGTGGGTGCTCGCGGCCGGTGTGGTGATCGAGGCGCCCCTGGCGGCCTTCGAGACCATGGGCCTCGTGCTGCCGGCTCCGCTGCGCGTTGGCCAGGCGGGGGCGGAGCTGGTGCTGGCGGGCCTGCTGCTGTGGCTGGCGGTGCGCTGGGGGCTGGTGCAGAGCCTGCGCATCCGGCTGCTCGCCATGCTGCACCTGGGCTTCGTGTGGCTGGGCCTGGCCTTCCTGCTGCTGGCCACGTCGCACGCGCTGCAGGCCTCGGGAGAGCCCGGCCTCGGGGCGGCGCCGCTGCACGCGATGACGGCGGGTTTCCTGGGCAGCACGCTGCTGGCCATGGCCACGCGGGTGTCGGCCGGGCACGGCGGCCGGGCGCTCGCCGCCGACAACATCGCCTGGGGTCTGTTCTGGCTGCTGCAGGTGGCCGTCGCTTCGCGCGTGCTGGCCGCGCTGGTGCCGGCCACCGCAGGCTGGGCGATTCCGCTGGCGGCCGCGGCCTGGGCCGTGGCCGCGCTGGCCTGGGCCGTCCGCCACGGCCGCTGGTATGGCCGCGTGCGGGCCGACGGGCGACCGGGTTGAGTGGGCAGGCGAGGGGCCGCGCACTGCGTTGATGCGAGCTTGACCTGGCACAACGCACCGTCGCGGGCCGCTCACCAGAATGCCCGGATGTCTGATGCTCCCGACCTGGTCTGCCCCGCCGGCTCGCTGCGTGCGCTGAAGTTGGCGGTCGATGCCGGCGCCGATGCGGTCTACCTCGGCCTGCGCAATGCCACCAACGCCCGCAACTTCGCCGGCCTGAACTTCGACGACGCGCAACTGCGCGAGGGCATCGCCTATGCCCACGCTCGTGGCCGCGAAGTGCTGATGGCGCTCAACACCTATGCCCTGGCCGATGGCCCGGGCCCGTGGTTCGACGCGGTCGATGCGGCGGTCGCGCACGGCGCCGATGCGCTGATATGCGCCGACATCGCGGTGCTGGCCCATGCCCACCGCCATCACCCCTCATTGCGGCTGCACCTGTCGGTGCAGGCCTCGGCCACCAGCCACGAGGCGATCGCCTTCTATGCGCGGCGCTACAACATCCGCCGCGCCGTGCTGCCGCGGGTGCTGACGCTGCCGCAGGTGCTGCACCTGCTGCGCCATGCCGGCGATGTCGAGATCGAGGTCTTCGGCTTCGGCAGCCTGTGCGTGATGGTCGAGGGCCGGTGCGCGCTGTCGTCCTATGCCACCGGCCAGTCGCCGAACAATGCGGGGGTCTGCTCGCCGCCGAGCGCGGTGCGCTGGGCCGACTCGGCGCAAGGCGTGGAGGCGCGCCTGAACGGCCTGCTGATCGACCGCTACGCGCCCGACGAGCCGCGCGGCTACCCCACGCTGTGCAAGGGCCGTTTCGAGGTGGGCGGCCGGCGCGACTATGCGATCGAGGAGCCCACCAGCCTGAACACGCTGGCGATCCTGCCGCAGCTCATTCGCGCCGGGGTGCGGGCGATCAAGATCGAAGGCCGCCAGCGCAGCCCGGCGTATGTGGCCGATGTGACGCGCGTCTGGCGCGAAGCGATCGACGTGGCCTCGGCCGACCCCGAGCGCTTCAACGTCCAGCCCGCCTGGGTGGCCGAGCTCGGCCGCTACGCCGAAGGCCAGCAGCACACGCTGGGCGCCTACGACCGGCCTTGGAGGTGATGGTCTTGTTGTCGACCGAAACGAACGGGCCGGCGAGCCCGCCCCGGATGGGCCTGCATGTCGGCCCGCTGCTCTACCACTGGCCGCGCGAGGCCGTGCTGCATTTCTACGCCGAGCTGGCGGATTCGCCGGCCGCCGGCGTGGTGCTGGGCGAGGTGGTCTGCGAGCGCCGGCGCGACCTGAAGCCGGCCGACTGGCTGGCCCTGGCGCGCGACCTGGCCACCACCGGCAAGGAGATCACGCTCGCCACCCAGGCACTGATCCAGTCCGACGCCGACCTGCGCCAGCTGCGCCGCGTGGCCGAGAACGGCGAGTTCAGGGTCGAGGCGGGCGACGCCTCGGCGGTCGGCGTGCTGGAGCAGATGGGCGCGCGTTTCGTTCTGGGCCCGCACGTCAACGTCTACAGCCGCGCCGCGCTGGCCGAGTACGTGAGCGCGGGCGGCATGCGCTGGGTCGCGCCGATCGAGCTGCCGTTGAAGGCGGTGGCGCAGATCAACGCGCCTTCGCCGTTGTTGCCGACCGAGGTGTTCGCCTACGGCCGCATGCCGCTGGCCTTCTCGGCGCGCTGCTTCACGGCGCGCCATCACCGCCTGTCGAAGGACGACTGCCAGTTCCGCTGCCGCGACGATGCCGATGGCCTGCTGCTGAGCACGGGCGATGGCGAGCCCTTCCTGGTGCTCAACGGCATCCAGACCCAATCCGCCGGCCAGCAGTGCCTGCTGGGTGAGGCGCGTGCGCTGCGCGAGGCCGGTGTGACGCGCCTGCGGCTGTCGCCCGGCAGTCGGGGCTTCTGGCGCGCACTGGTGCTGTTCGACGAGGTGATGAACCACGGCGCCGACCTGGGGCAGGCGCTGGCCGAGCTGCGCAGCTGGGCGCTGCCGGGGGGCTTGGTGGGCGGCTTTGCGCGTGGCCATGCCGGCCTGGAGCTCGTCGCATGACGCCCGCACCCGACACCGCGGTGCGCCACCCCGCCGCCCGCCTGGCCGAGCACCTGCGCCCGCTGGTGCGGCGCCTGCCGATGCAGCCCCCCGCCTTCGCGCTCGCCCTGCTGCTCGACCGCATGCTGCTGCCGCGGCTTCCGGCCGATGCCCGCGCGGCGCTGTCGAACCGGCCGGTGGAGGTGGCGGTCACCGACCTCGGCCTGACGCTGCGGCTGCAGCTCGGCCCGCGCGGCTTTGCACCCGCGAGCCACCAGGCTGCCCCGGCGCTGCGCATCGCCGCCGGCGCGACCGCGTACTGGCGCCTGCTGCGCGGCCAGGACGATGCCGACCGGCTCTTCTTCGAGCGTGCGCTGGTGATGGAAGGCGACACCGAGATGGGCCTGGTCCTGAAGAACACCCTCGATGCGATCGGGCCGCTGTTCGAGCCCGCCTTTGGCAAATGAGCACCACCACGACCACCACCCTGAACCTTTCGCAGCGGCTGCTGCAGGCCCTGGCCCAGCGCGGCGCGACCGAAGTCTTCGGCATCCCGGGCGACTTCGCGCTGCCGCTGTTCTGCGAGATCGAGCGCAGCGCGATGCTGCCGCTGATCACGCTGTCACACGAGCCGGCGGTCGGCTTCGCGGCGGACGCTGCGGCGCGCCTGCGCGGCGGTCTCGGCGTGGCGGCCGTCACCTACGGCGCGGGCGCCTTCAACATCGTCAACGCAGTGGCCGGCGCCTATGCCGAGCGGGTGCCGTTGGTGGTCATCTCGGGGGCGCCCGCCGCGGGCGAGGCCGCCAGTGGCTACCTGCTGCACCACCAGGTGAAGACGCTCGACTCGCAGTGGCGCGTGTTCGCCGAGCTGACGGTCGACCAGGCCCGGCTCGATGACCCCCGCACCGCACCGGCGGCCATCGCCCGCGTACTGGACAGCGCCCTGCGCGAGCAGCGGCCGGTGTACCTGGAGGTGCCGCGCGACATGCCACAGCGCCCCTGCGGCCCGGTGCCGCCGGTGGCCACGCCCGAGCGGGCCGACCGCGAGGCGCTCTCGGCCTGCGCCGACGAGTTGCTGGGGCGCCTGCGCACCGCGAAGGCGCCGGTGATGATGGTGGGCGTGGAAGTTCGGCGCTATGGGCTGGAAGCCCAGGTGGCCGAGTTGGCGCGCCGGCTCGGCGTGCCGGTGGTCACCAGCTTCATGGGCCGCGGCCTGCTGGCCGAGGCCGAGTGCGACTTGCGCGGCACCTACCTCGGCTTGGCCGGTGACGCGGCGCTGACCGAGCAGGTGGAGCAGTCCGACGCGCTGCTGCTGCTCGGCGTCATCGTCTCGGACACCAATTTCGCCGTCTCGGCGCGGCGCATCGACCTGCGCCACACCATCCAGGCGCTCGGTGGCCAGGTGGTGCTGGGCCACCATGTCTACCCGCGCATCTCGCTGGCCGAGCTGGTGGGGTGCCTGCTCGAGAAGGTGCCGGCGCGGCGCGCCGCTGCTGTGCCCGGGCCCCGTGCCCCGCGCGCCGAGCCGGCGCCCCTGCCCGAGGTCGACGGGCCGGTGCAGCCGGCCGACATCGCGGCCGCGGTGAACCGGCTGATGGCTCGGCATGGCCAGATGCCGATCGCCAGCGACGTGGGCGACTGCCTGTTCACTGCCATGCAGATCGAGCCGACTGCGCTGCTGGCCCCCGGCTACTACGCCGGCATGGGCTACGCGGTGCCGGCCGGTCTGGGCATCCAGGCCGCCTCCGGCCGGCGCCCGCTGGTGCTCGTGGGCGACGGCGCCTTCCAGATGACCGGCTGGGAGCTGGGCAATGCGCGCCGCTTCGGGCTGGACCCGATCGTGCTGGTGTTCAACAACGCCAGCTGGCAGATGCTGCGCGCCTTTGCGCCCGGCGCACGCTTCAACGACCTGGGGGCCTGGGACTTCGCCTCGATGGCCGCCGGCATGGGCGGCGACGGGCAGGTGGTGCACACCATCGCCGAGCTGGAGCAGGCCCTGGCACGCGCCCACCTGACCCGCGGCCGCTTCCAGCTGATCGACATCCGGCTCGATGCGAGTGCCATGTCACCCACGCTGGCGGGTTTCGTCGGCGCGGTGCGGCGGTTGTCGGCACCGCAGGGAGCGGGCTGACGCGAAGGCACCGTTGCGACGCATCAGCGTTGCAGGAAGGTGGGGCGGTCCGGGGCCAGGGTGGTCAGGTCGAGCTGGATCGCCGCCTGCAGAGGGATGAGCCAGGCCTTGTCCCGGCGTTTCCATCTGGCACCCAGCTCGATGGCTCGGCGGCGGGTGTCTTCGTCGTCGGGGTCGATGGCCACCAGGATCAGCGTGTGCGGCTGCAGGGGCAGGGGGCGGCTGTCGACCACCAGCTCGACCGTGGTGTAGCGCATCGCGCGGCGCGGGTCTTCGCGGTAGCGCACGCACACCAGGGCCTGGCCGTAGCGCTGCAACCAGAGTTGGCTGCCCTTGAGCGGTGGGGTGACTTTCTTGACGACGCGGGCGGCTGTCGAGAGGGCGGCGCCTGGCGCCGTGGCCCGCGCCGGTGGGCGTGGCGGCGTGCGGGCCGGGCTGGGCGAGGCGCGCTTTCGGCTCGGTGGGTGTGTCGTCATGGCTTGTCAGAGGAGGGTCGAGATGATACTGTACAAATAAACAGTATTCTCAAGCCATGAACCGCCCCCCCGAGTGCGCGCCTCGCCTGCTGGACCAGCTCCGTGAGCAGATCCGCTATCGCCACTACAGCCTTCGCACCGAGGAGGCCTATGTGCACTGGGTGCGTGCCTATGTGCGGTTTCATGGCGCGTCCCGCCACCCGCGCGAGATGGGCCGTGCCGAGCTGGAGGCCTTCCTGACCTGGCTGGCAGCGGAGCGCCAGGTCTCGCCCTCGACCCACAAGCAGGCCTTGTCGGCGTTGCTGTTCCTCTACCAGCATGTGTTCGGGCAGGAGCTGCCCTGGCTGTGCGAGCTGGGCCGCCCGAAGCGGCAGGAGCGTCTGCCCGTGGTGCTGACGCATGGCGAGGTGTCGCGCCTGCTGGGGGCCCTGCCTGAAGAGCACCAGTTGCTCGGGCGCCTGCTCTACGGGACCGGCATGCGCCTGCTGGAAGGCTTGCGCCTGCGCGTGAAGGACGTCGACTTCTCTCGCCGCGTGATCATCGTGCGCGATGGCAAAGGCGGGAAGGATCGGGTCGTGATGTTGCCCACGGCGCTGGGCGGCCCGCTGAAGGCGCAGATGCGCGTGGCGGGTGAACTGCACCGAGGCGACCGCGAGCGTGGCCTGGCCGGCGTGCACCTGCCGCACGCACTGGCCCGGAAGTACCGCCGCGCGGCCGAGTCGTGGGCCTGGTTCTGGGTCTTCCCGCAGCTCAGCATCTCGCGCGACCCGCGGTCGGGCGGCGAGCAGCGCCGCCACCACGCGCAGGAGCAGGCCTTCCAGCGTGCTTTCAAACGTGCCTTGCAGCAGGTGCACATCACCAAGCCTGCGACACCGCACACGCTTCGCCATTCCTTCGCCACGCACTTGCTGCAGGCCGGCACCGACATCCGCACCGTTCAGGAGCTGCTCGGTCACTCGGATGTCAGCACCACCATGATCTACACCCATGTGCTGCGGCTGGGCAGCAGTGGCGTGCGCAGCCCGCTCGACGACCTGGTCTTGTCGCATGGCCAGGGCGGCCAAGGCCTGGCAGTGGAAGAGGCTCCAGCGCAGTACCTTCGCTCCGCCGCCGGCGCGGCAGGTGGCTTGTTCGAGGTGGGTTCCCTGGCGTCCGCTGCCCGCGGGTTTCCCCGTGTTCTTCGCCGCTGCGCTTCCCGGCGGCTCACCGCCATGCGGCGGGTTTCTCCATGCCACAGAGCACGTCCTCTGCCGCTGAGCTTCCGGCCTATGCCGAGCTCCACTGCCGCAGCAATTTCAGCTTCCTGACGGGCGCTTCGCACCCCGCTGAGCTCGTCCGCCGGGCGCATGCGCTGGGGTATGCCGCCCTGGCTCTGACAGACGAATGTTCGCTGGCGGGCGTGGTGCGGGCGCACGAGGCCGTGAAGTCGCTGGGCGAGGAACTCCGGCTTCGGCAGGAAGAGGGCGAAGCGGGCGTGAAGGCGCCAGCCGAGGGCACCGGCTCGCCGGCCCTGCGCCTGCTCATCGGCGCCGAGATGCGCCTGTCGTCGTCACCCCTGCCCAGCCCCGATCTCCCTTCCGGCCAGGCTCGACACCCTCATCCACATCCGCACCGCCCCTCGGGCGACGGTGCGCGGCTGGTGGTGCTGGCGCAGACACAGCGCGGCTACCGCAACCTGTCGCAGTGGATCACCCTGGCCCGGCGGCGGGCGGCCAAGGGCAGCTACCTCGCCTACCCGTCAGACCTGGAAGGCCTGGCGCCCGAGACGCCCTGGCTGGCCGGGCTGGGGGACTGCCTGGCGCTCCTCGTCGTCGAGGGGGCCCAGGCGCAGGACGGCACGGTGTCGCCCCCCGAGTTCAGCCAGACCTTCGCCCAGGCGATGTGGCTGAAGACGGTGTTCGGCGCCGAGCGCTGCGGGCTGGCGCTGGCCTTGCGCCACCGCCGCTTCGATGACGAGCGGGTGGCGGTTGCCCGGCGCGTGTCGGCCCTCGCCGGGATGGTCATCGTGGCCACGGGCGACGTGCTGATGCACTGCCGCTCGCGCAAGCCATTGCAGGATGTGCTCGCGGCCACCCGCCACCGTTGCACGGTCGCGCAGGCCGGCTTGCGCCTGGAGTCGAATGGCGAGGCCCATCTGCGCTCGCGCCCGCGTCTGGCCGAGCTCTACGAGCCGGCCTGGCTGCAGGCGTCGGCCGAGTGGGCAGGCCGGTGCACGTTTTCGCTCGACGAGCTGCGCTACCAGTACCCCCAGGAACTGGTGCCCCCCGGCCACACACCGGCCAGTTGGCTGCGCGAGTTGACCGAGCAGGGCGTGCGCCGCCGCTACCCCGACGGCGAGCCGTCCACGGTGCGCGACCAGATCGAGCGCGAGCTGGTACTCATCGGGCGCCTGGCCTACGAGCCCTACTTCCTGACGGTGGCGGACCTGGTCCACTGGGCGCGCGGGCAGGGCATCCTCTGCCAGGGCCGTGGCAGCGCGGCCAACTCCACCGTCTGCTACTGCCTGGGCGTGACCGAGGTCGACCCCACCCGCACCCAACTCCTCTTCGAGCGCTTCGTGAGTGAAGAGCGCAAGGAGCCCCCCGACATCGACATCGACTTCGAGCACCAGCGGCGCGAAGAGGTGATCCAGTACATCTACCGCAAGTACGGCCGCCACCGTGCCGCCATGACCGCGGTGGTCATCAGCTACCGGGGCCGCTCGGTGCTGCGCGACGTGGGCCGGGCCCTGGGGTTCGATCTCGACCGCATCGAGGCCGTCACCAAGCAACTGGCCTGGTGGACGGACCATGGCCGCTTCGACCCCGAGTCCCTGCGGGCGCACGGCTTCGACCCGGAGGCGCCGCTGGTCCGGCAGTGGGCCGCGCTGGCCTCCGAGCTGCGCGGCTTTCCGCGCCACCTGAGCCAGCACCCCGGCGGCTTTGTCATCGCCTCGGACGATGTCTCCGCCCTGGTGCCGGTCGAGAACGCCACGATGGACGGCCGAACCGTCATCCAGTGGGACAAGGACGACCTCGACACCCTCGGCCTGATCAAAGTCGACGTGCTTGCGCTCGGCATGCTCAGTGCCATCCGGCGCGGCATGGCGTGGGTGGGTTGGAAGGAGGGGCGGGCGACCCATCCGATCCAGGAGCTGATGAAGAAGCAGGACGACCCGCAGGTCTACGACATGCTCTGCGCCGCCGATGCGGTGGGGGTGTTCCAGGTCGAGAGCCGGGCCCAGCTCAGCATGTTGCCGAGGCTGCGGCCCCGCAGCTACTACGACCTGGTGATCGAGGTCGCCATCGTGCGCCCCGGCCCGATCCAGGGCGGGATGGTCCACCCCTACCTGAAACGGCGCAACGGCGAAGAGCCCGAGGCCTACCCCAAGCCCGAGCTGAAGCAGGCCCTGGGCCGCACGTTCGGCGTGCCGATCTTCCAGGAGCAGGTGATGCAGCTCGCGATGATCGCGGCCGACTTCACCCCGGGCGAGGCGGACCAGCTTCGCCGCGCCATGGCCGCCTGGAAGCGAAAGGGCGGGCTGGGCCCCTTCCACGACAAGCTGGTCGGCCGCATGGTGGCCAAAGGCTATGACGAGGCGTTCGCCGAGTCGATCTTCCGGCAGATCCAGGGCTTTGGCGAATACGGCTTCCCCGAGAGCCATGCCGCCAGCTTCGCGCTGCTGGTCTACGTGAGTGCGTGGATCAAGCGGCACCACCCGGACGCTTTCCTCGCCGGCCTGCTGAACAGCCAGCCGATGGGCTTCTACGCGCCGGCGCAACTGGTGCGCGACGCGCGGGCCCATGGCGTGCAGGTGCTGCCGGTGGATGTGTTGCACAGCGGCTGGGACACGGCGCTGGAGGGCCGCCCGGCGTGGCGGGGCGCCACCCCGGGGGAGCTGCCGCCGCCCGCCGCCGGTTCACCGCCCCACAGCCCGCCCGCCTGCACGCTGAGCCCGGTCCGGCTGGGCTTCAGCCGGCTGAGCGGCTTTCGGCAGGACGTGGCCGAGCGCATCGTGGCGGCGCGCGCCGAGGCGCCATTCACCAGCGTGGAGGACCTGTCCCGTCGCGCATCGCTGGACGCGCAAGCCCTGCGCCTGCTGGCAGACGCCAACGCGCTGGCGGCCCTGGCCGGCCACCGGCGCGAAGCAGCCTGGGCGGTGGCCGGGGTGGACACGCGCGGTGGGGCCGCCATCCTGGCCGGCAGCCGCACGGTCGAGGCCGAAGCACCCCGGCTGGAAGCACCGAGCGTGGGCGCGTCACTGCTGGCCGACTACCGCACCGCCCACCTCTCTCTGACCAGCCATCCGCTGGCCTTGCTGCGCCCGCGTCTGGCCGGGTTCCGCGTGTTGACTGCGGCCGAGCTGCGCCATTGCCGCCCGGGGCAGCTGGCGCGCGCCAGCGGCTTGGTCACCCACCGCCAGCGGCCGCAGACGGCCAAGGGCGTGATCTTCGTGACGCTGGAGGACGAGACCGGCCCGGTCAACGTGATCGTCTGGCGCACGGTGGCCGAAGCGCAGCGCACGCCGCTGCTCGCAGCGCGGCTGCTCACCGTCTACGGCATCTGGCAGTGCCAGGGCGAGGTGATGCACCTGATCGCCAAGCGGCTGGTGGACCACAGCGCACTGCTGCGCGAGTTCGACGAGGAATCGCCCGAGATGAAGCTGGCCAGCCGGGATTTCCGCTGAGGCTCAAGCGGCGGTGATCAGCGCCACGTCGAAGGCCCTCTCGGTGAACCACAGTGCCGCCACGGCGGCAATCGCCGCCGAGCCCCCGGCCAGCACGACGCGGCGGTAGAACAGCGTGTGCCTCGCCCACCAGGCCAGCGGCAGCACCACGGCCACGATGCCCAGCTGCCCCAGCTCGACCCCGAGGTTGAAGCCGAGCAGCGAAGTCGCCAACGCACCCTCGCCCAGCCCCAGGTCGCGCAACGCACCCGCGAAGCCGAAGCCGTGCACCAGGCCAAAGGCGAAAGCCAGCTGCCAGCGCTCGCCGGGTGCACCGGGAGCCCAGCGCCCGGCCGCTCCGGAGCGGCGTCTGCCGGGCAGGAAGCGGCCCAGGTTGTCGAGGGCCGCGAGCACCACGCTGGCCGCAATCAGCGACTCGACCAGGCGCGACGGTGGGTCCACGATGCCCAGCACTGCTGCTGCCAGCGTGATCGAGTGGGCCACGGTGAAAGCGGTCACCACCTTGGCCACCTGCAGCAGGGCCTGCGGCCAGCGGATCGTCGATGGGGCTGCCGTGGCGGGCGCCACCACCGCCGGCAGCATCAGGGCCAGCAGGAACAGCACATGATCGAAGCCGATCAGGATGTGGTGAACCCCTTCGCCCACGAAGCCGAGCAGGGCCGACGGGTGGGCGCCGGGTTCATTTGCGGCCTGTGCTGGCGCGGCCGTGCGGCCCGGCAGGGGCATGTCAGGCGCAGCGGGCACGAGCACCGCGGTCGACGCCGTCCCCCCTTCGCCGGCCTGCCATTGCAGCAAGCCCCGGTGCGACGCGTCGCTGTCGGCGAACAGCCGGTAACCCACCGCCACGCCGGCCTCGGCGGGGTTGCCAGGGCAGCGCCAGCGCCGCTCCACCACCGCGTAGGTACCGTCGGCGTGGTCCTCGATCCGGGGCGGGGCGATCGGCTGGGCGGTGCAGGCCGCCGGGGCCGCCGGCGCGTCGGTGCGCAGCGCGATGCTGAGGCGGTCGTCCGCCAGGGCGGCGACCGCCGGCCAGGCCTGGCGCAGTTCACCCCAGGTGATGCGGCCGTCCTCGTCGGCGTCCAGGGGCAGCACCCGGTCCAGGTCGCGCAGGGCGATGTCCCAGCGCTGTTGCACGCCCGAGCCGTCGGCCACCAGGCCCAGCTTGGCATTGCTCGGGGCGTGGGCCTGGGTGGCGGCGCAGGCCAGTGCCAGCACTGCGGCCATGAGCAGGCGATGCAGGCTCATGACCGGCTCCCGGCGCGCACGGCCCGTGCCGCGAGGTGCCGCCAGCGCACATCGGCGAAGCCCTGCTCGCGTGCCCATTGCCGCACCGGCTCGGCCGCCTGGGGCTGGCCAGCGGCTGTGGCGGCGCGCAGCAGCAGCAGGGCATCGGCCGGCTCGCGCTGCCAGGCCCAGTTCGCCTGGGCCAGGGCCAGGGCCTGGGCCGTGTCGCCGAGCAGGTCGAGCGCGCAGCGGGCCTGCTCGCGCGCGTGGCCGCGGTCGCCGCGCGCCAGGGCGGCGTCGAAGCGGGCCTGCAGGGTGGTGATGTCGGCGCCGCTGGCCGGGGCGCCCGGCCGGGCTGGCCCGTGGCGGGCGATGGCCAGGCGCAGCAGCAGCGCGTCTGCCTCTTCGTAGCCGGCGAGCAGTGTGCGCACTTCCGCGGCGCGGCCTTGCTCCAGCAGCCAGTCGGCACGGGCGGCGAGCGCATAGAGGCCGGGGGCGCGGCCCGCGGTCGCGACTCGGTACAGCGCGTCGGCGCGCGCCGTGTGGCCGGCGCGCTGGGCCAGCTCGGCCCGCAGCAGCGCGAGCCAGGCGTCGTCGGCCGAGCCGAGTGCGGCGAGCCGGGCGTCGGCCTGCGCGGCGCTGCGCCGGCCTTGCAGGTGGTCCAGCTCGGCCAGGCAGGCCTGGGCGGGCGTTGCCACGCGATCGCCCAAGGTGGCATAGGCTCCGCTGGCCAGCCGCTCGCAGCCCTCGCGCGCTTCGGGGTAGCGGCCCTGCACCTGATGCAGCGCGGCGCGCGTCAGCTCGGCCTGGGCCCGCAGCGGCAGGGCCACGGCCGGGCGCTGCGGGTCGAGCAGGGCGCCCAGGTCGGTCAGTGCACCGGCGAAGTCATGCTGCGCCTGGCGGATGGTGGCGCGCAGCAGGCGCACCGTCGCGGGCGGCTCGGGCTGTGCCCACCAGGGGGCCAGCAAGGCCTGGGCGTGGCCCCAGTCGCGCGGGTCGCCGCTGCGCCGGGCCTGGTCGATGGCCTCGCGGGCCTGCGCGAGCGCGATCGGCAGGTCGGCCGTGCGGGGCGCGGCGATGGTGCGCGTTCGCGCGGTTCCTGGCAGTCGCGTGGGCAGCCGCTCGATCACCTCCTGGTCGTCGGTCGGTGTGCGGGGCGCCGCCGGCGACGATGTTGACAGGAGCGCCAGCGCCAGGCCGGCAGCGGCGACGAGCGGGGAGGGGGCGAAGCGGTGGCGCATGCGGGCCTCATCGGGCGAGGGTCGAGCGGACAGTTCTTCTGGGGTGGCAGGGGCGCCCTGGCGGGCACGCCGCCCAAGGGCGGCTTGCGTCCTTGGCGCGATGCGGCCTACTTCCTCTTGGCCGAGACGCCGGCCCCGGCACCGGCGCCCGGCGTCGGCGTGTTCAGGTACGGGAAGCCGGGCAGGAAGGGCGTGACCGCCTGGTCGACCGCGTCGTGCAGGTTGTAGGCGGTGGTGCCCAGCGGCACGGCGGCCGGCTTGCACTTCTCGCCCAGGCCCAGCGCGTTGCCGTTGCCGTTGGCCATGCACAAGCCGCCCATCATCGCCACCAGCGAGATGTCGACCACGTCGTCCTTCGGTCGGCGGCCGTTGGGGTAGCCCGCCAGGTCGTTGCCACCGGCCAGGATGTTGCCGAGCACGCCCAGCCGGTTCTGCTGGGCGAAGGGCACCGGCAGGATGGCGGTGTTCAGCCGCATCATCTCCGAGGCCACCACGCCGGCCGGCTGGTTCACGCCGGGGATGCCGGTCAGGAAGGTCGTCGTCAGGTCGCTGCGCGGGTAGTTGGTGGGGGCGCTGTTGGGCAGCGGCAGCGCGATCTCGAGCAGCTTGGGCAGGGTGGGGTTGGTGACGTATGTCAGGAACTGGCCGTCGCCGCTGGGCAGCGAGGCGTTGAACTTGTCCTTGTCCTTCAGGCCGATCACCACCTCGTTGACCAGCGGCATGCCCAGGCGCGAGACCTGCACCCAGTCGCCAGTGCTCTTCTCGGTCTTCTGCAGGCCCGAGCGGGGCGTGGCGTCGAGGTTGCGCGTCTGGCGCAGGCTCGATGTGGTCCAGGCGCCGATCACCGGCTCGCCGCCGGCGGTGAGGCAGCTGGTCGGGATCTCCAGCGCCAGGCTGGTCACGTTGGCGTCACCGATGGTGTTGGGGAACAGGCCGATCTTGCTCGGGTCCGTGATCACCTCGATCGGCGCGTTGACCAGGTCGAAGACCACACCCAGGTTGACGGCGAAGCCTTCGGCCCGTTGGCCGACGAACATCTTGCCCGGCAGCGCGCAGCCCGGGATGGCGATGTCGTAGACATGCCTGCCCGCGTAGGTGGCGTAGTCGGCGATCGTCTTGGTGCCGATGTTGTCGACCGGCTTGTCGAACACGGCCGAGCCGTTGCCGGCGTTGGTGATGGTCCAGGGCTCGCCCTTGCGGCGGTCGCCGCGCATCATGATCACGCCGTAGGTCTGGGCGACGTTGAGGTTGGCGTCGTTCACGTTGGCCACCGGCCCCGCCTGGATCAGCGGGATCGCCACGTTCTTCTTGCCCGGCTGCAGCTCGATGCCCTTGCCGCCGTTCGACAGCGTGTTGGTGAAGCGGAACTGGAAGGTGATGTCTTCCTTGGCGTCGCCGTTGTTGTCGATGTGGATCTCGTACAGCGCGTTCGGGTCCATCGAGAAATAGTTGGGGCCGCCGTAGGCGTCCTGCAGCGGCTGGTAGTTGGCGATCAGGGTCACGTAGTCGGCCCGGCCGGCTTCGTAGCTGCGGAACATGTAGAGGTCGGTGCCGTCGACCTTGGGGCTGGTGGTGATGAAGGGGGCCTCGCGGTGGCTGGAGGCGAAGCCGGGCGCGGCGAGCGAGGCCATCAGGGCGGCCGCCGCCAGCGGCGCCAGCCGGGCGAGCAGGGTGGGTGAGTACATGTCGAGTCTCCTGGGTGATCGGCGAGGTCGCCGAAAGACGGGTGTGCGCCAGCACTTGGCCCCTGCAGTGGTTGCGTTCCGGCGTGACCGTCCTTACGCGCCGCTGACACCGGCCGGATGCACCGCCCGACGGAACACCGACTGCAGCTCATGGGCTTGCATCCGCTTACCTGCCCGATGCGTACGGCATGGGCCAGTCGCTGAGGGCACGGGGCCGGCCGCGCGACAATCCGTGCATGGCTGATGACGCACCCCAAGTCCTGCAATGGCTGCCCGCCCAGGGCCGGCCCGAGCAGTTGATGCTGCTGCTGCACGGCGTCGGCGACCGGGCGATGGGCATGGCGGGGCTTGCGCAGGCGCTGACCCGCGCGTTTCCCCAGGCTGCCGTGCTGGCCGCCGACGGGTTCGAGCCTTTCGACGGCGACCCCTCAGGCCGCAGCGGCGCGCGCCAGTGGTTCAGCCGCCAGGGCCTTGGCGACGAGAACCGCGCGGTGCGCGTCAAGGCCCTGCTGCCCCGGCTGGCGGCCTGGGTGCGCGGAGCGCAGCAGGCCACCGGTGTCGGGCCGGCGGCCACTGCGCTGGTCGGCTTCTCACAGGGCGCCATCTGTGCGCTCGAGCTGGCGCAGGCCGAGGACGGCCTTGCCGGCCGGGTGCTGGCCTTCTCGGGCCGCTACGCCGAACTGCCCACCCGTGCGCTGCAGCACACCACGCTGCACTTCTTCCACGGTGGCGATGACGCCGTGGTGCCGGCCGAGCACGCCCGGGCGGCCATGCAGCGCGTGGCCGAGCTGCAGGGCGACGCCACGATCGACATCGCCGAGGGCGTGGGCCATGCGCTGCCCTCGGCGCTGGTGGACTGCGCGGTCAACCGGCTGCGCACCCACATCCCGCACCGCACCTGGGCCGCAGCGCTGGGCGCCGTTCCCGGCCTGGCCGAGAAGCTGGCCGCCCGCAACGCCGGCCACGGCGACAGGGCCGATGAAGAACACTGACTTCCCACCGATGAACTCTGCACTCGACAACCTCGGCGCCCTGCGCGCCTGGGCCGCCACGGCGCGGCCGGTCTTCATCTGTGGCCAGGAACGCAGCGGCACCTCGGCGCTGCTGCTGGCCTTGTCGCGCCACCCCGCGCTCTTCGGCGTGCCGGACGTCTACGAAACCTTCATCTTCCGCTACGCGCGCGACCTGCTCGGCGAGTCGCCGCGCAAGATGCAGCAGGGTTACCTGCGCGGGCCCGAGCGGCTGGCGACGCTGCGCGAAGCGCTCGTCAAGCTGGGCGATGGTGACGCCGGCACGCTCGAAGACGACGATCTGGTGCGCGCCTTCTTCGCCTACGCGGCCGAGGCGGTCTACGACGGCCGGCGCCCACTGGAGAAGACGCCGTCGCACGTGCACTTCCTGCCCCGGCTGTTCGGCGTGTTTCCGCAGGCGCAGGTGCTGGCCTGCGTGCGCGAGCCGACCGAGGTGGTCGACTCCTACCGTCGCCGCCTGCAGCGCGAGCAGGCGGCCGGCAAGCCGCCCGAGGCCTGGTCCTGGCTGGAGCAGGACAACAAGCAGATGATCAAGCAGTTCCGCCGCATCGACCGTGCGCTGCGCGAGGCGGCGGGGCAGTTCCCGGGCCGCGTCTTCCAGGTGCCCTATGCCTGGCTCACGGCCGACCCG
The DNA here is from genome assembly GCA_049322835.1 of Pseudomonadota bacterium. GTDB lineage: Bacteria > Pseudomonadota > Gammaproteobacteria > Burkholderiales > Burkholderiaceae_C > Ideonella. The sequence continues at coordinate 37,378 of JBMOQN010000029.1, read as the reverse complement.
CCGACGGCGCTGCACGCGATCTGCGACTTCCTTGGCGAGCCGTTCGACACCGCGATGCTGGCGCCCAAGAAGGTGGCCCGCGAGCGCGGTGACGCGCGCCTGGGCGAGCCGATCTCGGCCTCGAAGGAAAAGTCGCCCAGCCTGCTCAGCAAGGAGGAAGACACGCTTTTCCGCCACGAGGTCTGGGGCCTGACGCGACGCTGGCGCGTGCCCGGCATCATCCAGCCCGAGCCGCCCGCGGCCGCCTGACACCTGTTCGCCCGACCCGATGCTGTTCCTGCTGTCCCCCGCCAAGACCCTCGACTACGAGAGCCCGCTGCCCGCCGGCCTGGCCGAACGTGCCACGCGCCCGCGCTACGTGGACGAGGCGGCCGAACTGATCGGCGTGCTGCGGGGCTATTCGCCCGCCCGCATCGCCACGCTGATGAGCCTGTCCGACCCGCTGGCCGAGCTGAACGTGGGCCGCTATGCCGCCTGGTCGACCCGTTTCACCGCCCACAACAGCCGGCCGGCCGCGGTGGCCTTCAACGGCGACGTGTACGAAGGCCTGCAGGCCGCCACGCTGAGCCGTGACGACTGGACCTGGGCCCAGCGCCATGTGGTGATCCTCTCGGGCCTCTACGGCCTGCTGCGCCCGCTCGACAAGCTGCAGCCCTATCGGTTGGAGATGGGCACCCGCCTGCCCACACCGGGTGGCGCGAAAGACCTGTACGGCTATTGGGGCGACACCCTGGCCGAGGCGCTGAACGAGATGCAGGCCGGCATCCGCGCGCCGGTGGTGGTCAACCTCGCCTCGCAAGAGTATTCACGCGCCGCGCTGCGGCCGGCGCTGAAGGCGCGGGTCGTCGAATGCCAGTTCGAGGAATGGCATGGTGGCCAATGGAAGGTGATCAGCTTCTTCGCCAAGAAGGCGCGCGGCCTGATGGCGCGCTACGCCATCGAGCACCGGGTGGCCACGCCCAAGGCGCTGCTCGGGTTCGACAGCGAGGGGTATGCCTTCGACGCTGCGGCGTCGGGCGCCGACAGGTTCGTCTTCCGGCGGAAGTAGCGGGGTCGACGCGACGCCACCGTGGTTGCATCAGGCGACATGGTTGGCTGCCGCCGCCTGCCAAAATGCAGGGCATGAGCAGCACCTCCACCCCCAACCAGATCACCCCGGAACTGCGCGCCTGGATCGTCGCCCAGGCCGAGTCGGGCTTTGCGCCGCAGGACGTGCTCAAGGCCATGCTCGGCAGCGGCTGGCCGGAAGAGGTGGCGATGGAAGCGCTGGAAGTCACCCTCACCGAGCACCTGCAGGCGCGCGGCCAGCCCGTGCCCGGCCGCCAGCCCCTGCCGGAGCCGGCGCTCGACGACTCGCCCAGCAGCCTCATGATCGACGGGCATGAGGTGAAGATCCTCGCCACGATGATGCTGCCCCGCGTCGTGGTCTTCGGTGGCCTGCTGACCCACGACGAGTGCGACGAACTCATCGAGCTCTCGCGCAAGCGCCTGGTGCGCTCGGAAACCGTGGTGAACGAAACCGGCGGCAGCGAAGTCAACTATGCCCGCACCAGCGACGGCATGTTCTTCGAGCGGGGTGAACACCCCGTGTGCGCGCGCATCGAGCAGCGCATCGCGACCTTGCTGAACTGGCCCGTCAACCACGGAGAAGGCCTGCAGGTGCTGCGCTACCGCCCGGGGGCCGAGTACAGGCCGCACCACGACTACTTCGATCCCATCCACCCCGGCACGCCGACCATCCTCTCGCGAGGCGGCCAGCGTGTGGGCACGCTGGTGATGTACCTGAACACCCCCACCAAGGGCGGCGCCACGACCTTCCCCGATGTCGGCCTCGAAGTGGCCCCCGCCAAGGGCAACGCCGTCTTCTTCAGCTACCACATGGCCCACGCCTGCACCAAGACGCTGCACGGCGGCGCGCCGGTGATCGAAGGCGAGAAATGGGTTGCCACCAAGTGGCTGCGCGAACGCGTCTTCAACTGACCGGTTCGCCTGGTGCCTCCTCCTCGCCGCCCACCGCGGCGCGGTAGGCATGCCAGCTGGCGTGGCCCACCACCGGGCCCACCACCAGAAGGCCGGCGAAGCCGGGCAGCATCGCCAGCACCACGAGCAGGGTCAGCAAGGCGCCCCACAGCAGCATCACGCCGGGCTGCGCCAGCACCAGGCGGATGCTGGTCAGGCCGGCGGTGATCGCATCGGTCGGTCGGTCCAGCAGCATCGGCAGCGAGACCACGCTGAAAGCGAAGATCAGCCCGGCGAACACCGCGCCCACCGCCAGGTAGGCGACGATGAAGTTCAGGTTCTCGGCACTCAGCAGCGCCAGCAGCGAGCCCTTGAAATCGGGCATGCCGTCGAAGCTGAGCGCAAACACGACCAGCGATGCGCGGCCCCACAGCATCTCCAGCACCAGCAACACGAAGCCGAAGATGGCCAGCGTGCCGCCGCCCGCCGTCCAGGCGGTGATCGAGTGGGCCAGCGAGGCCGGCTCGCCGCGCTCCAGCGCCCGGCTGGCGTGGTAAAGGCCCAGGCACAGGAAGGGCCCGGCGAGCAGGAAGCCGGCCGACAACGCCAGCGTGTAGGCCGGCGCACGCTGGAAGACCCACAGCAGTGCCCAACCCATCAGCGCGAAGCAGGCGCCGTAGAACAAGCCGATGGCCGGGGTGCGGACGAAATCGCGCCACCCCTTCGCCAGCCAGCCGAAGGGGGCGCTCCAGCCAAGTGGGCGCAAGGGTGGCAGGCCGCTGGGCGGTGGGGCGGTTCTCGTGTCTGATGCGTCGGTGTGGACCATGGCACAGCGTAGGCGGGCGCTGCCCGCCACGCCACCGGGTTTCAACGAAGCCGCCTCCTAGAATCCCAGCCAATGACGAACCTGCCCGTGCTCAACGTGTCGGCCTACCGCTTCGTGCCGCTGGACGCGCTCGACGCGAGGCGCCAGCGGCTCTTCGACGATGCCGCGGCGGCCGGCCTCAAGGGCACGGTGCTGCTGGCCGAGGAGGGCATCAACCTCTTCCTGGCGGGTGAGCCGACCGCCTTGCGCGGCTGGCTGGCCCGCCTGCGCGAAGACCTGCCCTTCGCCGGGTTGGACGCGAAGGAAAGCTGGAGCGAGGCCGTGCCGTTCAAGCGGCTGAAGGTCAAGGTGAAGCCGGAGATCATCCGGATGAACTCACCCGCCGTGCGGCCCGCGGCCGGGCGGGCGCCTGCGGTGGCGCCGGCCACACTGGCGCGCTGGCTCGCCGATGGCCACGACGAACTGGGTCGGCCGGTCGTGATGCTGGACACCCGCAATGGTTTCGAGGTCGACGCGGGCGCCTTCGAAGGTGCCGTCGACTGGCGGCTGGAACGTTTCAGCGACTTTCCTGCCGCGCTGGCCGCTCACCGCCATGAGCTGGCCGGCAAGACGGTGGTGAGCTACTGCACCGGTGGCATCCGCTGCGAGAAGGCGGCGCTGGTGATGCAGGCACTGGGCGTGGAGCGCAGCTTCCAGCTCGAAGGCGGCATCCTGCGCTACTTCGAGCAGACCGACGGCGCGCCGGGCTGGCGCGGCCGCTGCTTCGTCTTCGACGAGCGGGAGGAACTGGCCACCGACCTGCAGGCTGCCGAGGCTGCCGCGTGAAGTTGCTCATCTGGCGCGCCTTCGGCATCCTGCTGATGCTGACGGCCCTGGCGGTGCCGCTCACGCGCGCACCCGACCGCGCGGTGGAAACGCTGGTCGCCCGCTGGGCGCCGCCACCGTCGGACTTTGTCGAGGTCAAGGGCCAGCTCGTGCATCTGCGCGACGAGGGCCCGCGCGACGACCCGCTGCCGATCGTGCTGATCCACGGCACCTCTGCCAGCCTGCACACCTGGGAGGGCTGGGTGGCTGCGCTCAAGGGCCGGCGTCGCGTCATCAGCTTCGACCTGCCGGGCTTCGGGTTGACCGGCCCCTTTGCCGGCCAGTACCCGGTGGGCGACTATCGCGGCGACGCGCTGGCACGCTTCGTGATCGACCTGCTGGATGAACGGCGCGTCGAGCGCGCCGTGCTGGCCGGCAACTCGCTCGGCGGCGAGGTGGCCTGGCGCGTGGCTTCGCTGGCGCCGCAGCGGGTCGAGCGGCTGGTGCTGGTCGACGCCTCCGGCTATGACTTCGAGCCCATCGACCTGCCGCTGGGCTTTCGCCTGTCGCGCCTGCCGGTGGTGAGTGTCCTGAGCGAATGGTTCCTGCCGCGCGGCGTGGTCGAAGACAGCGTGCGCAGCGTCTATGGCGACCCGTCCCGGGTCACCTCCGGCCTGGTGGACCGCTACTTCGAGCTGACGCTGCGCGAGGGCAATCGCCGGGCCCTGCGGCTGCGCATGCAGCAGTTGCAGATGGGTGAAGACGTGGCCCGTATCGCCGCGCTGAAGGTGCCCACGCTCGTGGTCTGGGGCGGGCGCGACCGCCTGATCCCCACGCCGATCGCACAGAATTTCACGCGTGACATCGCCGGCAGCCGGCTGGTGGTGTTCCCCGAGCTCGGCCATGTGCCGCATGAGGAAGACCCGGCGGCGACCGTAGCGGTGGTGAAGGATTTCCTGGGATTTCAGTGAACACGGTTGCTTTGTGCGCTGCCAACCGGCAGCATGCGGCCATGCACCGGAGGGAATGCCAGCCCACAAGAGGCCGGCCAGGGTGCCGGGGGGTCGCCGTTGCGGTGGCCACCTGGGCAGCGCTTGGCCTTGCGAACGCACGCGGGCCGTCAGCCCCGGTGGCTCCCGCCTGCCCGGACCGCCCGATCAGCGTGGCCTTCTACGAATTCGGCGCGCTCTACCACGCCAGCGGCGAGCCGGCCGAGGGCTTCAGCGGCAGCGGCATCGACGTGGACCTGCTGCGCGAGCTCCGGCGCCGCAGCGGCTGCCGCTTCGAAGGCATGGTGATGACCCGGGCACGGATCTGGAGCGAGCTGGAAGCCGCCCGGCTGGACATGACCACGTCCGGCATTGCCACGCCCGAGCGTGAGAAGCTCTATGCCTTCGAGCCCTACATCCTGCTCAAGCACCATGTGTGGATGCTGAAGACCCACGCGCCGGTATCCGGCGGGCTGGCCGGCTTCATGGCTGATCCGAAACTGCGCTGGGGCGCCGTGAGGGGCTACCGCCACACGCCCGCCTACGACACCGCCCTGGCCCAGGCGCGTGGCCAGGGAAGGGTGGTCGAGGCCACCGACGATGCCCAGCTGTTGCGCCTGCTCGCCGAAGGCACCGTCGACGCCGTCATCGGTCATTCGGTGGTGCTGCGCCGCTACGCCGCCGACCACCCCCGCAAGCCGCAGTTGCAGGCGCTCGACTGGGCCCCGCAGGCTTCGGTGGTGCCCGAGGGGCTGGTGCTCTCCCGGGCCCGCTTCAGCGAGGCCGAGATCGCCGGCTGGCGGGCGATGGTGCAGGAGCTGCTGCGCGATGGCACGATGGCCCGCATCATGCGGCGCCATGTGCCGGACGACGAAGTCGCCGAGATGATCCCGCGCGAGTGATCGGCGGGAGGGTTTTCAGCGCCCGGGCCTTTGCCCGTCTGTCAGCAGCGCCAGCACCTCCGACTGGAACTCGCGCTGGTAGAGCACCGCCACGACGAAGGCCGTCGCGGCGATGCACGCCCAGGGCGAGAAGAACCAGGCGATCGCGGCGAAGGCCATGTAGTAGGCCCGCAGCCCGTCGTTGAAAGTCTCGGCCGCCAGGCCCATGACCCGCCCGGCGCGCTGCGCGAAGGCCTCGCGGTCCTCGTCGGTCCAGGGCGCATCGTGCGGCGGTGCGGAGGCCACCAGCAGCGCGCCGAAGGTGTACTGACGCATGCTCCAGGTGAAGCGGAAGAAGGCGTAGACGAAGATCGCCGTCAGCAGCGCCACCTTGAGGTCGAACACCAGCGCGGTGGTGCGGGCGGCGAATGGGATCTCGCGCACCAGCTCGCTCGCCTTGTCGGTGGTGCCCAGCACCGCCAGCAGCCCGCCGATGATCAGGATCGTGGTCGAGGCGAAGAACGACGGGCTGGTGGACAGGCTCTGCACCACCACGCCGTCCACCACCCGGTTCTCGCGAGCGGTCGTCTGCCGCATCCACCGCATGCGGACCTGGTTGGTGGCGCCCAGCACGGAGGGCTGGGTGGCCGAGCGGTGCTTGGCGAAGCGGGCGTAACCGACCCAGGCGACGAACAGCCACGCCACCGCCAGCCAGTCGGTGACCGGGAGCAGGCCGAGGGCGGCTAGCGAGAGGTTCATGAAGAGCCGATGCTAGCCCACCGGCCCAGCCGCATCAGCCCAGCCGGGCCAGGTCGAACACCAGCACGTCGGCCCCACGGCCGCCGGACAAGGTCAGCTTCGTTTCGCCGTCCAGCGTCGCGCCGTCACCGGCTTTCAGTGCCACCTCGCCGTTGAGCAACACCTCGCCCCGGGCCACGTGCACGTAGGCCAGGCGCTTCGGATCGAGTGCCAGTTCGGCCTGCTCGTCGCCGTCGAACAACCCGGCGCGGATCGAGGCATCGGCATGCAGCGTCACGGCTCCCTCCCGGCCGTCCGGCGCCGCCACCAGCTTCAGGCGGCCGCGCTTGTCTTCTTCGGGGAAGGCTTTCTGCTCGTAGCCAGGCGGCAGGCCACCCGCCGCCGGCAACAGCCAGATCTGCAGGAAATGGGTGGCCAGGCCCTGGGCATGGTTGAACTCGCTGTGGCGCACGCCGGTGCCGGCGGTCATGCGTTGCACCTCGCCTGGCTTGATGGCGGCGCCGTTGCCCATGCTGTCCTTGTGGGCCAGCTCGCCTTCCAGCACGTAGCTCACGATCTCCATGTCGCGGTGGCCGTGCGTGCCGAAGCCGGTGCCGGGGGCGATGCGGTCGTCGTTGATGACGCGCAGGTTGCCCACGCCCATGTGCCGCGGGTCGTGGTAGTCGGCAAATGAAAAAGTGTGAAAGCTCTTGAGCCAGCCGTGGTCGGCGACGCCGCGGTCTTCCGCCTTGCGCAAGGTGATCATCGTGGGCCTCCAGTCTTGTGGGTGAGTGCCTTCACTGTAGGCAGCCGCGTGGCTGCCCGGCGCGCACCGGCTTGAAGCGAGCTTTCAAATAAGATGAAGTCGACCTCTTGCCGCACCCCATGGACCGACGCAGCGCACTGACCCCCGACGCCCTGGCGATGATGGACACCATCGCCCGCACCGGCAGCTTCGCCGCTGCTGCCCGCGCCCTCGGCAAGGTGCCCTCGGCACTGACCTACAGCGTTCGCCAGCTCGAAGACGCGCTCGACGTGCTGCTGTTCGACCGGCGCTCGCGCCAGGCCCGGCTCACCGCCGCTGGGGAGGAACTGCTCAACGAAGGCCGGCGCCTGCTGGCCGAGATGGACGCGGTGGCGCAGCGTGTGCGGCGCGTGTCCACCGGCTGGGAGACCGAGCTCACGATCGCGGTGGACGACGTGCTGTCGCGCCTGACGCTGCTGGAGCTCTGCGAGGCCTTCTATGCCTTGCGCCCGAGCGGCGAGGGTGAGCCCGGCCCTGGCACGCGGCTGCGCCTGCGCACCGAAGTGTTGGCCGGTACCTGGGAAGCGCTGGTCTCCGGCCAGGCCGACCTGGCGCTGGGAGTGCCGGGCGACATGCCGGCGCCGCCCGGCATCGAGCTGAAGCCGCTGGGCGAACTCGAGTTCGTCTTCGCCATGGCGCCGCACCACCCGCTGGCGGCGCTGCCCGAGCCGCTGGGGGACGACGAGATCCTGCGCCACCGCGCGGTGGCGGTGGCCGATTCGGCGATGCGGCTGGCCCCGATCACCGTGAACCTCCTGCCGGGGCAGGACGTTCTCACCGTCTCCAGCATGCAGGCCAAGATCGAGGCGCAACTGCGTTGCCTGGGTTGCGGCTTCCTGCCGGAAGTGCTGATCCGCGAGCACCTGCGCCACGGCCACCTCGTGACACGCAAGGTGCGGCGCGAGCGGCGCCACGCCAACATGGCCTATGCTTGGCGGACCGCTGCCGTGCCGCAACCCAGGAAGCCACCCCAGGGGCTCGCCTTGCAGTGGTGGTTGCAGCAACTGGCCAGCCCGGCCACCCGCAAGGCCCTGCTGGAGCGGCACCGGCCCCTGGGCGCCGACACCCCCTGAGCGCCCTGATGCCGGCCGCCTACCGCGGGCGCTTCGCGCCTTCGCCCACCGGGCCGCTGCATGCCGGCTCGCTCGTGGCGGCGCTCGCCAGCTGGCTCGATGCACGCGCCGCCGGCGGCGCCTGGCTGGTGCGCATCGAAGACGTGGACGGGCCGCGCTGCGTACCCGGGGCCGATGCCTTCATCCTGCAGCAGCTCGCGACCTGCGGGCTCGTGCCGGACGAGCGCCCGGTGTGGCAGTCTGCCCGCACCGCGTCGTACGACGCCGCGCTGTCGCGCCTGCTTGCGGCTGGCCAGGCCTACGCCTGCGCCTGCAGCCGCAAGGAGATCGACCGGGCTCTGGCCGCACAGGGCCGAATGCACGAGCGGCATGGGGAGCGGGTGTACCCGGGCACCTGCCGCGCCGGCCTGCAGGGCCGGGCCGCGCGGGCATGGCGGCTGCGCGCCGACCTGCCCGCCGGCGGCGGCCCGGTGATCGCCTGGCACGACCGGCGCCTCGGCCCGCAGTGCCAGGACGTGGCGGCCGAGGTGGGCGACTTCGTGCTGAAGCGCGCCGACGGGCTCTGGGCCTATCAGCTGGCGGTGGTGGTCGACGATGGCGAGCAAGGCATCACCCATGTGGTGCGTGGCGAGGACCTGGCGGACAACACCCCGCGGCAGATCCTGCTGCAGCGCGTGCTGGGGCTGCCGACCCCGGCATACCTGCACACGCCGCTGGTGTTGGCGGCCGACGGGCAGAAGCTGTCGAAGCAGACCGGAGCCCGGGCGCTGGAGCTGGCCGACCCGTTGGCTGCCCTGCGCGATGCCGGGCGGGTGCTGGGCCTGCCGGACGCTCTGCCGGCCGCCACCCTGGCGGGCTGGCTTGCTGCGGCGACGCAGGCCTGGAGCGAGGCATGGCCGGTGACCGTGGTGGCATGATCGCCACCTTTGCCGCGGCCATCCCCCGGCCTGTTCGATGAGAAAGGATTCCCCATGAGCACCCCCACCGGCCTGCAGATCGACGACCGCGTCACCGGCAGCGGCGACACCGCCCAGGCGGGCCAGACGGTCACCGTGCACTACACCGGCTGGCTGCACGACCCTGTTGCCCCGGAGGGGCGTGGCCGCAAGTTCGATTCGAGCAAGGACCGCGGAGAGCCCTTCGAGTTCGCGCTCGGCGCCGGCCAGGTGATCCGCGGCTGGGACGAAGGTGTGCAGGGCATGCAGGTGGGTGGTACGCGGGTGCTGACGATCCCGCCGGAGCTGGGCTACGGCGCCCGCGGCGCAGGCGGCGTGATCCCGCCCCATGCCACGCTGGTGTTCGAGGTCGAGCTGCTGCCCACGCCCGAGCGGCCGCAGTTGCTGATCACCGACGTGGTGGTGGGCGAGGGTGACGAGGCGCAGGAGGGTGTCAGCGTGACGGTGCACTACACCGGCTGGCTGCACGATGCCTCGAAGCCCGATGCCCGAGGCCGCAAGTTCGATTCCAGCAAGGACCGCAACGAGCCCTTCGAGTTCGACCTCGGCGCCGGCATGGTGATCCGCGGCTGGGACGAGGGCGTGCAGGGCATGCGGGTCGGCGGCAAGCGCGTGCTGGTGATCCCGCCGCACCTCGGCTATGGCCGTCGAGGCGCGGGTGGTGTCATCCCGCCCGACGCGACGCTGGTGTTCGAGGTGGAGCTGCTGGGGGTCTGATGAACCTGCCGGCGCCGGTGGGACGGGACCGCGGCTGAGACAATCGACGGATGACCGATTGGATCCTGCTGGCGCTGGCGGCGCTGAACCTTGTTTTCCTCGTCTTCCTGGCCTGGGGCGCCCAACGCAGAAGCGCCGAGGCCGGCTCCGGCCAGCAGGCACTGGTCGCCACCCTGCGCGACGCTGCGCGCGCCGACAGCGACCGCCTGGACCGCGCGCTGCGCGACGAGATGGGCCGCAACGCACAACTCGCCCGCGGCGACCTGGCCACCTTCCAGCAGATGCTGCTGAACCAGGCCGGCGACGTGGCGCGCACGCAGAACGAGCAGATCGACTCCTTCCGTTCGCAGCTGGGCGCCATGCAGCAACTGATCGCCGACCAGCTGCGCGCGCTGTCCGAGGCCAACGCCAATCGACTGGCCGAGGTGCGTGGCACGGTGCAGCAACAGCTCGCCGCATTGCAGGAAGGCAACGAGCGCAAGCTGGAGCAGATGCGCGCCACCGTCGACGAGAAGCTTCACGCCACGCTGGAGCAGCGCCTGGGCGAGAGCTTCAAGCAGGTGGCCGAGCGCCTGGAGCAAGTGCACAAGGGCCTGGGCGACATGCAGGCGCTGGCGCGCGACGTCGGTTCGCTGAACCGTGTGCTCACCAACGTGAAGACGCGCGGCGTGTTCGGCGAGGTGCAACTGGCGGGGCTGCTGGAGCAGGTCTTCACGCCCGAGCAGTATGGTGCGAACGTCGAGACGGTACCGGGCAGCGGCGCGCGGGTCGAGTTCGCCATCCGCCTGCCGGGCCGGCGCGACGACGGCGCGCCTCTGTGGCTGCCCATCGACGCCAAGTTCCCGCGCGAAGACTACGAACGCCTGCTCAACGCCCAGGAGCAGGCCGACCCGGTGGCCGCCGAGCAGGCCGCCAAGGCGATCGAGAGCCGGCTGCGCCTGGAGGCGAAGACGATCCGCGAGAAGTACATCGCAGCGCCGCACACCACCGATTTCGGCATCCTCTTCGTGCCCACCGAGGGGTTGTACGCGGAAGCGTTGCGCCGACCCGGCCTGGTCGAGGCCCTGCAGCGCGAGCACCGCATCACGCTGGCCGGCCCCACCACGCTGCTGGCCACGCTCAACAGCCTGCAGATGGGCTTCCGCACCCTGGCGCTGGAGCGCCGCAGTGCCGAGGTCTGGGAGGTGCTCGGTGCGGTGAAGACCGAGTTTCAGAAGTTCGGCGACGTGCTGGCCAAGACCAAGAAGAAGCTCGACGAAGCCAGCCGGACCATCGACGACGCCGAGACCCGCACACGCGTGATGGCGCGCAGGCTGAAGACGGTCGAGACCTTGCCTGAGGCGCATGCCCAGGCCATGCTGGGCCGAGCCGCGCCGGACCTGTTCGACGAGGGCACCGAGGGCGACGCTTGAGCGGCCCTGGCGCCGCGCGAGGCAGCCCACTGCGCACTGCGCTGCCGTCGGTGATCGGCGCGCTCGTGTGCGTGCATGCCGCAATGGCCGCGACTCGGGTCACCGCCAGCCTGTTGCTGCTGCACCTGGGTTACCCGGAGTGGACGGTGGGTGTGCTGCTCGCGCTGTTCGCCGTGGCGCCGATCGGCCTGGCGCTCTGGGCCGGCCGCCTGGCCGACCGGCATGGGTTGCACCGGCCGCTTGGCATCGGCGTGGCGATGGGCACGCTGGGTTCGCTGGTGGCAGTGATTTCGCAGCACCCGGCCGCGATGGCGGTGGCGGCGCTGGCGACCGGCGGCGCCATCGCCGTGGCGGCGGTCGGCATCCAGCGCGAGGCCGGCTTGATGGCGCGCGACGCGAGCGACCTGAAGCGCGTGTTCAGTTGGGTGGCCCTCGGGCCGGCATTGTCGAACGCACTCGCGCCGGTGGCGGTGGGCCTGCTGATCGACCATGTCGGTTTTCGCGCCGGCTTTGTCTTCGCGGCGCTGCTGCCGCTGTTGGCCTGGGGGCTCGGCCGGCGCGTGCCGCAGGGCCATACGCCTGCGGCGCGCAGAGCCGAAGAGGACAGCCGTGGCCGCCCACGCACGGCCTGGGGCCTGCTGCGCCTGCCTGCTTTCCGCGCGCTGCTGCTGGTCAACCTGTCGCTCTCGGCCTGCTGGGACGCGCACAGCTTCGCCGTGCCGGTGCTGGGCCACGCACGGGCGATGAGCGCCTCCAGCATCGGCCTGGTTCTGGGCGCGTTCGCGGTGGCGGCCACGCTGGTCCGCCTGGCCATCACCCGCTGGGCGGACGACCTCGACGAGAAGCGCGCACTGCGCACGGCGATGGCGCTCGCCACCGGGACCTGCGCCGTCTACTACTGGCTGCCCGGCGTTGGGGGCATGCTGCTCGGTTCGGCCCTGCTGGGCCTGGCGCTGGGGTCGGTGCAGCCGATGATCCTGGCGATGATCCATCAGGTGACGCCGGCCGATCGCCACGGGCAGGCGCTGGGCCTGCGCATGCTGGCCACCAACGCCGCGACCATCGTGATGCCGGTGGGCTTCGGCGCGCTCGCGGTCGTCACGGGGCCGGCGGGGCCGATGGGGCTGATGGGTGCGCTCGTGCTGGCAGCGCAGGCGCCAGCGAGCCGGATACCGGCCGAGCGCACCCACCAGGGGGTGCAGTCGCCTTAAAAGCGGATGTTCGGGCCGCTGGCCGGGCGAGCCGGCGCGGTTGCGGCGGGTTCCGCCGCGGGCTCGGCGGCCGGTGCGGTGGCGGCCGGTTCGACGGCGGCGGTCATCGGCGTGGCGGCGGGTGCGCGGTAGCTCGCCGGCAACTTGGATTCGCGCGGGTACCCGGCCGCATCCAGGTAGCTGTGCCAGTCGCTCGCCACCAGGCCCTTGACCTGCTGCTGGCCGATGGTCAGCACCGGCAACTCGGCGGTGCCGGCCATGCGCTGCAGCGCCTCGCTGTCGGCCGGGGTGGCACTGAGCCGCTTTTCAGCGAAGGGGATGCCGCGCTGGCGCAACAACTGTCGGCCGCTGTCGCAAGGCCTGCAGCCCGGAGCCGCGTAGAGCGTGACCGGGTACTTGCCGGCGGCCTGCTGCAGCTCGTAGGGCAGGTTGCTCAGGTTCGGTGAACCGCTGCCGGAGCCGACGGCCACCGACTGCACCTTGGCGTTGCTGTTGGCCGGCGGGGGCGTGTCGGTGTAGGTCACCTTGCCATCAGGCCCGACGACCTTGTAGACCGCGTGGGCGGGGCCGGCCAGGGCCAGCAGCAGGCCGGCAGCGAGGAGCGGGAGGCGGGGCAGGGCAGTGGTGGCGTGCATGGTCGGAATCTAGCGCAAGATGTTCAGGCGGCGATGCCCTGGTGGCGCAGCAGCGCGTCGAGGCTGGGCTCGCGGCCACGAAAGGCCTTGAAGCTCTCGATGGCGGGCCGGCTGCCACCCACTTCCAGGATTTCCTGGCGATAGCGGCGGCCCGTCTCTGCGCGCAGCACGCCTTCTTCCTCGAAGGCGCTGAAGGCGTCGGCCGACAGCACCTCGGCCCACTTGTAGCTGTAGTAGCCCGCCGAATAGCCCCCGGCGAAGATGTGGGAGAAGGTGTTGGCGGTGCGGGCGAAGGCCGGCGGCCGCACCACGGCCACTTCCTCGCGCACCTCCTGTGCAATCTGCTGCACGCGCTGCGGCGCATCGGCCTCGGTGTGCAGCCGCATGTCGAACAGGCCGAACTCGACCTGGCGCAGCGTCTGCATGCCGCTCTGGAAGTTCTTGGCCGCCAGCATCTTGTCGAACAAGGCGCGGGGCATGGGCGCGCCGGTGTCCACATGCGCGGTCATGTGCTTGAGCACGTCCCACTCCCAGCAGAAGTTCTCCATGAACTGGCTGGGCAGCTCGACGGCGTCCCACTCGACGCCGGCGATGCCTGACACGCCCAGGTCATCGACCTGGGTCAGCAGGTGGTGCAGCCCGTGGCCGAACTCGTGGAACAGCGTGATGACGTCGTCGTGCGTCAGCAGAGCCGGCTTGTCGCCCACCGGCGATGCGAAGTTGCACACCAGGTGCGCGATCGGCGTTTGGAGCAGGCCGTTGTCGGGGCGCTGCCAGCGCTCGCGCGCGTCGTCCATCCAGGCGCCCGGGCGCTTGCCGGTGCGCGCGTGCGGGTCGAGGTAGAACTCGCCGACCAGGTTGCCCGCACGCTCGATGCGGAAGAAGCGCACCGATTCGTTCCACACCGGAGCCTCGGCGGGGCGGATGGCCACCTCGAACAGCGTCTCGATGATGCCGAACAGCCCCTGCAGCACCTTGGGCAGCGGGAAGTAGGACTTCACCTCCTGGTCGCTGAAGGCGTAGCGGGCTTCCTTCAGCTTCTCGCTGGCATAGGCCATGTCCCAGGCCTGCAGCTCGGGCAGGCCCAGCTCGCGGGCGGCGAACTCGCGCAGCTCGGCCAGGTCCTTCTCGGCCGAATGGCGGGCGCGCTGGGCCAGGTCACGCAGAAAGACCAGTACCTCGGCGGGCGTGCGCGCCATCTTGCTGGCCAGCGACACCTCGGCATAGTTCGCGTAGCCCAGCAGGGTGGCTTCTTCCTGGCGCAGGGTCAGCAACTCGGCCATGATGGCCGCGTTGTCCAGCTCCGCCGGGCCGAACTCGCTGGCGCGGGTGGCGTAGGCGGTGTAGAGCTTCTCGCGCAGCGGGCGATGGCTGCCATACTGCAGCACCGGGAAGTAGCTGGGGAAATGCAGCGTGATCTTGTGGCCCGGCTTGCCGTCGGCCTCAGCCGCGGCGCGCATGCCGGCCCGCACGTCGTCGGGCACGCCGGCGAGCTCTTCCTCGGTGGCGTAGTGGGCGAAGGCGTCGGTCGCGTCGAGAACGTGGTTGGAGAAGGCCTGCGACAGCTCGGCCGCACGGTCCTGGATGGCCGCGAAGCGAGCCTTGGCCTCGCCTTGCAGGTCGGCCCCGCCGAGCTTGAAGTCGCGCAGCCAGTGGGCCAGCGCCTGGCGGCGCGGGGCGCTGAGCCGGCTGCCGCCCTGGGCGTCGACCGCCTGGTACTTGGCGTACAGACGCTCATCGCTGCCTTGCCGGGTGTAGAACTCGGTCACCCGCGCCAGGTTGTCGGCGTGGGCGGCGCGCAGCTCCGGCGTCGAGGCCACATGGTTCAGGTGGCCAACGGCGCCCCAGGCGCGGGCCAGGCGCTCGGTCGCGACCGCCAGCACTTTCGACAGGGCGTCGAAGTCGGCCGGCACCTCGGGGCCGACCGCCTGTTCCAGCGCGGCGTTGGCGCCGGCCAGCAGCTCGTCGATGGCGGGCGTCACATGCTCGGGCCGGATGGCGTCGAAGCGGATCGGGGTGTCGAACTGGAGCAACGGGTTCGTGTTCATCGGCTTCATCGGCATGACGTGAGGGTGACCAGGGGCAGACTCAAGTTCCGGCGCGGCGTTCCGCGGCCTCGACGGTGTTCACCAGCAGCATGGTGATGGTCATCGGGCCGACCCCACCAGGGACAGGGGTGATCCAGCCGGCCACCTCGCTGACGCTGGCGAAATCCACGTCGCCGCAGAGCTTGCCTTCATCGTTGCGGTTGATGCCCACGTCGATGACGATCGCGCCCGGCTTGACCATGTCGGCGGTGACGGTGTTGCGCCGCCCGACGGCCGCCACCACCACGTCGGCCTGGCGGGTGTGGTGGGCGATGTCGGCGGTGGCGCTGTGGCAGACGGTGACCGTGGCGTTGGCCTGCAGCAGCAGCAGGGCCATGGGCTTGCCGACGGTGTTGCTGCGTCCGATCACCACCGCATGCTTGCCGCGCAGGTCGACGCCGGTGGTCTCGATCAGCTTCATGCAGCCGTAGGGCGTGCAGGGGCGGAATCCGGGCAGCCCGGTCATCAGCTCGCCAGCACTGAGCGTCGAATAGCCGTCGACGTCCTTCGTGGTCGAGATCGCCTCGATCACCCGGTGTGGGTTGATGTGCTTCGGCAGCGGCATCTGCACCAGGATGCCGTGGATGGCGGGGTCGTTGTTGAGGGCGTCGATGCGGGCCAGGAGGTCGGCTTCGCTCAGGCTGGCGTCGTATTTCTCGAACACAGAGTGCAGGCCGTTGTCGGCGCAGGCCTTGACCTTGTTGCGCACGTAGACCGCCGAGGCAGGGTCTTCGCCGACGAGGATGACGGCCAGGCCGGGCTGGCGGCCGCGGGCGGTGAGGGCGGCGGCGCGGCGGGCCACGTCCTCGCGCAGTTGCTTGGACAGGGCATTGCCGTCGATGAGGCGGGCGGTCATGGCGTGGGCATCCTTGGCAGAAGTAGAAACGGGGCCTGATGAGGCCCCGTCGATCAAATGCAGCGGAAAGCGGTGTGAAGCGTGAAGAAGTTCAGGCCTCAGGCTTTCTGGGTGGCGCCGAGGGCGATCTTGAGCAGATCGGCCACGGTATTGGCATTCAGCTTTTCCATGATGTTGGCGCGGTGCGCCTCCACCGTCTTGATGCTGATGCCCAGGTCGTCGGCGATCTGCTTGTTCAGGCGGCCGGCGACGATGCGCTCCAGCACCTGGGCTTCGCGGGTCGTCAGGCGCGACAGCAGCGCGTCGCGGCTGGCTTGCTCCTGGTACTGGCTGAAGGCCACGCGGGCCTGGTCCAGCATGCGCTCGACCAGCACCACCAGCTCTTCTTCCTTGAAGGGCTTCTCGATGAAGTCCATCGCGCCCTTCTTCATCGTGGTGACGGCCATCGGCACGTCGCCATGGCCGGTGATGAAGACGACCGGCAGCGGGCTCTTGCGCTCCAGCAGGCGGTCCTGTAGCTCCAGGCCGCTCATGCCGTCCATCCGGATGTCGGCGATCAGGCAGGCCACCTCGCGCGGGTCGAAGCGGGAGAGGAAGGATTCGGCCGAGTCGAAACACTTGACCCGGTAGTCCTTGCCTTCGAGCAGCCATTGAAGAGAGTCTCGGACCGCCTCGTCGTCATCGACCACGTAGACAGTACCCTTTTTCGGAATCAGGCTCATGAGGCGGAGGCGTTCGGGTTCGATGCGGCGGCCACGTCCGGCACCTCGGGTACCGCAGGGGCTTCAGCACGTTGGGAGAGGTCGACCGGCAGGGTGAACGCGAAGCGGCACCCGGTGACCGAGCCGGCATTGTAGAGGTTCTGCGCCCGTATCCGCCCCCGGTGAGATTCCACGATCGAGCGGCAAAGTGACAGGCCGATGCCCATTCCTTCCGCTTTCGTGGAAAAGAAGGCCTCGTACAGCCGGGCCAGCACGTCCTCGCGCATGCCGGGGCCCATGTCGGTCACGCTGAACTCGATCACGCCGCCTTCTTCCGGCGTGTGGCGCGGCACCACGCGCAGCTCGATGTGGCGACGCGAAGGCGGCATCTTGGCGGTGTCGATCGCCTCGGCCGCGTTCTTCAGCAGGTTCAGCAGCACCTGCTCGATCAGGATCGGGTCGACGTTGAGCATCGGCAGGCGCTGCGCCACGTAGGTGTGGATGGACACCTTGCGCCGGCGCAGCTCGATGCCGGCCAGCTCGACCGCGTCCTCCACGATGTCTCGGGCGTGCGCGGGCTGCCGCTGCGGCTCGCTGCGTTTCACGAACGAGCGGATGCGGTGGATGATCTGGCCGGCGCGCTCGGCCTGGCGGCCGGTCTTCTGCAGCACGGCGATCAGGTCTTCGGTGCCGATCGAGCCGGCGCGCACCCGGCTGACCATGCCGTTGCAGTAGTTGTTGATCGCGGCCAGCGGCTGGTTCAGCTCGTGCGCGACCGACGAGGCCATCTCGCCCATGGTGATGAGCCGGCTGGTGACCTGGGCCTTCTCGGCCTGCTGCTGCGCCTGTTCCTCGACCCGGCGGCGGGCTGTGATGTCGGTCGCGATCAGCATCTGCGCCAGCCGGCCGTCGGTCCACTGCAGGTAGCGGGCGCGAACGTCGAACCACATCTGCAGCGATTCGACGAACACCTCGCGCGGTTGGGCGCCGGTTTCGGTGAGCGGCTGGGTGGGCAGGCCGGAGAGGCCGTCGACCTCTTCGTCGGGCTCGGGCAGATAGGGTGCGCCATTGGAGCTGTTGGCCAGGATGGCGTGTCCGCGGGCGTCCGGCCCGAACCAGAGCCGGTACGAGCGGTTGGCGAACAGCAGCTCGCTGTGCTGCACCGAGAGCACCGACACCGCGGCGTCCAGCCCTTCGAGCACCGTGGTGAAGCGCTCGTGCGAGGCCGAGAGCTGGTCGCGCACCCGCTTGGCTTCGGTGATGTTGGTGATGGATGTCATCCAGCCGGTCTGCTGGCCCTTGGGGTCGATCAGCGGCGAGACGTACATGCGCGCGTCGAAGATCGAGCCGTCCTTTCGCATGACCTTGACCTCGATGCCACCGACCGGGCTGCGGCCCTGCAGCTCCTGCTGCAGCAGGCGGGTGTTTTCTTCGATGCGGTCGGGCGGCCAGTAGGGGAAAGGCGGGTAGCGGCCGATCAGGTCGGCTTCGGCGAAGCCTGTCATCGCGCAGAAGGCCGGGTTGACGTAGCTGACGCGGCCATCCTTGTCCATCGCGCGCATGCCGGTCAGCATGGAGTTTTCCATCGCCCGGCGGAAGTTGGTCTCCTGCACCAGCGCATGCTGGATCTGCGAACGGCGCCGCATGTGTCGCCAGGTGCCGAGCAGCATCCACACGGTCAGCACCGACAGCGCGACCACCATCCAGAAGAGGGTGTTGCCGATCAGGCCGATGGAGGTGCGGTAGCCCTGGCCCCGCAGCGTGAGCCCGTTGGACATCGGCGCCAGCGGCAGGTCGTATTGCAGCGAGGGCGCTGTCTGCGGCTGGCCCGGCATGGCACTGACGGTGCTGACCAGCACCCGCTGGTCCGGCCCCAGCACGCTGATCAGGTGGCGGCGTGTCACCTCGGTCGGGACGAAGAAGCGCACCAGGGCTTCGACCGAGTACTCGACGATCAGCGTGCCGGCGAAGTTGCTGCGGTCGATCAGCGGCACCTGCACCTGGAACACCGCCAGGCCGGCGGCGTCGGTGAAGGGGCGCGAATAGACCGGCTGGCGGGTGTCGCGGGCGGCGATGAAGGCGTACTCGGCTTCACTGCGCCGGCCCTCGGCCGGTAGCGAGGGGTCGACGAGCGAGGTGGTGCCGCCTTCCTCGGGGTGGAAGCTCAGCACGGCCTGGCTGGCGCGCACGCGGCGTTGCGCATTGACCCAGGTGAAGTGCCGCACCTCGGGCCGCTCGCGCTGGAAGGCGCCGGCCTGGACCAGGAACTCGGCGGTGTCGATGTCGCGCGTGACCAGCTCGCGGGCGATCCGCACGAGCTGCTCCTGGTTTTCGATCAGGTGCAGACGGATCTGCTGCTGGGCGACTTCGGTATCGCGCCGCAAGGCGTCGGTCGCGCGGTCGATCTCCTCGGCCCGCAGGTACCAGAAGGCGGCGGTGATGGCCGCCAGGAAGAGCAGCACCGAGACCAGCGGGCCGATGGTGGCGAAGCGGTCCTGCCGCGCGGGCGACTGCTGTCGCCACCAGCGGCCGATCAGGCGCTGGAGCCGGGAGGGGGAGGGTTTGAGGGGTTCGCGCGCCAGGGCCATTGCGGCGCATTATCGCGGGCGTGCCCGCGCGACCGGGGCGTCCACAAGGGCAGTCGTGGCCCTAGGAGGTACGTAGACACCACAATATGAAATTGACAGCCACGATTTGAAAATGCCCCGAGGCTGTGCGAAACTGCGCGGCACCCACCCGATGACGGCATTTCACGAGGAGACAAGCCATGTCCGCCATGCCTGACCAATTCCTGGGCGCAGCCGCGAACGACGCGGATGCGCAGGAGACCCGAGAGTGGCTCGACGCCTTGTCGGCCGTCCTGGAAACCGAAGGGCGCGACCGCGGCCATTTCCTCCTCGAACAACTGCTGGAGCACGCGCGCCAGAACGGCGTCGACATGCCGTTCTCGGCCACCACCGGCTATGTGAACACGATCGAGCCGGAAGATGAGGCCCACTGCCTGGGCAACCTCGAGGTGGAAGAGCGCCTGCGCGCCTACATGCGCTGGAACGCGATGGCGATGGTCGTCAAGGCCAACCGCTTGCACCCCGAAGACGGCGGCGACCTGGGCGGCCACATCTCTTCCTTCGCGTCGGTGGCGACGATGTTCGGCGCTGGCTTCAACCACTTCTGGCACGCCGACACGCCCGACCACGGCGGCGACCTGCTCTACATCCAGGGCCACTCGGCGCCCGGCATCTACGCCCGCGCCTTCATGGAAGGCCGCATCACCGAGGAGCAACTGCTGAACTTCCGGCAGGAAGTCGACGGCAAGGGCCTGTCGAGCTACCCGCACCCGAAGCTGATGCCGGAGTTCTGGCAGTTCCCGACCGTCTCGATGGGCCTGGGGCCCTTGATGGCGATCTACCAGGCCCGCTTCCTGAAGTACCTGCACGCCCGCGGCATTGCCGACACCAGCAAGCGCAAGGTCTGGGTCTTCTGCGGCGACGGCGAGATGGACGAGCCGGAAAGCCTGGGCGCGATCGGCCTGGCCGCACGCGAGAAGCTCGACAACCTGATCTTCGTCATCAATTGCAACCTGCAGCGCCTGGACGGCCCGGTGCGCGGCAACGGCAAGATCGTGCAGGAGCTGGAAGGCGAATTCCGCGGCGCCGGCTGGAACGTGATCAAGCTGCTGTGGGGCAGCTACTGGGACCCGCTGCTGGCCCGCGACAAGGATGGCCTGCTGAAGAAGGTCATGATGGACACGCTGGACGGCGACTATCAGGCCATGAAGGCCAACGATGGCGCGTTCGTGCGCAAGAACTTCTTCGGCCGCCACCCCAAGCTGCTGGAGATGGTCGCCAAGATGAGCGACGACGACATCTGGCGCCTGCAGCGCGGCGGCCATGACCCGCAGAAGGTCTATGCGGCCTACCACCGCGCGGTCAACACCGTCGGCCAGCCGACGGTGCTGCTCGTCAAGACGGTCAAGGGCTTCGGCATGGGCAAGGCCGGCGAGGGCAAGAACACCGCCCACCAGGCCAAGAAGCTGACGGACGAGGACATCAAGGCCTTCCGCGACCGCTTCAACATCCCCATCCCCGACAGCGAACTGCCGAAGATCCCGTTCTACAAGCCGGCCGAAGACACACCGGAGATGCGCTACCTGCACGAGCGCCGCAAGGCGCTCGGCGGCTACCTGCCGCAGCGGCGGGTGAAGGCCGAGGAATCGCTGCCGGTGCCCGATCTGTCGTTCTTCCAGAGCGTGCTCGACCCCACGCCCGAGGGCCGCGAGATCAGCACCACCCAGGCCTACGTGCGCTTCCTGACCGCGCTGCTGCGCGACAAGACGCTGGGCCCGCGCACCGTGCCCATCCTGGTCGACGAGGCGCGCACCTTCGGCATGGAAGGCCTGTTCCGCCAGATCGGCATCTACAACCCCGAGGGCCAGAAGTACACCCCGCAGGACCGCGACCAGGTCAGCTACTACAAGGAAGACAAGGCCGGCCAGATCCTGCAGGAAGGCATCAATGAAGCCGGCGGCATGGGCAGCTGGATCGCCGCGGCCACGTCGTACTCGACGAACAACCGGGTGATGATCCCGTTCTACGTCTACTACTCGATGTTCGGCTTCCAGCGCATCGGCGACATGGCCTGGGCGGCGGGGGACATGCAGGCGCGGGGCTTCCTGCTCGGCGGGACCTCGGGCCGCACCACGCTGAATGGCGAAGGCCTGCAGCACGAGGATGGCCACAGCCACATCCTGGCCGGCACGATCCCGAACTGCATCAGCTACGACCCGACCTTCGCGCACGAGGTGGGCGTGATCATGCAGCACGGCCTGAAGCGCATGGTCGAGAAGCAGGAGAACGTCTTCTACTACCTGACCCTGCTGAACGAGAACTACCCGATGCCGGGCCTGAAGGCGGGCACCGAGGATCAGATCATCAAGGGCATGTACCTGCTGGAAGAGGGTGCCAAGAAGACGCCTCGCGTCAACCTGCTCGGCTCGGGCACCATCCTGCGCGAATCGATGGCCGCGAAGAAGCTGCTGGAAGAGGAATGGGGCGTGGCCGCCAACGTCTGGAGCTGCCCGAGCTTCAACGAACTGGCCCGCGACGGCCAGGACTGCGAGCGCTGGAACCTGCTCCACCCGACCGAGACCCCGCGCGTGCCTTTCGTCGCGCAGCAGCTGGACAAGCACGCCGGCCCCGTGATCGCCTCCACCGACTACATGAAGAACTACGCCGAGCAGATCCGCGCCTTCATCCCGAAGGGCCGGACTTACAAGGTGCTGGGCACCGACGGCTTCGGTCGCAGCGACTTCCGGTCGAAGCTGCGCGAGCACTTCGAGGTGAATCGCCACTACATCGTCGTGGCCACGCTGAAGGCACTGGCCGACGAAGGCAGCCTGCCGGCCGTCAAGGTGGCCGAGGCCATCACCAAGTACGGCATCAACGCCAACAAGATCAACCCGCTGTACGCCTGACGTACGCCCGACGCTAGGCAGGAGACAACCGACATGGCATTGGTTGAAGTCAAGGTTCCCGACATCGGGGACTTCAAGGACGTGGCCGTCATCGAGCTGCTGGTCAAGCCCGGCGACACGGTCAAGCCCGAGCAGAGCCTGATCACGGTGGAGAGCGACAAGGCCTCGATGGAGATTCCGTCGACCCATGGCGGCGTGGTCAAGGAGCTGAAGGTCGCGCTGGGCGACAAGGTCAGCGAGGGGTCGCTGCTGCTGTTGCTCGAAGGCGCTGCTGCCGAAGCAACTGCGGCTGCACCGGCGGCTGCGGCTGCACCGGCGCCAGCCGCAGCGGCTGCGGCCGCTCCGGCGCCTGCGCCAGCAGCGGCCGCGCCAGCGGCGGGCGGCGGCCGCATCGACGTGGTGGTGCCTGACATCGGCGACTTCAAGGACGTGGCCGTCATCGAGCTGCTGGTGAAGGTGGGCGACACCGTCAAGGCCGAGCAGAGCCTGATCACCGTCGAGAGCGACAAGGCCTCGATGGAGATCCCGTCGTCGCATGCCGGCGTGGTCAAGGAGATCAAGGTCGCGCTGGGCGACAAGGTCAGCCAGGGCTCGCCGCTGGTCGTGCTGGAAGGCGCGGGCGGCGCGGCGGCGCCCCCCCCCGCCCCGGCGCAGACCGTCTCCGCCAGCGGCCCCGCGCCCGGCACGCTGACCAGCGCGCCGGTCGAGCGCACCGCGCCGACCGCCGCGTTGCCCGCCCACGAGCCGAGCGCACCGCAAGGCACGCTGCCGCACGCCTCCCCGTCCATCCGCCGCTTCGCCCGCGAGCTGGGCGTGCCGCTGGCCGAGGTCAAGGGCTCCGGCCCCAAGGGCCGTATCACGCAGGACGACTTGCAAGCCTTCGTCAAGAAGGTGATGTCCGGCGACCAGCAGACCAGCGCACAGAAGGCCAAGGCACCCTCGGGCGCACCGGCCGCAGCCGGCGGCGGCGCCTTCCCGGGCCTTCTGCCCTGGCCACAGGTCGACTTCGCCAAGTTCGGCCCGGTCGAGCGCAAGGACCTGAGCCGGATCAAGAAGATCAGCGGCGCCAACCTGCACCGCAACTGGGTGGTGATCCCGCACGTCACCAACCACGACGATGCGGACATCACCGAGCTCGAAGCCTTCCGCGTGCAGCTCAACAAGGAGAACGAGAAGTCCGGCATCAAGGTCACGATGCTGGCCTTCATGATCAAGGCCGCCGTCGCGGCGCTGAAGAAGTTCCCCGAGTTCAACTCGTCCCTCGACGGCGACACCCTGGTGCTGAAGAACTACTTCCACATCGGGTTCGCGGCGGACACGCCCAACGGCCTGGTGGTGCCGGTCATCAAGGACGCCGACAAGAAGGGCATCCTGCAGATCAGCCAGGAAATGAGCGAACTCGCCAAGAAGGCGCGCGACGGCAAGCTGGGCCCGGCCGACATGAGCGGCGGCTGTTTCAGCATCAGCTCGCTGGGCGGTATCGGTGGCCGCTACTTCACCCCCATCATCAATGCCCCTGAGGTGGCGATCATGGGCGTGTGCAAGAGCAGCACCGAGCCGCGCTGGGACGGCAAGGCCTTCCAGCCGCGCCTGATCCTGCCGCTGTCGCTCTCGTGGGACCACCGCGTGATCGACGGCGCCGCGGCCGCGCGCTTCAATGTCTACTTCGCATCGCTGCTGGCGGACTTCCGCCGCATCGCACTTTGATCGGGAGCTGACAAGACATGGCAACGATCGAAGTGCAGGTGCCGGACATCGGTGACTTCAAGGACGTGGCGGTCATCGAGCTGCTGGTCAAGCCGGGCGACACCATCAAGGTCGACCAGAGCCTGATCACCGTCGAGAGCGACAAGGCCTCGATGGAGATCCCCTCGACCCACGCGGGTGTGGTCAAGGAGGTCAAGGTCAAGCTGGGCGACAAGGTCAGCCAGGGCAGCGTGCTGCTGGTGCTGGAGGGCGAAGGGGCTGGCACCGCTGCGCCGGCACCGGCGGCTCCCGCGCAGGCCGCGCCGGCGCCTGCTGCGGCCGCTCCTGGGCCTGCCGCGGCCAGCTACGCCGGTGGCGCCGACCTCGAGTGCGACATGCTGGTGCTGGGCGCCGGCCCCGGCGGCTACTCTGCGGCCTTCCGCGCGGCCGACCTCGGCATGAAGGTGGTGCTGGTCGAGCGCTATGCCACGCTGGGCGGCGTCTGCCTGAACGTGGGCTGCATCCCGTCCAAGGCGCTGCTGCACGTGGCGGCGGTGATGGACGAGGTGAGCCACATGGGCTCGCTCGGCATCGACTTCGGCGCGCCGAAGGTCGACATCGACAAGCTGCGCGGCCACAAGGCCAAGGTGGTGGGCAAGCTCACCGGCGGCCTGCAGGCCATGGCCAAGATGCGCAAGGTCACGGTGGTGCGCGGCTACGGCAGCTTCGTCGACCCGCACCATGTGCAGGTCGAGGAGACCACCGGCGATGCCCAGGCCAAGACCGGCGTCACCAAGACCATCCGCTTCAAGAACGCCATCATCGCCGCCGGCTCGCAGGCGGTGCGCCTGCCGTTCTTCCCCGACGACCCGCGCATCGTCGATTCGACCGGCGCGCTGGAATTGCGCGGCCAGCCGAAGAGGATGCTGATCGTCGGTGGCGGGATCATCGGGCTGGAGATGGGCACGGTGTACTCCACGCTCGGCGCACGGCTCGACGTGGTCGAGATGCTCGACGGGCTGATGCAGGGCGCCGACCGCGACCTGGTGAAGGTCTGGCAGAAGATGAACGCGCCGCGCTTCGACAACATCATGCTGAAGACCAAGACCGTGGGCGCGACCGCGACGCCCGAAGGCATCAAGGTCCAGTTCGAGGACAGCGAAGGCAAGAAGAGCGAAGCCACCTACGACCTCGTGCTGCAGGCGGTGGGCCGCACGCCCAACGGCAAGAAGATCGGCGCCGAGAAGGCCGGCGTGATCGTGGGTGACCGCGGCTTCATCCCGGTGGACGTGCAGATGCGCACCAACGTGCCGCACATTTTCGCCATCGGCGACATCGTCGGCCAGCCGATGCTGGCGCACAAGGCGGTGCACGAGGCGCACGTGGCTGCCGAGGTGGCCGCGGGTGATTCCAAGGCGCAGTTCGACGCCCGCGTGATCCCGAGCGTGGCCTACACCGACCCTGAGGTGGCCTGGGTCGGCCTGACCGAAGACCAGGCCAAGGCGCAAGGTGTGAAGGTCAAGAAGGGCCTGTTCCCCTGGACGGCCTCGGGCCGCGCCATCGCCAACGGCCGCGACGAGGGCTTCACCAAGCTGCTGTTCGACGAGGAAACGCATCGCATCGTCGGGGGCGGCATCGTCGGCACGCATGCGGGCGACATGGTCGGCGAAATCGCGCTGGCGATCGAGATGGGCGCCGACGCGGTGGACATCGGCAAGACGATCCACCCGCACCCGACGCTGGGTGAGTCGATCGGCATGGCGGCCGAAGTCGCGCACGGCAGCTGCACCGACCTGCCACCCCAGAAGAAGTAGGTCGCCCCGAGTTTCAAATGACGACGGGGCCTGCGGGCCCCGTCGTCATGTCAGTACACCTGACCTTCGGCCACGATGCGCCAGCGGTCGCCTTCGCGACCCCAGTACTGGCGCAGCACGTGGTCGCGGCCACCGCGGCCGGCGGCCTGCTCGCGGAAGGTGACGATCATCAGATCCCGGTCGTCGCGCCAGGCCACCATGCTGGTGTCGGCGATGGCGCGTGGGGCCGGCGCTGCGTTCGGCCGCAGGCGGGCCGCCGCAGGCGTGTCGAGCGTCGCATCGTCGGGGTAGAAGGACGAGAGGGCCTTGTTGTCGGCGGCCAGTCGCGCCGATCGCCAGGCGTCGAATGCCTGCATGAACTCAGGGTGGGTGGCGGTCTCGGCCGAGCCGGGCGCCCGCCAATCGATCTGCCGGCTGATCAGCACCGGCGTGTCGCGCCGAGGCAGTCTGGCGGCCAGAGCCAGCAGATCGTCATTGGCCAGCACGACGCAACCATCGCTGTCCTGCGGCGGCCGGGCGTAGGTGGCCGAGGGCACGCCGTGCAGCAGGATGCCGCTGCCGGTGCGGCCCCGGCTGCGGTCGTAGGCGTTGGGGTAGTTCAGCGGCAGCGCACCGGAGCCGAAGCGGTCCTCCAGGTGGCGCGGGTCGATCTGGCCGGTGATGAAGTACAGCCCGAGCGGCGTCTTCTGGTCGCCCTCGTTGAGTTTGTCCACGCCCTGCTTGCCCACGGTGACGTAGAAATCGTCGACCAGTCGCAGGCCCTGCGGGCCGTTCTCGAACAGGTAGAGCCGGCTGCGGGACGCGTCGACCGCGATCGCGAAGGGCTGGCTGGGGGGCAGGGTGACGAACTCGGCCGGCACGGCACCTGCGGGCGGGCGCTCCCGCAACGCGGCCAGGCGTTGCGACGCTTCGCCGCGCAAGGGGGCGAGGGCATCGCCCGCCGCGCCGGCGCCGAAGCCGGCCAGCGGGCCCGCGTGGGCGGCCAGCAGGTCGGCGTGCAGCAACTGCGCCAGGTGGAAATGGGGGTGGCTCTGCACCAGGGCTTCGCTGGCAGCCAAGGCGTCGGCCAGCCGCTGGCTGGCGACCAATCGGTAGACCGCGATCAGTCGCGCCTCGGGGCTGCCGCGCAAGGCAGGTGAGGGGTCGGGCAGCGTCGGGGCCGGGTTGTCGTCGGCCAGGCGCATGGTGGCGGGTACGACAGCGGCCGCGATGGCCGTGGCCGGCGCGGCTTCACCGACCACCGCCCACCGCGCCAGGCCGCGTGAATCGGTGGTCGCCAGCAGGCCGGCGCCAAGCAGCCCGAGCGCGCCGAGCAACACGGCGCCGCGGCGCTTGGGGGGAGGGCGAAGAGGGCTGGAACGCATCGCGGCGGTATTGTCCCGCGGCCGGGCAGGGGGAGGGTTTGCAGCCGTTTCAGTTGCCCACGGATTCCTGCTGGATCAGCCAGCGCCCGTTGGCCCGCACGAGCCGCAGCGTCTTGCGGCTGCTGGCCGACAAGGCGTCGGACGAGTAGATCTGCCGGAACCTGGCGGTGGCGAGGTCGCCGTCGACGGCCACCTGCAGGTCGCGCAACTCGACCTTGATCTGCTTGCGGGTGGCGATGCGGTCGCGCCGGTCCTGCTCCCAGGCCTTTCGACTGGCGGCCTGGCCCTTGAACTCGGGGCTGTACGCGGCGTAGTACGCCGCCATGTCGCGCTGGGCCCAGGCCTTGGCCCAGGCCCGCACCGCGGCCTCGGCGCCCTCGCCAGCGGCGGGCGCGGGTGGTTTGGCGACCGGTGCGGCTGGCGGTGCGGCGCTGGCCGTCGCAGCCACCGGGGCGGCCGCGACGGATGGCAGGGCTGCCGGCTTGGGGGCGGGGGCGGGGGCGGGTGTGGGTGCGACGGCCACGGGGGCGGTTGCTGGCGCTGGCTTGGCTGCCGGCCGGGGCGCCGGGGGCGGCGTGTTGGGCCCGGCCACCAGCTCGCGCAGCAGGGCCAGCTTGGGCTGCACGCTGGCGTCAGCCTTGTCCAGCTGCAAGGCCTTGGTGTAGGCCTGGCTGGCGAGCTGGGCGTACACGTCGCCCAGGTTCTGGTACGCGGTGGCATAGGCCGGGTTGGTGCGGATCGCCCTTTCCAGCGTCTGCCGGGCCTTTTCGTAGTCACCCTGGCTGCCCTGGATGACCGCGATGTTGTTGTAGGGCGCTGGCATCTCGGGGTGGTCTTCGACCAGCTTCTGGAACACCGCGAGCGCTTCGCTCTTGCGGTCCAGCATCGACAGGGCCACGCCGCGCCGGAAGCGCATCTGCGGGTCCTTCGGGTTCTTCGCAAGCGCCTCGTCGATCAGCTTGAGGGCCTGGGTGTGCTGGCCATCCTTGATCAGGCGCTGGACCTCCGCGCCGGCGTCGGCCGCCGGCAAGGCACCAACCACGCCGCTGGCCGATTGCTGCGCCACCGCCGCCGCGGAGCACCCGACGAGGACGGCAGCGGCCAGCAGGCTCGGCAGGGTGCGGTGCGGCGTGGGGGTGCGATCGGGCATGGGCGGCGGTGTCTCTTCTGGCGCGAGGTGCCTGCGGGCGCAAGCCCCGGCAGTCTAGCGAAAAACCGCCGGCGCCCCGCGGGGCGTCGAGGTGCCGGCGGGTGGGGCGTGGCCGGCTTCAGCGGTTGGTTTCAGCCAGGATCAGCCACTGGCCGTCACGCAGCTCCCACGTGATGCTCTTGCGCATCGTGTCGCTGAAGTTGACCGAGCGGTAGGTCTGCTCAAAGGCCGTCTCGACCTGGGTGGCGGACAGCGCCCGGGCCTGCACGTTGCCAACCTGCACGCTGATCTCGCCCGGTTTGCCCAGCATGCGCTTGCGCTCGGCTTGCCACTTGGCTTTGTCAGCCTTGATCGGGCCGAACTCTGGGCTGTAGAAGCCGTAGTAGCGGGTCAGGTCCTTGGCCGACCACGCGACAGCCCAGTCGCGCAGGCGCTGCTCGGCTGGCGCCGTGGCGGCCAGTGCCGGGGCGGGCGCCACGGGGGCGGCGGGGGCCAGGGCCGCGGGCGCTGCGGATGGCACCGGGGCGGGCGTCGTCGGGACCAGCGCGCGCGCCTTGGCATCCAGGTCAGCCCGGCTCATGCTGGCCAGCTCGGTGGGCACCAGCGGGCAGCGGCCTGCGGCGTCACCGCCGGCGTCCCAGCCGGCGCTTTCCGGCGCCAGCGATTCGGTGTCCGGACGGCTCAGGCCCAGCGCGGCGACCAGCGTTCCCATGGCGGCATGGGTGCGCACGACGGCGATGTCGCGGTCGGCTGCCGCCAGCACGTAGGAGCGCCGGGCGGTGTAGAGCTCGTTCTCGGCGTTGAGCAGGTCCAGCAGGCTGCGCTGGCCGATGTCGAACTGCTGGCGGTAGGCGTTGCGCGCCTTCTCGATCGCCAGCACGTTGCGGTCGAGGTAGCCGATCTGCTCTTCGAGCTTGCGAACGTCGTTGTAGGCGATCGCGGTCGTCTGCCGGGTGTCGCGGCAGGCTTTGTCGCGCAGGTCGGCTGCCTGGCTCAGCAGGTGGGCCTGCTGGCGTTGGCGGGCGTCGTCGGCGCCGCCGTTGAAGATGTTCCAGGTCAGCACGATCTGGCCGGTGACGTCCTGCTTCTGGTCTTGCACGCCGTCGAAGTTGTGGCCACCGCCGCCGCGCAGTTTGGCCTCGACGCGCGGCTGGTAGCCGCTGCGCCGCACGTCGCCCTGGGCCCGAACGGCACGCAGGTTTTCCACCGCGCCGGCGATCACGGGGCTGAGCCGTGCGGAGCCCTGAAGCGCCTCGACGCCGGTGGCCGGCAGCGGGCGGGCCAGGTTGTTGCCCTGCGCGGCGGCGGCGGGTGGCATCTCGCCGACGACGCGGCGGTAGCGCTCGACCACGTCGTGCAGGTTGGCCTTCTCGGTGACCAGGTTGGACTCGGCCAGCGCCAGGCGGGCGCCGGACTGCTCCAGGTCAACTCCCCGGGCCACGCCAGCGAGCACACGCGACTGGATCTGGTCGAAGGCGTACTTGTGCTGCACGTAGTTGTCTTCGGCCAGCGCGACCAGTTGGCGGAAGCGGAGCACATCGTGGTGGGCGCGGGCCGCTTCGAGCGCAGTCTGCTCGGTGGCTTCGAGGAACTCGAAGTACCGCGCCATGCGGGTGTGCGACAGGCGGCTGACCTCGTTGCGGGTGGCCAGGCCGTCCCACAGCAACTGCGTCACCTCGAGGGAAGCGCCGGTGCGGTTGAGGCTTTGGGCAACCGGCGTGCGGTTGGCGATGCGGTCTTCACTGCGGCCGGCCTCGGCCGTCACGTCCACCCGGGGGAGCCAGGCGGCGGAAGCCACGCCCACTTCCTCGGCGGAAGCGCGCAAGGCATTGAAGCGGGCAGTGACCTCGGGGCTGGTCTCGATCGCCTTCTGGGCTGCGGCGGCGACCGTGGCACCCTGCGCGAGGGCGGTGCTGCAGGCCAGTGCCAGGAGACTGAAGCCGAGCAGAGACGTGTTCTTCATGCGTGCCTTGGTGGAAGCTCTCGGGAAAACCCAAACCTTCGCACTGTATCGGCGCGTCATATCTCCCTGTGCAGCCCGCCCGGCGCAAAACACATGCGGCGTTAGTTATCGCCGTGACATTGTTGTGCGCAGGTGAAGCCGCCAATTGGCATGGGCGCAGCGGACGGCGAGCATTCAACTTTGTGCCTTTTCGGCCGACATTCCTCCGATGCCCTTTGCCGCCCACTCCTTCCATGCTCGACGGCCCGGGGCCCGGGCGACGGCATGGCGGTGGCTTCGCTGGGGGCTGCTGGGGGCAGCCAGCCTGTCGCTGGCCGCTCAGGCCTGGGACCCGGAGCGCATCGTGCTGGCCGCGGTGCGCCACGGCGACCCTGCAGTACAGGGCGCGCGCGCGCTGCGGCAGGCCATGGCGGTCGTCCAGTCCCAGGAAGAGGGCAGCCAAGTCGTTGCTGTCAACGATTTCTTCAACCGTCGCCTGGTCTATCGAGACGACACGGACATCTGGGGCCAGGTCGACTACTGGGCCAGCCCGCTGGAATCACTGCAGAAGGGCATGGCCGATTGCGAGGATTTCGCCATCGCCAAGTACTTCACCTTGACGTCGCTCGGAGTGCCGCACCGCAAGCTGCGCCTGGTTTATGTGCGGGTGGCGCTGGGGGGGGCCGGCGGCGCGGTGCAGCCTCACATGGTGCTGGCCTACTATCCCCAACCCGAAGCCGAGCCGCTGGTGCTGGACAACCTCGTCACCGAGCTGCGTCCGGCCAGCCGACGGCCCGATCTCGCCCCTGTCTTCAGCTTCAATGCCGAAGGGCTCTGGGAAGGCGTGGGTGCCGTGATGCTCGCGGGGGCCGGCCCGGCCGAGCGCCTGTCGCGTTGGCGCGATGCGCTCGCCAAGGCCCGGCAGGACGGCTTTTTCCGCTGATTCGTGCTACTTGAACGAGGTATAAAAATGACCCAGGAGGGACCATGTCACTGATCCGCCAGGTTTGGCTCTTGCTTGCGCTGACGCTGGTGCTGGCGTTCGCTGCCGCTTTCGGCATCACCGTGCACTCGTCACGCCAGTACCTGGAGACCCAGCTGGCGTTGAAGAACAACGACACGGCCCAGTTCCTGGCCTTGGCGCTGTCGCAGCAAAAGGGTGACGCCACCGCGATGGAACTGGTGCTGGCCAGCCAGTTCGACACCGGCTACTACGAGCAGATCCGCCTGACCGGGACGGACGGCAAGGCGATGATCGAGCACCGCGCCGACCCGAAGGCCAGCACCGCTCCCGGATGGTTCGTCGATATGCTGGGAATCTCGCCCGCGCCGGGCTCGGCCCAGGTGAGCGACGGGTGGAAACAGCTCGGCCGGCTTGAAGTCCGAAGCCACTCCAGCTTCGCCCACGACCAGCTGTGGAGCAGCACCTTGTCGACCACGGCCATCCTCGCGGTGCTGGCGCTGGTGGTGGGCGTGCTCGCCGGCTTCGGCGTGCGGCGCATTCGCCTGCCGCTGCAGGCCACCGTGCAGCAGGCCACCGCGTTGACCGAGCGCCGCTTCGTCACCATCAGCGAGCCGGTGGTGCCGGAACTGCGCGAAGTCACCCGCGCCATGAACACCATGGTCACCCGGCTCAAGGGCATGTTCGACGAGCAGGCCGCACAGGTCGAGCAACTGCGCCGCCAGGCCAACTGCGATGCGCTGACGGGCCTGTCGAACCGCGCGCACTTCATGGGCCGCCTGAAGGTGATGTTGGGCAGCGAGGACGGCAGCGCCGGCGGCGCCATCGTGCTGGTTCGCCTGGCCGACCTGCAAGGCCTCAACCGCAAGCTGGGCCACGCCGCCACGGACCGCCTGTTGCAGGAGGCGGCGGCGGCGATCGTCGAATCGGCACGTCGCGCCGGGTCCTTCGAGGTGGGCCGCCTGAACGGGTCGGACTTCGCGATGGTGCTGCCCGATGTCGGCTCGCTGCGCGAGCCGGCGGTGGACGTGGCCGCCCGGCTGCGCAACCTGTTGCGCTCGCACGACCCGGCTGCCAATGCGGTGGTGGGCGCCGTGCGCTGGTGGCACGGCGCACCGCTCTCGTCGCTGCTGGCGGCGGCCGACCAGGCGCTGGCCCGGGCCGAGGCGCGCGGCGCCTATGCGGTCGAGCTGGACGACACCGGCGACGGCCTCGTGCTTGGCGAAGACACCTGGCGCGAGCGGCTGCAGGCCGCCGTGACGCACCAGCGCGGTCGCCTCGTCGAATTCCCCCTGGTGGACATGCACGGCGCGGTGGTCCACCGTGAATGCCCGCTGAGGCTGCAACTCGAAGAGAACGGCAGCATGGTGCCCGCCGCGCAGTGGCTGCCGATGGCGCGCCGCACACAGCTGACCTCGCGCATCGACTTGCTGGCGGCCAAACTCGCGCTGACGGCGATCGCCTCCGACGGCATGGCCCGCGCGGTCAACGTGAGCCCCGGCTCGTTGCTGGACAGCAGCTTCGTGCCCAACCTGCGCGCACTGCTGGCTGGATACACCAGCGAGGCGCCTGGCCTGTGGCTGGAGGTGCCTGAAGACGGGGCCTTGCGCCACATCGAGCTGGTCCGCGAGCTGGTGACCCAGATGCACGGCTGCGGTGCGCGTGTGGGCATCGAGCATGCCGGCGAGCGGCTGACCGAGGCCGGCGGTCTGCTGGAAGTGGGGCTCGACTTCGTCAAGCTGGATGCGAGCTTCGTCGAGGGGCTGTCGGCCGACACCGCCCGCCGCGAGCATGTGGCCGGCGCCGTGCGCATGCTGCACGGCATCGGGCTGAAGGTCTACGCCGAGGGCGTGACCTCTTCCGACGACGCCGAGGCCCTGGTGGGCTGCGGGCTGGACGGCCTGACCGGCCCTGTTGTGCCGGCGGCCTGACCCGCGCACCTCTCCGGCCCGCCCGCGCCGGCCCCTGCGTGGGGGCCGGCGCCGGTGGTCCCTCCACGTCAATCTCCGATGGCCAGCTTCTCTTTGGTCAGCAGGTCCTGAATGATCTGGGCGTTCGTGGTGAAGCCCGCAGTCAGGTCCACGTTCTGCAGCACGATGGTCTGGTCTTCGGCTGAGGCGGTGTAGCCGCTGCCGAATCCGCCGCTGCTGGAGATGTGGACCACCGTGTTGCTGCCTACCTTCTCGAAGCTGATGAAGTTGCCCAGCGTGCCGGCCGTCTCGCCCTGCAGCAGGTCGCGCAGGTCGAGGCGGTCGCCCCCCGAGTCGAAGGCGCGGGTGTCGAAGTCGGCCACTGTGTCGATCGCAGGCGAGCCGCTGCTGCCGTGGTCGGCCAGCTCCCAGCGGAAGGTGTCGGCACCCAGGCCACCGGTGAGCGTGTCGTTGCCGGCACCGCCCTCGAGGCGGTCGGCGCCGGTGCCGCCGGAGATCGAGTCGGCCCCTGCGCCGCCATGGATGATGTCGCGCCCGTCGCTGCCGGTGATGGTGTCGGCGGTGGCTCCGCCCCAGGCTTCCTGGCCCGTGCGGATCAGGTACTGGCCGTTGACGCTCGGGTTCTCGACGATGTCCTGCAGCTCAGTCAGTGTGGGCAGGCTGGTGCTTTGGAAGAGCGCCAGGTTGTCGGTGCTGAAGTCAAGCCAGGTGCTGGTGCCGCTCGGGCGGTAGTCGATGTCGAGCATCGCGTTGCCACCTTGCTCCCAGTAGATGATCTCGACGGTGTGGAAGCCCTCGCCGATCGCCACCGGCACCGTGGTGGCGCGGGTGGTGGGCGACTGGTTGCCGTCGTACTGGAAAACCGCCACGCCGTCGATCAGGATCTGGAAGCCGTCGTCGCCGCGGACCTGGAAGTCGTAGTTGCCAGCCGCAAAGTAAGCCGAGCCGACCATGCGCAGGATTGAGTCGGTGGTGCGACCGAAGCTGCTGCTGGCGGCCAGTTGCGCCGCATCGCTGCCCGCGGCCCCGCCGCCGAGGAAGTCGTACAGCGCGCCGCTGGTGATGGCGCTGCCGGTGGCGACGTTGGGGTTGGATCCCAGGTTGCCGGTGATGGCGGTGGTGACCCCGTAGCGCACGTTGTCGGCCACCCAGGTGGCGTCGCTGGCCGCAGCGCTGGCCGACAGGCCGGTGCCCACGATGCTCGAGCCCTGGCGCAGGTTGATGATGGCCACCGCGTCGGCGATGCTGTCCAGGTTGCCGACCGTGGTGTCGCCGGACTGGGCGTTGTTGCCGGAGGTGGTGGTCTCGTTGTAGCCGAAGTACTCGCCGTGCAGGCCGGAGGCGGTGGGCACGGCCGTGGTGCTGGCCATCAGGGTGTGCGTGCTGCCCTCGGTGCCCACGTCGCCGGCGCCGACCAGCACCTTGAAGTTCAGGGGCTGCGAAGTACTGGCGGTGCTGCCTCCGACGTCGGTGGAGGTGGCTGTGACCGTCAGGGCGACATCGCCGACGAAGCTGCCAGGCAACTGGAGCTTGGCGCTGGCCAGCTCGGAGGCCGGGATGGTGACGGCGCCGTTGACCACCGTGTAGCCGTTCGGGTTCGTGGCGGTGACGATGGTCGCGCCCGTGGGCAGGCCTGCGATGCGCAGCGTCAGCGATTCCGAGCCATCGGTGTCGGTGAGCGCCGTGTTGACGTAGCCGGCCAGCGTGATCTCTGTCTTGGTGCCGTTGGCGGCGTTGCCCGCCAGCGCGCCCTGCGACTCGGTGAGCGTGATGTCGTCGATCATCGCGCCGCGGCCGTTGGCGTTGAACTGCGTGGCGTCGGTGATGATCTGGATGTTCTGGCTGCCGCCGTTGCCCACGAAGCTGAAGTGCAGGTTCTCCCAGTTCAGCGCGTTCTGGCCGCTGGTGCCGGCGTAGCTGGCCACGACCACTCCATCCACCAGCACAGTGATGCGGGTGAAGTCCTGGCCGAATCCGAGGCGGCCAGCATAGTCGAGCGACAGGTCGTAGACATAGCCCGCGGTGGTGGTGACCGTGCGCTCGATGCCCAGCGTCTGCACGTTGCTGCTGGCGTTGTTCAGCTCCAGCCAGTTGCTGCCGTTGCCGGTGCCGGCGGTGACAGGCGTCTGGTTGCCGGCCTGGTTCTGCATCGTGTCGCCGTTGCTCCAAAGCTCAAACACGTTGGTGCCGCCGGCGTAGCTGTCGGGCGAGGTGATCCGGGTCCAGCCCGCCAGGGTGGTCTGATTGATCGAGGTCGATGTGCCGTCTGGGTTCAGCACCGCCTGGGTCAGACCGGTGTCGGTCGTTTCCCAGGTGGTGTTGAAGCGCGTGACGTTGTGGTTGACGGTGCTGAGCGTCGGCGCGTCTGCCACCGGCGTGATGTCCACGCGCATGCTGACGGTGGTGCCGGTGGTGCTGGCATCGACCGGGCGGAAGTTGAACTGCGCATAGTCGGTGCGCATGTTGCCGGTGCCGGCGTTGGCGAAGGCGTCGCTGCCACTCTCGTGGGCGTCGGGCACGAAGCGCAGGTTGCCCGCCGCGATGGTCGCCTGCGAGACGGTCTGGTTCAGCGTCACCGCCACCCAGGCGCTGCCGTTGAAGACCTGCAGCACGCCGTCGGCCGGCAGGCTGGTGATCTGCACGCTCAGGCTGGACAGGTTGCTGTCCACGTCGGTCACGTTGAACTGCGCCCAGGTGAACACCAGCGGGGTGTCCTCGGTGCCGGTAACGGCGCCACCGGTGGAGGTGGGCGCGTCGTTGACCGGAGTGACCGTGATGCCCAGCGTGGACGACGAGCCGGTGTTGGTCGTGTAGCTGACCGTGGGGACGGTGCCGTTCCAGTTGGCGGCGGGGGTGAAGGTGTAGGAACCGTTGGCGTTGAGCAGCAGGGTGCCGACGCCAGTGATGGTGGCAGTCTGGCCGGCGTTGAAGGTGCCGGTGACGCCGTTGACGGTGAAGGTGGCGACCGTCAGCGTGTTGTCGACATCGGAGTCGTTGGTGAGCACGTTGCCGGAGACAGGGGTGTCTTCGGTGGTGGTGGCCGTGTCGGCGACGAGCACGCTGGCGTCGTCGACCGGGGTGACGGCAATGCCCAGCGTCGAGGTGGAGCCGGTGTTGGTCGTGTAGTTGACAGTGGGGACGGTGCCGTTCCAGTTGGCGGCGGGGGTGAAGGTGTAGGTGCCGTTGGCGTTGAGCAGCAGGGTGCCGACGCCGGCGATGGTGGCGGTCTGGCCGGCGTTGAACGTACCCGTGACGCCGTTCACCGTGAAGGTGGCGACGGTCAGTGCGTTGTCGACATCGGCGTCGTTGGCCAGCACGTTGCCGGAGACGGGCGTGTCTTCGGTGGTGGTGGCGGTGTCGGCGACGAGCACGCTGGCGTCGTCGATCGGCGTGACGGTGATGCCGAGGGTCGACGAGGAGCCGGTGTTGGTGGTGTAGGTGACCGTGGGAACCGTGCCGTTCCAGTTGGCGGCGGGGGTGAAGGTGTAGGTACCGTTGGCGTTGAGGACGATGGAACCTACACCGGTGATGACCGCGGTCTGGCCAGCGTTGAAGGTGCCGGTGACGCCGTTCACGGTGAAGGTGTCGACCGCCAGTGCGTTGTCGACA
Organism: Pseudomonadota bacterium; assembly: GCA_049322835.1. Classification (GTDB taxonomy): domain Bacteria; phylum Pseudomonadota; class Gammaproteobacteria; order Burkholderiales; family Burkholderiaceae_C; genus Ideonella. The sequence goes on along the minus strand of JBMOQN010000029.1, from coordinate 798 downwards.
TCGGCGTCGTTGGCCAGCACGTTGCCGGAGACAGGGGTGTCTTCTGCGGTGATGGCGGTGTCGGCGACCAGCACGCTGGCGTCATTGACCGGGGTGACGGTGACGACGAGGGTGGAGGTGGAGCCGGTGTTGGTCGTGTAGCTGACCGTGGGGACGGTGCCGTTCCAGTTGGCGGCGGGGGTGAAGGTGTAGGTGCCGTTGGCGTTGAGCAGCAGGGTGCCCACGCCGGCGATGACCGCGGTCTGGCCAGCGTTGAAGGTGCCGGTGACGCCGTTCACCGTGAAGGTGGCGACGGTCAGTGCGTTGTCGACATCGGAGTCGTTGGCCAGCACGTTGCCGGAGACGGGCGTGTCTTCGGCGGTGGTGGCCGTGTCGGCGACGAGCACGCTCGGGTCATTGACCGGGGTGACGGTGATGCCCAGCGTGGACGACGACCCCGTGTTGGTCGTGTACGTGACCTGCGGCACCGCGCCGTTCCAGTTGGAAGCCGGTGTGAAGGTGTAGGTGCCGTTGGCGTTGAGGACGATGGAACCCACACCGGTGATGACCGCTGTCTGACCGGCGCTGAAGTTGCCGGTGACGCCGTTGACGGTGAAGGTGGCGACGGTCAGTGCGTTGTCGATGTCGGCGTCGTTGGCCAGCACGTTGCCGGAGACGGGCGTGTCTTCGGCGGTGGTGGCGGTGTCGGCGACGAGCACGCTGGCGTCGTCCACCGGCGTCACGCTGATGCCGAGCGTCGACGAGGAGCCGGTGTTGGTGGTGTAGGTGACCTGCGGCACCGCGCCGTTCCAGTTGGCG
>JBMOQN010000028.1:0-106232 GCA_049322835.1 Pseudomonadota bacterium | reverse complement strand
GCCGGCCGCGGCCCCCATCGCGCCGCGCGCCGCCACCGCCGCGCCGGTGGCCAGGCCGGCGCCCGCACCAGCCCCCGCCGCGGCCCCGCCCGCGCCGGTGGCCGCGACGGCCGCAGACGACGAGTGGACATCGTTCTGACGCCGGGCTCGACCCGCCGCTCCCCACAAGCCGCCCGCGAGGCGGCTTTTTCACGCCCGCACCAAAGGCGGGAACAGCACGGCCGATGCACCGGTTTCTCTCGCATCGCCTCTTCAGGAGACGACCGAAGATGCCGACATGAACCATGCCGGCTCCTGCGAGCCGCCGGCATGCGGCCGCGCCCCGCGCAGCCCTTGCTTTGTACAACCTGGCCCGCCGAACTGCCCCATGAACAAGCTCACCCTTCGCGCCCGCATCTGGCTGCCCGCCATCGTCACCGCCGCCGTCATCGCGCTGATGGCCGCTTTCACCGCCTGGCGCACCAGCGGGCAGGTCCAGGCGTCGCACGACGAGCAAATGGTCCAGCGCGAGAAGACCGGCACCGCCGCGCAATGGCGCGGCCTGACCCAGGCCAATGCCGGCCGCACCTTCGCGATCCTCTCCAGCACCGACGCTGAACTGGGCAAGACGCTGAAGCCGGACATGGACGCCACCTCGGCCCGCATCAGCGAGCTGCAGAAGCGCCTCGACGAGCTGGCCACGGCCGCCGACGAGAAGACGCAGCTCGACGAGGTCGCCAAGGCCCGCGCGGCCTACATCGGCCTGCGCAAGGAGCTGACGGCTGCCCACGAGAGCGGGCCGCTGGATGCCGCCGCGCTGGAGAAGCTGCGCGGCGCCATCGGCCACTACGACAAGCAGCAGCAGGCCTACCACGAGATGCTGGTGAAGGCGGCCGACCTCTCGATCGCCGCACAGTCCGAAGCGCGCATGCGCAACGTCTGGGTGATCGCAGTGGTGCTGCTCGGCCTGGCCGGCATGCTGCTGTTCAGCGCCTTCTACACCGCGCGCGCCATCCTGCTGCCGCTGAAGGACGCGATGGACGCGACCCGCCGCGTGGCCGCCGGTGACCTGTCGGTGCAGATCGACACCCGTCGCCACGACGAGATCGGCGAGCTGCTCAAGGGCCTGGGCCACATGGCCGACTCGCTGCGCAAGCTGATCACCGAGGTGCGCCACGGCGCCAACAACATCCAGGTCGCGAGCACCGAGATCGCCACCGGCAACACCGACCTGTCGGCCCGCACCGAGCAGACGGCCAGCAACCTGCAGCAAACCGCCAGCTCGATGCAGCAGCTGACCGGTACGGTGCGCCAGAGCGCCGACGCCGCGGCGCAGGCGAACCAGCTCGCCTCTTCCGCCGCCCAGTCCGCCGAGCGCGGCGGCTCGGTGGTGCAGGAGGTGGTGGCCAACATGGAAGACATCTCCACCTCCAGCCGGAAGATCGGCGACATCATCGGCGTGATCGACGGCATCGCCTTCCAGACCAACATCCTCGCCTTGAACGCCGCAGTGGAAGCTGCCCGCGCCGGCGAGCAGGGCCGCGGGTTCGCGGTCGTCGCCGGCGAGGTGCGCACGCTGGCGGGCCGTTCGGCCGAGGCTGCGCGCGAAATCAAGACGCTGATCGGTGCCTCGGTCGAGAAGGTCGAGCACGGTGCCAGGCTGGTGCAGGACGCCGGCAGCACCATGAGCGAGATCGTCGGCTCGGTGCGCCGGGTCAGCGACATCATCGGCGAGATCACCGCCGGCGCCGCCGAGCAGCGCGACGGCATCGACCAGGTCAACATCGCCGTCGGGCAGCTCGACTCCATGACCCAGCAGAACGCGGCGCTGGTGGAGCAATCCGCCGCGGCGGCCGACAGCATGAAGCTGCAGGCCCAGCGCCTGGCGGAGGTGGTGTCGACCTTCCGACTGGAAGAAGACGGGCTCACCGCGGCCCGCTGAAGCGGCGAACGCAAGCCGGCCGCAGCGGCCGACAGGCCGGCGGCCGGTTTCGCGCAATCCGCCCGCCTTCGGCCGGCTTTCTGAGGCCGGCCAGCGCCAACAGGGCTCAAAACCCTACAGACTGGCAGCGCCCGGCCGATAAGACCTGCAAGCGGCGATTGCCTGCCGCACCCCTGCCCCACAGGCACCCCAGCAAAGGACACCCCAACCATGGACATGATCACCGAAGCCAAGCAGGTGGCCCGCCACGAGGCCGCGCGGGCCGGCAAGGGCGCCAAGGGCGCCGCCAGCGCCGCCACGCATGGCGAGTACCTGACCTTCCGCCTCGGTGGAGAAGAGTACGGCATCGACATCCTGCGCGTGCAGGAAATCCGCTCCTACGAGCAGCCGACCCGCATCGCCAACTCGCCCGCCTTCCTGAAGGGCGTGGTGAACCTGCGCGGCGTGATCGTGCCGATCATCGACCTGCGCGTGAAGCTGAACTGCGCCGCCGCCGAGTTCAACGCCTTCACCGTCGTCATCGTGCTGAACATCATGGGCCGCGTGGTCGGCGCGGTGGTCGACTCGGTGTCCGACGTGCTGGAGCTGACGACCGAGCAGGTCAAGCCCGCCCCGGGCATGAATGCCCAGGTCGACATGAGCTTCATCACCGGCATCGCCAATGTCGGCGAGCGCATGCTCATCCTGATGGACATCACGGCCCTGATGAGCGCCGCCGACATGGGCCTGATCGAGTCGGCCCAGGCCGCCTGACCAGCCGGTCGCGCCCGACACCCCGACAAAGGGCCCCGCATCCCGGGGCCCTTTGTCGTTGGGCAAACAAAAATGGGCCACCCCGCGAAGGGTGGCCCGAACATCTCTTCGGCCTGCCTGAAGCGCCGCGTCCCCACGCGGCAGCAGGCCCGAGACCTCAGAAAAGCAATCGCTGCCGGTCGATCAGAAGGTGTGCCGGATGCCCAGGTCGTAGCCGGTCTTCTCGGTGGTCGCCTTGCTGTCATGGCCCAGGTCGGCGTAGATCATCGTGCGCTTGGACAGGTAGTGGTGGTAGCCCAGGCCGATCTTCTGCACGGTGGTTTCTCCGTCCACCCGCTGGGTGCCCCAGGCGGCCTTGATCTCGCCTGCGCCGATCGGCCAATTCATGCCGAGCGCGTAGCCCTTGGCCTTGGCATCGGCGTTGGTGCGGCCATCGGCGTAGCCGGCGGTCAGCTCGATCTTGTTGCCGAAGGTGTAGCCGAAGGCGAGGTTCCACTGCTGGTCCTTCTCGCCGGCCGGGTTCTCGATGCCGGCGCCGATGAAGAACGGCCCACCCGCATAGCTGGCCGCCACCGACATCGGCCGGTCGGTCACGCCGGTGCCGTTGCCGGCGGCCTCGGCGATCGAGGCGCCGAACTTGAAGCCCTTGGCGGAGAAGTCATAGACCACCGAGTTGTTGACCCGCACCTTGGTGATGCCGCCCACGCGCATCGCCACGTCGCGCACCTGCGCCACCGTGTCGCCTCCGAACGGGTCGACCTTGTTCTGCACCAGCGAGAAGGCCGAGGTGTACTGCCGGCCCAGGCCCACGCTGCCGAAGGCGCCCGACAGGCCGACGCGCGAGTAGCCCTTCCAGAACATGTCGCCGTCCTGAGTGCCGGTGTCGGGGAAAAAGCGGTGCTCCATGCCGAAGAAGGCGGTGAGGCCACCCCCCAGGTCTTCGGTGCCGCGGAATCCGAGGCGGCTGTCGCCACTGGTGGCGATCTCCTTGTCCTCGCTGGCCACGGCCTTGCGGAAGCCGGCGTCGAGCTTGCCGTAGATGGTCACGTTGGCGTTCGCGGCGGTGGCCAGGCCACCCAGCGCGATGGCCAGGGCGAGGTGTCTTGTCGTCATGGGGATGTCTCCTGCTGCTGATGGGAGTGGGGGAAGCTGGGGCAGGATGCTCGGCGCCGGCGCTTGCGATCGGCTTGCACACGGGGCTGGGGAAAGCACCGAGCGTTTGACAGCCGATCGACAGCCCGGGGGCGTACCTTGCACAGGCCATGCTCTCGCCCCCCCGACTGCTGCTGGTCGAAGACCACCCCGAGCTCTCCCTGTGGGTCGGGCGTGCACTGCGGCAGGCGGGCTACGAGATCACCTTTGCGGCCGATGGACGCGAAGGTGACCTGCACCTGCGCGAGGGCGGCTTCGACCTCGTGGTGCTGGACCTGAACCTGCCCAGGCGCCCCGGCATGGCGCTGCTGCGCGAGCTGCGCGCGCGCAACGACGCCACGCCTGTGCTGGTGCTCACCGCCCGCGCCAGCGTGGCCGACCGGGTGGAGGGCCTGCAGGCCGGCGCCGACGACTACCTGCCCAAGCCCTTCGACCTCGCCGAGTTCGAGGCCCGCGTGCAGGCCCTGCTGCGGCGGCCGAAGGACTTGCGGCTGGACCTGCGCACCGTGGGCGCGCTGAGCTTCGACGCACGGCAGGGCGCCTTCTACCGCGAGGGCGCGCCACTGCCGATGCCGAAGAAGGAGGCGGCGCTGCTGCGCCTGCTGTTCGACCGCGCCGGACGCGCCGTCAGCAAGGATTTCCTCTGCGAGCAGGTGCTGCAGGCCGACTCGACCGCCGACAACGTCGAGGTCATCGTGCACCGCCTGCGCAAGCGCATCGAGGACTGCGGCGTGCGCATCAGCACGCTGCGTGGCCTGGGCTACATGCTCGAGCGGGCAGCGTGATGCGCAGCCGCCACCCGGCCAGGCGGCTCGCCGATGGGGCACGGCGGTGAGCCCGCCGAGCTCGCTGCGCGCCACGCTGCTGCGCTGGCTGCTGTGGCCCACGCTGGTGGCGCTGCCGCTGGCGTCGCTGCACGCCTACCGCGAGGGCCTGGCGGTCGCTGACGCCGCCTACGACCGCTCGCTGCTGCTGTCGGCGCGGACCATGGCCGAGACGATCCGGCGCGTCGATGGGCGCTTCACCGTCGAGCTGTCGCATGCCGCGCTCGACATGGCCGAGTCCGGCCTGGGCGCACGGGTGTTCCACCGCATCGCGGGGCCCGACGGCCAGTTGCTGGCCGGCTTCGACGACCTGCCTCCGGTGCCCACCGGCCTGGCCCTGTCATCGGCCTACCCAGCGCTGGTGCACCTCTACGACGCGACCTACCAGGGCCAGCCGGTGCGCGTGGCGGCGCTGCACCAGCCCGTCAGCGAGCCAGGCGGCAGCGGCATTGCGCTGGTGCAGGTGGCCGAGACGCTGGAGGCGCGCACCCTCGTCACGCGCCATCTGCTGGTGAACACCATCGTGCGGCAGGTGCTGCTGCTGGCACTGGCCATCGCACTCATCCTGTGGGCCGTCCGGCGCGGCCTGGCCCCGCTGGACGGGCTGCGACGCGACGCCGAGGCGCGCTCGGTCGATGACCTGACGCCGTTCGACGAGCACACCGCACCGGGCGAGGCGCGCGGCTTCGTGCGCGCACTGAACCGTTACGTCGCCCGCCTGGCCGAGCTGATCACCCTGCGCAAGCGATTCATCGAGAATGCCGCTCACCAGCTGCGCACGCCGATCGCGGTGCTGAAGACCCAGGTCGCGCTCGCTGCGCGGGAGCGCGACCCGCAGGCCCTGCGCGAGATCGTGCAGGCCATGGGCACGACGGCCGATGCGGCCGCGCGCCTGGCCAACCAGCTGCTGTCGCTGACGCGTGCCGAGCATGGCCCGGCCCTGCACGCCGAGCTGGTCGACCTGGCCGCCCTGGCGCGCGCCTGCTGCCTGGAGCTGGCGCCACGCGCGCTGGCCGCCGGCGCCGACCTCGGCTTCGACGACACCCCCACCGGCGACACCTGCCTGCACGGCGACCCGGTGCTGCTGCAGGAGATGCTGGCCAACCTGCTCGACAACGCGCTGAAGTACGCCGGCCCGGGCGCGAACATCACGGTGCGGGTGCAGGCCCTGCCCGGCCACGTGCTGCTCGTCGTGGACGACGACGGCCCCGGCATCGCTGCGCCGGACCGCGCCGACGCGCTGCGCCGCTTCCACCGCCTGCCCGGCCAGACGGTGCCCGGCTCGGGCCTCGGCCTGGCGATCGTCGACGAGATCGCCACCCGCCACGGGGGCAAGGCCGCCCTGGCCGACAGCCCCTGCGGCGGCCTGCGGGTGGCCGTGCAACTGCCATCGCAACGCCCCGCGCCGTGGTGAGGCGGGCCCGGCGCTTCCGCGGCCGGGTGGCGCCGTGATCGGCGCGTGGCCCCGTGCGCGTCGTCGCTATGATCGACGCCCCTCATCCGCCACGGAGCCGCCAGCATGATCCTCGACCACCTGGGATACGCCGTCAGTGACTACGCGCAGAGCAAGGCCTTCTACGACGCCGCGCTGAAACCGCTGGGCATCAGCCTCGTGATGGAGGTTCAGGGCTGGGCCGGCTATGGCCGCGGCGGCAAGCCCGAGCTCTGGTTCGGCCAGGGCAGCGCACCTCAGCAAGGCCTGCACATCGCCTTCGCCGCCGAGAACCGCGCCCAGGTGCGCGCCTTCCACGCGGCCGCCCTGGCCGCCGGCGCGAAGGACAACGGCCCGCCGGGCATCCGCGCCCACTACCACCCCGACTACTACGGCGCCTTCGTGATCGGGCCGGACGGGCATAACGTGGAAGCGGTGTGCCATCTTCCCGAAGAGGGCTGAGCCGATGCCCACCGAGCCGCTGCCCTGCCTGCACATCGACACGCCCCTTGTCGAGTCGCGCCCAATGGGCCTGGCCTCCGGGCGCCGGATCTGGCTCAAGCTCGATGCGCTGCAGCCCAGCGGTTCGTTCAAGGCGCGAGGCCTCGGCCACGCCTGCCAGGCGCATGCAGCACGCGGGGCCCGGCGCTTCGTGTCGTCGTCGGGCGGCAACGCCGGGCTGGCGGTGGCCTGGGCGGGCCGCTTGCTGCAGGTCGCCGTCACGGTGGTGGTGCCCGAGACCACCACCGAGCGCGCCAAGGCGCTGCTGCGCCAGGAAGGCGCGGAAGTGATCGTGCACGGCGCCTCGTGGCAGGAGGCCAACGGCCATGCCCAGGCCCTGCTGGGCGAGGGCGACGCCTTCCTGCACCCCTTCGACGACCCGCTGGCCTGGGCCGGCCACGCCACGATGGTCGACGAGCTGGCCCGCGCCGGCCTGAAGCCGGATGCGGTGGTGCTTTCGGTCGGCGGCGGCGGGCTGCTGGCCGGCGTCGCCCAGGGGCTGCGCCGGCAGGGCTGGGCCGACGTGCCCATCGTGGCCGTCGAGACCGAAGGCGCGGCTTCCCTGCGCGCCGCCATCGAGGCCGGCATGCCGGTGGAGCTGCCGCGCATCACCAGCGTGGCCACGTCGCTGGGCGCCAAGCGGGTCTGCGACGAGGCCCTGAGGGTGGCGCAGACGCAGCCGGTGCGCAGCGTCCTCGTCCACGACCTGCAAGCCCTGCAGGCCTGCGAACGCTTCCTGGATGACCACCGCCTGCTGGTCGAGCCGGCCTGCGGCGCGGCGCTGGCCCTGGCCTACGAGCGGGCACCCGAGCTCGAGGGCTTCGCCCAGGTGCTCGTCGTCGTCTGTGGTGGCGCCACCGCCACCATCGACCAGATCCGGCAGTGGCGAGCGGCGGCAGCCGGCTGATCGCGGCCGGCCCACCAAGGCGAGCCGGCCCCAGGGGCCGGAAGTCTCTGGCCGTCAGTCGGCCCTCATGATCGTCTCGCCGCGCAACAGCCCCATGTCGCGGATGTTGAAGCGGTGGCGCGCGAAGCCCGCGCGGGTGCGGCGCCAGTTCGCCACCGAGATGAAGTAGTACACAACCTTGAACATGACCAGCGACAGGCGATAGCGCCAGCCGTGGTCGAGGTCGGCCGCCAGCAGCGACATCAGGCCCTGCTTGACCCGGAAGATGTTCTTCGGGTGCATGAACATGTCGCGGATGGTCGGGTTCGTCACGCGGTAGATGAACCAGGAGTAATCGCTGGGGCCGGCCCGCATCCGCTTCTCGTAGCCTTGGCGCGCCACCGGCCAGTCGGCCGGCCGGTCGAGCGCGAGTGCCACCATGTCGGCGGCGTCGAAGGCGCTGCGCATTGCCAGGTAGACACCCGACGAGAACATCGGGTCGATGAAGGTGAAGGCGTCGCCGACCAGCAGGTGGCGGTCTCCCGTGGCCGTGGTGCTGCAGTACGAGAAATTGCCGGTCGCATGCACCGCGTCGTCGACCAGGGTGGCGCCCTGCAGCCGGTCGTGCAGCTCCGGGCACATCGCGATGGTCTCGAAGAAGTAGTCCTTCAGCGGCTTGTCGCCGCGGGCCTTGAGGTAGTAGGCCCAGCAGACGGCGCCGACGCTGGTGGTGCCGTCGGCCAACGGGATGAACCAGAACCAGCCGTGCTCGAACCAGCAGATGCTGATGTTGCCCTCGCGCCGGCCGGGCAGGCGGCGCGCATTCAGGAAATGACCGAACAGCGCGGTGCTGTTGTGCGCCGGGTTCTTCTGCTTGCTCTTGAACTTGTTGGCCAGCAGCGTGTCGCGGCCGCTCGCGTCGACGACGAAACGGGTGCGCCAGGTCGCACTGCTGCCGTCGTCGCGTCGCACCTGCACGGTGGCACCCTGGTCATCGAAGTCGACCTGCCGTGCCTGCGCGCCCTCGAAGGTCAGCGCGCCCTGCTTCGCCGCGTTCCTGAACAGCAGCTCATCCAGTTCGGATCGGCGCACCTGCCAGGCCGAACCCTTGGCCGGGTTCCAGCCTTCGGCGAATTCGACATAGCTGCGGGCGTCAGAATCCGGCGGCACGAACTCGATGCCGTGCTTGGGCATGCCGATGCGATCGACCTGATCGCGCACGCCGAGTCGGTCGAACAGCACGACATTGCCCGGCAGCAGCGACTCGCCGATGTGGAAGCGGGGGTGGTGGTCCTTCTCGAGCATCACCACCCGGCGCCCCTGCCGCGCCAGCAGGGTGGCCACGGTCGACCCGGCTGGGCCGCCACCGATCACGAGCACATCGCATTCCTGGGCCGTCTGCACCTGCGCATCCTCCATTTTTCCGAGCAGGGTGCGTAGTGTGCCGCTTCCGGGCGGCCTGCCGCGCCATCAGGCGGTGGCGAGCGGCAGAACGACGGTGAAGCAGGAGCCCTCCCCGGGTTCGCTGGTCACCTCGATGCGGCCGCCCATCAGCTCGACGAGACGGCGGGTGACGACCAGGCCCAGGCCGCTGCCGGGGATGGCCGATCCGGCGGCCGCCAAGCGCTCGAAGGGTTGGTACAGGCGCTCCAGCTGCGCCGGCGTCAGGCCGGTGCCGGTGTCACGCACCGCCAGCCGGGCCCACCCGTCATGCACCGACCAGCCCACGTCGACGCGGCCGCCGCGGCGGTTGTACTTGATGGCGTTGCTGGCCAGGTTGAGCAGCACCTGCGTGAGGCGCGTGCGGTCCGCCAGCACCTTCGTCGCCGCTTCTTCGGGCGCGGCGGGCAGGCGCACCGCCAGCGACACGCCGGCCTCGGCAGCCTGCGGCTCGAGCAGGGCAAGCACCTCCCGCACCTGGCTTGCCACCGGCTGCGGCTCGGGCTGCATCGGAACCCGGCCGGATTCGATGGCCGCGAAGTCGAGCAGGTCGTTGAGGAGCGCGAGCAGGTGCTGGCCGGCCCGCTGGATGTGATCGATGTGCGCGATGTGCCGCTCGTCCAGCCCCTCGCGGTCGAGTTGCAGCAGGCCGGAGAAGCCGAGGATGGCATTCAGAGGCGTACGCAGCTCGTGGCTCATGCGCGCCACGAATTCGTCCTTGGCCGCTGACAGGCGGCGCGCCGTCTCGGCCTGCACGCGCGCCTCTTCGGCCTGCCAGCGGTCCGTCACGTCGAGGTTGGTGCCGCTCATGCGCGCCGCACGCCCCTCGGCGTCGCGCTCGACGACGCGGCCGCGGTCGAGCAGCCGGCGCGCGCTGCCGTCGGGCCTGAGCACCCGGTATTCGACCTCGTACAAAGGCGCCTGGCCGTCCAGGTGGCGCTGCAGCGCTTGCCGGGTGCGGGCCAGGTCGTCGGGATGGATGGTGCGCTGCCAGACGTCCAGTGTCGGCCGCTCCTGGAGAGGCGGCAACCCGCGCAGGGCCCACCAGCGGTCATTCCAAACCAGGCGACCCGAGGCGATGTCCCAATCCCAGATGGCCAGGTCGCCACCGGCCAGCGCCAACTCCAGCCGTTGCTCGCCGGCCCGCAAGGACCGGTTGGCCGCGGCGAGTTCCAGCGTGCGCTCGTGCACCCGGGCCTCCAGCGCGGCCTTGGCGCCCATCTGCGCCTGCAACAGGCGCCACGCCAGAACGCTGGCCAGGGCTCCGAACAGTGCCAGGGTCCAGGGGCCTCCGGCGCCCGATACGCCACCGGCCCCGGGCAGCGGCCAGAAGTCGAGCCGCCAGCGGCGCCCTGCGACCGGCAGCTCGATGACCCTGGCCGCCTCGACGTCAGGGGGGCCGGCTTGCGGGCCACCGCTGTCGAACAGCAGGTTGGCGGGTGACGGCGTCGCGCGGGCCTGATCCGCCCAGCCCAGGTCGTGCAGGCGGAAGCGGACCTGCCGGTGCAGCGCCGGGTCGACGATGGCGCCGAAGAAGCGCTCGGCCTCCAGCACGGCGGACGCCACGCCCACCCACGCGGCGCGGCGCTGCTCGGGCGTCTGCGAGGGCTCGCCGTTGCGGTAGATGGGCAACCGCAGGGCCAGACCGAGCGCGCCGCCGCGCTGCACCAGGGGAAGCGGCCCCGAGGCGACCATGCCGCCGCTGTCGCGCGCGCGGTCGAAGGCCTGGCGGCGCGTCGCATCGTGGGCGGCGTCGAAGCCGAAGGCCGCCCCGTTGCCCGCACGAGGCTCGATGTACAAGGTGACGAGGTATTCCGGCCGGTCGCCGGGCGGGTGGATGCCGAACACCGCAGGCCGGCCCGCCATCAACTGCCCATCGCCCTGCACCGCGGCCTCGAAGGCGGCTCGATCGTCATGCGGCACGCGCGCGATGTACTGCAACGACAGAAAGCCCGCATGACGAGAGGGCAGGTCGAGGTGGGTGAAGAATTCGTGGAACTCGCTCGCCGAGACGCGCTCGGACGCGGCGTAGAGGCCACGCACCCCGTTGAGCACCTCGCTCCACCGGCCGATCCGGCGTTCGACCATGGTGACGACCAGCTGGGCTCGCTCCTCCAGCTCGCGCTGCGCGTCGCGACGGTTGGCGCGCTCGGTCAGGGCCACCGCGACGGCGGTCACGGCCAAGCCCGCCAGCAGCACCAGCACCGGCCAGCCGGCCGGTGCACGCACGCGAGCATGACGAATCGATCCAGTCCCTGAAGTCACTTTGTGGGCCCAGCAACCGTTGTTCCCGGTTCGCTCCCTGCTGTCCGACAGGGCGCAGCGTCGCACAGTTGGGGCCGGACCGCCAGCCTTGCAGCGATCAGGGTCTTCGACCCAGGGCCCTGGGGTTCAGATCTCGCCGGCGCGGCGCAGCGTGTCCATCACCGGCCGGTGCAGCAGCCCGCGCAGGCTCCACCAGCCGGCCGCCAGCGCCAGCCAGGCGCCGGCCACGAGGCCGGCCAGCGGCACCCAGGGCTGAGCCGTCCACGGGAACTCGAAGGCGAAGCGCGCCAGCGCGCTGCCCACCGCCGCTGCCGCCACCGTGGCCAGCAGCCCCGCCAGCGCGCCCACGCCCAGCAGCTCGGCCCGCTGCACCTGGCCCAGCAGCCCGGCGCCCGCGCCGCAAGCGCGCATCACCGCGTACTCCCGGGCGCGCGACTCGCGCGTGGCGCTGACCGCGGCGAAAAGCACCGCCAGCCCGGTGGCCAGCGTGAAGAGGAAGAGGAACTCCACCGCGCGGATCACCTGGTCCAGCACCGACTGCAGCTGCCGCACCGAGGCCGACACGTCGACCACCGTGACGTTCGGGAAACGCCGGGTCAGTGCATTGTCGAAGCCAGGCGCCTGCGCCGGCTCGGGCGCGTGGAAGGCCGCCATGAAGGTGGCCGGGAGGTCGGGCATCTGCGCATGCGGGAAGAGCACGAAGAAGTTGGCCCGCATCGAGCCCCAGTCGACCTTGCGGATGCTGGTGATCCTGGCCTCGACGATCTGGCCGCCGATGTCGAAGCGCAGGGTGTCGCCCAGCTTCACGCCCATGGTCTCGGCCACGCCCTGCTCGATGCTCATCGCGCCGGCTTCTTCCGGGGTCCACACGCCCGCGACCACCTCGTTGTGCGCGGGCAGCTGCGCGACATGGCTGAGGTTGAACTCGCGCTCGGTCGTGCGGCGGGCCCGCTCGTCGTCGGCATAGCGGGCGCGCACCTCTTCGCCGTTGATCGCCAGCACCCGGCCGCGGATCATCGGGAACCAGTCGTAGCCGCTGCGGATGCCCGCAGCCGCCAACTGGGCCTGGAAGTCGCTGGCCTGGTCGGGCTGCACATTGATGACGAAGCGGTTGGGGGCGTTCTTGGGCGTGGCGGCGCGCCAGCTGTCGATCAGGTCGGTGCGCAGCAGCACCAGCAGCGCCAGCGCCATCAGCCCCACCGCCAGCGACGACACCTGCAGCACGGTGAAGGCGGGCCGGGCGGCGATCTGGCGCGTGGCCAGGATCATCCAGCGCGGTGCGCGCGCCTCGGGGACCGCCCGCCGCAGCAGCCACACCGCCACCCAGGCCAGCAGCGCGAAGGCCGCCAGCGCCGCCGCGAAGCCGCCCACCGCGATCGCCCCCAGCGTCGGGTCGCGCGCCACGGTCAGCAGCAGCGCGGCGAAGCTGGCCGCGCCGGCCAGCAGCACGCCCAGCGACACCGGCCGCAGCTGGCCGACGTCGCGCCGGATCACGCGCAGCGGCGGCACCTTGGCCAGCTGCAGCACCGGCGGCAGGCCGAAGCCCAGCAGCAGCGTCAGCCCCACCCCAAGGCCGAACAGGCCGGGCCACACGCCCGGCGGCGGCAGCGTGGCCGGCACCAGGCTGCCCAGCAGCTCGACGAAGGCCAGGTGCAGCGCCAGGCCGGCCAGCACGCCGCCCAGACTGGCCGCCAGGCCCAGACCGACGAACTCGATCGCGAAGGCGCCGGCGATGCGCCGCTGCGGCAGGCCCAGCACACGCAGCATCGCGCAGTCGTCGAGGTGGCGCTGGGCGAAGTCACGCGCGGCGATCGCCACCGCCACCGCGGCCAGCAGTGCGGCCAGCAGCGCCACCAGGTTCAGGAACTTCTCCGCCCGGTCCAGCGTCTGGCGCATCTCGGGCCGGCCGGATTCGAGCGACTCGACCCGCATCCCGCGCAGGCCCTCGCCCTTGATCTTGGCGCCGGCCCATTGCGTGAAGCGGCGGACTTCGCTCGCGAGCCCCGCCTGGCCCACGGGCGCGGCCACCGCCAGCCGGTAGGTGACGCGGCTGGCCGGCTGGATCAGCCCGGTGGCCGCCAGGTCGGCCTCGTTGAGCATCACCCGCGGCGCGAAGGCGAGGAAGCCGGCGCCGCGGTCGGGCTCCAGCACGATCACCTTGCGCAGCACCAGCCGGGCGTCGCCCAGCAGCAGCGCGTCGCCCAGCTTCAGGCCGAGCGCGTCCAGCACTGGCGCATCGGCCCACACCTCGCCCGGGACCGGGCCGGCCTGCACCGCTGCCTCGCCCACGCCGGCGTCCACCGTGAGGCTGCCGCGCAGCGGGTAGCCGGGCCCGACCGATTTCACCGCCACGAGCCGGCTCGCGCCGCCCTTGTCGTCCGGCGCCCGCGCCATGCTGGGAAACGAAGCGCTGCGCGCCGTCGCCAGCCCGGCCTGACGCGCCTGGGCCTCGAATTCGGCCGGCAGCGGGTGGTCGCTGCTGATCACCGAATCGCCGCCCAGCAGCTGGGCCGCGTCACGCGTCAGGCCCGACTGCAGGCGGTCGGCAAAGAAGCCCACCGCCGACAGCGCGGCCACCGCCAGCAGCACCGCAACCAGCACCAGGCGCAGCTCGCCGGCCCGGAAGTCCCGCACCGCCTGCTGCGCCGCCAGGCGCCAGACGGAAATCTCGCGATCGTCGTTCATGGGCGCGAAGTTACACCAGCCCACAAGCCCATCCACTTTGAATGCTGCATGCAGCGCAGGCGAACCCCACCGAACGGGCCGGCTGCTGCAATGGCGGCATGGACACTCCCCTGCCCTCGCTCTACATCTCCCACGGCTCGCCGATGACCGCGCTGGACGCGGGCGAGGCCGGCGCGTTCTGGCGCCGGCTGGGCCCGGCGATCACGCAAGCCTTCGGCCAACCGAAGGTGATCCTCGCGGTCTCGGCCCACTCGCTGACGCGCGAGCCGGTGCTGTTGGCCGGGGCCCGCCACGAGGCGGTCTACGACTTCTCGGGCTTCCCCGAGGCGCTGTACCGCCTGCGCTACGACGCCCCGGGCGCGCCGGTGTGGGCCGAGCGCGTGGCCGCCTTGCTGCAAGAGGCCGGCCTGCCGGTGCACACGGAGGACGCGGGTGGCCTGGACCACGGCATCTGGACGCCTCTGCGCTCGATGTTCCCCGAAGCCGACGTCCCGGTGCTGCCGCTGGCTTGGCCGCCGATGTGGTCGCCGGCCGAGCTGTTCCGCCTCGGCCAGGTGCTGGCCCCGCTGGCCGCCGAGGGCGTGCTCGTGATCGGCAGCGGCGCCATCACCCACAACCTGCGCCTGTTCGCCGGTGGCCGCGGTGCGATCGACGCGCCCGAGCATGCCGAGAGCGCGGCCTTCCGCGGCTGGGTGCACGAGCGCGCCAGGTCGGCCGACTGGCCGGCGCTCCAGGCCTACCGCACGCAGGCGCCGCACGCGGCCTACATGCACCCGAGCGACGAGCACTGGCTGCCGTTCTACGTCGCTGCGGGCGCCGGTGGCGGAGCCGCCGGCGTGCGCCTGCACGCCAGCGTCACCTACGGACACCTGGGCATGGACGTCTATGCCTTCGGGCCGGGTGCCGGCGCGTTGGAAGCGGCGCTGGCGCAGGCCTGAGCCGGCCTGCTGCAAGCAAACCGTCACCGCACCGTCACAGGCCGGTCACAGCCGGCCGCGAGCATCCCGGGCTGTTCAGAAGTACACCCCAGGAGCGAGCCATGAGCCAGCCTTTCGACGACGGCACCGACGCCGGTCACAACGACAGCCCCAACACCCACTTCCAGGACGTCCTGGACGCGCGCCTGTCGCGCCGCGGCGTGCTGCTCGGCAGCCTCGGCGCCGCCACCACCGCCGCGCTCGGCGTGCCGATGGCCGCCCAGGCCGCCAGCACCGGTGCCGTGATCGGCGGCATCGACAAGCTCAAGTTCACCGCCGTGGCCAAGAGCGTGGCCGACATGGTGACCGTGCCCGCCGGCTACACCGCCCAGGTCGTGGTCGCCCTCGGCGACCCGCTGTTCAAGGGCGTGGCCGAGTACGCCAACGATGGCACCGACACGCAGTTCGACCTGCGCTCGGGCGACCACCACGACGGCATGGACTACTTCGGCCTGAAGTCCGACCGCAGCGGCCCGGACCCGCTGAACAGCCGCCGCGCGCTGTTGGCCATGAACCACGAGGCCACCACAGACAACTTCCTGCACCCGAACGGCTCCAGTCCGCGCCCCCGCCCGGCGGCCGAGACCGACAAGGAAATCCCCGTGCATGGCGTGGCCGTGCTGGAAGTTCACCGCCCCCGCGGTGGTGAGTTCAAGGTCGTGCGTGGCTCGCGCTTCAACCGCCGCATCACGCCCGACACCCCGGCCGAGATCACCGGCCCGGCCCGCGGCAATGCGCTGATGAAGACGATGTACGCGCCCGACGGCGTCGGCTGCCGCGGCACCATCAACAACTGCGGCACCTCGCGCACCCCCTGGGGCACGCTGCTGACCGGCGAAGAGAACTGGGCCGGCTACTTCACCCGCTCGGCGACCGACAACACCGCCCGCGGCAACGACAAGAGCGTCACCTCGCTGAACCGCTACGGCAAGACCGCCGGCAGCGCCAGCCGCCATGGCTGGGAGACCAGCGGCAGCGACGACCGCTATCGCCGCTACGACATCAGCAAGACCGGCGTCTCGGTGGACGGCAGCGACGACTACCGCAACGAGCTGAACACCTTCGGCTACATGGTCGAGATCGACCCCTACGACCCGGTCTCCAAGCCCCAGAAGCGCACCGGCCTGGGCCGCTTCGCGCACGAGAGCGGTGCCTTCTCGCACCTGGTGCCGGGCCTGCCGCTGGCCGTGTACATGGGCGACGACTCGCGCAACGAGTACATCTACAAGTGGGTCTCGACCGCGGTGTGGGCCGCTGGTGACGCCGAGCGCGCCGACCGCCTGGCCGTGGGTGCCAAGTACCTCGACCAGGGCAAGCTCTACGTGGCGAAGTTCCACGCCGACGGCCGTGGCGAGTGGATCGAGCTGAGCATCACCAACCCGCTGATCGCCGGCTACGCCACCTACCCGTTCGCCGACCAGGCCGACGTGATGGTCAACGCCCGCCTGGCCGCCGACGCGGTGGGCGCCACCAAGATGGACCGCCCCGAGTGGTGCGCCACCCACCCGGGCACCGGCGAGATCTACTTCACGCTGACCAACAACAGCAACCGCAAGGTCGACGTGACGAGCAGCTCGCACGCCCAGGTGGATGCGGCCAACCCGCGCTCGTACAGCGATTCGTACAACGGCGGCCCGCTGGGCTCGCCGGGCAACGTCAACGGCCACATCCTGCGCCTGCGCGAAAACGGCCACAAGGCCCACGCCACCTCGTTCAAGTGGGACGTGTACCTCTTCGGCGCGCAGTCCGACGCCGACCTGGGCAAGATCAACCTGTCGTCGCTGACCGCCGACCAGGACTTCTCCAGCCCCGACGGCCTGTGGTTCAGCGAAGCCACCGGCATCTGCTGGATCCAGACCGACGACGGTGCCTACACCGACGCCACGAACTGCATGATGCTGGCCGCGATTCCCGGTGAAGTCGGCGACGGCGGTGCCCGCACGCTGAACCACGTCAAGTCGGACGGCACGCCGCTGGACGTGACGACCTACGTCGGCAAGACGCCCAAGCCCACGCAGCTCAAGCGCTTCCTCGTCGGCGCGAAGGACTGCGAGATCACCGGCTGCTGCGAGACCCCGGACGGCAAGGCGCTGTTCGTGAACATCCAGCACCCAGGCGAGAGCATCCTCGCGGCCGACGTGGCCGACCCGAACAAGTACCTCAGCCACTGGCCGGGCAACACCGGCTACGGCAACGGCGGCGCCCTGGCCCGCCCGCGCTCGGCCACCATCGTCATCACCAAGGACGACGGCGGCAAGATCGGCTCCTGATACCTCTTGTTCCCGGCCAGGCTCGCCTGGCCCAGGGCCGGCACGCTCGGGGAGAGCGTGCCGGCCCTGTTTTCTTGTGCCGCAGAATCCGGCAGCTTCCACTTGCTGCCCGATATGAGCTACGACGCCCTTCACTGGGAGATGTTCCTGCGCGGCTGCGTGGCCGGGCTGCTGCTGTTCCACCTGGCCGCGCTCGGCCTGCTGAGCGGGCCGCGGCCCGCGCTGTTCGTGGCGTCGGTGCTGGCCTACCTCTTCTGCCAGCAGGCCGAGATCGCGCTCGGCCTGCCACGCGTGCTGACCCTGCCGCTGATGGCCCTGTGCGTCGGCTCGCCCGCCTGGATGTGGCTGGCGGCGCGGGCCCTCTTCGACGACCACTTCCGCTTCGAGGCGCGGCTGCTGGCGCCGGTGCTGGCCATGATCGGGCTGGGCCTGGCCGCCAACCTGCCCTACCTGCCCGAGCTGCAGGGCCGGCTCTCGCCGGCCTGGGTGCGTGGGCTCGGCCTGCTGCACGGCGCGGGCCTGCTCGGCTTCGCCGCGCTCGCGCTGTGGGAAGTGGTACGGGGCCGCACCGACGACCTGGTGGAGCCACGGCGGGCCGCGCGGCGCTGGGTGGCGCTGGGCATCGCGGCCTACGCGCTGCTGGCCCTGGTGGTGGAGCTGGCGCTGCACGGCGAGCAGGTCGGCCGCCTGCTGCCGATGCTGCACGTGGCCGGCATCGGCGCGTTGGCGCTCGGCCTGGCGCTGCTGGTGGCCCGCGGCTCGCTGGTGGAGGTGCTTGGGCGGCCGGCGGCGGCCCTCGCGACCGGGGCACCGGCCCCGGCGACAGGCACACCGCCACCCACCGAGCCACCGCGCCGGCCAAACCCCGCGCTCGCCAGGCTGGAGCAGGCGATGCAGCAACAGCACCTGTACCGCCGCGAAGGCCTCAGCCTGGCAGCCCTGGCGGGCGAGCTGGGGTTGGGCGAGGCGGCCCTGCGCAGCCTCATCAACCACGAGCTGGGCTACCGCAACTTCAACGACTTCCTGCACCACCACCGGCTGCAGGAAGCCTGTCGCCGTCTGGTGGACGAAGAGCTGCCCATCCTGACCATCGCGCTCGAGTGCGGCTACGGCTCCATCGGCCCCTTCAACCGCGCCTTCCGCGAGCGCATGGGCATGACGCCCAGCGAGTACCGCGGCGCCGCGCGGCTCGCCCCCTTGCCGCCCACAGCCACCGCCGCGACGACGAACTGAGCTGGTTTCGCGAGGAATCGGCCAGCTTTCGCGAGGAATCGGCCAGCCCATGGCCGGGGCGCTGCCGAGGATGAAGCCTTCTGGACACCGGAGGCTTCATGGAACCCGCCACCTCACCCGCCGCTTCGTTCTGGATGGTCGTCGCCAGCATCTGGGCCGTCGACCTGATCCGCTACCTGCTCGGCGCCGGCCTGGCCTGGCTGGCCGTGCAGGTCCTGTGGCGCCGGCGGCTGGCGCCGCGCCGCATCCTGCAGGGCGGCCAGCCGCGGCCCGGCCAGGTGCGGCGCGAGCTCGCGTACTCGATGCTCACCGTGCTGATCTTCGCGGCCAACGGGGTCATGACCTGGCTGCTGGTGGAAAGCGGCCACCTGCGGGTCTACGGCGACCTGGCGCGGCACGGCTGGGCGTGGTGGTTCGCCAGCCTGGTGCTGATCGTCGTCGCCCACGACGCCTGGTTCTACTGGACACACCGGCTGCTGCACCACCGGCACTGGTTCGCCGCGGTGCACGCGCGACACCATGCCTCGGCGCACCCCACGCCCTGGGCGGCCTACAGCTTCCATCCGGCCGAGGCGCTGGTCCAGGCGGTGTTCCTGCCGCTCTTCGTGGCGATCGTTCCCACGCACACCGGCGTCATCGTGGTGTTCCTGCTGCACATGATCGTGCGCAACGCCATGGGCCACAGCGGCCACGAGCTGATGCCTTGGGCGTTGGCCACGCGTGGCCCGCTGCGCTGGCTCACGACCGTCAGCCACCACCACTTCCACCACGCC
This sequence comes from Pseudomonadota bacterium, assembly GCA_049322835.1. Classification (GTDB taxonomy): domain Bacteria; phylum Pseudomonadota; class Gammaproteobacteria; order Burkholderiales; family Burkholderiaceae_C; genus Ideonella. The sequence continues at coordinate 87,120 of JBMOQN010000028.1, read as the reverse complement.
CGCAGCCGCGGCAACTACGGCCTTTACTTCAGCTGGTGGGACTGCTGGTGCGGCACCGAGGACCCGGCGCACCGCGCCTGGGGCGACGAGCACTTCGGTGCTGCCAGCGGTGAGCGGGCAGCGCGGAGGGCCGCTCCGTGAACCGCTGCTGGAAGGACGGCCTGCTGACCGCCGCCGCCTTGCTGGCCGCGAGCCTGGGGACCAGCCTGGCGATGATCGTGCTGTGGCTCGTGGCCGGCCCCGCCTTCGCTGCGGGCGAAACCGTCGCCAGCCCGGTCGGTGACTGGTGGACGCCGGGCTTCGGCGCCCGGGTACGCATCGAGCCCTGCGGCGACGCGCTGTGCGGGCGCATCGTGTGGTTGTGGGACGAAGTGGCCACGGCGGCCGACAAGGCACCGCTGTTGGGTCGGGAGGTGATGGCCAGGATGCGGCCGCAAGGCGGCTTGCGCTGGGCCGAGGGCCGCTTGCACGACCCTGAAGCGGGGCGGGACTACCGCGGATCGATGCACCTGGCCTCGCCTGGCCGGCTGGTGCTCGAAGGCTGTGTGTTGATGGTGTGCCGCGAGCAGGTCTGGCGGCGGGTGGACGCCGCACGCTGCCCGCCGGTCGATCCGGCGTCAGCAGCGAGCCCCACCCAGGCGATCAGCCCTGCGGCAGGCGCGGGGCGCTGACAACGGCCACCTGCACCGGGGCCTTGTCGGCCTGGGCGATCAGCATGCGGTCGTACTCGTAGTCGGCCAGGCCGGCCACACCCATCGCGATGCCGAGCGTCACCGCCATCGCGAGGCCGGCGGCAATGCGGCGGACGGCGTTTTCGCGGGAAGAGAAGCGAGGGGCGATGGGGCTCATGGTGGACTCCGTGGGGGCGGTGTGCAGGTGTTGCGATGACTGCACTTTAAGAACCCCACGCCCCCGCCACCACCGGCTTGCGATCGGCCGCCGACGCCACCGGATGAGCTGCGCCCTGGGCGGATGAATGGCGGCCAGGCCCCGGGTTGACCCTGAACCCGCCTAAGGCAGCAGCACGCTGGAGCCCGTGGTCGCCCGCGCCTCCAGGTCGCGGTGGGCTCGCGCCACTTCGGCCAGCGGGTAGCGCTGGTCGATGCGGATCTGCACCGCGCCCGACTGCACCACCGCGAACAGGTCGTCCGCCATCGCCTGCGTGCGCTCGCGGGTGGCGATGTGGGTGAACAAGGTGGGCCGGCTGACATAGAGCGAGCCCTTGGCCGCGAGCACGCCGATGTCCAGCGGCGCCGGCTTGCCCGAGGCACTGCCGAAGTTGGCCAGCAGGCCGAAGGGCGCGAGGCAGTCGAGCGACTTCATGAAGGTGTCGGCTCCGACCGAGTCGTAGACCACCTTGACGCCGCGGCCGCCGGTGATCTCCTTCACGCGGCCAACGAAGTCTTCGCGGCGGTAGTTGATGGCATGCGAAGCGCCATGCTGCAGCGTCAGTGCGCACTTCTCGTCGCTGCCGGCGGTACCGATGAGCTGCAGGCCGAGCGCCCGCGCCCACTGGCAGGCGATCAGGCCTACGCCACCGGCCGCGGCGTGGAACAGCACGTGGTCGCCGGGCTGCAGCCCCCCCTGCGGCAGGGTCTGACGCAGCAGGTACTGCACCGTCAGGCCCTTGAGCATCATCGCCGCGCCGGTCTCGAAGTCGATCGCGTCGGGCAGTTGCACCACGCACTTCGCCGGCATCACCCGGCGCTCGCAGTAGCTGCCCGGCGGGTTGCTGGCATAGGCCGCGCGGTCGCCCACCTCCAGGTGGGTCACGCCCTCGCCCACCGCTTCGACGGTGCCGGCGCCTTCCATGCCGAGCTGCAGCGGCAGCGTGTTGGGGTAGGCGCCGGTGCGCTGGTACACGTCGATGTAGTTCAGGCCGACGGCGTGGTGGCGGATGCGGATCTCGCCCGGGCCCGGCTCGCCCACCGCGACGTCGACGAGCTTCATCTGCTCGGGGCCGCCGAACGCGGCGATCTGTATGGCACGGCTGGGGTGGGTCATTCGCAGTCCTTCAGGCGCTGGCAAGCGTGGGCCGTTATCGTGCCAGCCTTTGCGCCCGCCCGCCGCCATCCCCCGATGAAGCCCCACGCCCTCACCCCCCGCCTGGCCCTGCTGCTGACGCTGCCGCCGCTGATGTGGGCCGGCAACGCGGTCGTCGGCCGGCTGGCCGTGGGTGCGGTGCCCCCGCTGGCGCTGAACTTCGCGCGCTGGGCCCTGGCCTTCGCGCTGCTGTGGCCGCTCGCCAGGCGCGTGTTCACCGACCGCGCCGCCATCGCCGCGCGCTGGCCCTACCTGGCCCTGCTCGGGCTGCTGGGCATGGGCAGCTACAACGCGCTGCAGTACTTGGCGCTGCACAGCTCCACACCGCTGAACGTGACGCTGATCGCCGCCAGCTCGCCGGTGTGGATGCTGGGTTTCGGCGCGCTGCTGTACGGCGCCCATCCCACGCGGCGTGAGCTGCTGGGCGCGGCGCTGTCGCTGCTCGGCGTGCTGTTCGTCATCGCCCGGGGCGAGCCGGCGCGGCTGGCCGAGCTGCAGTTCGTGCCCGGCGACCTGCTGATGCTGCTGGCCATCATCACCTGGGCGCTCTACAGCTGGCTGCTGGCCCGCCCGCCGGCCTCGATGCAGGGCGAGGCGCGGCCGGGCTGGGGCTGGGCCGAGTTCCTGCTGCTGCAGATCGGCTTCGGCCTGCTGTGGAGCGGCGGCATGGCAGGCGCCGAGGCGGTGATGGCGGAAGACGCCCGCTGGCACTGGTCACCCACGGTGCTGGCCATCCTGGCCTACGTGGCGATCGGCCCGTCGCTGGTGGCCTACCGCTGCTGGGGCCTGGGCGTGTCGACCGTCGGCCCCGCGATCGCGGCCTTCTTCGCCAACCTGACCCCGGTCTTCGCCGCCATGCTCTCGGCCGCGCTGCTGGGTGAGGCGCCGCGCTGGTACCACGGCGTGGCTTTTGCGCTGATCGTCGGCGGCATCTGGTTGTCGGCTCGGCGCCGCTGACCGCACCACTCGCGCGGCCGGCCACACAGGCCGTCAGGAAAAGGCCGAGGCGGGTATCCTGCGCCCTCCCCCGGCCCCCAGAGAATCACTCCCATGCATCGACGCATCTCCCTGGCCTTCTTACTAGGCGCCACGCTGGCCGCGCTGCCCGTCACCGCGGCCCCCACCGGGCCTTATGACGAGAGTGCCAATGCCCAGCAGGACGTGCAGCGCGCCTTCGATGCGGCTGTGAAGACAAAGCGCCCGGTGCTGGTGATCTTCGGTGCCAACTGGTGCGGCGACTGCAAGGCACTCGACCTGGCCCTGAAAGCGCCGGCCAATGCGGCGCTGATGGACAAGGAGTTCATCGTCGTCAAGGTCGACGTGGGCAAGTTCGACCGCAACCTCGACGTGGTCGAACGCACCGGCGTGACGATCAAGAAGGGCATTCCCGCGGCTGCCGTGCTGTCGCCGCAGCAGAAGCTGCTCTATGCCACCCAGGGCGGCGAGCTGGCCGATGCCCGCAAGATGAGCGAGACCGGCGTGCACGACTTCTTCGCCCAGGTGGTGGCCACCGCCAAGGGCGGCAAGGCGCCCTGACATGCGGGCCGAAACCCCGGCAACCATCCTCGCTTTCTGGTTCGGCGCGCAGCCCGAGCGCGCCGCGACCAGCCCGGACTGCGCGCGACTGTGGTGGGCCAAGCAGCCGGCGGTCGACGAGGCGATGCGGCAGCGCTTCGGTGGGCTGGTGCAGCAGGCCGGCAGCGGCGAGCTGGACGCCTGGGGCGGCACGGCCGAAGGCCGGCTCGCGCTGATCCTGCTGGCCGACCAGTTCACCCGCAACATCCACCGCGGCACCCCCACGGCCTTTGCGCTCGACCCGCTGGCACAGCGCTGGGCGCAAGAGGGCCTGGAGGCCGGCACCTTCGCCCCACTGCTGCCGATCCAGCGCCTGTTCACCCTGATGCCGCTGGAGCACGCCGAATCGCTGCCGCTGCAGGACGACTGCGTCGCGCGCATGAAAGCCTTGCGCGACGAGGTGGGTCCGGGCGAGCGCGCCACCTTCGATGGCTTCGTCGACTATGCCGAGCGCCACCGCGACGTGATCCGCCGCTTCGGCCGCTTTCCGCACCGCAACACCATCCTGGGCCGCGCCAGCACGCCCGAGGAAGCGGCGTTCCTGCAGACGCCGGGCTCGTCGTTCTGAGCGCCCCCGCGCGGCGCTCAGGAGCGGCCGAACACCCGCCGAATGGCGCGCCATGCCCTGAGCCAGACGCCGGCCTCCCAGGCCATCAGGCGCGCCACCCAGGGCGGCATGTCCTGGCCGGCAACGGCCACGGCCTTTTCCGCCGAGCCACTGCCAAAGATCACGCGATAGATGCGGACGACGATCACCACCTCGACCAGCAGCAGCACCGCCAGCCCCAGGTAACGCAGAGGCGCCACCATGGAAAGCAGTTGCTGCTCATCCTGCGGCACCAGTTTCATCGCGGCCCAGATGCCCAGGCACGCCAGGCCGATCGCGCGCAGCACCGCCTTGCGGCCGTCGCGCCGGTAGCACGCCAGGTAGAGGCCGGGGATGAGCACCGCCAGGTCGAACAACAGGCCGGCCTCGACCACCCGGTCGATCTGGCCGCGCGCCGACAGGCCGACGCCCACGTCGGCCAGCAGGACCAGCGGTGCAACGAAGCAGAACCAATGGGCGCGCCACAGCGGCGGCATGCGGTTCGACAGGGTGTGGGTCATCGCAGATTCCTGACAACTGGTCAAAAGGTGCCCGGGTACAGGCCGCCGTCCAGCAACCAGTTCTGCCCGGTGATGTAGCCGGCGTGCGCACTGCAGAGGAAGGCGCAGGCAGCGCCGAACTCGGCGGCGGTGCCGTAGCGCTGGGCCGGCACGGCCAGGCGGCGCTGGTCCCACACCGATTCGACCGGGCGGCCCTGCGCCGAGGCCGTGGCCTGCACCGTCTTGCGCAGGCGATCGGTGTCGAAGGGGCCGGGCAGCAGGTTGTTGATCGTCACGTTGCGGCCGGCCAGCCGGGGCTGGCGGGCCAGACCGGCGACGAAGCCCGTCAGGCCGCTGCGCGCGCCGTTGGACAGGCCCAGCGTGTCGATCGGCGCCTTGACCGCGGCCGAAGTGATGTTGACCACGCGGCCGAAGCCGCGCTGGGCCATCGCATCGACCGTGGCCTTGATCAGCTCGATCGGGGTGAGCATGTTCGCCTCCAGCGCCGCAACCCACTGCTCGCGCCCCCAGTCGCGGAAGTCGCCGGGCGGCGGGCCGCCGGCGTTGTTGACGAGGATGTCGACCTGCGGCGCCGCGGCCAGCGCCGCGGCGCGGCCAGCCTCGGTGGTGATGTCGCCCGCCACCGGCCGCACCTCGATGCCCGGGCAGGTCTGGCGCAGCTCGGCCGCGGTCTCGTGCAGTGCGTCGAGACCGCGCGCGGTGATGACGACGTTCACCCCTTCGGCGGCCAGGGCCTGCGCGCAACCCTTGCCCAGGCCCTTGCTCGCCGCGCAGACGAGTGCCCATTTGCCTTTCAGTCCGAGATCCATCGGTGTTTCCGTTCAGTCCGTGTTTTGAGCGATGCGCCAGAGCACGCCCGAGGGGTCGAAGAGCACGAAGTCGCGCATGCGCCAGGGCTGCTGCTCGACGGGGCCAATGCGAACCCCATAGGTGGCGGCGATGTCACGCTCGGCGAGCGCGTGGTGCCAGGCGTCGACGTCCTCGACCAGCAGGTGCAGCATCAGGTTCTCGGCCAAGCCCTGCTCGTGGAAGTCCTGCAACAGGAAGCTGACGTCGCCATGGTGGAAGTAGGCGATGCCGTCGCTGTCGGACGCCATGGTGAAACCGACATCGCGGTAGAAGCGCTTGGACAGCGCGAAGTCCTTCGCGGGCACGAAGGCCTTGAGCTCGACCGTGGCAAGGTTGGCCATGCGGAGCCTTTCAGGTTTGCACCCGCGCCGCCTCGGCCTTGCCGATCAGCCACTGCAGGCCGGCCAGGTGCTGCTGGTCGTGGCTGCACAGGTAGTGCACCAGGCTGCGCAGCGTCAGCGGGCCGTAGCCCTCGAACACCGCGGTGCGGTCGAACTGGGCCGGCGCGATCCCGCGCAGCAGCGCCACGGTCTCGGCCCGCGCAGCGCGGAAGGTGGCCAGTGCGGCGGCCGGGTCCTGCTCGCCGTAGCGCCGCTCGCGCACCAGCGCGTCGGTGTCCAGCGAGGCGAGCGTGGGGTGCTGCTCATCGAGCGTGCGGCGCAAGCGCACTTGATAGCCGTCGACCTCGATGTCGCGCACATGGCAGAGTTGCTCCAGGGCAGTCAGGGCCTCGCTGGGCACGCCTTCCCACGACGAGGGGGCCCAGTGCCGGTGCGAGGGCGGCACGGCGGCGAAATGGGCTTCGAGCTGGTCCGGGAACTGTGCCAGCGCCTGCAGGGTGATCGGGCTCATCCAGGGCATTCTCGCGACAAGAACGAAGGCCTGCCAGCCCAGGGTATTGTTCAGCGGCTGGCCTGGGCCAGCAGCCACACCCCTGCAAGCACCAGCAACGTGCCGGCCACCAGCAACGGCGTGAACGGCTCGCCGAGGAAGACCACGCCCATCGCGATGGTGCTCATCGGGCCGACCATGCCGGTCTGCGAGGTCAGTGCCGGGCCGATGCGCTCGATGGCCATCATCACCATCCACACCGGCGCCACGGTGCAGGCGGTGGCGTTGAGCACCGAGAGCCAGATCACCGGCTCGGCCACCTTCGCCGCCAGCAGCGGGTCGCCCGCCGGGTTGAAGAGCAGGAAGTGACCGATGCAGAACAGGCAGGCCACGCTGCCAGCCCAGCCGGTGAGCCGCATCGCGCCGATGCGCCGGACCCACTGGCCGCTCATCACCAGGTAGACGGCGTAGCTCAGCGCGCTGCCGAAGACGAGCGCGGTGCCCAGCGCCACGCTGTCGCCTGTCAGTTGCAGTTCCTGACCGAAGACCAGGACCACGCCGGCGTAGCTGACGGCCAGCGCCGCGCTCTCGCGCCAGCCGACCCGGCGGCCCAGGAACACGACCGAGAGCGCCAGCACGATGGTCGGGTTGAGGTACAGGATCAGCCGCTCCAGGCTGGCGCTGATGAGCGCCAGGCCCATGAAGTCGAGCAGGCTGGCGAGGTAGTAGCCCGAGAAGCCCAGGCCCAGCAGGGCCAGCCATTCGGGCCGTGTGAGCCGTGCCTTGCCGCGCCCGGCCCACCAGGCGATGGCGGCGAACAGCGGCAGCGCGAAGAGCATGCGGTACATGATCAGCGTGACCGGGTCGACGCCGTGGCGGTAGGCCAGCTTGACGATGATGGCCTTGCCCGAGAACGCGATCGACCCAGCGAGCGCGAGCAGCAGGCCAGGCCACCGCGGCGCGGCACGGGCCACGCCGGCCACCGCGGCATCGGTCATGCGCCCTTGGCCCCGCCCAGGCGAACCGAGCGCCGCGCGGCCTCGTCTTCCGGCGGGTTGCGCTGAAGGCCCCACTCGCGGTCGAAGCGCTCGAAACCCAGCGACTCGTAGATGCCGATGGCCACGTCCTCCGGGTCGGCGCACATCAGCAGCTCCTGCAGGCCTTGTGCGGCGAAGGCCTCCCGGCACACCGCATGCACCAGCGCCCGGCACAGGCCGCGCCGGCGCCAGTCCGGGTGCGTGAGCACGTTCTGGAAGCGACCGAGCGTGCCGTCGTAGAGCATGCCGCAGTCGGCCACCAGCGTGCCGTCGCACCACAAGCCGAACCAGTCACCGAGGGCCGCTTGGTGCACCTGCGCGAAGCGCGCCATCTGGCGCTCTCGAAAGCGCCGGTAGCCGCCGGGCTCGTGGCCTTGCGAGTCGGCGGACTGAAGCGCCACATGCGACGCGACGAGGCTGGCGTCGGCGAAATCCAGCCGCCGCAGCGCCAGCGGCGCGGCGCTGGGAGGCGCGGGGTCCCGCAGGCGGCCCGCCCGCAGGCGCAGGGTCGCGGTCTCCATCAGCTCGAAGCCAGCGGCAGCCCAGCCCGGCAGCGCACCCTCGGGCGGCGGCGGACCGGCCACGCCGATGGCCACATGGCGCACGCCGGGGCGGCCGGCGGCCACCTCCTCGTCGAAGCGCTGCAGCCAGTGCGCCAGGTCGGCATCCGCCGGAGCCTGCGGGATCATCAGGCAGTTGCCCCAGTAGTAGCCCTCGTGCCCGGGCGTTCGCACCACCACGCAGTCGGGCAGCTCGCGCACCTCGGCGCCGAAGCGGTGCAGCAGGAAGTCGGTCCGCCAGCCGGGCGGGAAGTCCTTGACGCGCATGGCTTCGGTGTTTCAGAAGCCCACCGCCGCGCCGTCCCGGCGCGGGTCGCTGGCGGCGACATAACCCTCCACCTGCGTGTCACCCAGGCGCCAGATGAACTGGCCGGCGCCGAAGTCCATGTAGCTGTCTTCCAGGCCCTCGACCTCGTGGCCGAGCGCCTGCAGCCCCGCCAGCGTGTCGCGCCGCATGTGGGGCTCGATGTTGATCGAGCGGCCGTGGTTGAAGCGCCAGCGCGGCGCGTCGCAGGCGGCCTGCGGGCTCTGGTGGTAGTCGATCATGCGCACCAGTGTCTGCAGGTGGCCTTGCGGCTGCATGTGGCCGCCCATCACGCCGAAGCTCATCTGCGGTTCGCCGTCGCGCATCAGGAAGGCCGGGATGATGGTGTGGAAGGGGCGCTTGCGCGGAGCAACCACGTTGGGGTGGCGCTCGTCGAGCGTGAAGCCGTGGCCGCGGTTCTGCAGGCTGACGCCCCAGTCGCCCACCACCACGCCGGAGCCGAAGCCCATGTAGTTGCTCTGGATGAAACTGACCATCATCCCGCTCTCGTCGGCGGCGGTGAGGTAGATCGTGCCGCCGCGCACCGGGTTGCCGGCATGGAAGGCCTGCGCACGCTTCGGGTCGACCAGGCGGGCGCGCTCGGCCAGGTAGGCGTCGTCCAGCAGGGCCAGCGGGTCCATGCCCATGCTGGCGGGGTCGGACACGTAGCGCCAGGTGTCCGCGAAGGCGAGCTTCATCGCCTCGATCTGCAGGTGGGTGGCCTCGGTACCGTCGGGGTCGAGGCCGCCGATGTCGAAGTGGCGCAGGATGCCGAGCGCGATCAGCGCGGCGATGCCCTGGCCGTTGGGCGGGATCTCGTGCAGGCGGTAGCCATGGCGGTAGTCGATCTCGATGGTGTCGACCCACTCGGGGCGGTAGGCCGCGAGGTCGGCCGTGGTCATCGCGCCGCCCTGGGCCTGCGACTGCGCGGCGATGGCGGCACCGATCTCGCCGCGGTAGAAGGCCTCGCCCTTCGTGTCGCCGATCAGCTTCAGCGCACGCGCCGCAGCCGGCAGCTTGAACAACTCGCCCACCTCGGGCGCGCGCCCGCGGGGCAGAAAGGTCTCGGCGAAGCCGGGCTGCTTCGTCAGCTCCTGCACCCGCGCCGCCAGGGCCCACTTCTGCTGCACGATCACTGGCACCGCGTAGCCGCGCTCGGCGATCTCGGCCGCCGGCGCCAGCACCTGCGCCAGCGGCAGCTTGCCGTAGCGCTCGGACAGCGCCGCCCAGGCACCCACCGCGCCGGGCACGGTCACGGCGTCCCAGCCGCGCGCGGGGGTGCTGGTGGCCGCGTCGCCGTAGCGGCTGCGAAAGCGTGCCGGCGTCCACGCCTCGGGTGCGTGGCCGGAGGCGTTCAGGCCCTGCAGGCGCTGGCCGTCCCAGACGATGGCGAAGGCGTCGGAGCCCAGGCCGTTGCTGCAGGGCTCGACGATGGTCATCGCCGCGGCCGCGGCCACCGCCGCATCGACCGCATTGCCACCCGCGGCCAGCATGCGCAGGCCCGCCTGCGCCGCCAGCGGGTGCGAGGTGGAGACGATGTTGCGCGCGAAGACCGGTGAGCGCTGCGAGGGATAGCCGGTCTGCCAGTGGAAATCGTGTCTCATGTCGTGCAGCCCTTCGTTTTCTCGTCAGCCGGACAGTCTGCCACCGTTGGCCGCCGCGCGCCTTCTCGATCAGTCGACCGAGCGTTCGGCCACGTAGCGTTTCACCTTGGGCGGTGCGTCACCCAGGTGGAAGGCCAGGCGCTGCTCGCGCAGGCCAATGTCGGCGGCGGTGAAGCGCTCGAGCCGGCGCTGGTGCTCCACCCAGTTCTCGTCGACGAAGTACTCGATGTAGCGTCCGGGCACCGCCGTGTCGCGCAGCAGAGCCCAGCTCAGCACGCCCTGGCGCAGGCGGGCCGCGCGGGTCACCTGCATCACGCGGGCAAAGTCTTCGGCGCGCGCCGGGTCGATCTGGTACTCCACCGTCACCATCACCGGGCCGTCGTCGGGCGCCACTTGCACCGCCGCCTCGGGCGCACTGGCGGGCTGCGCGGGCGACAGGTCTTCGTCGCCCGCCCCCTCCACCGAGACGCGGCGGGTGGCCAGCAGCGCCAGCGGCCCGGCCACGGCTGCCGCGACCACCGCGCTGCGCACGTTCGTCATGCCCGCCACCTGGCCCCAGAGCAGCGAGCCGGCGGCCGAGCCGCCCATCAGCGCCATCTGGTAGATCGACATGCCGCGTGCCCGCACCCAGTTGGGCAGGGCCAGCTGCGCCGAGATGGTGAGCGAGTTGGCGGTGGAGATCCAGGCCATGCCGGCCACGAACATGGCCGGCAGCGCCAGCCAGAACCAGGGTGAGAAGATGACCACCACCGACATGGCCGCGTGCCCCAGCGTGCCGGCGAGCACGAACTGGTCACGGTTGAAGCGCACCCGCCAGCGCGGGAACAGCAGCGCCGCGGTGATGGCACCGGCGCCCAGGCCGGCCAGCAGCACGGTGAACGCCGCCGGGCCGCCCCCGTGCAGCCCCTTCGCGATCAGCGGCAGCAGCGCCATCAGCGCGGTCGACTGCAGGAAGAACAGGAAGATGCGCAGCAGCACCGCCTTCATGCGCGGGGACTGGCGCACATGCTGCAAGCCCACGCGCATCGCGCCGACGAAGCGCTCGCCAGGCAAGGCGCTTTCCTTGTGCTGGGACTTCCAGCGCAGGATCAGCACGAAGGCGCCGAGCGCCAGCACCGCATTCAGCACGAACACCCAGGCGCTCGACGTGGCCGCCAGGATGGCCCCCGCCACCACCGGCCCGACGATGCGCGAGAGGTTCATCGCCACGCCGTTGAGTGCCAGCGCCTGCGGCATGTGGGGGCGCGGCACGATCTCGGGCACGATCGCCGCGAACACCGGCCAGCGCAACGCGAGGCCGATGCCGTTGGTGAAGGTCAGCAGGATCAGCAGCTCCGCCGTCAGCGCGTCGGCCAGCGACAAGGCAGCGAGCACCACCGCATTGAGCGCCACCCAGAGCTGGGTGCCGGCGAAGTAGCGGCGGCGGTCCAGGATGTCGGCCAGCGCACCGCTCGGCAGTCCGAGCAGGAACACCGGCAGCGTCGACGCTGTCTGCACCAGCGCCACCAGCACCGGGCTGGTGGTCAACGTGGTCATCAGCCAGGCGGCCGCCACGTCGTTCATCCACATCGTGATGTTGGCCGCCAGCCAGGCCAGCCACAGCATGCGGAAGACGGGCGTGGCAAACGGCGCCAGGGCCGAGGTGGCCTGGCCGGAACCTTCTCCTGCTGGCGGTGGCGACGCGGGGCTCACGTGTCAGAGGTTGCCAGGATGACAAACCACTTGCCGGTTTGCGGAGAAGGCTCATGTTGCGCGCAACGTGATGCCGGAACCAAAACGCCCCGCGCAAGGCGGGGCATTCGCGATGCGAGGAGAGCCAAGCTCAGTCTGCGTCTTGGAAGGCTTCCTGGCGCTTGTTCTTGATCGACGGCAGCATCACGATCGCGATCAGGGCCACCGAGGCCAGCAGCAGGCCGGCCGAGAGCGGCCGCGTGACGAAGGCCGTCCAGTCGCCGCGCGCGAGCAACAGGGCGCGGCGCAGGTTCTCTTCCATCATCGGGCCGAGGATGAAACCGAGCAGCAAGGGCGCCGGCTCGCAGCCCAGCTTGTAGAAGGTGTAGCCGATCACGCCGAACAGCGTGGCCATGTAGACGTCGAAGTTGTTGTTGTTCAGCGTGTACAGGCCGATGCAGCAGAACGACAGGATGGCCGGGAACAGGAAGCGGTAGGGCACCGTCAGCAGCTTGATCCAGATGCCGATCAGCGGCAGGTTCAGGATCACCAGCATCAGGTTGCCGATCCACATCGAGGCGATCAGGCCCCAGAAGAGATCGGGGTTGCTGCTCATCACCTGCGGGCCGGGCTGGATGCCCTTGATCGTCATTGCGCCCACCATCAGCGCCATCACCGGGTTGGGCGGGATGCCGAGCGTCAGCATCGGGATGAAGCTGGTCTGCGCGCCGGCGTTGTTGGCCGACTCGGGGCCGGCCACGCCGCGGATGTTGCCCTTGCCGAAGGGCACCTCGTCCGGGCGCGCCTTCATCTTCTTTTCCACCGTGTAGGCCGCGAACGCCGCCAGCAGCGCACCACCGCCCGGCAGCACGCCGAGGATGGAGCCCAGCGTGGTGCCGCGCAGGACCGCGGGGAAGGCGTCCTTGAAGTCCTGCCGGGTCGGCCACAGGCCGCTGACGTGCTTGGTGAAGACCTCGCGGTGCTCGGCGGGGCGGCCCAGGTTGGCGATGATCTCGCCGAAGCCGAACACGCCCATGGCGATGGTCACGAAGTTGATGCCATCGGTCAGCTCGGGGACGTCGAAGCTGTAGCGCGGCACGCCCGAGATCACGTCGGTGTTGATCTGGCCCAGCAGCAGGCCGAGGATGATCATCGCGATGGCCTTGACGAGCGAACCCGAGGCCAGCACCACCGCACCGATCAGGCCCAGCGTCATCAGCGAGAAGTACTCGGCCGGGCCGAACTGGAAGGCCAGCTCGGTCAGCGGGGGCGCGAAGGCGGCGATGATGATCGTGCCGACGCAGCCGGCGAAGAAGGAGCCCAGGCCGGCCGCGGCCAGCGCAGCCCCGGCCCGGCCGCGGCGGGCCATCTGGTAGCCGTCGAGTGCGGTCACGACCGAGCTCGATTCGCCCGGCACGTTGATCAGGATGGCGGTGGTGGAGCCGCCGTACTGGGCACCGTAGTAGATGCCGGCCAGCATGATCAGCGCAGGCGTGGCGTCCAGCGCGTAGATCGAGGGCAGCAGCATGGCGATGGTCGCCACCGGCCCGAGGCCGGGCAGCACGCCGATCAGCGTGCCGAGCACGGCGCCGCCCAAGGCGTAGAGCAGGTTGCTCAGCGTGAACGCGGTCTGGAAGCCGAGCCCGAGGTTGGAAAGCAGGTCCATGGGAGTTTCCTCAGGCGAACATCGTCGGCCAGACCGGGATGGTGAGCTTCAGGCCCACCACGAAGATCAGGTACGACATCGTGACGATCACGACCGCGTTGATGATGGAGCCGAGCCAGGTGTGCTCGTCGCTCGCATAGGCCGAGACCAGCACCAGCAGCGGCAGCGAGATCACCATGCCCAGCCGCGGCAGCAGGAAGCCGAAGCCCGCCACCGCGCCGAGGATCACGATCAACGGCTTCCAGGCGTAGGCGCCGATCGGCTCGCCGTCGTCCGTCTCGATGGTGAGGGCCTCGAAGAGGATCAATGCACCGAGGATGGCGAGCAGGACGCCGAGGCCGAAGGGGAAATAGCCCGGGCCGGGACGGGCCGAGCTGCCGAAGCTGTAGTTGAGCGCGCCGATGGCGAAACCGCCACCCACGACGATGAACATCAACCCCGACCAGAAATCCTTCTGGCTCTTGATCTTCACGCTGGTCTCCTCGGTGAATCCGACAGTTGCGGCGAATTCTAGGGAGCGCCCCCTCCCGGACGGCTGTGGATTACACGTAAGGAAAGCCCGGGGGCGAGCGGGGGTTGAAGTACCCCTCAACCGGGGGCGTCAGTCTCCCAACGCGGGGTGCAGCGCAGCACTTCTTCGAGCGTGGTGATGCCCTGAGCCACCTTGGCCAGCCCGGCCACGCGCAGTGGCTGCATGCCCTCGCTCACCGCCTGGCGCCGCAGGCGGGCGCTGTCGAGGTTCGGGTGGATCGCGGCGCGCGCCGGCTCGCTCATCATCATCAGCTCGTAGAGCGCCGCGCGGCCGCGGTAGCCGGTGCCGCGGCAGGCCGGGCAGCCCACCGCCTTGTGCGGGCGGATGGTGCCGGACAGCTTCCATGGCGAGGCGAGTGCCTGCAACGACTCCACCGTCACCGACGGATCGGGCTGCTTGCAGCTGGCGCACAGGGTGCGCGTCAGGCGCTGCGCCAGCACGCCGATCACGGTGGCGCTGATCAGGTAGGCCGGCACGCCGAGGTCGACCAGCCGGGTGATCGACGCCGGTGCGTCGTTGGTGTGCACCGTGCTGAACACGAGGTGGCCGGTGAGTGAGGCCTGGATCGCCATCTCGGCGGTCTCCAGGTCGCGGATCTCGCCGACCATGATGATGTCCGGGTCCTGCCGCATCAGCGCGCGCAGGCCATCGGCGAAGCCGAGGTCCAGCGCAGGTTGCGCCTGGGTCTGGTTGAAAGCCGGCTCCACCATCTCGATCGGGTCTTCGATGGTGCAGACGTTGACCTCTTCCGTGGCCAGCTTCTTCAGCGTGGAATACAGCGTGGTGGTCTTGCCCGAGCCCGTGGGGCCGGTGACGAGGATGATGCCGTGCGGGTGCTCGATCAGCTCCTTCCAGCGCCGCGCCTCGTCGGCCGAGAAGCCCAGGGACTCGAACGGCCGATCGACCGTGCCCGGGTCGAAGATGCGCATCACCACCTTCTCGCCGAAGGCGGTGGGCAGCGTCGACAGGCGCATCTCGACCTCGCCACCACCACCTGGCGCGCCCTCGGGCCGGCGGGTCTTGATGCGGCCGTCCTGGGGGCGCCGGCGCTCGACCACGTCCATGCGGCCGAGCAGCTTGATGCGCGCCGTCATTGCGGACATCACATTGGCGGGCACCTGGTGCACCAGGTGCAGCACGCCGTCGATGCGGAAGCGGATCACGCCGGTGTCGCGGCGCGGCTCCAGGTGGATGTCGCTGGCGCGCTGCTCGAAGGCGTATTGCCACAGCCAGTCGACGATCTGCACCACGCCCGAGTCGTTGGCGTCGAGTGCGGTGTCCTTGACCTTGCCCAGGTCGACCAGTTGCTCGAAGCTCACCGACGCGCCGGCCAGCTCGCCCACCTTCTTGGCGCTGCGCACATTCAGGGCCAGGGCATAGAACTCGGCGGTGAAGCGGCTGACATCGTCGGGCGTGGCCATCACGAGCTTGATGGCGCGTCGGGTGTGGGCCTCGATGTCGGGCAGCCAGGCCACGTCGAAGGGCTCGCAGGTGGCGATGGTGATCTCGCTGGGCAACACATGCAGCGGCAGCGCACGGCGTGTCTCGGCATAGGCCAGCGACATCACGTCGGTGACCTTGCTCGCGTCCACGCGCAACGGGTCGATGCGCTGGAACGGCAGGCCGAAGCGAGCGGCCAGCCAGCGTGTCAGCACCTCGGCGTCGAGCGCGGTGCCGCTGCGGGCGTCCTTCAGGCCGGCACCACCCAGGCGCGACAAGGGGTGCAGGCTGGAGGGGGCCTGGCCGAAGCGCTTGGCCAGCATGTCGGCTTCCTGCGGGGCCAGCAGGCCGTCGTCGCGCAGCCACTTGAGCAGTTGCCGCATGTCCAGCCGGCCCTTGGGGGGCACGGCGTGGCGCGGGCTGGCGGCGGCGGTGGAGTCGGTCATGGCGGCGTATCGAGCTCGGGGAGCGGCCTCACCATGCGCAGCCACTTGCGCGCCGGCAGGCCATACCGTTCTTCGATGTTAGCGGCGCGGGCTGTCAGCGCCTCGCGCCCCGGCACCTTTACATCGCGGCCGGCCACGAGCACGGTGTTGCCCTCGCGCGTGGGCCGCAGGCTCCAGACCTGGTTGCGGCCGAACACGCGGGCGATGCGCGCCGCGCTGCGCTCGAAGCTGGAGTCGCGGCCGAACAGGTTGACCGTCATCAGGCCGCCGTCGGCATCCAGCACCTGGCGGCAACCGGCGTAGAAGGCTTCGTCGTCCAGCACCGGCGCGGCGGCGTCATGATCGTAGAGGTCGACGTTGAGCACCTGCACGCTGCCGATGTGCCCGGCATCGGCCACCCACCGGGCCGCATCGCCCTCGACCACCGTCAGCCGCGCATCGTCGGCCGGCAGGCGGAACCACAGCCGGTTGGCACCGATCACGGTCGGGTTGATCTCGACCACGGTGGTCTTCATGCGCAGGACCTTGTGGCAGAAGCGCGTGATCGCCCCGGCGCCAAGCCCCAGTTGCACCGCATGGCCCTGGTTCACTTCGCCCTCGGGCCGCCACAGCATCCAGGCCATCATGCGCTGGATGTACTCCAGCTCCAGCTTCTGCGGCTGCGACAGGCGCATCGCGCCCTGCACCCAGGGCGAGTCGAGGTGCAGGTAGCGCACACCGTCGTGCTCGGACATGGTGGCGCCGACGAAGTCTTGTTGTTGTCTTGGAGGCATCGGTGTGGGACTGTAGCCCGTGCGTGAGGTTGGCGCGGGCCGAGGCTGCGGGGTGAGGGGCTCCGCCGGCCGCCACCGGCGGTCGGCGGGGGACATGAGCGGAGGGGGACACCCCAGCCCCCTGCCGCGCCAACCTCCGCACGCCAATGAAAAACGGCGCCCTGAAGAGCGCCGTCCCAAGATCAAGCCGCCTTCGCGACCGCCGGCGCCCGCCAGCGCGCCATCAACTCCGCCCACTTGGCCCGCGCCGCTTTCAGGTGGCGCTCCTTCACGTGGCCGTAGCCGCGGATGTCTTCCGGCAGCTTGGCGATCTCGACCGCCAGCGCCAGCTTCTCAGCCGACAGGCCGCTGAGCAGCTCGTCGATCGCAGCACGGTACTCGCCGATCAGCGCGCGCTCGGTGCGGCGCTCTTCGGTGTAGCCGAAGATGTCGAACGCCGTGCCACGCAGGCCTTTCATCCTGGCCATCAGGCCGAAGGCCGAACGCATCCAGGGGCCGTACGGCTTCTTCACCAGTTCGCCTTGGGCGTTCTTCTTGGCGAACAGCGGCGGCGCCAGGTGATACACCAGCTTGAAGTCGCCTTCGAACTGTGCGTTCAGCTTGGCCAGGAAGCTGGCGTCGGTGTGCAGGCGCGCCACCTCGTACTCGTCCTTGTAGGCCATCAGCTTGAACAGGTACTTCGCCACCGCTTCGGACAGGCGCGTGCCGCTGCCGAGCTTGGCTTCAGCCGCCTGCACCTTCTCGACGAAGGCCTTGTACTCGGCAGCGTAGGCCGCGTGCTGGTAGCCGGTCAGGAACTCGACGCGCCTGGCGATGGTTTCGTCGAGCGACGCGCGCTTGACGAACTGGATCACCGCGGCAGCCTTGAACAGCGCCTTCACCGCTGCCAGGTCGTGCGCGCAGCGACGGCCCCACTCGAAGGCGTCCTTGTTCTTCTCGATCTGCACGCCGTTCAGCTCCATCGCGCGCATCAGCGACTCGCGCGTCAGCGGAATGCGGCCGTGCTGCCAAGCGAAGCCGAGCATCAGCGGGTTGGTGTAGATCGAATCGCCCAGCAGCTGCGTGGCGGCCTCCTCGGCGTCGAAGCTCGCGAAATGGTCCGGGCCGACTGCGGCCGAGATCGCCTGCTCGCACTGGCCGGCCGGGAAGGTCCACTCAGTGTCGGTGACGAAGCTGGCCGTCGGCGTCGAGTGGTTGTTCAGCGCCACGAAGGTGCGCTCCGGGTGCATGACCGAGAGCGTGGTCTTGCTCGCCGCCACGATCGCATCGCAACCGATGATCAGGTCGGCCTTGGCGGTGTCGACCTTGGTGGTGTGGATGGCCTCCAGGCGCTGCGCGATCTGCACGTGGCTCCAGGTGGCGCCGCCCTTCTGCGCCAGGCCGGCCGCATCCTGCGTGACGATGCCCTTGCCTTCCAGGTGCGCCGCCATGCCCAGCAGCTGGCCAATGGTGATGACACCGGTGCCGCCGACGCCGGCGACCACGATGCCCCAGGCCACGTCGCAGGAAGGCAGCACCGGATCGGGGATCGCCGGCAGTTGCGCAAGACTCGGGCCGCTGCCCTTCTTCGGCTTCTTCAGCGCGCCGCCTTCCACCGTCACGAAGCTCGGGCAGAAGCCCTTCACGCAGGAGAAATCCTTGTTGCAGGAGTTCTGGTTGATCTGGCGCTTGCGGCCGAACTCGGTCTCCAGCGGCTCGACCGAAACGCAGTTGCTCTGCACCGAGCAGTCGCCGCAGCCTTCGCAGACCAGCTCGTTGATGACGACGCGCTTCTCGACGTCGGCCATCGTGCCGCGCTTGCGGCGGCGGCGCTTCTCGGTCGCGCAGGTCTGGTCGTAGATGATCGCGGTGGTGCCCTTGGTCTCGCGGAACTCGCGCTGGATCTCGTCCAGCTCGTCACGGTGGTGCACCGTCACGCCCGGCGCGAGCGGCACGCCGTCGTACTTTCCCGGCTCGTCGGTCACGATCTTGAGCTTGGCCACGCCTTCGCTGACCAGGCTGTTCATGATCTGCAGCACCGTGTGGCCCTCGGCGCGCTCGCCCACGCGCTGGCCACCGGTCATCGCCACGGCGTCGTTGTAGAGCACCTTGTAGGTGATGTTCACGCCTGCAGCGATCGACTGGCGGATCGCCAGGATGCCGCTGTGGAAGTAGGTGCCGTCGCCCAGGTTCGAGAAGATGTGTTCTTCGTTGGTGAACGGCGCCTGGCCGACCCAGGGCACGCCCTCGCCGCCCATCTGCGTGAAGGTGGCCGTGCTGCGGTTGGGCATCCAGCTGACCATGTAGTGGCAGCCGATGCCGGCCACGGCGCGCGAGCCTTCGGGCACGCGCGTGCTGGTGTTGTGCGGGCAGCCCGAGCAGAACCAGGGTGTGCGGTCGCCGGTCTTCACTTCCAGCGCGGCCAGCGCCTGCTCCTTGGCGGTGATGACGCTGATGCGCTGGTCCATGCGCGCGGCGATGTCGGCCGGCACGCCGAGCTTCTTCAGCCGTTTGGCGATGGCCTTGGCGATGATGGCCGGTGTCAGGTCGGCCTTGGCGCGCAGCAGCCAGTTCTCGCTCGGGTTCGGCATGCTCCACTCGCCGCCGGAGAGGTCGCCGTCCTGCTCCTGAAACTTGCCGATCACGTTCGGGCGCACGTCCGAGCGCCAGCCGTAGAGCTGTTCCTTGATCTGGTACTCGATGACCTGGCGCTTTTCCTCGACGACCAGGATCTCCTGCAGGCCGGTCGCGAAGTCGCGCGTGATCGTGGCCTCCAGCGGCCACACCACGTTGACCTTGTGCAGGCGCAGGCCGATGGCGCGGCAGGTGGCCTCGTCCAGGCCCAGGTCGTTCAGGGCCTGGCGCGTGTCGTTGAAGGCCTTGCCGCTGCTGATGATGCCGAAGCGGTCGGCCGGGCCTTCGATGACGTTGTGGTTCAGCTTGTTGGCGCGCACATAGGCCAGCGCGGCGTACCACTTGTAGTCCATCATCCGCGCTTCCTGCTCCAGCGGCGGGTCCGGCCAGCGGATGTGCAGGCCGCCCGGCGGCATCTGGAAGTCCTCGGGCATCACGATGTTGATGCGGTCGGGGTCGACGCTGACGCTGGAGGCCGACTCGACGACCTCCTGGATCGTCTTCATGCCGCTCCACAGGCCCGAGAAGCGGCTCATCGCGAAGGCGTGCAGGCCCATGTCGAGGATCTCTTGCACGCTGCTGGGGAAGAAGGTCGGGAAGCCCGCGGCCTTGAACACGTGGTCGCTCTGGTGCGGCGCCGTGGAGCTCTTGGACACGTGGTCGTCGGCGGCGATGGCAATGACGCCACCGTGCTTCGAGGTGCCGGCCATGTTGGCGTGCTTGAACACGTCGATCGAGCGGTCCACGCCCGGGCCCTTGCCGTACCAGATGCCGAAGACGCCGTCGTACTTGGCTTTCTCCTTGAACAGGTCGAGCTGCTGGGTGCCCCAGACGGCCGTGGCGCCGAGCTCCTCGTTCACGCCGGGCTGGAAGACCACGTGGTTGGCGGCCAGGTGCTTCTTGGCGCCCCACAGCGCCTGGTCGTAGCCGCCCAGTGGCGAGCCGCGGTAGCCGCTGATGAAGCCGGCGGTGTTCAGGCCGTTGCGCGCATCACGCGTGCGCTGCAGCATCGGCAGGCGCACCAGGGCCTGCACCCCGCTCATGAAGGCGCGGCCGGTGGGCAGCGCGTACTTGTCGTCGAGCGTGACCGATTCCAGGGCTTTGCGGATCGATTCGGGCAGCGGGGCGTTCATGGCGAGCTGGCTCCTGGTGGGGCGGGCGGGTGGCAGGCGAAGGAGTGCGCGCGAAGGCGGCTGCCGGGCTGGTGGCCCGCGCGCCTGCGGCGAAGGGGGTGGATGCGCAGAAGTGTAGAAGCAAGGGGGCGACAGGTGCTTTCTTTTGATTGCCCGGATCACCCGGTCAGAGAATGATCCTTGCGCGAAATGCGAAAACTGTGTTCGTTCTGTTCCATCAGTGGGAATCACAGGGTTAACCACAGCCATGGCAGGAACACCCGCGGAGGGAGTCGAAGCGGTCCGACTCCACGCACTCCTCGACTTCCGCAGGTCAGGTGACTTGCGCGGCTTCATAGAATGCGCGTTTGCCTGCAAAACAAAGAGGGAGCGGTTTCATGGGGCAACTTCTACGCGCATGGCGGCTTTGCTGCGCCTTGCTGCTCATCAGTGCGATCACGGCTTGTGGTGGCGGTGGGGGAGGCAGTGGCGGGCCTCCAGCCGGTGATTCCGACCATGGCGATTTCCGCTTCGCGTCGTCGATCGAGCAGGCCTCCATCGAGCGGGTCGCCACGCCCGTCGCCGTGTCGGTCCATCCGTATCAGCCGATGTCCCGCTTCGTCTGGTTCAAGGTCGAAGACAGCGCCGGCGTGCTCGACGCGGAGCCGCTGGGCATTTCGTCGAATGGTGACTTTGCCCTGACCCTGCATGTGACCGAGGGCACCCCGGTCGGCACCCATGTCGGCTCCGTCCGGATCCTGGCTTACGACGATCAGGCGATGACGCAGGTTCATCCGGGTTCACCCTGGACAGTTCCCTACCGGGTCACCGTCCATCCACGTCATGTGGCCCATCGCATCCAGGTCAGCCGCCTGGGTGTCGGCCTGTCCGAAGTCCCGGGCAGGGCACACCTGAGCGATACCCTGACCGTCTCGGACAACCTGGATCGCTCGACGGCGTGGCAGGCGAGCAGTGATCGTGCATGGCTGGGCGTGACGCCATCGGGGACGACCGGCAGTGGAACAGGCCTGACCCTGACTGCCGACCCCGCAGGCCTGACGCCGGACACGGTGCACACCGCCACGGTGACCGTGCGCTCAAGCGACACGAGCGTGACCAACAGCGAAACGATCCGGGTCGCGCTCTGGGTCGGCACGACGGCACCAACGCGGATGTCACCAGTTGAGCCCATCGAAGACGTGCGGCAGGTCTTGACGGATCCTTCGGCGCCCTGGGTCTACCTCGTCACGCCCACCTTCGTCAGGAAGCTGAACGTGTACACCGGCGCCACCATCGGCAACATCGCCTCCGGCATCGAAGACCTCGGTGCTGCGGCCCTTTCCGACGACGGAACTCGTCTCTTCGCCGTCGACGATGCCTCGGACCGCGTGCTCGTGTTCGACACCTTGTCGCAAGTCCGCGTTGCCACGTGGAACCTGCCGACCAACGCCCCTCAATCGAGAAAGATCCAGTACATGCGCAGCAACGGCCAGGGTGTGCTGTTCCTCAGCGATGGTCTGGTCATCAATGCGAACGATGGGTCGGTGCTCGTCACGGCGTTCGCCGGCGACGAGCGGTCGGGCGTGATGACGACCGGGGCCGACGGCCGTTCGCTGTTCGCCATGGAGCCACTCACCGCCGGGATCACCCGGTATGAAGTCGACTGGACGGACTCCGTGCTGGGCGAACAGCTGGTGGTGCAAAAGCGAGCCACGATGCATACGAACGACACATCCAATGCCAACGGCCTCGACTTGGCCGCCACCCTCGATGGCCAGCGGCTCTACACCGTATCCGGCGGCATCTATGCAGTCACTGCCTTCGACATTCCCAACGGCGCCTACCGAGGCGTCCTGGACGGAGGCGACGACTATCGCCCCTCTGCGATCGAAGTCAGCCGGGATGGCCGGGTGTACTCGTGCACCGGCAGTTCGTTGAACACCTACTCGGCAGGTGGCGCGCTGATGAGTTCCAGCTTGTTGCACAACGCCGGTTCGTACCATGCGTGCAGCGGACCCCATCTTGCCGTGACCGCTGACGCGGGCGTGGCCGTGCTCTCGCTCAGCGGGATGCCCGTCGGGCGCTCCGTGCTCATGGTGCCGGTCGGGCAATAGGGCCGTGCCGGCTTGAGCAACAATCCGGCTCTCCCCTCCCAGGCCACCACGTTGCCCAGAGCCGCCCCCTCCGGCAAGAACCTCACCGCTCCGCAGGAGCCGGCGATCACGACGGCTTCGGCCGGCGTGACGCTGGACCGCTACGACGTGGCCATCCTCGACGCCCTGCAGCGCGATGCCCGCCAGTCCAACGCCGACCTGGCCGCGGCCATCGGCCTGTCCGCCGCGCCGACCTGGCGCCGCGTCCGCCGGCTGGAGGAGCTGGGCGTGATCACCGGCTACCGGGCCGAGCTCGATCGCCGAAAGATCGGCCTGGGTGTGCTGGCCTTCGTGCGGGTGGACACCGAGCGCGACAACGCCGCCGCCACGCAGGCGCTGGAGGCGGCGATCCGGCAACTGCCCGAGGTCATCGCCTGCCACTACATCAGCGGCGCCGGCACCTTCGAGCTGCAGGTGCTGGTGACCGACCTCGACGCCTACTCGCGCTGGACGATGGAGACGCTGTTCAAGCTGCCCAACGTGAAGGACCTGCACACCAGCTTCTCGCTGGGCGAGGTGAAGGCTGGGGCGGCGTTGCCACTGGGACACCTGCGGCCGACGGCCTGAGACGCTGCAGGCGTTACCCTCGCGCCCATGGACCTCACCCCCGCCCGACGCGAACTCGTGACCACTCGCCTGCTGATGCAGGCCGGCGACGAAGCGCTGGCTGAAGCGGTGGCGCAGTTCTACGAGCGCAACCGAGCGCACTTCGCGCGCTGGGACCCGCCCACCGTCGAGGCCTTCTACACCGCTGCCGGCCAGGCCGAGCGCATCCGCCTCGGGCTCAAGGCCTTTGCCGAGGGCTCGGCCTTCCGCTACTGGCTCAGCCCGCTCGGCGACCCCGGCCACATCGTCGGCTCGGTCCATTTCAGCCAGGTCGCGCGCGGCGCCTTCCACAACTGCGTGCTCGGCTACGCGCTGGACGCGCAATGCCAGGGCCGCGGCCTGATGCACGAGGCCGTCTCGGCCGGCATCGAGGAGATGTTCTCGCCGCGCGTCAACCTGCACCGCATCCAGGCCGCCTACCGGCCCGAGAACAAGCGCAGCGGCGCGGTGCTGGCGCGGCTGGGCTTCAGGCCCGAGGGCCTGGCGCGCGACTACCTCTTCATCGACGGCGCCTGGCGCGACCACCAGCTCACCGCGCTCACCAACCCGGACTTCAGCGAACCGCCGGATTGGTGAACGCTCCGGCTCAGTGCGCGTGCACGCCGCCGTGGCCGTGGCCGCGGTGGTCTCGCAGCCGCCGCCGCTCGACCGGCTGGCCGGTCAGGCGCTGCAGCGTCGCCGCTGCCCGGCGGGCACGGGCCGTGGCCGCATCCACCGTGCCGGCGACCGCCTCGTGCACCACCTCGCCTTCGAAGATGGTCTGCAGCACCGCAATGGCACCGATCTGCAGCGGCGGCACCCGCGTCGGGTCGGCCGCCAGCACCACCAGGTCGGCCCGCTTGCCGACCTCGATCGAGCCCACCTTCTCCTCCAGGCGCAGGGCCCGGGCGGCATTCGAGGTGTAGGCCGCCACCATGTCGGCCACCGACACCACCTCTTCGCCGTGCAGCACCTGGCCCTCGTAGGGTGAGCCGGGCGTCGCGTTGGTGCGGGTGGCCCCGGTCTGGATCGATGCCAGCGGCGTGTTCGGCATCGGGTCGTCGGGCGCGGCATCCACCGGCCAGTCGCTCGCACCGACCAGCACCGCGCCCGCCGCGCGCAGGCTGCCGGCGGGGTACATGTAGCGGTGGGTTTCGGGCAGCAGGTAGGGCTGCACCGCGTCCATCGACCACTCGTTGGGCTCGGCCCAGAACAGCTGCATGTTCGCAACCACGCCCAGCGCACCGAAGCGCGGGATGTCGGCCGGGTCCACGATCTGCAGGTGGGTGATCTGGTGCCGGTTGGCCGCCGCACCATCGGCGCCGTTCGCCGCCCGGGCGGCCTGGATCGCGTCCAGCGTGGCCCGCGTGGTGTAGTCGCCGATCGAGTGGGTGTGGACGGTGAAGCCCTCCTTGTCCAGCCGCGTGACGTACGCATTGAGCACCGACTGCTCGAAGTAACGGCCGCCGTGGTTGGTGGTCGCGTTGCCGTTCCCATCGAGGTAGGGCTTGATCATCGCGGCGGTCTGGGTCGGGTACTCGATCACGCCGTCGGAGAAGATCTTCACTGCGTCCGCCTGGATCAGCGGGTGCTGGGCGTACCTCGCCCGCAGCGCGATGAGGCGCTGGTACTCGGCTTCGTCATCGGCGATCTCTGACATCAGCGAGGCCCGCACCCGCATCTTCAGGTCGCCGGCGGCAGCCAGGGCCTCGTAGACCTCCAGCGTGCCTTCGCTGGCCCAGGCGTCCTGCACGGTGGTGATGCCCTTGGCACGCAGCATCGCCAGCGCCTCTGCAGCCAGCGCCGTCTTCTCGTCCAGCGTCAGCGGTGGGATCAGCGCGTTCACCAGCTCCTGCGCAGCATCCTTGAGGAAGCCGGTGGGCTGGCCATGGGCATCGCGCTCGATCTCGCCGCCAGGCGGGTCGGGCGTCTCGGCGGTGATGCCGGCGAGCTGCAGCGCACGGCTGTTGACCCATTCGGTGTGGCCGTCGATGCCGTGCAGGGCCACCGGGCGGGTGCTGCTGATGCGGTCCAGGTCGGCTGCGGTGGCCACGAAGTTCACCGGGTTGACATTGGCGATCTCGATCCACTTGCCCTCGGGCACCGGCTGCGGTTCACTGGCCAGGCACACGGTCTGCGCGAACTCGACCATCTGGTCGACGGTGAGCGACTCGCCCCCCACGCTGCACTGCGCCAGCCGCTCGCTGCCGAGCGCGGGGTGCACATGCGCGTCAATGAAGCCGGGCAGCACGGCCTGGCCGTTCAGCTCGACGACCCGGGTGTGCACGCCCACGTAGTCGTCGACCTCGCCGTCGCTGCCCACGGCGACGATGCGGTTGCCCCGCACCGCCACCGCGCTCACCACGCGCCGGTCCGCATCCATGGTGTGAACGCGGCCACCGCGCAGCACCAGCGTGGCCGGCTCGGGGCGGTCGGCCTCCCAGTCCAGGCAGCCAGCAAGCGCCAGCAAGGCTCCCGCCGCGGCCAGCCAGGCGCGGTGCGGGGATCGAAGGTTGCTTCGGGTTCGGTTCTTGCCGGGGCTCGCCACGGGTTGTCTCCTGGCGCAAGATGCGCCTGCCACGATGCGCTGCACTCTCGCCGCGCACTCGACCGGCGCCAACCCTGCAGATGCACGGGCCGTGGCTCGGCGCGGCCGCTGCGCGACACTTGCACCCCGATGGACCTGAATCGTTTCTCTTCACTGGTGCTGGCCTGGCAACGGCTGGCTGTCGACACGCCGGCCGAAGGCTTTCGCCCGGCGGCGTTGAGCATGCTGG
The DNA here is from genome assembly GCA_049322835.1 of Pseudomonadota bacterium. GTDB lineage: Bacteria > Pseudomonadota > Gammaproteobacteria > Burkholderiales > Burkholderiaceae_C > Ideonella. Next base: position 61,442 of record JBMOQN010000028.1, on the reverse strand, counting down.
AGCCGGTGGTCGGCTTCGACTCGGCCTGGTGGGGCATCGCCAATCTGATGGCCGGCCCGGCCTCGGTGATGCAGGGCACCCTGCACCACCTGCCACCCGAATTCGTCGAAGACTGGTGGCAGATCGCCGATGTCGACGCGCTGGCCCGGCTGTGCGCCGAGCACCCCGGCATGACCGTGCTCGACGACGCGCTGCGCGCCTGCACGCCCCAGGAGGAGGCCTTCGATGCGCGCTACGGCCTGAGCTGCGCGCTGTCGACCGCCCTGCCCGACGAGGCCACCGGCCTGTGCAGCTTCGTCTCGCTCTACCGCGGGGCGCAGGCGCAGGCCTTCACCGAGGCCGAGCGCTCACTGGTGCAGTTGCTGGTGCCACACCTCGTGCAGGCCGAGCAGACGCACTGGCGGCTGAGCCTGCGGCGCCAGTTCGTGGCCGCGGGTGACCACCCGGCCATGGCCGACGCCGCCGGCTACCTGCTGCATGCCTCGCCGGACTTTTGCCAAGCCCTGCTGCGTGAGTTCCCCGGCTGGCCTGGTGGCCCGCTGCCCGACCCACTCAAGCCGCTGCTGCAGGCGCGCCAGGGCCAATGGCAAGGCGCCAGCATCGAGCTGTTGGCAGCACCTGCAGAGGCCGGCGACGAGGAAGGCAGCGCCTGCCGGCTCACGCTGCGCACCCGCCTTGGCCACGGTCTGACGCGGCGCGAAGAGACCATCGCCCGAGCTTACGCCGCTGGCGACTCCTACAAGGAAATCGCTCGCCAGCTGGGGCTTTCACCGGCCACCGTGCGCGGCTACCTGCGCGAGTGCTACCTCAAGCTCGGTGTGTCGAACAAGGCGGCGCTGGGTGGTGTGGTGCTGCGCGGCACGCCTGCGGCCACCCCGCCACGCTGAGCCCCGCGATCAACCGGAGAAACCCCAGGTCCGGGCACGGGGTTTGCGTGGCGTTCCGGTTCAGAATGCCCCACTTCTGCTTTCAGACCCCACCCAGCGGCACAACCGCCGAGGAGACTTCTGCAATGCGCTGCAATCGCACCACCCGCACGATGCATACCCTGGCCCTGGCGGCCGCCGCCCTGCTGGCCACCACGGCGCAGGCCAAGACCCTGGTCTACTGCTCCGAAGGTTCGCCCGAGAACTTCACCCCCGCGCTCAACACCACCGGCACCAGTTTCGACGCGGCGCGCCCCGTCTATGACCGCCTGACCCACTTCAAACGCGGCAGCACCGAGGTCGAGCCCGGCCTGGCTGAAAGCTGGACGGTGTCGCCCGACGGCAAGACCTACACCTTCAAGCTGCGCAAGGGCGTCAAGTTCCACGCGGTGCCCGGCTTCACGCCGACGCGTGAGTTCAACGCCGACGACGTGATCTGGTCTTTCGAACGCCAGTGGAAGGCCGACCACCCGTACGCCAAGGTGTCCGGCGGCAAGTACGACTACTTCGCCGACATGGGCCTGAAGGACGACCTGGAATCGCTGGAGAAGCTCGACTCGCACACGGTGAAGATGGTGCTGAAGAAGCCCAACGTCACGATGCTGCCCAACCTGGCGATGGACTTCGCCGCCATCCACTCGGCCGAGTACGCCGATGCGCTGGCCAAGGCCAACAAGAAAGAGCAGTTCGACCAGGTGCCGGTGGGCACCGGCGCCTTCAGCTTCGTCGCCTACCAGAAGGACGCGGTGATCCGTTTCAAGGCCCACAAGGCCTACTGGGGCGCCGAGAAGGCGCTGGTCGACGACCTGGTCTTCGCGATCACGCCCGATGCGACCGCGCGCTACTCCAAGCTCAAGGCCGGCGAATGCCACCTGACCGGCTACCCGCGGCCGGCCGACCTGCCCGAGATGCAGAAGGATCCGTCCCTCAAGGTCATCAACATGCCGGGCCTGAACATCGCCTACTGGTCGTTCAACACCCAGAAGCCGCCGTTCGACAAGAAGGAAGTGCGCCAGGCCTTCACGATGGCGATCGACAAGGCCGCGATCCTGAAGGATGTGTACCTGGGCGCCGGCACCCCGGCCAAGAACCTGATTCCGCCCACGCTCTGGGGCTACAACGACAAGGTGCCCACCTGGCCGCACGACCCCGAGAAAGCCAAGGCCCTGCTCGCCAAGGCCGGCGTGAAGACGCCGATGGAGGTCGACCTCTGGTACATGCCGGTGCAGCGCCCGTACAACCCCAATGCCAAGCGCATGGCCGAGATGATGCAGGCCGACCTGGCCAAGATCGGCGTCAACGCGAAATTGGTCACGTACGAATGGGGCGAGTACCGCAAGCGCCTGCAGCAGGGTGAGCACATGACTGGCATGCTCGGCTGGAACGGCGACAACGGCGACCCCGACAACTTCTTCTTCCTGCACGGCTGCGACGCAGCCCGCCCAGGTGGACAGAACCTGTCGAAGTGGTGCCACAAGCCGTTCGACGAAAGGCTCGAGAAGGCCCGCGCCCTGACCGACAACAAGGCCCGCGCCAAGCTGTACGAAGAGATGCAGGCCATCGAGCACGAGGAGTCGCCGGACTTCAAGATCGCCCACTCCGTCGTGTACGAAGTGATGCGCAAGGAAGTCACCGGCTACAAGCAAAGCCCGTTCAACTCGCATGAGTTCAAGGGCGTCGACCTGAAGAAGTGAGATCCGCAATGACCAAGTTTGCCCATACCCGCGTTGCGCTGGGCCTGATGGTGCTGCTGGGGCTGGCCGCCCTGGCCGGCTGCCAGCCCGGTGTGCCCGACACGGTGAAGATCGGCGTGGCCCAACCCTTGTCCGGCCCCTTGAAGGAGCTGGGCCAGGACATGGTCGATGGCACCCAGATGGCCATCGACGACATCAACAAGGAAGGCCTGAAGATCGACGGCAAGCTGGTCAAGCTGGAGCTGGTGAAGGCCGACGACAAGGCCGACGCCAAGGCCGGCGAGGCGGCGGCGAAGCAGCTGGTCGAGGCCGGTGTCGTGGCGGTCATCGGGCACCTCAACTCCGGTGTGAGCATGGCGGCGGCGCCGATCTACGCCGAGAAATCGATCCCCCAGCTGGCGATCTCGACCAAGCCCGAGTACACCCAGATGGGCCACGCCACCACGCTGCGGCTGGTGGCCAGCGACGCACTGCAGTCCAAGGCCATGGGCTCGATCGCCAACGGCCTGCCGGGTGAGCATGTCTACGCGGTGGTCGACGACAACACACCCTACGGCAAGAGCCTGGTCGAATCGGCCGCGGCCCAGCTCAAGGGCAAGACGATCGGTGTGCGCGCCTCGCTGGACGACAAGACGACCGACTTCTCCGCGCTGATCCCGCAGCTCAAGGACAAGAACGTCACCGTGTTCCTCACCACGCTGGCCGACTTCCAGATCGTGGCGCTGGCCGACCAGCTGGTCGCTGCGGGCCTGAAGCACATGCAGATCGTGGGCAGCGACACCATCAAGACCGAGGGCATGCTCAAGGTCAACCCGCAGATCGGCACCATCTACGCCACATCGCCGATCATTGGTGCAGGCGAGTTCACCGGCGGCAAGCCCTTCCTTGAGAAGTTCCGCGCCCGCTTCAAGCACGAGCCGATCTATGCGGCCCACTATGCCTACGACGCGGTCTACGTGCTCTCGGCAGCGATCAAGCAGGCCAAGTCGGTCGAGGGCGCCAAGCTGGTGCAGGCGCTGAAGACGGTGGATGCGCTGGCCCCGGTGACCAGCACCATGCGCTTCGGTGCCGACGGCGAGCAGCGCTACGGCTCGGTCAGCGTGTACCAGCTCAACCGCGGCCAGTGGTTCCTGCTGACGCGCAGCGACGTGTGGTAACCCTGGGGCGCGGCCGGCCGCGCCTGCAGTGACAATACGCGCGGCCACACCCGGCCGTCGCGACCGCAGCGGCCCTGATCGAGGGCCGCATTTCATTCATGCTCAAATTCCTCTGGCGTCGGCTCGCGCTGACGATCCCGACCTTTTTCGCGCTGATGTTCGTCACCTTCGTGGCGATCCGGCTGGTGCCGGGCGACCCGGTCGAAGTGCGTGTCGGCGAGCGCGGCATCAGCCCCGAGCGGCTGGCGCAGTTCCGCCATGAGCTGGGCCTGGACCAGCCGGTGTGGAAGCAGTTCCTCGACTATGTCTGGCAGCTGCTGCACGGCGACTTCGGCACCTCGCTGGCCACCAACCAGAAGGTGCTGACCGAGTTCGCCGCGCTGTTCCCGGCCACACTGGAGCTGAGCCTGTTCGCGATGCTGTTCGCCGCGCTGATCGGCCTGCCGGCCGGCACCATCGCCGCGGCCAAGCGCGGCAGCCTGTACGACCAGGCCATGATGGGCCTGTCGGTCACCGGCTACTCGATGCCCATCTTCTGGTGGGGCCTGCTGCTGATCATGTTCGTGGGCGAGCGCTGGGGCCTCACGCCGGTGTCGGGCCGCATCGACCTGATCCAGTATTACTTCGAGCCGGTCACCGGCTTCATGGTGATCGACGCCTGGCTCTCCGGGCAGGAGGGTGCGGTGCTCGATGCCTTGCACCACCTGGTGCTGCCCGGCATCGTGCTGGGCACCATCCCGCTCGCGGTGATCGCCCGCATGACACGCTCGGCCATGCTGGAGGTGCTCAGCGAGGACTATGTGCGCACCGCGCGCGCCAAGGGCCTGCCGGTGTGGCGCGTCATCGGGCTGCACGCCCTGCGCAACGCGCTGATCCCGGTCGTCACCGTGATCGGGCTGCAGGTGGGTGCGCTGATGGCCGGCGCGGTGCTCACTGAAACCATCTTCTCCTGGCCCGGCATCGGCAAGTGGCTGATCGAGTCGATCGCCCGCCGCGACTACCCCGCGCTGCAGGGCGGCGTGATGCTGGTCTCGACCATCGTGATCGGCGTGAACCTGCTGGTCGACCTGACCTATGGCCTGATCAACCCGCGTATCCGCCATGGCTGACGTCCAGACGATTTCCCCCGTCGCCTCTCCCGCGCCGCCGTCCCCCTTGCGCGCCTTCTGGCTCGCCTTCAGCGAGAACAAGGGCGCCGTCGCCGGCCTCGTCGTCGTCACTGTCGTCGTGCTGCTGGCGCTGCTGGCGGACGTGATCGCACCCTACTCGCCCAACGAGCAGTTCCGCGACGCGGTGCGCGCCGCGCCCGCCTGGGCCGAGGGCGGCTCATCACGCTTCCTGCTCGGCACCGACAGCCTGGGCCGCGACCAGCTCTCGCGGCTGATCCACGGCGCCCGGGTGTCGCTGTTCATCGGCCTGTCGGTGATGGGCTTCTCGTTCATCATCGGCGTGCTGCTGGGCCTGGCCTGCGCCTCGCTCGGCAACGCGGTGGACGTGGCCATCACCCGGGTCATGGACCTGATCATGGCCGTGCCCAGCCTGGTGCTGGCCATCCTGGTGGTGGCGGTGCTCGGGCCCAGCCTCACCAACACCATCGTCGCGGTGACCATCGTCTACCTGCCGCGCTACGTGCGGCTACTGCGCGCTTCGGCACTCGCCGAACTGCAGAAGGACTACGTCACCGCCGCCAAGGTGGCCGGCGTGGGCAAGTGGCGGCTGATGTTCGTGACCGTGCTCCCCAACTGCCTGGCGCCGCTGATCGTGCAGGCGGCGCTCGGCGTGTCCGACGCCATCCTCGAAGCCGCAGCGCTGGGCTTCCTGGGCCTGGGCGCGCAGCCGCCCACCGCCGAGTGGGGAACGATGCTGGCCGACGCGCGCGAGTTCATCCGCTCCGACCCGTGGCTGGTCACGCTGCCCGGCCTGGCCATCCTGGTCACCGTGGTGTCGATCAACCTGGCCGGCGACGGCCTGCGCGACGCCCTCGATCCCAAGATGCGAAAAACATGACCCCGCTGCTCGACATCAAGGGGCTGACCGTCAGCTTCGCCACCCGCGGCGGCGCGTTCCGTGCGGTCGATGGCGTGGACCTGCAGGTCGCGCCCAACGAGGTGCTGGCCATCGTCGGCGAATCCGGCTCCGGCAAGTCGGTGGCCATGCTGGCCATCATGGGCCTGCTGCCCTGGACGGCCACGGTGAACGCCGAGCGCATGGTCTTCGACGGGCAGGACCTGCTGGCACTGACCCCCAAACAACGCCGGGCGCTGGTCGGCCGAGATGTGGCGATGGTGTTCCAGGAGCCGATGAGCTCGCTGAACCCCTGCTTCACCGTGGGCTGGCAGATCGCCGAGGCACTGGCCGAGCACACCGACCTGGACCGCAGCGCGCGCAAGCAACGGGTGATCGAGTTGCTCGACCAGGTCGGCATTCCCGACCCGGCGCGCCGCGCGCGCGCCTTCCCGCACCAGCTCTCGGGCGGCATGAGCCAGCGCGTGATGATCGCGATGGCACTGGCCTGCAAGCCGCGCCTGCTGATCGCCGACGAGCCCACCACGGCCTTGGACGTGACGATCCAGGCCCAGATCCTCGACCTGCTGCAGACGTTGCGCCGCGAGACGGGCATGGCGTTGGTGCTCATCACCCATGACCTGGGCGTGGTGGCCGAGGGCGCCGACCGCGTGCTGGTGCAGTACGCCGGGCGCCCGGCCGAAACGCAACGCGCCGACTCGCTCTTCGTCGACCCACACCACCCCTACACCGCAGCCCTGCTGGCCGCGTTGCCAGAGCGCGTGGCCCAGGGACAGCGCCTGGCGGCGATCGACGGCATGGTGCCCGGCCAGTTCGACCGCCCTGCCGGCTGCCTTTTCGCGCCCCGCTGCCCGCAGGCGCAGGCCGTGTGCCGCACCGTGGCGCCGCGCCCGGCCAGCGACGCCCTGGGCCGCGCGCTGTGCCACTTCCCGCTGTTGCGGGGCCAGCCTCAGCCGCTGCAGAACGACGAGGCCACCGCCGCATGAGCACCGTGACGACCGACTCCGCCGTGCTGGAGGCACGCAACCTGCGCCGCGACTACCCCGTCTCGCGCGGCTGGCTCAGGGGTACGGCCACCGTGCAGGCCCTGGCCGGCGTCAGCTTCTCTGTGCAGGCCGGGCGCACGCTGGCGGTGGTGGGCGAGTCCGGCTGTGGCAAGTCCACCCTCGCGCGCCTGCTGACGATGATCGAGTCGCCCACCGAAGGTGAGCTGCTGATCGACGGCCAGGACGTGGCCCATGCCAGCGACGCGCTGAAGCGCGACCTGCGGCGACAGATCCAGATCGTGTTCCAGAACCCCTACGGTTCGCTCAACCCACGCCAGACGGTGGGCGATGCGCTGATGGAACCGCTGCTCGTCAACGGCATGGCCGACCGCGCGCAGCGCGAGGCCGAGGCCCGCGCCATGTTGCGCCAGGTCGGCCTGCGCGAGGAGCATTTCAGCCGCTACCCGCACATGTTCTCGGGCGGCCAGCGCCAGCGCATCGCCATCGCGCGGGCGCTGATGCTCAAGCCCCGCGTGCTGGTGCTCGACGAGCCGGTCTCGGCGCTCGACGTGTCGATCCGCGCCCAGGTGCTGAACCTGCTGGACGACCTGCAGCAGGCGCTCGACGTGGCCTACATCTTCATCTCGCACGACCTGGGCGTGGTGCGCCACGTGGCCGACGAGGTGATGGTGATGTACCTCGGCCGCTGCGTCGAGCAAGGCCCGCGCGACGTGGTCTTCGACACGCCGAAGCACCCCTACACCCGCGCCCTGCTCTCGGCCACGCCCACGGTCGACCCGGCCTTGCGGCGCGAGCGCATCATCCTCAAGGGCGAGTTGCCCAGCCCCATCGATCGCCCGAGCGGCTGCCCCTTCCGCACCCGCTGCCCGCTGGCCTTCGAGCGCTGTGTGCGGGAGGAGCCGCCCCTCGCACCACGCGCCGCGCAGCGGGTGGCGTGCTGGGCCGTCGAAGGCTAGGCGAACGCTTGTCAATCCCAGGTTGACGCCGTGCGCCACACCAGGCGTCGGCTTCTATCATCGAACCCCTCATTTTTGAGCTCCAGGGAGGAGATCGATGAAGCAGACTCGCCACATGATGGCGGTGCTGGCCATGCTCGGACTGTCGCTGCTGGGCAGCGGCAGCCAGGCGGCAGCCCCCAAGCGGCAGCAGGGCCCCGTCAAGAACGAAGCCGGGCAGGCGCTGCGCGGCGCCGATGGCCAAGCCATCCGCTATCAGAGGAAGGATTGGCGCCGGTCGACTTCGGCTGCGGCCACGCCAGCCCGGGTGGCGGCCTCGCGTGCGCAGGAGGCGCTCGCCCCGACCTGGAGCTACGTCGCGTTCGGCGCCAACATCGGCGGTCAGGGCCTGGTATCGGCTTCGGTCAATGGCCGCACCGAGGTGCTCGCAACCGCCACGACCAGCGTCTTCGGCGCAGGCAACTACTGGTATGCACTGGGCAACGCCTCCGGCGTCCTGTCCGACGGCCTGGGCCAGAGCTTTGCTTCGGAACAGTTCGCCGTGCCGATCAACCGCCTGGCGCTGGCCCGGGCGGGCGGCGGGGCGCAGCAGGTGGTCGTGGCGCTCAGCGACGGCACCCTGGTGGTCTACGACCTGGCCACCAAGCAAGTCCTGCAGCGCTCGGCCGGGCCTTGTGCAGGCAGGGGCGGGCAAGCGGGCTTTGCCACGGCCGACCTGAACGCCGATGGGGTGGATGAATACGTCTCCCTGTGCGGGGACCAGAGCCTGGTGGCGCACGGCCCGACCTACACCGAGTGGTCGCTGGCCGGCGTCGGGGGCAGCCGCATCGCCGTGGGCCAGATGGACAACGATGCCGCCATGGAGATCGCCACCACCGCTGGCAAGGTGGTCGACGCGGGTACGAAGTCCATCCAATGGACCCGGGCAGAAGGCTTCGGCAACCAGTTGCTGGCCGGAGACATCGACGCCGACGGCCGGGATGAACTCATCGCAGCGGAGGGCTGGTACTGGGTCCACGCCTACGACGTGGAGAAGAAGCTGCCCAAGTGGAGCCTGCAGGCCGAGCTCGACATCGGGGCCATCCAGCTGGCCGACGTGACGGGCGACGGCGTCCGCGAGCTGCTGCTCGGCGATGGCCAGTGGGGTGCGGTGCATGCCTACGACCCCACGACACTCGCCGAACTCGGCAGCATCGGCAACCCGGAACACGGTGTCACCAACATCCTCGTGGCGGACGTGAACGGCGACGGCACGGCAGAGCTGATGTGGGGCGCTGGCGCCACCAGCACCGGCGAGGACCACCTGTACGTGTCGACCTGGTCGACCAAGTCGATCGTCTGGCAGAACATCGATCTCACCGGCCCTTTCGTCGGCCCGGTGACCGGCGACCTTGATGGCGACGGTGCGCCCGAAGTGGTGTTCGGCACCTGGGGCTCGGACGCCGACTACAGCAGCGGCCGCATCATCGTGCTCGACGGCAAGACCCTGGCCGTGCGCGGTGTGTCACCGCCGATCGTCGACAACCTCAGCTGGACGGGCATGCGGGATCTGCGCCTGGCGCCCATCGGCGCCAAGGGCCGCCTCGCGATCCTCGTGGCGGCCGACCGGTTGTACGACGGCGCGCTGGAGGTCTACCGCTTCAACAAACGCAATGAGTTCACCCGCGTGACCTCGATCATCGACGGCAACGTCAGCGGCTTCACCGCCGTGGCGGCGGCCGATCTCGACGGCGATGCCAGCGTGGAGCTGCTCGGCGCCGGGTCGGGCTTCGTCCATGCCTACGACCCACTGACGGGTTCGCACAAATGGCGCTCGCCCGTGTACATGGGCGGCTCGGCTCGGGACCTGATCGTGGCCGACATCGACGATGAGCCCAGTCTCGAATTCACCGCCCTGGCCGCCGGCGGCAAGCCCTATGTCCACGCCGGGCCCACACGCGAGGTCGAAGCCATCATCGACCTGACGGCAACCACCATGTCGTCGGCCATGACGCCGAACGGCATGCACTTGCTGTTGGGCGACAGCACCGGCATGGTCCACGAGTACGCCTTCCAGAACGGCGCCTACGCGCCGGTGCGGCAGTTCCGCGCCGCCACCGGGCCGCTGGACGGCATCAGCGTCGACCAGCGTGGGCGGCTGTGGGTGGGCACCGGCGGCGTGGTGCGCGCTTTCGACCGCCACGGCGCCCTTCGCTACCAGAGCGTCCATCTGGGCGAATCGATCGGCCGCCGGGTGGTGCGCCTGGCGCCCCTGGGCCTGGACCTGACCGCCGGCGGCATCGGCCTCTACGGCTTGCCCTCTCCCTGAGCAGTGGAACCGCCAACGGCCACGCCGTGTGGCCGTTGGCGGGGCGAGTGGCCTCCGGCGCGTTCGCTGGCGCCAGTGGCGCCAAGAGCAGGCAGCCGTGGCAAGCCAAGCTCACACCGCCGCTGCCCCGCCCCCGTACCAGCGCGCCAGCGCCTGCTGCTCATGGTGGCGGCGCTGTTCGCCCTGGGGCAACCAGCGGCCATGCCCACCAGCGGCCCGGGCGAGGAAATCCAGCAGGGTCATGTGGCGCCGGAGCACCCGGCGCTGGCGGTGCTCGATCTGCGGGTTGAAGATGCCGTGGCGCGAGAAGATCTGCAGCGGGTTCTTCTTCACCCACAGCCAAGAGCCCATCTCCAGTGTCAGGGGAAGAAAGATGCGCCCCGACGCCGGCTCGCGGCCGGCCGCCAGGTAGAGGTGGTCCCACAGGTCACCGTGGGCCAGGTACTGACGGCTTTGCGGCTCCAGCACATAGCGGTGGTGCAGCAGGGCCTGGTCCATCACCTCACCCAGCGCGTGCAGCTCGGGCAGGTGCTCGATCGGGCGGCGGCTGTGGGCGAAGGGGAACCACAGCCGGTCGCGCAGGCCGAAGCCGGAATGGCAGTCGATCGCCAGGCTGAAGGGCCGGGGCAGCATTTCGGACTGCACCAGCGCACTCACCGCCCGAGCCTCAGGCTCCATGGGCTTGCCCGCCTCGCCGCGGTACCACGGCAGCCGCGGGCTGAGACGCTGGCCGCCCACCATGAAGAGCGCGCGTGCCTCGGCCTGCACCGGCGCATTTCGCATCAGGTCGACCCCGTTCGCGTTGGACCGCTTGCCGCGCCAGATGCCCCAGGGGTTGACCAGCGGCACGAAGACCAGGCGCACCGATTCGAGCTGTCGGTGCAGCGCCTCGTCCCAACGCAGGCGTGCCACCAAGCTGCGCAGGTAGGCGATCACCACCTCGGCGCCGATGCGCTCCAGGCCGTGCACGCCGCCGAAGAAGCCGACCACCGGCGCCTGCGGGTCTGTGGCGCCCATGAGGTAGGCGTTGACCGGCAGGCGCTGGCCGAGGGCCTCGACCTCGCACAGCAGCCGCTGCTCGACGTGCGGCTCGCCCACGCTGGCGAGGAACCTCAGCTCGGCCAGCTCGGGCAAGGCGGCCGAAGCGGCCATGTCAGTCGGCCGTGGCGGTGGCGGTCTCCGGCGCCGTCACCGGCCCCCGGCCGCTGAAACGGTCGAGCGCCAGGTAGATCACCGGGGTGATGTAGAGCGTGATGGCCTGCGAGAAGACCAGGCCGCCCACCACCGCCAGGCCCAGCGGCTGGCGCAACTCGGCGCCGGCACCGATGCCGAGAGCGATCGGCAGCGCGCCCATCAGCGCCGCCAGCGTGGTCATCATGATCGGACGGAAGCGCAGCACGCAGGCCTCGCGGATGGCGATGGCCGGGTCCATGCCCCGGGTGCGCTGTGCATCGAGGGCGAAGTCGATCATCATGATCGCGTTCTTCTTCACGATGCCGATCAGCAGCAGGATGCCGATCATCGCGATCAGCGTCAGGTCCTGCCCGAAGATCATCAGCGTGGCCAGCGCGCCAACCGCGGCCGAGGGCAGCCCGGCCAGGATGGTGAGCGGGTGGATGTAGCTTTCGTACAGCACGCCCAGCAGCACGTAGATCACCAGCAGCGCCGCAACGATCAGGATGGCCTGGTTGCCCTGCGAGCTCTGGAACACCGCCGCATCGCCGCCGTACTTGGTGATGATGGACGACGGCAGCCCGACCGCCTCGCTGGCCTGCTCGATGCGCGCAGTGGCATCACCCAGCGCCGCGCCGGGCGCCAGGTTGAACGAGATGGTCACCGCCTGCAGCTGGCCCACATGGTTGATCGAGGTCGGCCCGACCGAGCGCTCCACCGTGGCGAAGCTCGACATCGGCACCAGCGCGCCGGTCGAGGACCGCACATAGATGCCGTTGAGGGCGGACTCGTCCTGCTTGGCCTCGGGCGCCACCTCCATGATGACCTGGTAGCTGTCGGTCGGCAGGTAGATGGTCGAGACCTGGCGCTCGCCGAAGGCGCTGTAGAGCGCGTTGCGAACGGTGTCGATCGACACGCCCAGCGTGTTGGCGCGCTCGCGGTCGATCTTCACCTCGGCCTGCAGGCCACGCAGCTGGGCGTCGCTGGTCACGTCGCGGAACAGCGGGTCGCTGCGCAGCTTCTCCTGCAGCTTCACGGCCCAGTCGTTCAGTTCGTCGGCGCGCACGCTCTGCAGGATGTACTGGAACTGCGCCTTGCTGGGCCGGCCGCCGAGCTGCAGGTTCTGGATCGGCCGCATGAAGACGCTGATGCCGGCGACGTCACGCAGCTTCTTGCGCAGCCCTTCGATGACCTGCTTCATCGGCAGGCGCTCGCCACGCGGCTTCAGCGTCACGAACATGCGACCGGTGTTCTGCGAGCCGCCCCCCTGGAACGAGCTGACGAAGGCCACGTTCGGGTCGGCGCGGACGATCACCGCCACCTGCTCCTGCAGCACCAGCATCTGCGCGAACGAGGTGTCCTCCGAGGCTTCCGTGCTGACGGTGATCTGGCCGATGTCCTCTTCCGGGAAGAAGCCTTTGGGGATCACGACGAACAGCCAGGCAGTGGCGGCAAAGGTGGCCAGCGCCACCCCCAGCACGAGGGTGCGGTGGCGCAGCGCCGCATCCAGCGTGCGCGTGTAGGCGGCCAGCGTCTTGTCGAAGGCCCACTCGAAGCTGCGCACCAGCGCACCGGGCGGCTTCTTGTGCGCCTCGTCGGTCAGGAATCGGCTGGCCAGCATCGGCACCAGCGTGAGCGAGACGAAGGCCGAGACGATGATCGCCAGACCGACGACCACCGCAAACTCGTGGAACAGCAGGCCGATCACGCCGGGCATGAAGAAGATCGGGATGAACACCGCCACCAGCGAGGTCGAGATCGAGATGATGGTGAAGCCCACTTCCCGGGAGCCGCGCAGCGCGGCCTGGAACGGCGGTTCGCCCTCCTCCACGCGGCGGATGATGTTCTCCAGCATCACGATGGCGTCGTCGACCACCAGGCCCACCGCCAGCGTCAGGCCCAGCAGCGAGATGTTGTCCAGGCTGTAGTTCAGGCCCCAGAGCAGCGCCACCGCGCCCACCAGCGACACCGGCAGCGACAGGGCCGGGATCACGGTGGCCACGAATCGGCGCAGGAACAGGAAGATCACCAGCACCACCAGCGCGATCGTGCCCAGCAGCGTCAGGCTCACGTCGTGCAGCGCCTCGCGCACCGACACCGAGCGGTCGTTGACCGCCCGCATGTTGACCGACTGGGGAAGCTGCTCCTTCAGCGCCGGCAGCGCCGCCTTCACCGCGTCGACCACGCGCACCGTGTTCGCCCCCGGCTGGCGCTGGATGGCGATGGTGATCGAAGGTTCGCCGTTCAGGTTGGCGTAGCTCTTGAGCGATTCGAGGCTGTCCTCGACCTGGGCCACGTCGCGCAGGCGCACCGGGTTGCCGCCTCGGGTGCTGACGATGAGCTCGGCGAACTCGGCCGCGTTGCGCAGCTGACGGTTGGCCTGCAGCGTCAGCATCTGGCGCGGGCCCTCGAAGGTGCCGACCGGGGTGTTCACGTTCGCCGCACGCAACGCGGCGGCCAATTCGTCCAGCCCGATGTTGCGGGCCGCCAGCGCCTCGGGCAGCACGCGCACCCGCACGGCGTAGCGCTTGCTGCCGAAGATGTTGACCTGCGCCACGCCGTTGATGGTCGACAAGGTGGGCGTGATCAGGTGCTCGGCGTAGTCCTGCAGCTCCGACGGCGACAGCGACGGCGAGGTCAACGCGATCAGCAGCACCGGCGAATCCGCCGGGTTGATCTTGCGGTACGACGGCGGTTGCGTCATGTCCTGAGGCAGCCCGCGCTGGGCCCGCAGCAGGGCCGCCTGCACGTCGAGCGCGGCGCCGTCGATGTCGCGGTCCTCCTCGAACTCCAGCGTCAGCGAGGTGCTTCCGAGGGTGCTGGTGGAGCTGATCTGGGCCAGGCCCGGGATGGTCTGGAACTGCTTTTCGAGCGGCAACGCGACCGAGGTCGCCATGGTCTCGGGGCTGGCGCCGGGCAGGTTGGCCGAGACGTTGATGACCGGCGTGTCGTAGCTGGGCAGCGCCGCGACCGGGATGCTCTGGTAGCCGATCACGCCGGCCAGCACGATGGCCACGTTCAGCAGCACGGTCATCACCGGCCGCCGGATGAAGAGCTCGGACAGGTTCATGGCGAAGCCTTGCGTTCGACCACCGCGGCGCCGGGGCGCAGGTTCTGGCGGCCATCGAGCACGATGCGCTCGCCGGCGCGCACGCCGCTGACCGCCGCGTCCTCGCCTTCGGTCGCGAGCACCTTCAGCGGGCGGGCCACCGCCACGCCGTTTTCCACCGCATAGACCAGGGTGCCTTTGGCCGACTGGATGACCGCCGCCTGCGGCACGACCACCGCGGCCTTGAGCGTGCGCACCGTCAGCTCGGTCTTGACGAACGCCCCCGGCCACAGCGCCGGCGCACCCTGCCCCGCCGCACCCCGGTTGTCGAAGCGGGCCTTGAGCTTGACCGAGCCCGAGGCCGCATCGACCGCGTTGTCGACGAACTGCAGCCGGCCGGTGAAGGCGGTGCTGGCGTCGGGCAGGCTGGCCTTGACCGGCGCGCCAGCCGGCAGCGCGGCCAGCACGTCCGACAGGTGGCGCTGCGGCACGCTGAAGGCCACGTCGATGGGGTCGAGCTGGGTGATGGTCAGCAGCGTGGTGGTGTTGGCCTGCACCGAGGTGCCAGGGTAGACATTGACCACGCCGACGCGGCCCGCGCTGGGCGCCTTGACCTGGCCGTAGGCCAGCGCCACCCGAGCGGCCTCCAGCGCGGCCTTGTCGGCGGCCACCACCGCAGCCTGGGTGTCGGACAGCGCCTGGGCTGAGTCGACCGCGCCCTGGCTGATGAACCCCTGGGCCAGCAGCTCGCGGCTGCGGGTGAGCTGGCGCTGCGCATCGGCGAACGCCGCCTGGTCCTTCGCCACCTGGGCGCGGGCCTGTGCGACCCTGGCTTCGTCGGTGCGGGTGTCGAGCGTGAACAGCAACTGGCCCGCCCGCACGAACTGGCCCTCGCGCACATGCACCTGGGTCACCACGCTGGTGAGCTGCGGGCGCACCTCGACGCTGGCCACGGGCACCACCGTGCCGGTGGCCTCCAGCACGAGCGGCAGGTCGCGCTGGCGCGCCACCACCGTGCTGACGCTGACCGGCGGCCCGGAAGCCGCAGCGGCAGGGCCCGAGGCGCCGGCCGGCGCAGAAGCCGGCGGGGCGCCGGCCCCCGCGCGTTCGCTCGTGGCCTTCTCCGCGCAGGCGGCCAGGGCCCCCAACAGGCCAGCCACCACCACTCCACAAATTGCCCTCTTCATGGTCTTTTCATCACTTCTTCGTT
Organism: Pseudomonadota bacterium; assembly: GCA_049322835.1. Lineage (GTDB taxonomy): Bacteria > Pseudomonadota > Gammaproteobacteria > Burkholderiales > Burkholderiaceae_C > Ideonella. The sequence continues at coordinate 45,937 of JBMOQN010000028.1, read as the reverse complement.
GTCAGGTCAGATGCGATCGACTCATCCGACTGGAAAGCTTCACGCAGGCTCTGCAGACCTCGCTGCAGGCCCAGCAGTTCCGCGGCATCGTGGCGGGCCAGCGCCGCGGCGAGGTCTTCGCGCGCCCCGCGCCGGATCTGCCCGAGCTGCGCCCGGCCGGCCGCCGTCAGCTCCAGCCGCAGGCACCGGCGATCACTCGGGTCGGCCCGGGAAGACACAGAACCCGCCTGAACCAGCCGGCCCACCATGGCCGACGCGGTGGGCAGCGTCACGCCCAGGAAGCCTGCGACCGCGCTCACGGTGCAGCCCGGTTCGAGGGCGATGAAGTTGAGGCAGCGGAACTGCGGCACCGACAGGTGCTCGCCCACGTGGCGTCGCATCGCGGCACGCAGCGCGTCCATCACGGCCGGCACCACCTCGAGCACGGCGCCAGCGCACGCCTCGGCCTGGGCACGATGAGCCTTGGGCACGGGCCCGCGCGGGCGGCCGGGGGCCGGCCTGGCCGGTTTGGCCGCGGTGAATTCAGGGGGCATGGAGACGGGCTGGCGGCATGGCAGGCCGCCATCGGAATGGTTAGCCGAGCATAGCAAATGCAGTGGGCGGACAGTGTCCGAGGCCGCGCAGACGCCCCGCTGCGGCGAACCGGCGCCGCGAGCTTGACCGCCCGCGGCTCCCAGTCAGCCGAATTCGTAGTCGCCCGCTTCGAGCCGGCGCAAGCCGCGCACGTACTCGCGCGTGAAGCCAGGGAAGATGGCGACGATCCGGCCCTGGCCGTCGAGCCGGTACCAGCTGCGGCACTGGCTCCACACCGACCCGGCCAGACGCGCCTGCAGTGCCTCGTTGTAGGCGCGGAAAGCCCCATCGCGCACACCGATCCAGCGGTGGCCACCACGACGAACCGCCTGCATGCAGGCCCACGCGTGGGCGACCTCGGGCTCGATGTAGAGCAGGGTCGAGGTGTGGCCGGTGGCGGTGTTCGGCCCCAGCATCAGGAACAGGTTGGGAAAGCCCGCGACCGAGATGCCGCGGTAGGCCTCGGGCCCGGCCGCCCACGCCTCGCGCAGCGTGCGGCCGCCCAGGCCGCGCACCGTCAGCGAAGCCAGCAGGTGGCTGGTGTCGAAGCCGGTGGCGCAGACCAGCACGTCGACCGGCCGCTCGCGGCCATCGCCGGTCACCACGCCCTGGGGCGTGATGCGCTCGATGGGTGTGGTGACCAGCTCGACATTCGGCCGCGTCAGCGCCGGGTAGAAGTCGTTCGAGTAGATGATGCGCTTGCAGCCCAGCGGATAAGGCGGCTCCAGCTGCCGGCGCAGCGCCGCATCGGGCACCTGCCGGGCCAGGTGGCGGCGCGCCGTGGCCAGCATCGCGCGGCGCGCCAGCGTGCCCTCGTCGAAGCCGTGCCGCCCCAGCTCCAGCACCTGCACCCACGCGGCGCGCACCGCGGCGGCATAGGGCAGGAAGCGCGCCAGCGCCCGGTCCAGCGCGCCATAGGGGCGGTCCAGGCGCGGCATGACCCAGTTCGGCGTGCGCTGGAACACATGCAGCGTCGCGGCCTGCCGCGCCAGCGGTGGCACCAGTTGCGAGGCCGTCGACCCGGTGCCGATGACCGCGACGCGCCGGCCGGCCAGCGGCACGCCCGCGTCCCAGCGGGCCGAGTGCAACCTGTCGCCCGCGAAACTGTCGAGCCCGGCGATGCCGGGCCAGCGCGGCTGGCTCAAGGGCCCGGTGCTGCAGACGAAGAAGCGGGCCTCGTGGCGCTCCCCGTCGGCGGTGTCGACCTGCCACTGCGCGCTGCGGTCATCGAAGGTGGCCTGCGTGATGCGGCAGCCGAAGCGGATGTGCGGCAGCAGGCCGAAGCGCACCGCCACCTGCTGCATGTAGGCCTGGATCTCGGGGGCCGAGGCGAAGCGGCGCGACCAGTGCGGGTTGGGCGCAAAGGAGAAGGAGTACGCCGGCGCGGGAACGTCGACATGCGCGCCCGGGTAGCGGTTGTCCCACCAGGTGCCGCCCAGGCCCGGCTGCTGTTCGAGGACGACGAAGTCGTCGATGCCCGCGCGCTTGAGCTTCACCGCCATGCACAGGCCGGACATCCCGGCCCCGAGCACGATCACCTCGTGCCTCTGGGGGGCGATGCTGCTCACGCGGGCGCGCTGGGGCGGGGCGGGTCGGGCCGGTCGTCAGGCGCCGGCGGCCTCGTCCTCCTCGGCACCGGCGTCACCGGTGTCTTCCACCGGTTCCGGCGGCGGCGGCGGCTTGACCAGCGTGACCGGCACCGGCGATGCATGCAGCAGTGCCTGGGACACCGAGCCCTGCAGCGCCGAGCGCAGCCCGCCGCTGCCATGCGAGCCCATGATCACGGCATCGCAGCCTTCGCTCTCGACCAGGTCGACCAGCGCATGCGCGGGGTCGCCGCTGACCAGCACCTCGGTCGCGTCGAGCCCGGCATCACGCAGCACCGATTCGGCCGTCTCCAGCGCATGCTGGCCCGCGGCCTCGGCGATCTGGCCCAGCGACTCCGGGTCGGGTGCGCGCATCCATTCGTAGAGGCTGGCCGGCGGTTGCACGTTGGCCAGTACCAGCTCCGCCCGCAGGCCGGCCTGGATCAGGCCGACGGCATGGCGCAACGCCGCCAGCGACAAGGGCGAGCCGTCGATCGGGATCAGGATCTTCATCGCAGGCCTCCAGGCAGACATCCTGTCGGCATCCTGCCGTCTCACGGCGCACGACGCAAGGCCGGCGCACGCGGCAGGTCAAACGACGGCGTGGGAGAAGACCTCGTCCAGTTGCCGGGCCCACGCCTGCTTCTGCGCCGCCGAGGCGAAGCTGGCCTCGAAGCTGTTGTGCGCCAGTTGCCATGCGTCGCGCGGGCCGAGCTGGGGCAAGGCGGCGAAGGTCTGCAGGTAGTTGTCGTTGACGTAGCCGCCGAAGTAGGCCGGGTCGTCGGAATTGACGGTGGCCACCAGCCCGGCCTCCAGCAACGCGGGCAGGTTGTGCCGCCCAAGCTGGTCGAAGACGCAGAGCTTGACGTTGGACAAAGGGCAGACCGTGAGCGGCATGCGCTCGGCCGCCAGCCGCTGCACCAGCGCTGGGTCTTCGACACAGCGCACGCCGTGGTCGATGCGCTCGACTTTCAGCACGTCGAGCGCGCTGCGGATGTACTCGGGCGGGCCTTCCTCGCCGGCATGCGCCACGATGTGCAGGCCCAGCTCGCGACAGCGCGCGAACACGCGGGCGAACTTCTCCGGCGGGTGGCCGCGCTCGGAGCTGTCCAGGCCCACGCCGACGAAGTGCTGGCGCCAGGGCAGCGCCTGTTCCAGCGTCTCGAAGGCCTCCTCTTCGCTGAGGTGGCGCAGGAAACACAGGATGAGGCTGGCGCTGATGCCCAGCTCCTGGTGCGCACGTTGGCAGGCATGATGCAGGCCACGGATGACCGTCTCGAACGGGACGCCACGCCCGGTGTGCGTCTGCGGGTCGAAGAAGAGCTCGGCGTGCACCACGTTGTCGGCCGCCGCCTTCTCGAAATAGGCCCAGGCCATGTCGAAGAAATCCTGCTCCTTCAGCAGCACGCTGGCGCCGGCGTAGTAGATGTCGAGGAAGCTCTGCAGGTCGGTGAAGGCGTAGGCGGCGCGCAGCGCTTCGACGCTGGGGTACTTCAGCGCCACGCCGTTGCGCGCGGCCAGCCTGAAGATCAGCTCGGGCTCGAGCGAGCCTTCGATGTGGATGTGCAGCTCTGCCTTGGGCATGGTGCGCAGCAGCGCGGGCAGGCGATCAGAAGGGATGCGGTTGAAATCGATCATTGGCAACGCTCCGACATGCGTTTGGCCCGGCGCAGCCCCGGGAGGGGCGTGGGGGTCAACTCATCTGGCCGAGGAAGGCGCGGATGCGCGGGTTGTCCTGGTTGTCGAAGAATTCGACGGGCGGGCGGTCCTGCAGGATGCAGCCCTTGTCGAAGTAGAGCACACGGTCGGCCACTTCCTTGGCGAAACCCATCTCGTGGGTCACCACGATCATCGTCATGCCGCTGGCGGCCAGGCCCTTCATCACGTCGAGCACCTCCTTGACCGTCTCGGGGTCGAGCGCCGAGGTGGGCTCGTCGAACAGCATCACCCGCGGCTGCATTGCCAGCGCGCGGGCGATGGCCACCCGCTGCTGCTGGCCGCCCGACAGCTGGAAGGGGTACTTGTGGGCATGGCCCTGCATGTTCACCCGCGCCAGCAGCCCGGCAGAGCGCTCGTCGGCCTCTGCGCGCGTCAGCCCGCGCACCCGGCGCGGCGCCAGCGACACGTTGTCCAGCACCGTCATGTGCGGAAACAGGTTGAACTGCTGGAACACCATGCCGACCTCGGCATGCAGGGCCTTCAGGTGCTGCGGGTGGTCGTCGACCGGAATGCCGTCGATCACGATCGAGCCGCTGTCGTGCTTTTCCAGCCGGTTGAGCGTGCGCAGCAGCGTGCTCTTGCCCGAGCCGGACGAGCCGATGATGACCGCCACCTCGCCGGCATTGAAATGGGTGCACACGTCACGCAGCACATGGGCCGGGCCGAAGTGCTTGTTGACCTTGTCGACGGTGATCAGCGGTGCGCCGGCCGCGGCGCCGGCCTGGGTGGGCAACGCGCTCATGACAGCCGCCCCTCGATGTCGTAGTAGTGCTCGATCGCGTTGGTGATCTTGGTCAGCAGCGTGGTCATCACGAGGTAGAGGATCGCCGTGGTGATCAGCACCGGCACCGGCTCGAAGGTGCGCGACTGCAACCGCTGGCCCGCGTTGACCAGCTCCAGCACGCCGATGCTGTAGGCCAGCGACGTGTCCTTGAGCAAGGCCACGATGTTGCTCACCAACGGGGGCAGCGCCACCTTGAAGGCCTGCGGGAACGTGATGTCGACCAGCGTGTGCAGGCGGCCCAGGCCGAGCGAGCGGGCCGCCTCGAACTGCCCGCGCGGCACCGCCAGCAGGCCGGCACGGAAGGACTCGGCGTTGTAGGCACCCACGTTGAGCGACAGCGCCAGCACCGCCGCGGTGAACTCGGTCATCTTCGACGCCTCTTCCAGCCAGGGGCTGCCACTCTTCTGGGCCAGCACCGGCAGGGCGAAGTAGACGAAGAAGATCTGCACCAGCAGCGGCGTGCCGCGGATGACCCAGATGTAGAAGCTGCACAGCCAACGCAGCGGCGGCACGCGCGAGACCTTGCCCAGCGCGGCCAGCAGGCCCAGCACCAGGCCGATCACGCCGGACACGACCGTCAGCTTCACCGTCATCGCGGTGCCATCGGCGAAGGTCTGGGCACTGGAGCCGATCGGCTCGGGGGCCAGCGCAATGATCGAGGCGGACACCCACAGCGAGGCCACCAGCACCAGCGAGGCCAGCACGATGGACGCCAGGCTGCGGCGTTCTCGCGACCAGTGCGCGGGCCAGCCGATTCTCGGAATGCTCATGAATACGTACCGGTCGTCGAGGACGGGGCGGCCTGCGGGCCGCCCCGGTGGTGGCACTCAGCCGGTCACTTGCAGCGCACGTCCTCGCCGAAGTACTTCATCGACAGGGCGTCGTAGCCACCGCCCTTGGCCATGAACTCGCCCAGCGCCTTGTTGTAGGCATCGGCCACGCCCTGGTTGCCCTTGGCGGCGGCGGCGGCGATCTTCTCGACGAAGAGCATGCCGGTGGCGGTCAGGCCGGTGTTCTTGTTGGTCTTGAGCATCTCGATCGCGACGAACTTGTCGGTCACCCACACGTCGGCGCGGCCCGAGGCCACGGCGGCCTGCGCGTCCGGGTCCTTCGGGAAGTTCTTGACTTCCTTGACACCGGGGATCTTCTGGGCCGATTCGAGGTAAGAGGTGCCGGTCTGCACCGCGATCACCTTGCCCGCCAGGTCCTTCGCGGTCTTCAGGGCTGCGTTCTTGGTGACGATCGCGCCGCCCGAGCAGTAGTGCGGGTTGGTGAAGGTCACCGCCTTGGCGCGCTCGTCGGTGATGCCGTGCGAGGCGATCACCAGGTCCCAGCGGTCCTGGCCCAGGCCGGTCAGCAGGGCGTCGAAGCCGAGCGTCTTCCACTCGATCTTCAGGCCCATCTTCTTGGCCACGCCCTCCATCAGGTCGACCTCGAAGCCGGTCAGCTTGGAGCCCTCGAAGAAGTTGAACGGGGCGTACTGGCCCTCGGTGGCGACGATGATCGTGCCGGCCTTCTTGATGGCGTCGATGTTGCGGGCGGAAGCAGCGCTGGCACCGAACACCATCACGGCAGCGACGGCCACGGCCGCCAGGGTCGAAATACGCGACATGGGGAAAGCTCCTCGAAGTGGGTGGCCCAAAGCAAGGATTGGGCACGGCTTGGTTGGTGCGCCGCATCCTACTACCGGGGATGTGCGCACCAAGGGACAGGACCAATGCACCGGGATCGGGATTGGCCCTAGGTCTGAACGCAAGGAGCGAGCCCGCGGTTGTCAGCGCGGGCCTGGCGCCGTCATTCCAGCCGGTCGACCTGCAGGAAGCTCATCTTGGTTGCCTGCACCAGCGAGCCGGGCACATGGTGCCGCACCGTCGCGTAGACCTTGTCACCCGCGTCGAGCAGCACCGACGGGCTGTGCAGGGGGTGCCAGCCGTCGCCCGAGCCACCCGCGAGCTTGCGCGTGCTGCTGGCCAGGACGTTGAGCGTGCCCGCGGGGATCTGTATGCCGCTGGCGATGCCCGGGTTGTAGAGCGACACCCTCACCTTGTCCGCGCCGATCACCTTGGCCTGCACGACCAGCGCGGCCAGGGCGTCGTCGGGCAACACGCCGGCGCGGATCTGGGTGTGCGAGGCCTGCGCCACGTCCCCCGGCTTGACGGCACCCGCCGGTGCGACGGCCACGTCGACGAAGACCACCGCACCGGGCCCCACATCGACCGGGCCCCAGGGCTGCTGGCTGCGCGCTGTCACGGGGGCGGCCGAGCCCGGCAGGTCGCCGGAGATCACCCGCTCGTGCGCATCGAGCGGCAGGTCCGGCTGGCCGGCGCGCTGGCGGCGGACGCCGGTCTGGCGCAGCGCGATGTCGCGGCCGGCCTTCAGGTCCCAGTCGACCGACAAGGTGATCTCGTACAGACCACTGACCTGGATCAACACCTTGCCATCGGCCTGCAAGGCGAAGTCGGTGCCGCTGTGGAAGGCCGTGGCATCGAAAGGCAGCTGCACCACCTCGTTGTCGGGTGCGGCCCAATCGGCGGACAGCTGGTAGCGGCCCCGCGCGTCGAGCCGGCCGGCGGCACGCGCCGTCGAGGCCCGGGCCAGGGGAAGGGTGGAAACGAGGGCAAAGACGCCGCCCAAGGCAAGGCGGCGCCTGAGGGCCTGGTCGGCCCCATGCGGGCAAGAACTCATCGCTGGCTCCCTGCAAACAAGGCGGGTGGCCAGCACCTCAGCCGACATGCCACACCCTGCCACCCGGTCAGGCGTGCGTTCCGCGCTCAGGCACAGACGACGTTCTAGCCCGGGCCGCCGGGCTTGTCGAGCCCGCAGGGGCACCCCAATGGAAAACGCCGGCGGGTGAGGCCGGCGGTCGGGTGCAAGGAAGCGCCGGGGGCTTACTTGCCGTCGCCCGGGACCTTGCCTTCCACACCCTTGACGTAGAACTTGACGCCGGACAGGAACTTGTCGTCGGCGACCGTGTCCTTGGCCAGTTGCTCTTTGCCCGCGTTGTCGACGATCGGGCCCTTCCAGATCGAGAAGCTGCCGTCCTTCAGCCCTGCCTTGATGGTGTCGAGCCTGGCCTTGATCTCGGCCGGCACGTCATCGGCCACCGAGACGAAGTCGATCGCACCCTCCTTCACGCCCCACCAGGCCTGGCCGGTGGACCAGTTGCCTTCGAGCGCATCGCGCGTGGCCTTCACGTAGTACGGGCCCCAGTTGATGACCGCCGAGCCGAGGTGGGCCTTGGGGCCATAGGCGGTCATGTCCGAATCCCAGCCGAAGGCGCGCTTGCCCTTGTCTTCGGCGGTCTTGAGCACCGCGGCCGAATCGGTGTTCTGCATCAGCACGTCGGCGCCGCCGTTGATCAGCGAGGTGGCAGCCTCGGTTTCCTTGGGCGGGTTGAACCACTCGTTGACCCAGACCACCTTGGTCTTGATCTTCGGGTTCACGCTCTGCGCGCCGAGGGTGAAGGAGTTGATGTTGCGGATCACCTCGGGGATGGGGATCGAGCCGACCACACCCAGCGTGTTGGTCTTGGTCATCGCGCCGGCCACCACGCCCGCCATGTAGGCACCCTCGTAGGTGCGCGAATCGTAGGTGCGCATGTTGTCGGCCGTCTTGTAGCCGGTGGCATGCTCGAACTTCACGTCCTTCGTATCGGCCGCCACCTTCATCATCGGCTCCATGTAGCCGAAGGTGGTGCCAAAGATCAGCTTGTTGCCCTGGCCCACCATGTCGCGGAAGACACGCTCGGCATCGGCGGCTTCGGGCACCTTCTCGACGAAGCTGGTGACGACCTTGTCGCCGAACTCCTTCTCGATCGCCTTGCGGCCGTTGTCGTGGGCAAAGGTCCAGCCGCCGTCGCCGACCGGGCCGACGTAGGCGAAGGCGATCTTCAGCGGCTCCGGCTTGGGCGCGGCGGCCGAGGCGGCAGCGCTGGCCGCGGCGGCCTGGGCGGCCTCTTCCTTCTTGCCGCAGCCTGCCAGGGCAGCGAGGGTGGCGACCGCCGCGGTGGCCAGCAGGGTGCGCTTCGAAAGGTTCATGGGGAACTCCGGGTAGGGGTGGGGGTGGGGGAAACGGCGGGAATGATAGGCATCACGAACCCGGTGAGAAAGGTTTGCCGAGCGAGGCCGGCATGTTGGCCTTGATCCAGGCCGGGTTGCGCGAGATCAGCACCAGCACCACGATGGTGGCCAGGTAGGGCAGCATCGAGAGCCACTGGCTGGGGATCTGCACGCCCTCGCCCTGCAGGTGGAACTGCAGCATGGTGACGCCGCCGAAGAGGTAGGCGCCCAGCAGCACGCGCGCCGGCCGCCAGGTGGCGAAGGTGGTCAGCGCAAGGGCGATCCAGCCCTTGCCGGCCACCATGCCCTCGACCCACAGTGGGGTGTAGATCACCGACAGGTAGGCCCCGGCCAGGCCACACAGCGCCCCGCCGCCCATCACGGCCAGCAGACGGATACGGCGCACCGGGTAGCCCAGCGCGTGGGCCGACTCGGGGGACTCGCCCACCGCACGCAGCACCAGCCCCGCACGCGATCGGTAGAGGAACCACGCCAGGCCGGCCGCCAACGCGATGGCGCCGTAGACCAGCGGGTGGTGGCGGAACAGCGCCGGCCCGACGAACGGCAGGTCGCCCAGCAGCGGCACAGGGAACTGCATCCGCGCGCCGATCCGCTCCTGCGTGTAGGTGATGCCGACAAAGGCCGAGAAGCCGGCGCCGAACAGGCTCAGCGCCAGGCCGGTGGCGTACTGGTTGGTGTTCAGCCAGATCACCAGGACGCCGAATGCCGCCGCCATCAGCGCGCCGGCCCCCATGCCGGCGGCAAACGCCAGCAGGTCGGAGCCCGAGTGCACCGCAGTGGCGAAGCCGGCGATGGCGGCCACCAGCATCATGCCTTCGGCGCCAAGGTTGACGATGCCTGCGCGCTCGTTGACCAGCAGGCCGAGGCCGGCGATGGCCAGCACGGTGCCAGCGTTCAGCGTGGCGGCCAGCAGCAGCGCGATTTCATTCATGCGTTCACCCTGCGGCCCAGGCGCACCCGGTGGTGGATCAACGTGTCGCAGGCCAGCAGCGAGAACAGCAACAGGCCCTGGAACACGCCGGTGAGCGCCTTGGGCAGCCCCAGGCGCGACTGCGCCAGCTCGCCGCCGATGTAGAACATGCTCATCAGCAGCGCCGAGAAGACGATGCCCACCGGGTGCAGCCGGCCGACGAAGGCGACGATGATCGCGGCGAAGCCGTAGCCCGCCGGCACATAGGGCGTCAGTTGCCCGAGCGGGCCGGCAGCTTCCAGCCCGCCCGCCAGGCCGGCCAGGCCGCCCGAGAGCAACAGCGCCGTCCACAGCGCGCGGCGCGACGAGAAGCCGGCATAGCGGGCCGCCGCCGGCGCGAGGCCGCCCACCTGCAGCGCGAACCCGCGGTAGGTGCGGAACAGGAACACCCACAGCGCCGCCACCGCGGCCAGCGCGATGAACAGGCCGATGTTCATGCGCAGCCCCTGCACCAGGCGAGGCACCTTGGTGGTGGCATCGAAGGTGACGGTCTGCGGGAAGTTGTAGCCCGCCGGGTCCTTCCACGGCCCGTAGACCAGCCAGGCCAACAGCATGTCGGCCACGTAGACCAGCATCAGGCTGACCAGGATCTCGTTGGCGTTGAAGCGGTCGCGCAGCAGCGCCACGATGGCGGCCCAGGCCATGCCACCCAGCATGCCGGCCAGCAGGATCGGCAGCACGATGCCGGTGCCGAGCCACGCCGTGCCCGGTCCCGCCTGCATCGCCACCCAGCCGGCCGCCAGCGCACCGACGACGAACTGGCCCTCGGCGCCGATGTTCCATACATTGGAGCGGAAGCACACCGCCAGGCCGAGCGCGATCAGCACCAGCGGCACTGCCTTGATCGACAGCTCCGACAAGGCGTAGGCGCTCTTCACCGGCTCGACGAAGAAGACCTGCAGGCCCCGGACCGGGTCCTTGCCCAGCGCCGCGAACAGCGCGATGCCGATCAGCACCGTGATGGCGAGCGCCAGCAGCGGCGAGCCGATGGACAAGGCCTTCGACGGCTGCGGCCGAGGTTCAAGCCGCAGCATGGGCCGCCCCTTCCTGGCTCGCCTCGGCCGCCGGCCACAGGCCCGACATCCACTCGCCGATGCGCTCGACGCTCGCGTCTGCGGTGGCCACTGGCGGCGACAGCCGGCCGCTCGCGATCACCACCAGCCGGTCGCTGATCTCGAACAGCTCGTCCAGCTCTTCGCTGACGACCAGCAGCGCACAGCCCTCATCGCGCAGCCTCAGCAGTTCGCCGCGGATCTGCGCTGCGGCCCCCACGTCCACGCCCCAGGTCGGTTGCGCGACGATCAGCACTTTGGGTTTGGCGTCGATCTCGCGCCCCACGAGAAACTTCTGCAGGTTGCCGCCCGAGAGCGAGCGCGCCAACGCCTCCGGCCCGCCCGCCTTGACCTGGAAGCGCGCGATCAGGCCGGCCGCCATGACCCGCGTGCCCGGAAGATTGAGCCAGCCGCCGCGGCCCACGGCCTGGGTGCGGGTGAGCAGGGTGTTCTGGGCGAGGCTCAGCGAGGGCACCGCGCCGCGGCCCAGCCGCTCTTCCGGCACGAAGTACAGGCCAGCCTGGCGGCGCTGGCGCGGCGACGCCGCGGCGATGTCGTGGCCGAAAAGCCTGACCGAGTCGGCCGGCGCGCGGCGGTCTTCGCCCGAGAGTGCGGCCATCAGCTCCTGCTGGCCATTGCCCGAGACCCCGGCGATGCCCACGATCTCGCCCGCCCGGAGCTGCAGCGAGACCCGATCGAGCGCGACGCCGAACGGGTCCTGCTGGGGCAGCGAAAGGCCCCGAACCTCCAGTGCCACGGCGCCTGCCCGCACCTCGCGGTGCTTCAAGGCCGGCGGCTCGGCGCCGATCATCAGCCGGCTCAAGGAGGCGTTGGTCTCCTGCGTCGGGTCGACCTCGCCCGTCACCTTGCCGCCACGCAGCACGGTGCAGTGGTGGCAGAGCTGGCGGATCTCGTCGAGCTTGTGGCTGATGTAGAGGATGCTGCAGCCCTCGCTGCTGAGCTGGCGCAGCGTGACGAAGAGTCTTTCCACCGCCTGCGGCGTCAGCACCGAGGTCGGCTCGTCGAGGATCAGCAGGCTCGGCTTCGTCAGCAGCGCCCGCACGATCTCGACCCGCTGGCGCTCGCCGACGCTGAGCGTGTGCACCGGCCGCAGCGGGTCGACCTCCAGCCCGTAGCCGGCCGCGACCTGGCGGATGCGCTCGGTCACATCGGCCAGCGTGTGTGCCTTGCCCAGGCCCAGCCAGACATTCTCGGCCGCGGTGAGCGTATCGAACAGCGAGAAGTGCTGGTAGACCATGCTGATGCCCAGCGCGCGGGCGACGGCCGGGCTGGCCACGGTCACCGGCTGGCCGTTCCACAGCATCTCGCCGGCGTCGGGCGGGGTCGCACCGTAGATGATCTTCATCAGGGTCGACTTGCCGGCGCCGTTCTCGCCCAGCACGGCGTGGATCTGGCCGGGGGCGACGCGCAGCGCGACGCCATCGTTGGCACGCACGGCGGGGTACTGCTTGGTGATTCCGCGAAGCTCGAGTCTCAGCGGGGCGTCGGGTGGCATCAGCACAGGTCGTTGGTGTTCGTCGAAAACGCGCCGCGTCGAAACCGCTCGACGCCGGCCACGCGGGTGCTCACCACATGGCGCTCGTCGCCCAGCGTCAGCCAGGCGAAGAGCGCATCATGCAAGTCCCGCGCCACCGATTGTCTGCGGGCTTCCACGGGGCTGGCGGCGCGGTCCCAGACCACCACGTCGGCCAGCGCGCCGGGCTCCAGCGAGCCGATCTCGTGCGTCAGGTGCAGGGCCTCGGCCGCACCGCGCGTGGCTGCATGCAGCAGCGCCCAGGCGGTGATCCGCCGGCCGGCCAGCGCCTGCACCTGGTAGGCATCGGCCAGCGTGCGCGGCATCGACAGGCTGGTGCCGCCGCCCACGTCGGTGCCCAGCGTCACCGCCGCGCCGGCGGCGCGCGTGGCGGCCCAGTCGAACAAGCCGCTGCCGAGGAACAGGTTGGACGAGGGGCAGTGCGCGATCGCCGCGCCGCTCTCGGCCAGCAGCGCGCGGTCGGCTGCGTCGAGCCAGATGCCGTGGGCCAGCATCGCGCGTGGGCCGAGGAGGCCGAAGCGGCGGTAGACGTCCAGGTAGCTGCGGGCCTGCGGGAACAACTCGGCGACCCAGCGCACTTCGTCGGTGTTCTCGGCCACATGGGTCTGCATGTAAAGGCCCGGTGCGGCGCCCATCAGCGCGCCGGCCATCGCCAGCTGAGCCTCGGTCGAGGTCGGCGCGAAGCGCGGGGTCACCGCATAGGCCAGCCGGCCCCGGCCGTGCCAGCGGGCGATCAGGTCGAGGTTGTCGCGCTCGCTCTGCGCCACGTCGTCGCGCAGGAAGCCCGGCGCGTGTCGGTCCATCAGCACCTTGCCGGCGATCAGCCGCATGCCGCGCTGCTCGGCGGCTGCGAAGAGCGTATCGACCGACACCTTGTGCACTGTCGGGAAGACCATGGCCGCGGTGGTGCCCGCCGCGAGCAGCCCGTCGAGAAAGAGCGACGAGATGTGCGCGGCGTGCGCGGCATCGGCCATGCGCGCTTCGGCCGGGAAGGTGTGCTGCTCCAGCCAGTCGAGCAAGGCGGTCCCGTAGGCGCCCAGCACATCGACCTGCGCGCTGTGTACGTGGGTGTCGATGAAGCCGGGCAGGATCAGGCGGCCCGGGTGGCGCTCGCGCGGCCAGCTGTCGTCGGGCTCGTCGGCCTGCACGCTGGCGATGCGGCCGTCGTCGCCGATCAGCAGCCAGTGGCCGGGCCGGTAGCGCACGGCCGGGCTGGCGGTGTCGCCCAGCTCGGGGGTGGCGGTGAAATCGAGCAGGTCGCCCTGCAGCGCGAGTCGGGTCATGTTCAGCCATGATAGTCAGCGATCACATGACAACCGCGCCTCGTCACGGTACCTTCGCAGCCATGACCGCTACTTCTGCTCCCCTGCGTTTCGTCTTTCGCGGTGAGGCCCTCAGCGTGCCGGCCGGCGCACCGACCCGCAGCGTGCTGCAGTGGCTGCGCGAAGACGCCCGCGCCTGCGGCAGCAAGGAGGGCTGTGCCGAGGGCGATTGCGGCGCCTGCACGGTGCTCGTGGCCGAGCTGGAAGACGAGGTGCCCGAATCCAGCGCCGCGCTGCGCGTGGCCGGGCTGGCGCTGCGTCCGGTCAATGCCTGCATCCGCTTCCTGCCGACGCTGCACGGCAAGGCGCTGCTGACGGTCGAAGACCTGTCGAGACACCAGACGCTGCACCCGGCCCAGCTGGCGCTGGTCGAGCACCACGGGTCGCAGTGCGGTTTCTGCACTCCGGGCTTCGCAGTCTCGATGGCGCTGTGCCACGAACGCCACGCCGAAGCCGGCACCACCCCCACCCGGCCCGAGCTGGCCGACGCGCTGAGCGGCAACCTCTGCCGCTGCACCGGCTACCGGCCCATCCTCGATGCCGGGCTGGCGATGAACACCCTGCCCGGCCCGCGCCTGCCGCTGGAAGGCCTGGCCGACCTGCTGCGCGGCCTGCGTGACGAGCCCGCCCCGGCCCTGCCCGGCTTCAGCACGCCGCGCAGCCTGCCCGCGCTGGCCGAAGCCCGCCTGAACAAGCCAGAAGCCACGCTGCTCGCTGGCGCCACCGACATCGGCCTGTGGGTGAACAAGCAGTTCCGGTCGCTGCCGCAGCTGATCTGGCTGGGGGACGTGCCCGAGCTGCGCACGATCACCGAGGCCGAGGGCGTTCTGCGCATCGGTGCCGCGGTGACGCTGGAAGACGGCTGGGCCGCGCTGGTGCGGCACTGGCCGGCCTTGAGCGAGATGCACCGCCGCTTCGCCGGCCCGCCGGTGCGCCACGCCGGAACGCTGGTGGGGAACCTGGCCAACGGCTCGCCCATCGGCGACACCGCGCCGGTGCTGATCGCGCTGGGCGCGACACTGGCGCTGCGCCGCGGGGCCGTGGTGCGCACGCTGAAGCTCGAAGACTTCTACCTCGGCTACATGAAGAACCAGCTGGCACCCGGCGAGTTCGTCGAGGCGGTGTCGGTGCCCTTGCCCACCCCCGGCTGGCAGGTGCAGGCCCACAAGCTGTCCAAGCGCTTCGACTGCGACATCTCAGCGGTCAGCGCCGGCTTCGCGATCCGGCTCGACGGCGAATGCGTGGCCGAGGCGCGGCTCGCCTTCGGCGGGATGGCGGCCACCGTGAGGCGCGCCGCGGGCGCCGAGGCGGCGATCGCCGGCCAGCCCTGGAGCGAGGTCACGCTGCGCACCGCCCAGCAGGCGCTGGCAGCCGATTTCAACCCGCTCACCGACCTGCGGGCCAGCGCAGCCTACCGGCGCCAGGCTGCGGCAGCGCTGCTGGAAAGGCTGTGGCTGTCGACCCGGCCGCGGCAACCCGTCGCATTGGCCGACCTGCGGGTGTTCGCATGAGGGACGACGAGCGCCCAGCCATGGAGATGACCCCTCCCCGCACAAGCCCACGGCCTGCCGTCGGAGCCGCCCTGCCGCACGAGTCGGCCGCGCTGCACGTGACCGGCCGCGCCGCCTATGTCGATGACCTGCCCGAACTGGCCGGCACGCTGCATGCGGCGCTCGGCCTGTCGCCGCTCGCGCATGGCCGGCTGCTCGGCATCGACACCCAGGCGCTGATGCATGAGCCCGGCGTGGTGGCGGTGTTCACGGCGGGCGACATCCCCGGCCGCAACGACTGCGGGCCCATCGTGCACGACGACCCCATCCTCGCCGAGGGCGAGGTGCGCTACCTGGGCCAGCCGGTGTTCGTGGTGGTTGCCCACGACCGCGAGGCCGCCCGCCGCGCGGCGGCAAAGGCGAAACAGGTGCTGCGCATCGAGCCGATGCCGGCGGTGCTGTCGGTGCGCGAGGCGCATGCGCGGGGCGAACACGTCGTGCCCTCGATGCACCTGGCACGCAGCCAGTCGGCCGACGGCGAGACGGGAGTGAAGCGAGCGATCGCCGAGGCGCCGCATCGCCTGTCAGGCTCGTTCTCGCTCGGCGGGCAGGAGCAGTTCTACCTCGAAGGCCAGATCTCGTACGCGCTGCCGCAGGACGACGGCGGGCTCAAGATCCACTGCTCCACCCAGCACCCGAGCGAGATGCAGGCGGTGGTGGCGCATGCGCTGGGGCTGGCCGCCAACCAGGTGCTGGTCGAGTGCCGGCGCATGGGCGGCGGCTTCGGCGGCAAGGAGTCTCAATCGGCGCTGTTCGCCTGCGTGGCCGCGCTGGCCGCGCAGCGGCTCAACCGCCCCGTCAAGCTGCGGCCCGACCGCGACGACGACTTCATGGTCACCGGCCGCCGGCACGGCTTCGAGTTCGACTGGGAAGCGGGGTTCGACGACGAGGGCCGAGTGCTGGGCTACGACGTCACGCTGCTGGGCCATGCCGGGCACTCGGCCGACCTCTCTCCGCCGGTGATGACCCGCGCGATCTGCCATGTCGACAACGCCTACTGGCTGCCCGAGGTGGCGATCCACGGCCACCTGCCGCGCACCCACACCCAGAGCAACACCGCCTTCCGCGGCTTCGGCGGGCCACAGGGGGCGCTGGTCACCGAGCTGGTGCTGGACTCGATCGCCCGCCACCTGGGCCGCGACGCGCTGGCGGTGCGGCAGGCCAACTGGTACGGCACCGACAGCCGCAACACCACGCCCTACCGTCAGGCGGTGGCCGACAACATCATCGAGCCGCTTGCCGCCGAGCTGGCCGAGAGCGCGGGCTATGCCGCCCGCCGCAGCGAGATCGCCGCCTTCAACGCCGGCAGCCCGGTGCTGAAGAAGGGCCTGGCGCTGACGCCGGTGAAATTCGGCATCTCGTTCAACGTGAACCACTACAACCAGGCCGGGGCGCTGGTCCACGTCTACCTCGACGGCTCGGTGCTGGTGAACCACGGTGGCACCGAGATGGGCCAGGGCCTGAACACCAAGGTGGCTCAGGTGGTGGCGCAGGAGCTGGGCCTGCCGCCGGGCCGTGTGCGCTGCACTGCGGCCGACACCAGCAAGGTCGCCAACACCTCGGCCACCGCCGCCTCGACCGGCTCCGACCTGAACGGCAAGGCCGCGCAGGACGCGGCCCGGCAGATCCGCGCGCGGCTGGCGGTGCTGGCGGCCGGCACGCTCGGCTGCGAGGCCACCGCGCTGCGCTTCGCCGACGGCCAGGTGACCGCCCCGGACGGGCGCACGCTCGGCTTCGACGCGCTGGTCCTGCAGGCCTACCAGGCCCGGGTGCAGCTGTGGTCCGATGGCTTCTACGCCACCCCCGGCCTGCACTGGGACCGCGCCACGCTGACCGGCCGGCCGTTCTACTACTTCGCCTATGGCGCGGCGGTGAGCGAGGTGCTGCTGGACACGCTCACCGGCGAGTGGAAGCTGGTGCGGGCCGACCTGCTGCACGATGTCGGCGTCTCGCTGAACCCGGCCATCGACATCGGCCAGATCGAAGGCGCCTTCGTTCAGGGCATGGGCTGGCTGACGAGCGAGGAGCTGGTGTGGCACCCGCAGACCGGCGCGCTGCTGACCCACGCGCCCTCGACCTACAAGATCCCGACCGCCAACGACGTGCCCCAGGCCTTCACGACGCGGCTCTACGCCAACCGCAATCGCGAAGACAGCATCCACCGCAGCAAGGCGGTCGGCGAGCCGCCGCTGCTGCTGGCGTTCTCGGTCTTCCTCGCGCTGCGCGACGCGGTGGCGGCCTGCGGTGCGCCGGGCTGCCAGCCACCCCTTACTGCGCCAGCCACGCCCGAGGCGCTGCTGCGGGCAGTGGGCGCGGTGCGCGGCCCGGTGTGAGCGCCGCCCCGACCCTGGACCCGGACCGCGCCACCGCCGCGCGCTGGCTGGCGGCCGGCCTGCCAGCCTGGCTGATCGAGGTGGCCGAGGCCCGTGGCTCGGTGCCGCGCGAAGCCGGCACCCGCATGCTGGTCAGCGCCGAGGCGGTGGCCGGCACCATCGGCGGCGGGCACCTGGAATGGCAGGCGATCGCCCGGGCCCGGGAGCTCATCGCGGTGGGCCACACCACCGCGCAGGACTGGCCGGTGGCGCTGGGCCCTTCGCTCGGCCAATGCTGCGGCGGGGCGCTGACGCTGCGTTTCTCGCCGCTGACCGAGCCGGTGGTGTCTGCCTGGCCGACGCTGGCACCACGCTTTCGCCTCCACCTCTTCGGTGCCGGCCATGTCGGCCGCGCCCTGGTCCAGGCGCTGGCAGGCGTGCCCTGCGAGATCACCTGGGTCGACGAGCGCGAGAGCGAGTTCCCGACCGGGCCGCTGCCACCGCAGGTCGAGCGCGTGTGCGTCGAGCCGGTCGAGGCCGAGGTGGCCCAAGGGCGCCCAGGCGACTTCTACCTGGTGCTGACCCACAGCCACGCGCTGGACCTGGCGCTCACCGAGGCCATCCTGCGGCGGGGCGACTTTGGCTGGTTCGGCCTCATCGGCTCGGCCAGCAAGCGCGCCCGCTTCGAGCACCGGCTGGCGGAAAGGGGCCTGCCGGCCGACGTGATCGCCCGCATGGCCTGCCCGATCGGCCTGCCGGGCATCGACGGCAAGCAGCCCGGGGTAATCGCGATATCGGTGGCAGCCCAGCTGCTGGCCGCGTCGCCGCGCCCCAGCGGCAGGCCCTGAAGCGATATTCGGTTTCCGCAGATCGATAGCCGTTTACCGAATACAGATACTCGGTTTTCGCATATCAAAGCCCGCAGAATGCGCCACAGCGGAGGGGCGCGACGGTACGCGACGCATCCCGGACCCCCAGGTCATTCAAAGGGAGCAGTCGTGGAATTCGATGGCATGAGAGCCCTGGCCGGCCTGATGGTCGGCACCGTGGTCGGCATCACCGGGGTCGGCGGCGGCGCGCTGATGACGCCCTTGCTGGTCCTGATGTTCGGTGTGGCACCGCAGACGGCCGTCGGCACCGACCTGCTCTACGCCTCGATCACCAAGATCTTCGGCGTCGGCGTGCACCAGGGCCACGGCACGGTCGATTGGGGCATCGTCGGCCGCCTGGCCATGGGCAGCCTGCCCGCCGCCGCCGCCACCCTGGCCTGGATGCACTACAGCGAGACCAGCCAGATCAAGAGCGGTTTCATCATCACCTCGGTCGCGATCGCGCTGATCATCACCGCCCTGGGCATGCTGCTAAAGGACTGGCTGCACCGCGTGGGCCGCAGCCTGCGCGTCACCGATGCCAGCCACTTCAAGCATGTGCAGCCGGTGCTGACAGTGCTTGCCGGCATGGTGCTGGGCGTGCTGGTCACGCTCACCTCCATCGGCGCGGGCGCCCTCGGCACGGTGATGCTGGTCTACCTCTACCCGATGCGGCTGAACGCCAGCAAGCTCGTCGGCACCGACCTGGCGCACGCCATCCCGCTGGCGCTGATCGCCGGCCTGGGCCACCTGTCGATGGGCAACGTGAACTATGCGCTGCTGGGCAACCTGCTGCTGGGCTCCATCCCGGGGGTGCTGATCGGCTCGTTCATCAGCACCCGCGCACCGCTGACCTTCATCCGCTACGCCATCGCCCTGGTGCTCGGCGCGGTCGCGATCAAGATGTTCACCGTCTGACCGCGGCCTGCGGCGTCGGGCCGGCCCGGCTTGTGGGGCCCTGGCCCCGATGCTGTAATGGCCCGATGAGGCCGCACGCCTTGCAGTTGTCCGTGGCCGGGCTGGGGCTTGGCCACGGGTGCGCCGCGCATGCCCAGCCCGGCGCTTTCGGCCCACCGCCGGACTGGGTGCCCTGGGTGCTCTGGATCGCCGTGGTGGCCGGCGCGCTGGCGATGGCCGGGCTGCTGTGGGCCTTCACGATGCGTCGCATCGTGGCCAGCCGCACCCGAGAGCTGGTCGAGGAACGCCAGCGCCTGCAGACGCTGGTCAGCACCTTGCCCGACCTCGTCTGGCTGAAAGACCTGGACGGCATCTACCGCTTCTGCAACCCGCCGCTCGCCCGCCTGCTGGGCCGCAGCGAGGCCCGGGTGCTCGGCCACACCGACTTCGACATCTCCACCGCCGATCGGGCCGAGTACTTCCGGCGCAACGACATCGCCGCCCTGGCTCGGCAGGAGCCGCTTCGCATCGAGCAGGCGATGACCGGCGCCGATGGCGTGGAACGCCTGTACGAGGTGCTGAAGACGCCGTTGCGCGACGCCACCGGCAAGCCCCTGGGCGTGCTCGGGATCGCACGCGACATCAGCGGCCAGCGCGGGGCCGAGAACCGGCTGCTTCGCCTGAACCGGCTCTACAAGGTGCTGACCGAAGTCGGCGCGCTGATCGCCGCCCGGCCCGAGCGGGTCGAGCTGTTCCAGCGGGTGTGTCAGGTGGTGGTCGAGGACGGCGGCCTGCCGCTGGCCTGGATCGGCGAGCCGGATCTCGTCCGGCGTGAGCTGCGCGCGGTGGCGCGCGCCGGCGACGCCGCCGCCTACGCCGGCGAGACCCAGGTGTCGATCGACGACGTGCCGCGCGGCCGCGGCCCGGCCGGGCGCGCCTACCGCGAGGGCAGGCCACAGGTCGCGCGACACTTCGGCCAGAACGTGGCCATGGCGCCCTGGCGCGAGCTGGCCGAACGCTACGGCCTGCGCGCGGCCGGCACCTTCCCGATCCAGGTCGGCGGCGAGGTGCGGGCGGTGCTCTGCGTCTATTCGCGCCAGCCCGATTTCTTCGACGACGAGCAGGTCTCGCTGCTGGCGCGCCTGGGGGCCCAGCTCGGGCTGGCCTGGAGCGCCGCCGAGGCCGAGGCCACGCGCGAGCAGGCGATGCAGGCCCTGCGCCAGAGCGAGGCCCGCTTCTCGCTGCTGTTCGAGACCAGCCCGGTCGGGATGGCGCTCGGCCAGTTGAGCGACGGGCGCTTCATCGACGTCAACCGGGTGTGGTTGCAGATGTTCGGCCATGCCCGCGAGCAGGTGATCGGGCGCAACGGCATCGAGCTGTCCCTGTGGTGCGACGTCGCCCGTCGCGACGCCACCATCAACATGCTGCGAGAGCAGGGCCACGTCGACGCGGTGGAGTCGACTTTCCGCTGCCGCGACGGCAGCACGCGCGAGGTCTCGTTCTCGGCGGTGCGGGTCACCGTTGGCGCCGACGATTGCCTGCTCGCCAGCTTCGTCGACGTGACGCTGCAGCGTGAAGCCACCCGTCTGCTGACGCGCCAGGCGCAGGACCTGGAGCTGGAGGTCTCGCGCCGCACGGCCGAGCTGAACAGCCTGATCCAGGCCCTGCCCGACACCTACTTCTGCCTCGCCGAGGACGGCACCATCCAGGACCTGCGCGCCACGCAGCCGCTGGGCCTGTCGCACCCGCCCGACGCGCTGACCGGCCGCCGCATGACCGACGTGCTGCCGCCCGCCGCCGCGCGCCAGGTGACCCATGCGCTGCGCCAGATCGCCGCCGGCGCGCCGATGTGCTCGGTCGAGTACACGCTGCCGGTCGATGGGCTGGACCAGCAGTTCGAGGCGCGTTTCCGCCCCTCGCGCGAGGGCGACGTGGTGGTGGTCGTGCGCAATGTGTCCGACCGCCATGCGCTGGAGCTGGCGCGCGAGTCGGCCCGCGCCCAGGCCGAGCGGGTGGCCCGCCAGCGCAGCGAGTTCCTGGCCACGATGAGCCACGAGATCCGCACACCGCTGAACGGCATCCTCGGCTTCGCGCAGATCGGCTACGAGCAGGCGGCCGGACAGGACGCACAGGAAGGCTACGCCCGCATCCTCGAATCAGGCCGGCTGCTGCTGGGCGTGATCAACGACGTGCTCGACTACTCGAAGATCGAGGCCCAGCGCCTGGACGTGGAGTCGATCCCTGTCGACCCGGTGGAGGCGAGCCGGGTGGCGGTCAACCTGGTGCGCGACAGCGCCCGGCGCAAGGGCCTGGTGCTGGAGGTCGACCACGCCCCCAGCCTGCCCGCGCGCTGCCTGACCGACCCGCTTCGGCTGCAGCAGATCCTCGTCAACTTGCTGTCGAACGCAGTCAAGTTCACCCACGCCGGCACGATCCGGCTCTGGGCCGGCGTCGCCGGGGGCGTGATGGTCTTCCGCGTCACCGACACCGGCATCGGCATGAGCGAGGAACAGCTCTCGCAGCTCTTCGTCGCGTTCCGGCAGGCGGACTCGTCCACCACGCGGCGCTACGGTGGCACCGGGCTCGGGCTGGCCATCAGCCGC
This sequence comes from Pseudomonadota bacterium, assembly GCA_049322835.1. GTDB lineage: Bacteria > Pseudomonadota > Gammaproteobacteria > Burkholderiales > Burkholderiaceae_C > Ideonella. The sequence continues at coordinate 24,066 of JBMOQN010000028.1, read as the reverse complement.
CGGCTGGCCGAGCTGATGGGCGGCCACCTGCTGGTCCGCTCCACGCTGGGCCGGGGCAGCGAGTTCGAACTGCGCCTTCCGCTGCGTGAGGCGCGGCACGCGAGCGACCCGACGGCGGCGACGCCCGCGCCCGCGCCGGCCGGCAGCCGCCCACTGGATGGCATGAGCCTGCTGGTGGCCGAAGACAACCCGGTCAACCAGCTGGTGATCGCCCAGCTGCTGGCCAGCGTCGGCGCGCAGGTGGAGCTGGCCTCGGACGGCGCCCAGGCGGTGGACCGCGTCCGCGCCGAGCCGGCGGCCTTCGACGCGGTGCTGATGGACGTGCAGATGCCGGTGATGGACGGCTTCGAGGCCACTCGCCGCATCCTGGCTTTGGCGCCGGGGTTGCCGGTGATCGGCCAGACCGCCCACGCCTTGCCCGAGGAACGGGCCCAGTGCCTGGCAGCGGGCATGGCGGCCCATGTGGCCAAGCCGATCGAGCTGGACCGGCTGGTGGCCACGCTGCGCGCCGTCACCGGCGCGCGGCCACGGGTGTGATCCCGAAACGCCTGCATCCCTAGGAAACACGCCGCTACACCTGCTCCTGACCAACGCAGGGTTGCGATGGCTAGCATCCTGCCTTCACTGACCGGCCCACCTCCTATCCAACAACTGGCCGGCACGCAAGGGAGGAACTTGTGTCATCGCTGTTGCCAACATCCCCGCCCGGGGCCCTGGCCGGTTTCACCTCGCGCCTGGACTTTTCCGCTCTGCTGGCGCAGGACACCCGCCTGCTGCGCCTGTCCACGGCGCTGCCCGAGCTGGCGTTGGTTCCCGAGCGGCTGGTGATGCGCGAGGCCCTGAGCCAACCTTACGAGCTCGCGCTCGATGCCCTGTCGACGAGCCGCCACCTCGCGCTCAAGGCCCTGATCGGCCAACAGGTGACCGTCGAGCTGCTGGGCAGCGATGGCGCCTACCACCCCTGGCATGGCTACGTGTTCGAGGCCGCCCAGCTCGGCGGCGACGGCGGCATCGCGCGCTACCGCCTGGTCATGCGTCCGTGGCTGTCGCTGCTGGCCTTGCGGCGCGACAGCCGCGTGTTCCAAGACCTGTGCGCGCAGGCCATCATCGAGCGCGTTTTCGCCGGCTACCCGCAAGCCGAGTTCGGCTTCCAGCTCGGCAACCCCTTGCGACCTCGCTCGCTGTGCACCCAGTACCAAGAGACGGACCTCGATTTCGTGCAACGCCTGCTGGCCGAAGAAGGCCTGCATTGCCACTTCGAGCAACTCGCAGGGCCCGCCGCTTCGTCGGCCGACGCGCTCGGCCGCGCACGCCACCGCCTCGTGGTGACCGACGCCCAGGCCCAGCGCCCCGACCTGGGCGAGGTGCGCTTCACCTCGGCCCACGCCACCGCCTGGCAGCCCGGCCAGCGCGATGCGGTCACCCGGCTGGCCGTCACGCGCCGCGTGGCCGCCACCGCCGTCACCCTCAGCGCCTGGGACTACAAGGCCCTGGGCGCACGCAGCGCGCAGGCCGGCACCGCCGACGCCCTGGGCGCGCTGCTGCCATCGCTGGAGCACTACGATGGATCGGGTGCGTACCGCTACCCTGACGACGAGGCCGCGGCAGCCGCAGCCTGGCGCGCACTGCAGGGGCTCGAACGCAGCTACGAGCGCCACGAAGGCCAGGGCTCGGCCCGGCACTTCACGGCCGGCGCCCGCTTCCAGCTCGTCGAGCATTCACGCTACGGCGGCCCCAGCCAACCCGGCGGTGCCTTCACCCTGCTGGCGGTGGAACACCACGTGGCCAACAACCTCGGCGCGGGCATGGCCGAGCTGCTGGGCGCCCCCGACATCGAGCAAGGTGGCTACCGCAACAGCTTCCACGCCGTGGCGGCGAGCACGCCGCTGCTGCCGCGCTTCGTGCGCAAGCCCACGGCGCCTGGGCTGCAAAGCGCCGTCGTGGTGGGCCTGGCCAACGAGTCACTCACCACCGACCGCGACCTGCGCGTGAAGATCCAGTTCCCCTGGCAGCGCGGCGAGCACCCGCTGCCGGGTGGTCTACCGGGCCCCGCCGACAACAGCCACCACCACGCCCCGGGCGACGAACGCAGCGGCACCTGGGTGCGCGTGGCCCAGCCGAGCGCCGGCGCCAACTGGGGCTCGGTCTTCGTGCCGCGCATCGGCACCGAGGTGGCGGTGCAGTTCGTCGAGGCCGACATCGACCGCCCGCTGATCGCCGGCCAGCTCTACAACGGGCAGGACCGGCCACCGTTCGCCGCCGGGGTGGATTCCGGCGTCAACCACCCCGGCGTCATCAGCGGCCTGGCCAGCCGCGCGCTCGACGGCGCGGGTGCCAACACTTTGGTGCTCGACGACGCCACCGGCCAGCTGCGCACCAGCCTGCACTGCGCTTACGCCGCCGCCGAGCTGGCGCTGGGCCACCTCATCGCGCAATCCGACACCGGCGCCTGGCGCGGTGCCTGGCGCGGCACCGGGCTGCTGGCCTGCACGCAGGGCTGGGCCACGCTGCGCGCGGGTGCCGGCCTGCTGGTCAGCACCGCTGCGCGCCCGGGCCGCTACGGCAGCGCCGAGGGCACGCAGATGGACGCGGCCGAGGCGCTGGCACAGCTCAACGCCGGGCGCAACCTCGGCCAACGCCTGGGCGAAGCCGCCCAGGCGAGCCAGGCGCAAGGGCTGCCGAGCCACGATGAGGCCCAGGCGCTGGATCAAGCCGCCCAGGCCATCGACCCGCAGCGCGACGGGCGGCATGCCGGCCCCGTCAACGGGCAGGCCGAGTTCAAGGCCGGCGACGATGGCCGAACCCCGGGCACCGAGCCCGTCGAGGCCTTCGCCCGCCCCCAGTTCGTGCTGCACAGCGCCAGCACGCAGGCCTGGGCCAGCCCCGCCAGCCTCATGAGCTGGGCAGGCCAGGCCACCAGCTGGGTCGCGCAGGCCGAGCTGCACCAGGCTGCAGCACACACCTACGCCCAGGTCTCAGGCAAAGGCTCAAGCCTGTACACCCACGCCGGCGGCGCCAAGCTCATCGCCGCCAACGGGCCCCTGAGCGTGCGCGCCCACACCGACGCGCTGCAACTCTGGGCCGACCAGTCCATCACCATCGCCAGCGTCAACGACGAGATCCGCATCCAGTCCCAGGCCCGCATCGAGCTCATCGGCGGCACTTCAAGCCTCGTGCTCGACGGCGCCGACATCACCTTCACCTGCCCGGGGCAGTTCGACGTGAAGGGCAGCCTGCATGCGTTCGAGGGTGGCGGCAGCCAGGCGGCGGCGCTGGAGGCCTTGCCGCAGGGCGCGGTGGGCGAGATTCCAACGCTGTTGGAGCTTCGCTACACCTACCGCGACCTCGCGCCCGTGGCAGGCGCCGCGTACCTGGTGCGGTTCGCCAACGGCACGGTCAGGCAAGGCCAACTGGACGACCTCGGCGAAGCCCGCATCGACAACCCGCCCGGCGTGGGCGAAGTCTTCTTCGGCTTCGACGCCCGACCGGCAGTGCAACGCAGCCAGCGCAGCGACAACCCGCTGATCGGCCAGGAGGGCTCCACGCCTCAGGCGGCGGCCGAGCTGCTCGACCTCTATTTGGCCCAGGAAGACGACGCCTTGAATGACATGTGGTTCACCGACGAGCTGGCCGCACTCGATGCCAGCGGCTTCGACGACCAGACCGGCGACTACACCTACACCGCCGAGGCGGCGCCGCCGACCGAAGAGAGCGCGCCGGGCCACCACGACGAGGTGGTGCTGTCGGATGGGGGTGCCCCATGAGCGCGGTCGCCACCACCGCCCGCAGCGCCGGGCCGGCCACGCAGGCCATCCGCCGCACCGAGGGCGATTTGACGCAATGGCTCAAGGAGGTGCTCGACGGCACCGGCGCCAGCCCGGCACAGATGGTCATCACCACCGTGCTGGGCTGCATTCCCTATGTGGGCCAGGCCCTGGATGCGCGCAACATCATCCTGGCCATCATGGCGCTGGCCGACGAGCCCGACGACAGCGAGTGCTGGCTCGATCTGGTGCTGGCGATGGTCGCGCTGGTGCCGGGCTTCGGCGATGCGCTGAAGAACGTCTTCAAGCTGCTGCGCGCGGGCAAGCCGATGGGGCGCATCCTCGATGCGCTGCCCAACCAGTTGCGCGGCCACATCGAGCAGTGGTTCCGCACACTCGACTGGGCCCGCTACACCCGTGAGCTGACCTCGTTGACCGACACGCTGCTGGGCAGGCTGGTGAGCTTGTTCGATGGCTGGCTGACGCGGGCGGTGATGGGGCAGGCCCGGGTCAAGCAGGTGCTGGGCCAGCTGCAGGTGATCCAGAAGCACGCCCAGGCGCGCATCGACGAGGCGATGCAAGGCCTCAAGCTCAGCCACCAGCGGGCGCTGCAGGATCCGCTGCCCAGCACCACCGCCGCCTCGCCTGCGGCGCGCTCACCGGGTACCAAGGCGGCGCCTCCGGGGTCGAGCGCCAGCGGCAACGTCAAGACCACCACCAGCGGCACACCCACGCCGCCGCACGGCAACGCGAACGGCAGCCACCGCCAGAGCCCGCCGCGCAAGTCCAACGGGCGGCTGGGTTCGTCGGGCGAGCACATCACCGACTACTACTTCGTCAAACGCAACAAGGCGCGCCGCAAGGTGAGCAACCTGGGCACCCTGTGGGAATACCAGCAGCCCGGGCACAACGGCATCGACCACGTCTGGCACCACGAGCGGCTGCCCTTCAACTACCGCATCACCGACACCAAGGCCACCGCCCGGCCGCGCCACCGCCTGATGACGCCCAAGGCGTTCTACGATGCGGCCGCCCAGGGCATCGACATCTTCCTGGGCTGGGAAGACGAAGGCTCCATCCGCAATGCCACGCCGTCGTCCACCGTCGGCGACGGCAAGGAACTCAGCCATACCTGGGTGGTGAGGAAGATTGGGCAGGCCCGGTTGGTGCCGGAGCATGAACGAACGATGACCAGACTGATTGAAAAGTGGCGCAGAGAGTTCAGCCAAGACGCCACCGGCAAGTGGCGCCTGTCCGGTAAAGCCCCGTATGACCGCAGCGTCGTCACCGTCGTGCAAAGCAACATCGACCAGCACGACAAGTCGCCCACTGGCGGTGACCTGCCCACCTGTTCGCGACCAGTGAAGGTGCACCAGATCGCCGCTGAGTTCATCATCCCGACAGAGATCTACTTCGAGTGAACATGGCTCAGCAGGCACTTCCCCCTTCCAACCTGCCACCCATCGATTGGGATCGATGGCAAGGCTGGCAAATTGTGGAACAGCAAGTACGCGAGCACCGGCGGGAGCCGTTTCTCGATGCAGCAATCTACGTCGAGCGAGTGGGCGAAGACTTCGTTCCGGGAATCCGCAAAGTCACGTCCAAGGTTCCACCCCAGATCGAACCCGGCGTCGACGCCCTGTTCGTCGCCACTCAGCAGCGATTGTGGGACGTGCTGAACTGGCTGTGCCTGCAATACAGCGCAGGCGCCCCGGTGGAGCAGATCCTGGAGGTCTGGCCCTATGCGATGCGCTGGGCCGAGGAGTACGCGATGTTCCACGAGGCGCATCACCTGGACCCGAACAACAAGGGCGGCGTGGTACCGCACGCCGCGCTGCGCACCGAAGACTACTGGACCGTGGCGCTCAGGCTGCTGTGCTTCGGCCTGCTCACCGGTCATGCCCACGAGGTGCCGCGCGTGATGCGCTTCCTGGACTACGGTAACGAGCTGATGGGCGTCCGCGACGGGCTCATCGAGCGGCTGGTCGCACCCTTCGTTCCGGGGCGTGGTGCCCCACCGGACGAAGCCACCCGGCACCTGCCCTACCGGCGCTTGTTCAAGGTCTTCGCAGCAGAGCCCGCAGAACGGCCCGCGCTGATGGCCAAGTACCTCGAAGGTTGGTACGAGGGCAGCCGGCGCGAGCCCTATGTGGATCATCACCTCGGTAGCGGTGTTCTGTTCTACGGCTACTGGTCCTGGGAAGCCGCCGCCGTCACCTGGCTGCTGGGCATCGACGACACGAGCTACCGCAGCATGCGCTTCTACCCGGCCGACCTGGCGGACTTTGCGAAGGCGTTCCCTTCGCCCAGCGCGGGAACCACCACTGCCGCCGCGCTGCGCTGCGACGCCGGCCAACCCTGCCCCCGCGAGGGCTGGTGGATCACGCCCGCCAAGGCCGACAGCCGACGCTACTTCAAGGCTGGCGAGATCATGCCCGCCTTCGAGAGCGACTACGGCACGACCATCTGGCAGTGGGACGACAAGCAGGCGAACTGAGCGGCTCACAGCGCCGCGCGTGTGCCCCCTCAACCCGGATACAACCGGTCGGCAGGAACCGGGGTGAAGTCGCCGGCACCTGGCGGCTTCCAGCGCACGCGGATCTCGGCCGGGCCGCTGCCATCGAAGAACTCCAGCACCACCGGGTAGCGCCGGCCGGCGACCAGCTTCACCGCCTTGCCGGCGGTGTCGGTGGTCGAAGTGTGGGCCGTCCAGTGGGCGATGAGGCGGCTGCCGTTGACCCACAGCCGCACGCCTTCGTCGGACTGGGTCTGGAAGAGGTAGGTTCCGGTGGCGGGCGCCTGCACGAAGCCGGTCCAGCGCACCGAGAACTTGTCGGCATTCACGCCCGGGCCGGGCGCACCCGTGCCCCAGTCGAAGTCGACCGCCTCCGTTCGCGCCAGCACCGGCGTGCCGCTGAGGTTCTTGCTGTTGAAGTACTGGCCTGCCAGGCCGGTGCCCTGCTCCGGCGCCGCGGGCTCGTCACCGCCGATCTCGCGCAGGTAGGCCACCAGCGAGGCCATGTCTTCGTTGCCGAGCGACACGCCCTGGTGCGCCGCCACGGCCGCCTCCAGCGTGGGCGCCGAGCCGTCGTGCAGGTAGGGTGCGCTGGCCCACAGGTCGCGCAGCGTCGGCACGTCCAGCCCCGTCAGTGGCCCGCCCAGTCGCAGGCCGCTGGTGGGCTTGAGGGTGCCGATGTCGACCAGGCCCATGGCGCCGGAGCGTGTGTAGTTGACTCCGCCGTGGCAGCTGGCGCACTGCTGCGCCTGGAAGACGAGCTGGCCGGCCAGCGCCTTGGTGCTGAGCGCGCCACCTGCCGCACGGTGCGGGCTGGGGTCGAAGCGGTCGAGCGAGGCGACGTAGGCGGCCAGCGCATCCAGCTCGGGGCTGAGGCCGGCCTTGGGGTCGCCCAGCGGCTCGCTGCGGGTGCCGGCGAAGTAGGCGCTGTCGCTCATCAGCCCGCTGCCACCGGCCAGGCGGCGGATCTGCGTCTCGAAATCCTGCAGCTCGTCGAAGTTGCCGCTCCAGTGCAGCGGGCCATGGCCCATGGCCGCGCGGCCACGCAGGGGCACGGTGTTGCGCAGGCCTTCGCCGGCATCGCGCAGGTCCCACACGCGGCCATCGGCGCCACCGTCGCGGTGGCAGGTGGCGCAGCTGAGGTAGGCGTCGCGCGCCAGGCGCGGGTCGCGGGCGTCGTGGAAGAGCTGCTTGCCGAGCAGCACCTGGGCCGCGAGCGGCTCAGTGGCCACGCTGGACAGCGTCGTCAGGGCTGGCAGGCTCAGCTGGCCCCGCTGCAGCAGCGGGCGCAGGTCGAAGCGGCCGATGCTGCGGTCCATGAAGTTGTCGACGTAGAGCGTGAGCCCGTCGGGCGACAGGGCCAGCGAGCGCGGCGTGCGGCCCACCTCCACGCGCAGCAGCTGCCGCCGCTCGTGCGCGTCGAGCACCGCCACCTCGCGGCTCGTTTCCAGCGCCACGAAAAGGAACACGCCGCGCGGGTCGAACAACGCGGCGCTGGCCAGGCCGGCGTTGTCGTGGTCGATGCGCGCAGCCAGGTCTTCGGGCCCGGCCGGCAGCGGCAGGCGCGAGCTGATGGCCCGCACCGTGTTCTGGAAGTTCAGCGCGAGGCCGTCGCGCTGCTGGCCGCGTTGCAGGTTGTCCTGCTTCGAGGGCACGAAGGCGTGGCTGCCATCGGGCGACAGCGCCGGCGCGCCCAGGTAGTTGGGGGTGCCGCGGCCCTGGGTCTCGCCGTCGGGCAGGCTGCTGTGCTGCAGCACCACGGTCTTGACCCGCTTCATGGCCTGCGGGTCGACCACCCAGACCTCGCCGCCGGTCGCCGGCGTGGGGCTGACGCTGGCCGTGGCCTCGCCCGGCAGCGGGCCGGTGACGAAGCGCGAGACATACAGGCGCAGGCCGTCGCCGCTCATCGCCAGCCCGCCCGGCTGCGGCCCCAGGTTGAGCTGGCCGGTCTGGGCGAAGCTGGCGGTGTCGAGCCGCAGCAACTGCCCACTGGCCTGCAGCGCGACGTAGGCCTGGGTGCCCGCAGGCGACATCACCATGCCCAGCGGTTGCGAGCCGCGCGGCAGCATCAACGTGGCCACCACCGCAAGGCTGCCCGGGTCGATGACGCTGAGGCTGCCGCCGCGCTGGCTGGCCACCCAGACCCGGCCGTCGGCCGCCAGGGCCAGGCTGCGCGGGGTGGCCCCGACCGGGATCTCGGCCAGGCGTGCCTGCATGGCCGTGTCGAACACGCTGACGCTGTCGCTGTCGGGGTTCACCACCCACAGCCGATCGGCTTGCGCCAGCAGGCCGCTGGAGGACTGCGGCGCCACCGCACCGACAGGGAAATGCACGGCCTGCAGGAAGCTGGTGCTCTGCTGCTGGCCGTAGCCATCGCGCACGGTGAGCGTGACCGTGAAGGCGCCGGCGCGGGTGTAGGTGTGGCTGGCCTGCCCATCGGCGGACCAGGCGGTGGGCGGCGTGCCATCACCGAAGCTCCACTGGTACTCGACCTGGTAGCCGCTCGCGCTGGCCTGCAGCTGCAGCGTGCCATCGACCATCACCGGCACCGGCGGCGGCAGCGCGTCGAGCTGCAGTGGCACGGCGCCGGTGACCTGCCAGACGAGCGGCACGCTCGCCGCGTTGTAGCCGTCGCTCACGCTCAGCACCACGTCGTAGCTGCCGTTGACCATCGGCGTGCCGCCGATGTGGCCGGTGGCGGGGCTGATCGACAGGCCCGGCGGCAAGCCCGAGGCACTGAAGCTCAGCGTGTCGCCATTGGGGTCGCTGGCCACGAGGCCCAGATCCACCAGCGTGCCGGCGGGCGTGCTCTGGTTGCCGGGCGAGACCAGCACCGGCACCACGTCGGGGTTGGGGTTGGCGGCCACGCCGAGGTTGAGGATGCGTGCCTTGGAGGGCACGCCGGCATCGTCGAACACGAACAGCAGGTAGTACCCCGGCGGCACCTCGGCGGCGCGGGCCGGTGTCTGCACATACAGGCGGTTGCCCTCGGCGCGGAAGGGCAGCTCGAGGAAGCGCTGGTCCATGTTCCAGTTGTGGGTGACCGAGCCGCTCTTGAGCAGCGTGACGCGCGAGACCGGGCGCCCCCCGGTGTCCACGTCGATGGCGATGGTTTTACCGACCTGCAGGTAGTCGGGCGTGCCGGTGATCACCGGCCGCGGCGCCCACTGCGCATCGGCGGTGAAGAGGTAGGGCGGGTAGTAGATCTCGGCGTTGAGGTTGGTCAGCGGCCCGGGCGCGCCGCCCCCGGCCACCAGCACCGACGCATCGGGCAGCAGCAGCGCGGTCGAGTGGTAGAGCCGCGGCACCGCGCCCGAGGCGCCCGCCGTCCAGTTGCCGCTCTGCGGGTTCCAGGTCTCGACGTGCAGCGGCGCGTTGCTGAGGTTGTTCCAGATGGGGCTGCCGCCGACCGCGAGCACCTGGCCATCGGGCAGCAGCACCGCGGTGGGCATGCTGCGGTGCGCGGTCATCGTGCGCTGGCCGGTCTGAGTGGGCAGGCCGCCAGGGCCGGTGATGTCGATGACGATCGACTTGTCGGTGAAGCCGCCGAACTGCAGGAAGCGGCCCGGCCGGAACATCGCGATCGACGAATCGGTGCCGAGGATCAGGTTCTGCACCTGGCCCACCTCGGTGAGGCGCGGCAGCTCGGGCTCGACGTAGTACATCTTGCCGCCTGCATCGATGCCGAAGAGCCGGCCGTCGGGCGCGACAAAGTTGCGGGGGTAGTAGTAGTAGTAGCGGCTGGTGTCGAGCTCGAGCTCGCGGTAGCTGCCGTCGGTGCCGCGGATCTCGGGCTTGTCGCTGCCGGTCTCCAACTGGCCGCCCTGGATGTAGACCTCGCCGTTGAGCAGCGTGGTCGAGCTGCCGTACCAGCGCGGGCGCCGCGTGCCCTGGCCGGCGACGAGCGTGTTGTCGGCCGGGTTGAACAGGCTGGAGCGGGCGTTGCCGGTGTTGGTGGTGCCGCTGCCCGTCCAGTTGTCGCCGTTGTTGATCAGCAGGCGGGGCGAGCCGTTTTGCATGATCAGCAGCTGCGAGCTGCAGAAGAGGTCGGTTGCGGTGAGGTTGGGCAGGGTCAGGTGGCCGGCGTTGGGGGGCTGGGTGCTGTCCCAGACGTCGTAGATGAAGTAGCCGGTCTGGCGGCCGAGGTTGTCGGTGCCATAGGTCACGACGCGCCCGTCGGGCAGCAGCGCGGCGTGGATGGCGATCAGCGGCCAGTCGTAGAGCGGCGAGAAGGCACCCTTTTGCGGCGCGTCGGGCGGGATGGCCAGCTGCGGGTGGGCCTCGGCCGCCAGGCGCGTAGCCTGGGCGCTGGCTGCGCCGACGGGCGCGCGGGCGCTGTCATCGCCACCGCCACAGGCGCCGAGCAGCCATGCTGAAAGCGCATAGGCACCCCAGCGGCCCACTTGGCCGCGCATTCGGCTGGAATGACGGTTCATCAGCGCCCTCCTCTGGGGCTCTTCTCGGAGCCCTCGCAGCCGTCGATGGTCTACCTTTTGTTACGGCTGCAACACCCCATGAATACGTGGCTGGCCCGGGGGAGTAGGGCGGCGGCGTCCGGCGTACGGGCTTGGAGCGTGCAGCGGGGTGTGCGGGTGGGCGGTGGCGCTTAGGTTCCGCGGTCGGCGCTGAAGCGCCGACTTCCCTGCAGTGCTCGGGTGCGTGGCCGGGCGCTTAACTCGCCGCACTCGCTTTGCTCGTGCGCTCGAACAGTCGCGCCCAGAATGTTTTGGAAGCGCGCTGCGCGCGCGGGCACCCACCCTGTGCGCTTCGGCGCTCCACATGCGCGCCACCGCCCACCCGCACACCCCGCTGCTGCCACCGTCGCAGTACTTTCCCGGAATTCCCGGAACAGCCACCACCGTTGCCTTCGCGGCAGGGGGTAGCCGGTGGGGCGATTTGTGCAGCGGTGAGAAGCGCAGGCGAGAGGGCGGCGCGCGCAGCGCGCTTCGTGAACTGACTCGCTGCGACTGTCCGAGCGCAGCGAACGAAGTGAGCAAAGCGAGTTGAGCAGCGCGCCCTCTTGCCGAGCATCGCAACGAAGTCGGCGCGCAGCGCCGACCGCGAAACCATGAGCCCCACCGGCTACCCCCTGCCGCGACACTCCGTGCAAACGCAGCCCCCTACAGCGCCCCCGCCTCGAACCACCGCCGCAGCAGCGCCCGCTCCTCCTCCGTCATCTGCGTCGCATTGTTCAGCGGCATCAGCTTCAGCAGCGCCGCCTGCTGGTACACCGCCTGCGCGTGCTGGCGCAGCAAGGGCTCGGTGTGGAGCGCCACGTTCTTGTTCTGCACCTGGGCGTTGTGGCAGAGCACGCAGCGCTGGTCGACCACGGCCTTCACCTCGGCAAAGCTCACCACGGCGGCTGGCGCAGGCGATGGCGCACGAGACGGCGCCAGCGCCACCGCCAGCCCCACCAGCACCAAGACACCCGCCACCGCCGCCCCCCACGGCACCGCCTTGCCCAGCCGCTTCGCCGCATGCCGCGCGACGAACGAATGGCGGATCAGCGCGCCCGCCAGCATCAGCGACAGCAGCACCAGCCAGTTGTGCCGCCCCTGCGTCAGCCAGCCGTAGTGATTGGACAGCATCGCCACCAGCACCGGCAGCGTGAAGTAGGTGTTGTGCACGCTGCGCTGCTTGCCGCGCTGGCCATGCACCGGGTCCACCGGCTGGCCGGCGCGCAACTGGGCCACGACCTTGCGCTGGCCCGGGATGATCCAGAAGAACACGTTGGCGCTCATCGCGGTGGCGATGGCCGCGCCGACCAGCAGGAAGGCCGCACGGCCGGCGAACCACTGGCAAGCCAGCCAGGCGGTGGCCGCCACCAACACCAGCACCAGCGCGGCCACGACGCGGTCGCCACCCGGCCGCTGTCCGAAGACGCGGCAGATCGCGTCGTAGGCCAGCCAGAACACGGCGAGAAAGCCCAGCGCCGCCCCCACCGCCATGCCCGGCGACCAGTCATGCACCGACTTGTCGACCAGGAAGCTGCCGGCGTTGAACAGGTACAGCACCGTGAACAGGCCGAAGCCGGTCAACCAGGTGCTGTAGCTCTCCCAGTAGAACCAATGGAGGTGCGGCGGCAGCACCGGCGGCGACACCGGGTACTTCTGCGGGTGGTAGAAGCCGCCGCCGTGCACCGCCCACAGCTCGCCGCCCACGCCCCGCGCCTTGTCGGCCGGGTCGGCCGGCTCGGTCAGGCTGGCGTCGAGGAAGACGAAGTAGAACGACGAGCCGACCCACGCGATCGCGGTGACCACATGGGCCCAGCGCAGCAGCAGGTTGGCCCAGTCCAGCCAGTACGGGCCGATCCACGCCTCCATCATGAGCCGCGGTAGGTCGAGTAGGCCCAGGGGCTGGCGAGCAGCGGCACGTGGTAGTGCGCTTGCGCGTCGGCGATGCCGAAATCCAGCACCACTTCACCCAGGAAGGGTGGCTCGGGCAGCGCCACGCCGCGGGCGCGGAAGTAGTCCGCCACCGCGAACACCAGCCGGTAGCGGCCCGCCACCAACGCCGGCCCGGCCAGCAACGGCCCGTCGGAGGCACGGCCATCGGCATTCAGCGCCAGCTCGCGCAGCGGCGCCGCATCGCCCTCGCGCCACAGGGCCACAGCCATGCCGGCGGCGGGGCAGCCGTGCATGGTGTCCAGAACGTGCGTCGTGAGTTGTCCCATTCCCGCTCCCGGCCAGTCGATCGACGTCCGCCGGTATAACACTGCCTGGACTGCAAAGGCCCCCCATGCGCTACCCGCGTGACCTGCTCGGACACGGACGCCACCCGCCCCACCCCCGCTGGCCGGGCGAGGCGCGCATTGCGCTGCAGTTCGTGCTGAACTACGAAGAAGGCGGCGAGAACTCGGTGCTGCATGGCGATGCCGGCAGCGAGCAGTTCCTCTCGGAAATGGCCAACCCCGCCAGCTACCCGGCCCGCCACCTGAGCATGGAGGGCATCTACGAGTACGGCGCGCGCGTCGGCGTGTGGCGGCTGCTGCGCGAGTTCGAGCGGCGCGGCCTGCCGCTCACGGTGTTCGGCGTGTCGATGGCGCTCGAGCGCTGCCCCGAGGTCACCGCCGCCTTCGGCGAGCTCGGCCACGAGATCGCGTGCCACGGCTGGCGCTGGATCCACTACCAGGGCGTCGACGAGGCCACCGAGCGCGAGCACCTGCAGCGCGGCGTCGAGATCATCCAGCGCCTCACCGGCGCTGCCCCGCTGGGCTGGTACACCGGCCGCGACAGCCCCAACACCCGGCGCCTGGTCGTGGAGCACGGCGGCTTCGAGTACGACAGCGACTACTACGGCGACGACCTGCCCTTCTGGCTGCAGGTGAGGAAGGGAGACGGTGCACTCGCCCCGCACCTCGTCGTGCCTTACACGCTGGACTGCAACGACATGCGCTTCGCGCTGCCGCAGGGCTTCAGCCACGGCGACGAGTTCTTCCAGTACCTGCGCGACAGCTTCGACGTGCTCTATGCCGAAGGTGCCGAGCAGCCGGCGATGATGAGCATCGGCATGCACTGCCGCCTGCTGGGCCGGCCGGGGCGCCTGCGGGCGCTGCAGCGCTTCCTCGACCATGTGGAGAGGCACGACCGGGTGTGGGTGGCGCGGCGCGTCGACATCGCCCGCCACTGGAAGGCCACGCACCCTTTCGACCCCGCCACCGCCTTCGTCTGGGAGTGACATGAGCTCGCTGACACTCGACCAGCTCAACGCGGCCGACCGAGCCAGTTTCATCGGCCTGCTCGACGGGATCTACGAGCATTCGCCGTGGGTCGCCGAGGCCGCCTGGGCGCAGCGCCCCTTCGCCACGCTGGCCGCGCTGAAGGTGGCGCTGGCCCGCGTGGTGCGCGAGGCGCCCGAGGTGCAGCAGTTGGCCCTGATCCGCGCCCATCCCGAGCTGGCCGGCAAGGCGATGGTCGCACGATCCCTGACCACCGAGTCCACCGGCGAGCAGCAGGCTGCAGGCCTCACCGCCTGCAGCCCCGAGGAGTTCGACAGCCTGCAGCGCCTGAACGCGGCCTATACGGCCAAGTTCGGCTTCCCCTTCATCCTGGCGGTGCGCGGGCCGCGCGGCCTGGGCCTGACCCGCCGCGAGATCATCGAGACCTTCACCCGTCGGCTGGAAAACACGCCCACCTTCGAACGCGCCGAGTGCCTGCGCCAGATCCACCGCATCGCCGAGCTGCGGCTCGCCGACAAGCTGGGCCAGGTGCCACTGCAGGGCCGCCAGGCCTGGGACTGCGCCGAGCTGCTGGCCGCGCACAGCGAGGCCGAGGGCGCGCTGACGGTCACCTACCTCACCGCGGCCCACCGAGCTTGCCAAGCCCAGCTGCGGCGCTGGCTGCAGGATTGCGGCTTCGACGAGGCGCGCATCGACGCGGTCGGAAACGTCGTGGGCGTCTACCGCGGCCAGCAGGCCGATGCGCCGCGGTTGCTCACCGGCTCGCACTTCGACACCGTGCGCAACGGCGGCCGCTACGACGGCCGGCTCGGCATCTTCGTGCCGATGATCGCGGTGCGCGAGCTGCACCGCGCCGGCCGCCGACTGCCCTTCGGCATCGAGGTGGTGGGCTTCGCCGAGGAAGAGGGCCAGCGCTATGCCGCCACCTTCCTCGGCTCCAGCGCGCTCACGGGCCAGTTCGACGCCGCCTGGCTGGAGCAACTCGACGCGGCCGGCGTCACGATGCGGGACGCGATGCGGGCCGCCGGCCTGGCCGGCACCGTCGAGGCCATCGCCGCCGAGCGCCGCGACCCGGCGCGCTACCTCGGCTTCGTCGAGGTGCACATCGAGCAGGGCCCGGTGCTCGACGAACTCGACCTGCCGCTGGGCATCGTCACCTCGATCAACGGCAGCCGACGCTTCCTGGGCGAGGTGATCGGCACCGCCAGCCACGCCGGCACCACCCCGATGGACCGCCGGCACGACGCCGCCGCCGCAGTGGCCGAGCTGACGCTGGCCGTCGAGCAGGCCGCGCGCCGCGCGCCCGACCGCGTCGGCACCGTCGGCATGCTGCAGGTGCCCGGCGGCTCGATCAACGTGGTGCCCGGCCGCTGCCAGTTCAGCCTGGACCTGCGCGCACCCACCGACGCCGAGCGCGACGCGCTTGCCGGCGAAGTGGCCCATGCGCTGGACGCGATCGCCACCCGGCGCGGCCTGCGCTACCGCCTCACCGAGACCCTGCGCGCCGCCGCCGCCCCGAGCGCCCCGGCGTGGCAGGCGCGCTGGGAGGCCGCGGTGCAGTCGCTGGGCCTGCCGCTGCACCGGTTGCCCAGCGGCGCGGGGCACGACGCGATGAAGCTGCACGAGGTGATGCCGCAGGCGATGCTGTTCGTGCGCGGCGCGAACTCGGGCATCAGCCACAACCCGCTCGAAAGCGTGACCGACCACGACGCCCAGCTCGCGGTCGACGCCTTCCGGGCCCTGCTGGAACAACTGGCGTGACGACACCCGACATGAGCACCTACCGTGCGCTGGACGAATGGGTCGATGCGCACTTTGACGAGGAGGTGCGCTTCCTGCAGGCCCTGGTGCAGGTGCCCACCGACACGCCGCCGGGCGACAACGCGCCGCACGCCGAAGCCACCGCGCGGCTGCTCGCGCCCATGGGGCTGCAGGCCGAGGCCCACCCGGTGCCGGCCGAAGAGGTGCAGGCGCAGGGCATGGTGTCGATCACCAACCTGATCGTGCGCCACCGCTTCGGTCCAGGTGGGCCGACGATCGCCCTCAACGCCCACGGCGACGTGGTGCCGCCGGGAGAAGGCTGGACGCACGACCCCTACGGCGGCGACATCGTCGACGGCAGGCTCTATGGCCGCGCCGCTGCGGTGAGCAAGAGCGACTTCGCCACCTACACCTTCGCGCTGCGTGCACTGGCGGTGGTGGCGCCGCCCACGCAGGGCACCGTCGAGCTGCACTTCACCTACGACGAGGAGTTCGGCGGCGAGCTGGGCCCGGGCTGGCTGCTGCGCCAGGGCCTGACCAAGCCCGACGGGCTGATCGCCGCCGGCTTCAGCCACCAGGTCGTCACGGCGCACAACGGCTGCCTGCAGCTCGAGCTCACGCTGCACGGCCTGGCCTCGCACGCCGCCTACCCCGACACCGGCGTCGACGCGCTGCAGGCGGCCAACCAGGTGTTGACCGCGCTCTATGCCCACAACACGGTGTTGCGGTCGCGCCTGTCCGGCGTGCCGGGCATCACCCATCCCTACCTGAACGTGGGCCGCATCGACGGCGGCAGCAACACGAATGTCGTGCCCGGCAAGGTGGTGCTGAAGATGGACCGCCGCATGATCCCTGAGGAAGACCCGGTGCAGGTCGAGGCCGAGTTGCGGGCGCTGATCGACACCGCGTTGGCCGCCTGCCCCGGCATACGTGCGGAATGCCGCCGGTTGCTGCTGGCTCATGCGCTCCAGCCGCTGCCGGGCCACGAGCGGCTGGCCGCCACCGTGCAGCGCCACGCACAACTTCTCTTCAGCGAGCCGGTGCCCTTGTGCGGCACGCCGCTCTACACCGACGTGCGCCTCTACGGCGCGGCCGGCGTGCCGGCGGTCATCTACGGCGCCGGGCCGCGCACCGTGCTGGAGAGCAACGCCAAGCGGGCCGACGAGCACCTGGTGCTGGCCGACCTCCGCGGCGCCACCAAGGTGGTGGCCCGCACGCTGCATGACCTGCTGGCGGGGAACTGAAACACGGTGCCGGCCACCAAGCCTTGGCCGGCTTCGCACGGGGCAGGCCCCGCAGAGCGTGACAGGTTGCACATGCGTTGCGGCCTGCTGCACGGCAGCAAACCTTGCTGGTCACAATCGCTGCACGCGTTGAAGCCACACCGGCGTGCCCCGCACGCCGCGCCGCCCTTCGAGGCCGGCCTCACCCACCATGAACACCCCTGCCCCGCCCGCCAACTCGCTGCTCGACCGATACCTCGCCCAGAGCGCGACGGACGCCGCCGCGCTGCTGGCCCTCGTCTGCCGCGAGGCCGGTGCCCAGCCGTCCGGGGCCAGCGTCTTCCTCGCGCCAGCGCAGCGCCAGGCCCGCGCGCTGATGCCCGCGCTCGCGGGCCCGTGGGCGGGCAAGCTGGCGCACCAGGTGCGCTCGCCCCCGGCGCCACCGACCCAGCCCCTGCCCTATTCACCCCACGGCGATTTCGGCGTGCCCAGCGGGCTGGCCTTGATGTCCGACGACGACGTGGACGAAGACATCGAATCGACCCGCGTCGTGCAGGCGATCGAAGCGCTCGCCGACTGGCCGCTGCGCGACCTGCAAAGCCGGCTGGCCAGTGCGCCGGCCGGGTCCGCAGCGCGCGACGACCTGCTGCCACTGGCCCCCGCCAGGGTGGTGCACGCGCTGTGCGCCGCGCTGCACGAGCAGCCGGTGGAGCCCGGCGTGCGCCTGGCCGCGCTGCGGGCGGTGGCCGAGCCGCTGGCGCGTGCGCTGGCCGACCTGTACCAGCGCCACGCCGAGCTGCTGGCCGGCTGGGGGCTGGAGCCCGCGCGCTACACCATCCGCCGCGAGCCCGAGGTGCGTCTCGCGCCCCACGCGCAGGCCGCGCAGCCGGCAGCCCCGGTGGGCGTGGCCACGGCGCAGATCCCGGCGTTGCTCGCGCATGTGGCGGCCGAGGCCGGGCTCAGCGCCGGCATGCAGGCGCTGATGAACCGGCTGGCCGCGCCGGTGGCGCGCAGCGTGGGTGCCACCCCGCAACTGCTGGACTCGATGGACAACCCGCTGTGGCGCCTGATCGACCGCCTGGCCGCGCTGGGCCAGCTCGACAACGACGTGCCGGTCGGCAGCCTGCAACTGCCGCTGCACTTGCGGCTGGAGCCCATCATCGCGCAGCTCGAAGCGGGCCCCCAGCCGATGGCCGGCGAGCGCTATGCGCTGGCGCTGAAGGCGATCGACAACGAGGCGCGCCACATGGCCGACGAGCAGCTCAGCCACCCCACGCCCTTCAGCGTCAGCGGGCTGGCGCCGCAGGCGCTGCTCAACGAGCCGGCGCTGGCGGCCGAGGAGCGCCGGCAGTCGCTGGAGCCGCTGGTGCGCCAGCAGATGGTGGCGCGCCTGCGCGATGGGCATGTGCTGCCCGAGGTGAAGCAGTTCCTGCTCGGCCCCTGGCTCGACGTGGTGGTGCAGGCCGTGGTGCAGCATGGCGAGGAGGCACCCGGCACACAGCGGGTGCTGGGCCTGGTCGAATCGCTGATCGAGGCTGGCAGCTACCGGCGCCGCGTGCCGCCCACGCCGGCCGAGCTGGCCTGCCTGCGCATGGAGGCCGAGGACGGCCTGAAGGCCTTGCCGCAGGGCGCCCCCGCGCGCGTGGCCCGGCTTGTCCAGGACCTGGGCGCCGCCCTGGCCCAGTGGCCGCGCCCGGTGCCCGACACCGCCGTCCCCGCTGAAGCCCTGCTCGACGACGACGGCGACACCCCTGACTGGCCCAGCCACGCCGACCTGGCCACCGTGCCGATTGCGCTCGATGCCCACAACCCCGACGAGCGCTCGCTGCGCAGTTGCGAAGCCTGGCTGGACGGCCTGGCCGTGGGCGACATCTGCCGCATCCAGCGCCAGGGCCAATGGGCCACGCTGCGCCTGAACTGGCGCAGCGACGCCGGCACCTACTTCGCCTTCGGCAACAGCAGCGGCCTGGCCTTCTGCGCCAGCCGCCGCGTGCTGGGCCGCATGCGCCTGGAAGGCCTGGCCACCACCATGGCCCGCGGCCAGTGGGTGCGGCAGGCGGTGGACACGCTGCCGATGGCACTCGAATGACAGCAGCGGCGCAAGCTGGCTGGCGCGGGTCGCTTTCGCTGCGCTATTGGCGCGACGGCGAGCGCACGCTGTCGCACGATCGACATGAGGGCCCGCTGCGGGTGCTGCAAAGCCTCTACCCGGAAGGCCCCGACATCTGCCACCACGTGCTGGTGCACCCCCCCGGCGGCATCGTCGGCGGCGACCAACTAGCGCTCGACCTGGCGCTGGGCGCCGGCAGCCACGCACTGGTCACCACACCCGGCGCGACGCGCTTCTACCGCAGCGCCGAAGCCCCGGCCCACCAGCGCATGTGCGCCTCGCTGGCCGAAGGGGCGCGGCTCGAATGGCTGCCACTCGAGACCATCGCCTACAGCGGCTGCCAGGCGCACAACGAGGTGCGCTTCGTGCTGGCGCCCGGCGCACAGATGCTGGGCTGGGACCTGCTCGCCCTCGGCCTGCCCGCCGCCGGCCAGGGCTTCGAGCGCGGCCGCATCGAGCAGCGGCTGGAGTGGCCCGGTGTCTGGCTCGACCGCGGCCTCATCGTGGCCGACGACCGCCCGCTGCGCGAGTCCCCGCTGGGGCTGGACGGCCAGGGCGTGCTGGCCACGCTGTGGTGGGCCAGCGGCTCGCCGATGGACGGCACGCTGCGTGAAGCGCTGCTGGAAAGCGCCCGCGAGACCTTCGCCGAGCACCCCGCGCTGGCCGCGCACGCCGGCGCCAGCGCGCTCGATCCCCGGCTGGTGGTGTGCCGGGTGCTCGCCCAGCGCGTCGAGCCCGTCTTCGCACTTTGGCGCGCGGTGCGGCAGCGCTGGCGCACGATCGGCTGGGGGCTGGCCGGCGAGCCGCCACGCATCTGGCGGACCTGACAACTTGGCGACCGATATGGTCCTTAATTGGTATTACCACCAATGCAGACCATCTCACGACAAATCCACCGCTCCATCGGCACTACCTCTGACCAGAGGGCGATACCTCCGTTGACCAGATCTCCGTTCTGGTACTATACTGGTATCAGACCAATTGAAACAGGCAGGACTCGCTTCGTGAGCGTGAGCTACCTCATCGGCATCGACGGCGGCGGCACCGGCACCCGGGCCAAGGTGTGGCCGGCCACGGCCTCAGCCGCCGACCACCCGCTCGGCCAGGGTGAAGCCGGCCCGTCCAGCCTCTCGCACGGCGTGGCCGGCGCCTGGCAGCAGATCCTGCGGGCCATCCACCAGGCCTTTTCCCAGGCGGGCATCACCACGCCCCCTTGGCCGCAATGCGCGCTCGGCGCCGGGCTGGCCGGCGCCAACGCGCCGCACCAGGCGGCCGAGTTCCACACCACCCAGCCCGGCTTCGCCCGGCTGGTGCTCGACACCGACAGCTTCACCGCGCTGGTCGGCGCCCATGGCGGCCGCCACGGCCTGGTGCTGCTGGCCGGCACCGGCAGCGTCGCCGAAGCCTGGTTGCCGGACGGCACGCGCCGGCTGGCCGGCGGCTGGGGCTTCCCCG
Organism: Pseudomonadota bacterium; assembly: GCA_049322835.1. GTDB lineage: Bacteria > Pseudomonadota > Gammaproteobacteria > Burkholderiales > Burkholderiaceae_C > Ideonella. Next base: position 3,560 of record JBMOQN010000028.1, on the reverse strand, counting down.
TGGGTGACGAGGGCAGCGGCGCCTGGCTGGGCCTGCAGGCCGTGCGCCTGGCCCAGCAGGCCCTGGACGGCCGCCGCACCGCCGGCCCGCTGACCGACGCCGTCACCGCCCTCACCGGCCGCGATGCCGACGAGATGCTCGCTTGGTGCGCACGCGCCAACCAGACCGCCTACGCCAGCCTGGCGCCGGCCGTGTTCGCCAGCGCCGACGCCGACCCCGCCGCCGAGGCCCTGCTGCGGGATGCCGCCGCCGCCCTGGCCGAGCTGGCCCTGGCACTGGACCCCGCCGCTCGCCTGCCGGTGGTCTGCAGCGGCAGCATCGCGCGCCGCCTGCAGGCCCGCCTGCCCGAAGGCCTGCGCGCCCGCTGCGCCGAGCCGTTGGGCGACGCGGCCGATGGCGCGCTGCACCTGCTGCTGGCCCGCATGAAGGGCACCGTGCCATGAAAAGCAGCCTGGCGCAGGAGCTGAAGTTCGACCTCGGGCCCGACGAGCGCACCACCGTCCCGCTGTATGTGCAGCTGGCGCAGAAGATCGCCCAGGCCATCCGCGGCGGGCGCTACCAGGCCGACGAGGCGCTTCCTTCGGAGCGCATGCTCAGCGAGTCTCTCGGCCTGTCGCGGGTCACCGCCCGCAAGGCCATCGACCAACTGGTGAGCCAGGGCCTGGTGGTGCGCAAGCGCGGCTCGGGCAACTACATCGCCCCCAAGCTGGAGCAGCCGCTGACGCGCCTGACCAGCTTCTCGGAAGAGCTGCAGCAGCGTGGCTTCCATCCTTCGTCCCGCTGGCTCAAGCGCGCACTCACGGCCGTCTCGCCGGACGAGCAGCTCACGCTGGGCCTGTCCACCGGCGCCCGCGTGGCGCGGCTGGAGCGGCTGCGCCTGGCCGACGAAGTGGTGATGGCCTACGAGGTGAGTGTGCTGCCCGAGCAGGTGCTGCCGGACCCGGCCAGCGTCGAGGCTTCGCTGTATGCCCACCTCGAGCACAGTGGCAAGGCGCCCGTGCGAGCCTTGCAGCACCTGCGCGCGCTCAACGCCGATGCCACCCTGGCCCAGCGGCTGAACGTGCCCACCGGCCAGGCCGTGCTGCACATCAGCCGCGTGGGCTACCTCGAAACCGGCCAGGCGGTGGAACTGACGCAGTCCTATTGCCGCAGCGACTACTACGGTTTCGTCGCTGAAATGAAGCGCGAACCCTTGCTCCCTACCCCATGAAACTTTCCATTCCTGGCGCAGTGCTCACGCCCTTCGGCTGGCGGCTCGGCGAGTTGCAGCACGAAGGTGGCCGCATCGTGGCCATCAACGGCCGCGCCGTGAGCGAGGCAGAAGCCCGCGAGAGCGGTGCGCCGCTGGTGCTGCCTGGCTTCATCGACCTGCACGTGCACGGCGGCGGCGGCCACGACACGATGGAGGCCGGCGAAGCCGCGGTCCACATCGCCCGCGCCCACGCCCGCCACGGCACCACCGCCATGCTGGCGACGACGATGACCGCGCCGGCCGAAGACATCCTGCATGCCTTCGAGGCGCTGGGCCCCGTCTGCCGCCAGCGCCCGGCCAACGGCGCGCGTGTGCTCGGCGTGCACCTCGAAGGCCCGTACATCAACCCCGGCAAGCTGGGGGCGCAGCCGGACTATGCGCGAGAGGCCTCGCTGGACGAGGTGCGGGCGCTGCATGCGCTGGCGCCGATCCGCCTGATCACGGTGGCGCCCGAGCTGCCCGGCCACATCGGGTTGATCGCGCAGCTGGTGCACGAGGGCTGGCGCGTGCAGCTCGGCCACAGCGCCGGCTGCTACGAGGACGGCGTGGCCGCGCTCAGCGCCGGTGCCGCGGGCTTCACGCACCTCTTCAACGCGATGACCGGCCTGCACCACCGCGACCCCGGCATGGCCGGCGCGGCCCTGGCGCATGCCGAGTACGCCGAGATCATCCCCGACCTGCTGCATGTGCACCCCGGCGCGCTGAAGGTGGCGCTGCGGTCCATCCCCAAGCTCTACGGCGTGACCGACTCCACCGCCGCCACCGGCATGCCCGACGGCGAGTACCGCCTGGGCCGGCACAAGGTGTTCAAGTGCCTGGGCGGCGTACGTCTGGAAGACGGCACGCTGGCCGGCAGCGCGTTGACCATGGACCAGGCACTGCGCAATTTCGTCGGCCTGGGCCTGAGCCTGGCCGAGGCCTCCGCCCGCACCGCCACCCACGCGGCCGACTACCTGGGCCTGGCCGAGCACGGCCGGCTCGCCCCCGGTGCCCACGCCGACATCGTCGTGTTCGACCCGTCGCTGAACCTGCAGCGCGTGGTCATCGAAGGAGAGACGCTTGACTTCCCGGATGCTTGAGGAAAGCCGCGAGGCGCCCCAGGCCGTGGCCCGCCAGCTGGCGGCCGACGCCGACACCTATGCCGCGCTGTCCGCAGCGCTGCGCCAAGCGCCACCCCAGGGCGTGCTGACCGTGGCGCGCGGCAGTTCCGACCACGCCGCGCACTACATGGCCTACCTGGTGATGGCGCGGCTGGGCCGGCTGGTCACCTCGCTGCCGATGTCGCTGGTCACGCTGTACCAGGCGCAGATGCAGTGCGAAGGGCTGGTGTCGCTGGCGTTCTCGCAGTCCGGCCAGAGCCCGGACCTGGTGTCGCCGACACGCTTCTTCCGCGCCGGCGGCGCGCGCACGGTGGCGGTGGTGAACCACACCGACTCGCCGCTGGCGCAGGCTGCCGAATGGGTGCTGCCGCTGCATGCCGGCCCCGAGAAGAGCGTGGCCGCGACCAAGAGCTACATCGCGCAGCTGGTGGCCGGCGCGCGGCTGGTGGCTGGCTGGCGCGAAGACGCCGAGCTGGAGCGGGCGCTCCATGCGCTGCCGGTCGCCATGGCCCAGGCCCTGGACTGCCACTGGCATGCCGCCATCGACGCGCTGCGCGACGTGAACCGCCTGTTCGTGATCGGCCGCGGCACCGGCCTGGCGATCGCGATGGAGGCGGCCCTGAAGTTCAAGGAGACCTGCGGCATCCAGGCCGAGGCCTTCTCGGGCGCCGAGGTGAAGCACGGCCCGATGGCGCTGGTGGAAGAGGGCTACCCACTGCTGGTTTTCGCGCCGCGCGGGCCGGCCCAGGCGGGGCTGATCGCGCTGGCGGCCGAGATGCGCGAGCGGGGTGCCCGCGTGCTGCTCGCCGCGCCGGTCGGAACGCCGGGGGCCGAGCTGCCGCTGGCCACCACCGCCCACGAAGACCTGGACCCGATCGCGGCGATCCAGAGCTTCTATCCGATGGTCGAGGCGCTGGCAGTTGCGCGGGGGATGGACCCGGATCAGCCGCGGCACCTGGCCAAGGTGACGAGGACACATTGATGTTGGCGTTGGCGCAGGCGGGGTGCCGGTGCCCGCCGGGGCTCAGGTGTCCGCGCCCTCGGCCTGCGGCCGAGGGTGCCCTGCGGTGCTCATTCCGCGGGGCGGCTGCGGTGGCTTCGCAGCCGGCCGCCTTCGCGCCCGGCTGCATAAATCCTCCTCGCTCGGTCCATGGCTGCGCCATGGACTGCCCCCGCTCCACTGCGCTCCTCGGCGCTCCCAACATCGC